>UCEY01000031.1 GCA_900471605.1 Hyphomicrobiales bacterium | reverse complement strand
GCTTGGGCTCAGGGCGTTCGTCACTGCAATCGATTCACTGGAGCGTTTTGCCGGATGAGGCAAGGTCTTGACGGGGCGGAGTGTGACGCACCGCCCCCCGGCCCTTCGCTTGGGCTCAGGGCGTTCGAAGCTCAAAACGCTCCACTGGAGCGTTTTGCCGGCCGCAGGCCGTCGCTTCTCACCCCACAAACGCCCTTTCGATGACGAATTCGCCGGGCTTGTTGTTGGAGCCTTCGACGAGGCCGGCCTTTTCGAGCAGGTCCTTGGTGTCCTTCAGCATCGCCGAGGAGCCGCAGATCATGCCGCGGTCGACGGCCGGGTCGAGCGCCGGGACGCCGAGGTCGGAAAACAGCTTGCCGTTCTCGATCAGGTCGGTGATGCGGCCTTTGTGGGAAAATTCCTCGCGGGTCACGGTCGGGTAGTGCTTCAGCTTGTCCCCGACCAGTTCCGCCAGGAATTCGTGGTTCCTGATCTCCTCGATGAGGTCGAAGCCGTATTTCAGCTCGGCGACGTCGCGGCAGGTATGCGTCAGGATGACTTCCTCGAACTTTTCGTAGGTCTCGGGGTCGCGGATCAGGCTGGCGAAGGGCGCGATGCCGGTGCCGGTCGAGAACATGTAGAGCCGCTTGCCGGGCGTCAGCGCGTCGAGCACCAGCGTGCCGGTCGGCTTCTTGCGCATCAACACCGTGTCGCCGGGCTTGATCGCCTGCAGATGCGAGGTCAGCGGGCCGTCCGGCACCTTGATCGAGAAAAATTCCAGCTCCTCGTCCCAGGCGGGGCTGGCGATCGAATAGGCGCGGTAGACCGGCTTGTCGCCGACCATCAGGCCGATCATCGCGAACTCGCCGGAGCGGAAGCGGAAACCCGCCGGCCGGGTCATGCGGAAGCGGAACAGGCGGTCGGTGTAATGCTCGACGGCAAGCACCGTCTCGGCATAAACGCCGTCCGGGATCTTTGCCGCCGCTGGGGCCGCCGCCTGGTTCTCAGCCACTACGAAGTCGTCGGTCTTTGCTGGAGCGTTCATACCTGCCCGTCTTTCCGTCCTAAGAAGTCTCTTCGTCTCGTCGTTTTTCGCAAAAGCGAAATATACCATATGGCCCCGCATTTGAAGGCATCCGCGTGTCTTTGTCGCAGAGCTTTCGGAAAAATATGTGCGGGAAACTCACCTTTGTCCGGTCTTCCCGGGGCCTCAGGCGGTCACTGTCCGGCGGCGCCAGCTATAGCCCTCGCCCTTTTCGGCGTGGCGGGCCGTCGGCTGGTAATGTTCGGCGATGCCCGGCAGCCGGCCCTCTTCGAGCCGCTTCAGCGCCGTGGCGTTCTTCACCGAAAAGCTGTCGATGCCACAACGCAGCATCAGCGGCACCTGGTCGATCAGCACGTCGCCGACCGCGCGCAGCTCGTTCCTGTAGCCGAGCCGGTCGCGCAGCAGCGAGGCATGCGAAAAGGCGCGGCCGTCGTTGAAGGCAGGGAAATCCACCGCGACGATCTCGATGCGGTAGAGATAGGGTTCCAGCTTGCGTACGTCGTCGGCCGGGCGGATCAGCACGCCGAGGCCGACATCGTTGCTTTCCTCGGCCCGGGCGATCATCTCGTCGAGCGGCAGCAGCGGCTTCTGGTCCTCGGTCGCCTTGACCTCCTCGGTCTCGATCACCCAGGGGTCGTTCTCGACGAAGCCGGTTTCTCTCCAGATACGGGTCATTTACGCAGCCCCCGCCTTGGCGTCGCCATAGAGCGCTTCCTTGAAAGGCTGTGGCCCGACGCGGCGATAGGCCTCGATGAAGGTTTCCTCCTTCGACGTACGAAGGCCGAGATAGGTATCGACGATGGTCTCGACGGCGTCGGTCACCTTGTTCGGCTCGAAGCCGCGGCCGATGATTTCGCCGATCGAGGTATTTTCATCCCCGGAGCCTCCAAGCGTGATCTGATAGAGCTCGGCGCCCTTCTTCTCGACGCCAAGGAGACCGATATGGCCGACATGGTGATGGCCGCAGGCATTGATGCAGCCGGAAATCTTGATCTTCAGCTCGCCGATCTCCGCCTGCCGTTCGGCCGCGCCGAACCGCGAGGAGATTTCCTGCGCCAGCGGGATCGAACGGGCGTTCGCCAGCGCGCAATAGTCGAGCCCGGGACAGGCGATGATGTCGGTGATCAGGCCGGCATTGGCGGTCGCCAGGTTCTGCGCCACCAGCGCCCGGTAGAGCGGCTCGAGATCGGCCAGCGCCACATGCGGCAGGATGACGTTCTGCTCGTGGCTGATGCGGATCTCGTCGAAGGCGAACTCTTCCGCCAGGTCGGCGATCGCGTCCATCTGCACGTCGGAGGCATCGCCCGGAATGCCGCCGATCGGCTTCAGGGAAATGGTCACCATGCCATAGTCGGGATGTTTGTGCGGCTTGACGTTCTGGTCCACCCAGCGGGCGAAGGCCTCGTCCTGCTTCTTCCAGCCGGCAAGCTGCGGCCAGCCTTCGGCGCGGTCGGCCAGGGCCGGCGGCGCGAAATAGGCGGCGATCGCCTGGATGTCGGCGTCCGGCAGCTTCAGCTCGCTGCCCTGAAGGTGGGAGAATTCCTCCTCCACCTGGCGGGCCAGTTCCTCGGCGCCGGTTTCGTGGACGAGGATCTTGATGCGCGCCTTGTACTTGTTGTCGCGGCGACCATGGAGGTTATAAACGCGCATGATCGCGGTCGTGTAGGACAGCAGGTCCTCCTCGGGAAGAAAGTCCTTGATCTTCTTGGCGATCATCGGGGTGCGCCCCTGCCCGCCGCCGACATAGACGGCAAAACCGATCTCGCCTTCCTCGTTCTTCTTCAGGTGCAGGCCGATATCGTGCACCTGGATCGCGGCGCGGTCGCGCTCGGCGCCGGTGACGGCGATCTTGAATTTGCGCGGCAGGAACGAGAATTCCGGGTGGACGGAGGACCACTGGCGCAGGATTTCCGCATAGGGTCTGGGATCGGCAACCTCGTCGGCGGCGGCACCGGCGAAATGGTCGGCGGTGACGTTGCGGATGCAGTTGCCCGAGGTCTGCAGCGCGTGCATCTCTACGCTTGCGAGCTCGGCCAGGATATCCGGCGTGTCGGAAAGTTTCGGCCAGTTGTACTGGATGTTCTGGCGGGTGGTGAAATGGCCGTAACCGCGGTCGTACTTGCGGGCGATGTGGGCGAGCATGCGCATCTGCTTGCCGTTCAGCGTTCCATAGGGGATCGCGACGCGCAGCATGTAGGCGTGCAGCTGAAGATAGACGCCGTTCATCAGGCGCAGCGGCTTGAAGGCGTCCTCGGCCAGTTCACCGGCGAGGCGGCGGCCGACCTGATCGCGGAACTGCTCCACGCGGCTCGAAACAAAAGCGTGGTCGAATTCGTCGTAACGGTACATGACTTCCCCGAACTTTCGGTATCAGACTGCGATAAAAGCCGGATCGGCGGCGCGATATCCGGCAGCATATTCCATGGTCGGGCCCTGGGCACGGATCCGTTCGCGAAGGCGCAGCGGCCAGAGCTTTCCGTCCTGCTCCTGCACCTCGACGACGGCGACGTCAACCACCCGGTTCTCGGCAAAATCGCGCTTGCCGATCGCCTCCAGCGAGGCGACAGCCTCGGCATGGCGGGCGACGATCGCGTCCTGCAGGTCTTCCACCCAATGGCCATTCGCGTCGAGCCAGACGGCGATGCCGTCGGACAGGCGGTTGGCGGTCAGAACCTTGTCGGTCATCTTTTACAGTCCCACTTCCTCGCGAACCAGAACCTTTCCGGCGGAAAGCGGTTCGGACTTCCTGAAATTCGCACCGGCGACGGCTTCGCCGATGATTACCATGACCGGGCCGGACAGATCGTCGCGCGCTTCCAGATCCGGCAGTTCCCGCAGAACGCCGTGGAAAAGCCGGCGGTCGGCGCGGCTGGCATTTTCGATCACCGCGACCGTGGTTTCCGGCGCAAGGCCGGCGTCCATCAACCGTCCGGCGACCGAGGCCGCAACCGTGCGGCCCATATAGACGGCGATCGTCGCGCCGGAAATGGCAAGGCTTGCCCAGTCGGGCAGGACATCGCCGGTCAGGTCGTGGCCGGTGGTGAAGATCAGCGACGAGGCGACGCCGCGCAGCGTCAGCGGCAGGTCGAAATCGGCGGCGGCGGCAAAGGCCGACGTGATGCCGGGCACGATCTCGTAGCTGACGCCGGCTTCGCGGAGCGCGGCCATTTCCTCGCCGGCGCGGCCATAAACGAGCGGATCGCCGGACTTCAGGCGCACGACACGCTTTCCTTCGCGGCCGAGCCTGACCAGCAGCCTGTTGATCTCGTCCTGGGATTTCGAATGGCAGTTCTTGCGCTTGCCGACCGACAGGCGCTCGGCATCGCGGCGGCCCATGTCGACGATCGCCTGCGGCACCAGCGCGTCGTAGACGATCGCATCGGCTTCCATCAGCACGCGCTGGGCCCGCAGCGTGAGAAGATCCTCGGCGCCCGGACCGGCGCCGACCAGCCAGATATGGCCCTGGGCGCGGCCGGGGGTGGACAGAAGTGCATTGGCGGAACGGCGGGCGGCGGCCATGTCGTTGGCATCGACGGCGCTCGCGACATCCGCGGAGAAAAAGCGGCGCCAGAAGATGCGGCGCGATACACCGCGCGGCACCAGGCGCTCGGCGGCATCGCGATACTCGGCGGCAAGGCGTGCCAGTGCGCCGAGCGAGGGCGACAGCATCCGGTCGATGCGGGCGCGGATCATCTGGGCGAGGACCGGGCCCGCCCCTTCGGTGCCGATGGCGATGGCGACCGGCGCGCGGTTGACGAGGGCCGGCGTGTAGAAATCGCAGAAATCAGGCTGGTCGACCGCATTGGCGGGGATTTTTTTGGCGCGGGCGGCGGCGACGATCGCCCGGTCCAGCGCGGCGTCGCCGGTCGCGGCGAACACCATGACAGCGCCGCCGATCTGCTCTCCAATCCGGTCCGTCGAGAAATCCGACTGCACGGTCTCGATGCCTTCGAAGGCCAGCCAGGCGGCATAGTCCTTTTCCGGTGCGGAGACGCAGGCGACGATGTCCGCCTCGGTGTTGCGCAACAGGCGGGCCTTGGCATAGGCTTCGTCGCCATTGCCGAACACGACAACGCTCCGTCCGCTGACGCGGAAGAAGGCCGGGAAGACCGACAGGCGTTGTTGGCTTGGGGACATACGGTTATCCTGAATCATATAACAGCAATATCCACAATAAGGCGCCGGAATTGAAGGAATGGATATGCGAAGTGGGTTGCGACCGGGTATTTCTGTTTTACGATCAACCGGTTCTTGAGCAAAAGCCACCGCGGACGATATTTCTCCAGTATTTCAGTAGACTAAGATGTTTTGTCCCGATCGATCCGTTCCGCGCCATAAACTGCCTAGACACATCACGATAAAGAGTTCCCATGACAATCGCCGCCCGCCTTCTCGACGTCATCGAAAACGACATTCTGCCCCTCACGGAACAGGGCGTCGCCGCCGGCAACAAGGTTTTCGGCGCGGCGATCCTCAAAAAATCCGACCTGTCGCTGGTGATTGCCGAGACCAATAACGAGCTCGAGAATCCGCTTTGGCATGGTGAAGTGCACACGCTGAAGCGCTTTTACGAAACCACGCGAGAACTTGCGACCAAGGATTTGATTTTCCTTTCGACTCATGAACCGTGCACGATGTGCATGTCGGCGATCACCTGGGCGGGGTTCGACAATTTCTACTATTTTTTCAGCCACGAGGACTCGCGCGACGCCTTCGCCATTCCGCATGACCTGAAGATCCTGAAAGAGGTGTTCGGGCTCGAGCCCGGCGGTTATCGGCGCAACAACGCCTTCTGGCATTCCTATGCGATTGCCGATCTGGTCGGCAGCGAAGACGAGACGCTCCGCACCGACCTTCAGACCCAAACAGCCCGCATCAAGGCGCGTTATGACGGGCTTTCCGGCGTCTACCAGTCCGGCAAGGACAAGAACGACATTCCGCTCGCCTGATATTCCGACATTGAAGGACAAAAACAGATGGAAGCATCGAAGGATATTTCGCGGCTGATCGAAATCATGGCAGCACTCAGGACACCGGTCACCGGCTGCCCCTGGGACCTCGAGCAGAATTTTTCGACTATCAAGCCCTACACGATCGAGGAAGCCTATGAGGTGGGCGACGCGATCGAGCGCAACGACATGGACGACCTCTGCGAGGAGCTGGGCGATCTCTTGCTGCAGGTCGTGTTTCATGCCCGCATGGCCGAGGAGGCCGGAGAATTCGCATTTGGCGACGTGGTGCAGGCGATCACCAGAAAGATGATCCGCCGGCATCCGCATGTGTTTGCCGTTTCGGACGCCGCGACGCCGGATGCGGTGAAGCTGCAATGGGACGACATCAAGACGGAAGAGAAGCGCGAGCGGGCCGAACGGCGGGCGCGGCGCGGCATTACCGAAGACTTCAAGCTCGGATATCTCGGCAGCGTGCATCGCGCCCAGCCGGCTTTGACCGAAGCGCTGAAGCTGCAGCAGCGGGCCGCCAAGGTCGGCTTCGACTGGTCGGAGGCCGAGCCCATCCTCGACAAGATCGAGGAAGAGGTCGGCGAACTGCGCGAGGCGCTGCGCGACGGGAACCACGCCAAGATCTCGGACGAACTCGGCGACCTGATCTTCGCGCTGGTCAATATCGGCCGTCACGTGAAGGCCGATCCGGAAGAGGCGCTGCGCGGCACCAACACGAAATTCAGGCGACGATTCAACTACATCGAGACATCGCTTGAAAAATCGAGTCAGACGCTGGAAGAGGCAACCCTGGAGCGCATGGAGGAGCTCTGGCAGGCGGCAAAGGCGATCGAGCGGCAGATCGGCTGACAATCCGGGCCGAGGAGCCGGCCCGGCGCGACGGAGAATGAGGTCGCGAACTGCATGGCTTGACGCCGCACCACCTGCCGCCCGACGGACGGTGGCACGGCTAAGCGCTCCCTATGCCAGCGGGTTCAGTGAGCGGTTCATCGCCACTATGTCGGCATGGGTGGCATTGGGGCCGAGCGCTCCCATCTTTTCGAGCAGCTGGTCGCGCTTGGCAGGCGCTTCGCCCTTGACCGCGGCAACCAGTGCCTTTCGCATGGTGGCCGCGTCGTAATCGCAGCAATAACCCGGTGTGGAGGGCTGTTGCCGCCACGACTCCGTCAGCGGCCCGCCATCGACCGGATCGAACCCAACCTCGTTCACGATGCCCATGACAAGCTGCTTGGCCGCGGCATCGTCTCCGGCAACGGCCACGGCCAGCCTCCCCTGCGTACCTTCGGGCTGACCCAGCTGCGTCAGGGACCGGGCGAGGATGTTGTTGAACGCCTTGATGACGGGACGGCCGAGCTGCCTGGAAACCCACACGCTCTCGACTTCGCCCGCGTCAAGCTCGGCGATCTGCGGGTCGCGCATGCCCGGATAGTAGTTGGCGGTATCCACCACCGGAACGCCCGCCGGCACATCCTGGAAAAGGTCCCTGGGCAGCTTTGCGATGGCCGGGAGCGGAATGGACATGATGACCAGATCCGCGCCGGAGACGGCTGCGCGCGTGTCGGCCGCGGTGGCTCCGATTTCCTCCGCGAACGGCCGCACGGCCTCAGCCCCCTTCGAGTTCGCCACCCTCACCTCGTGCCCGGCCGCTGCGAGCTTGCGGGCCAGCGTGCCGCCGATATTGCCGATGCCGATAATGCCGATTTTCATCCTGTTACTCCTGTTGTTCTGCTCCCCAAAGTAATGGATACTGCGACAGCAACAAGAACAGACGGAAAAGTGGGTTACCCACCAAAAGGTAAGTATGGCGCAGGAACGGGACTGGAAGTGCGGCGATCCGCATCAGCATCTTATCTGGGCGGAAGCGACCACCGACGCCCTGAGGGTGCTGGAAGGCAAATGGAAGATCGTCATCATCTGCCAGCTGTTCGGGGCAAAGGACGCGCTGCGTTTTTCGGAACTCGAGAGGCGTGTCGAGGGCGTCAACCAGAAGATGCTCATCCAGCAGCTCAAGGAGCTGGAGAAGGACGGAATCGTGACGCGGACCGTTTATCCGCAGGTCCCGCCGAAGGTGGAATACGCGCTGACCGAGATGGGCAAGGCTCTGGGGCCCTCGATGGCGGAACTCATCGACTGGGCCTACAAGCGCCGGGATTGGATGGCTGAACAAGCCGCGACGTGAGGATCATCAGGCGATCCCCATGTCTTCAAGGCCGCGGCTTTTCGCAAAACCGGCCTAGACCGCGCGGCCGGCGGCGGCGACCTTCCCGGCCCGGTTCTGGAAGAGGCGGTTGAGCGCCCTTCGGGCCGGCTTTTCCACGAGATAGAAACTGGCGAGTGCGGTCGCGAGGGCGGCCAGAAGCAGCAAAGGGGTCGGCGCCGCGCCTTCGCGGTAAAGCTTGTAGAAGGGCTGCTGCCACAGATAAAGCGAGAAGGACCACAGGCCCGCATAGGTGAGGACCTTCGCGGACAGGACCTTGCGGAAGATCGGGGCCGCGCTGTCGATGGTGGTGATCGACAGCGCCAGCATGGCGGTCGACAGGCCGAACGAGAGAAACTGAGACGGCGCGCCCTTGGCCACGACAGCGATCAGCAGCGCCAGCGGAGATATCCACCACGGGGCCCGGCGATTGCGCAGCAGCAGCCAAAGGCCGCCGGCCAAAAATATCCCGGCCACGGAGACGTCGCTGCGCCAGTGGGTATAGAGGACGCTGGCGCCGAGTTCCGTGCGAATGATGCCGTTCAGCATCGCCGCAGCGCCGAGCGCGATGACGAGGGCGGCGACCGGAAACAGTCTGCGCCGGGACAGGAATGCGATGCCGGCCAGAAGAATATAGGCATGCTCCTCGACGCAGAGCGACCACAGGTGATCGAGCAGCGCCACCGGATGCGTGTAGACCATGGCGTAGTTGATCGTGAACGTCAGCGCCAGCAAGGCGGCGACCGGACCGTGGGAAATCTCGCTGCCCTGGAAAGCAAGGGTGGCAATGACCACGAAGACGAACAGCGCCGGATAGATGCGCGAAAAACGCCGGAAAAAGAAGGTCGGCAATTCCGCCCGCCTGACGAACAGGATTTCTGCCATCAGCCGGCCGGACAGGACGAAGAACAGGTCCACGCCGAACGTGCTGACCCCGGGCTTGAAATCATCCAGCCAGAAGTGGCCGACGATCACGAAGATGACCGCTATGCCCCGCCATCCGTCCAGATAGTCGAGGTGCTTTCCGGTCTCTTCGTGCGGCGGGCTCTGTAGCATCGGACACCATCGTTGCCGGCCGGGAATGACAATGGGGGATCCGCGGCCGTTTTCGTCGGCCCATGTTGCAACGCAAAAACCGGGCAACATCATGACGCCGCCCGCCGACGCCCAAACAGGCGGCGGGGCGCATTTAGCGTTCCCAGTCTTCCTTGGCGGCCTTCGGGCCGTTGCCGAGCTTGCGTTCGAACTCGGCCGCCTCGGCTTCGGACATGCGCACGTCGAGCGTGACGGAACCGTCCTCGTTGTCCTCGCGGCCATCGACGATGGCGTTGCCATAGACCCAGGAAAGGATGGAGAGCTGGTCGGCCGGGATGATGATCGAGGTTTCGGTGAGCACGCCGGAAAGACGCTTCGAAATCTCGTCCATCAGGGCATCGACGCCCTCGCCCGAAATCGCCGAGACGGCCATGACGTTCTCGCGGCCGGCAGCGCGTTCGGCGATCGCCTCGTGGGCCTCCGGGTCGAGCCGGTCGATCTTGTTCCAGACCTCGATGATCCGCTTGGCGGCTTCCTTCTCGTCGATGCCGAGATCGGCAAGGATGCGCATCACGTCGCCGGCCTGGGCGGCGTTGTCCGGGTCGGACATGTCGCGCACATGCAGGACGAGATCGGCTTCCAGCACCTCTTCCAGCGTGGCGCGGAAGGCGGCGACCAGATGGGTCGGCAGGTCGGAGATGAAACCGACCGTATCGGAAAGGATCACCGTGCGGCCGTGCGGCAGCTTCATGCGGCGCAGCGTCGGGTCGAGCGTCGCAAACAGCATGTCCTCGGCGAGCACGCCGGCGCCGGTGATGCGGTTGAACAGCGTCGACTTGCCGGCATTGGTATAACCGACCAGCGCCACGATCGGGTGCGGCACCTTGCGGCGCTTGGCGCGGTGGAGCTGGCGGGTGCGCACGACCTGCTCGAGCTCGCGCTCCAGCTTGACGATGCGCTCCTGCAGCAGCCGGCGGTCGGCTTCGATCTGGGTTTCACCCGGGCCGCCCATGAAGCCGGCGCCACCGCGCTGGCGTTCAAGGTGGGTCCAGCTGCGGACCAGGCGGCCCTTCTGGTAGTTGAGATGCGCCAGATCGACCTGCAGCGTGCCTTCCTTGGTGGAGGCGCGGCGGCCGAAGATTTCGAGGATCAGGCCGGTGCGGTCGATGACCTTGGCCTGCCATTCCTTCTCCAGATTGCGCTGCTGCACCGGCGTCAGCGGATGATCGACGATGACGAGGCCGGCATCGTGCTCGTCGAGCAGCGCCTTGATCTCCTCGATCTTGCCGGTGCCCATCAGGGTGGCCGGGCGCGGCTGGCTGACCGGCACGATCAGCCCCTGGACGATCTCAAGGTCGATCGCCTTGGCAAGGCCGATCGCCTCTTCGAGTCGAGCCTCGTTGGAGCGCTGGGGTGCAGGCGCCGGGCTCGAGTCGCCCTGCCCGGCTTTCGGCCTGACCTGCTTGAGGACCGGCACGATGACGAGCGCCCGCATGTCGTCCCGGCGCTTTTCAGCCTCCGGGACCATGGATTCGTTGGAAGTATCGCGATTTGAAATCTGTTCTGTCCTGTTAGGCGGCGTTCTCTTCGGTTTCGAACATCTGCATGGGCTGGCCCGGCATGATGGTCGAGATCGCGTGCTTATACACGAGTTGAGAATGGCCGTCACGGCGAAGCAGGACGCAGAAGTTGTCGAAAGACGTCACTACTCCCGTCAGCTTGACCCCGTTGATCAGGAAGATCGTCAGGGAAATCTTCTGCTTGCGAACAGTATTGAGAAATAAATCCTGCAGGTTCTGAGAACGTTCCGCCATAGCGCCGCTTCTTTCTTTTTTGCCGGCTGATAGCCGGAATCATGATCTAGCTTGATAAGAGCGACAGGGAAGCGCCCCGTGCTTCCCTTCCCCCGATGTTTGACTATCAAATCGCCGTCTTTTCCGCAACGTCGAAAAAGGCGTCGCGGATACTTGACGACACGGTTCCGGGATGGCCGTTGGCGACGGGCTTTCCGTCGATTTCGACGATCGGCACGCAGATCCCGGTGGCGGAGGTGAAAAACACCTCGCGGGCAGCCAGCATATCTTCCGTCCTGAACTCGCGCTCGACGGCCTTGAGGCCGAGCTTTCCGGCGACATCGATAAGGGTCGTGCGGGTGATTCCCCTGAGGATGCCGTGCTCGGCCGGTCGGGTCACCAGTTCGCCGTCCGGCGTGACGATCCAGACGTTGGAGGACGCGCCTTCCATGACGATGCCGTTGCGGTCGATGAAGATGGCGTCCTGGGCGCCTGCCTCCTTCGCCTGCTGCTTGGCGAGCACGTTCGGCAGCAGGCCGACCGTCTTGATGTCGACGCGGTCCCAGCGATTCTCCGGCAGAGTGATGACCTTGATGCCGCTTGCATATTTCCGTGCCGCGACCGACGGGTCGGTGCTCTTGGCAGTGATGGTGATGGTCGGCGGCGTGCCCTCGGCCGGGAAGTAGTGGTCGCGGCGGGCGGCGCCGCGGGTAACCTGCATGTAGAAGATGCCGTTCCTGACCCGGTTGCGGCGGAGCACTTCGCGGATGACGAAGGTCAGCGCCGCCCGGCTCATCGGCGAGGCCATCCTCAATTCGCTCAGCGAGCGGTCGAGCCGGTTCAGGTGGCGCGTCAGGTCGACGATCATGCCGTGGCGGACTTCGCAGACTTCGTAGACGCCGTCCGCGAACTGGAAACCGCGATCCTCCACATGCACCGCGGCTTCGGAATGGCGAACATATTGTCCGTTCACATAGGCAATTCTCGACATCGGATGTCCCTGCTCTTTTCGAAAATCGGGTCAGAAATACTGGATGGAAACGCGGAAAAGCTGCTCCACATGGCGTACGGCTTCGGCGGCTGCAAACAGCACCACACGGTCTCGTGCCTTGATCTTCGTGTCGCCGTTCGGGCGGATCACCGCCTCGCCGCGGTAGATGGCGCCTATGCGCACGCCGTCGGGCAGGTCGAGTTCGCGGAACGGCCGGCCGACCAGCGGCGAGGTTTCGAGCGCCTCCGCCTCGATGACCTCGGCGGCGCCATTCTCGACCGCATAAACCGAGCGGATGCGGCCCTTGCGGACATGCTGCAGCACCCGCGAGATCGTCACCGCGCGCGGATTGATCTGCGCGTCGATGCCGAGCGCATCGGTGACCTGATGGAAGGAAGTGGAGTTGATCAGCACCAGGTTCGACTTGCAGCCCAGCGATTTGGCGAGCACGGCGCTGAGGATATTGATCTGGTCGTTGTTGGTGAGGGTGATCATCAGGTCGGTATCCTGGATATCGGCCTGGGTCAGGATATTCTGGTCGAGCGCCGAGCCGTGCAGCACGATGGTGTTGCGCAGCTTTTCGGAAACGGCGAGCGCCTTTTCCCGGTCGCTCTCGATGATCTTCAGCCGCGTTCTCGGCTGGTGTTCCTCGATGGTGCGGGCGACGTAATAACCGATATTGCCGCCGCCGGCGATGATGATGCGGCGCGCCTCCTGCTCCTCGTGGCCGAACAGGCCGAGCGTGCGGCGGATGTGCTCGCGCTGGCAGATGACATAGGCGAGATCGCCGACCTCGAGCTCGTCGGCGGAGCGGGCGACCGTCAGGACGCCATTGCGGACGATGCCGACGACGGTCGCCATCAGGTCCGGGAAGAGATCGGAGAGCTGGTGGAGAGGCGTGGCGACGACCGGGCAATCCTCCATGCACTCGATCGCCACCATGGCGATGTGATCGTCGGCGAATTTCACGATGTCGGTGGCGCCGGGAAAGGAGATGCGCCGCAGCACCATCTTGCCGACCTCGATCTCCGGGGAGATCGTCACGTCGATCGACATGTGCTGCCGGCTGAAGAGATCGGCATATTCCGGTTTCAGGTAGCTCTGGGCGCGGATGCGGGCGATCTTGGTCGGCACCGAGAAGAGCGCATGCGCGACCTCGCAGGCGACGATGTTGACCTCGTCGTAGAGCGTCACCGCAATAATCATGTCGGCGTCTTCGGCGCCGGCCTTTTCCAGCATGTCCGGATGGGCGCCGTGGCCGACATAGCCCTTGACGTCGAGGGTCTCGGTGATGGCGGCGATCAGCGCGGCGGAGGTATCGATGACCGCGACGTCATTATCCTCCTGCGACAGCCGTTCGGCGATGCCGTAGCCCACCTGCCCCGCGCCGCATATGATCACCTTCATGGATTAAACACCGAGCGACTTGAGCTTGCGGTGCAGGGCCGAGCGTTCCATGCCGACGAATTCCGCGGTGCGGGAAATATTGCCGCCGAACCGGTTGATCTGGGCGATCAGGTAGTCGCGCTCGAACATTTCGCGGGCTTCGCGCAGCGGCAGCGTCATGATGTGGTAGTCGCCCTTGGCCGACACCTTGGGCAGCATGTCGCCGAGGTCGGTCGGCAGCATGTCGGCGGAAATCGGCGAATCCGGGCCGTCCGAGCGGGCAAGGATCATCAGCCGCTCGATATTGTTGCGGAGCTGGCGGATGTTTCCGGGCCAGTCATGGGCCTGGAGAACGGCCATGGCGTCCTCACCGATCCGGCGCGGACGGATGCCGGCCTGTTCCGAAATCTGGCGCATGAACATGTCGACCAGGAAGGGAATGTCCTCGCGGCGTTCGGCAAGTGCCGGCACCTTGACCGGCACGACGGCCAGGCGGTGATAGAGGTCCTCGCGGAACGAACCGTCGGCGATCAGGCTTTCGAGATTGTAGGCGGTGGACGAGATGATGCGGACATCGACCTTTACGCGCTTGGAGCCGCCGACGCGCTCGAACTGCTGGTCGACCAGCACGCGAAGGATCTTGTTCTGCGTCTCGCGCGGCATTTCTCCGACTTCGTCGAGATAGAGGATGCCGCGATGCGCCTCCTCCAGCGCGCCGATCTTGCGGGCCTGGCCGGGGCCGCCTTCGGTGCCGAACAGCGCGATCTCCATGCGATCGGGCGTGATCGTCGCAGCGTTCAGCGCCACGAAGGGACCGGCGGCGCGCGACGAGCGCTTGTGGATCATACGGGCGACGAGTTCCTTGCCGGAACCGGAAGGGCCGAGGATCATCACGCGGCTGTTGGTGGGGGCGACCTTCTCGATCGTCTGGCGCAGCTGCGAGACGGCGACCGAGGTGCCGACCAGTTCGGCCGCGTCGCCGGTGCGTTTCTTGAGCTCCGTCACCTCGCGCTTCAGCTTGGAGTTTTCGAGCGCCCGCTCGGCGATCAGGATCAGCCGGTCGGCCTTGAACGGCTTTTCGATGAAATCGAAGGCGCCGCGCTTGATCGCCGATACCGCCGTCTCGACATTGCCGTGGCCGGAGATCATCACGACGGGCAGATCGGGATGCCGGCTCTTGACCTCGTCGAGCAGCGCCAGGCCGTCGAGCTTGGAGCCCTGCATCCAGATATCCAGGAAGACCAGTCGCGGCACGCGGTCCGAGATCGCGGCAAGCGCGCTGTCGCTGTCGTGGGCCGTGCGGGTTTCGTGTCCCTCGTCGGACAGAATTCCCGACACGATATCGCGGATATCCGCCTCGTCATCTACGACCAGAATATCAGACGCCATAAGCCAATTCCTTGTTATTATCCGTTCCCGGCACCGCCACCCGCTCCAGATGCGGCAGCAGCACCCTGATCATGGCGCCCTTGCCATGATCGAAATCGGCGGGAGCATCGTGCAGCTCGAGCTGCCCGCCGTGTTCTTCGATGATCTTCTTGACGATGGCGAGCCCCAGACCCGTGCCCTTCTCGCGCATGGTCATGTAGGGCTCCAGAATGCGGTGCCGGTTTTCGCTCGGCAGGCCGCTGCCGTTGTCGATGATATCCACCACATAGGTGTCGCTCGCCGCATCGTAGACCGAGCGTACCTTGACCTTGCGGCCGTCGCGTTCCTGATCGCTCGCCACCGCCTCGATCGCCTCGACGGCGTTCTTGATCAGATTGCCGAAGGCCTGGCCGAGCATGCGCGCATCGAACATGCCCTTCAGCGGCTCGTCGCCGAGCTCGCGGATGAAATCCACATGGGTGGTGCCCATCTCGCGCAGGAAGATCGCGTCGCGCAGGATGTCACGCAGATCGGCCTCTTCCTTGGCGGGTTTCGGCATGCGGGCGAAAGAGGAGAACTCGTCGACCATGCGGCCGATATCGCCGACCTGACGCACGATCGTATCGGTGCACTGATCGAAGACCGCGCGGTCGTCCTCGGCGATCTGCTTGCCGTAACGCCGCTTGAGGCGCTCGGCGGACAGCTGGATCGGGGTGAGCGGGTTCTTGATCTCGTGGGCGATGCGGCGCGCCACATCCGCCCAGGCAGTCGAACGCTGGGCGATGACGAGGTCGGTGATATCGTCGAGCGTCACCACGTAGCTGTCGTGGGCGGTACGCTGTTCCTCGCGGGTGACCTGAACCGACAGCGTCCGCTCCTTGCCGCCGCGCATCAGGTTCACCTGCTTGCGGAACTCGCCGCGGGCCCTGCTGCGCGCCTCGGTCAGGACGAGGTCGATCTCCGGTGCGACATCCTCGAGCTTCTCGCCGATCAGCTTTTCGGCGGGAACGCCGAGGAAATGTTCCGCCGACGGATTGACGATGGTGATGCGGCGATCCTCCTCGACGCCGATGACGGCGGCGGTGACGCCCGACAGCACCGCCTCGATGAAGCGGCGGCGGTCATCCACCTCGTCCTTGGCTTCGAGGATCTCGTCGCGCTGGCTGCGGATCTCGGAAATCATCTTGTTGAAGGTGCGCGACAGGCTGCCGACATCGCCATCTGCGGCACGCACCGGCACCACGACGTTGAGGTTGCCGGTCGCCACGCTGTCGGCGGCGCTGATCAACAGCCGGATCGGCCGGACGATGCGGTCGGCGACCGCGATCGCGGTCCAGATCGCCGCGAGCAGCACGATCAGGGCGAAACCGAGATAGAGGACGGCAAAGGCGATCTGCAGCGAGGTTCGGCCGGCCTCCATCGCCTGGTATTCGGCGGTATTCTCCTCCATCAGCCGCATGGCCGAGATGACCTTCGGATCGACGGCGCGGATGGTATAGAGATAGGAGCCCGGGATGGCGTCGAGCTTGATCACGGCGCCGACGAGATTGGTGACACCCGGCGGGATCAGCGTCGGCTGGCCGGCGGCCGCCGTCTTCAGCGCATCCGCCGGGATCGCCGGCAGCGGTTTTTCGGTCTTGATGTCGGCCTGGACGATCGCCTGGCCGTCCTCGCGCACCAGGAAGGCGCCGAGCATGCCGCGACCGCGCGCCTGGCGGGTCATCAGTTCCACGAAGCCGGTCCGGTCGAGATAGAACATCGGCCGGTTGCGCTCGAGGTCGTTCGACATCGACACCGTCTGGCCCTGGAGGTAGCTGGCATTCTCGAGCATGTAGGCGCGGGCGACATCCTGGGACGACTGCACGATCGACTGGGTGCGCAGCGAGAACCAGCGGTCGAGGCCGACGTTGAGCGTCAGGCTGGCGAAGATCGCCACCAGCACCGCCGGCGTGATCGCCACGATCGAAAACAGGACGACGATGCGGACATGCAGCCGGGCGGCCGCGCGGCCACGGTTGCGGGCCCTGACCAGCCGGACGATCTCGCGGCCGATCAGATACATCAGGCCGAGGATGAACAGCGAATTGAGCGCCGCCGAAGCGATCACCACATTGGTGGTCGGGGCGATCGGTGTCAGGCCGAGCAGGATGAAAAGCGTCACCGACGCGCAGATCAAAGCTCCGCCGGCAAGCAGAAGGCCGGGGAGCGCAAACGACGCGCGCCGATCCTGCACTGACACCGCTGGCTCGTCATCGGCCATCGGCGCTGTTACGCCTTCCGTCATCGAATCCACTCCGATCCCCAAACCCTCGCGGGAGATCATTCCAACCCGGTCAGACCGAGCGAAGCGACAGCCACTTTCCCAGAAAAAGGGCCGGTCGACCCCCTCGACGGCCGCCACTCCGTCGAGCATTCACCAAACCCTGCGTGACCTTTAAGCAACGCATTGTGGCGAAAATGCAACGATGAGCGGAAGGTGTCAAGAAGCCCGGAACAAACTATCGTGTCAGTTGCCACGCGAACTGCGATAGACCGAGACCCCCAGTTCGCGGATCTTCTTGCGCAGGGTGTTGCGGTTGAGGCCGAGGAGATCGGCCGCCTTGATCTGGTTGCCGCGGGTGGCCGTCAGCGCCGCAAGGATCAGCGGATATTCCAGCTCCGTCAGGACGCGATCGTAGAGGCCGGGCGGCGGCAGGTTGTCGCCGAAGCTCGCGAAATAGGTGCGCATGTTTTCTTCCACCGCCTGGGCGATGGTCAGCGAACCGTTGCGCGTACCCATCTTGTCGATCGGGCTGTCGGGAACGTCGGAGCGCAGTTCGGCATCGATGATCTCGCGGCTGATGACATCCTGCGGATAAAGCGCCATCAGGCGGCGGACGAGGTTTTCCAGCTCGCGCACGTTGCCCGGCCAGGCATAGGCTTTCATCAGGTCGAGCGCCTCGTTGTCGAAACGCTTGCCGTCGAGCCCTTCCTTTTCGGCCATCTGCATGAAATGGCGAACGAGGTCGGGAATGTCCTCGGCGCGGTCGCGCAGCGGCGGCAAGCGCAGCGGCACGACGTTGAGGCGATAATAGAGGTCCTCGCGGAAAAGACCCTGGTTGATCAGGTGCTTGAGATCCTTGTTGGTGGCTGCGACGATGCGCACGTCTGTGCGTATGGGCGTGCGGCCGCCGACGGTCGTGTATTCGCCCTGCTGCAGGACGCGCAGCAGGCGCGTCTGGGCGTCCATCGGCATGTCGCCGATCTCGTCGAGGAAGAGCGTGCCGCCTTCGGCCTGCTCGAAACGGCCGGTGGAGCGGTTCTGGGCGCCGGTGAAGGCGCCCTTCTCGTGGCCGAACAGTTCCGATTCGATCAGGTCGCGCGGGATGGCGGCCATGTTGATCGCCACGAACGGGCCGTTGCGGCGCTTGCCGTAATCATGCAGCGCGCGGGCGACCAGTTCCTTGCCTGTGCCGGACTCGCCGGTGATCATCAGTGTCAGGTCGGTCTGCATCAGGCGCGCCAGCACGCGGTAGATTTCCTGCATGGCGGCGGAGCGGCCGACCAGCGGCATGCCGTCCTGCATGTCGTCGTCGAGGCGGGCCGGCTTGCGCTTCGGTTCGGCGAGCGCGCGGCCGATGATGGCGATCAGTTCGGTAAGGTCGAACGGCTTCGGCAGGTAGTCGTAGGCGCCCTTTTCCGAGGCCTTGATGGCGGTCATGAAGGTGTTCTGGGCGCTCATGACCAGAACCGGCAGTTCCGGCCGCGCCTTCTTGATACGCGGCAAAAGGTCGAAGGCGTTCTCGTCGGGCATGATCACGTCGGTGACGACGAGGTCGCCCTCGCCGGCCGCGATCCAGCGCCACAGGGTGGCGGCATTGGAGGTGATACGCACTTCGTAGCCAGCCCTGGTCAAGGCCTGGTTCAGAACGGTGCGGATGGCCGCGTCGTCGTCGGCGACAAGGATCGTGGCAGTCATTTTACGTTTCCTGTGGAGTTCAAGGCGCGGCCGTCCATGGCCTCTTCCTTGTGCATGGGCATCAGAACGCGGAAGATCGTGCGGCGCGCCTGGCTGTCGCATTCGACGATGCCGCCATGGCCGCCGATGATCTTGGCGACCAGGGCCAAGCCCAGGCCGGAGCCGTTCGTCTTGGTGGTGATGAAGGGGTCGAAGAGATGCGGCACGAGATCGGTCGGGACGCCTGGCCCGTTGTCGATGACGCAGAATTCGAGCGGCAGGGAAATCTTGTCGCGCGTGCCGGCGACCGAAAGCTTGATCCCCGGGCGATAGGCGGTGGTCAGCATGATCTCGCCATCCTGCTGGTCGCCGACGGCTTCGGCCGCATTCTTGATGAGGTTCAAAAAGACCTGCACGAGCTGGTCGCGGTTGGCGAAGACCGGCGGCAGCGACGGGTCGTACATTTCGGAAATCTTGATGTTGCGGGCAAAACCGGCCTTGGCGACCGCCTTCACGTGATCGAGCACCGAATGGATGTTGAGCGGCACCCGGTCGACCGGCCGTTCGTCGGAAAACACCTCCATGCGATCGACCAGCGAGACGATGCGGTCGGTCTCGTCGCAGATCAGCTGTGTCAGCGCCCGGTCGTCGTCGGGCACCACGGTTTCCAGAAGCTGGGCGGCGCCGCGGATGCCGGATAGCGGGTTCTTGATCTCATGCGCCAGCATCGAGGCAAGGCCGGTGACCGAACGGGCAGCGGCGCGGTGGGTGAGCTGGCGGTCGATCTTGTCCGCCATCGACCGCTCCTGGAAAACGACGACGACCGAACCCGGCTCGCTGACGACAGGCGCGACATAAAGATCGACCAGCTTGTCCTGGCCGAGGCGCGGCGACGACAGGTCGACGCGGTATTCGTTGACCGGAGCCCGGCGCTCGCGCACCTGGTCGATCAGGGCGAGAAGCGGGCTGCCGAAGGGAATGAAGGTCGAGATCTTGTTCTTGGCGAGATGGGGAGCGCTGGCACCGAAGAAGGCCTCCGCCTCCCAGTTGGCGAATGCGACCTTGCCCGCACCATCCACCAGGATCACCGGGTTCTGTACCGAGTTGAGGACGGCCATGGCAAGCGTATTGCCGATCGCCGCATCCTGCGCCTGGGACTTGCTCATGCGGCCTCCTTCTGCGCGGCGACGGGCTTTTGGGCATCGGCAGATTGGCCGCCGAGCGCTGCAATCATCCGGCGCGAGACATCGGCCGGGTCTTTCGAAATCATGATGGCGGCCTTGTCTTCGACCGGCAGGTCGGCCGCGTAGCGGTCGAGATACCAGCCGAGCTGTTTTCGCGCATGGCGGAGGCCGGCCTCGCGGCCGTAAAGCTCCAGCATGGCTTCATAGTGTTCGACGACCAGAGCGGGTATCTCGGCCGGCGACGGCGCGGCATGACCGGCAAGCCAGCCGATATGCCAGGGCCTGCCTTGCGCGCCGCGGCCGACCATGACCGCGTCGGCGCCGGACCGTGCGAGAATGTCCTGGGCGTCCTCGGGCGATGCGACGTCGCCGTTGGCGATCAGCGGAATGGAGATCGCGTCGCGCACCGCGCGGATCGCATCCCAGTCCGCCCTGCCCTCGTAGAATTGCATGCGGGTGCGGCCGTGGATGGTCACCAGCCGGATGCCGGCCTGTTCGGCGCGGCGGGCGATCTCAGGCGCGTTGATGGAGTTTTCGTCCCAGCCGAGCCGCATCTTCAGGGTCACCGGAACGGAGACGGCATTAACGGTCGCCTCGATCATCGACAGGGCGTGATCGGGATCGCGCATCAGCGCGGAACCGGAATAACCGCCCGTCACCTTCTTGGCCGGGCATCCCATGTTGATATCGATGATGTCGGCGCCGTTATCGGCGGCGATCTTCGCGGCCAAGGCCATGGGAGCCGCCTCGCGGCCTGCGAGCTGGACCATATGCGGCGAGATGCCGGCGCCTTTCAGCCGCGCCCATGATTCGCCGCGGTTCAGAATGAGTTCGCCGCTGGCGACCATTTCCGTCACGACCAGCCCGGCGCCATAACGCCAGGCGAGCTGTCGGAACGGCAGATCGGTGACGCCGGACATCGGCGCCAGGACGACGCGATTACGAATGGCGACAGGCCCGATCTGGAAAGGCTTGGCAAGATCCTGAGAATTCAAATGATGATCTTTCGGGCACACGAGATTATTGCACTATTTTTATTCAGGTCTCGGGCGTTTGCCAAGAGCGATTCCTGAACTGCGTTATTTTTGAGCGGCATGCTGGAATTCAGGCTTTTGGTCCTATAGTTCTGCGCCTGTCAATCCACAACGAGTTACGGGTCGGGGACGACAAATCCATGACAATCGGTTCCAGGACAATCGGTATCGTCATCGTCGCCGCAGGCCGCGGGGAGCGGGCCGGCTCGGCCGAGGAAGGCCCCAAGCAGTATCGCCGGATCGGGTCCAAACCGGTGATCGCCCATACGCTCGAACAGTTTCTGACCTGGTCCCGAAGCGGCCCGATCGTGGTCGTCATCCACCCGGACGACGAGGCGCTGTTTGCGGCGGCGACCGCGGGCGTCAGGGGTGCCGCCGGCGTGATCACCACATTCGGCGGAGAGACGCGGCAGCGGTCGGTCTATGAGGGTTTGCGCGCGCTTTCCGGCACCGAGGCCACCCATGTGATGATCCATGACGCGGCGCGGCCCTTCGTCGACCACGGCGTGCTCGACCGGGTGGCGCGGGCGCTCGACGAGGGGCAGGATGGCGTGCTGCCGGCCATTCCCGTCAGCGACACGCTGAAGCGGGGCGGTTCCGACGGGCTGGTGCACGAGACGGTGCCGCGCGCAGGGCTTTATGCCGCCCAGACGCCGCAGAGCTTCCTTCTCTCGGAAATCCGCACCGCGCACGAAAAGGCCGCGGCACTGCGTCGCGAGGATTTCACCGACGACGCCTCCATTGCCGAATGGGCCGGACTGCCGGTCACACTGGTTGAGGGATCGGTCGACAATATCAAACTCACCGTGAAGCGGGATCTCGCCATGGCCGACGAAAAACTCTCGCAGAACCGGTCCCCGGCCGCCCTTCCGGACGTGCGGACCGGCAACGGCTACGACGTGCATCAGCTGGAGCCCGGCGACGGGGTGACGCTGTGCGGCGTGTTCATTCCCCACGACCAGAAGCTCAGCGGCCATTCGGATGCCGACGTCGCGCTGCACGCCCTGACGGATGCGCTGCTCGCCACCTGCGGCGCCGGCGATATCGGCGACCATTTTCCGCCGTCCGACATGCAATGGCGCGGTGCGCCGTCGAAAATCTTCCTCGACCATGCGGCAAAGGTCGTGCGCGAACATGGCGGCACGATCATGAATGCCGATATATCGCTGATCGCCGAAGCGCCGAAGATCGCCCCTCACCGGCAGGCGATGCGGGAGAACCTCTCCGAGATCCTCGGCATTTCGCTCGATCGCTGCTCGGTGAAGGCGACCACCAACGAGAAGATCGGCTTCATCGGCCGCCGCGAGGGGATCGCCGCGATCGCGACGGCGACCGTCGTTTTTCGCGGAGACGCTGCATGAGCCTGTTTCCGGCCGATATCGTGGAGCAGGCACAGCGGATCATTACGGATTTCACCGCGCGCGGGCTGATGGTCGCGACCGCCGAATCCTGCACCGGCGGGCTGATCGCAGGCGCATTGACGGAAATCTCCGGCTCGTCGGCCGTCGTCGACCGGGGTTTCGTCACCTATACGAACCAGGCGAAGATGGACATGCTCGGCGTGACCGACGCCACGCTCGCGACGCATGGCGCGGTGTCGAAGGAAACGGCGCTACAGATGGTGCATGGCGCGCTTTTTCGCTCGCAGGCGGCCATGGCGGTGGCGGTGACCGGCATCGCCGGCCCCGGTGGCGGTTCGGTCGACAAGCCGGTCGGGCTGGTGCATCTGGCCGCGAAAAGTCGGTCGGGAAAAATCCTGCACCGGGAAATGCGCTATGGCGATATCGGCCGCACCGAGGTGCGGCTGGCGACCGTGCGTACCGCGCTCGCGATGCTGGCCGAGGCGGCGGACCGGGACGATATTCAGGCGTAGATCTTGTCCGCCCTTGCCTCGAAGGCTTCGGCGAACATGCGGAAGGCGCGGTCGAACATCGAGCCCATCAGGGCGCCGAGGATCATGCTCTTGAACTCGTAGTCGATGAAGAAATGCACCGTGCAGGCGTTCGGCGAACCCTCCCCCGCCGGCTCGAAGCTCCAGCGGTTGTTGAGGTATTTGAACGGCCCCTCGATATATTTGACGTCGATGATCCGCTCGGCGGGATTGAGCAGGACCTGGGTGGTGAAGGTCTCGCGGATCGCCTTGTAGCCGACGGTCATATCGGCCACGAGCAGCGTCTTGCCGTCGCGCTCCTTGGTGGAACGCACGGTCAGCGCCTCGCAGAGCGGCAGGAATTGCGGATATTTTTCGACATCGGCAACGAGCGCGTACATCTTTTCGGCGCTGTGCTTGACGGGACGGCGGATTTCGAACTTGGGCATAGTCCGCAGTTAAGCGCGGGATCCGAGAAGATCAAGAAGATCGCGCATCTGCGCCCTCGATTTCAACATCAGAACCGGCTTGCCTGCCGCATGCGCCGCCAGCCCGGCAAGCACGCGCGGGCCATAGACCTTTTCCCAGGTCCAGACGAAGCGGATGAAATCGAGATCGATCTTTTCCGGGCAGCCGGGCGCCATTTCCGGGCGGGTGCCGCCCCTGTTGGTGATCCAGCGGCTGAGAATGCCCCAGATGCACAGCCAGCGCGGCATGCGCACCCAGATGACGAGATCGCTGCGCGGCACGCGAATGTCGAACGTCGAGGTATTGGTGCCGTCCATGATCCAGCGTTCGCCGGCACTGAACGCGACGAGAAGCCGATTCTGTTCCGGCTTCCCGCGCTGCACCCAGCCGGGCAGCCAGAGCACGTCGCGATCGATCGAGACGTAAGTCAATCCGAAGCGGCGGGCGATCCTCTGCGACAGCGTCGATTTGCCGCCGCCGGAACAGCCGATGACGAGGATGCGATCCGCATGGCGGACCTTTTCCGCGGCTTCGGCAATTTCTATGTAACGGATCGCATTCGGGCCAGATTCCATATCCATTATGATCTCCCGGGAATCAGGATCGCAGTATCGTGACCGGCGGTAGCCGCCGATGATGACAGGAGGATTTCAATGTCGGGCAGACGGCGTTATAGAGATCGCCGGATGCCATTGTAACAAGCCGCCGACAGGCCTTCGGATCGACCGGTTCAACCGCCGGTCATTTGTTGATGTCAGATGGCATTCAGATTAATAAGATTTAATGTAGGATTCATTCGGTTGTATGGTCTATTGCCGCCCATGGTGGGACAATGGCATTATTCAACCGATAGCAGACCGGGCGCACCCGAAAGAAGCATCCATGGACGATTTCTCGCAGATGATAAAGCTGCTCGAATCCGCAAAGCAGCTCGCAGACATGAACCAGCTTCCCATGCTGGTCTATCTTATTGAAATGGCGAAGAGTGAAGCGCGCGGACACCGTTTCACGCTGCGCGAACGCCGGCGTGGCCAGGACAAGCACGAAAAGATCCAGGCAGCCGAATAAGGCTTGAAGCAGGCTCGCCGCCCTATTCGGCGGCGGCCAGAACTTTCTTCTCGCGTGCAGCCCTGAGGCGAGCGAAATCGTCTCCGGCATGATGCGAAGACCGGGTCAGCGGGCTCGAAGACACCATCAGAAAACCCTTGGTATAGGCAACCGTCTCGTAGGACTTGAACTCCTCGGGCGTGACGAAGCTCTCTACTTTATGGTGCTTGCGGGTCGGCTGCAGATACTGGCCGATGGTCAGGAAATCGACGTCGGCGGTGCGCAGGTCGTCCATCAGCTGCAGCACTTCGTTGCGCTCCTCGCCGAGCCCCACCATGATGCCCGACTTGGTGAACATGGTCGGATCCAGCTCCTTCACCCGCTGCAGCAGCCGGATGGAGTGGAAATAACGGGCGCCGGGGCGCACCGTCAGATAGTTGCCGGGGACGGTTTCCATATTGTGGTTGAAGACATCCGGCTTGGCGGCGACGACACGCTCCAGCGCGCCCGGCTTCTTCAGGAAGTCCGGGGTGAGGATTTCGATCGTCGTCGTCGGAGACGCGGCGCGGATCGCCCAGATCACCTTCTCGAAATGCTCGGCGCCGCCGTCGGCCAGATCGTCGCGGTCGACGGAGGTGATGACGACATGGGACAGGCCCATCTGCTTGACGGCCTTGGCGACGTTTTCCGGCTCTTCCATGTCGAGCGCGTTCGGCTTGCCGGTCGCGACGTTGCAGAAGGCGCAGGCGCGGGTGCAGATCTCGCCCATGATCATGAACGTGGCGTGCTTCTTGTCCCAGCACTCACCGATATTGGGGCAGCCCGCTTCCTCGCAGACCGTCACCAGCTTGTTTTCCTTCACGATCGAGCGGGTTTCCTGGTAGCCCTTGGAGACCGGCGCACGGACGCGGATCCATTCGGGCTTGCGCATCACTTCCTGGTCGGGCCGGTGGGCCTTTTCCGGGTGACGCACGCGCTTTTCATCGCCGGATGCGATCGTGTCGAGAATGGTGACCATAGATACCTGCTTTCAACCGCTTGGAACGCGGGTTTCGTCAACGCCTGACGAGCTTGGCAACAAATAGCAAAATGCAGGAGCCGATGAAACCTGCAACCAGGTAACCCAGCCATCCGTCTGCAACATGGATGTTGAGCCTGTTGAAGATGCCGTTGGCGAGAACCGCGCCGACAATGCCGATGACGATGTTCATGAAAATGCCGAAACGGACATCCATCAGCTTGCCGGCGAGCCAACCCGCCAGGCCGCCGATGATGATCGCCGCAATCCAACCTACACCCATGAGAACCCCCGTTAAAACCAAGTTCGAAAGATATGGGCGACCACTCGCCCGTTCGCAATATTGGTGGACAGGCCGGCCCCACCTAAATCGTTATCCTCGGGTCATCCTCGGGTTAAACCCGAGGATGAGGATAACGGCGGATGGGGCACGTCCCCATCCATCCCAAACGCAGGCAGCGAGCAATGCAGAGCCTGTTACGCATTCAGCGCCCGGCCGTAGGCATCCAGCACGCTTTCCTTCATCGTTTCGGAAATGGTCGGATGCGGGAAGATCGTGTGCATCAGCTCCTCTTCGGTCGTCTCCAGGTTCATGGCGACGACGAAACCCTGGATGAGTTCGGTGACTTCCGCACCGACCATGTGGGCGCCGATGAGTTCACCGGTCTTCTTGTCGAAGATGGTCTTGACGAGGCCCTGGTCTTCGCCGAGCGCGATCGCCTTGCCGTTGGCCACGAACGGGAAGCGGCCGACGCGGATGTCGCGGCCCTGTTCCTTCGCCTTGGCTTCGGTGAGGCCGACGGAAGCGACCTGCGGGTTGCAATAGGTGCAGCCCGGGATCTTGTTCTTCTCCATCGGGTGAACGTTCGGCAGGCCGGCGATCTTTTCGACGCAGATGACCGCCTCGTGTTCGGCCTTGTGGGCGAGCAGCGGCGGGCCGGCGACATCGCCGATCGCGTAGAGGCCGGGCACGTTGGTCTTGCCGTAGCCGTCGATGACGATGAAGCCGCGGTCTGTCTTGACGCCAACGGCCTCGAGGCCGATGCCTTCGATATTGGCCTGGACGCCGACGGCCGAAATCATCCGGTCGGCGGTGATCTCCTGGGTCTTGCCGTCCTTGAGTTCGATCGTCGCGGTGACCGAGTTGGCCCCCTTCACCACCTTGGCGACCTTGGCCTCAAGCAGGATCTTCATGCCCTGGCGCTCGAACTGCTTCTTGGCGAGGGCGGAGATTTCCGCATCCTCGACCGGCATGACCTGGCTCATGATCTCGACGACGGTGACCTCGACGCCCATGGTGCGGTAGAAGCTCGCAAACTCGATGCCGATGGCGCCCGAGCCCATGACCAGCAGCGATTTGGGCATCTCTTCCGGCTTCATCGCCTCGAAATAGGTCCAGATCAGCTTGCCGTCCGGCTCGATGCCGGGAAGCGCGCGCGGACGGGCGCCGGTCGCGATGATGATGTGCTTGGCGGTATAGGTGCCCTCGCCGAGCGTGTTCTTCGGGATCGGGCCCTGCGGCTGGACAACCGGCTTGGTCGAATTGCCGACAACGATCTCACCGGGTTTGGTGATCTTGGCTTCACCCCAGATGATGTCGACCTTGTTCTTCTTGAACAGGAAACCGACGCCGTTGTTCATGCGCTGCGCGATGCCGCGCGAGCGGTCGACGATCGCCTTGACGTCCGGCTTGATCGTGCCTTCCAGCGTCAGGCCGTAATCCTTGGCGTGGGTGGCGGTGTGCATGACGTCGGCCGAGCGCAGCAGCGCCTTGGTCGGGATGCAGCCCCAGTTGGAGCAGATGCCGGCGAGATGTTCGCGCTCGACGACGGCGACTTTCAGCCCGAGCTGGGATGCCCGGATGGCGGCGATATAACCGCCCGGACCGGAACCGATAACGATGACGTCGTAAGCATTGGCCATAGGCGCTTCACTCCTTGGTTTTGAGCGGGCACGGAGTGACCGCAAGCCCTGCCCTGTTTCTTCGGGAGCGAAGCGCCGGCTTCCGGTGTCAGACGTCGGTCTCTTCGACGACCGGTTCCACCCGCGTCAGCATCCCGTATATCTCGTCCTTCAGGGCCAGCCGCCGCTTGCGCAGCTCGACCATGCGAATATCGTCGCATGGTTGCATTCCGGTCTCGGCCTTGTGGACCTCGTGGTTCACATCCTCGTATTCACTGCAGATCCGGTGAAAATGCCCGTCCGTTTCGCGCAGGTAGCGCATCTGGACGAGATATTCCGGAAACTCTTCCGCAAGATGGTGTGGCGTGCTCGACATTTCTATCAACTCCATGCTGATGACATGGAGAGGTAGACCCCACCCCTTCCCGCTACTCCTTGACCCTCGTCAACCGTCCCATACTCATCACAGCCCCAGCATCATCCGGACGATCGGCTCGAGGCCGCGTCCAATGGCACGGGTATTTTCTGCATCCAGATGCACGCCGTCGATAGGCGTCGTTTTCGCGACCGAACCCGCATCGAAAAAACCGCAGCCGGTTTCGTCGGCGAGATCCCGGTAGAGCGACGCGAGCATCGACGATTGCTCTATGCCGCCCCGGAACAGCGCGCCGGTCATCGGATTGGCGGTTTCGCAAAGGGTCGGCGGCGAGACGATGAGAATTTCCGGCGCCTCGCATTCCCGGCCCCAGTCGTGGAAGCGCACCAGGCTCACCAGCTTCTTCACGCCCTGCCGGGCGCCCATCGCCGTGCCATGGATGATCGGCTTCAGGTCGTTGGTGCCGAGCATGACGATCACCAGTTCGAGCGGACCATGGCTATGAAGGACGGTCGGCAACAATGTCGCGCCGTTGCGGTCACAATCGGCGAGATTGTCGTCATAGGCCGTGGTACGGCCGCCGAGACCCTCGGCGACCACGTTGACCGCGGGACCGAGCGCTGCCTGCAGCACGCTCGGCCACCGATCTTGGAAGGCATGGCGGCCGCCGGTCGCGGCATCCGTGCCCCAGGTCAGTGAATCGCCATAGCAGAGAACGGTTTTCATGAACGCACCTCCGACACCCACACCCGTCCGCTGACGCGGACACCCTCCCCGCAAGGGGGAGGGAAAGACCGGACTACACCAGCATCGCCATCGGGTTTTCGATGTAGCGCTTGAAGGCGGACGCGAGTTCCGCTCCGAGCGCGCCGTCGATGACGCGGTGGTCGAAGGCGAAGGTTGCGGTCATCACCGTGCCCACTTCGATCTTGCCGCCGCGGACGACCGGCTTTTCGACGCCGGCGCCGATCGAGACGATCGAGGCCTGCGGCAGGTTGATGATCGAGGTGAAGTTGGAGACGCCGAACATGCCGAGGTTGGACACGGATGTCGTGCCGCCCTGGTATTCTTCCGGCTTCAGCTTCTTGTCGCGGGCGCGCTTGGCAAGATCCTTCACCTCGTTGGAGATGACGGACAGCGTCTTGGTCTCGGCCTTGCGGACGATCGGGGTGATCAGGCCGTCCGGGATCGATACGGCAACGCCGACATCCGCATTCTTGTGCAGCACGCGGGCCGTCGAGGTCCAGGAGGCGTTGGCCATCGGGACATCGCGCAGAGCCAGCGCCATCGCCTTGATGATGAAGTCGTTGACGGACAGCTTGAAGGCCGGCACTTCGCCCTTCTCCGTCTTCTTCACC
Organism: Hyphomicrobiales bacterium; assembly: GCA_900471605.1. GTDB lineage: Bacteria > Pseudomonadota > Alphaproteobacteria > Rhizobiales > Rhizobiaceae > Neorhizobium. The sequence goes on along the minus strand of UCEY01000031.1, from coordinate 277,467 downwards.
GGCGCCGATGCATTGATCTCGCCGCGCAGCTTCAGCAGTGCGTCGATCTCGCAATCCATCGAGATGAAGTAGGACGGGACCGTCTGGCTCGACTCGGTGAGGCGCGAGGCGATCGTCTTGCGCATGCCGTCATGCGGCAGAAGCTCGTAGGAGCCCTCGGGGAAGAGTTTCAGAACGGTATCGTCTGCCGGCCCCTTTGCCAAGGCGGGAGCCGGTGCGGCGGCGGCCTGAGGTGCTGCGGCCGGAGCGGCCTTGGCACCACCGGAGGCAATCGCCTTTTCGATATCGGCCTTGATGACGCGACCATGCGGGCCGGAGCCGGAAACGGCCGAGATGTCGAGGCCGGCTTCCTTCGCGAGGCGGCGAGCCAGTGGAGAGGAGAAACCGTTCCCTACACCCGTACCACTCCCGGCGGAAGCAGGCGCTGCCGCAGACGGAGCCGGCGCGGCGGCAGGTGCCGGTTCAGCAGTCTTGGCTGCCGGAGCGGCTTCCGCCTTGGGCGCAGGCGCAGCCTCGGCCTTAGAAGCCGGGGCAGCGCCACCGCCCGAAGAGGCGGCGGCAGACACATCCTCGCCATCGGCGGCGAGGATGGCGATCAGGGCGTTGACCTTGACGGCTTCGGTGCCGGCCGGCACGACGAGCTTGGCGACGGTGCCCTCATCGACGGCTTCCACTTCCATGGTCGCCTTGTCGGTTTCGATCTCGGCGATCACATCGCCGGACTTGACCTTGTCGCCTTCCTTGACGAGCCACTTGGAAAGATTGCCCTCTTCCATGGTTGGAGACAGGGCAGGCATGGTGATGTTGATCGGCATCGAGACACCCTCCCCTTATTTGTAGCAGACGGTTTTGACGGCCTGGACGACTTCGCCGACATTCGGCAGAGCCAGCTTTTCGAGGTTGGCCGCGTAAGGCATGGGCACGTCCTTGCCGGCGATCGTGAGCACCGGCGCATCGAGGTAATCGAAAGCCTGCTGCATGACGCGGGTGGCGATTTCGGCGCCGACCGAGTTCTGCGGATAACCTTCCTCGACGGTCACAAGGCGGCCGGTCTTCTTGACCGATTCGATGACGGTCGGAAGGTCCATCGGGCGCAGCGTGCGAAGATCGATCAGTTCGACGTCGATGCCTTCCTTTTCCAGTTCGGCAACGGCCTTGGTCGCATAGGTCATGCCGATGCCGAAGGAAACGACGGTGGCGTCCTTGCCCTTGCGGTGGATGCGCGCCTTGCCGATCGGCAGGACGAAATCGTCGAGCTTCGGAACCTCGAAGGACTGGCCGTAGAGGATTTCGTTTTCCAGGAAGACGACCGGGTTCGGATCTCGAATGGCGGCCTTCAGCAGGCCCTTGGCGTCGGCGGCCGTATACGGCATGACGACCTTGAGGCCCGGGATCTGGCTGTACCAGGAGGCATAATCCTGGCTGTGCTGGGCGCCGACGCGGGCAGCGGCGCCGTTCGGGCCGCGGAACACGATCGGCGCGCCCATCTGGCCGCCGGACATGTAGAGCGTCTTGGCGGCAGAGTTGATGATCTGGTCGATCGCCTGCATGGCGAAGTTGAAGGTCATGAACTCGACGATCGGCTTCAGGCCCGCCATGGCGGCACCGACGCCGACGCCGGCAAAGCCGTGTTCGGTAATCGGCGTATCGACGACGCGGCGGGGGCCGAATTCCTGCAGCAGACCTTGCGTGATCTTGTAGGCGCCCTGGTATTCGGCGACTTCCTCGCCCATGACGAAGACATCCTCGTCGCGGCGCATTTCCTCGGCCATGGCGTCGCGGAGCGCTTCGCGGACCGTGGTCATCACCATTTCGGTGCCGGCCGGAATATCCGGGTCGGCAGCGGTTTCGACCTTCGGCTGAGCCGGCACGGGAGCGGAAGCGGCGCTTGCAGCGGGCGCTTCTGCCGCCGCCGGAGCGGCAGCCTTCGGAGCCTCGGCAGGGGCGGCGGAACCGATCGCATCGGCGCTTTCGCCATCGGCCAGAAGCACGGCGATCTTGGTGTTGACCTTGACGTTTTCGGTGCCGGCTTCGACCAGAAGCTTGCCGATCACGCCCTCGTCGACGGCTTCCACTTCCATGGTCGCCTTGTCGGTCTCGATTTCGGCGATCACGTCGCCGGAGGTGACCTTGTCACCTTCTTTTTTCAGCCACTTGCTGAGCGTGCCTTCCTCCATGGTCGGAGAAAGCGCGGGCATCAGGATATCGATTGGCATGGGTTCCCTCCCGCGATCAGAGCAGAATGTCGGTGTAGAGCTCGGACGCATCCGGCTCCGGATCGGCCTGGGCGAAATCGGCGCTATCCGAAACGACGTCGCGGATATCCTTGTCGATCGCCTTCAGCTCGTCCTCGGTGGCCCAGCCCTTTTCGAGAAGGCGCAGGCGCACCTGCTCGATCGGGTCGTGCTCGGAGCGCATCTTCTGCACTTCGTCCTTGGAGCGATATTTCGCCGGGTCGGACATGGAGTGGCCGCGATAACGGTAGGTGAGCATTTCGAGGATGATCGGGCCCTTGCCGGAGCGGCAATGCTCGAGCGCCTCGTCGGCGGCGGCCTTCACGGCGCGAACATCCATGCCGTCGACCTGGACACCTGGAATGCCGAAGCCGGAACCGCGCAGCGAGTAGTTCGACTGCGCCGTGGCGCGGGCCGTCGAGGTGCCCATCGCATAGCGGTTGTTTTCGACGATATAGACGATCGGCAGTTTCCAGAGGGCTGCCATGTTGAAGCTCTCGTAGACCTGGCCCTGGTTGGCCGCGCCGTCACCGAAATAGGCGACGGAGACGCTGTCGTTATTGCGGTAGCGGTTGGCGAAGGCGAGGCCGGTTCCGAGCGAAACCTGGGCGCCGACGATGCCGTGGCCGCCGTAGAAATGCTTTTCCTTGGAGAACATGTGCATCGAGCCGCCCTTCCCCCTGGAATAGCCGCCCCTGCGCCCCGTCAGCTCCGCCATGACGCCGCGCGCGCTCATGCCGGTTGCCAGCATGTGCCCGTGGTCGCGATAGGCGGTGATGACCTGATCACCCTCCTGCTGCGCCATCTGCATGCCGACGACGACCGCTTCCTGGCCGATATAGAGGTGACAGAAACCACCGATGAAGCCCATGCCGTAAAGCTGGCCGGCCTTTTCCTCGAAACGGCGGATCAGCAGCATTTCACGGTAGGCGTGAAGATCCTGGTCCTTGCCGAAATCCGGGGTGTTCTTGCCCGTGAACTCCTTGGCGGAGGCCTTCGAGGCTGATTTGATTGCAGACTTTGCCGCTGGTTTACGGCCGGATACAGACGCGGTTTTGGTCGGCGCCATTCATCCCTCCCTTTGAGTTCTGCGTTGAGAGCGAGAATACGCCCTGACAATGTGTCGCCAGATTCCCACTCTGGTTTCGGGGAATACCATAGGCAAGAAAAGCTGCCCCAGCAATGCCATAAACGCATGGCTCACATTCCGTGTAACACGATGAAAAGGTTACAGAAATGTGAAATTAACCGGATTTCGGTTAATTCAGAAGTAGTTGTTGAAGATGACGATTTCGTCGCCGCGCGAGACATTGAGCTGATAACGGGCGATCTCGTCGAGCATGTCCTTGTCGAGCGAACCGTCGCTCATCAGCTGAACCTGCCGCTCCAGCGTTTCGCGCTTGGCGGTCAGCTTTGCGAGTTCCTCCGCCCGCGCCTGCCGCTGACGCTCGAATTCCTCCGTGGCGATCAGACCGAGATCGCCGTGGATGGAATGATAGCCGAAGTAGGAGAGAAACGCGACTGTTATGGCGGGAAGGACAAAACGGCCAAATTTTCTTTTCTTATGATGCTTTGTCCACATGCCGCTCTAACGCCTTGCCACGCTTACGGGATCTCAAATCGGATCCGAAACAGAGCTTCAAATTCGCAGAACTTGCTTAAACAATCGTTGACCAGAATCGAGTCCGAAAAAAGCCCGCGTCTTTCGGCGCGGGCTTTGGAATTATGGTGCAATGATTTTGCCGGCCCTTCGCTTGAGCTCAGGGCGTACGTCCCTCGAAACGATTCACTGGATCGTTTCGTTGGCTTCGCCAAACAGTCCTTAACCCTTCAGGATGCCGCGGCCGGCATAAACGGCCTGCGGGCCGAGCATTTCCTCGATGCGGATCAGCTGGTTGTACTTGGCGAGCCGGTCGGAACGCGACAGCGAACCGGTCTTGATCTGCCCGCAATTGGTGGCGACGGCGAGATCGGCGATCGTCGAGTCCTCGGTTTCGCCCGAGCGGTGCGACATGACGGCCGTGTAGGCGGCCTTGTGGGCGGTCTCGACGGCATCGAGCGTTTCCGACAGCGAACCGATCTGGTTGACCTTGACGAGGATGGAGTTGGCGACGCCTTGTCTGATGCCGTCGCGCAGGCGAGCCGAGTTGGTGACGAACAGATCGTCGCCGACGAGCTGGCACTTGGCGCCGATCTTGTCGGTCAGGTACTTCCAGCCGGCCCAGTCGTCTTCGGCCATGCCGTCCTCGATCGAGATGATCGGGTACTTGGCGGCGAGTTCGGCGAGGTAATCGGCCATCGCTTCCGGCTCGAGCGTGCGGCCCTCGCCTTCCATTTCGTACTTGCCGTTCTTGAAGAATTCGGTCGAGGCGCAGTCGAGCGCGAGGCATACGTCGTCGCCCGGCTTGTAACCGGCCTTTTCGACCGACTTCATGATGAAGTCGAGGGCTTCGGGCGCGCTCTTCAGGCCCGGTGCGAAACCGCCTTCGTCGCCGACATTGGTGTTGTGGCCCTGGGCTGCCAGTTCCTTCTTGAGGACATGGAAGATTTCCGAGCCCATGCGCACGGCGTCCTTCAGCGTTTCGGCGCCGACCGGCATGATCATGAATTCCTGGAAATCGATCGGGTTGTCGGCATGGGCGCCGCCGTTGATGATGTTCATCATCGGAACCGGCAGGACATGGGCGTTCGGGCCGCCGACATAACGGTAGAGCGGCAGGCCGGAGGTTTCGGCAGCTGCCTTGGCGACGGCGAGCGAGACGCCGAGGATGGCATTGGCGCCGAGACGCGACTTGTTCGGCGTGCCGTCGAGGGCGATCATCGTCTTGTCGATATGGATCTGGCTTTCGGCGTCGAAACCGCCGATCGCATCGAAGATCTCGGTATTGACGGCTTCGACCGCCTTTTCGACGCCCTTGCCGTGGTAACGCTTGCCGCCGTCACGCAGCTCGACGGCTTCATGCGCGCCGGTGGAGGCGCCCGACGGAACGGCCGCGCGGCCCATCGTGCCGTCTTCCAGATAGACATCCACCTCGACGGTCGGATTGCCGCGGCTGTCGAGGATTTCGCGGGCGATGATATCGGTGATGGCGGTCAAGGGTCTCTCCCTGGGTTTGGACTTGACGTCACGAGGTCACTGAAAATGTCTCATAATCAATGACACGAAAATTACAATCGACGCAGTTTGCGTGCTTTTTGGGGTCGGCTTCACGCCGCCTTGGCGACGGCATCGAGGGCAATCAGCTTTTCGAGCAGCCGCGGCATATCCTTCAGATGCACCATGTTCGGACCATCGGACGGAGCGTTGTCCGGATCCTCGTGGGTTTCAATGAACAGGCCCGCAATGCCGACGGCAACTGCCGCCCGCGCGAGGACCGGCACCATGGTACGGTCTCCCCCTGTGGATGCCCCCTGCCCGCCGGGCTGCTGCACCGAATGGGTGGCGTCGAAGATGACCGGGGCGCCCATCGCCGCCATGATCGGCAGCGAGCGCATGTCCGACACCAGCGTGTTGTAGCCGAAGGACGCGCCGCGCTCGCACAGCAACACGTTGGGATTGCCGCTCGCGGTGATTTTCCCCAGCACGTTCTTCATGTCCCAAGGCGCCAGGAACTGGCCCTTCTTGACGTTGATGACGCGGCCGGTCTTGGCGGCGGCGACAAGCAGATCCGTCTGGCGGGACAGGAAGGCCGGGATCTGCAGGATGTCCACGGTCTTTGCGACAACGGCGCACTGTTCCTCCGTGTGAATGTCGGTCAGAACGGGGAAACCGAACTGCTGCTTCAGCTCCGCGAAGATTTCCATGGACTCTTCGAGACCGATGCCGCGCTTGCCGGAAATCGACGTGCGGTTGGCCTTGTCATAGGAGGACTTGTAGACGAGGCCAATGCCGAGCTTGCCGCAGAGTTCCTTCAATGCGTCCGCCATCATGAAGGCGTGGTCGCGGCTCTCCATCTGGCACGGGCCGGCGATCAGCGACAGTTTTGCGTCCTGCGCGAAAACCACCTTGCCGTCTCCTTCGCCGACGGAGACGCTGGGATTTGCGGTAACGTCCATGAACCTATTCCTCGAAGCCGAACAAAACACCCTGGCCGGGTGCCGCCGAGACGAGAACGCGGCCCTCCCGGCGGACGAATGCGACGTCATTAGCAGCAAGGGTGATCTCTGTCACGGCAAGATCGGCCGTCTTGAAGATGATCGCCCGGCCGCGCAGCCCTTCGGCGCCGGGCATCGACGGAAGCGCAAATTCCGCCTGGAGTTCCTGATCATCAAGGATGCGGATGCGGGCATTGGCCGCGGCAAGCTCGAGCGGTGCCGCCTCCGGCGCTGCCTTCGTCAGCAGCACCTGTTCGACAAGCGGGGCGAAATCGGACGGCGCCGAGGCCGACAGGATGATTTCGCTGAGGCCCGTGACCGTATTGGCGTGCCGCTCCAGTTCGCCGCGATTGGCGGGCAGCGGATTGATGCGCTGGCAGGAAAACAGCAGGAAGTCGGGCGCACGGTCATCGCCGGCAAACGCCAGCCGAAAGCTCGCCTCCGTTTCCGAACCGTCAGGCAGCGTCATGCCGCGCGAAAACTCCAGCACCTCGCCTGCCGAAATGCCGCGCATCTTGAAACGCGCATGATCGGCCATCGCGTCGCGGGTGGCGACCACGAGCGCGGAAAAACCCTGCCGGTTGCGGGCATTGCGGAAAGCGAGATCGCGGGCCGTGAAGACATTGCCGCGCTTTGCCGCGACACCCGCATGGCGCCGGTTGGCAAGCGCCAGCGGCTCCAGGTAGGTCCCATCGGAGAAGAACACGCAAGCATTGGCCGTGCCGAAAGGATGAAAAGCGTCCGGCGCAACTGTAAAACCAAGCTCCGTGAGCCGGGAGCGCGCAGCGGTAAGTTCCGCCACCGGCAGCACGAGATGATCGATCGGTCTTGCGTTCACGCGAGGGCCCCCAGAATTGGAATCGCAAAGCTACTTTGGCAGCAGGCTCGCGCCGCGCAAGTGGTGTGAGACCAGATATCTGGCACGCATCTATGAAGAAAAAATCATCATACTTCACAGAAATTTAGGGACTTGCAGAACACATATGGAACATATAGTGTCCGTTCTGGATTTGTTTCCGACTCTCAGGGTGCCAAAAGATGCTCACGCGCAAACAACAGGAATTGCTTCTGTTCATTCACGAACGCATGAAGGAATCCGGCGTCCCGCCGTCATTCGACGAAATGAAGGATGCTCTGGACCTTGCTTCCAAGTCCGGCATCCACCGGCTGATCACGGCGCTCGAGGAACGCGGCTTCATCCGCCGCCTGCCCAACCGGGCGCGCGCACTCGAGGTCATCAAGCTGCCGGAAGCCTATTCGCCGAGCATGCAGCCGCGACGCGGCTTTTCGCCGAGCGTCATCGAAGGCAGCCTTGGCAAGCCGCAGCCGGTCGCCGCCCCTCCGAAACCGGTCGCCAACGACGATGTGTCGAACGCCACGACCGTTCCGGTCATGGGCCGCATCGCCGCCGGCGTGCCGATCTCGGCGATCCAGAACAACACCCATGATATCGCCGTGCCGGCCGAGATGCTCGGCTCCGGCGAACATTATGCGCTTGAGGTCAAGGGCGATTCGATGATCGAGGCCGGCATTCTCGACGGCGACACGGTGATCATCCGCAACGGCAATACCGCCAATCCCGGCGACATCATCGTCGCTCTGGTCGACGACGAGGAAGCGACGCTGAAGCGTTTTCGCCGCCGCGGCGCCTCGATTGCGCTGGAAGCCGCCAATCCCGCCTATGAGACCCGCATCTTCGGGCCGGACCGGGTGAAGATCCAGGGCAAGCTCGTCGGCCTCATCCGCCGGTATCACTGATCAGCTGCCGGACTGGCTCCGGCAGGGACCGGTCGAAACGCTGGCTTCGCCAATCATAGTGGCGGTGCCTGCTCCAGGGACGGTCCTCGCCCGCCATGGCCGCCCGAACCTGCCAGCGCCCATAGTCGGCGGCGCCGTTGAGGGAAATCTCCAGAGCGCCGGTTTTTCGGAGCGTGCTGCCATTGATCATCAGCGCGCCGGACCGGCATCGGTCGAAGCGGGCACTCGGGGCAATGACGAGACTGGCGACGTCGCAGGCGGCCCCGGCATATCGGCCGTCTTCGACGGCAATGACAATCCCCTCGCCGGTGCTTGCAGCGCACCAGGCCTTGGATTCGCAGGTGAAGCGGCCGGGAGGCGCTTGTTTCATCCGCGACTTCGCCGCTTCGATTTGCTGCGTGGTCAGTTCGCGGCGCTCCTTGTTTTTTGCGCCGGTGGACTTGTCGTCGTTTTTTGCCCCGGTGGACTTGTCGTCCGGCGGCTTGTCCTTGGAGCGAGACATTTCCGGCTTTGCCGGATCGCCGATGAGAAGCGCCCTCTTCCATTGATCGTAGATGAAGTCGGGCGGGCGGGCGCGGTTGGTGGCAACCGTCTCCCCGTTCAGAAGCGCCACCAGCGTTCCGTCTTCCGAGACCAGCATATCCGGCAGGGGCGTCGATCGCTCGTGCCACGAGAGCAGCAGGGCAGCGATCATCAGGGGCAGGCCGATCACTCTCAACCTCGTTCTCAAAAGCGTCAGCAGCAGGAATCCCGCCGTCGAGACAGTCAGGAACCAGGGATGCTGGCGGCCGATGCCGACATCGCCACCCCAGGCCGCCACATGCCTGGCGATTGCGATCACCGCTTCCAGACCAAGGCCCATGAGCTTCATGAAGGGAGCGTCGAGGCCGAAAGGCATCAGCAGCATGCCGGCGAGCCCGGCCGGCATGACCACGAAGGAAATGATCGGCATGGCGGCAAGGTTGGCGGCAAGGCCGTAGGTGGCGATGCGGTGAAAATGCTCGACCGAGAAGAGCGCCGTCGAGATGCCGCCGATCAGCGACGTCGCGAAGATCCCGGCCACGAAATTCCAGGATGCCAGCACGGGTTTCACCACAGGGTGACGAAACGGCAGAGGTTCCGGATCGCGGCCTTCGGCCCGAAGTTTCCAGAGGGCGAAGCCGGCGACCAGGGCGACGGTGGCGGCAAACGACATCTGGAAGCTTGGGCCCAATATTTCCGAGGGCGACATGGCGATGATGACGAGCGCGGACAGGGCGACATTGCGCAGGCTGATCGATGGCCGGTCGAAGAGGACGGCGGCCAGCATGATCGCCATCATGATATAGGCCCGTTCGGCCGAAACGCCGAAACCGGAGATCAGATAGTAGGCGGTCACCATCATCAGGGCGCCGAAGGCGGCGAATTTCTTGACCGGATACGTCTGCGCGAATCCCGTGAAGACCGAAAGCACGGTGCGGACGCCAACGAAGAAAATGCCGGCGGCAAGCGCCATGTTGAGCCCTGAAATGGCGACGATATGCGCAAGCCCAGAGAGCCGCAGCGCTTCCGTCGTCTCCTTGGAAATCGCCCTGCGTTCGTCGGTCACGATTGCAGCGGCAAAGGCGCCCGGATCGCCGGGCACAGTCGCGCGAATACGGGTGGCGATCGTGCTGCGCAGATCGAAAAGCCGGCTTTCGATGTCCGCGATCCAGTTCCCGGCCGAGAGTAACGCGGCCTGTTTTTTCGGCGCCGCATAGAAAAATCCTACCCCGCCGATGCCATCGAAATAGGAAGAGAAAGCGAAGTCGTTGAGGGCGGGCAGAGCCGGCCCGGATGGCGGCGAGATGCGCGCGCGGCCGGTGATCGTGTCGCCGATCTGCGCCGGTTCATGACGGGCCCTTGCCAGCAGCGATACCCGTTCCGGCGGACGCCTGATCTGCGGATTGGCGGTGCGCTCGATGCGGACCATATAACGCCAGCGCCCCTGGCTGTCGATCTCCCTGCGCTCGACGACCCCTGCAAGCTCGGTCGTCACCGGCCCGTCCAGGATGACGGTAGCCCGACGCCAGGTCTCGAATTGCGCCAGCATCATCCCGCCCAGGAAAAGAGCGAGACCAAGCGGCAATAGACGCTTCGGGCCGGGCCGATGCCGCAACACGATAGCGCCCAGGGTGCAGACGCAAAAAAGCAGGAAAAATGGCCAGAAAGCCGGGGTCTCCGGCAGCACGAACCAGCAGGCGGCCCCCGCCCCGACGAGCACGGGCAGAAAGAGGAAGCCATGTCCATAGGCCGTCTCCTCCTCCAGCATAACCGGCAGACGGCGCAGCAGCCGAGCGAGGCGGTCGCCCGAGCGGCGAAAGGTCCTGTCTTGCGTCCGGACCACGGGCAGATGTTCGACGGCCGGAAAAAGCCTGGACAGATCCCGGAGCTTGGCCGAGTCGGGCGGGCTTCGGCGCAGGCGGGAATCCGGCGGCCGGGATGTCAGTCTCCCTGCCTCGGCACGCGTCGGAAATGCATCTTCCTCCTGCATGAAACGCTCTGTCCGCCCACCCGCCAAACACGCGGCAATGCAACCTGCGCGTTTCCTCCGCCGCCGTCAACTGGCGGTTAAACATCGGGAATTTCACAGGTCGAACAAGGCCTGCACCAGAAAGTTGGACATCCAAGCAAAAGCCGTTGCCCAATAATTTTTCGCGCTGCACAAAATGCCGTCACGACAGCTTGGCATCAGCTTTCGGATCATATAGCTAAACGGTGGACGCTTAATTCTTGTGGCGCTTTTAGGGCGCCATGCCGCCAAAAGGTTGGAGGATCAGCATGACGGATACAAGCGCAAATCTGGTAATCGGTGACAAGAAAGTCGACCTGCCGGTCAAGTCCGGCACTATCGGTCCTGACGTGGTCGATATCGGCGCTCTCTACAAGCACACCGGCACCTTCACCTACGACCCCGGCTTCACCTCGACGGCGTCTTGCGAATCCAAGATCACCTATATCGACGGTGACGCGGGCATCCTGCTGCATCGCGGCTATCCGATCGAACAGCTCGCCGAGCATGGCGACTTCTTGGAGACCTGCTACCTGCTTCTCTACGGGGAACTGCCGACCGCTGCCCAGAAGAAGGACTTCGACTATCGCGTGACCCATCACACGATGGTGCATGAGCAGATGAGCCGCTTCTTCACCGGCTTTCGCCGCGACGCCCATCCGATGGCCGTCATGTGCGGCTGCGTCGGCGCGCTGTCTGCCTTCTATCACGACTCGACCGACATCACCGATCCGCACCAGCGCATGGTCGCTTCGCTGCGCATGATCGCCAAGATGCCGACGCTTGCCGCGATGGCCTACAAGTACCATATCGGCCAGCCCTTCGTTTATCCGCAGAACAACCTGGACTATGCGTCCAACTTCCTGCGCATGTGCTTTGCCGTTCCTTGCGAGGAATACGTGGTCAACCCGGTGCTCGCACGCGCCATGGACCGCATCTTCATCCTGCATGCCGATCATGAGCAGAACGCATCGACCTCGACGGTCCGCCTCGCCGGTTCCTCGGGCGCCAACCCGTTCGCCTGCATCGCTGCCGGCATTGCCTGCCTCTGGGGCCCGGCTCACGGCGGCGCCAACGAAGCGGCGCTCAACATGCTGATGGAAATCGGCACGGTCGACAAGATCCCGGAATATATCGCGCGCGCCAAGGACAAGAACGATCCGTTCCGTCTGATGGGCTTCGGTCACCGGGTCTACAAGAACTACGATCCGCGCGCCAAGATCATGCAGAAGACCACGCATGAAGTTCTCGGCGAACTTGGCCACAAGGACGACCCGCTCCTGCAGGTCGCGATGGAACTGGAGCGTATCGCGCTCACCGACGAGTACTTCATCGAGAAGAAGCTCTACCCGAACATCGATTTCTATTCGGGCATCACGCTGAAGGCGATGGGCTTCCCCACCACCATGTTCACCGTGCTCTTCGCCCTCGCCCGCACCGTCGGCTGGATCGCCCAGTGGGCCGAAATGATCGAAGATCCGCAGCAGCGCATCGGCCGCCCGCGCCAGCTCTATACCGGCGAAGCGCAGCGTGACTACGTTCCGGTTTCCAAGCGTTGATCGGATAAAGCCAAACAAAAACCCGGTCAGAAATGACCGGGTTTTTTATTGTCCAGAACCTCAAGAACGATGCCGGCGGCCGCCTCGCCGGGCGGCACGGGCACCTGCAGCCGCTCCCAGGTGAGATCGAAACCTTCGATCATGGCGCGGCGCTGCAGCGTGTCGGATGACAGCCGCTCCGCCCAGCGGCAGAGGCTTGCCGGGCGCACCACATCGTTCACATATTCGGGCACCACCGCGTAATCGGCGATCAGGTTCGGCAGCGCGCCGGACCAGGTCTTGATGCGTTTCGCGAGCATGGTGATCAGCCAGTCGGTCTTGTAGGCCGAGACCACCGGAATTCCGGCAAGGCCGAGTTCGAGGATGACCGTTCCGGACGCCGCAAGTGCCGCATCCGCCTCGGCGAATGCCGCCCATTTGCCATCCGTATCGGCGGTGATCTCGAGCTTCACCTCGAAACCGGCGGCGATCTCGCGCACCAGCTTCTCCCGGCGGGGGACCGTGGGCAGCAGGAAACGGGCCGGGCCGTTGCGGGCGACGAACTCGCGGGCGGCGTCCCCGAAGACCGGCAGCAGCGCCTTGATCTCGGCCGAACGCGAACCCGGCAGAAGCATGATCGTCTTTTCCTCACCCTGCCCCTTCACCGGACGCCCGGCCCGGATGCCGCGGACCTTGAGGAGCGACGGATCGGCGGTCAGCCGGTGGCCGACGAAGGTGGTTTCCGGCCCGCCGAGACGCTTCATCGCCGCCGGCTCGAAAGGCAGCACGGCCAGAACGTGATCGACATAGGGAAGCATCGCCTTGGCGCGATATTCCTTCCACGCCCAGACGCTGGGGCAGACGTAATTGACGACCGGCAGGCCCGGCAAAGCGGTACGCACTTTTTTCGCGACGCGATGGGTGAAATCGGGGCTGTCGATGATGATCAGCACATCCGGTTTTGCCGCGGTAATGGCGGCCGCCGTCTGGTTGATCCGCCTGATCAGGTTTGGCAGGCGGGCGATCACCTGGGTCAGCCCCATGATCGAGAGTTCGGAAAAATCAAAGAGCGAGGTGAGGCCCTGCGCCTCCAGGGCATCGCCGCCGACGCCGACGAGCTCGACGGGGCCGTCATAGGCCGCCTTCAGGGCCGCGATCAGATCGCCGCCGAGAAGATCGCCGGAGACTTCGCCGGCGATGACGCCGACCCTCAGGGTCCTGACCATCACAATCCTCCTTGCGGCAGACCGGTATCGATGCCGCAGACGAAAAGCCCGGCGGCGTCGGCGGCGGCAATCATCTTCGCTTCTTCCAGCACGAGCGCCCGTCCAGCCTCGACCGCGATGCCGGCGAGCCCGGCCCTGACGGCGTTCTCGACAGTGGACGGGCCGATCGTCGGCAGGTCGGCGCGCATGTCCTGCTGCGGTTTGCAGAGCTTGACGAGCACGCCCTTGCGGCGGGCCGAAATGCGGCCCTCGGCGCGCAGGGCAGCCACCCGTTCCAGCATCCGATCGGTGCCCTCGACGCCTTCCAGCGCCACGACACGTCCGCCGACGCAGACCGCGCCCTGGCCGATATCCAGTTCGCCGAGGCGTTTGGCGGCTTCCGAGGCCCGGCCGATATCGCGGCGGTCGTCGTCCGAGGGCGCGTGGGCGCCGAGCGGCCCCACCTTCGCGAGCAGGCCGGGGACGATCTCGTGGGCGCCCAGCACCTGGCAGCCCATTGCCTCGATAAGCTTGATGACCATCTGCAGCACCGAGTCGTCACCGCCGGACAGCAGCGTGCGGACCACCGACGGGACTTTCAGGATGGTGCGGAAGGTGGGATGGATGTCGCGCCAGTCGGGCCTGCGCGCCACGCCGCCCGAGAGGATGACGCGGGTTATGCCCTTGTCGCGAAACAGGCGCTCGATCGCCGACAAATCGCCGACGCCGACGGAAACCGCTTCGAAACCATCGAAACTGTGGTCGGATTCATTGGCGAGCGCGACGATCAGCGGCGTTTCACCGGCCTGCTGCGCAGCCTTCGCCACATAGAGGGGTAAAAACCCCTTCCCGGCGATGATTGCCAGCCGGCCCTTCGGCGCAAGGCTCGGGAGGCCGGCCATGCGGGATCAGCCTTTGCCGCGGAAGGTCGAGGAAATGGCGCGATCGCTGTCGGCGGCGATGAAATCCAGGATCTCCATCGCTTCCTTGCAATCGGCGTAGTCGTTGCGGATGGCCGCGGCGTTGGCGCGAACATTGCCCTCGCCCTCGAAGATCTGCTTGAAGGCGCGGCGCACCGTGTGGATGGTCGCCCGTTCGATCCCGGCTCGGGTCATGCCGACGACGTTCAGGCCGCCAAGGACGCCGGGATTGCCGTTCAGCATGCCATAAGGAATGACGTCGTAATTGACGGCCGAAAGCCCGCCGATAAAAGCCTGCCGGCCTATGCGGGTGAACTGATGCACGGCGCAGCCGCCGCCGAGGATCGCCCGGTCCGCCACATGAACATGGCCGGCCAGCATGACATTGTTCGACATGATGATGTCGCTGCCGAGCTGACAGTCATGCGCGACATGGGAATTGGCGAGGAACAGGCAATTGTTGCCGACGACCGTCTTGCCGCCGCCGCCTACCGTGCCGCAGTTCATCGTCACGCCTTCGCGCATCGTGCAATTGTCGCCGACCGTCAGCGTCGAATCCTCGCCGGCCTCGTGGAGGCTCTGGGAAACGCCGCCGATCACGGCCATCGGGAAAATCCGGCAATTGCGGCCGATCTCGGTGCGGCCGGACACGACGGCATGCGACAGCAACTCGACGCCATCCTTCAGCACAACGCGCGGACCGACATGCGAGAACGGACCGACGACGACGTTTTCGCCGATGACGGCGCCGTCTTCGACCAAAGCTAACGGATGGATGCGCGCGCTGGCTGCGATGCTGCTCATTCTTCGTCCTTGCGCCGGATCATCGCGCCGATATCGGCTTCGGCAACAAGTACGCCCTCCACCTTCGCGTCACAATGGAATTTCCAGATATTGCCGCGCTGCTTCTGCTTGGTGACGTGGAATTCGACCCGATCGCCCGGCACGACCGGTTTACGGAAGCGGGCATTGTCGATGGTCATGAAGTAGACGAGATTGCCGCCCTCGCCTTCCTTGCGGGCACAGATGGCACCGGCGGTCTGAGCCATGCCCTCGACCAGAAGCACGCCCGGCATGATCGGCTGCTCCGGGAAATGCCCGGTGAAATGCGGCTCGTTGGCGGTGACGTTCTTGATGCCGACCGCGGAATTGTCGCCATCGATCTCGACGATCTTGTCGACCAGAAGAAAAGGATAGCGGTGCGGCAGCAGCTTCATGATTTCCTGAATATCGGCCGCGCCGAGCACCGGCTTGGTCTCATCAGTCATTCTTCTTCTCTCCTCTGCGTTTCGCCCGCTCATCCGAACGCATCATGATTTCCGCGATATCGCGGAGGAAATCCGGCATCGGGCGGGCGGGTATGCCGCCATAACGCGCGCCGGCCGGGATATCCGCCACAACGCCGCTCATCGCCGCGATCTGGACGCCGTCGCCAATCGAGATGTGTCCATTAATACCGGATGCGCCGCCGATCAAGACGCCGTCGCCGATCCGGGTCGACCCGGCAATACCGGCGCCGCTCGCGATGCCGCAATGACGACCGATGCGCACGTTATGGGCGATCTGAACCTGATTGTCGATCTTCGTGCCTTCGCCGATGACCGTATCGTCCATGGCGCCGCGGTCGACCGTCGTGTTGGCGCCGATCTCGACATTGTCCTGGATGATGACGCGGCCGATCTGGACGATCTTCAGCATGCCCCTCGGGCCCGGCGCAAAACCGAAACCATCCTGGCCGATGCGGACGCCGTTATGGATGATCACGCCATTGCCGATGAGGGCCGCAACCACGCTCGCGCCGGCGGCGATCGTACAGTCGCGGCCGATCTTGACGTCGGCACCGATGACGCTGCCGGCCCCGATGCGGGTGCCGGTGCCGATTTCCGCCCGCGCACCGATCACGGCCATGGGTTCGATCTCGACGCCGGGTTCGAGCTTGGCCGTCGGATCCACGAAGGCGGCCGGCGAGATGCCCGGCGCGGCCGAGGTGACCGGCGAAGGCCGCATCGCGATCGGATGGAGGATGGCGCCCGCCTGCGCAAAGGCCGCGTGCGGCGCCCTGGTCAAGAGAACCGGAATATGGGCCGGAATGATCGAACGGATCGCGGCGTCGCAGATGATCGCGGAAGCCTTGCAGCTTTCGAGTTCGTGACGGCTTTTCCGGGACAGGATATAGCAGATCTCGCCTTCGCCGGCCCGCGCGACGGGCGCAACGGAACGGATCAACCGATCGCCGGCGCTGCCATCAAGCAGTTCGGCCCCAAGAAGGGCGGCCAACTCGCGCAGGCTCACGCCATCATGGGGCGGAAAGAATTCGTTGTGGTCCATAAAGCCAAAGCTCCAGAACAGATTTCCGCCCGCAATCGCGAGCGGAGATGATCAGAACTGGTTCGCCATGCTGAACCGGAATTCCTGGGTTTCGTCGAAGTCTTCCTTGACGACCGGATGCGCGTAGTCAAAGCGGATGTTGCCGAACGGCGACGCCCACATGATACCCGCGCCGACCGAAGCACGCCAGGACATGCCCGTGCCCTGCGCGGTGCTGGTGCCGAGCGGGACGTCGTTCCCGTAAAGCGTACCGGCATCGGCAAAGACGGCGGCGCGCAGACCGAAGTCTTCCGGAACAGCCGGCATCGGCATCGACATTTCGGCGGAAGCCGTAAAGTAGGTCGTGCCACCAAGCGCGTCGCCATGATCGGTGGTGCGCGGACCGATACCGTCGTTCTCGAAACCGCGGATCTGACGGCCGCCGACCGTGAACTGGTCGAAGACATGCAGGTTGTCGCCGGTGGACACCACATGGCCGGCGCCCACTGCGATGGAGCCGATCAGATCGGCTTCGGTCGACAGAAGCTGGAAGTAACGGGCACGACCGGAGATCTTGTAGAAGTCGGAATCGCCACCGAGACCTGCATATTCATGCGTGATCGACGCATAGATACCTTCGCGCGGCAGCGTCTGGCTGTCGAGCGTGTTGTAGGTCAGCGTCTGCGAGACCGACGACTGGACGAACTTGCCCTGGTCGATCATCGAAACGTAAGGCGACGAGAGGTTGTCGTCCACCGTGCCGGGAACGCCGTCGGCACCGAAGGCGCCGTCGTTGTCGTAGTTGATTTCCTTGTAGGTGTAACGGAACGTCGTCGCCAGATTTTCGGTGATCGGCGCCGTCACGCGCAGGGTGACACCCTGTTCGTCATAGTCGTAATAGCTGTTCGACGAGGTTTTGCTCTTGAACAGGTCGAAACCGGCCGCCAGACGGTAACCGAGGAAATAGGGCTCGGTGAACGAAAGGTTGTAGCTGCGGGCTTCGTCGAGACCGCCACCGACCGCAACGCGGATGAACTGGCCGCGGCCGAGGAAGTTTTTCTCTTCGATCGAGGCTTCGAGCAGGAAGCCGTCGCCGCCCGCCGAGTAACCGGCGCCGATACCGAACGAACCGGTCGGCTGATCTTCCACGTCGACAACGACGACGACGCGGTCAGGCGAACTGCCCTGCGAGGTCGAGATGTTGACCGAGGTGAAGTAACCGAGCGCTTCCAGGCGGCGCTTGGCGCGCGAGATCATTTCCTGGTTGAAGGCGTCGCCTTCGCTGAAATCGAATTCGCGACGGATGACATAGTCACGCGTGCGGGTGTTGCCGCGGATCTCGATGCGCTCGACATAGGCACGCTCGCCCTGGTCGACCAGGTAGGAAACGCCGACCGTGTGGCTTCCCATGTTGCGGTCGCCGCGCGGTGTGACGCGGGCGAACGGATAACCGGCCGCAGCGACGCGCTTGGAGATCGCTTCCATCGTCTTCTGGATTTCGCGGGCGTCATAGACGTTGCCGGCGCGGGTCTGAACGAGACCCTGGAGGTCCTCGCTGCTGATGCCCTGAACCGTCGATTCGACCGAGATGTTGCCGTACTCGTAACGCTGGCCTTCCTCGACCGTGAAGGTGATGTTGTACTTGTTGCCCGAGGCGTCGAGCACGGCTTCCGACGAGATGACGCGGAAGTCAGGATAACCGTGGTTGTAATAGAACTGGCGCAGCGCTTCCTCGTCGGCGCGCAGCTTGTCCTCGCTGTAAACGTCCTTGCGGGTCAGGAAGGACAGCGGGCCGGATTCCTTGGTGACGATCACCGACTTCAGGCGGCCATCGCCATAAGCCTGGTTGCCGTTGAAATTGATGTCGGCGATCTTGGTGCGGTCACCTTCGTTGATGACGAAAGCGAGGTTGACGCGACCCTGGCCGACATCGGCGGTCTGCGTGGTGATCTGAACGTCGCTGCGACCGATCGCGCGATAGGCTTCGCGCAGACGCTGGATATCCGCATCAATCAGGGCCTGGTTGTACGGGCCGAGCGGCTGGGTCTGCACCACAGCCTGAAGCTTGTCATCGGTGATCTTGCGGTTGCCGTTGAACACGACCTGGTTGATGAGCTGGTTTTCGCTCACCGACACGACGAGCGTGCTGCCGGAAACACTGATTTTGACATCCGAGAAATAGCCGGTCGAATAGAGCTTCCGGACCGATTCATCGATGTCGTTGTTGGAGAAGCTGACACCCGGGCGGATGGTCAGGTTGGAACGAACGGCCTCTTCGCCTGCGCGCTGAGCGCCGCGGACCTGAACACTCCGGATAACCGCCGCTTCGGCAGAAAGTGCGGAAGCAAGTACCAGTACACCTGCGCCCGATGCAACAACACTAGCAGACAGCGCAAACGCCGACACTGCGTTCAAAAACCTTGAACCAGCCTTCATTTCAATTCTTACCTTTTCCCGTTGTCCCTCGGCGGGTGGTGCCCGACTCCGGCCACGTGTGTCGTTTTACCTTCTTTTGCCCTACAAGCAAGGCATCGCGTTAATTTCTGTTTACTTACTTCCCTTGCGTGACCCAATGGCCACGCAACTGTTGGAAACATGGTGAATAAACAGTTTCTTTTACGATTTGAAGGACATCAGCCGATGAGATTGCTGATGTCGTTGAAGGTCGCGAATACCATGAGGCTCAAGACCATCGCAAGCCCGATGCGGAAGGCGATTTCCTGCGCGCCGGCGCCCAGCGGCCGGCCGCGAACGGCCTCGATCGCATAGAACACGAGGTGGCCGCCGTCCAGAACTGGCACAGGCATGAGGTTCAGGAGCCCGATCGAGACGGAAAGAACCGCAGCCAGCTGGACCACGGCCGCAAAGCCGAGGGTTGCCATCTGGCCGGACGCCTGCGCAACCCTGACCGGCCCGCCGAGCTGGTCCGCCTTCATCCGGCCGGTCACCAGATTGCCGATGTAACGGAAGGTGCCGGTGACGATATGGCCGGTCTCCGTGACGCCTTCGGCCACGGCCTGCAGCGGCGAAAACCGCTCGATGCGGAAATTGCCGCGCTGCTCGTTGGTGACGATGCCGATCAGGCCGAGCTCGACCTTGTTGCCGAACTGGTCGGTGACCTCGGAACGCTTCGGCACCATCGGCAGATCGAGATCCTGGCCGTTGCGCTCGACCGTCACGATGATCGGGGTCTCGGGCCGGATGCTGACATAACGCCGCACGTCGTCGAAAGTCCTGATCCGCGATCCGTCGAGCGCCACCAGCCGGTCGCCGGGCAGCACGCCAGCGGCAAGGGCGGCACTTTCCGGCTGGACTTCGGCGACCACGGGATCGGCGACCACCTTGCCATAGACGCTGAACAGCACGGCGAAGATCGCGATCGCCAGAATGAAATTGGCGATCGGACCGGCCGCCACGGTGGCGGCCCTCTTCCAGAGCCTGGCTCCGGCCAGCGTCTGGGCCTTGTCTTCCTCGCTCATGCCCGCAAGGCCGCTGGCATCCGGCATGCTTGCCGCGTCCTCGTCACCAAAGAACTTCACATAGCCGCCGAGCGGGATAGCCGAGATCTTCCAGCGGGTGCCGTGGCTATCGGTGAAGCCGACAAGTTCGGGGCCGAAGCCGACCGAGAAGGCGGTGACCCGGATGCCGCACCAGCGCCCAACGAGATAGTGGCCCATCTCGTGCACGAAGACGAGCAGGGACAGGACCAGCACGAAGGGGATGATGTAGCCGGTGAAGAAGCTGAGGATGGCCATCAAAGTTTCCGTTTCAACATTGTACCGGCCGCCCAGACCTCAAAACCCGAAGAGAAAGCCCGCAACCGATATATCAAGATGGCCCGTCGCGGCCGTATAAACAAGCGTCAGCAGGAACGCCGCGAAACAGGCGAAAACGAGGCCGTCGACGCGGTCCATCACCCCGCCATGCCCCGGAATGAGGTGGCTGGAATCCTTCACCCCGAACCGGCGCTTGATGAAGGATTCGAACAGATCCCCCACCTGGCTCGCAACCGACAGCAGGAACGCGATCGCAACCGTCCAGGCGGACAGCCGCGAAAAGACGCCGAGCGTCAGCGCCGAGCTCGCGATCACCCCCGAAACGGTGCCGCCGATCGCGCCGGACCAGGTCTTGCCGGGCGAAATGCGCGGCGCCAGCTTCGGACCTTTCAGGGCGCGGCCGACGAAATAGGCGAGGATATCGGTCGCCCAGACGACCGCGAAGACGAAGAGGGTCGCAACGAGCCCCGCCTGGTCGTCGGCGCGGATCGCCGCAAGCGAAATGCCGCTCAAGCCGGCGTAGAAGATCCCGCCCGGCAGCCACCAGCTGCCCCTTCGCAAAAGCACGAGAAGAATGGCGGTGATCACCGCGCCGCCGAGAATCGGCACCGAAAGCTCGCCGTCGTCAACCACAAGGTCGACGGCGATCAGAAGAATGGCGAGCCAGCCGAAGGCATTGGTCCGGAAATCGCGCTCGGCGAGCCGCGTGATCGTCGACCATTCGTAATAGATCAGGACCGTGATGGCGGCCGCGACGACGCGGAACCACAATCCGCCATACCAGGTGGCCGCGAGAACCACGACCGCGAGAACCAGGGCAGATGCGATGCGGCGCTTCAGCTCAGCGCTCATCAACCGCCCACCGCTATCGTCTTGTCCGACAGGCCGCCGAAGCGCCGGTCGCGGGAGGCGTAGATCTTCAGGGCATCGAGAAACAGTTTCCGATCGAAATCCGGCCAGTAGTCCGGCAGGAACACGAATTCGGAATAGGCCGCCTGCCAGAGCAGGAAGTTGGAAAGCCGCTCTTCGCCGCTGGTGCGGATGATAAGATCCGGATCCGGGATGCCGGCGGTGTCCAGTCTTGCGCTGATCTTGTCCGGGTCGATCTCGGAGGCCTTGAGAATACCGGCCTCGACATCGCGGGCAAGCATGGCGACGGCACGGGCGATCTCGTCCCGGGCGCCGTAGTTGAAGGCGATGATCAGGGTGAGCGCCGTATTGAACTTTGTCGTTTCCTCGGCTTCGAGAAGAAGCGGGAGAATGTCGCTGCGCAGCTTCTCGCGTTCGCCGATCACCCGGATGCGGACATTCTCACGGTGCAGTTCGGCCAGATCCTGGCGGATGAAGCGCCGGAGAAGACCGAGCAGGTCCCTCACCTCGGTTTCGGGCCGACTCCAGTTTTCCGAAGAAAATGCAAAAAGCGTCAGATATTTGACGCCCGCGTCGCCGGCGGCCCGCACCGTTTCGCGCACCGCTTCGACGCCCTTGCTGTGTCCGACCGTCCGAGGAAGCCCGCGCTTGTTGGCCCAGCGTCCATTGCCATCCATGATGATGGCAACGTGTTGAGGGATGATTGCAAGCTCGGGGTTCACCATATTTTATGCGGCTCCTTTGGCCGCCGGAATATGGCGGCAAACCAGGCCTAAGTTAGACCTGCATGATTTCCTTTTCCTTATCCGCAAGCAAGCGGTCGACTTCGGAAATCGTATCGTCCGTCATCTTCTGCACTTTTTCCGACTGCGAGCGGCTCTCGTCCTGGCCGATGTCGCCGTCCTTTTCGGCCTTTTTCAGGCCGTCCATGCCATCGCGGCGAACGTGACGGGCCGCGACCTTGGCCTTTTCCGCATAATCATGCGCAACCTTGACCAGCGACTTGCGGCGCTCTTCGTTGAGTTCGGGCAGCGGAATGCGCAGGTTCTGGCCATCGACGATCGGGTTGAGGCCGAGATGCGATTCGCGGATCGCCCGGTCGACGGCACCGACCATCGACTTGTCCCAGATGGACACGCCGAGCATGCGCGGCTCCGGCACGGTGATGTTCGCCACCTGGTTGAGCGGCACGCGCGAACCATAGGCTTCGACCGTCACCGGATCGAGAATGTTGGCCGAAGCACGGCCGGTGCGCAGCGATGCGATATCGCTCTTGAACGCGTTGACCGCGCCTTCCATGCGGCGCTTGATGTCGTTGAGATCGATTCCACTCATCCGTCTACTCCCGTATGTTGTCTGGGCGGCCCGCGACGCCGCGCCTCAATTGTCCGCTACGATGGTCTTGCGGCCGCCGCCGGTCAAGATTTGGGCGAAGCCGCCCTTCTCATGGATCGAAAAAACGATGATCGGGATGGCGTTTTCGCGGGCGAGCGCCACGGCCGCCACGTCCATCACCGCCAGACCCTTTTCGAGCACCTCGCCATGTGTCAGCGTGTCGAAGCGGGTCGCCGTCGGGTCCTTCTTGGGGTCGGCCGAATAGATGCCGTCCACCTGGGTCGCCTTGAAGATCGCTTCCGCGCCGATTTCGGCCGCGCGAAGTGCTGCTGCCGAATCGGTCGTGAAGAAGGGATTGCCGGTGCCGCCGGCGAAGATCACCACCCTGCCCTGGGCCATGTGGTGCACGGCCTGGCGCTGCGAGAAGCTTTCGCAGATTTCCGGCATCGAGATCGCCGACAGGACCACGGTGTCGACGTTCAGCTTGCGCAGCGAGGTGGCGAGCGCCAGCGCGTTGATCACCGTGCCGAGCATGCCCATGTGGTCGCCGGTCACCCGGTCGCCGCCCTTGGACGCGACCGCGACGCCGCGAAAGATATTGCCGCCGCCGACGACCACGCCGACATCGACGCCCATGGCGCGCGCTTCGGCGATATCGGAGGCGACCCGATCGGCAACTTCAACATCGATGCCGAAACCCTGGCTGCCCATCAGAGCTTCACCGGAGGCCTTGAGCAAGACACGCTTGTAGAGAGGCTGAGGCGACATGGGGGCTCCTTGAAAATCGAAATGCAATGCGGAGGGTCAAACGGGTTGCCGATACACGAAGGGCACCGGCTTGTCACCGGTGCCCTTGCGCTTTCGACAGCTTTAGCTAACGAATATCAGCCTTTGGCGACTGCCGCGACTTCAGCGGCAAAATCCGTTTCTTCCTTTTCGACGCCTTCGCCGAGCAGCAGGCGTGCCATGCCCGTGACTTCGATCGCAGCGCCGGCAAGCTTTTCAGCGTCCTTGACGGCCTGGCCGACGGTGACGTCCGGGTTGATGACGAAAGCCTGCGAGAGAAGTGCGACTTCTTCGAAGAACTTGCGCATGCGGCCGTCGACCATCTTTTCGATGATGGCGTCCGGCTTGCCGGAAGCGCGCGACTGCTCGATGAAGACGTTGCGTTCGCGCTCGGCGACAGCAGCGTCGACTTCTTCGGCGCGGATGGCGAGCGGGTTGGTGGCAGCGATGTGCATGGCGACCTGGCGGCCGAGCGAGGTCAGGACTTCCTTGTCGCCGACCGACTTCAGGGCGACCAGGACGCCGAGCTTGCCGATGCCGTCGCCGGCGGCGTTGTGGACGTAGGTCGCGACAACGCCGTGTTCGACCTGCAGCAGGGCGGAGCGACGCAGGGTCATGTTCTCGCCGATCGTGGCGATCGCATCCTTGATGGTGTCGGCAACCGGCTTGCCGGAAGCCGGATAGGCGGCAGCCGAGATCGCTTCGACGGAACCGTCGGTCGTCAGGGCGACATTGGCGATGCCGCGAACGAGGTCCTGGAAGGCGTCGTTGCGGGCAACGAAGTCGGTTTCCGAGTTGAGCTCGATGACGACAGCCTTGTGGCCAGCGCTGGCAATGCCGATCAGGCCTTCAGCCGCGGTGCGGCCGGACTTCTTGTCGGCCTTGGAGATGCCCTTGGCGCGCAGCCAGTCGATCGCCGCTTCGATGTCGCCGTTCGTTTCGGTCAGCGCCTTCTTGCAGTCCATCATGCCTGCGCCGGACTTTTCGCGCAGTTCCTTTACCAGTGCAGCGGTGATTTCAGCCATTGTTTGCCTCTTGTCGGTTCAAGTGCGTGTCGCCGGAAAAACGTCGGCGGACTCAAATGTGTTGGGACGAATGTACCCGGAAGTGTGACAGCGTGATGAAGACACCACGAAAGCGATAGCCTCGACGACGGAGCGGTGGCAGTTCGCCTTGAAACGACCAAGGCCAGGGATCGGTATCTCTGGCCTAGATCGAATTCAGAAAGGAGGAGCGGCAAGCCGCTCCATCCCGCCTCAAGCTTCTGCTTCGCCTTCGAGCGCCGGCTCGATCGGGGCTTCGGCAGATGCGCCGATGTCGCGGCCCGAAGCGCCCTGCTGGCGAGCGATACCGTCGATGGCAGCGCGAGCGATCAGGTCGGTGTAGAGAGCGATGGCGCGCGAGGCGTCGTCGTTACCCGGGATCGGATAGTCGATGAGGTCCGGATCGCAGTTCGAATCGATGATGGCGACGACCGGGATACCCAGGCGCTTGGCTTCGTCGATGGCGATCTTTTCCTTGTTGGTGTCGATGATGAACATCAGATCCGGGGTGCCGCCCATGTCGCGGATACCGCCGAGAGCCTTGTCCAGCTTCTCGCGTTCGCGCTCGAGGTTCAGGCGTTCCTTCTTGGAATAGCCGGAAGCTTCCGAATTCAGGATCTCGTCGAGCTTGCGCAGACGGGCGATCGAGTTCGAAATGGTCTTCCAGTTGGTCATCATGCCGCCGAGCCAGCGGGAGTTGACGTAGTACTGGGCCGAACGCTTGGCCGAGTCGGCGATCAGCTCGGACGCCTGGCGCTTGGTGCCGACGAACAGAACGCGGCCGCCGCGGGCGACGGTGTCGGACACGACCTGAAGGGCGCGCGACAGCATCGGAACGGTCTGGGCCAGATCGATGATGTGGATGTTGTTACGGTCGCCGAAGATGTACGGCTTCATCTTCGGGTTCCAGCGGTGAGTCTGGTGGCCGAAGTGAACGCCTGCCTCGAGAAGCTGGCGCATAGAAAAATCGGGCAATGCCATGCCTAGTTATCCTTTTCCGGTTGAACCTCCGCAAGGCGAACAGCACTCTCTTCGAGAGCGCCACCGGGCGGAACAGTCCGGATTTCTCCCGGACGATCCCATGCCTTACGTGTGGAATGCGGCTGGCCATACATTCGATTTGCCGCAAAAGCAAGTGCTTTGCCGGAAATTGCCTCAGCGGGCCAGAAGATCGAGCAGCGCCAGCATGGTGCCGGCATCCGGCATCGGCAGGACCGCGTCGATATCGGCGGGCAGCAGACCGGCGACCGCGCCGGAGGCATTGCCCGTCGGAGCTCCGAGAGGACCGCGGAAACCGTGTTTTTCCCAGGCGAGCTGCTGCAGCGCCGGGGTGGTCAGCGCGTCGACCAGCCGCTTCGCCGCCTCGTCGACGACGATCAGCGGATGGGCGGAATAGACGGTGGGGCGCGGATAGAGCACGACAGGTTTTGCCCCCGCGCCAGCCATGATCCGGTCCCATCGGGCGCGATCGGCAAGAATCCATTCGACGAGCTGGTTCTCGTAACCGACGATCATCGGCTCACCGCCGATGCCGCCCGCCAGATATTGTTCGAACAGTTTTCCCGAGGACGGTGACTTGAAGCCCATGTTGCGGAAGATCACCTGCGCCTTCGGGCCGAATTCGGCAAGCGATTCCGCGGTGGCGAGACTGCCGCTCAGGAGGCTCAGCACCAGGCCGGCGAACATGAAGCCGGAATTCGACCGGTTCGGATCCGTCGAGATGATGCGAGCCCGGCCATAGAGCATGTTGACGCCGAGCTTCGACCAGTCGGAGCCGGCAAGGATGGCGTCGAGCAGCGCTTTCAGGTCGAGCTGGTAGTGCCCCTCACCCGTGCGGGTCACGAGGCCCGCCTTCATCAGCCCATCGGCGACCGGCTGCCAGGAATAGACGACGACGGGGGTATTGAGCACCACCCGGTCATCCCGGATCTTCACGCCGTTCTGGCGGGCGATATCGACCATGATCGACGAGGACGGCCAGAGAAATTGCGGGTTCTGCGACAGAAGCGCCTGTTCGCGCACCATTTCCACCGAGCCGGCCACCCGGCTCTGGACGGTCAGGCCACGGCTGCCGAGCGCGCGGATGACGTCGGGATCGGCGAGAAAGGCCTCCTTCTCGCCGCCGACGAAACCGGTGAGCGTGGTGCGGTTGCCGAGCAGACCCTGTAGCTCCGGGCGATCCTTGACCGCGAAATATCCGCCGGTGCCGGCAACGCCGGTCGCCAGCAATCCCACTCCAAAGGCGCGTCTGGAAATCGCCATCAGCGTTCGAGGTCCTCTTTGAGCGATGCCTGGATGAGGCGAAGGTCGGTGTTCAGGCTGTCGAGCTGTTCGTCGACCAGGCTGTCGGCGTAATGCACGAAGGCGTCCTCGAGCTTGACCAATACGCCGCCGACATCCTGCAACTGTTTTGCATCGGGGGCGCGTTTGGCCTCGATGATCGCGAAACCTTCCGCGACCTCGGCTGCGCGCGGCAGGTAATAGCTGAGAAAGCGGCGCACCGCGCCGGCACTCTGCGGATCGGCCTCCAGCTTTGTGAAGACATCGGCGGCGATCTCGGCGAGATGATTTACCCGGGCGGCGGTCGGTTTGTCGGTGATGCGGCCGGCGGCGGCTTCGAGCCGTTCGGCGGCAGGCACGGCGACCGCCATCAGTTCGCGGACGAATTCCAGCCGGCCGCGACCGATCGTCTTTTCGTCGAGCCCTTCGAACAACCGGCGCGGCGCCAGAAGGAATACCAGGCCGGCGAAGACGAAGGCGCCGATGCCGGCGGCTACGATGACCGGCATCAGGAACACGAAACTCAGCACGGGAACGAAGATCGCGGCGGCAAGCCCCGCCACGACCCAGTTCCAGTCATTGCCGAACCATCTACGCATTCTCGGCCTTAGTTGTAACCGCGGGCGGTGCGGAATGCCGCCGCGAGATCGGAACCGCCGTTGAATACGCGGGCGGAGGTGGCTTCCGCAAGATTGTTGAGCTGGGTCTTGTCGGCATCGCCGAAGGTGATGCCGAAGACCGGAACATGCGGCTGCGTCGCGTTCCACTGGTTCATGAACCGGCGGCTATCATTGTCCGACTTGCCGTCGGTCATGATGACGATGGCGGGCAGATAGTTCGGAAGGCCTTCGGTGCGGGCGATCTGACGCATG
Organism: Hyphomicrobiales bacterium; assembly: GCA_900471605.1. GTDB lineage: Bacteria > Pseudomonadota > Alphaproteobacteria > Rhizobiales > Rhizobiaceae > Neorhizobium. Next base: position 249,918 of record UCEY01000031.1, on the reverse strand, counting down.
GCTTCGGCAGCGCAGGCATACATGTTGGTGCCGCCGCCCGGCTGCTCGCCGAGTACGGCATTCAGCAGCCCTTCCTGTTCCATGGGATCGCCGCTTCCCACCAGCGAACGGCGCACGCTGCCGTCGAAGGGGATTACGATGATGCGATCGGCCGGCGACCACTGCACCAGGACCCGGCTCGCTTCGGCCGGCGTCAGCAGGAAACGCATGGCCTGCGTCAACTGAGTCACGCCCTCCCCGGCCATCGAACCGGAAAAATCGAGGCAGAGGGCAGTCAGCGACGGCTTGCGCAAGGCCGCCTGATAGAGCGTCAGCGCCTCGCCGATGACAGCCGGCTCCGGCATGCGGATCGCGGTCACCAGCCGTTTCGGGTCGAAATTCCACAGCGGTTCGGGCGTCGCGGCGACATCGGCGAGCGGAATGCGCCGGCCGGTGGCGGCGATGCGTTTCTGGATGTCGGGTGTACGCAGATAGGCGAGCAGTTCGTTGAAGAAGGTCTGGACCTCCGCACCCCGACCATGATCGACAAAGCCAATCGGCGAATCGGCAACGGCGACGCCATCGGCCGGATAGATCGCATAAAGCGGATCCTGCTGTCCGATGCCAGCCAGCTTGTCGTTGGTCTCCTTCAGCACCGCCTCGTAGTTCCACATGGCGTCGTAAAGCGTGCCGCGGCGGGCCTGATCTACATAGAGATCGGCGAGCCAGCCGGAGGAGCCGGACGACCGCTCGACGCCGGAGAGCAGCGACCTGACGGTGTCCTGCACCGTCTTGTCCTTGAGGTCGCCGGGCTCGATCACCGGCTTGTTCCCGAGCGCGCTCGACAGCATGGCGAGATAGGCGCTGGCGCCGGAATTGGACTGCGTCGCGGACGTCATCAGGAATTTGAGCGAGCCGGAATTCACCGCTGCCAGAATGTCTTTCATGAACACGTCGCGGCCGATCCAGCCGAGCGCCTGCGCCTTCGACTTACGGACGCCCAAGACGACCGGCGTCTGGGCGATCGAGGTCAGGTTCTTGACACGGCGGCGGGTGTCGAACATGTCGACCCAGACGCTGGAGGCCGGCCAGACCGCATCCTGTAATACGCCCGCCTCGCTCTGCAGCGCCAGGCCGATATCGAGCGTGCCCTCGTATTTGAAGGTGCAGGTGGCGTTCTTCTCTTTGCAGAACTCTTCCACGATCGGCTGCAGGACCGTGTTTTCCGATCCCGAGACGATCGAGAAATCCGGTCCCTTGCCGATATTGCAGCCGGCGAGCGAGACGACCGCCAGCAGCGCTAAAGCCCAATACGGCGCCCGTCCGATTCCCAAGGTCACGCCCCTGTCATCGCTTTCTTGAGCTCGACTGTAAGCTGTTCCATGCGGCTCTCCGCCTCGGCGCGTTTCTTGCGGCCGTCCTCCTGGACGCGCAGCACGCCGCTGATCGTATCGATAAGGTCGCGGTTTGCCGCTTCCAGCGTATCGATATCGACGATGCCGCGCTGCGACTGTTCCTCGATGGCGATCGCCTGGTCCTTCATCATCGCCGATGCCTCGCGGATCATCTGATTGGTCGCGTCGGTGACGGTCTTCTGCAGGTCGAGCGCCGATTTCTGCCGGTTGAGGCCGAGCAGGATGACCATCTTCTGCTTCCAGGCGGGAACGGTCAGCGCCGAGGTCGCCTGCAGGTTCTCGATCAGCGTCTCGTCGCCCGACTGGACGATGCGGATCTGCGGCAATTGCTGGATGCCGAGCTGGCGGGCCTGCTGCAGATAGAAGATGCGCTTTTCCAGCCGATCGAGCGCCTGCAGGCTGTCCTGATAGGTCTGCGCCTCTATGAGGCCGCCGCCGGGATTGGCCGCGGCCTGATCGGCGGCTGCCTTCAGCCTCGGCAATTCATTGGCACGAAAATTCTCGGCGAATGCCTTGCCCGCCTGGACGTAACCGTCGAGCTTGACGATCGACTGCTTGGTCTCCTCATGGAGATCGTCGAGCAGGGCGATATCGCGACGAAGCGTGTCCTTGTGTCGGTCGAGTTCCAGGCCGATCCGGTCGATCTGGCCGGCAACATCCTCGAATTCTTCCTTGAAGCGCTCCAGCCGCGCCTGCGCGGACTGGAACATGCGGCTGAAAAAGCCCTGTTCGCTGATCGACGCCGGATCGAGGTTCTTCGATTTGAGGATGATATCGTTGAGCAGCTTGCCGACTTCGCCCATGTCGCGGTTACGGACTTCGCGAAGGATGCGGTCGGCATAATCGGTCACCGATTGCTGCGCCCGGTCTCCGAAGACGGAGATCGACGAGCGGTCGGTCAGGTTGATATTGTCCGAGATGCGGGCGATTTCGGCCGGATCGGCAGAAACCACGGGCAGATTGAGAGTGGAAGTGGTCGCCAAGTCGGTGTCCGCCATCGTGTCATCCCCATAGCGCTCTGTTTCACCGTCAGGCCTTTTCGAGAAAGACCGTCGCGCGGGGATGGACAGGCGAGCCGGCCGGACCGAGGCCAATGCCGGCTCTCAGACGACGGCCCGGCGCAAATCATGCCCGACGCGGACACACACTAGAGAGGATTGCGTGACAGTTTCATGACAGAACGCCGCGGCGCTGATCTGCGGGGCCGGTGAACGTCAATGGTGGGTTATTTCGCCGGCGCCGGCGGGCACGCATCCTGCTGGGGCTTCAGGAGCTCCAGCTTCACCAGGCTGCCGGACAGAACGAAGTCGCCGTAGTCCATGGTGAGATCGCGGGTAATGCCGTTTTCGTAGAGCTTGAACGACATGTTGTAGACCGGGGTCGGATCGCCGGCCGCATTCTCGTTGAAATAGGCGATCGTCACCGGCCAGAACGGGGTCTTGGCGAACTCGCCGGCCTTGTCGGCATCGACGTCATCCTTCTGTGCCATCTGCGACTTGCCGATCACCGTCGTGGTCAGCAGCGCCTGGTCGCCGTTTTCGGAACCGTCGAAGACCCGCGCCTCGAAGAAGTTCTTGCCCTGCTTGGCATTCGCAATGACATCGAGCATGTGGCTGGTCGGAAAATCGCTCGCCGGCAGGTCGATCTCGCGGCCGTCGGGCTGGGTGATTTCCACCTTGACGCCCTTGTCGGCGATCGAGGCGTCGCCGCTCAGCTGCTTGTCGAGCTGCTCGTCGGTGAAGGACTTGGTCTCGAAGTGGAACTGGTTCGCGGCCATGTCCTCGAAGGTCGTGGTCTGCTGGTCGCTGAGACGCGTCTCCTCGCCCGTGTCGATCTTGGTGACGAGGCGGAAATTGGTGGAAAAGCCGGTGCAGGCCGAGCCGGTGAACTCATAGACCATGCGGCCGAACATGCCTTCGATGCCGGAGCGTTCCGAGGCTTTCTTGAGTTTCAGGTCGTAAATGGCGCGATGCGGGACGAGCAGCCGGGCGGCACCGTCGGTCGTCGCGTCCGCGGAGGTGGCGCCCAAAAGGCTCAGACCGCCGACAAGGATCACCCCGAGGCTCATACGCAACATTCACATTCTCCTGTTGGACTCAGTCGGGGATGTTATAAGAACGCCATCTGACCAAGCTAAGGCCTTGATGCAGGATTTTTGAAGATTTTACAACAAAACGGGAGTCGAAAATGACCGAAGCCATCGAAGGCCGTCTGAAGGAACTGGGGATCGTCCTCCCCGTCGCGGCAGCGCCCGCCGCCAATTACCTGCCCTATGTGATCACCGGCAACCTGCTGTTCATCTCCGGCCAATTGCCGAACGAAAATGGCAAAGTCGCAGTCACGGGCCTTGTCGGCGCAGATGTCGACGTGCCGGCGGCGAGCCGCGCCGCAGAGCTCTGCGCCATCAATATCCTCGCTCAGGCAAAAGCTGCGTTGGGTGGCGATCTCGGCCGGATCAAGCGGGTGGTCAAGCTCTCGAGCTTCGTCGCCTCGGCGCCCGGCTTCAGCGAGCAGCATATCGTCACCAACGGCGCATCGAACCTGATCGCCAACGTTCTCGGCGACGCCGGCAAGCATGCGCGCGCAGCCGTCGGCATGGCGGCGCTGCCTCTCAACGCCGCCGTGGAAATCGAAGCCATCATCGAGATCGAAGCATGACCGACGCCACCTGGATCAAGGACCTTCCGGTCGCCCATCGCGGCTATCACGACATGAACCGCGAGGTCTGGGAAAACACGCTCTCGGCGTTTTCCCGCGCGGTCGAGGCCGGCTTTGCGATCGAATGCGACGTGCAGCTTGCCGCCGACAGCGTGCCGGTCGTCTTCCACGACCATGATCTCGAGCGGCTCTGCGGCATCAAGGGCGACATCCGCGAGAAGACCTCGGCCGAGCTCGGCATGCTCTCGGTCGGCGGTACCAAGGACAAGGTGCCGACGCTGAAGCAGATGCTTGCCCTCGTCGCCGGCAAGGTGCCTCTGGTCATCGAGATCAAGGGACGAGAAGGCGACGGCGAGGACGACGGGTTCGCCGAGGCGGTGCTGGAGGTTCTCGAGGGTTATCAGGGCAAGGTGGCACTGATGAGCTTCGACTATCACATCCTGCGCGACCTGAAGAACGCCGGCTCGCCCTACCCGCTCGGCCTGACCGCCATGGGGGACAAGCCCGAAGAATTCTTCGAGCACGACGAAGCCATGCAACTTGGCCTCGACTTCATTTCCTATCACTATCCCCACCTGCCGAACACGTTCATCACAGCTCAGAGAGCGAGCGGAATTCCGGTCATCACCTGGACCGTGAGGGATGCAAACGGCCGCGAACATACCTATAAATATGCCGACCAGATGACCTTCGAAGGTTTTGATCCGCGGGAGGCTTCCTCCCCCTCCCTGTAAAGCAGAGCATGACCGGCAATCTTACCATCCGCATCGAAAAGTCGTTCTGCGCGATCAGCCCCGAAAGCTGGTCGCGCCTTTCGGGCACATCCAAGTCCTCCTCTTCGGAAACGCCCTACAATCCGTTCCTGTCGCACGCCTACCTGTCGGTGCTGGAAGAATCCGGATCCGCCACCGCCAAGACCGGCTGGCTCGGCCATCACCTCCTGCTGGAAGACGACAAGGGCACGCTGATCGGCGCGGTCCCCGGTTATCTCAAGAGCCACAGCCAGGGCGAATATGTCTTCGACCACGGCTGGGCCGACGCATTCGAGCGGGCCGGCGGGCGTTATTATCCAAAACTGCAATGCACCGTGCCGTTCACTCCGGCAAGCGGACCGCGCCTGCTGGTGTCCGACGGTTACGACAAGGATACGACGGAGCTGACGCTGGCCGCCGGTCTCCAGGAGGTGACCCGCCAGCTCGGCATCTCGTCGGCGCATGTGACCTTCGTTGCGCAAGACCAGGTCGCCGCCTTCGAAGAGGCCGACTACCTGCACCGGACCGACAAGCAATTCCATTTCATCAACGAGGGTTACGAGAACCACGACGCCTTTCTCGAAACGCTCGCCTCGCGCAAGCGCAAGGCGCTGAAGAAGGAACGCCGCGCGGCGCTCGAAAACGGCATCAGCATCGACTGGCTGACCGGCAAGGACCTGACCGAAGGCATCTGGGACCAGTTCTTCGAATTCTACATGGATACCGGCGGCCGCAAATGGGGCCGGCCTTACCTCACGCGACAATTCTATTCGCTGATCGGCGAGCGGATGGCCGACGACATCCTGCTGGTGATGGCGAAACGCGAGGGCAAATATGTCGCGGGCGCGATCAACTTCATCGGCGCGGATGCGCTCTACGGCCGGCACTGGGGCTGTATCGAGGACCACCCCTTCCTGCATTTCGAGGTCTGCTACCATCAGGCGATCGATTTCGCGCTCGCCAAGGGCCTGAAGCGCGTCGAGGCCGGAGCGCAAGGCGAACACAAGCTGGCGCGCGGCTATCTGCCTGTCACCACCCATTCGATGCATTATATCGCCCATGCGGGTCTGAGGCGCGCGATCGCCGACTATCTGGAACACGAGCGCGAAGACGTGGAGCAGATGACGGAATATCTCGCGGAACACAGCCCGTTCCGCAAGGGCGAGCGCCAGCAGGAACAGGATTAGAGCCCGGAAGGATCGGGCCGGAAAAACAAGGAGAGGACATCGCGATGAGCGGCCAGGCTTACGACAGCAACAATATCTTCGGGAAAATCCTGCGCGGCGAGATCCCGTGCCATCGGGTCTACGAGGATGCCGATACGCTCGCCTTCATGGATGTCATGCCGCAATCGCCCGGTCACCTGCTGGTGATCCCCAAAACGCCGTCACGCAACATTCTCGACGCGGATCCGGCGGTGCTTTCGAAGCTGATGCCGGTGGTGCAGAAACTCGCCAAGGCGGCCAAGGAAGCCTTCGAGGCGGACGGCATCACGGTCATACAGTTCAACGAACCGGCCTCCGGCCAGACCGTCTACCACCTGCATTTCCACGTCGTCCCCCGCTATGAGGGACAGGCTTTGAAGCCCCATTCGGGCCAGATGGAGAACAACGAGGTGCTGGCCGCCAACGCCGAGAAGATCATCGGCGAACTGGGCAATTAAGCTAGAAGCCCACCCACCAGAGACCGGCAACCAGCAGCGCCATCGGCACCGCAACGCCGACCGCGACCTTGCGGCCGGTTGCCAGGAAGACGGCAAAACCGATGCCGGCCGCCCCGAGCCTCAGCCACAGCGGCGAGCCGGCAAGCGTGCCGTTGGGGAAGACGATCAGCTTGGCGGTGACCGCCATGACCAGCGCGGTCGCCACCGCCCTCACCCAATAAAGCGCCTCGGAATCCTCGTCGAGGCGGTTGCCGGTGAAGACGCCCAGCCAACGCCAGATATCGGTCGCCAGGAAGCCGGCAATCACGATCACGATGAAGGTCCAGTATTCCGCGATCATCGCCGGTCACCCTTGCTCGCGCGCAACCTGTCGCGCCTTATCCGATCGACGAGATAGGCAATCGTCCCGCCGCCAAGGCCCGCGCAGAGCACGTCGAATTTCGGCGTGATCAGAGCAAGGGTGGGCCCGAGAACGACGCCCATGACGAAGGCGATCCTGACCACCGGCTGGCGGGCGCTCGCCCAGATCGAGGCGTTGAAATAGACCGGCGTCAGGAAGAAGAGCACACCCGCGACGGCCGGCGGAAAGGCCGAGACGATATCGTAGAAGACCGCCACCACCAGCGTACCGGTGAGGGTCAGGGTCACGCCGAAACCGGCAAAATAGATCGCCCGGTATTCCCGAGGCACGTTGCGAAGCGTGGTGATCGCGAAGACCCAGGATGTGATGGCGATGAAATGCGACAGGATCAGCAGCAGCCAGATCGGCGTGCGCCTCGTGCGCATTTCCGGGATGACCGAGGCGACCATCGGCGTCATGCGGATCGAGGAAAGCGTCACCGCGAGGAAGCAGGCGGCGATGTTGGCGCCGCTTGCCATCGTGCCAATAAGGATGACCTGCGCCGGCAGCGCCCAGATCGCAAAGGACATGAACACCGCCTCTGCACGCGTCAGGCCCGATTCCAGCGCAAACGCACTGAAGCCGACGATCGAAATGAGCAGGATGAGCGCCGGAAGCGACAGAAGGCCCCGCATGCCGGTGAAGAACCAGAAAAAGGCGCTGCGGTCGTCACTGGCTGGAGACATCGATATTCCGGAAATGCGCGAAAAAAGAAGGCGAGTCGTCAAAAAACGACGATGCCGGGACAAGCCTCAGACATCAATAATATTCTACTCGCGTTTCGTTCAGCACCACGCGAAGGACCCGATAGACGTAGAGAAAGCTCGCCAGTCCGAGCGTCACCACTATGAGGATGGCCCATATTATGACATGGCCAATAGAATGCCCAATGCTAAAGGTGCAGTTGAGACGAGCAATCGGGCGCCCGGTGGCGTCGAGCAATTCAGTTTTGTTCAGTACCGCTCGATTGAGGTAGTAGGGAAAAACAATTAGAGCAAGACCCAGAGTAATAATCGTCAATACGATCCAGAGGATGACACTACCGATCGCCTCAACGACGCTAAATGAACATTTGAGGCGGCCGATACGGGTGGCCCCCAGAGCTTCTACCATTTGCATTGTTCTCGCACAGGAAGGATAGCCTTCTCCAATCCCGAGATGTTGAACTCCAGAATCACGGGGCTTTCATTGTAGGGAGTAAAGCGTGCAACAAATTTACTGCCACCAATCATTTCTTTGATAAATGGAATGGATTTTCCGCCAGCCCAAAGGCCGAGCGCTCTGTTATCGGTGGATTCGTTCATATCAACGGATTTAGCCGGATTGCTGTCGATACGGTAGTTCACCCTGCCGTAATCGTTGTAGTCGCTCGAAACCATGTGGCATTTGGTCGATATGTAAACCGATGTCGTATTTTCATGGCAGCGGACAGTGAGAAGAGCTTTACTCTTGTTGTCCCACCTGCAGCTGACGTTCTCTTTCGAAGAAACAGAAAGATATACACCTTTCTGATCAGTTAGCTTTGATAACTGAGTCTGGGTAAACCACTCCGACGTCGGGTCAACCTTCACCTCTACGGCTGGCGTTCTGCCGCTTTGTTTATCGTAGCAGGCGAGCCGATCCAAATCGGCATTAATCTTTGTGCATTCCGTCTCTTGTGCCAGCATTGGCCACGCAGCCGTGCAGAGCATGGCCACCAAAAGAGTGACTTTCATGATTGCCCCCAATCCAGAGGTAATCAATCAAAACCAGGAAAGGTTGTCGAGAGGGAGGATTGCACGGGAAAGAAAATTAGTAGCATTGTCCGCTGTCAACGATCGATCCGCTTTGTTCGCGCCTACGTGCATATTCTCGAAACGACGAAGCCGGGACAAGCCCGGCATCGCAAGAGTTCAATCCGAAAGCCCTATTTGGTCTTCGGCACGCGGGGCACAGTCGTGCCCTTGCGCGGCGGCGCCTTGGGCGCTTCTTCCGAAGCGATCACGTCCGCATCCACCATGGCGCGAGCCCGCGCCGGGCCACCTTCCTTGTCCTTCGGAGCCGACTTCTTCGGCGCCTTGGCCTTCACGACCTTGGCCTCGGCTTCCTCGGCCGCCTCTTCGACCTCGGCTTCCGGCTTCGGCTTCACGGGCGTCGCCTCGGGGATCGAGTCGAGGATCAGCTTGTCCTTGCCATCCTCGCCCTTGCCGACGGTGACGCGGACGACGCCGCCCTTGCGCAGCTTGCCGAACAGGATCTCGTTGGCGAGCGGCTTCTTGATGTATTCCTGGATGACGCGCGAGAGCGGACGGGCGCCCATCTTCTCGTCGTAGCCCTTTTCCGCCAGCCAGGCGATCGCATCCTGGTGCAGGTCGAAGGTGACGTTGCGTTCCGAGAGCTGCGTTTCGAGCTGCATGACGAACTTCTGCACGACCTGGTGGATGACTTCGGTCGGCAGCGGAGCGAATGCGATGATCGCATCGAGACGGTTGCGGAATTCCGGCGTGAACAGGCGGTTGATCGCCTCCTCGTCCTCGCCGGTGCGCTTGGACGAGCCGAAGCCGATGGCGGCCTTGGCCATTTCCGATGCGCCCGCATTGGTCGTCATGATCAGGATGACGTTACGGAAGTCGATCTTCTTGCCGTTGTGGTCGGTCAGCGAACCATGGTCCATGACCTGCAACAGGATATTGTAGATATCCGGATGCGCCTTCTCGATTTCGTCGAGCAGGACCACCGAGTGCGGATGCTGATCGACGCCGTCGGTCAGCAGGCCGCCCTGGTCGAAGCCGACATAACCGGGAGGTGCGCCGAGCAGCCGCGAGACCGTGTGGCGTTCCATATATTCCGACATGTCGAAGCGCAGCATCTCGACGCCGAGCGAAGCGGCAAGCTGCTTGGCAACCTCCGTCTTGCCGACACCGGTCGGGCCGGAGAAGACGTAGGAGCCGATCGGCTTGTTCGGTTCGCGAAGGCCGGCACGGGCGAGCTTGATGGCCGTCGAGAGGGCTTCGATCGCCGCATCCTGGCCGTAGACGACCGAACGCAGTTCCTTTTCCAGGTTGGCGAGAACCATCTCGTCGTCCTTGGAAACGGTCTTGGCCGGAATCCGCGCCATGGTGGCGATCGTCGCTTCGATCTCCTTCTCGGTGATCAGCTTGCGGCGCTTGGAGGCCGGCAGCAGCATCTGGGCCGCACCGGTCTCGTCGATCACGTCGATCGCCTTGTCCGGCAACTTGCGGTCGGAGATGTAGCGGGCCGACAGTTCGACGGCCGACTTGATCGCCTCGTTGGTGTAACGCAGCTTGTGGTAATCCTCGAAATAGGGCTTGAGGCCCTTCATGATCTCGATCGCATCCTCGATCGACGGCTCGTTGACGTCGATCTTCTGGAAACGGCGAACCAGGGCCCGGTCCTTTTCGAAGAACTGGCGGTATTCCTTGTAGGTGGTCGAACCGATGCAGCGGATCGCGCCCGAAGACAGGGCCGGCTTCAGGAGGTTCGAGGCGTCCATCGCGCCGCCTGACGTAGCGCCGGCGCCGATGACCGTGTGGATCTCGTCGATGAACAGGACCGCCCCCGGATACTCTTCGAGCTCCTTGACGACCTGCTTCAGGCGTTCCTCGAAATCGCCGCGATACCGGGTGCCGGCGAGCAGCGTGCCCATGTCGAGCGAGAAGATGGTGGCGTCGGCGAGAGCCTCCGGCACCTTGCCTTCGATGATCCGCTTGGCCAGCCCCTCGGCGATCGCCGTCTTGCCGACGCCCGGATCACCCACATAGAGCGGGTTGTTCTTGGAGCGGCGGCACAGGACCTGGATCGTGCGGTTGACTTCGGCATGGCGGCCGATCAGCGGGTCGATCCGGCCGTCACGGGCCTTTTCGTTCAGGTTGACGCAATAGGCCTTGAGGGCATCCTGCGGCTTCTTGGCGGAGCCTTCTTCCTGGTCGCGGGAGGACGGCTTGGCTTCCTGCTCGTTGTCGTCAGCGCCCCGCGGAGTGCGGGTCTGGGAGGAACCGGCGCGCTTGCCGATGCCGTGCGAAATGTAGTTGACCGCGTCGTAGCGGGTCATCTCCTGCTCCTGCAGGAAGAAGGCCGCATGGCTTTCCCGTTCCGCGAAGATCGCGACGAGAACGTTGGCGCCGGTCACTTCCTCGCGGCCGGAGGACTGGACGTGGATGACGGCGCGCTGGATGACGCGCTGGAAGCCGGAGGTCGGCTTGGAGTCCTCGTCATAACCGGTGATCAGGTTGGCAAGTTCGTTATCGACATAGTCGGTGACGGTCTTGCGCAGTGTTTCCAAATTGACGTTACAAGCACCCATGACCGCGGCTGCATCGGCGTCGTCGATCAACGCCAAAAGCAGGTGCTCGAGCGTGGCATATTCGTGATGCCGCTCGTTGGCAAAGGTCAGTGCCTGATGCAGCGCCTTTTCTAAGCTAGGCGAAAATGTTGGCACGTCGGGTTCCTCACTTCTTTTCCATGACACATTGCAGCGGATGCTGGTGTTGCCGGGCGAAGTCCATGACCTGGGACACTTTGGTTTCCGCTACTTCGTATGTAAATATTCCGCATTCCCCCACGCCGTGGTTGTGGACATGGAGCATGATCCGCGTTGCCGCTTCCCTGTCCTTCTGAAAGAAACGCTCCAGAATGTGGATGACGAACTCCATGGGCGTATAATCGTCATTCAGCAGCAGTACGCGGTAGAGATTTGGCTTCTTGGTTTTTGGCTTCGTGCGGGTAATGACCGAGGTACCGCGGTTCGCGTTGTCTCCGTCGCCACCCTTTTCAGCTTGCATCAAGATCGGCAGTGCGATCATCTTCATTCATTCCCCAGTCATCCGGCGGGTTCGTCCGAATGGCCGAACGGCCGGACTTCAGTCTTCCTAACTTAGTTCATTGGATGCGGATTTTAAGCCCCCTTTGCAGCCACGCAATCACTATTCCGCTAAAGAGATCATGGAACATGCCGAAATTCGGAAATTTCCGCATTGGCATGAATCAAAAAAGGCCGGCAGCGTCGAACGCCGCCGGCCTTCTGTCTGTGAAGGCGTCGCTGGGAGGGCCGCTATGCGCGTTACGCGGCGTTTGCGGTCACCACGGCGGTCGACTTTGCGACCGGCGCCTCGTAGCGTTTGTAAGCCGTCTTGGCGAGATCGGCATACATGTCGGTGATCTTGGTCGACTCGGCGATGAAGCCTTCATAAGTCGACTTCACGTATTTGGTCTGGAGTTCGAAAGCCGCTTCGACGCTGCGGGTGGAGGCCAGCGCCTCCACGAAACCCGCCATATCCTGAAAGGACTTCTTGGAATAATCGGTCGCTTCGGTCGCGATCGCCTGGAAACCCTTGGCGACCTCGGAATAGCTCTTCAGCATTCCGTCCATCGCTTCCTTGCTCTTCTTGTTGGCTTCATCGAAATTGAACATCGCCTGTCCCTTTGTTCTATTCGGATACGCTGATAGAAAGCGGCATGCCGGCAAAAGTCAAGGGTGATTTGTGCGGCGCAAAATCACCCAAGGTTGCAAAAGGATTCATGCAAATGCATGGATGGATTCAGGCTGCTGATTTTGCGAAGATATATCAGCAGCTCGCGTTGCCCGCGCAAAAACGCCGCAGCCATTTTATTTCGCCCGGCGCTTTCCGCGCGAATCGAAAGGCGGGCCTGGAAGCCCGCCTTCAAGTCCTGCGACGCAGCCGGTCCAAGACCGGCGCAGAGCAATCGATCAGAGATCGACGTCCAGGATCGCCATCGAAAAATTGTAGGAGCGGTCGCCGTCCTCGTCGTCGATATAGATGACGCCGAGAAACTCGTCTCCGAGGTAAACTTCGGCCGAATCGTTCTTGCGCGGACGCGCCTTGACGATCGCCTGCGGATTGATCACGCGCTTGAAGTAGGCATCGAGCTTCTTGATTTCGTCCGGTTTCACGTTTCTCTCCGTCAGCGGTTCGGTTGCGGCGCTTTTGGCATGGGACAAAGGCGAAAGTAAAGCCGCCAGAAACAGCCTTTTCCGCTCTTTCCCCGACGTTCGGCGGACGGAGGATATTCCGTCAGCCCCATGCGGCCGCGCGGCAAGGCGAACGCAGACGAATCAGTCGTCGGCACCGAGAAGCTGGTCCATCAGGCGCGACGGTTCCGAACACCCTGCGCTCCCGACCACCTTCGCCGGCACACCGGCCACGGTCGACTTCGGCGGAACGGCCTTCAGGACCACCGAGCCCGCGGCAACGCGCGAGCACGACCCGACCTCGATATTGCCGAGGATCTTGGCGCCGGCGCCGATGAGGACGCCGTTGGCGATCTTCGGATGGCGGTCGGCGCCCTCCTTGCCGGTGCCGCCGAGCGTCACGCCGTGCAGGATCGAAACGTTGTCGCCGATGACGGCCGTCTCGCCGACCACCAAGCCGGTGGCGTGATCGAGGAAGATGCCCTTGCCGATACGGGCTGCCGGATTGATATCCGTCTGGAAGACGCTGGAGGAACGGCTCTGCAGATAGAGCGCGAAGTCCCGTCTGCCGCGCATGAACAGCCAATGCGCCAGCCGGTGCGTCTGGATCGCGTGAAAGCCCTTGAAATAGAGAACCGGCTCCATGAACCGCAGGCATGCGGGATCGCGGTCGTAGACGGCCTGGATATCGACGCGCATGATCGCGCCCCATTCCGGCCAGTCTTCCAGCATTTCCATGAAGGTCTGGCGCAGAAGCACGTCGGGCACATCCGCATGGGCGAGGCGTTCGCAGATGCGGTGGACGACGCATTCTTCGAGCGAGCGATGGTTCAGCACGGCAGAATAGAGAAATGCGGCGAGCAGCGGGTCCTGCTCGGTTGCCATGCGCGCTTCCTGGCGCAACGTATCCCAGATGGGATCCACGGTCGCGAGCGACTCCTGGCGGATTTCAGTTCTTGCGGCCATCGCCGTCTCCTCGTTTGCCGTAAGGCAGAGCTTCGTGCAGCATTATATAGAATAAGTTTATGCCAAGACCAATGGCTGCAAAATCGCATTCCGTTGATGGTAAGAATGAAAGAACCTACGGCCTTGCGGAGAGTTCGGCATAGAACTCCAGAACCGCCTTTTTGAACACCCGGTCGCCGACGGCGAGCATGTGGTCGCGGCCCGGGATATCAAGGGCAATCGCATGCGGCATCAGCGCGGCGAGTTCCTGCGGGGAGCCGGCGATATCATCCTTGGTTCCGACGCCGATCAGCGTCGGCGCGTCGATACGCCCCATGTCGGCCCGGCTGACGAGGTCCCGCGAACCGCGGATACAGGCCGCCAGGGCTTGCCTGTCGCTCTTCGTCTGGTCTGCAAAGGCACGGAACATGCGGCCACGGGCGTGGCTGACGTCATCGAGCGAAGGAGCAAGCAGGGCGTCGGCGATCGGGTCCCAGTCCCCTACCCCGTCGGTCATGCCGATGCCGAGGCCCCCGAGCACCAGCGAGCGCACCCGATGCGGATGCGCGAGCGCGGAAAAGACCGAGATGCGGGCGCCCATCGAATATCCGAACAGATGCGCTTCGGGGATCCGCAAATGATCGAGCAGCGCCATCGAATCCTCGGCCATCACCCATGGCCTGTAGGCTTCCGGATCGAGCGGCTTGCCGCTTGCGCCGTGCCCGCGATTGTCCATGGCAATCACCCGGTAACCGGCATCGCCGAGCGTCTTCAGCCAGCCCGGATGCACCCAGTTGACCAGCGCGCTGGAGGCAAACCCGTGGATGAGCAGCACCGGATCGCCGGACGGATCGCCTTCGTCGAAATAGGCAAGATCAAGACCATCATGGGAGAACGTGGAGAAGGCAGGCGCATTGAGATTCATCGAGGCAGTCCTTATTGACGCCGGGAAGATAAGGGATGAACGGCTGCGTTTGAACCCGTGAAAGACAGGAAATCAACGTGGCTGCGGCGGTTTTCCCACTACACAATCACTGAACGGGCGGCTAATGTCCGGCGCAAATCAGAAGCGTCGCATTCCAGTATCGGAGACCATCATGGCCGGGCACAGCATTCCCCACTTCCAGAACGACGGCGGGCATCGCTTGATCCAGATCGGCGTCAAGGAGTTCATGTGCACCGGCGCTTCGGTTCCCTTCGACCATCCGCACATCTTCATCGACATGGGTGACGACAACGAGAAGGTCTGCTCCTACTGCTCGACCCTCTACCGCTACAATCCGTCGCTGAAGGCCGAACAGACCGACCCGCCGGGCTGCGTCTTCCACGTCAAGGCCGCCTGATCGGCAACCCGACATGTCCATCGAAAGAGTAGCGGTCATCGGTGCCGGCATGGCCGGGCTGACGGCCGCGCTCGCCTTCGCCCGCCACGGCATAGCCTGCGACGTTTTCGAGGAGGCCGCCGACCTGATCGAAGTCGGCGCTGGACTGCAGGTCTCGCCGAACGCCTCGCGCGTGCTTTCCGAACTCGGCGTCCTGCCGGCACTCGAAGCCGTCTGGACCGAGCCCGAGCGGATCGCGCTCGTTTCCGGAACGTCGCTCAGGCCGCTTGCGCATGTTCCAGCCGGACGGTTTGCCCGCGAGCGCTGGGGTTCGCCCTACGGCGTTCTCCACCGCGCCACGCTGCAGAAGGCCCTGCTTGCGGCCGTGGAACGGAACCCGCTCTGCAGCGTCCACCTCGACACGCCGGTCCGGCAGGATCCGCACGGGGCGCTGACCGGGATTACCGGCAAAGCCTATCCGCTGATCGTCGGAGCCGACGGCGTCTGGTCCAATCTGCGTGCCGGCATCCCGGACAGCCCGGAGCCGGATTTTTCGCGCAACGTCGCGTGGCGCTTCACGATCCCTAGCAGCGCCCGGCCAGACTGGCTGGACGCCGGCCAGGTCACCGCCTTTCTCGGTCCCTCGACCCATGTCGTCGCCTATCCGCTGAGGGAGATCGACGGGTTCAACATCGTCGCGATCGCTTCGGGCATCAGTCCCGGCAAGACGTGGGACGCGCAGGCAAGCGACGCCCAGAGGCGCATGCTGCTCAGCCAGTTCCATCGCTGGGACCGGCGCATCGTTCGACTGATCGAAACGGCAGAGCGGCCGACCTTCTGGCCGCTTTACCAGGTGACTGCCGGACGCTGGCACAATGGCCGCGACATGGCGCTGATCGGCGATGCGGCGCATGCGATGATGCCGTTTGCGGCGCAGGGCGCATCGATGGCGATCGAAGACGCGTTCGTGCTGGCAAACCGGGTGTCCGGTCCCCTACCCCTAGCGCAGTCGCTGACAGATTTCGAGAGCGAACGGACGGCGCGGATCGCCAAGGTGCGCGCCCGCGGCCTGTTCAACCGCTTCGCCTACCACGCCCGCGGGCCCGTGAGGCTCGGCCGCGATATCGTGCTCTCGCTGCGTCCGCCGCAATCGCTCGCGGCGGATCTCGACTGGCTCTACGGCTTCAAGGCGGCGTGATCAGACCTCTGCGGCGGCTGCAAAGCCTGCTTCCAGATCCTTTTTCAGATCTGCGACATCCTCAAGGCCGATCTGCAGGCGGATGACCGGACCTTCCGGCGGCGCCTTGGCGATGGTGCGGTCCGACAGATTGACCGGTACGGCAAGGCTCTCGTAACCGCCCCAGGAATAACCGAGGCCGAAGAAGGTGAGCGCGTCCAGGAAAGCGTGCGCCCTGGCTTTCGCCTTGTCGCCATCCGCCTTCAGCACGAAGGAGAAGACGCCGCTAGCGCCCTTGAAGTCGCGCTTCCAGATCGCATGGCCCGGGAAGCTCGGAAGCGCCGGATGAAGGACGCGCGCGACGTCGTCACGGCTCTCCAGCCAGGTGGCGATATCGAGCGCGCTCTTCTGATGGTGCTCGAGCCGCACGCCCATGGTGCGCAGGCCGCGCAGGATCTGGTAGGAATCATCCGGCGCGCCGCAGATCCCGAGCGTGACGCGGGCTTCCTCGAGTTTCGGCCAGTGCCTGGCATTGGCCGAGACGGAACCCATGATGATGTCCGAATGGCCGGACGGATATTTCGTCGTCGCATGGATCGAGACATCGACGCCGAAATCGAGCGGCCGGAAATAAAGCGGCGTCGCCCAGGTATTGTCCATCGTGACGACGCAGTCGTGCCGGTGGGCCACCTCCGCGATCGCCCGGATATCCTGCATCTCCATCGTGTTGGAGCCTGGCGCTTCGGTATGGACCAGCCTGGTATTCGGCTTGATCAGCGCCTCGATGCCGGCGCCGATCTCCGGATCGTAATACTCGACCGCAACGCCCAGGCGCTTCAGCATCG
Source organism: Hyphomicrobiales bacterium (assembly GCA_900471605.1). Lineage (GTDB taxonomy): Bacteria > Pseudomonadota > Alphaproteobacteria > Rhizobiales > Rhizobiaceae > Neorhizobium. The sequence continues at coordinate 232,833 of UCEY01000031.1, read as the reverse complement.
TGTTGCAGAAATTGCGGCACGGCGCGTAAACGGAATCGACGATCAGAGCGTGGTCGCCAGCCGAGAGATAGGCGAGAAACGGCACCGAAATCGCCGCAAGCCCCGAGGGAACCAGAATGGTGCCGGCCGAACCTTCCAGTTCGTCGAAAGCGGCGCAGAGCGCATCCGTGGTCGGCGTGCTGCGCGTCCCGTAGGTGTATTTCTGGGCCCGCTTCTCCATCGTCGCGACATCGGGAAACAAGACGGTGGAAGCGTGGACGACCGGCGGGTTGATAAAGCCGTGGTAGCTGGACGGGTCGTTGCCCATGTGCGCCAGACGCGTGTTCGGGCCAGCGCCGCTTAACAAGGACTCGTTCGTCTTTTTCATGTCGGGGGGAGCTTTCGTTGGCAATGGAGACGGCAAGTTTTGCCGCCGGAAAAAGGCTCGGTCAACCCCAGCGCGGGCGGCCCGGACCAGCGGCATCAGGGAGCCTGCCATGCTGCGGAAAACGCATCCCTTTTGATCATATGCTGCCCAAACTTTGGGTAACTGGGCGTTTTCTGAGCCGGGCTAACGAATTTACCTCATTTCGGACGCAATTCGAAAAAGCGACACTTGACCCTGCGTTGTTTTGCGAATGAGATAGCAACGCCCGCACCGGGAGGGTTAGCGGGCGGCCTGCCGTATTCGAAAGACAGGGGAGCGGCACGGTGTCATCAAATCACAGAACACGATAGATAAAGGTTGGGAAAAATGAAAAAGACGCTTCTGTCAGCCGCGCTTGGCACTGCGGTTCTGGGCTTTGCTTCGGCGGCTTCCGCCGCGACGCTCGATGATGTGAAGGCGAAGGGCTTCGTCCAGTGCGGCGTCAACACCGGTCTTGCCGGCTTCGCACAGCCGGATTCCGCCGGTAACTGGAAGGGTTTCGACGTCGATTACTGCAAGGCGGTCGCTGCCGCCATCTTCGGCGACGCGACCAAGGTCAAGTACACGCCGACCACCGCGCAGAGCCGCTTCACGGCGCTGCAGTCCGGCGAAATCGACCTGCTCGCCCGTAACTCGACCTGGACGATCAACCGCGATACCGCGCTCGGCTTCAACTTCCGTTATGTCAACTACTATGACGGCCAGGGCTTCATGGTGCCCAAGAGCCTCAACGTGAAGTCGGCTCTCGAACTTTCCGGCGCCGCCGTCTGCGTTCAGGCAGGCACGACGACCGAACTCAACCTCGCCGACTACTTCAAGGCCAACAAGCTCGAATACAAGCCGGTCGTCTTCGAAAAGCTCGAGGAAGTGAACGCTGCCTATCAGGCCGGCCGTTGCGACGTCTACACGACCGACCAGTCCGGCCTCTATTCGCTGCGACTGTCGCTCTCCAACCCGACCGACCACGTGATCCTGCCGGAAATCATTTCCAAGGAGCCGCTCGCTCCGGCCGTGCGCCAGGGCGACGACAAGTGGTTCGACATCGTCACCTGGACCGGTTATGCGCTCGTGCAGGCCGAAGAGTTCGGCATCACCCAGGCCAATGTCGACGACATCAAGAAGAGCTCCACCAACCCGGACGTTCGCCGCTTCCTCGGCGTCGAGAAGGACACCAAGATCGGTACCGACCTCGGCCTGACCAACGACTGGGCCTACAACATCATCAAGGGCGTCGGTAACTACGGCGAAGTCTTCGAACGCAACATCGGCGCCAACACGCCCCTCAAGATCCAGCGCGGCCTGAACGCGCTCTGGACCAAGGGCGGCCTGCAATACGCTCCGCCGGTTCGCTAAGCTCCGGCCTTATGAACCCCGGCAAGGCGGCCCGCCGCCTTGCCGACTACCAAAAATAAAAAATCAAAAACAAAAAAGGCCTAAAGGCCAACGGGGAAAGGCAGTATGACAGATCACGCCATAAGTGTGTCATCTCACAGGGGAGAGCCTAGGGTTTCCCCCATATACGACCCGAAGGTGCGCAGCATCTTCTTCCAGATCCTCACAGCAGTGATCGTGGTCCTGGTCACCTGGTCGATCAGCCACAACGTCTCGGTCAATCTCGCGCGCGCCAATATCGCCTCGGGCTACAGCTTCTTGGCCGGCCGTTCCGGCTTCGATATCGGCTTTGCGATGATCTCGTATTCGAGCGACTCGACCTATGGCGACGCTCTGCTTGTCGGCCTGATCAACACGATCCTGATCGCCATCACCGGCATATTCACCGCGACGATCATCGGTTTCCTCATCGGCATCGGCCGCCTTTCCCGGAACTGGCTGATTGCCAAGCTGTGTACGGTCTATGTCGAGGTGTTCCGCAACATCCCGCCGCTGCTTGTCATCTTCTTCTGGTATTCGGGCGTGCTTTCCTCGCTGCCGCAGGTGCGCGACTCGCTGAAGCTGCCCTTCAACATGTTCCTCAACAACCGCGGCCTGGCATTCCCGAAGCCACTCTGGGGAGACGGCGCGTATCTGATCTCGGTCGCCGTCCTCGTCGGCGTCATAGCAACCCTTGCAATCGCCATGTGGGCGAAGCAGCGTCAGATGCGCACCGGCAAGCAGTTCCACACGATCTGGGCCGGTGCCGGCCTGATCGTCGGCCTGCCGCTGCTGACCTTCCTGGCGCTCGGCGCGCCGCTTTCCTTCGACTATCCGATTGCCGGGCGCTTCAATCTTTCGGGCGGATCGGTGATCGCCCCGGAATTCGTGGCCCTTTATCTGGCGCTTTCCTTCTATACCGCCGCCTTTATCGCGGAAATCATCCGCGCCGGCATCCGTGGCGTTCCAAAGGGTCAATCGGAAGCCTCCTTCGCGCTCGGCCTCCAGCCTTCGACGACCACACGCCTTGTCGTGATCCCGCAGGCGATGCGCATCATCATTCCGCCGCTGACGAGCCAGTATCTGAACCTCACGAAGAATTCGTCGCTCGGCGTTGCGATCGGCTTCCCGGAACTCGTTTCGACGGGCGGCACGACAATGAACCAGACGGGCCAGGCGGTCGAAGTCATTTCGATCTGGCTCGTCGTCTACCTGACGATCAGCATCGTAACCTCGCTGTTCATGAACTGGTTCAACGCCAAGATGGCACTGGTGGAGAGGTAAGATCATGGCCGATTCCAACCCCTCCTACGTGCGTCACGAGATGCTGCCGGCTCAGCCGGCACCGATCGCGACAGGCAATATCGTCGGCTGGATCCGGGTGAACCTGCTCGCCACGCCGAAGGATATCGTCCTGACCATCCTGGCGCTGGCCGTATTGGCCCTTGCCATTCCGCCCGCCTTGAACTGGCTGTTCCTCCAGGCCAGCTGGTTCGGCAGCGACCGGTCGGTGTGCGCCACCGTCGTTCAAGGCGGCATCCAGCCCGACGGCTGGAAGGGCGCCTGCTGGGCTTTCGTCAAGGATCGTTTCGTGCAGTTCATATTCGGGCGCTTCCCGCTCGACGAGCGCTGGCGGCCGATCCTGGTGATTGTCATGCTGATCGCCCTGCTTGTGCCGATGCTCGTCCCGAAGGTGCCGCGCAAGGGTCTCAACGCCCTCCTGCTCTTCATCGTTTTCCCGATCGTCGCCTTCTTCCTGCTGCACGGCAACGTGTTCGGCCTGGAACGGGTGGAAACGCCGCTCTGGGGCGGCCTGATGGTGACGCTGATCCTGTCCTTCATCGGGATCGGCGTATCCTTTCCGCTCGGCATCCTGCTTGCGCTGGGGCGCCGGTCGAAAATGCCGGTGATCAAGACGCTCTGCGTCACCTTCATCGAGGTGATCCGCGGCGTGCCGCTCATCACCGTGCTCTTCATGGCGAACGTGATGCTGCCGCTTTTCCTGCCGGTCGGCTGGACGATCGACAACCTTCTTCGCGCCTTGGTGGCTGTCGCCCTGTTTACCTCGGCCTATATGGCGGAAGTCATACGCGGCGGCCTGCAGGCCATCCCCAAGGGCCAGTCGGAAGGCGCCGATTCGCTCGGCCTCGGCTACTGGCAGAAGATGCGGCTGATCGTCCTGCCGCAGGCGATCAAGCTGGTCATCCCCGGCATCGTCAACACGTTTATCGGCCTTTTCAAGGATACCTCGCTCGTGTCGATCATCGGCATGTTCGACTTCCTGAACATCGTGCGCCTGAACTTTACCGACACGACCTGGATCACGCCGGTGACGCCGATCACCGGCCTGATCTTCGCAGGCTTCATTTACTGGCTGTTCTGCTTCAGCATGTCGCGCTACTCTGCCTTCATGGAGCGGCATCTCGACACGGCCCACAAGCGCTGATCGCCAAAACAGAATTACAAGGGGAAAACAATGGCTGATGCCCAACCCAAAAAAATGACCGTCTCCGCCACCGACGTTGCCGTGGAAATCATCGGCATGAACAAGTGGTACGGCGACTTCCATGTGCTGCGCGACGTCAACCTGAAGGTGATGAAGGGCGAACGCATCGTCATCGCCGGACCGTCCGGTTCCGGCAAGTCGACGATGATCCGCTGCATCAACCGCCTTGAGGAACATCAGGCCGGCAACATTATCGTCGATGGCATCGAACTTACCAACGACCTGAAGAAAATCGATGAAGTGCGCCGGGAAGTCGGCATGGTGTTCCAGCACTTCAACCTCTTCCCGCATCTGACGATCCTGGAGAATTGCACGCTTGCGCCGATCTGGGTCCGCAAGATGCCGAAGAAGCAGGCGGAAGAGATCGCGATGCACTACCTGAAGCGCGTCAAGATCCCGGAACAGGCCCATAAATATCCGGGCCAGCTATCCGGCGGCCAGCAGCAGCGCGTGGCGATCGCCCGGTCGCTGTGCATGAAGCCCAAGATCATGCTGTTCGACGAACCGACCTCGGCGCTCGACCCGGAAATGGTCAAGGAAGTGCTCGATACGATGGTGGGCCTCGCGGAAGAAGGCATGACCATGCTGTGCGTCACCCACGAGATGGGCTTCGCGCGCCAGGTCGCCCATCGGGTGATCTTCATGGACCAGGGCCAGATCGTCGAGCAGAACTCGCCGGCGGAATTCTTCGACAATCCGCAGCACGAGCGCACCAGGCTCTTCCTCAGCCAGATCCTGCACTGACCGGCTTTGCCGGCACGCAATCACGGGGCGCTTCGGCGTCCCTTTTTCGTTCACCAACTCAAGGAATAACGGGCGTTGACACTTGCGACCGGCTCGGGCGCATCCGACGTCCGGTCGAGCGCGCCGCTGAGGGTCATATAACGGCCGAGCTTCTTTTCCACGGAAACACCTGCCCCGAGCGTGCGAAACCCATTGCTGCCGCTGGCACGTCCGACCAGCGCCGTGCGGCTTGGGCCATGCGACAGGCGGACCGACTGGCTGACGTCGACGCCGCACCATTCCCCCGACGTCCCGTCATATCGCATGCCGTAGCTGCTGCGCCTCTCGATGTCGATCGTCGGCGTCGCGACCTCCTTTTCGTAATAATTCATGCTGATCCCGGCACTGCCGGTCTTGCCGTCGAGGTCGACGCCGACGCCGCGGTTCAGCTGATAGGCGGGCGTCTGGATCTTTTCGGCCGTGAAATTGCTCCAGAACTTGATGGGCGTGTCGACCGGCGTGCCGCTTGCCGTCGTATCGACGCCCATCGAAACGCCGGCCTCGGTCTCCAGCCGGGTCGGCAGCTTCAGGCCGAGCTTGACGGAGTAGCTGGTGTCGGAATTGCGGGCCGGCTTCCAGATCAACGGCTTGTCTTCCGCAAGCCCCGGGCCTGCTGTCCAGAAACACGCGAGCGCAAGGACCGCGCTTGCGGATATTATCCTGTTCATATCAAATTCCCACTCGAAGGCTCAAAGACAATGCAAGGGTCCGGGCAACCGGAACTGCCCGAATAAAAACCATGTCAATGTGTTGAAGGCGTCTGCCGGGGCCCTGTGACCTCATCCGCCGCTTTGCCTCCCGCTCGCGCGAACGCAACGGATCCGGCAAGGCCAATCATACGAAACAATGCGGCCATTCCGAATCCCCAATGCGGCGAGAATGGGGTTTCGGGACCATACCAGAAACGAAAATCCGTCTTTGAAGACGAGGGTCTACGGTTTGGTATAGATATCGTTACGACGCGAGCCTTTCCAAAGCGGCCCTAAAAGTCGTGGATATCGGAGCAGATGACAATAGATCTACCAAGGTGCGAAACCCTTCCTGCCAGTCACTGCTCCTTGAGCGAACATCCAATAAAAAGTCTTTGGAGAAGAGGCCTGGTACTTAGCTGATGTCGGACGCGTTGGGGGAGTCGAGCGCGATCAGGAACCGCCGCGGATTTGCTCGCCCCATCCGTCATCGAAGTCAGGTTGGTTTGTAACGAAATACGACGACATGAACGGCAGCTTGATTGACTTGGAAAGAAACCCGTGATTGCTGAACAGTAAAATGGTGGAGGGAGCATCGTATGTTTGGATTCAAGAAATTTAAGTCGCGGCGGCAACCTGAACTTCGCAAACACACGGTAGGCGGCGTCGAGATACTTCTAACGCCAGATCACCAGCTTCCGAGATATCAATCCAAGCACGCTCTCTACGACCGTTTTCTGCCGATTTTGGCGGGTGTGTTACCGGACGACGGATCATGGATCGTCGATGTTGGTGCGAATGTCGGAGACACTGCTGTCGCTCTTGCGCAAAATTGCAGGAACCCCATCCTCTCCGTAGAAGGTGATCCAGAATTCTACTCTCTGCTGCAGCAGAACATTCAGCCACTCAAAGGACAGGTTACGCCCGTTCAGGCGCTGGTAGGCACCGGCAGTATCGGAGGGAACCTCATCCAGGATGGTACCACGGCAAGAAGGAACGAAAGCGGCAACTCTTCAACCATAACTCTGGACGAAGTACTTAAAACGCACTCGCCAGGCGCTGTTTCCCTGCTGAAAACAGACACCGACGGGTATGATGCCGACATTCTCAAGTCCGCGCCCGAAATGCTGAAAGCTTCTCGTCCCCTTGTGTTTTGGGAAAATGAGTTCCAGTCCAAGGACCAGCTTGATGAGTTGGAGAGCGGTTATAGTTTTCTTGCCTCTCTCGGATACGAGAAGATTTGGATCTTCGACAACTTCGGCTTCCCAATTTTGACCGGCGTTGGGTTCGACACGCTTAAACAGATCAACAGCTATGTGTATGCTATGATGGTCATGAAGGCACCTCAGACCATTTTCTACACGGATATCCTGGCGGCGACGCCCGAAAACGAACATCTCACTGTCAGGGCCATTGCCGAATATAGAAGTCTTCTGGGCAACACCTACAACCGCGAAGGCTAGGCCACTCCGCTGCAAGGGGTACGGGCTATTCGCCGAGTTGTTCGTTCCCTTAAGGGAGAACTTCTGCTAGGGACGGCGTCATGCTGGCCAATCAAGAACGTCTGTATATTTCTGGCATCGACACCGCTAGGGCACTTGCGGCGCTATCGGTCGTGTTTGCCCATTTGCTGTCACCCAGCATGCCCGGGCTGACCAAGTTCGCCTTCACTGGTCATCCCGCAGTCATCGCATTTTTCGTCATCTCAGGATTCTGCATTCACTTCCCGTTCCGGGACGCGAAGCTATCTGCCGCTCTCTTTCTGAAGAAGCGATACACACGGATATTGATCCCCGCGGTAATAGCGTTCGTCTGGGCGCAGCTGGCCGGTATCCGTGCGTACAACCCCGTCGATGGCTATATTCTGTGGTCGGTGGTTTGCGAGATTATCTACTACTCGCTTTACCCAATCATCCTGCCAATCTCGCGGAAGATCGGCTGGCCAGTCATGATCCTGATCTCGATAGTCATCTCCTACGGGATCGTGCTGACATTGGGTTCCGACGAATATGGAAACGCACACATCTACGGCGCCGGCTTGAACTGGCTTGTGGCTTTGCCGGCGTGGTTAATGGGGTGTTTCATGGCTGAGCATTACAGGCGCGGGTTCGCTATCGGGAATGTCTGGCTTTGGAGAGGTGCCACTGCCCTTGCTGCATCCGCGCTGAATTGGGCGACGATCAATACGCCGGTCGGATATTACCTGACCATGACGCCGTTCGCAGTTTTAGCTTGCGGCTGGGTCCTGGCAGAGGCGGTCAATGCCGAACGTGGTCATGCCAGCCCGACAATGGAGAAGATCGGGAAGGCTTGCTTCTCCATATATCTCATACATGCCATCGCCGCTTTTGAGCTCGAGCATCGCGGCATTCACTATCCGCTGCTCGTTTGCGGTCTGTCACTTTTGATCGTCTATCCCTTTTATCGATATGTGGAGAAGCCGGCGCACAACCTGTCCAGGAACCTGGGCAGAACGGTGATCGTTCCCACGACTTAAGCGAGCATGAACTTCTTCAGGCGTAGCAGTAATCGCGACCATCCTCCAAAGGGTGAGGAAGCTTATGAGCTCGCTGTTTTTTTGAGATCGCCAAAACATCTATGGAATGCCTGACGGGCTCAAACGCCTTTTCAAAAAAGCACGGACTTATGCAGCAGGTTTCCATAAGGCGTTCGCCCCCTGCCATCATCGGCCTTGAGCTTCCTCAGGCGGATTTCGCTTCATGAACGGCGAAACTGACATGGTAGGCCATATAAAACCGTGGCGACCCCTGCAGGACTCGAACCTGCGACCTGCTGCTTAGAAGGCAGCTGCTCTATCCAGTTGAGCTAAGGGGCCGATCTCGGCTGCGGCGCCCGGAGGACCCGGGCGGCGGAACGTCAATGCGTCCAGGGCTGAGTACGGTTGAAGCGGAAATTGTCGGTGTAGGATACGATCTGGCGATTCGGATCCTTCGGCTGGATGACGCGGTATTCGATGCCTTCGCGCTTGGCATAGGCTTCCGCCTGCTCCTGGCTCTCGAAGGTGAGCCGAAGCTGCTGCTTCATGTCGCCTGAAGATGTGTAGCCAAGGATCGGATCGATGCGGCGCGGCTGTTCCTGGTCGAACTCCAGCACCCACAAGTGGGTCTTGGCCTTGCCGGACTGCATGGCGGTCTTTGCGGGACGATAGATCTTGGCGGCCATTCCTGTAACGCTCCATGGAATGGAACGGATGAGAAGCCTCACCTGAAAGCGTGGTCGGAGTGGAGAGATTCGAACTCCCGACCCTCTGGTCCCAAACCAGATGCGCTACCAGACTGCGCTACACTCCGTTCCTACGTTGGTTGCGAGATACACGGTTCCCCCTTGTGCCGCAACAGCAAAATGGAACCTCGGTGAAGCTAAAGCAAACAGGCCGAGGATAACCGCAAGAGATCACCACTGATTGCCGATACGCTTGCTGATCACCTTGTCGCCCACCTTGAGCCCAAGCGATTTCGAGCGGCCGGCATTGAGCTCCAGCACGAATTTCACCGGTCCGTGCGAATCGATGATGTCGCGTGCATAGGGCACCGCGTTTTCGCGGATATGCGAGATCGTGCCGTCGCCCTGGATGAACAGCATGTCGAGCGGCAGGATAGTGTTCTCCATCCACATGGAGACCGGTCGCGGCATGCCGAAATCGAAGAGCATGCCGGCATCCGGCGCCATGACCTTGCGGTACATCAGCCCCCGCTCGCGTTGCGCGTCGGTGAAAGCAAGCTCGACCGAGAACTTGTAGGTCTGGCCGGCGGCGGTCCTGATCGACAGCTCGTCGCGCGGGAACGTGATTTCCTGCGCAACCGCACTGCCGGCCAGGATGAGAAAAAGCGCCGCAAGGGCGCTTTTGATGAAGGACGGAAACGAGATACGCATCAGTGCGACCGGCTCACGGGATTGGGATTGTCGGGATGGATTTCCGCCGCCATCAGGCCCTTGTCCCCGGGCCCGAACCGCACCAGCACGACTTGGCCCGGCCGCAGCTCGGTGAGGCCGAAGCGGCGAAGCGTTTCCATATGGACGAAAATGTCCTCGGTCCCCTCGCCGCGCGTCAGGAAGCCGAACCCCTTGGTGCGGTTGAACCATTTCACCAGCGCACGCTCAAGGCCGCTGGTTGCCGTCACCTGCACATGGGTGCGCACCGGGGGCAGCTGCGACGGGTGAACCGCGGTCGACTGGTCCATGGAGAGTATGCGGAACGCCTGGTAGCCGCGATCCCGCTTCTGGATCATCGCGACGATGCGCGTCCCTTCCAGAATGGTCTGGTATCCGTCGCGGCGAAGGCAGGTCACGTGCAGAAGCACATCCTGCATGCCGTTGTCGGGAACAATGAAGCCGAACCCTTTCGCCACATCGAACCATTTGACGACGCCAGTGATTTCGATCAGCTCGACCGGCTCGCCCGGGAGCTCTTCGAAACTGCCAACGTCCTTCGATGACATTCTGTCTGCCATATCCTGTCGGCCCCTCGATTACGCGTTACGACGTGACGATCAACTGATTCTTAGAGGATAGATTAACATCTTGCTAACCATGCAGCGCAAGTCCCTGCCTTGGCTTTATCCACCTCCATCTCTATCTAGAGTGGCTTGCTCCAGGCTGGCGCCTGCGCCATATCCGGCACGGGGCCCCTGCGGGGCTTATCGGCGACTGCTTTTGTCGGAGGGAGACATCATAATGCGTTATCTTCATACCATGGTCCGGGTGAAAGACCTGGACGCTTCGCTTCATTTCTACACCACCGTTTTCGGCCTCAAGGAGGTCCGCCGCATCGAAAACGACAAGGGGCGCTTCACGCTCGTCTTTCTCGCCGCTCCTGACGATCTCGGCAATGCCAAGGACAACCTCGCGCCCTGCGTCGAGCTGACCTACAATTGGGACACGGAAGATTATACCGGCGGCCGCAACTTTGGTCATCTCGCCTATGAGGTCGATAACATCTACGATTTCTGCCAGCACCTTTCGGACAACGGCATCACCATCAATCGTCCGCCGCGCGAAGGCCGGATGGCTTTCGTCCGCTCGCCGGACGGCATTTCGATCGAGCTCCTCCAGAAGGGCGACAACCTGCCCGTCGCCGAACCCTGGGCTTCTGCACCGAATATCGGCAGCTGGTAGGATTTTTCAACGCGGCGGCTCTCCTTTTACCGAACCGCCGCGTCCCTTCCCGCAAGCTTGCGCCAGGCTAACCTCGCCACGGCCGGCCGGGCCCAGGCGGCTTGTCCACGACGCTCTTCCGCGTGATGCTCGGAGACGATGATTCGCGGCATGACGCCCGCGAGACGAGCTGACGGGGCATACCTTGCCGAAAACACTTTTCCTTCGTTCGAATGTCCGCATGACGCTGGCGATCGTCTGTCTTTCCGCGCTGACGCTCGGCGGCTGCACCACAACGAAAAAGACCGCCGACGCCACGACGCCCGCGCCGCGGACCACGGTGCCGGCGAGCGCCAGGGGAATCCCGGCCAAGGGCACCACCGCCTCCAACCGTCATGCCGACCCCTCGACCTCCAAGGCCCCGGCGCAGCAGGCTCAGGCATCGGCCGCGTCGGCGGCGGTTCCCACGCCCGAAAACACCTTCCCTCCCGCGCCCGCCCAGCCGCAGCAGGCCTCGATTGCCGGTCTTGCGACGCAACCGACCGGCGTTCGTGCCGATAGCGGCACGATCTTTTCGTCGAGCCCGCCGATGGCCGCCGCCGCATCCTCCGGCAATGGTCCTGTTCCAGCCGATCTGCCGAGGCGGAATTTCAACGCCACCACCGCCAGCGTTTACAGCGCCCCGCAGCCCTCGCCCGCGGCAGCCTGCGGCGCCGACGCACAGGGCCATCCTTTAAGCTGCTGATTCGACGCAATTTTCGTTAAAACAACCAGCGTCGCGACGCCCGTCATTTTTTTGTAAAAAAGATCGCTTTGGCGCTTGCGGGAAAGAAATCCCCTCTCTATAAGAGCGCCACGAAGCGCAGGCGCCCTTCGTCTATCGGTTAGGACACCAGATTTTCATTCTGGGAAGAGGGGTTCGACTCCCCTAGGGCGTGCCACTTCTCTCTCCCCATTCATGTTCGAATATGATGAGTTTCGGAGCGCTTTTGCTGCGCGGTGATCAGCCAATTGCTTGATTGCGCTCGTATTTACGGGATTTCGCGGGACTGTATACTTTGCGCGATCACGCAGGGATGGATGGATAACGACACGTGACCGAAAACGTCTTCCGTAAATCCGATATTCCGGGCGCATCGTCTTCTGCGCCTGCAAAACCGAACCGAGCTTCAAAATCTTGATCTACAGCGCCGCCGTCATCGATTCACGATAAACCCCACCAGCCCTGGGACAGATCGGGCGCGAGAGCTTTGCAATGCCGCAGGGACAGATCATTTCGCACACCTCGATCCGAGGCATCGCCGCGTTGCTGGTGGTGGTCTATCATCTCCAGTTCGGCGCACCGTTCCGCTTCTCCTGGGAAACCGCAACGCCCTTTTTCACCAGGGGCTATCTATGGGTCGATCTGTTCTTCATTCTATCCGGCTTCATCATCAGCTATTCGACCGGGGCCAGCGAGCCAGGCCGGAATAAATATTTCAAGATCAACTACTTCTATATCAACCGCATCGCCCGCATCCTACCCCTTCATGTGGTCACGCTGTTCCTGCTGCTGATCGTTCTTGGCGTGGAAAACACGCTGGGGCGTTTCACCGGCATTGGCGGATACAATCCCGATTTCGCCTCGCCGCTGAATATCGCCGCCTTTTTCGAGCAGTTGTTCCTGCTCAACGCCTGGGGCCTCACCGGCGTCATCGCGTGGAACGTTCCGAGTTGGTCGATCAGCGCCGAGATGGTCGCGTATCTGGTCTTTCCGTTCCTGGCAGTCGCAGTCGCGCGCTGGCGCCGGCCAAGTCTCGCGCTGATCGCGCTTGGCGCATTGCTCTTCTATCTCTGGGTCGCCTCCACCACCGGCATTCTCGACATCGTGAGCCGCACGGCGCTGCTGCGCTGCCTGTCGGGCTTCGGCCTCGGCATGATCCTCTACGCCGTCCGGGAACGGATCGCGGCGCAGGACAACCGAACTCTCGGCGCCGTGCAGGCGGTCGGAGCCACCATTGCGCTCGGCACGATGATCGGGGGCTTCAACGATGTCTTCGCCGTTGCCGGCTTCTTCCTTCTCGTTGCCGCCACCTGGCCGGACCGGGGCTGGCTCGCAACGATCCTGAAGCTGAAACCCCTGCCCTGGCTCGGCGACATTTCCTATTCGATCTACCTCAATCATTTCTGGGTGCTGGCAGGCTGGCATTTCGTCATACCGCGCCTGCTCAAGGTGCTTGGTGCCGATCCGGTGGTAACCCGGGCTATCGTCATAGCCGGGGGGATTGCCGCCATCCTCGTCATTTCACATTTCACCTTCCAGCTGATCGAAAAACCTGCCCGCAAGGCGCTTCTCTCCGCCTACGCCGCCCGTCAGGCGCGACCATTGCCAACGGCAGGGTAGAATCGGGCCATGGCAGCCTGAGAAACGGGTTGGTTTGAAGCCATTGAAACGCCATCTCCCGGCGCAACCCGGGGACACGCCGATTCTGCCTCGCTCAAGGCGTTGTTTTCGCTTCGATATCGACCTCTGGCAAAGCGGGCTGCGGCGCCTGAATTTTTTCTATTCGCATCCGCAGAAAAACTGAACTTTGCGCTTGCGGGATACAAACACCCTGACTATAAGGGCGCCACCACGAAGCGCACGCGCCCTTCGTCTATCGGTTAGGACACCAGATTTTCATTCTGGGAAGAGGGGTTCGACTCCCCTAGGGCGTGCCACTTCTCTCTCCGCGAAAGCGGATCCCTTCCCAAAAAATTGAGTACTTCCTACGGCGCCTTCACCGCGTCGAGCAGGCGAAGCTGCATCCGGCGCGTGCCCTGCCATTGATCGGCGCTGAGACAGCCGGCGGCGTGGATCTGGGCACCCCTCGAATTCAGCAGCATGTTCCCAAGCGGCGTCTCCGCCGCCCGGAAGGCGATGCCTTCGAGACGCGAGCCGTCGGCTGCCTCCAGCGTCACCTTGATATGCGCCGTGCCGACGAGGCGGGCATCCTTCAGGCGGTGGGCGGGGATGGCAAAGACCGGCTGCGAATGGCCCGAGCCATAGGGGCCAGCCTGTTCGAGCTGGTCGAAGAGTTCGAGCGTTGCACCGGAGGCCGAAAGCGCGCCGTCGATCTTCAGCACGTGATTGGCGACCAGCGCCGGCACGCCCTCGCCCGCCATCTCCTCGAAAAATGCGCGCAGGCGACCGAGATTGCTGCGCTCGACCGTCAGCCCCGCCGCCATGGCATGGCCACCGCCCTTGATCAGCAGGCCTGCGTCGACAGCCTCCCGGACCATGCGGCCCATGTCGAAACCGTTGATCGAGCGGCCGGAGCCCGTGCCCTTGCCGGACGGATCGAAGGCGATCGCGAAAGCCGGCCGCTTGAATTTCTCCTTCAGCCGCGCGGCGATCAGCCCGACAATGCCCGGATGCCACTTGTCGCGCGCCGTGACGATGACGTTTGCCCCCTCGCCGTTGCCATATTCGGCCAGTACCTCGGCTTCCGCCTCGGCGAGCATGGCGGCCTCCATGGCCTGGCGCTCGCGGTTGAGCTCGTCCAGCCGACCGGCGATCACCTCCGCCTCGATCGGGTCCTCGAGGGTCAGCAGGCGGCTGCCGAGCGCCGCATCGCCGATTCGCCCGCCGGCATTGATGCGCGGACCGATCAGGAAGCCGAAATGATAGGGCGTCACCGGGCCGCCCAACCCCGCCTTGCGAAACAGCGCCGCAAGCCCTGCATTGCCCATGTGGCGGGCCGCGATGAGGCCCTTGACCACATAGGCGCGATTGAGGCCCTTCAACGGCACCACGTCGCAGACGGTCGCCAGCGCCACGATGTCGAGCCAGGCAAGCAGGTCGAGCGATCTCGCCCGCGGGTCGCCGATTTCGCGCAGATGCCGCGCGGCCGCGACCAGAACGAGGAAGACGACACCGGCAGCGCAAAGATGGCCCTGGCCCGAAAGGTCGTCCTCGCGGTTAGGATTGACGAGCGCCAGGCATGGCGGCAGTTCGTGGCCGAGCTGGTGGTGGTCGATGACCACGACATCGCAGCCTTCTTCGCGGGCGGCGGCGAGCGCATCATGGCTGGTCGAGCCGCAGTCGACGGTGACGATGAGGCTGGCGCCATTGGCGATCAGCTGGCGGATGGCCGTCGGGTTGGGTCCGTAACCTTCGAAGATGCGGTCGGGGATGTAGATTTCCGCCTCGACGCCGAAATGACGGAGGAACCGGTAAAGCAGCGCCGAAGAGGACGCGCCGTCCACGTCGTAATCGCCGAAGATCGCCACCTTCTCCCGTCCGGCGATCGCCTCAGCCAGCCGGTTCACCGCCTTTTCGCAATCGGTGAGCGTGTAGGGATCCGGCATCAGCGAGCGGATGGTCGGGTCGAGGAAGGCGGGGGCATCGTCCAGTGTCACGCCGCGGCCGGCAAGCACACGGGCGACGAGATCGGGAATTCCGTGGACCTGCGCGATCGCCAGCGCCCGGTTCTGCGCCGCCTGGTCGAGACGCGACACCCAGCGCTGGTCGCCCGCCGAACGTTCGACGCCGAGGAATGCGCGCGGGACGGGATCAACCGTTTCCGCCGTGGACGACAACGCGGAGAAAATTCTGGTCATGGAGCGCTTCTAGCGTATCGCGGGTGCGAGAGGAATCGATTTGACGGGATCGGCGGATGGATCGGGCCATTCGACTGCCGGTCCATCACAGCAGCGACCAGACGAATGCCGAACCGCTGATGCCGGCCGCAGCCGCGAAGAAGACGAGCAGGAAGGCAAAACTCCGTCGCCCGTCGAAACCGTCGCAGCTCGCCTGATCGTTGGCGTGGTCAAGACGCCGGCAGTCATGCGCCCTGGGGCCGACCTGACCGAGTTTCAGCCGGTACCCCTTGTTCCCGGCGCTGTTTTTCCGCGTATTCATAGCCCGCGTCTTCATGGCGATCGCGCAAGCCTCCTCGACGGTGATTGTCTCTGACAGTCTACGTCCGGAGGCCCCTCAGCGGCCAGTCGGGGATCCTTTGCGGCATTCGTTTTCGCGGACGTTCTGGAAAGGTTCCTGCGTTTCCCACAGGAAACAGCAGGAGCAACTTCAGAACGCAGCGTTTTTTAGAAAGCCTTGGGCCGCTCGATGCGAATCACCTGCGGCTCGCCGACGAGATAGCTCTCGGCCTTGATCGCCTCGACGGCCTTGCGGACCGAGTCCTCGGTGGTCGCGTGGGTGACGAGGATGATGGTCTTCGGCGTGTCGGCCGCCGCATCCGGCTTGGGGCGCTGCATGATCGATTCCAGCGAGATGCCGTTTTCGGCCATGCGGGCGGCGATGCTGGCAAAGACGCCGGTGCGATCGGCAACCGTCAGGCGGATGAAGTAACCGCCCTCATGGCTCTGCATGCGGGCGCGCTTGTAGGGCGCGAGAGCCGCGGCCGGCGTGCCGAGAACCGGAACCCGCTGCGCGCCCGGGCTGCTCTTGGCGATGTCAGCGATATCGCCGAGAACGGAGGACGCGGTTGCATTGCCGCCGGCGCCGGGTCCGACCATCAGCAATTCGCCGAGGATATCGGATTCGATCGCCACCGCATTGGTGACGCCATCGACCTGCGCGATCACCGAGTCATGCGGCACCATGGTCGGATGCACGCGCTGCTCGATGCCGCTGTCGGTCTGCTGGGCGACGCCCAAGAGCTTGATGCGATAGCCGAGGTCGGCCGCCGCATGAATGTCCTCGATCGAGATATTGCTGATGCCTTCGAGATAGATCTCGTCGGCGGCGATCTGCGTGCCGAAGGCGAGCGTCGTCAGGATCGCGAGCTTGTGGGCCGTGTCGTTGCCCTCGATGTCGAAGGCGGGGTCGGCCTCGGCATAACCGAGGCGCTGAGCTTCCTTGAGGCAATCGGCGAACGACAGGCCTTCCTTCTCCATCCGGGTCAGGATGTAGTTGCAGGTGCCGTTCATGATGCCGTAGACGCGCGACACGGTATTGCCGGTCAGCGACTCGCGGAGCGCCTTGATGACCGGAATGCCGCCGGCGACGGCCGCTTCGAAATTGAGAAGGACGCTTTTTTCTTCGGCGATCCTGGCAAGCTCGACGCCGGAAGCGGCAAGCAGCGCCTTGTTGGCGGTCACCACATGGAGACCGCGCATCAAGGCCGCCCGCACGGAATTTGCGGCAGCGCCCTCGGCACCGCCCACCAATTCCACGAAAACGTCGATATCGGCCTCGGCGGCCAGCTTTTCCGGCGTGTCGAACCAGGTAATGCCGGAAATATCGATGCCGCGGTCGCGGGACTTGTCGCGTGCCGTGACCGCCGTGATCTCGATCGCACGGCCGCAAGTCGTGGCCAATTCGTTCGCACGGGTCTGGATGATCCGGACGAGCGAGGCACCCACAGTGCCGAGACCCGCAATGCCGACTTTGAGGGCGTCTGCCATGCTATTCTTCCTGATTGCCTGGGGGTGGCGGCCCAAGCGGGCCGCCGGAAATGCTGGTCCGATCAGCGGCGGGTGTTGAGCGAGATGACGTTGTGCATCGTCTCGTCGGCCGTCGACAGGAACTTCTTGATGTTGCGCGCCGCCTGGCGGATGCGGTGCTCGTTCTCGACGAGCGCCAGACGAACGTAGTCGTCGCCCATCTCGCCGAAGCCGATGCCGGGAGCGACCGCTACATCCGCCTTCTCAACCAGCAGCTTCGAGAATTCGAGGCTGCCGAGATGGCGGAACTTTTCCGGGATCTTCGCCCAGGCGAACATGGTGGCGGCCGGCGGCGGCACTTCGAAACCGGCCTTGCCGAACGAATCGACCATCACGTCGCGGCGGCGCTTGTAGACGTTGCGGACTTCCGCGATGTCGGAACCATCGCCGTTCAGCGCATGGGTCGCGGCCACCTGGATCGGCGTGAAGGCGCCGTAGTCGAGATAGGATTTCACGCGCGTCAGCGCCGAAATCAGCCGTTCGTTGCCGACGGCAAAGCCCATGCGCCAGCCGGGCATGGAGAAGGTCTTCGACATCGAGGTGAATTCGACCGCGATATCCATCGCGCCCGGAACCTGCAGGACGGACGGTGGCGGCTCGCCTTCGAAATAGATTTCCGAATAAGCCAGGTCCGACAGCACGATGATGTCGTGCTTCCGGGCAAAGCTCACCACCTCTTTATAGAAGTCCAGCGAAGCGACGTGCGCGGTGGGGTTGGACGGATAGTTGATGATCAGCGCCAGGGGCTTCGGAATCGAATGCTTCACGGCCCGCTCGAGCGGCGGAAAGAAGCTGTCGTCCGGCTCGACGTTCATCGAGCGGATCACCCCGCCTGCCATCAGAAAGCCGAAGGCATGGATCGGATAGGTCGGGTTCGGGCACAGGATGACGTCGCCGGGCGCGGTGATCGCCTGCGCCATGTTGGCGAAGCCTTCCTTGGAACCGAGCGTCGCGACGACCTGGGTGTCCGGGTTCAGCTTGACGCCGAAACGGCGGGCATAATAGGCGGCCTGGGCGCGGCGCAGGCCGGGAATGCCCTTGGAGGACGAATAACGGTGGGTGCGCGGGTCCTGGACCACTTCGCACAGCTTGTCGACGATCGCCTTCGGCGTCGGAAGGTCGGGATTGCCCATGCCGAGATCGATAATGTCCGCGCCACCCGCTCGCGCGCTGGCCTTCAAACGGTTGACCTGTTCGAAGACGTATGGCGGCAGGCGTCGGACTTTATGAAACTCTTCCATCTTTCTCCCCGTGGAGGGCGCGCAACGTCGAACGCGACGCGCCGGTGTCGCATGATTGGCGATTTTTTGCTTTGCGACCAAACACGCCGAAACGCAAGCGCTATTTGCCGATATGCGTTCGGCAGGACTACTTGGCGATATGGGCCAAGGCATCCTTGCCGTGCTCGGCGGCAAGCTTGCGGTATTCGGCGACGCGGCGCTGGTATTCGGCTTCCGAAATCGAGCCTGACCTGCGCTGGCGGGCGAGCGACGCCAGGCGCGGCTCGGCCTTGTTGTATTCCTCGTCCTCGATCTGCTCGGCCGCGGCCCGCAGCGTCGGATCGAAGCTCGGATAGGTGCCGGTGTTGCGCTTGGTGACGGGACCGGGCGGCGGCGCGGTCTTGGTCTGGACGACCACCGCGGGCGGAGCCGTGTTCGGAATGCCGTCGTCCAGCGCAAAAGTCTTGCTGTCGCAGCCGGCCAGCAGAGAGAGCGCGCCAAGACCGATGAAAACCGGTAAGCTGCCGATCCGATGCCTCAGTTTTTCCATTTCCGTAACCCAGTTTCCGCCGTCGACCAAATGCACCTGAAAGCGCCGATTGCTGGCACTTGTATTCGCTTTCAGGCACAATGTACAAACGAAAACAAACAACAAACCTGTGGGGAGGCCGTGCGTGGCGGAAAAGACCGAGGATAAGGGCAAGCCCGGCCAGGAATTTCCCGGTTTCGACCCCAAATCGGTCGAGGCCTATGTGGTCAAGGACCCGCAGGCGCTCGCGATGAACTTCGCCCGGGCGCTGGAAAACCTCGGCAAGGCAGCCTCGGAATGGCTCGGCCCCCGCGAGCGCGGCGAGATCACCGATTCGGTCGCGGACCCGGTGACCGATCTCGTGAAAACCCTTTCCAAGGTCACCGAATACTGGATTGCCGATCCGAAGCGGACCCTCGAGGCGCAGACCCTGCTGTTCTCCAGCTATATCGGCATCTGGACGCGCACGCTCAATCAGTTTTCCGGCCAGTTCTCGGGCCAGCCCGCCGCGCCGGAGGCCGATACCCTGGCGAAGGACAAGCGTTTCGCAGACGACGACTGGACGAAGAACCCGTTCTTCGCCCTGCTGCGCCAGCTCTACCTCGTCACCGCCTCATGGGCCGACAAGCTGGTCACCGAAGCCGAGGGCCTCGACGAGCATACTCGCCACAAGGCCGCCTTCTACGTGAAGCAGATCACCGCCGCCCTTTCGCCGGTCAATTTCGCGCTCACCAATCCGGAGGTCTTTCGCGAAACGGTCGCCAGCAACGGCGCCAACCTGGTCGCCGGCATGAAGATGTTCGCCGAGGACATCGCGGCCGGAGGCGGCGACCTCAGGCTGCGCCAGACCGACGCGACCAAATTCGCGATCGGCCGCAACATGGCGCTGACGCCGGGCAAGGTGATCGCCCAGAGCGAGGTCTGCGAGGTCATCCAGTACGAGGCGTCCACGGAAACGGTGCTGAAGCGCCCTCTCCTCATCTGCCCGCCCTGGATCAACAAATTCTACATCCTCGACCTCAACCCGCAGAAGAGCTTCATCAAGTGGTGCGTCGACCAGGGCCACACGGTCTTCGTGATCTCCTGGGTCAACCCGGACGAGCGCCATGCAATGAAGGACTGGGAATCCTACATGCACGAAGGCATCGACTTCGCGCTGACGACGGTGGAGAAGGCCACCGGCGAAAAACAGGTGAACGCGGTCGGTTATTGCGTCGGCGGCACGCTGCTTGCCGCGACCCTTGCCTATCACGCGCAGAAGAAGAACAGCCGCATCGCGTCTGCGACCTTCCTTACCACCCAGGTGGATTTCACCCATGCGGGCGATCTCAAGGTCTTCGTCGACGAGGAGCAGATCTCGGCGATCGAAAAGCAGATGAATGCGGTCGGTTATCTCGACGGGTCGAAGATGGCGACGGCTTTCAACATGCTGCGCGCCTCGGAACTGATCTGGCCCTATGTGGTCAGCAACTACCTGAGGGGCCAGGAGCCGATGCCGTTCGACCTGCTCTACTGGAATTCGGACAGCACCCGCATGGCGGCCGCCAACCACGCCTATTACCTGCGCAACTGCTATCTCGACAACAACCTGAGCAAGGGCGAGATGAAACTTGCCGGCAAGACGATCTCGCTGAAGGACATCAAGATCCCGATCTACAATCTTGCCACTCGCGAAGACCATATCGCGCCCCCGAAATCGGTGTTTCTCGGGTCGTCGCTGTTCGGAGGGCCGGTGGATTTCGTTTTGACCGGTTCCGGCCATATCGCCGGCGTCGTCAATCCGCCCGACAAGCAGAAGTACCAGTACTGGACCGGCGGCAAGGCCGAAGGCCAGTACGAGGACTGGATGACGGGTACCGAAGAGCACAAGGGATCCTGGTGGCCGCACTGGCATGCCTGGGTCGAAGCCAAGGACGACAGCCGCGTGCCGGCCCGCAAGCCTGGCGGCAAGGCGCTGAACGCGATCGCCGACGCACCCGGCACCTATGTTCTGGAACGCGTCTGAACCTTATTCACAGATGCGCTTCGATCCCCCATTGGTGCCTGCGACCCTGATCCAACGCTACAAGCGTTTCCTGTTCGACGCCGTGCTGGAGGACGGCACGCCGTTTACCGGCTCATGCCCGAATACCGGTTCGATGCGCGGCCTCACGACGCCCGGCTCGAAGATCTGGGTGTCGCTGCATGACAGCCCGACACGCAAATACCGGCATATGTTCGAGATGGTCGAAGTGGACGGCGAGCGCGTCGGCATCAATACCGGGCTGCCGAACCGGCTTGCAGAGGAGGCGATCCACGCCGGGCTCATTCCGAGCCTTGCCGGCTACCAGACGATCCTGCGCGAACAGCGTTATGGCAAAAATTCCCGCATCGACTTCCTGCTTCTGGGCGGCGAGCTGCCGAATGCCTATGTGGAGGTGAAGAACGTGCACTTCTGCCGCGAACCCGGACTGGCGGAATTTCCCGATACGGTCACCAAACGCGGTGCCAAACATCTGGAGGAACTGGGCGACATGGCGCAGGCCGGTCACCGGGCGGTAATGGTCTATCTCATCCAGCGGCACGACTGCTCGCGTTTCCGCATCTGTGGCGACCTCGATCCGCTCTACGCGCTCGCCTTCGAGCGTGCCAGGGCTCGTGGCGTCGAGGCCTATGCGGTCCATTGCCGCGTTTCGCCGGAGGAAATCGCGCCGGCGGGGCTGATCGCGATGGACGAACGGGGCTCCGCTGTTTTATGAACGGAGAGATTGCGAGAAAAGAACCATGGTCAACTATATCGAGGCGGTTTCCGCCCCCCTGAAGAATACGGGTGCGATCCGGCTCTATACGGCGGAAGACTTCGCCGGCATGCGCAAGGCATGCCTGCTGACGGCGCGTTGCCTCGACGAGCTTGCTTCGATCGTGCAGCCCGGCGTCACCACCAATGCCATCGACCGCTTCGTCTTCGAATTCGGCATGGACCATGGCGCCCTGCCGGCGACGCTGAACTACCGGGGTTACACGAAATCCTCCTGCACGTCGATCAACCACGTGGTCTGCCACGGCATTCCGGACGACAAGCCGCTGCGCGAAGGCGATATCGTCAATATCGACGTCACCTACATCCTCGACGGCTGGCATGGGGATTCGAGCCGCATGTATCCGGTGGGGCAGATCAAGCGCGCTTCGGAGCGCCTGCTCGAAGTCACCTACGAATGCCTGATGCGCGGCATCGAGGCGGTTCGTCCCGGCGCCCGGACCGGTGCGATCGGCGAGGCGATCCAGACCTATGCGGAATCGGAGCGCTGCTCGGTGGTGCGCGATTTCTGCGGCCATGGCGTCGGGCGTCTTTTCCACGACTCCCCGAACATCCTGCACTACGGCCGCGCCGACGAAGGCCCGGAACTGAAGGAAGGGATGATCTTCACCATCGAGCCGATGATCAATCTCGGCAAGCCGCATGTGAAGGTGCTTTCCGACGGCTGGACGGCCGTTACGCGCGACCGGTCGCTGTCGGCGCAATACGAACATGCGATCGGGGTCACCGCCACCGGCTGCGAGATCTTCACGCTCTCGCCGGGAGGCTTCGACCGGCCCGGCCTGCCGCCGCTTTCGAGGTAACGGATGGCCAACCGCCCTGCTCTTCCGCCGGACGAACAAACGTCCTTCATCGAGGATGAGCGCGGCTTTTTCGCCGAACAGATGACCAAGCCCAAGGCGCTCAAGAAGCCACCACCATCCGACAGGGACGAGCCGGCCGCCCATTATCATGGTCATCGCGAGCGGCTTCGCACCAAATATCGCGATCACGGCGACACGGCACTTGCTGACTACGAAATCCTCGAACTGATCCTTTTCCGGCTGATCCCCCGCCGCGATACCAAGCCGATCGCCAAGGCGCTGATCGACCGGTTCGGCAACCTTGCGGGCGTGTTCGGCGCACCGCTCGGATTGCTGCAGGAGGTCAAGGGCGTCGGCGAAGCGGTGGCGCTCGACCTGAAGCTTGTGGCGACCGTCGGCCAGCGGATGCTGAAAAGCGAGCTGCGCGGCAAGCAGGTCCTGTCGTCCTGGTCTTCGGTGATCGACTATTGCCATGCGGTGATGGCCTACGAGCCCCGCGAGCAATTCCGCATCCTGTTCCTCGACAAGCGCAACGCGCTGATCGCCGACGAAGTGCAGGGTCACGGAACCGTCGACCACACCCCGGTCTATCCCCGCGAAGTGGTGCGCCGGGCGCTCGAATTATCGGCGACCGCGATCATCCTCGTCCACAACCATCCGAGCGGCGATCCGACGCCGTCGCGCGCCGACATCGACATGACGAAGACGATCGTCGACACCGCAAAGCCTCTCGGCATCACGGTGCACGACCACATCATCATCGGCAAGGATGGGCATGTCAGCTTGAAGGGTCTCAGGCTGATCTGAGTTCGCCTCAACCGGCGAAGTAGACTTCCCGGTCGAGATCGGCAAGCAGCCCGGGTCCGGTAGGTTCCCAGCCGAGCTGCCCCCGTGTCGCCGCGCTCGAAGCCCGGTTGTCGATTTCCGCGAAATGCGCGAACCAGCCGAAATGTTCGGCGGCCTCTTCACGGGATTTTGCGACGACCGGCAGGTTCAGGCGTTTTCCGATCACACCTGCAATATCCTTGAACGGAATGCCCTCTTCGGCAACAGCGTGATAGCGGGCACCAGCAACACCCTTCTCCAGCGCGAGCCTGTAGAGGCGGGCAGCATCGAACCGGTGCACCGCAGGCCACTGGTTGAGCCCCTCGCCGACATAGGCCGCGGCGCCCTTCTGACGGGCCAAATTGATGAGGATCGGAACGAAGCCGTGGTCGCCGTCGCCATGAACCGAGGGCGGCAGGCGGATGACCGATACGCGCGGACCCGATGTCACCGAAAATGCCGTCTGTTCCGAAACCCGGGGAACCGGGGAGCCATGGGCAGGCGGCGTCTCTTCGGTCGCCAGCCGGCCCGGCGACAGCAGGCCAGTTGCAGACGTGACGATCAGGGGGCGGTCGGTGCCGGCGAGTGCCTCGCCGAGCGCTTCGATGGCGACCCGGTCGATCTCGCAATTCTCCTTGAATTTGGAGAAGTCGTGGATGAAGCCGGCATGGATGACGGCATCGGAGGCGGCCGCTCCGCTCTTCAGGCTGTCCGGATCCTCCAGGGTGCCGCGATGCACCTCGGCACCGGCGGCCGCAAGTGCGGCGGCGGAAGCATCGGAGCGGGCAAGGCCCAGGACCTGATGGCCCGCACCGATCAGTTCCCCGACGACGGCTGAGCCGACGAAGCCGGTCGCGCCGGTTACAAAAACACGCATGATAGTCCTCTTCAGTTGTCTGACGAGGCTGTGATAGGGTTTTCCGAATGGCGAAAAAGTCGTGACGTTTTACCGGTATAGACACTAACAGGCTGAGCATGCCGACACTCGAGGACGACAACCTTCTCGGAAACTATCTGAAGGACCGCCGCGCGAAACTCAGCCCGGCCGCCTTCGGCATTCCCGCGACACGCCGGCGCACGCCGGGTCTCAGGCGCGAGGAGGTGGCGCAGCGCGCCAATGTCAGCGCCACGTGGTACACTTGGCTCGAACAGGGCCGCGGCGGCGCGCCCTCGGCGGATGTGCTGGACAGGCTTGCCAAGGCGCTGTCGCTGAACGACGCCGAGCGCGAGCACCTTTTTCTGCTGGCGCAGCACAGACCGCCCGAGGTCCGATACCAGCATTCCGAACCGATCACGCCGCAGTTGCAACGAATGTTGGATTCGCTGGAGTTCAGCCCGGCCCTTGTCAGGACCGCCCTGTGGGACGTTGTCGCCTGGAACAATGCCGCGACGATCACACTGACCGACTACGCCAAGCTTGCGCCGGAAGAGCGCAACATCCTCAAACTTCTCTTCGGCAAATCACCCGCCCGCGCGCATATGATCCATTGGGAAAGAGATGCCCGATGCGCCGTCGCGGCTTTCCGCTCGGAAGCGGCACGTGCCGGAAATACCGAAATGGTCCAGGCGCTGGTGGCCGAAATCAGCAGCTTGAGCCCGGAATTCGCAGCCATATGGAGAGACTACGCGGTTCAAAACTACGGAGAAGGTCTCAAGCACATCCGCCATGCAACGGCCGGAGACCTCGCGCTCGAATACTCCTCCTTTGCCATCGATGGACGGCCGGACCTCGGCCTCGTCATTTTCAATCCGGCGACCGCCGACGACAAAGAACGGTTGCAGGCGCTGATCGCGAGCCGCAGGGCGGCCAAGTAGCTGCCCGCCCTCACGCCACCTGCACCATGTGGCCGGCGGAAACCTCGCGATACTCGCGCTTGGGCGGCCGGTAATCCATGCCGCGGACCGGGCTTTTCAGCTCGTCGTTGGAAATGCCCCGTCGGATGCCGCGGCGGGCCGGATCCGGTACCGGCACGGCTGCCATCAGCTTTTTGGTATAGGGATGTTGCGGATTGTCGAAGACCGCAGCGCGCGGACCGATCTCGACGATCTCGCCGAGATACATCACCGCTACCCGATGGCTGACCCGTTCGACCACCGCCATGTCATGGCTGATGAACAGGAAGGCGAGGTTCAAACTCTGCTGCAGGTCAAGCAGCAGGTTGCAAACCTGCGCCTTGATCGACACGTCGAGCGCGGAAACGCTTTCGTCGGCGACGATCACCTTCGGGTCGAGCGAGAGCGCCCGGGCAATGGCGATTCGCTGGCGCTGGCCACCGGAAAACTCGTGCGGATAGCGGCCCGCCATGTCCGGCGACAGCCCCACCTTGCGCAGCAGATCGGCGGTCTTTTCCTTGGCTTCCTTCGCATTGCCGAGCTTGTGCTTGACGAAGGGTTCGGAGATCGCCGCCCCGACCGTCATGCGCGGATTGAGCGACGAGAACGGATCCTGAAAGATCATCTGGATGGTCTTGCGCATGTCGCGCAGGCCCGTCTGGTCGAGGCGCAGGACATCATAACCGTCGAGCGCCACCTCACCGCCCGTCGGCTCGATCAGCCGCATGATCGAGCGGCCGGTCGTGGACTTGCCGCAGCCGGATTCACCGACCAGTGACAATGTCTCCCCCTGGAAGAGTTCGAAGGACACGTTCTCGACCGCGTGGACGGCGCCGGTCTGCGTCGCGAACAGGCCGGAGCGAACCGCGAAGCGGGTGACGAGGTTCTTCACCGCCAGAACCGGGGTTTTTCGCGTATCGACGGTGCCTGCGACTTCCTTGGGCTCGGCCGTTTCGCCGGTATTGATGTCGACGACCGGGAAACGGGTCGGCCATTTGCGGTCCTGCATGGAGCCCAGCCGCGGCACGGCGGAAAGAAGCGCGCGGGTGTAGGGATGTTTGCCGTGGTGAAAAATCTCCTCGGTCGGGCCGCTTTCGACCGCCTCGCCGCGATACATGACGATGGTGCGGTCGGCGATCTCGGCGACTACGCCCATGTCATGGGTGATGAAGAGCACCGACATGCCCTCTTCTTCCTGCAATACCTTGATCAGGTCGAGGATCTGTCCCTGGATGGTGACATCGAGCGCGGTTGTCGGTTCGTCGGCGATCAGCAGCTTCGGTTTCGAAGCCAGGGCCATGGCGATCATGACGCGCTGGCGCATGCCGCCCGAAAACTGGTGCGGGTAATCGTCGAAGCGGGCGCCGGCATTCGGGATACGGACCTTTTCGAGAAGCCTCACGGTTTCGGCGCGCGCCTGGGATTTCGTCAATCCCTTGTGGCGCGTCAGCACTTCCGAGATCTGCCGCCCGATCGTGAAGATCGGGTTGAGCGAGGTCATCGGCTCCTGGAAGATCATCGAGACGTCGTTGCCGCGCACGCCGCGCATCTCCTTTTCGGAGATAGACAGGAGATCCCTGCCGGAAAGCATGATGCTTCCTTCGATGCGGCTCACATTGGCTGCCAGAAGCCGCATGATCGACAGCGAGGTGACGCTCTTGCCGGAGCCGCTTTCGCCGACGATCGCCACCGTCTCGCCGGGGTGCACGTCGAAGGAGACGTCGCGGACGACGCTTTTCCATTCGCCGTCGACAAGGAAGGAGGTCGTCAGGTTTCGGACGGACAGAACAGGTTTCTCGGTCATCGGGATTTCCGTCTTAGGGGCTTCCGTGTTGGGGGCTTCCGTCATTGGGGCTTCCACGGGGTGGCAAAGGAGGCGGACGCGCGGCCTTCCGCCTCGCGGGCGGCTTCCAGTTCGGCGATCTTCTGGTCGATGACACGGCGGTCGATCATGCCGTGCGGGTTTTCGCGGGTGGGCATGGTTTCGGCGACGTGCAGGAAACGCTCCTGCGCCACGGCATAAAGCCGGCGCAACTCCCCCAGCGGATCGGTGTGGTCGTCGGCGTTGATGCGCAGCCAGGGGTAATCCTGGTCGCGGTAGAGAACCATCGCGGCGGATTGCCTGCCACGCTTGTCTCCGCCGGCTGCCTCTCCGGCATCCATGGCAGCGAGCAGGCGTTCGGCGAGCGGTGCGCCCTCGGCCGCCTTTTGCTTGTAGACCCTGAGCGTCTCGGCGATCACCTGAGGCCCGGCCAGCATGTTGCCCGCAACGGAGACGTTGTCGTCGACGAGATGGCCCGCCCAATCGACGCAGATTTCGCCGGTATAGGCAGCGTTGCGGCCCTGGACGTCGATCAGGTGGAACTGACGTTGCCTGCGGCCGTCGTCGCGAGCGGTCAGCGCCTCGATGATCTCTTCCGGCGATCTGCCTTCCTCCAGGAGCTTCAGTCCGTCGGTGCCATAGAGCGGGCTGACGAAGGCCTGGGTGGCGACCGCCCCCACCCTGCCCTTGATATGCGGCACGGCGGCGCCGACCGCGAAGAAACGGCTGGCGACGGAAATTCCGAAATGACCCGTCTGCGGATCGCGTGCGACGATCGACCAGGTCATGGCTTACCTCCCCACCGCATAGGCCTGCATCAGGCGCGGCGTCGCCGCTGCCCGCATCAGGCCGTCCGCATCGCGGCGCGCGGCGGTCAGGCGGCCGACGCTCCAGGGATCGGCAACGGTGATCTGGTGGCCGCGGCTGCGCAGTTCGGCGAGCACGTCGGCGCCGATATTGCTTTCCACCATGATGTTCCCCGGCTGGCTGGTGCGCGGATAGAAGGAGCCGGGGAAATGCGTGGTGTGGAACAGCGGCATGTCGATCGCCGCCTGCAGGTTCGGCTTGTGGTGGACGTAACGCAGGAAGAACGGCAGCTGCCACTGGTCCTGCTGGTCGCCGCCGGGCGTGCCGAACACCAGCGTCGGACGGCCTTGATGCAAGGCCAGCGACGGCGTCAGCGTCGTGCGCGGGCGCTTTCCCGGTTCGAGCGAGGTCGGCAGGCCGGGCTTCAGCCAGAACATCTGGGCGCGGGAGTTCAGCGCAAAACCAAGGCCCGGCACGATCGGCGAGGATTGCAGCCACCCGCCGGACGGCGTGGTCGAGACCATGTTGCCCCAGCGGTCGATGACATCGATATGGACGGTGTCGCCGCGCTTTTCGGTGAGGTGCGACATGGTCGGCTCGTAGACGGCGCCCTTGCCGCTGACTTCCGCCAGCATTCCCATGGTGAGGTCGAACTGGTGGTCGTAACCGGGCACCCGGCCGGGACGCAGTTCGAGCGAGGCTCGGCTGCCGATCAGCTTGCGGCGCTCGGCGTTATAGCCTTCCGACAGCAGGTATTCGGTCGGGATCTGCGCGAAATCCGGATCGCCGTAATAGACTTCGCGGTCGGCGAAGGCGAGCTTCATGGCTTCCACGACGACATGCACGAAATCCGGTCCCGCCGGATCCATCGCCGAGAGGTCGATGCCTTTCAGCAGCGCCAGCGACTGCAGAAGCACTGGTCCCTGCCCCCAGGCCGGCGTCTTGGCGACGGTCCAGTCGTGATAGTCATAGGTCTGCGGTGCCTCGACGGTCGCCTTGTAATTCGCCATGTCGTCGGCGGTCAGGACGCCCTTGTGGCGGGCGCCGCTCGCATCCATGACTTCGGTCGTCAAGGCATAACGGTCGATCGCCTCGGCCACGAAACCGCGGTAGAAGGCGTCGCGGGCGGCCTCGATCTGGTTTTCGCGGCCGGTCCTGGCTTCGGCCTCGGCGATGATGCGCTTCCAGGTATCGGCAAGCACCGGGTTCCTGAAATTGCTCTGCGCCTCGGGAGCCACGCCACCCGGCAACCAGGTCGCGTAGGAGGTCGGCCATTCCGTCTCGAAGAAGCTGGCCAACCCCTTGATGGTGGCGGAAACGCGGGCGAGCACCGGATGGCCGTGCTCGGCGTAATAGATCGCCGGCTCCAGCACGTCGCGGACGCTCATCGTGCCATAGTCGCGCAGCATCAGCATCCAGCCGTCGAAGGCACCGGGGATGACCGTTGCCAGCAGGCCGTCACCCGGGATCAGTTTCAGGCCTTCCGACGTGTAATGCTCGATGGTCGCGCCGGCCGGCGCCGGCCCCTGCGCACAGATGACTTCGACCTTGTCCTTCTTCGCCGAATAGAAGACGGCCGGCATGTCGCCGCCCGGGCCGCACAGATGCGGTTCGACGATCTGCAGGACAAAGCCGGTTGCGACGGCCGCATCGAAGGCGTTGCCGCCCTTTTCGAGGATGGCCATGCCGACGGAAGAGGCGATCCAGTGGGTGGAGGTGACGACCCCGAAAGTGCCGAGGATTTCCGGCCGTGTGGTGAATTCAGTCATGGGTATGGTTCCTTTCAGATCTTGTTTCGCACGGCCATCATGCTTCGCGGGGATCCAGCGCATCGCGCAGACCATCGCCGAGAAGATTGAAGCCGATAACGACGAGGAAGATCGCCGCACCCGGCCACATCGCCATCCAGGGAGCCTGGCTCAGGAAATTCTTGGCAACGTTCAGCATCGAGCCCCAGGAGGGGGCCGGCGGTTGCTGGCCGAGGCCAAGGAAGGAAAGGCTCGCCTCGGCGATGATCGCGGTTGCGATCGTCAGCGTCGCCTGGACGATGATCGGGGCGAAAACGTTGGGCAAGATGTAACGGACGATGATTTCAAAATGATTCAGGCCGACGGCACGTGCGCCTTCGACATAGTCCTCGGTCTTGACGGCCAGGACCTGGCCGCGGGTCAGCCGAACGAAGATCGGCATTGCCGACAGCCCGATGGCGATCATCGCATTCAGCAGGCTCGGGCCGAGAAACGCCGCAAGCGCGATCGCCATGATCAGGAAGGGCATGGCGAGCAGTGCCTCGGTGATGCGCGAGATCACCATATCCACCCAGCCGCCGAAATAACCGGAGATCAGGCCGAAGGGCACGCCGATGCCGACCGCGATGGCGACGGAAAACACCCCGGCCATCAGCGACGCCCGCGCGCCCCAGATCATGCGGGACAGGATGTCGCGGCCGAGATCGTCGGTGCCGAGCCAGTACATGGCCGAGGGCGCCTTGCGGATCGCCGTCCAGCTGGTGGCGACGGGATCGATGATCGGCAGGATCGGCGCGCTCACCGCCAGGATGGCGAAGAACAGGACGATGACGGCGCCGACAAGCGCGCTCCTGTTCCTTTTCATCTTGCGCCAGGCGCGGCTCTTGTCGCGCTTTACCGCCGCGACGGGCGGCGCTTGATCGATCGTGGTCATAGGGCGGCCCTCAGACGCGGATTGAGCAGGACGTAGAGGATGTCCGCAAACAGGTTCATCAGGATGAAGCCGACCGCCGTGCACAGCACGACGCCCTGCACGACCGCATAGTCGCGGTTGAACACGGCATCGACGATCAGCTTGCCGAAGCCCGGAATGGTGAAGATCTGTTCGGTCAGGACCGCGCCGGCCAGCAACTCGCCGAACAGCAGCGCCGACAGGGTCACCACCGGCAGCAGCGCATTGCGGAAACCGTGGCTCAGGATGATTTCGCGCGGCGACAGGCCCTTGGCGCGGGCGGTGCGGATATAATCGGCGCTGAGCACGCCGATCATTGCCGAGCGGGTATGGCGCATCAGGGTCGCGGCGAGCGCATTGCCGAGAACGAAGGCCGGCATGACCATGGTCTGCAGGGACCGGACGGGATCGACGAAGATCGACTCGTAACCGGAGGCCGGCAGCCAGCCGAGTTGCACCGAGATCAGCAGGATCAGCATGATGCCGAGCCAGAAGTTCGGGATCGACAGGCCGGTGAGCGCCAGCACGTTGGCGAGGTAGTCGATGAAGGTGTTTTTCCTGACCGCCGCCAGGATGCCGATCGGAATGCCGATCAACATGGCAAAGAACATCGCCATCACCGCAAGCTGGATCGTCACCGGCAGCTTCTGGAGGATCAGTTCCAGGACCGGTTGGTTGGTGCGCAGCGAAATGCCGAAGTCGCCGGTCAGAACGCCACCGAGCCAGTAGAAATATTGCACGACGACCGGGTCGTTGAGCCGGTATTTGTCGCGCAGGAATTCGATGACCGCGGGATCGCGCTCCTCGCCGGCCATGGCCAGAATGGGATCACCCGGCAACAGCTTTTGCAGTGAAAAGACGAAAATGGAGATGATCAGCAAGGTCGGGATGGCGACCAGCAGACGCTTTCCGATGTAGACAGGCATGACGCCGTCCCCCGTTGAGCAGTGTTGTCACAAAGTGATGCGGGAAAAGTGCCGCATGGGTCCACTCCCATGCGGCACGGGAGCGTTAGCCCTTCTTGACGCCTTGCAGGCGGATCATGCCGTCAGGACTGGGCACGAAACCTGTGACGTTCTTCTTGTAAGCCCAGATCCACGACTGATGGCCGAGATAGATGATCGGCATGTCTTCGTTGAGGATCACGGAAGCCGCATCGTATTTCTGCTTGCGGACCGCATCGTCGGTCGAGGCGCGCGCTTCGTTGAGCAGCTTGTCGACTTCGGCGTTGCAATACTTGGTATCGTTGATGCCGCCCTTGCAGGTGATGAACTGGTGGATGTTGCCGTCGGGATCGACACGGCCGGACCAGTCGGAGCGGCTGAGCTGATAGTTGCCGCGGGTCTGTTCGTCGAGGAGCGTCGCGAATTCGGTCGACTTCAGGCTGACGTCGAAGCCGGCCTCGGCGACCATCGCCTGCAGGATCTGCATCATCTGCTGGGCGACCGGATTGTTCGGGATCTGCAGTTCGACGGGGACGCGGTCGAAGCCGGCGGCCTTGATGAGGGCCTTGGCCTTGGCGACATCGCGGGCCGGAACCGGAAGCGCCTTGTTGAACCACGGGCTGTTCGGCGGGAACGGCTGGTTGCCGCCGACGGCGGTCCCTTCATAAACGATCTGGTTCATCGCGTTGCGGTCGATCGCCAGCGAAAAGGCCTGGCGCAGGCGCTTGTCCTTGCCGAACGGATTGTCGGCGCGCGTACCGTTTCCGATATTGGCGTAAAGCGCCATGTAGCCGATGTTGACGGTCGCGTCGTATTTCAGGCCCGAATTGCCCTTGACGGCGGCAACGTCGGTCGGCGCGAGGCGCTCGATGAAATCGAGATCGCCCGACTGCAGGTTGGCGAGGCGCACGGTCGTATCCGGGATCGGCAGGTAGGTGACCTTGTCGACGAAGATCTTGTCCTTATCCCAGTAATCCTTGAACTTTTCGAGCACGATGCGGTCCTGCTGGACGCGCTCGACGAACTTGAACGGGCCGGCGCAAACCGGCTTGGAGCCGAAATTGGCACCGAGCGCCTTGGCGGCGACCGGCGAGACGATCATGCCGGCGCGGTCGGAAAGCTGGGCGAGCAGCGTCACGTCCGGGGCCTTCAGCGTGAACTTGACTTCCAGCGGACCGGTCGCCTCGACCTTGGCGACCGAGGTCAGCTCGCTCTTGCGGCGGGATTCCGGCAGGGTCATGTTGCGTTCGATGGTCGCGACGACGGCTGCGGCATCAAGCGGCGTGTCGTCGTGGAACTTGACGCCCTGCCGGATCTTCATGGTCAGTTCCTTGCCGTCGGCGGACCATTTCCACTCGGTGGCGAGTTGCGGAACGATCTTCAGGTCCGGCGATACGTCGACCAGCTTGTCGCACAGGGCCGTATAGACGATACGGCCGACGAAGGTGCGGGACTGGGCCGGATCGAGAACGTCGGCATCGTCCTGCAGGCCGATGCGCAAATCGACCGCAAGCGCCGGGAAGGCGAAAAGCGCGCCCGCCAGCAGGGCGGTCGTGAGCCTGGTAAGTCGCATCATCATCAATATTCCTCTCTTTTTAGGTTCCTGTTTTTAGTCTTGGCCGGTTTTCCGGCTTCTGGTGGTGGCTGCCGCGGGGGGCGACTGTTCAGCTTACCTGGCTCAGCGGCCCCTCTTCTGTAGGGCTGAGGGATGTCGCCCGGATCAGGCGCTCCTGGAGCATCAGCAGATGTTCGCGCATCGCCTCCCCTGCCCGCACCGGATCCCGGGCGGCAATCGCCTCGATGATGCTCTGGTGCTGAGCAAAGGAGATATTGACCGCATTGCCGCTGGACCGGGCACGCTCGCGGATCGCCCGCCATGCCTCGTCCTGGCGGACACGGTTGATGACATCGAAGATCGACAGGAAAAGCTGGTTGCCCGCGCTCTGGGCGATCAGCCGGTGCAGCGTCCCGTCCCACAGCTCGCGCGCGTCGGCATCGGTGCTTTCGATGATCTTCAAGGCGATCTCGTGCATCTTGGCGATATCCGCCGGCTTGGCACGCATGGCCGCGAGCTGGGCGAGCTGCGGCTCGATCCGCAAGCGGACCTCCATGATCTCCATGAAATCAGTGCCGGCGACGATTGAGCCCAAATGGTTGCTCCAGTCGCTCGGCCTTTCGCCGATGAAGGTGCCCGAGCCCTGGCGGCGCCAGATCAGGCCCTCGGATTCCAGCACTTCCAGCGCACGGCGCACGGCGCGACGACTGATGCCGAGCATATCGGTCAGGGCGCGCTCGGTCGGCAGGCGGCCTTCCGTACCCAACTCCCCGGCTCTCAAAAGCTCTCTCAAGCGATCCAGGGCGTAGCTCGAATTGTCGGGAGCCTCGCCCGCCTTCCCCTGTACCATTTTATGTACCAATTTCTAATTGGTTCAAATGGACGGCATTTGCCGACCTCCGTCAAGTTAATTTTTCGGCAATTTTTGCAATGCACAAAATTCATGCACCGGAATTGCAGTCGAGGCTTGGAGGGCCGCAATCAAAACTTTAGAATAGGCGGCTACAAAGGGATTCGTGAGTGCTGCTGCATCGCGGCGGCCGCAAGATTTCGGAGCGGAGCATCCCATGAACCAATACGACCTCATCGTCGTCGGCAGCGGACCGGCAGGTCGCCGTGCCGCCATTCAGGCAGCCAAACTCGACAAGAAGGTTCTGGTCGTCGAACAAGGCAAAAGGGTCGGCGGCGTTTCGGTCCACACGGGGACGATCCCCTCGAAGACGCTGCGCGAAACCGCGCTCAACCTTTCGGGCTGGCGCGAGCGCGGTTTTTACGGCCGGGCCTACCGGGTCAAGCAGGAGATCAGCGCAGAAGATTTGCGCCGCCGCCTGCTGATCACCCTCGATCACGAAGTGGAGGTGCTGGAGCACCAGTTTGCCCGCAACCGCGTCCAGAGCATCCGCGGCAAGGCGACCTTCGTTACATCCGACACGCTGGCGATCACCAAGGACGACGGCGACGTGATGCATGTCATGGGCAAATCGATCCTGCTCGCGGTCGGCACCAAACCCTTCCGCCCCGACTACATGCCCTTCGATGGCAAGACGGTTCTCGACAGCGACGAGCTTCTGGAAATCGAACAGCTGCCGCGGTCCATGGTCGTGATCGGCGCCGGCGTCATCGGCATCGAATATGCCACGATCTTCAGCGCGCTGGATGCCGCCGTGACCGTCATCGACCCGAAGCCGACCATGCTCGACTTCATCGACAAGGAGATCGTCGAGGACTTCACCTACCAGCTGCGCGACCGCAACATGAAGCTGCTGCTCGGCCAGAAGGCCGAAAAGGTCGAGCGCCTGCCAGACGGCAAGGTTTCGGTGGAGGTCGACAGCGGCCGCCACATCGTCACCGACATGGTTCTGTTCGCAGCCGGGCGCATGGGCGCCACCGATACGCTGAACCTCGCCGCAGCCGGCCTTGAGGCCGACAGCCGCGGCCGCCTCAAGGTCAATCCGGAAACCTTCGAGACGTCGGTTCCCAACATCTATGCCGCCGGCGACGTCGTCGGTTTTCCGAGCCTTGCCTCGACCTCGATGGAACAGGGGCGCGTCGCGGCCCGCGTCGCCGTCGGCGCGATCGCCAAGGAACCGCAGAAATATTTCCCCTACGGCATCTATGCCGTGCCGGAAATCTCCACCTGCGGCCTCACCGAAGAGGAAATGAAGGAGCGCGGCATTCCCTACGAATGCGGCATCGCCCGTTTCCGCGAGACCTCGCGCGGCCATATCATGGGCCTCGATACCGGCCTCCTGAAGCTGATCTTCTCGCTCAAGACCCGCCGGCTGCTCGGCGTCCATATCGTCGGCGAAGGCGCGACCGAACTCGTGCACATCGGCCAGGCCGTGCTGAACCTCAAGGGCACCGTCGAATATTTCGTCGAGAACACGTTCAACTATCCGACGCTCGCCGAAGCCTACAAGATCGCCGGCCTCGACGCCTGGAACCGGATGGGCGAAGGCCCGAAGGAAGCACCGGTCGCAACCGCGCAGCCGCTCGATACGACCGCGACCACCGAGGCCGCGACAGAGAAGAAAAAAGCCGCCTCCAAGTGAGGCGGCTCCAAGTCAGGCGACTTCAAGGGAAGTTCCTTCAAGACCCGCCAGACAAGCCAGAACGAAAAAAGCCGCCCCGAAAGGCGGCTTTTCTTTTGTGTCGCGGAAACGCCCCGAAGGGCATTTCATCAACGCGAGTAGAATTCGACGACCAGCTGCGGTTCCATGATGACGGCGTAAGGAACGTCCGTCAGGCCCGGGATGCGGGCGAAGGTGGCAACCATCTTGTTGTGATCGACTTCGATATAGTCCGGAACGTCGCGTTCAGCGAGCGAAACGGCTTCGAGAACCGTGACGAGCTGCTTCGACTTCTGGCGGACTTCGATGACGTCGCCGGCCTTGCAACGGTAGGAACCGATGTTGACGCGAACGCCGTTGACGGTGACGTGGCCATGGTTGACGAACTGGCGGGCAGCAAAGACCGTCGGAACGAACTTGGCG
The DNA here is from genome assembly GCA_900471605.1 of Hyphomicrobiales bacterium. GTDB lineage: Bacteria > Pseudomonadota > Alphaproteobacteria > Rhizobiales > Rhizobiaceae > Neorhizobium. The sequence goes on along the minus strand of UCEY01000031.1, from coordinate 196,706 downwards.
CGGTAGACGATCGCGTCGAGGCGCGATTCGAGCAGGCCGATCAGGTTCTCCGAAGTGTCGCCCTTGCGGCGGTTGGCTTCGTCATAGATGGCGCGGAACTGCTTTTCGCGCAGGTCGCCGTAATAGCCCTTGAGCTTCTGCTTGGCGCGCAGCTGCACGCCGAAGTCGGAGAGCTTGCCCTTGCGGCGCTGGCCGTGCTGGCCCGGGCCGTATTCGCGGCGGTTCACCGGGGACTTCGGACGGCCCCAGATGTTTTCGCCCATACGGCGGTCGATCTTGTATTTGGACGATTCGCGCTTGCTCATCGTATTTCCTTCTCAAACGGTTACACCGGTTTGTTGCCAAACCGGATCAAGGAAACACGCCCTCCTCTGAGCTCTGGTTCAAGAGCTCTGACAGGTCTCTCACGAAAGCGTCCGGAGAAAACCACGGGACATGTCAGTGAAACACCGGGTCTTTGCAGCCCGGCGTTGGCGCGGTGTTTAGGGGGATGTCATGGAAATGTCAACAGCGCCTGCGTCTTAACCTTTCGGCAAGCCTGTCTGAAGGCTTTTTTGACGGGGCAAGGCATTAGCACCATCTTATGGAAAGGAGGTATCGTGTCATGAAATCGAAACTCTGGAGCAGCCCGGTCAGGATCGAAAATCCCGAAACCGGCATGGTCCGCACCGTCAAGACGGTACGCGAGGCGAAGGCCGTCCTCGACCGCTTCTGGCCGGACTATCACGGCAGTCAGCATCATCACGCGGAACAGGTCTGCGAGGAGGCGCTGAAGGGAAAATCGAGACCCTCGGAAGCGCGGCAGGCCTTTATCGCCGCGGCTGTCGAAGCGCATTTTCACATCCACTGAGGGCCTATTCGGCGGCGATCCTCGCCTCGCCCTCATCGGGCGCGTCGGCGCTGCCCGGCGCGGTTTCCGCCTGCAGATCCGGGAAGGCGACGATGCGCTTGCCCGAAAAATCCGCATGCACGACGATCAGGCCCTGTTCCTCGAAATAACCGAGCAGGCGGCGGGCGCGACGCGCCGAATGGGTGCCGTAGGCCCGCGCGATCCGGGCGTCCGAGGGACATGGTTCGCCGCCGATTGCCGCCTTCGCCATCAAGAGAAAAACGCCCTGCAGATCATCCGAAACGCCGGATGACAGCGAGAGCGCCGTCGCCCAGGCCTCGCCTGAAGCGGTTTCCGCATCGACGCCCGAGCGGGCGATCGCCGTGCGGCGGCGGAATTCGCCGAGCGACAGCGGCGGTCCGGGCAGGCGCCGCATCCGGGCGCGCACCAGAAAATCCTGGTAGAGGATGGAATCCGTACGATAGGCCGATTGCAGATCGTCGAGAATTTCCGACAGCACGGCGGACAGCCGCTCCTCACGCTCCTCGGCGGACAATTCCGGCTGCACAGTGCGCTGCTCCTGCGGTGCAGGCGCGGCTGATGGCGTCGAGCGCGACAATTCGGCGAGGATATCCGTCGTCGGCCGCGGCGCTGGCGGGGCCCGGCGGACGATCGGCCGGCTGAATTCTTCCGGATCCGGCGTGAAGATCAGGTCCTCGACATCCTGCGGCGCATCCGGCAGCGGCATCAGCTTGGGACTGGAAGAGCGCGCGGAGGTCTCGACCGTACCGATGACGATCGGTAGCGGACGGCGCGACAGGGCCGGGCCGAGGGCGACGAAATTGCCGCGTTTCAGGTCGCGGAACATTTCCGCCTGGCGGCGGTCCATGCCGAGCAGGTCGGCGGCGCGGGCCATGTCGATGTCGAGGAAAGTGCGGCCCATCAGGAAGTTGGAGGCTTCCGCCGCGACGTTCTTGGCAAGCTTTGCGAGGCGCTGGGTGGCGATGACGCCGGCCAGCCCGCGCTTGCGGCCACGGCACATCAGGTTGGTCATGGCGCCGAGCGAAAGTTTTCTGGCGTCTTCCGAGACATCGCCGCCGACCGACGGCGCGAACATCTGCGCCTCGTCGACCACGACGAGGACCGGATACCAGTATTCGCGATCGGCATCGAACATGCCGTTCAGGAAAGCGGCGGCGGCGCGCATCTGTTCTTCGAGATCGAGGCCTTCCAGCGTCAGGACGCAGGAGACGCGGTTCTTGCGGATGCGGTTGGCAATGCCGGCAAGCTCGGCCTCCGTGCGCTCGCCGTCGACGACGACATGACCGAATCTTTCCGACAGCGTGACGAAATCGCCTTCGGGGTCGATCACCACCTGCTGTACCCAAGGAGCGGACTGTTCGAGCAGGCGGCGCAGCAGGTGCGACTTGCCGGAGCCGGAATTTCCCTGCACCAGCAGGCGCGTCGCCAGAAGCTCCTCGATATCGAGCTTGGCCGGATCGCCCCCGGACACAATTCCCATATCGATACCGACCTGCAATGCACTTACCTCGTATGCTGTCTCTTCGCGGTGACCGTTGTAGGCCGCGACTCCGGAACCCTAACAGAGATCGGGATTCGTTTCGCCGGGCAAGATCGAAAATGCACAGGCCTTTGGCGGTTATTCGAAATTGAGCTGCCAGGAGATGCCGAAGCGGTCCTGCAGCCAGCAGAATTTCCGGCTGAAACCGTAATTGTCGAGCGGCATCAGGAACATTCCATCCTCGCTCAGCGCTTCGGCCAGCCGCCCGAGCTCTTCGTCGGTTCCGCATTCCACGAAAAAGGAAAAGGAGGGCGTGAAATCGAACACATGCTTCACGGGGCTGTCGATGCAGACCACCTGCTGGCCGGCGACCTCGAAGGTGGCACGGAACACGCTGCCTTCCGGCCCCGCCTCGCCCGGCCCGTAGCGCCTGATGTCGGTGACCCGGCCCGCCGGCAGCACCGACGTGTAAAAGGTGATGGCCTCCTCGCAATGACCGTTCTGAAACATCAGGAACGGCCGCACGGATTTCACTGGATCCGACATCATGTCCCTCCTTTTACGAAGCTGCCCTTCGGTAAAGCGCCAGCGAACCAGCGAGCGCCAGAAGCGCGCCGCCGCAGAGCCGGTCCAGCCAGAGCGCGCCTTTCTTCTTCAACAGGTGCACCGCCCGCGAGCCGAGCAGCGCGTAACCGAGCATGACGGCGAAATCGATCAGGGCGAAAACGAGCGCCAGGATCGTATATTGCGGAAACTGCGGCGCGTCCGGCGCGATGAACTGCGGCAGGAAAGCCGAGAAGAACAGGTAGCCCTTGGGATTGGTGACCGCGACGAGGAAGCTTTTGAGGAAGATCGACGTAGCGGAACCCGAGCCGGCGGCGGCATCGCCTGACGTTACGTCAAGCGAGCCTTTCGAGCGCAGAAGCATGAACCCGAGAAACGCGAGATAACCGGCGCCCAGCCATTTGATGACCGAGAACCAGAATTCCGAGGCCGCCAGCAGCGCGCCGAGGCCGAGCGCCACTGCACCGATCAGCACGAAGTCGGAAATCATCGCGCCGGCCATGCCCGGCAGAGCGCGGCGCAGGCCGTAACGCGAGCCGTTGGTGAGGGCCAGCAGCACGGTCGGCCCGGGTGTGGCGATGCCGATGAACGCGACGATCGCAAAGGCAAGCAGGGTGACGTCACTCATCTATCTCTCCTCCTACCAGAGATTCCGGCCGTCGATGACCGTGTGCGGCCAGTCCTCGGCATCGAAATCGTCGAAAAGGCGGGCATTCACGCCGATACGCCGGGTCTTGCCGTCCCAGGTGCCGTCCATCTGGAAATCCGGGCTGTCGCTATAGGTCGTGCAGCCGCAGGTGCCGCAGAAATGATGCGCCACCATTTTCGAGTTCCAGCGATAGACCCTGTCGCTCGCGGCATCGGCGGTGACCTTCACCTGCTTCGGCTCGTAATAGGCATGCAGTGCGCCGCGCCTGGAGCAGAAGGTGCAGGTGCAGCGGGTGAGCGCCTGCGGCAGTTCACCCCTGATCTCGAAAACGGTCTCGCCGCAATGGCAACGTCCGGTGATCATCAGCTATCCCTCCCCGATAAAGTTCAGGCGGCCGCGCGCTTGAAGCCGATCGACAGCAGGCCGGCGCCGATCATCAGCGAACCACCGGTGCGGTTGACGATCCGCTGGACCTTCGGCTTGCGGATGGTGTTGCGCGCCATCGAGGCCAGCAGGCCGTAGAGCGTGGCGTTCAGCGTCGCCAGCACCAGGAAGGTCGCTTCGAAGACAGCCATCTGGAAGAACAGCGGCTGGCTCAAATCCAGGAACTGCGGCAGGAAGGCCACGAAGAACACGATGCTCTTCGGGTTCAATGCCGTCACCACGTAGGTATGGAGGAAAATCCGGAGAGGATTTGCCGAAGCCACCTCTGCCTCGTCCACCTCGTCGGCCCGTTCGGAAACGGGCGCGCGCCACAGCTTGATACCGAGATAGACGAGATAGGCGGCGCCTACCCATTTCAGCACCGTGAAGAGCGCCGCGGAGGTCGCAAGCAACGCGCCGAGACCGAGCATGGAGGCGGTCATCGCCGTGAAATCGCCAAGCGCCACACCCGCGACTGTGGCCGATGCCACCTTGCGGCCATGGCTCAGAGCGTAGGAAATGACGAGCAGGATGGTCGGCCCCGGAATGGCCAAAAGAACCGAGGACGCGGCAACGAAGGCGAGCCAGTGTTCAAGCGACATGCGAATGTTCCTCCACAGAATGGAGGGAGCAAGCCACCGATTTTTTCGGTTTGCAAGCGGTGTTTTATTCAGTCCTCACGCACCCACCGATAGAGAACGTCCGGCTCCTTCTCTTCATTGTCCCGGCCATCGGTCTGCTCGACCGCGAGGAAGCCACGCGTCTTGTAGAAGCGGCGGGCAGCTGTATTGCGCTGGAAGGTCCAGAGAAAGAGCTGTGGGTATGCCGTCTTGGCGATATCGACAAGGCGGGTGCCGATCCCCTCACCCTGTGCGTTCGGCAGGATATAGAGCTGGTCGACCCAGTCCTTGCGAAAGGCGACGATGCCGAGCAAAACGCCATCCCGTTCGGCGCCCCAGATGGCGCAAGTCGCGAAGAGATATCCGCTCCAATATCCGCGATCTTCCTCCGGCGTGTGACGGCGAGCGAGCCAGGGCAGCCGCCTATCAAAGGACATGCGATGAACCTTAGCCGCGGCCGGCATGTCGTCACAGCCAAGTTTACGAAATACGACCATCATTCCTTGAGCCCAAACCCTCGCGTCCCCGCAGGCGAGCCTCCGGCGGCAACCGCCGGAGGCCCTATGCCGGTCCTCTCACAGCCGGATGTCCCAAGGGTTGAACCGGACATTTCGGCGTTCGTCCTCGAGTTCGGGGAACCCCACATCGCGGCGCATCCGGTTGGAAAGTTCCGAGATCTGGTTCTTCTCCTCACGGTGTTTCCAGGCTGCGAAGAGCAAAGCACGTGCGGTCTTCCAGAGCCCATGTTCGCGGCAGAGGTCATGAACCGCAGCCGAAAGGGTATCAACAACCAAAAATTGTGATTCACGCATGATTTTCCGTCCCGGCGCATGTCGCGACCAGGTCCTCTGAGATGTAGAAAGACGCGCGGATGCGGGCGAGAAAACGGAGTGAATCGCTTCGTCAGCCGGTCACGTCAGATCAATGGAAGAAGTGCCAAAAACGGCGGAAATCCAGACTTATACGGTCTGAAAGCACATGCCGGCCGGCATCGATGAGCTACGCATCGAGGCCAAAATAGCCGTTCCGCCGGAAAGGCGCATAAAAATGGTAATGGACTTCATTTCACGCCTCCTGTGTTCGATTTGCGGAATGGGTGGATGATACACGAGATCTTCCGATGAGCAAGCCCACAATCGCGAATTGCACCCGCCACGAGAAAACCGTGGCAAAAAAGGCACATTACCCGACGGCGCTCACGCCTTCAGCCCGAAACCCTGCATCAGGCGTCTCGTGGCGAAATCGGGATTGCCGGAGGTGAAGACGGCAAAGTCGTAGTTGTCGGGGTGCTCTGCGCCCTCGACCAGCGGCACCTTTCGCCGTGCCTGCCTGGCGATCGCCTCGGCGGGATCGAGCCAGTCCACGGGCCAGGGCGCCAGCCTGCGGAAGACATTGGCCATGAAGGGATAGTGGGTGCAGGCGAGCACGACGATATCGGTTTTGCGGTCGTCCTTCTCGACGAAACAGGGAGCGATTTCGGCCAGGACCGCTTCGTCGGAAATCGTCTCGCCACGGATATAGGCTTCCGCCATGCGCGCGAGATTTTGCGAACCGACGAGGCGCACGTGACACTGGGTGGCGAAAGACTGGATCAGGTCCCGCGTATAGGCGCGCTTGACCGTGCCCGGCGTGGCAAGCACGGAGACGAGGCCAGACCGGGTACGTTCGGCGGCGGGCTTGATCGCCGGCACGGTGCCAACGAAGGTCATCTTCGGAAAGGTTTCGCGCAGGTCGGCACCGACCAGCGTGAAGGCGGTATTGCAGGAGATGACGCAGACTTCCGGATCGTATTCGTCGAGAAGTTTGGCAAAGAGGGTGATGATCCTCTCGCGTAACGCCGGTTCCTCCCAGTCGCCGTAGGGAAAGCCGGCATCGTCGGCGACATAGATGAAGCCGCGTTCCGGGATCAGCACCCGCGCCTCGCGCAGCACGGTCAGCCCGCCGATGCCCGAATCGAACATCAGCACGGGTTTTAATTCATTCGTCTGCGTCATTCCCCGTATTCTCCCCAGATGCCCCTTCGGGCAGGTCAGCCTTTTCAGGCTTCGGCCCGTCCTTTTTCGACCATCCGCGGGGAAAACGGTCGAGCGAGTTGATGACGCCCCGGAACACGCTGATCTCCTGTTCCGTAAAACCCCGCCGCGAGATGACGGCGCGGAGGTTGTCGATCATTCTTGGCTTTTTCGCGGGCGGATGGAAATAATTACGGGCATCCAGCGCCTCTTCCAGATGCTCGAACAGGCCAATGACCTGTTCCTTGGTGGAGGGCCGCTGCTCGATCGGCAGAAAGACCGTCTCGGCAAGATCGTCCATGCCGGATTTCATCCATTCATAGGACATCAGCAGCACGGCCTGGGCGATGTTGAGCGAGGCGAAGGCGGGGTTGACCGGAAAGGTGACGATCTCGTCGGCGAGCGCCACTTCCTCGTTGGTGAGGCCCCAGCGTTCGCGGCCGAAGAGGATGCCGGTCTTCTCGCCGGCCTTGAATTTGGTGCGCAGGGTCTCGGCGGCGGTCACCGGCGAGCGCACAGGCTTGAAACCGTAACGCTCGCGCGCCGTCGTCGCATAGACGAAGTTGAGGTCGCTGATCGCCTCCTCCAGCGTCTCGTAGACCTTGGTTCCGTCGATCACGTGGTCGGCCTTGGACGCCGCCGAGCGGGCCTTTTCGCTCGGCCAGCCGTCGCGCGGCTTGACGAGGCGCAGTTCGGCGAGGCCGAAATTGGCCATGGCGCGCGCCACCATGCCGATATTCTCGCCGAGCTGCGGCTCGACCAGAATGATCGCCGGTCCTTCGGCTATGAGTTCGCGCTCGCTGTTGGTGCCTGACATTTCTGTTTCCGTATCCAGATCCGGGGCCGGAATAGCGGTGCCCGGGGCAATCGGCAAGTCTTATGCGGCTGAGGGATAAAGCCGGCCCAGCATTGTGCCGATCATCTCGACCCCGACCCGGCTGCCATGCTTGAAGATCGGCAGATGCCGGCCGGCACTTCTGCTCGTCTTGCGCTTGACCACGAAACATTCCGAGCCGCGGCGCGAAAGCGCGTCGATATTGCGTAACGTGTCCTCCAGCGCGGCCAGCACATCGCCTTCCGGCTTGCGTCCCGCCTGGACCGCGTTGCGGGCGAAGATGCGCGCCCAATAGGTGGCGCCGAGAAAGATGGCGAGCGTCTGGCGGACCTGGCCCGGCCGGGTGACCACCGACCAGGTCGTGCCGAGCGGGCGGGCGGCAAGCGTCACCTCGCGATAGGCGGCATCGAGCTTGCGGGAGAGCGTGATGATCTCGTAATCGCTTCTCCCCTCCTTCACGGCCGCAAGCAGCTCGTTCAGCCCGTCGAACCAGCGGCCGAGCGCCAGGTCGAGAGTCGAGCGGGTCGATGCCGGGAAAACGAGGAAGGCGACGACAGTGCCCGCAAGCGCACCGATCAGCGTCTCCTCGATCCGGAGCTGCAGCAGGTCAAGCGTCAGCACCCCGGTCATGCCGTAGATCAGGCAAAGCACGATCGAGATGAAGAAGGTCATCGCCGCATAGGAAATCTGCAGGCAATAAAAACCAAGAAAGATGGAGAGCAGCGCGATCGGCGCGGCGAGCAGCGGATACCCCCCGATCAGCGTCGCCAGCACGAGCCCGGTCGCGATGCCGAGCAGGGTGCCGACAGATCGCTGCAACGCCCGGATCGCCGCATCGCCGCGCGACTTGGTGTTGGTGAAGATCAGAAAGGCGGTCAAAACAGCCCAGAACCAGCGATCGCGCGACAGCATCAGTCCGAAAACCATCGCAAGGCCCGATGCGACGGTGATCTGCACCGCGGAACGCATCACCGGATTCTTGAGCGAAAAATCGATCTTCGCTGGAGCCGGTGAGATCGCGGGACCGTCGATCGAGCGGAAACGGTCGCGCCGCCCTTCCTCGATGGATTCCGCCAGCGCCGTCCTCGCCTTCTGCAGCCAGATCAGCGCGCTGGCGCTTTCCGCCACCCGGTCGTCGCCCGCGACGGCCGGGCTGGCTGCGATCCTCTCAGCCATCTCCTGCTCGCCTTCGATCAGCGCGTGGACGAGCATGAAGGGCGGCAGCGCTTCGAACGACAGAACGATCGCGCTTTCGGCGGAAAGATGCATGTCGAAGATCTTCATGGTCAGGGCAGTGACCGCCTCGTCTTCCGGATCGATCGTGCCGTCCCCCGTGCGCGGCAGAAAGCCTTCCGCCATCAGCACCACGTCCTTCAGCCGCTCCTCGAGCTGGCGCAGCTCGCGCCGGTCGCCGTCCGAGACGGTGGCGCCGCTCGACAGAACCGCGAGCTTCATCAGGATGTCGCCCACCCTGCCCTGGATCGCCACCAGCGACTGCAGAAGATCGCGCCGCCAATCGTCCGGCAGGAGATAGGTGCGCACCAGATGGCCGGTGACGATCGCGATCGCCGGACCGATGACGGCGAGCGGAAGATCGGCAAGCCTCGGCTTCAGATAGGCGCCCATGAAATAGGACGTGAAGGCGAACATGCCGACTGCAAAACCCCTCGGGCCATAAACGCGCCCGACCGTGGCGCAGGCGATCACCACCAGGAACATCGGATCGGAGATATAACGGTAGTCCTCCAGCGCCGCGGCCAGCCCGACGCAGACGAGGCTTGCGACACCGCCGATCAGCCGCGTCGTCAACTGGTCCGACGGCAGCCGGTCGCGCACCGCGATGCCGCCCTCGATCGAGAGCATGATGGCAAGCCCGTAGGCGATCGTCGGCAGTGCCAGCCCGGCGATGTGGATGAGCGCAAGGCAGGCCACCGAGGCGACGACGGTCAGGGTCACGCGTCCCGCCATGCGCAGGCGCGAGAGCGCCGGGTCGTTGGCGAGCAGCCAGTCTCGGATCTTTGCGGCAAACGTCATCGACCACCCCAGGCGGGTGCCCGCACCCGCTTCTGGCCGGCGAATATATCGCCAGGATAAAGTTTGGCGATACCGTGCATAGGTCCGGCTGGCCGCGACCGGCAGTTCGATACGCCGCCGGGCACCAGCGCAGTCACTCGCCCTTGGCGATCGACTGCATCTCCTCGATTACCGAATCCCGCTCGCCTTCGGCGACACGGTGGATATCGTCGATGACCGGCTTGCCACCCTCCTGGATGATGTCGAAATGCAGTTCGTTGACGCTGTCCTTCACGTCCGCCTCCTCGACGCAGGTCCACATCTTGAAGGTGACCGTAACGTCGGTCATGCCGTTGGCGCCCGGTGCCGACGTCGTCTTGATTTCCTTCAGCGGGCAGCCGTCCTGCGACGAGGTTATCACGTCGTAACCGAAGGGATCGCCCGGCTGGTTGTTTTCGGTCTCATAGGCGGGGTGCTTGGCGGCCTCGGCATAGGCGCCGCGGAATTTCTTGCTGAACAGGCGCGACAGCGGATCCGCATCGAAAATGTATTTCCATTCGCTATCGGAGGTGTTCCAGTTGTCTTCGGTGATCTTCATCACCTCTTTGACGGGATCGGTGACATCAGCCGCAGCGGCAAAGGTGGATATCAGGGAAAAAGCAAGAGCAAGCGGCAAGGTCCGCATAAGATCAAATCCGGCTGTTGGAGAGCGATTTGGGCGGACATTAATCCGGCAATATGGTTTGGCAAGGGCAATCATCCGCCGCTCCGAAGGCGCCGCGATTTCTCGCATCAAAAGCCGCTTATGAGGACCTCAATGCCTTTGCGTTCCGGCCCGGCGGTGCTATAGCGCACCCACTGGTGTCCACCCGTCGGGACCTTGCGGTCCCTTCCACGTCCAAGAGGAATTCCATGCAAAAGATCAAGGTAGCAAACCCGGTCGTCGATCTCGACGGCGACGAGATGACCCGCATCATCTGGCAGCTCATCAAGGACAAGCTGATCCTTCCCTATCTCGATCTCGACATCGAATATTACGATCTCTCGGTCGAGAACCGCGATGCCACCAACGACCAGGTGACGATCGACGCTGCCAACGCCATCAAGAAGCACGGCGTCGGCATCAAGTGCGCGACGATCACTCCGGACGAAGCTCGCGTCAAGGAATTCAACCTCAAGGAAATGTGGAAGAGCCCGAATGGCACGATCCGCAACATCCTTGGCGGCGTCATCTTCCGCGAGCCGATCATCTGCAAGAACGTACCGCGCCTGGTTCCGGGCTGGACCAAGCCGATCGTCGTCGGCCGCCACGCCTTCGGCGACCAGTACAAGGCAACCGACTTCAAGTTCCCGGGCAAGGGCACGCTGTCGATCAAGTTCGTCGGCGAAGACGGCCAGGTGATCGAGAAGGAAGTGTTCAAGGCACCGGACGCCGGCGTGGCGATGGCCATGTACAACCTTGACGAATCGATCCGCGATTTCGCGCGCGCTTCGTTGAACTATGGCCTGATGCGCAAGTGGCCGGTCTACCTGTCGACCAAGAACACCATCCTCAAGGCCTATGACGGTCGCTTCAAGGATATCTTCGAGGAAGTCTTCAATGCCGAATTCAAGGCGCAGTTCGACGAACTGAAGATCACCTATGAACACCGCCTGATCGACGACATGGTGGCCGCAGCTCTCAAGTGGTCCGGCGGTTACGTCTGGGCCTGCAAGAACTATGACGGCGACGTCCAGTCCGACATCGTCGCCCAGGGCTTCGGCTCGCTCGGCCTGATGACCTCGGTCCTGCTGTCGCCTGATGGCCGCACGGTCGAAGCCGAAGCCGCCCACGGCACCGTTACCCGCCACTACCGCCAGCACCAGAAGGGTCAGGAGACCTCAACGAACTCGATCGCCTCGATCTTCGCCTGGACCCGCGGCCTCGCGCATCGTGCCAAGCTCGACGACAATGCAGCCCTTGCAAAGTTCGCCGCGACGCTCGAAACGGTCTGCGTCGACACCGTCGAAGCCGGCTACATGACCAAGGACCTGGCGCTGCTCATCGGTCCGGACCAGCCGTGGCTCTCGACCACTGCCTTCCTCGACAAGGTCGACGAGAACCTCCGGGTGGCCATGGCTTCCTAAGTCCGAAAAATCGGCTAATCATTGGACGGCGGGGAGCAATCTCCGCCGTTTCTTTTTTGGGAGGAAGTTTGCCATGACCACCATCGTCCGCCCGCTCGAGCCATCCGACCGCGCCGCCTGGGAGCCGCTCTGGGAGGCCTATCTCCACTTCTACGAGACCGTTCTGCCGCGGGAGATGTACGACCTCACCTGGAGCCGCTTCCACGATCCCGCCGAACCGATGCATGCGCTGGGCGCCTTCGACGAAACCGGCAGGATGATCGGCATCGCGCATGCGATCTTCCACCGTTCCTGCTGGCTGCCGGACCGGACGTGCTACCTTCAGGACCTTTATGTGGCACAGACCCAGCGCGGCAAGCGCGCCGGTGAAGCGCTTATCGAGGCCGTGGCCGATCTGGCGCGGGCAAATGACGCCGGCCGGCTCTACTGGCTGACGCACGAAAGCAATTCCACAGCCCGGCGCCTCTACGACCGCGTCGCACGGAATTCCGGCTTCATCCAGTATCGCAAGCCACTCTGAAATCGGTAAATTCCGGACCGTCTTGATTCTGTGACAAGGGAATACTAGAACAAATAAGGAACAATGAGGAGACGCCTGTGACCGATCTGGTGCTATACACGAACCCGATGTCGCGTGGCCGGATTGCCCGCTGGATGCTGGAAGAGGTCGGCATTCCCTACCGCACCGAAATCCTGCATTTCGGTACGACGATGAAGGGTGACGCCTACAAAAGCGTCAACCCGATGGGCAAGGTGCCGAGCATCATGCACGACAAGACCGTCGTGACCGAATGCGCGGCGATCTGCGCCTATCTGGCGGACGCCTTTCCGCAAGCGGGCCTTGCGCCTGCCCCCGCCAAGCGGGCCGACTATTACCGCTGGATGTTCTTTGCAGCCGGTCCCCTGGAAGCTGCCGTCAGCAACCGCGCACTCGGCTTCGAAGTGCCGAAGGGACGCGAGCGGATGATCGGTTACGGTACCTATCAGGACGTGATGAATACGCTGGAATCCGCCGTGCGCGCGAACGCCTATATCGCCGGCGACACATTCAGTGCGGCCGACGTCTATATCGGCTCGCAACTCGGCTATGGTCTGCAATTCGGCACGATCGAAAAACGCGCGGCCTTCGAACAGTATTTCGGCCGCCTCGCACTTCGCGAAGCCTATCAGCGCGCGAACGACAAGGACAATGCTGCGGCGGCCGAGCTGCAGAAGGCCGAATGAGCCCTATAACGTTTAGTGGGGGAGGTTCCCACACTCAGAGTCATAGAGCCTGACAGGCCAGTACTTATATGCGCGCGCAACCAGGCGCTGCAGAGATATAGACAGAATCCGGGCGGTTACGAGCCCCCCCTCGTTTGCCGAACCCGTCAATATAGTATACGCCGCGGCGTACCGAATTGATGCGCGGATCGTTCAAATACCTTGAGGCGGCGGCCAAAGCCTCGCGGGGGCTGCAGCCCGGGCGGTAGCCACGATCGTCACGCCAATCTCCACGGCGATCATCACGGCGATAGTACCTTCTGTCGTCGTCATACGGCCGCCCCATCCGAACTCCGCCGTTTCCGAAGTCGAACTCAACCCCCTGTGCAGCAACCGGCGCAGGCAGAATGCTCATTCCGACAAGCAGAGCGGACATACCCGCCAACAATACGAACTGTTTCGCTTTCATCTCTCTCTCCCAGCCAAACCTAATGGCTTAACGAAATTGACTGACATGCAGTCAAATTACCCCAGAGAAAATGAACGGCAGCATAACAAGTTCCATGAGCTTGCGGGGTAGCAATCGATTTATTGCGATTTAATTCGACGGAAAGCGCGCGCCATGCCGACAATATTAGACGCCTTTGGCACGCGAACCGTCCCAACACAAACGCTCCGCAGGGGCACGAAACTGCGGGAAAGGGAACTGAAATGGGGATCAGCGGTCGATTCCGGCCGGCGAGCGCTTGGGGGACGGCGTGGGCGTCGGGGCCCGAGCCGGGGCCGTGGCGTTGCCGGCATCAAAACGCAGCATCCACTCGTTGGTCATGGAGCTGGCGAGCACCACCTGCGATGCGGCAGGTCTTGCGGACTGGGTGGCTGCCGGACGGGCTGCGAAAGGATCCGGCCGTTCCACGGGAACCGGGACATTCGTCGCCACCACCTGATTCGTGCTCGTCGTCGGAATGGAGGCGACGTCGAATTCCTTGGCCTGAATCAGGCTCAACGGGTCGGGGTTGCTTTGCACCAGCGCGAGCACGTATTCGTCGGGAGCCTTCGGCGGCGGCGTCTGCAGCTCTCCGTCCCTGTCGCGCTTCTCATAAAACGCGTTGCCGCCGGCAACCGTCACATAATGCATGTTCTGATAGGGGAAGCGCAGGCCGGCCGTGTGGAAGAACATGGCGTCCTTGACCTCGGGGTTCCGCTCGCCGCGAATGATCGCATCGACGGCCGCATCGAGTTCCGGCACCGTTTCTTCGCTGACCGCGCGGGTCAGCACGCCCGGAGCGAACTGCCTTTCCTGAGCGACGATGCCGCAGATCGTCGGCGGATAGGCATCCGAGGTCAGCCTGTTCATGATCACGGTACCGACCGCCATCAGTCCCTCGCGGCTGGACCGCTTCGATTCGAAATACATTGCCCGCTTCATGCAGTCGCGATCGGCCGGCGTATAATGGTAGACCTGTTTCTTGGAGATCGGTGCCGGCTTCACCGTGGTGCTGGCGGGCGAAATGGATGACGTCGTCTGCGCCGAGGTGCATGCCGACAGGAACATCATTCCAACCAGACCGATTGCCGGCCGGAGAAGGGCCTTATCGCTCGCCGTCATGAATACTCCCCCTGCGGTATAATTCCAGAAATCGCTACGGCGGGAAAATGGATACCCCAAAAACAGATTCAGATCAAACGCCATGTGAGACAATCAAAACTGGGCGGAAAAGCGTTCCTGTTGCGGGTCGGCACGGCGGCGGCACCGTCGAATCGACGCATTCCACGCAGGCCGAGAACCTCTTATGACAGCCGCCCTAACGGAAGGTTGATTCTCCGGCCAAGCGACGCTTGGGCGGAGGATCACATGGTCCCTCGCCCTTAGCTTCTCAGTCCCGGCGCCTCGTAACCGGTGCGCTCCACATATTCCGTGTAACCGCCGTCATAACGCTGGATGCCGTCGGGCGTCAGTTCGAGCACGCGATTCGACAGTTCGGCGAGGAAATGCCGGTCGTGGCTGACGAACAGCATAGTGCCTTCGTATTCCGACAGCGCCTTGATCAGCATCTCCTTGGTATCGAGGTCGAGGTGGTTGGTCGGCTCGTCGAGAACGAGGAAATTCGGCGGGTCGAACAGCATCGCGGCCATCACCAGACGCGCCTTCTCGCCACCGGACAGCACCCGGCATTTCTTCTCGACGTCGTCGCCTGAAAAACCGAAGCAGCCGGAAAGCGCCCTGAGCGAGCCCTGCCCCGCGCGCGGAAACTGCTGCTCCAGCCATTCGAAGACCGTCAGCTCGCCGTCGAGCAGATCCATGGCGTGCTGGGCGAAATAGCCCATCTTGACGCTGGCGCCGATCGCGACGCTACCTTCATCCGGCTCGGTCGAGCCCGTCACCAGTTTCAGCAGCGTCGATTTGCCGGCGCCGTTGACGCCCATGATGCACCAGCGCTCGCGACGCTTGACCATGAAATCGAGGCCCTCGTAGATCGAACGGCTGCCGTAGCGCTTGGCGACATTCTTGATGTTGACGACGTCTTCGCCGGAGCGCGGCGCCGGCTGGAATTCGAAGGCGACGGCCTGGCGGCGCTTCGGCGGCTCGACGCGCTCGATCTTGTCGAGCTTCTTCACCCGGCTCTGCACCTGCGCGGCGTGGCTGGCGCGCGCCTTGAAGCGCTCGATGAACTTGATTTCCTTGGCAAGCATCGCCTGCTGGCGCTCGAACTGGGCCTGCTGCTGCTTTTCGTTCTGGGCCCGCTGCTGCTCATAGAAGCCGTAGTCGCCGGAATAGGTGGTGAGCGCCCCGCCGTCGATCTCGATGATCTTGGTGACGATACGGTTCATGAACTCGCGGTCGTGCGAGGTCATCAGCAGCGCGCCGTCATAACCCTTGAGGAACTGCTCCAGCCAGATCAGGCTTTCGAGATCGAGATGGTTGCTCGGTTCGTCGAGCAACATGACGTCCGGGCGCATCAAGAGGATGCGGGCGAGCGCGACGCGCATCTTCCAGCCGCCGGAGAGTTTGCCGACATCGCCGTCCATCATCTCCTGAGTGAAACTCAGGCCGGCGAGAACTTCGCGGGCGCGGCCTTCGAGCCCATAGCCGTCAAGCTCCTCGTAACGCGCCTGCACCTCGCCGTAACGCTCGATAATCTGATCCATCTCGTCGAGCCGGTCGGGATCGACCATGGCCGCTTCGAGCTCGCGCAGTTCAGCGGCCACGACGCTCACCGGACCCGCACCGTCCATCACCTCGGTGACGGCGCTGCGGCCGGCCATTTCGCCGACGTCCTGGTTGAAATAGCCGATCGTGACATTCTTCTCGACCGAGACCTGCCCCTCGTCCGGTATTTCGGAACCGGTGATCATCCGGAAGAGCGTCGTCTTGCCGGCGCCGTTCGGGCCGACGAGGCCGATCTTCTCGCCACGGTTCAGCGCGGCGGCCGCCTCGATGAAGAGGATGCGGTGGCTGTTCGATTTGCTGATGTTTTCGATACGGATCATGGGCGGCGGACTCGAGAGGTTTCGTCACAACAAAAAGCCGGGTCGTCGCCGACCCGGCTTTTCTACACAATCAATGCGAAGCTTATTCGGCGCTGTCTTCAGCAGCCTTCTTCTTCGGAGCAGCTTTCTTCTTCGGAGCGGCAGCTTCTTCGCCTTCGGCGGCTTCGTCAGCAGCCTCGGCCTTCGCGGCCTTCTTCGGAGCGGCCTTCTTCTTGGCCGGCTTCTCAGCGCCTTCCGAGCCTTCTTCGTCTTCCGCCATCAGCTCTTCCTTGGTCACGGTCTTGTCGGTGACCTTGATCTCGGAGAGCAGCTTGTCGACGACCTTCTCTTCGAAGATCGGCGCGCGCAGCGATGCGGAAGCGCCGGGGGTGTTGCGGAAGAAATCGAGGATTTCCTTCTGCTGGCCCGGGAACTGCTGGAGCTGCGCATAAAGGGCGCGCTGCATTTCTTCCTCGGTCACTTCGACGCCGGCCTGTTCGCCGATTTCGGAGAGCACCAGGCCGAGACGAACGCGACGTTCGGCGAGCTTGCGGTATTCGACGCGCGCATCTTCCTCGGTCGTCTCTTCGTCTTCGAAGGTCTTGCCGGACTGCTGCAGGTCGGTGTTGATCTGGCGCCAGATGTTGTCGAACTCGGCGTCGACGAGGGTCTGCGGGGTGTCGAACTGGTACATGCCGTCGAGCTGGTCAAGGATCTGACGCTTGACCTTCTGGCGGGTGACATTGCCGTACTGGCTTTCGATCTGGCCGCGGACGATCTCCTTCAGGCGATCGACGGATTCGATGCCGAGCTTGGAGGCGAGTTCGTCGTTGATCTCGATAGCGGCGGGAGCCGCAACTTCCTTGACGGTGACGTCGAAGGTGGCTTCCTTGCCGGCGAGGTTCGCGGCCGGATATTCGGTCGGGAAGGTCACGGTGATGGTCTTGTCCTCACCGGCCTTGACGCCCACGAGCTGGTCTTCGAAGCCCGGAATGAAACGGCCCGAGCCGAGAACCAGTTCGGCATCTTCGGCAGCGCCGCCATCGAAGGCAACGCCGTCGACCTTGCCGAGATAGTTCATCGTGACGCGGTCGCCATTGGCAGCCTTGCCGGTCTTGGTTTCGAAGGTCCGCGCGCTTTCGGCGATCTTCTCGATCTGCTCGTTGACTTCGTCTTCGGTGACTTCGACGACTTCGCGAATGACGGAGAGACCGTCGGTCGGCTGCAGTTCGATGTCCGGGATGACTTCGTAGGAGAGCGTGAATTCGAAATCGACCTCGGCGTTGAGGATCTTTTCGGCTTCCTTCTCGTCCTCGGTCATGCCAACCGAAGGCTGGGTCGCCGACTTCTCGCCGCGGTCGGAAAGAATTTCGGTCGGACGTTCGCGGACGATCTCGTTGACGAGATCCGCCATGATCGACTTGCCGTACATCTTCTTCAGATGGGCGATCGGCACCTTGCCCGGACGGAAACCGTTGATGCGGACCTTGTCCTTGGCGTCGGCGAGGCGCACGTTGAGCTGCGCTTCCATATCCCGCTTGGGGATAACAACCTTGATTTCGCGCTTCAGCCCTTCAGCGAGCGTTTCGGTAACCTGCATTTTCATACCTTCATATCGTGGCGGCGGTGCTCAGACAGCCGTTGGTTTCAATGAGCACATCGCCGGAACTTTGTGAGACCGGCCGCGGCTTCAAGGAGCGCCGATCCTTTAGCCAGAACCGGCTCGGACCGCACTCCTGGCGGTTTTGATGCGGGGCGGTTCTGGTGCGGGTAGAGAGACTTGAACTCCCACGCCTTGCGGCACCAGAACCTAAATCTGGCGTGTCTACCAATTTCACCATACCCGCGCCCCAACCGCGTCGAAAATCCTCGTGGCCTGAGGCCTTCCGGAGCGCGCGTCTCTATATCACCCGTTTTGGCGCGCGCAAAGGGAAAATGACGCTTTTTTGGCAGTTCGGAGAAAGCGCGGTGAACGGGTGATTTTGCTGCCTGCCCGCCCGCGATGGGATCAGGAATTCCGGGGACGATTAACTTTTTATTAAATTCTAATGTGTACATTGAAATCATCAGGAGAGAGCCATGCACGGATCGCATGTCATCCATTCTGATATTGCACTGCACAATTCCACCGCAATCTCATAATATGCAAATGCAGGGATTGATCGAAGGTTTTGGTCTCTCTGGTTCGGACGGTCTGGCGCCCGCCCTGAACAGGAATATGCCCTCGGGATGAACCCGCGAACATCAATTCGGGCCGCGCACTCCTCCTCCCAGCGTTGGCCCGATCGGACTGGCGGTCCTCCTCCTCCCAAATCGCCAGTCGTTACAAATGACGCCCACCGGACCTCCTCCCCCGGTGGGCGTTATTTTTTGTTCTGCGATACGCTATCTGCCTATAAATCGCCCAGCTTCTCCCCATTTCAGCATGGTAAATAATCTCGTAATGCACCAAATGCATAGGTGGCATACCGAATGGGCGCTGTTACTTTTTGCAGCGCAGCATATATTGGTGGTCATGAGATTGAAGTCAGCGCCGAACGGGCTGCTGGCAAGGGCCTAGAAAGGGACAAGATCATGAACATCGCACAGAAGCTCACCACCTGGCGCAAGTACCGCGAAACCGTCAACGAGCTCGGCCGCATGAGTGACCGCGAACTCAGCGACCTCGGCATCGGCCGCGCCGATATCCGCCGCGTCGCACGGACTGCAGTCGGCTTCTAAGCCTCGCGCAGACATTGCTGCACCATCAAAAAGCGCCTCCTCAGGGAGGCGCTTTTCTTTTTGTTCATGGAAATTTAACGCTTCAAATATCTGCCTGTTTTTCGAACTCAGCCGTAAATTTCAGCGATCTCCTGCACATTTGCATGGCAGTCGCACATTTTTTGCACTGCACATTCTTATTATGCGGATGTATAAGACCCTCATCGCTGATGACGACAGAGCATCAGGAAAATCTTGAGGAAACAACCATGAACCCGATCCGTATCGCCAAGAACTGGATCAGCTACCGCCGTACGATGAATGAGCTTGGAAATCTTTCGAGCCAGGCCCTCAGCGACATCGGTCTGACCCGCTACGACATCCGCCACATCGCGGCCCGCTCCTTCCGCTAATCCGCTTCTCGCAGGCGGACCCGCGCGGAATACGCCGCGCGGCGAGAATATGCGGTCCGAGAGGACACCCAAGGACGTATCGAAGGCACCTCATCGGGTGCCTTTTTGATTCCGGTCCGGCAATTGGCATGATAATGAGCCGGCCATGAGCAACAATTCTCCTTCTTCGACCTATCCGGCTCCCATCCATGTCGTCGGCGGCGGCCTTGCCGGTTCCGAAGCCGCCTGGCAGATCGCCTCGGCCGGCGTGCCGGTGATTCTCCACGAGATGCGCGGCGTGCGCGGCACCGACGCCCACAAGACGGACGGGCTTGCCGAGCTGGTCTGCTCGAATTCCTTCCGGTCCGACGATGCGACGGCAAACGCCGTCGGGGTCATCCACGCGGAAATGCGGCTTGCGGGTTCGCTGATCATGGCCTCGGCCGACAGGCACCAGGTCCCGGCCGGCGGCGCGCTTGCCGTCGACCGCGACGGATTTTCCGATGCGGTCACCGAAGCGATCGAAAAACATCCGCTGATCACCGTCGTGCGCGAGGAAATCCAGGGCCTGCCGCCGAAGGAATGGGATCTGGCGATCATCGCCACCGGCCCCCTCACCTCGCCGGCGCTCGCAGCCGCGATCCAGGTGGAGACGGGCGAGGATCAGCTCGCCTTCTTCGACGCCATTGCGCCGATCGTGCACCGTGATTCGATCGACATGGATATCTGCTGGTACCAGTCGCGCTACGACAAGGTCGGCCCCGGCGGCAACGGCAAGGACTATATCAACTGCCCGATGGACGAGGCGCAGTACAACGCCTTCGTCGACGCGCTGATTGCCGGCGACACGGTCGGTTTCAAGGAATGGGAAGGCACGCCCTATTTCGACGGCTGCCTGCCGATCGAAGTGATGGCCGAACGCGGCCGCGAGACGCTGCGCCACGGGCCGATGAAGCCCATGGGCCTTACCAATGCGCATAACCCGACCGTCAAGGCCTATGCGGTCGTGCAGCTCCGGCAAGACAACGCGCTCGGCACGCTCTACAACATGGTCGGTTTCCAGACGAAGCTGAAATACGGCGCCCAGGCGGATATCTTCCGCATGATCCCCGGGCTGCAGAATGCCGAGTTCGCAAGGCTCGGCGGCCTGCACCGCAACACTTATATCCACTCCCCCGTGCTGCTCGACAAATCGCTGACGCTGAAAAGCCGGCCCGGCCTTAGATTCGCCGGCCAGATCACCGGCTGTGAAGGTTATGTGGAAAGTGCGGCGATCGGGCTCCTCGCCGGCCGCTTCGCGGCGGCCGAGCGCAAGGGCGAAACGCTCCCGGCACCGCCTGCGACGACGGCCCTGGGCTCGCTGCTCGGCCATATCACCGGCGGGCATCTGGTTTCCGAAGACGAGCCGGGCAAACGTTCGTTCCAGCCGATGAACGTCAACTTCGGACTGTTTCCCGAGCTGGAGCCCGGCTCGATCGTCAAGCCGGAGGGCGTCAAGCGTTTCCGCGGCAAGGACAAGACGGTGATGAAGCGGCAGTTGCTCTCCGCCCGGGCGCTTCGCGACTGCGCTAGTTGGCTCGGTCGGGGCTGATATCGGCGGCCGGCGACGCCGGCTTTTCCTCGATATCGCGATCAGCAACACTGACATAATTGTCGAGCAGCCAGAGGGCGACTTCGGCCGCCTCCTTTTCCGTCGAGAAGAGGTAGGTGCCGTTCTGCGTCGAGGCGTCCAGAAACTCGACCGTGAAACCCTTGGCATTCGGCATGGGCGAGACGCGCACCCGGCCCGGCTCGATCAGAAAGCAGGCATAATGGTTGCGGTGGCTGCGCATGAAGCCGGCCTTGTTGTCGTGCAGGCGCACGAAGATCGCTTCGCCATTGGCCGTGACATGCAGGCTGCGGATGGCTTCATTGGGAAAGGCGCGCCCGAACTCGAGGATGGCGACGCCCGTGTCATGGAGGTTGCCGTCCTTGTCCCTGTCCTTGCCGGACATACGGGTGACGTAATAGGCGAGCGCCATGAGGAGCACGAAGATGATCGACCAGACGACGACGGGGCTCACACCGCTTCTCCTTATGATGGCGCCGGATTTCTGCTTTTCGTCCCTTAGCGGGCGAGCCTTGCGCGAATTTGACGCCCGTCAGAAGCGCCTGGTGACGGAGGCCTTCATGAGCCGCACTTGCCGCCGCCATTGCGGCAGCTGCAGGGCGGTGTCGAGCACCGAGGCACCGGCGCGCGCAGCGCGGCGCAGGACCGGTTCGGCAAGCGATACCGGCAGGTAGGCCGGAAAGATGGCGGCAGGGACGCGTCCCGACCGTCTCGCCTTGCCCAGATGCTCCAGCCCGAGCCCGGCAAAAGCCTCGATCGCGGCGGAAATGCGCGGCCGGTCTTCACCGGCGAGAAATGTATCACGATCGAGCCCGGTCGCCGAGAGAATATCGAGCGGCAGGTAGAGCTGGTGACGGCGGCGATGGATCGGCATCAAAAGAAGGAAACCTGCGATCGCCTGGGCGACACCCGCGTGCCCCGCCGCTTCGGCGGATTTTGCGGCCTCGCCGGCGGAGAGAATCAGGCTCGCGAGCTGGATCAGTGCCGAAGCGGTCTCGCCGGCATATCCTTCGAGGGCGTTGCGGTCGGTGAGCGGATCGTCATAGAGGTCGAAGATGCGCGCCTCGATCATGTCGACCAGCGTCTGGCGAGGCAGGCGATAGGTCTCTATCGCCTCGAGCAGGCCGGCAGCGACGGGGTTGCCGGTGCTGTCGCCCGAAGCGCTGCCTTCCAGAAGGTCGCGCCACCATTGCAGCCGGATCTCGCCGGGCAGCGGCTCGCGCACCATGTCGCGGACACGGGCAATCTCGGCGTTGAAGGCATAAAGCGCTGCAAGTGCGCCGCGCTTGTCTTCCGGGGACAGAAGGCAGGCGAGATAGCGGTCGCGGTCGGTATCCCTCAGCGTGGCAAGGCAGATATCGCCGTTCTGTCCGGTAGGGTCGGCCATATCCTAGACGGCGATCAGGGCCGCCGCGACGGCGCGCGATTCGGCCAGCATGATGTTGAAGGTGCGCACGGCAGCACCGGTGCTCATCGGATCGGAAGCGATGCCCTTGGCCTTCAGCGCCGCCTTCACTTCGGCCGGTATCGGCTTGAGGTTGGCGCCCATGCCGACGAGCAGCACTTCGATCTCACTCGATTCGGCCAGCACCTTCACCAGGGAAGCGACCGTCAGCGGCTCACCTTCCTTCAGCTCCCAACCATGGATGCCGGAGGGAAGGCAGAGCAGCGAGCCGCGATGCGACATGTCGGCAAAGCGGAAGCCGCCATTGCCATAGGCATCGATCGGAGCGCGACCGGGAAAATGGGCGTCGCGGATTTCGATGCCTTTTGCCATCGGTCGCATGCTTTCCAAAAGAGTTACGGGCCGGACGGTGTCCGGCCCTTGGGGTTCGGCGCCCGCAAAGCAAGCTGGCGGGCATCGGCCTGGCTTTAAGAAGCCGCTCCGGTCTTTGCAGGCTCGGTCTTGACCGGCTCGCCCTTGACGCGGACTTCGGCGATATAGGCGCGCATGGCGCGGATCTTGACGCCTTCGGCGATTTCCACTTCCACTTCGGCGTCGTCGATAACCTTGGTCACCTTGCCGGTGATGCCGCCGCCGAGAACGACCTGGTCGCCGCGGCGGATGTTCGTCAGCGTTTCCTGGCGCTTCTTGGCCTGGGCGCGCTGCGGACGGATCAGGAAGAAGTACCAGACCACCATCAGGGGCGCGAAGAGGAAGAGCATCTCAAGGCCGGAGCCGAACGCGGAGGCTCCCGGTGCTGCGGCCGGGGCCTGGGCGAATGCTTCGGTAATGAACATCGAAAACTCCTAAGATGACCGGGGACGCCGGGCCCCCGTTACAAGCCGCCGGAATATAGTTGCGATAAGCCGGAATGCAACAGAAACACACGGGCCGGAGTACCGAATCCACGGCTCTCAGGCTTTTGATGCACTAACGAGCGTGTTACCGCAGCGAAAAGGCCGAAAAACTGGCCGATGCGACTGGAGAAACACCATGAGCGAA
Organism: Hyphomicrobiales bacterium; assembly: GCA_900471605.1. Lineage (GTDB taxonomy): Bacteria > Pseudomonadota > Alphaproteobacteria > Rhizobiales > Rhizobiaceae > Neorhizobium. Next base: position 173,291 of record UCEY01000031.1, on the reverse strand, counting down.
GACTTCAACACCCTGATCCTGGCCGAGGTCCGCAGGCTCGCGGACGCGCTGGAGCGGCTCGCCGGGCNNCCCCCCGCCGTCAACGACTGGAATGCCGCCGACTGCTTCGTCTGGGTGCCGGCAAACCAGCGCCTGCAGCCGGTGCCGCGTCCGAACCGGGTGGCGTTGACGCTGATCCGAGGTGTCGACCACGTGCGCGACATCCTGCATGAAAACACGCTACGGTTTGCGGAAGGTTTTGCGGCCAACAACGTGCTGCTGTGGGGTGCACGCGGCATGGGCAAATCCTCGCTGGTGAAGGCCGTGCACGAGGATGTGCGCGCCGCGACCGGCATCTCGCTGAAACTCGTCGAGGTGCATCGCGAGGATATCGCCTCGCTCCCTGCCCTGCTCGACATTCTGAAAGCGTCCGGCCAGCGCGTCATCGTGTTCTGCGACGACCTTTCCTTCGATCATGACGACACCGCCTACAAATCGCTGAAGGCGGCGCTCGACGGCGGCATCGAAGGTCGGCCGGACAATGTCCTGTTCTATGCGACCTCCAACCGCCGCCACCTTCTGCCGCGCCACATGATGGAGAACGAGCAGTCGACGGCGATCAATCCGTCCGAGGCGGTCGAGGAAAAGGTATCATTGTCGGACCGTTTCGGCCTGTGGCTCGGTTTCCACAAGTGCAGCCAGGACGACTATCTGAAGATGATCGACGGTTATGCCGAGCACTTCGATCTCGGCCTCGCCCAGGACGTGCTGCATCACGAAGCGCTCGAATGGGCGACGACCCGTGGCGGGCGGTCGGGCCGCGTCGCATGGCAATATATCCAGGATCTCGCCGGGCGGCTGCGGAAGCCGCTTTCCAGAGACTGAGCGATCGCGGCTCTGGCCACTTAGCAAGCCCCACCTCGGCACATCATCACACGACGTTAGGCGGTAAATTCCCTGCGCCGCCGGACGCTTGACTCTCGTAGGTCAATTGTCCTAATTCATGCCTAGGTCAATTGTCCTACAGATCGCCACTGCCCGGCGATCCGAGGCTGGAGAAGATGCAGTGAGCGCTGAAGACACCAGGCGGCAAATCGTCGAGGCCGCGGACCGGCTCTTCTACGAGCGGGGGTTCGAAGCGACGTCGTTCGCGGACCTCGCCGCGGCGGTGCATCTGTCGCGCGGCAATTTCTATTACCACTTCAAGACGAAAGACGATGTTCTGAGGGCTGTGATTACCCATCGCATGATCACTACACGGCAGATGCTTGATGACTGGGAAGTCCGCAACAGCCAGCCGGCAAGCCGGATCATCGCTTTCATCGAGATCCTGATCGCCAACCAGGCAAAGATCATGGCCCATGGCTGCCCGGTCGGCACATTGTGCAACGAGCTTGCCAAGCTTCAACACGCCGCCAAGGACGATGCCGCGCAGCTGTTCGCCCTCTTTCGCGATTGGCTTGCAAGGCAATTTGCAGCCCTCGGCCGCGCGGCCGATGCCGACCAGCTCGCGATGCACGTCCTGATGCGCAGCCAGGGCGTTGCGACACTTGCGACCGCGTTTGCCGACAGCGCTTTCATCCACCGGGAAGTGCAGTCCATGCGCGATTGGCTCGAAATGCAATGCGCCCGGAAAGATGCCGTCTGACACCTTCCATCCCAAAATCAAGGAGATATCCAGATGTTCGTCGTGACGCTCAAATTCGCTGAAAACAAAACGAAAGCGCCCGACTTCATGCAGGGCCACAACGAATGGATTGCCCGCGGCTTCGCGGAAGGCGTCTTTCTTCTTGCCGGAAGCCTGCCACCCGGCCTTGGGGGCGCAATCCTTGTGGACGGCCTATTCCGGTCCGATCTCGAAGAACGCCTGCTGGACGATCCTTTCGTCGCGGAAGGCATCGTCAGCCCCGAGATCCTGGAGATCAATCCAGGCCGAACCGACGAGCGCCTGGCATTCCTGAAGGCGTGATCCCCGATCGATACCGTGAACGCAAAAAGCCCGGCACTGCCGGGCTTTTCTCCGTCCCCTGAAACGCACTACTTATTCAAGGAAGGTAATCGGGTTGACCGGGGTCGCGTCCTTGCGGACTTCGAAGTGGACCTGCGGGCGCTTGGCGTCGCCGCTCATGCCGGAGGAGGCAACCGTCTGGCCACGGGTGATCTTCTGCCCGCGGGTGACGTTGATGCTGCCGGCATGGCCATAGACGGTGACCTTGCCGTCGTCGTGACGGACGAGAACCGTATTGCCGAGCTGCTTCAGGCCGTTGCCCGCATAGATGACCACGCCGTTCTCGGCAGCCTTGATCGGCGTGCCTTCCGGAACCGAGATGTCGATGCCGTCATTGCGGTTGCCGTCGACATTCTGGCCGTAACCGGCGATGACCGCTCCGTTGACCGGCCAGCGATACTTGCCGATGCCGGTGGACTGGGGGGCTGCCGACGCGACGTCGGATTTCTTCTCGACCTCGGCGACCGATGCGTTGTCGACGGCGGCCTTGGCTGCCGCCGGTGCCACAGACACCTGGGCGACCTGAGCAGGTGCCGTGGCGACTGCCGGCTTGGCGGCAGCAGCCGGAGCCTTTTCGGCCGGCTTCTGCGGAATGGACGCGGTCTTGACCGGGTCGGCGACAGGCGCGGGAGAGCCGTTCGCGACCTTGAGCGTCTGGCCGACCCGGACACCGCCGGAAGTCAGGTTATTGGCGGCCTTCAACTGGTCGATCGGCGTGCCGGTCTCGCGGGCGATCTTGTTGATCGTGTCGCCCGGCTTGACCACATAGGTGCCGCCAATCGGCTTGCCGCCCGGAGGCGTCAGCTTGGCCGGTTCGGCGGCTGCCTTGTCGCGTGCCGGGGTCGGCAGGACCGCCAGCTTCTGTTCGGGCTCGCGGGCTGGTGTCGGAGCCTTGTTCTGGAGGTCGATCGTGCCGGCCGCATTCTTGGCGGAGTTCTGCGCCGTACCGAAGGTCGGGATGAGGACCGCCTGGCCGGGGGCGACGGCACCGCCGTTTGCCTTCAGGATTTCCTTTTCCGGAACGCCATAACGCTTGGACAGGGTCGAGACCGTCTCGCCAGGCCTCAGCGTGACCTTGGGCGCGTTGACCGTGGACCAGCCGGACATCGGCTTTGCGGTCGTGCCGGTGACGACATTGTCGGCCTTCAGCGTCGAGGCGGACGGAGGGACCAGCGTGTGGGCGGCCTGCTGACGGCCGGGGAACGGCTGGGCCAGCGCTTCCTGACGGGTCGCCGGATCACGCGCCATCGGGGCGGCGTTACGCTGTGCTGCGGCGCTGCCTGGAGCCGCCAGTTCGGAGCGTTGCACCGCAACCGGAGCGGAGGCGGTGCGCGCCGGCGAGGTATAACCGCCGGCATTGCCGGGATAAGGCTGAGCCATTGCGGTATTGCGCGAACCATAGTCGTTCCGCGGGATTGGCGGCAGGGCCTGAGCCTGCCCGGAGCCGAGATCGGCCTGCGGCGTTGGTGCGCGGCCATAGGCCCCGCCACCCTGTCGCTGCGGTATGGACGCCGTCGTGATGTTGTCGGATTTCGAAAAGAGCCCCGAGAACCGCGTCGCGTCCGAACTGCACCCGGTCGCCGCACTGGCAAGCAGTGCCGCGACGGCAAATTTGATTACAGATTTTCCGAACTTCGGAGAACTCTTCATACGCATGACTCGCCTACAGATACGCCACCATCGTGAGAGTCATTAAAACGCGTTAGTCTTACTGCACCGTTAAAGGGCGCACATTGTTCTAATATTTTTGGGAAATTGATAACCATGACGGCTGAAGAGCCGGCGCGGCATGGAACAAAACGACCCTACAGGGCCGCCGCGATATGGGGAATGATCGGCAGAAACGGCACAGGGAACAGATCCTCGCGCTCGAATCGGCTGCCGGTCTTGGTCAGGCGGACCATCATGCACGCCTCGCCGTCCATCAACGGTGCAACCATCGATCCGCCATGGGTGAGCTGCTCGGCATAGAATCGCGGCAGCGACGGGAAGGCTGCGGTGACAAAAATGCGGTCGAACGTGCCCTCGCCCGGCATGCCGTTGCCGCCGTCGGCCTGGCGCACGACGACATTGCGCAGCCCCAGCGCATCCATGCGGTTCTGGGCGGCGGCGACCAGGGTGCGGTAACGCTCCACGGTCAGCACCCGCTCGGCGATCCGGGCGATGACGGCGGCAGTGAAGCCGCTGCCGGTGCCGATTTCGAGCACCCTGTGCCCCGGCTTGACCTGCAGCCGATGCAACAAACGCACGGCCAGATCGGCGCCTTCCATGAAGGACCCGCAATCGATCGGCACGGTACGGCTGGAATAGGCGTCTTCCGCGAGCGGCGCGGGCACGAACTGCGACCGCGGCGTCTGTTCAACGGCGGTCAGCAGATCGAGGTCGGAAATGCCTTCCGACCTGAGGCGCAGCACGAGCGCCGCAAAACCCTCTTTTTCGACCATGCCCGATTTCAATCGGCCGCTCCGAATCCCAATGCTTTCGCCACACGATCCTGAACCGAATGATCGGTCAGGTCCAGCTTCAGGGGGGTGACGGAAATCTTGTTTTCCTTGATGGCCTGAATATCGGTTCCGTCGCGGAAGTGACCCTTCCGTTCGCCGAAACGCAGCCAGTAATAGGGCAGACCGCGGCCATCATTGCGGGCGTCGATCGTCAGGCCGAAATCGAGCTTGCCCTGCGACGTGACTTCGACACCCTGCACCTCGCCGGGTTCGCAGTTCGGGAAGTTCAGGTTGAGGAAGGTACCGTCCGGCAGGTCCACGTCGATCAGCTTGCGGATGAGGTCCGGTGCGTAGGATTCAGCGACTTCCCAGGGCGCATACCGACCGTTCTCGCGGCGCACCGCCTGGCTCAGCGCAAACGAGCGCACGCCTTGCAGCGTGCCTTCGATCGCGCCGGCAATCGTGCCGGAATAGGTGACGTCGTCGGCCATGTTGGCGCCGTCGTTGACGCCGGAAAGCACGAGATCCGGCTTTTCCGGCAGGATTTCGCGGATGCCCATGATGACGCAATCGGTCGGCGTGCCGCGCAGTGCGAAATGTTTGTCGCCCACCTTGCGAAGACGCAGTGGCTCGGAGAGCGTCAGCGAATGGGCAAGGCCGCTCTGGTCGGTTTCCGGCGCGACGATCCAGACATCGTCCGAGAGTTTTCGGGCTATCCGCTCGAGAACGGCGAGGCCCTCGGCGTGGATACCGTCATCATTGGTCAGGAGTATCCGCATCAGGCCGCCCGTTCGATCTTGGTCAGACCACCCATATACGGCAGGAGCGCGTCCGGAATTGTGACCGAACCGTCCTCGTTCAGGTAATTTTCCATGACGGCGATCAGGCAGCGGCCGACCGCGACGCCCGAGCCGTTCAGCGTGTGAACGAACTTCAGCGCCTTGTCGTCCTTGGCGCGATAACGCGCATTCATGCGACGCCCCTGGAAATCGCCGCAGACCGAGCAGGACGAGATTTCGCGGTAGGTATCCTGGCCCGGCAGCCAGACCTCGATGTCATAGGTCTTGCGCGCACCAAAGCCCATGTCGCCGGTGCAGAGCGTCATGGTGCGGAAATGCAGGCCGAGACGCTTCAGCATGTTCTCGGCGCATTCGGTCATCCGCTCGTGCTCGGCGATCGACGATTCCTGGTCGGTGACCGACACGAGTTCGCACTTCCAGAACTGGTGCTGGCGCAGCATGCCGCGCGTATCGCGACCGGCCGAACCGGCTTCCGAACGGAAGGACGGCGTCAGCGCCGTGAAGCGCAGCGGCAGCTTTTCCTGTTCCAGCATTTCGCCGGATACCAGGTTGGTGAGCGTGACCTCCGCCGTCGGGATCAGGTAACGGCCGTCCGTCGTCTTGAAGAGGTCTTCCTCGAACTTCGGCAGCTGGCCGGTGCCGTACATGGTCTCGCCCTTGACCATCAGCGGCGAGGAAACTTCCGTATAGCCATGCTCCGTCGTGTGCAGGTCGATCATGAACTGGCCAAGCGCCCGCTCGAGCCTGGCGAGCTGGCCCGTCAGGACGGTGAACCGCGAGCCCGAGAGCTTCGTGGCGCGTTCGAAATCCATCATCCCGAGCGCTTCGCCGATCTCGTAGTGTTCCTTGGCCGTATGGTTCCAGCGCGGCTTTTCGCCGACGACGCGCTTGACGACGTTGTCGTGCTCGTCCTTGCCGACCGGTACGTCGTCGAGCGGAATGTTCGGGATGCGCGACAGGGCGTCGTCGAGGGCGGCGACGGCGTCGCGCTCTTCCTGCTCGGCAACCGGCATCGTCTCCTTGATGGAGGCGACCTCGGCCTTCAGTTTTTCGGCAAGCTCGGAATTCTTCTGCCCGAGCGCAATGCCGATCTCCTTGGAAGCGGCGTTGCGGCGGGATTGCATGTCCTGAAGCTTCTGGATGACGGAACGGCGCGTGTCGTCCAGCGCCAGCAGGGTTGCCGCCATCGGCTCCGCACCGCGCTTGTTCAGCGCCGCGTCCAGAGCCCCTTCGTTTTCACGGATCCACTTGATATCGAGCATCTTGCCTTGCCTTTAGAGCGAAACGCCGCGGACTCGCCAGGCAGGCCGGAAGGCTTCAGGCCTTATCCGTCTCCGCAACATCCGAAGGTTCCTGCTCCGAAAGCTTTTCCTCGGCACGTTTGCGCTCGACGAGTCGTGCGGCGTAGATGGAAATCTCGTAGAGAAGGATGGTCGGCAGTGCAAGACCGATCTGGGACATCGGATCGGGCGGGGTGAGCACCGCGGCGACCACGAAGGCCAGCACGATCGCGTATTTGCGCTTCTGCCGCAGCCAGTCGCTGGACAGGATGCCGACGCGGGCGAGCAGCGTGGTGATGACCGGGAGCTGGAAGACCAGGCCGAAGGACAGGACCAGCGTCATGATCAGGCTCAGATATTCCGAAACCCGCGGCAGAAGCGAGATCCCGACTTCGCCTTCGGTCGGCGCCTGCTGCATGGCGAGGAAGAACCACATGACCATGGGCGTGAAGAAGAAATAGACCAGCGCGCCTCCCATCAGGAACAGGATCGGCGAAGCGATCAGGAACGGCAGGAAGGCCGCCCGTTCGTTCTTGTAGAGGCCGGGCGCCACGAACTTGTAAATCTGCGAGGCGATCACCGGGAAGGCGATCACCAGCGCGCCGAACATCGCCACCTTCACCTGCGTGAAGAAGAATTCCTGCGGCGCCGTATAAATCAGCTCTGACTTGGCAAGATCGAGATGGGCCCAGATGACGGCCCATTTGTAGGGCACGACAAGCAGGTTGAAGAGCTGCTTGGCGAAGAAGAAGCAGACCACAAAGGCGACGAAAAACGCGCCGATCGACCAGATCAGCCGGGTGCGCAGCTCCATCAGATGCTCGATGAGCGGCTGCGGCTTGTCTTCGATGTCACCGCTCATGCGTCGTCCTTCGGGGTATCTTTCGTCTTCGGCGCCCGCTTGCGGACCGGCGCCTTGACGGCCGCTTCATCCACAGCCTGGGCGGCGGGTGCAGGCTTTGCCGCCACGCGGCTGCGCTTCGGCTTCTCGACAATCGCAGCCGGGGCGGCGGAAGCCGGAGCGGTCTCGACAACGGGTTTTACCCGCGCCGCGGTCTTGCGGACCGGTTTCGGCTTTTCCGCGACGGCCGCAGTTGCCACTGGCTGCGGCGCGGCCGGCACCGACTGGGCAGGAGCCGTTACCGGCGCCGGTGTCGAGCTTGCGGCCGGCGACGGGAAATTGGCCGGGATTTCAGGAGCGGCGTCGATGGGCGACGTGCCCTCCACGGCCTGCTGCGCCTCGATATCGGTCGGGCTCGCGGCGGGGGTCGGCATCTGCGTCGCCTTCTGCAGATCGGCGCGGATATCCTGCCCCATCTGCCGAAGCGGGTTGATCGCATCCCTCAGCGCATTCGTCGGGTTCAAGCGCTGCGCATCCGAAATCGTCTTGCGCACGTCGTCGAGCTCCGACTCCTTCAGCGCTTCGTCGAATTGCGCGCGGAATTCACCGGCCATCTTGCGCAGATTGGTCGTCATCTTGCCGAAGGCCCTGAGCATGGGCGGCAAATCCTTGGGACCAACCACAACGATCAGCACGATCGCGATGACGAGAAGCTCGGTCCAGCCGATATCAAACATTCAATGAGGCTCCTGGAACCCGCCATCCGGCCATTAGGACCGGGTGGTATCCTTGACCTCTTCAGGCTTAAGATCGACGGTCTTTGCCGTGGTCGTCGCGCCGTTCGCCTCGGGGGCGTCGTCGTCGCTCATGCCCTTCTTGAAGCTCTTGATGCCCTTGGCGAAATCGCCCATCAGCTCCGGAATCTTGCCGCGTCCAAAGAGGACAAGCACGATGACCAGAACGATCAGCCAATGCCACACACTGAAAGAACCCATAAGTCCAACTCCATTAGTACCGTTTCATCGATGTAAGCTCTTTATGATGGTTTTTCAAACACCAAAATGTCCCACAGGCGTCCGTTCTTGAGACGCCGTCGCACACGGCTGCCGACCGTCCGAGAGTGTATGCGGGGATTTCGGCATCCGGTGCGACAGAGGGACGCGCTCCATTCGCCGCACTCTTCCAGTCGGCGGGTCGCAGCCTGTCCAGGCCTTCGAAGGAAACGGAGGCTATTCCTCGGCATCACCGCCCGGAGTGAGCAGTCCGAGTTCCTCCAGATCAAGCTGCGTGATCGGGTCCTCGTCGTCCGAAAGCTCGTCGACATTGACCGGGATGGGGATTGCAAAGCCCGGCGGGATGCGGCCGGAAAGCAGGCCGGCGCCCTTCAATTCTTCGAGACCGGGGAGATCGCGCAGCTCTTCCAGGCCGAAATGGTCGAGGAAATCAGGCGTCGTGCCGAGCGTCACCGGCCGTCCCGGAGTGCGGCGGCGGCCCCGGAAGCGGACCCAGCCCGCCTCCATCAGTACGTCGAGCGTGCCTTTCGATGTCTGCACGCCGCGGATCTCCTCGATCTCGGCACGGGTGACCGGCTGGTGATAGGCGATGATGGCGAGCACTTCGAGCGCCGCGCGCGACAGTTTCCTGGTTTCGCTGTCGTTGCGAATGACGAAGGAGAGATCGGCGGCGGTGCGGAAGGCCCAGCGGTCGCCGGTCCGGATCAGGTTCACGCCCCGTGGAGCGTAAATCTCCACAAGCCGCTGCATGACGGCATTCACATTGGTGCCGCGTGGCAGGCGTTCGGCCAGAAACGCTTCGGATACAGGCTCGGCGGAGGCAAAGACCAGCGCCTCGGCGATCCGCTCGACCTCCGCCAGCGAGAAAGCTACCGGCTCCTCGCCCGCCTCGTCGGCGATCGTCAGATCGTCGTCATCCTCCTGCGGCGTCAATCAACGCCTCCCGTGGCGGGCTGTGCCGGGACGGGAGGCTGCGGCCCGGGCCCCTTGCGCAGGTAGATCGGCTGGAAGGCGCCGTCCTGGCGAATTTCGAGCTTGCCCTCGCGCACCAGCTCCAGCGATGCGGCAAAGGCGCTGGCGGTCGCCGTGACGCGATCCTCCGGTGGAAGATAGGGCAAGAGATAGTGCTGCAGCGTCGTCCAGTCGACGATCTCGCCCAGCATGCGGGTGAGCAGCTCGCGGGCATCGACCAGAGACCAGACCTTGCGCCTCTCGATCGTCACCTGGGTGACGGCGGTGCGCTGCCGAAGGTTGGCATAGGCCGAAAGCAGGTCGTAGAGCGTCGCATCATAAGCGGATTCGACGTTGTGCGGGATATGTTCCGGCGCACCGCGGGCAAACACGTCGCGACCGAGCCGGTTGCGGTTGATCAGGCGGGTCGCGGCCTCGCGCATCGCCTCCAGGCGCTTCAGGCGGAACGCAAGCGTCGCCGCCAGTTCCTCGCCGCTCGGCCCGTCGTCGCCCTTGGCCTGCTGCGGAATGAGGAGCTTGGACTTGAGGTAGGCGAGCCAGGCCGCCATGACCAGATAGTCGGCGGCCAGTTCGATGCGCACCCGGCGGGCGCTATCGATGAACAGGAGATATTGTTCGGCAAGCGCCAGCACCGAGATGCGGGCAAGATCGACCTTCTGGGTACGGGCAAGATGGAGGAGCAGGTCGAGCGGACCTTCGAAGCCGGTGACGTCGATCACCAGCGCCGGATCGTCGGTCGCCCGGTCCGCGCCGCCGGCATCCTGCCAGAGCTTGTCCATCGGAATGGCGTCCTGCGATGTCATTGTGGCCATTCCCAAACCCTGTCCTGTCGACAGCCGTCAAGAGACGGCGAGAAGACCGTGGAACTCCGCGCGGACCGCCTCTTCGCTCAAGCCGTCGCCCGCGCCGAAGGCCGCTTCCACCGCCCTCGCCCGCCGCAACGCATCCCCGGCAAGCGGTATCGCTTCCTTCACGACAGCCTTCATTTCGTCCATGACGCCGTTGCAATGCAAGACAATATCGCATCCGCCCCCAACGATTCTCGCGGCGCGCTCGCCGATCGTGCCCTTCAGCGCGTTCATCGACGTGTCGTCTGACATCAGCAGCCCGTCAAAGCCGATATGGCCGCGGATGATCTCGTCGATCACCTTGCGCGATATGGTCGCCGGCTCGTCCGGATCGATGGCTGTGAAGACGATATGGGCGCTCATCGCCATCAGCTCGTCCTTCATGGCGACGAAGGGCAGGAAATCATGCGCTTCCAGTTCGGCGCGCGAGGCGGTGACCACCGGCAGTTCGTGATGGCTGTCGGCCATGCCGCGGCCGTGACCCGGCATATGCTTCATGACAGGCAGCATGCCGCCCGCCTTGAGGCCATTGGCGGCGGCCTGGCCCATTTCGGCCACCGTCTTCGGATCGAAACCGTAGGCGCGATCGCCGATGACGTTGCTCGCCCCCTCGACCGGCACGTCGATGACCGGCAGGCAATCGACATTGATGCCGAATTTCATGAGGTCGAAGGCATGCAGTCGCGACATCAGCCAGGTTGCCCTGAGACCCTTGTCGCGATCCTGCCTGTACAGTTCGCCAAGCACCGCGGCCGAGGGATAACGCTCGATCATCGGCGGACGGATGCGCTGGACGCGGCCGCCCTCCTGGTCGATCAGCACCGGCGCATCCGGCCGGCCGATGGCGTCACGCATGGACGCGACGAGATCGGTTATCTGAGCCGGCTCGACGCAATTGCGGGCAAACAGGATAAAGCCCCAAGGGCGCTCGTCCCGGTACAGCGCCACTTCGTCGGTGGTGAGGGTCGGGCCGCTGGAGCCCAGGATCATTGCTTTTGATTCGCTCATGGCTCGATCTTAGATCATCGGAGGCTCAACGAAAAACGGGGCGCCGAGCGCCCCGTCCGATTTCTCGTTTCTTCGGTCCTACCGGCCGACCAGGCAGGTCCCGCCGGCGGCGCGATAACGTTCGCAGAGCGCCACGGCATCGTTCTTGCTGCCGGCCGGAATGCGGACGCGGTAGAACGTGCCCTTGCCGGCAAGCTCGGCCGCCTTGATATCGACACCGCGGCCGCCGATGACGCTGCCGAACTTGGCCGACAGGCTCTGGTAGGATTTCTGGGCTTCCGCCTGGGACGGCAGCGAGGCGATCTGGATGACGTAGTCACCGGAGCCCAGCGAAGCGACCTGGTTTGGCGCGGATGCTGGAGCCGCGGCCGTTGGCTGGCCGGGAGCGCGCACATTGCCCTGATCGGTGACGGCGGCGACCACGTTGACCGGCTGCTCAGCCGGACGTGCGATCGGAACCGGAGCCTTGGCGGCAGGCGCGGAGGCCTGAACCGGAGCGACCGGCGCAGGCGCCTGTACGGCCGTCGCAGCGGAAGCCGGGGACGACTGGGCGGGAGCGGCCGCGACGGCCGGCGTAACCGAGTTTGCCCGCACCACGTTGACGTGTTCGCCCGGCGCGGCCGGATTGGCGGGCGCCGACACCGGAAGCACACCGGCGGAACCGGCATTCGACGTCGCCGGCACGGGTTGCGTGCGGACCGGGCTGGAAGCCGGAAGCTTTTCAGGGAAGGCAGCTGCCGTCTCGACCGGCTTTGCGCCGGCGGCTGGCAGCTTGGCCGTTTCAGGTGCCGCGAGCGCCGGGGCCGCGATCTCCTGCTCGACCAGCTTGCCGTCCGGGCGAACGATCATCGTCTTGACCTTGCGCGGCATGACCGTCACAGGCTGCTCCGCGGAACCGTTGTTGGCTGCAGTGCGGTCCTGAGGCAGAAGGCGCGGATCCTGCGTCTCGCCGACGTCGGTCGGGTCGATATCGTTCTCACCTTCAAGCGGCAACGTGTCGGGCATCAACGTCTTCTGCACGACATCGACCGGCTCCTCGTTGGAGGAGATCAGGGTGCGCTGCTTCGGATCCTTCGGCGAGACACCGGCAACGCGATCGTAGACCGCCTTGTCCTGGTTCGGCACCGTCTTTCCGCCCGGATTCTCGGGAGCAATCTTGATCGGCTCGTTATCGGCGGCAATGATGACCGGTTCGCCGCCCGAAACGACGCTAGCGACACGGCTGCCAAAGACCGCGTAGGCGCCGACACCACCAAAGATCACCACGCCGGCAACGACCAGCGGCACGGCCCAGCTGCGGACGGAACGGCGGGCGTTCTCGACCGTCGCGACATAGTCGGTGTCGGAATAATGCAGTTCCTCATGCTCGGCGGCCGGCAGCGGCGCCGTCAGGCTGCGGCGGAAGTCCTCTTCCAGCGCACGCTCGAAATCGTCGAGATCGGTATAGTTCGGCGAACGGGCAGCGTCGGGAGCGGCCTGCTGGCCCCTCGGTGCGATATCGATCTCCGGCTTGCGGACCTGTGCCGGGGCCGGTTTGTTCGGCGTCGCCAGCAACGTCGCAAGCTCCGCATCGATGTCGAGTTCGTAATCGGGACGATATGCCGGCGGCTGCTCCGGTTCTTCGGCCGGCAGCGACGGCACGTCGAGTTCGGCGATCGCCTCCACCTGGTCTTCCGAATCGGCAATCTGGGCCGGATCGAACGGCAGGTCGCCGACCGATTCGGGCTCTTCTGCAACCTGCGTCTCCGCGACCGGCGCTGCCGCAGCGGCGACGGGTGCAGCGGTGACGGGTGCGACACGCGCCGGCTGCGCCATCGCCGGGGCGACGGCAGGCGCAGGTTCGGCCTTCACGGCGGCGACCACCGGCGGCCTAGCCTCAACCGGATGTTTCTGCGCCTCTTCAACGACGATGTCGGCAAGGTCGAGTTCGAGGCCGTCGAGCGCCAACTCGAACTCCTCGTCCGAGAAAGGATCCTTCTCGTCCAGGGATCGCGCTTCGGCAACCGAAGGCGCCGAAACCGGCTGGCTCGCAACAACCGCGGCAGCGGGAGCGACAGATGCGGCGACGGGCTTTACGGCAGGTTCGGCCGCTTTCGCGACCGGGGCCGCAAACGGCTGCGCAGCCGATGTCGGCAGCGAATAACGCTGGACGTCGTAGATCAGCTCATCCAGCGCGGAGAACCGGTCCTTTTGTGGCGCAGCGGCATTCTGAGCGGCCGATGCGACAGGCTCTGCAACCGGTATCGCAGCGACCGGCGCATTCCGTTGCGGCTCTGGAGCCTGAACTTCCGGAGACTTTGAGGAAACCTGCAGCTCGGCAACGGGTGCCGGCATCGGCTGGAGGCTCGGGACGTTGTCCGGAACCGGTCGCTCGACGGCATGCTCGACCGGCGCAGACGGGGCAACCTGCGGCGCCGAGACAGGCGCCGGCGCGGAAGCCGCAGCCACATCTCGAGCCACGCTGAAATTGGTGAGCGGCATGCGGAAGCCGGGGACGTAGGCCCCCTTGCCTCTCTCGGCCTTAACCTCCGGCTCAAACCCGGTTTCGGGTTCGTATCCCGCTTCAGGCTCAAATGCCGCTTCAGGTTCGAACACCGCTTCAGGTTCGAACGCCGGCTCCGTCTCGACCGCAGCCCGGGGTTCGAATTTCACCTCGGGCTCGATCCGCGTCACAGGCTCGAACGCGACCTCGGGCTCGACCATCACTTCGGGCTGGCTCTCGGCAACGGGCTCAGCCCCGATCGAATTTTCCAGCTCGGCCGCGAGATCGAATTCCTCTGCCGGCTCTTCGGCCGTTGCGGCCGGCGACATCGCGCCAGCAGCCGCAAAATCGGGCAGATCGAAAACAGGCTCTACATGCGCGGCTTCGGGAGCCGGCTCGAATACCGGTTCCGCAGCGGCGTGTTCATAGACGGCATCCGCCGCCAGCGGCGGCTCCTCGTCGCCGAAATGGAGGTCGTCGCGATCGCGGATTTCGCCGTCGGCCGAGAAGGCCTGCCGAGGCTCGCTGGCAGCCGGTTCAGCCGGAACGAATTCCAGTTCCTCCGGCTCTACCGGCGGCGCGGCGACCACGACATCCGGCGCGGGCTCGGCGAAGTGCTGCGGACCGTCGTCAAGAGCGATATCGTGAATGGGGTCGAGGCGCGGCGCGTCATAACGCTCGAACTCCTGAAGAAGTTCGTCCTCAAGATTGAACGCCGGCTCCCGCCGCGTAAAAGAATTATCGGCGGAAGATGATCCAGGCTTGGCAGCGACGGGAAGATCGTCGTAGCCTACGATGCGGGCGAGTTCTGCCAGCGGGTCATCATCGGCAAAGAAGTCCGGCAAATCATTCCGGCTACGCGCAAGGTTGTTATCGGCCATTACCTCGTCCACTCACCTACATTACAACGCATATGCCAGTGCAATGTGGGGAAATGGTGGCGATATCTACCGCATTTCTTCCGGTGCCGCAGTGCCTGTGATTGCAAGTCCTGACTTCAAAACAGAGGCGACAGCATGCACCAGCCCAAGTCTGGCAATGCTCAATTCTCGGTTTTTATCATTAACAAAACGTAATTCCGGTTGTTCCTTACCTTTATTCCAGTGCGCATGGAAGAAACTTGCCAGATCATAGAGGTAAAAAGCAAGCCGATGCGGCTCCTGCGCCTGGGCTGCAGCCTCGATAATCCGGGGATATTCCGCAAGCTTTGCAACGAGCTGCATCTCGTTCGGATCGTTGATCAGGCCGCTTGAGCCCTTGAGGTCGAGCGAATCAATGTCCAGATCCGGGAAGGCTTCCTTGGCCTGCCGGAACACCGACGAGCAGCGTGCATGCGCATACTGGACGTAGAAGACCGGATTGTCCTTCGACTGCTCGGTCACCTTGGCGAAATCGAAATCGAGCGGCTCCGAGCTCTTGCGATAAAGCATCATGAAGCGCACCGCGTCGCGGCCGACCTCGTCGACCACGTCACGGAGCGTCACGAAGTTGCCGGAACGCTTCGACATCTTCACCGGCTCGCCGTTGCGGTACAGCTTGACGAGCTGGCAGAGGAGCACGGTGAGCTTGGCCTTGCCGCCGGAAACGGCACGCGCCACAGCTTCCAGGCGCTTGACGTAGCCGCCATGGTCGGCGCCCAGGACATAGATCATCTCGTCGTAACCGCGGTCGAACTTGTCCTTGAAATAGGCAACGTCGGCGGCGAAGTAAGTATAGCTGCCGTCCGACTTGATCAGCGGCCGGTCCATGTCGTCGCCCACTTCCGTCGAACGGAACAGCGTCTGCTCGCGGTCCTCCCAGTCTTCCGGCAACTGGCCCTTCGGCGGCGGCAGCGTGCCCTTGTAGACATGCCCCTTGAAGGTGAGGTCATTGATCGCCTGGCGGATGCGCTGCGCGCCATTGGCATGCAGTGTCCGCTCCGAATAGAAAACGTCGTGATGGACGTTGAGCGCATCGAGGTCGTCGCGGATGAGCGCCATCATCGCGTCGATCGCCTTGTCCTTGACGATCGGCAGCCAGCTCTCTTCCGGCATGTTGTGCAGGCGCGGACCGTATTCTTCCGCAAGCGCCTGCCCAACCGGCACGAGGTAGTCGCCCGGGTAGAGACCGGAGGGAATCTCGCCGATCGTCTCGCCCAATGCCTCGCGGTAACGCAGGAAGACCGAGCGGGCGAGAACGTCGATCTGGCTGCCGGCGTCGTTGATGTAATATTCCTTGGTCACATCGTAGCCGGCAAACGCCATCAGGTTCGCCAGCGCATCACCGACGACCGCGCCGCGGCAATGGCCGACATGCATCGGGCCGGTCGGGTTGGCCGAGACGTATTCGACATTCGCCTTCCTGTCGGCGCCGACCGTCGAGCGGCCGTAGTCGGTGCCTTCGGCGATCATGGAACCGAGCACGCGCTGCCAGTAACCGGCGCCGAGCCGGATATTGATGAAACCGGGGCCGGCCACGGAAACTTCGCTGACATCGGCATCCGAACGCAGCGCTTCGGCGATGATATCGGCAAGCGCCCGCGGATTGGTGCCGAGCGGCTTTGCCAGCACCATGGCGGCATTGGTCGCCACATCGCCGTGGCTCTGGTCGCGCGGCGGCTCGACTGCGATACGGCCGAAATCAAGCTCGCTTCGCTTTTCCTTGATGATATCAAGAGTTTCCAAAGCGTTCTTAATTCTAGTTTCGAAGTCGGCGAAGAGATTCATGTTCAATCATCCCCGGGGCATGCCCGAGGACCCTTGCTGGCCAGTGTCATTGGTGGCGGTGCCTAGCGCAAATCCGGAGTCTGGTCAAACAGCTCGCCATGCGCCTTGATCGCGAACGTATCGGTCATCCCGGCAAGATAATCGCCGACATGGCGCGCCCTTGCGGTCTCGCCGAGACCGGAGATGTGGTTGACCCAATAGTGGCTGCGCATCAGCGACGGATCGTTCATATAGGCGTTGAAGAGATCGGAGACGATCTGGGAGGCGCCGGCGCGGATGCGCATGATGTCCGGATGCCGGTAGATACGCGAGAACAGCAGCTTCTTGATGCAGCGGTCCGTCTCGGCCATTTCCTGCGAGAAAGTGGCGATCACGTGGCCCGCAGCACGGACGTCTGCCGCGCTCTGCGGAGCCACCTTGTTCAGATTGTGCTGCGCGACGTCGATGACGTCCTCGACCATATGCGTGATCTGCCGGCGCATGATCTCATGGGCGAACCGGCTTGGTTCGAGATGCGGATAACGCGCCCTCACCTCCGCCATCAGTTTGGCGAGGAACGGGACGTCGTCCAGCATCTCGAAGGTCAGCAGGCCGGAGCGCAAGCCGTCGTCGATGTCATGGGTGTTGTAGGCGATGTCGTCGGCGATCGCCGCCACCTGCGCCTCGAGGCTGGCGAAGCTCGCGAGTTCCAGGTCATGCAGTTCGCAATAGTCGCGGATCGGCTGCGGCACCGGGCCGCGCGTGCCCTCGCCGGCCTCAGTCAGCAGCGGGCCATTGTGCTTGACGAGGCCTTCCAGGCTTTCCCAGGTCAGATTGAGCCCGTCGAAATCTGCATAACGGCGCTCAAGCTTGGTGACGATGCGCAGCGACTGAGCGTTGTGGTCGAAACCACCATAGGGCTTCAGCATCTCGTCCAGCGCGTCCTCGCCGGTATGGCCGAACGGCGTGTGGCCGAAATCATGGACCAGCGCCACGCCCTCGGCGAGATCCTCGTCGAGTTTCAGGGCGCGTGCGAGAGCCCGGGCGATCTGCGCCACCTCGACCGTGTGGGTGAGCCGGGTGCGGTAATGGTCGCCGTCGGGGCTGATGAATACCTGCGTCTTGTGCTTCAGCCGCCGGAATGCGGTCGTGTGGACGATGCGGTCGCGGTCGCGCTGGAACTCGGAGCGCGTCAGGCTGCTATCCTCGGGAAACAGCCGACCTCGCGATGCCCAGGGATTGGCGGCATAGACCGCCCGCTCGCCACTGCCGAAACCCAGCGCCCTGGTATCGATCGTCATGCCGTCACCCGTTTGTTCATCCCCAACCTGCCGCCCATTGACGTGCCCTTCACGTCTTCATACCTATAGTAAAGCTGTGCGCAATGCCGGTGACAGGAATCTCTCCGGGCCTTGAACCCGGCAGGAGGCGGATAATATGGAAACAAATGTAACTCTTTCGAATGCGGCGGCCAAGCGCATCGCCGAAATCGTCGGCAACGAAGCCGGCAAGCAGGCGCTTCGTGTTTCGGTCGAAGGCGGCGGCTGTTCCGGCTTTTCCTACAAGTTCGATCTCGCAGAAGCGCCTGAGGACGACGATGTGGTGATCGCCAATGGCGATGCAAAGGTGCTGATCGACAGCCTCTCGCTCGTCTATATGGCGGGTTCGGAGATCGACTTCGTCGACAACCTGCTCGGCCAGTCCTTCCAGAT
Source organism: Hyphomicrobiales bacterium (assembly GCA_900471605.1). GTDB lineage: Bacteria > Pseudomonadota > Alphaproteobacteria > Rhizobiales > Rhizobiaceae > Neorhizobium. Next base: position 155,220 of record UCEY01000031.1, on the reverse strand, counting down.
CAAGAATCCGAACGCCGTGGCAAGCTGTGGCTGCGGCACCAGCTTCTCGATCTGATAACATCTTCCCCGACGCACTTCGCCCTTCCCAACGCTTCCTCTTTCGCTAAAAGAGGAAGCGAACAGTGGGAGGCAATGGCCGATGAAGATCGCCACCTGGAACATCAACGGCGTCAAGGCGCGGATAGACAACCTGCGCCAATGGCTGACCGACTCTTCCCCGGACATCGTCTGCCTTCAGGAAATCAAGTCCGTCGACGAGACTTTTCCGCGGCTGGAGATCGAGGCGCTCGGTTATCACGTCGAAACCCACGGCCAGAAAGGTTTCAACGGCGTCGCATTGCTGTCGAAGAGCAAGCCGGACGAAGTGATGCGCGGCCTGCCGGGGGGCGAAGGGCCGGACGGACAGATGGACGAGCAGTCCCGCTACATCGAAGGCGTCTTTTCCGTTCCGGGCGGCGCGATTCGCGTTGCCTCCATCTATCTGCCGAACGGCAACCCGGCCGACGACCCGGTCAAATATCCCTACAAGCTGGCCTGGATGGAGCGGCTGCGCCAGCACGCGCAAAACTGCCTTCTGCTTGAAGAACCGCTTATCCTTGCGGGCGACTACAACGTCATTCCCGAGCCGCATGACTGCTTCGATCCGGCCGTCTGGGCGACGGACGCGCTCTTCCTGCCGCAGACGCGCGCCGCCTTCCGCAGGCTCGAAAATCTCGGTCTCGTCGATGCGGTGCGCGCCACGACCGACGCGACCAAACTCTATTCCTTCTGGGATTACCAGGCCGGCGCCTGGCAGAAGAACAACGGCATCCGCATCGACCACCTTCTGCTGTCGGCAGAAGCCGCCGACAGGCTGAAGTCCACGGCGATCGAGAAACACGTTCGGGCCTGGGAAAAGCCTTCCGACCACGTGCCGGTCATCGGCATCTTCGATTTCGGCTGATCGTCCGCAAGGGCCTGACGGCGTTCAAACCCAAGGCGTCGGTTATTCCACGCCTCGGGCGAATTCCTGCGACAGGGCCACCGCGCCGCGGCGATCCTCCTCGCCGACGACGGAAAACGCCTGTTCCTGCAATTGCTGCATCCAGATGCATTCCTTGGCGGCACACTTGTCGAGCGCCGCCGTCATGAAGGCGAGCCCCCGCACCGTCTGGCCTTCCTGGAACAGGACATTGCCGAAAACCGACATAGCGCCCGCATGGCCGCTCTTGCGGGCCTGGTTCAGCCATTTCTTCGCCTGCTGGATATTGGCGGTACCGCCCTCGCCGGCAAGAATCATCCGGGCAAGCTGAAACTGCGCTTCCGCCACGCCGAATGTGGATGCCGCCTGGAAATAGAGCTGGCGAGCCTGCGACAGATCGGGCTTGACCGGGCTGCCGGGAATGCCGCGGCGATAATAGTTGGCGAGCGACAGAAGTGCGTTGACGAAGAAGCCGGTATCTTCCGAACCGGGCTCGACACCCTGCGCGGCGATCTCGTTATAGATCTTAAAGGCCTCGAAATCATCCTTGGCGACGCCGTCGCCATAGGCATACATATTGGCGAGCGCCCAGCGCGAGCCGGTATGGCCCTTTTCAGCGGCATAACGATAAGCTTCGACCGCGTCTTCCTTCTGCCCGTTCTTATAGGCCTTGAAGCCGAACTTGAAGAGATCGAAGGGGCCTGACTCTTTCGTCACGCCGGATTTGATGTCAAAGGCCGCTGCCGATCCCGCCAAAATCGAGGCGAGCGACACTCCAAGAAGCAATACTCTCATGGATCCGATGTCAGACTTCGGCATGGTTCAGTTTCTTTCACTCCGCGCGCGGTTTACCGCCGCAGCCCGAGCATGGCTCGCTGCCCGAAAATGGTTCGTCCGGGGATATCCCGTGCCTGCTCCTCCCGAGAGACGATCGAAACTGTAGCTGCCGTTTTCGGCAAGACTTGGACCCGTAACCGCGACGATTGCGGCAGGACAGGACGGTATCCGAATCCGTCCGCCTGAGCGCAAAAAGCCCGGCTTTTCAAAATGAAACCCGCCCATGATACTCCAAAATACGCGCCCCGCCCCCGCGTTTCGCGCCTGCTCTGCCTCTATCGCTGCTCCCCGTTTGTGGCGGGAAGTGGACAGAAATGCCCCTCTCAAGGCACCGGACAATAGTCTCGAAAAAGTGTTGCTAAATCGTCACAAGGCAGGAGGTCAGATTCTGTTTTCTGAACCGGAATAAAGGCTCGAAAAAAGAAATTGGCGCTGGACAGAATAGGTAGCCTACCCTGTCCAGCGCCGTTCCTTAAATCCTACAAGTCTTAGAACTTCACATTGTAGCTGGCGGTCAGCGCATACGCCCAGTCACCATCCGCCGTGGCGTTGAAGTTCGCGCCCTTTGCGGTCGATTGGCTGCCGGAAGTGAGATAGCTCACCCCACCACCGACTCGAAGCTGGCCCGGACCACAATCGATAGCCGCGCCCACTCCGACCGTCCATGTATCGGTCATGATATCTGCGCCGCTGCCCACGCCCTTGTCCCATCGGACGTTCAACGTGCCGGCAACCTTGTCGGTGAACTTATGACCGACGCCGCCCGTAATGGTCCAGCCGTCACGCCAGTTATAGACGTCCTGACGGTCACCCAGAATGTTGATATTGTAGTTCAACGTCTTAAGAACGCTCCAATCCGTCCATTCGACGGAACCGTAGACCAGCCAACCGGGCGCGATCCCGCTCTGCAGGTTGAGTTTCAGCGATTGGGGCAATGTGCCATAGCCGCTTGCATCAACAACGGCCGGAAAAGCAGGAAGCACGGCCGGATTTCGCGTGAAATCGCCATCAGCCTCATGTTTGACTTCGGATCGATACATGAGTTGCGCGCGGAGCGCATATTCAGGGATGTCATAACCGATGCCCAACCGGTAACCAAAGGCGGAATCGTCCTGAAGTCTCAGCGTTCCGATGTTGGCTACCGCTTCGTAGTCGAAATCCTGCATGAAGCCGCCGCCGAGCAAATGCAGGCGGCCCTTGCCGAGTTCAAAGCTGACGTCGCAAGTGGCGCCATACTCGTTGGTATGGAACTTCTTGCTGCTGTAGGCAGTGGGCGGGGTCGCTGCCGCGTCGGCAGCCTGAGCCTGAGAGCCGTATTTCGAATCGCCGCCGAACGGTCTCGTATAAGTGAACGCGCAGGCGAACATGTCCGAGAGGCGTCCCATGACAGCGACATCAGGAATGAAGTAGTCTTGGGAGAACCGGCTGTCGGAGGAACTTACGCCGTTAATCGTATCAAACTTGCGATGTGGGTTGACATAAATCACTCCCGCTTCGGCTGCTACATTGCTCCGCTCGTAGAGAATGTCTGTACTAGCCTCGCCCCACGAAAAACCACCTGCATGGGCTTGAGTTTGCCCAAGGCCCGCTGCGGTAAGAGCTAGGAGGCCCCTCGTAATAAACTTGCTTACCATAAATTCTCCCACTCCCTGGTAAGTGACCGAAATCACTCTAGATGGTTCGCCCTAATTGACAACTTTCGGCTGCCGGGCGCTTCGCGGCGCAAACGTCTCGCGGATTTACGTAAGCAAACGAGGAACCGGGGGCTGCGCGCGCATTTCGGCACAAAACTACTCCTGGACCCCTAATACGGTCGTTAAAATTGGAAATTTATTATTTTAGGCCGGCCACCTGTGTCAAAGTGGCAACAATGGGGCTTTCTACAAGTGAGCAATTGCACACAAGGAAGCTTCACCGACAAAAGGTTGCGGAAAGTCAAGCGCCGCGCCTGTTTCCGGGCGCGGCGCCTTGTCGCACTGATTCACGGCGAAGAGGTCAGCCGGCTTCGCTGATGCGCTGCAGGGCGGTCCTCAGGTTCGCCATCTGGACTTCCAGCTCGGCGAAGCGTTCGCGCTCGGCCGCAACGACTTCGGGATCGGCATTGGCAACGAACTTCTCGTTCGCCAGCTTCTTGCCGATGCGGTCCATCTCCGCCTCGGTCTTGCCGACGGCCTTCTCGATACGCGCCTTCTCGGCGACGAGATCGATCAGGTTGCCGAGCGGCAGGCAGGCGGTCGCCTCGCCGACGACGATCTGAGCGGAACCCTTGGGGGCAGCATCGGCGAGTTCGATGGTTTCCACACGCGCAAGCCGGCGGATGGCGGCCTCGTGGCGGCGCAGACGCGCCTGGGTCAGATCGTTGGCGCCGACGACGATCAGCGGTGCGACCGCCGACGGCGGCACGTTCATCTCGGCGCGCGCCGAACGCAGACCGGTGACGAGGTCGACCAGCCAGTTGATCTCTGCCGCAGCCGCCTGATCTGCGAATTCCGGTGCCGGCCATTCGGCATGGCAAAGCAGGCCGTCGCGCGTTTCGGTATGGGCCCAGAGTTCTTCCGTCATGAACGGCATGAACGGATGGAGAAGCTTGTATGTCTCTTCCAGCACGTAGGCCGCACAGGCCTGGGCTTCCGCCTTGGCGTTCTCGTCCTCGCTCGCGAAGATCGGCTTCAGGAGTTCCAGATACCAGTCGCAAACCTGGTTCCACACGAAGCGATAGAGCGAACCCGCAGCCTCATTGAACCGCTGCGTCTCGATCGCCTCCGTCACGTCGCGAATCGTCTCGGAAAGCTCCGTGAGGATCCAGCGGTTGACGGTGAGCTTCGTCGCCTCCGGCACGAAAGCCGGATCGCGCTTGACGCCGTTCATCTCGGCAAAGCGGGTGGCGTTCCAGAGCTTGGTGCCGAAATTGCGATAACCGGCGATGCGGGCCGGATCGAGCTTCACGTCGCGCCCCTGGGCGGCCATGATCGCCAGCGTGAAACGCAGGGCGTCGGCACCGTATTCGTCGATCAGGTCGAGCGGATCGATGACGTTGCCCTTCGACTTCGACATCTTCTGACCGTTCTTGTCGCGCACCAGGGCGTGGACATAGACGGTGTGGAACGGCTCGACCGGGTTGCCGTCTTCGTCCTTCATGAAGTGAAGGCCCATCATCATCATGCGGGCAACCCAGAAGAAGATGATGTCGAAACCGGTGACCAGCACGCTGGTCGGATAATATTTTTCGAGCTCCCGCGTCTGATCAGGCCAGCCGAGCGTCGAGAACGGCCAGAGCGCCGACGAGAACCAGGTATCGAGCACGTCCTCGTCGCGGGTCAGGATCTCGCCCGGCTTGAAATTCTCCAGGAGATCTTCAACCAGGGCCTTCATCGGGCCCTCGTGCGACAAGTAATGCTGGATGGCGGCCTGCAGCGCCTCTTCCTCGGTCTTTTCGACAAAAACCTGGCCGTCCGGGCCGTACCAGGCCGGAATCTGGTGTCCCCACCAGAGCTGGCGGGAAATGCACCAGGGCTGGATATTCTCCATCCATTCGAAATAGGTCTTGTCCCAGTTCTTCGGCACAAACTTCGTGCGCCCTTCCTTAACGGAAGCGATCGCCGGCTGCGCCAGCGTATGGGCATCGACATACCACTGTTCGGTCAGCCGCGGCTCGATCGGCACGCCACCTCGGTCTCCATGCGGAACCATGTGCTTGTGCGGCTCGATCTTGTCGAGCAGGCCGGCTTCCTCGAAGATCTCGACGACGATCTTGCGGGCGGTGAAACGGTCCTGGCCTTCGAGCCGGTCCCAGGCGCCGTGAAGCGCGGCTGGATGATCGAGCCCTTCGAGGAAATCCTCGTTGTCCTTGATGGTGATCGTCCCGTCGATATTCATGACGTTGATGGCGCGCAGCCCGGCCCGCTTGCCGACTTCAAAGTCGTTGAAGTCGTGCGCGGGCGTGATCTTGACCGCACCGGTGCCGGCCGTCGGATCGGCATAGCCGTCCGCGACGATCGGGACCCTGCGGCCGACGATCGGCAGGATGACGTGCTTGCCGACGATCGCCTTGTAGCGATCATCCTCGGGGTTCACGGCGATGCCGGTATCGCCGAGCATGGTTTCGGGACGGGTGGTCGCGACGACGATATAATCGCGCGTCTCGAATTCGGTCGCATTGCCGTCTTCGTCAAACGCGACCGGATACTGGTAGGTGACGCCCTCTTCAAGCGGATAGCGGAAATGCCAGAGATTGCCGTTGACTTCGTGCTGCTCGACTTCGAGATCGGAGATCGCCGTCAGCAGCTTCGGGTCCCAGTTGACGAGACGCTTGTCCTTGTAGATCAGGCCCTGCTTGTAGAGCGTGACGAAAACTTCCAGGACGGCGGCCGAAAGCCCCTCGTCCATGGTGAAACGCTCGCGCGACCAGTCGCAGGAGGCGCCGAGGCGCTTCAGCTGGTTGAAGATCAGGCCGCCGGATTCGGCCTTCCATTCCCAGACCTTGTCGACGAAGGCCTCGCGGCCCATTTCGCGGCGGCCCGGAAGCTGGCGCTCCATCAACTGGCGCTCGACGACCATCTGGGTGGCGATGCCCGCATGGTCCATGCCCGGCTGCCACAGCACGTCCTTGCCGCGCATCCGCTCGAAGCGGATCATGACGTCCTGCAGCGTGTTGTTGAGCGCGTGGCCCATGTGCAGCGAACCGGTCACGTTCGGCGGCGGGATGACGATCGTGAAGGCTTCCGCCCCCGGCTTGGCATTGGCGCCGGCGCGGAAAGCATCGGCCTCGTCCCAGGCCTTGGCGATCCTCGGTTCTACTTCTGCGGAATCATAGGTCTTTTCGAGCATTTCCTGACCCGTTTTTGTTCTTGGGGAGCTATCGGGGTGTAAATAGGATGGGGTGTTCCAAGTCAATAAAAAAGCCGCCCCGTCACCGGAGCGGCCGTCTTGGTCGGGCTCTAAACGGATCAGCGGCGCGTGCCGCGGGACACATGCTCGATTTCCTCGCGCACCAGGCGCTCGACCAGCGTCGGCAGGTTGTCGTCCAGCCATTCCTGCAGCATCGGGCGCAGCATGTCGCCGGCCATGTCTTCCAGCGAACGGCGTTCCATGCCGTTGAATACCGAGGCGAGTTCGCTGAAGGATTTCGCGACCTGGGCGCCGGCTTCGGCGGAGAGAAGGTTCGCGGTCTCCTCGATCTTGGCGGGCAGGCTGCGCGGAGCCGGTTCCGCCGCGAGCTTCGGTTCAATCTTCGGCTCCGGACGGACCGGCGCTTCTGCTCTCACCGGAGCAGAGAGCGGCGGGTCGAAGACCGGCATCATCACGCGCGGAGCAGGTTCGGGCTGCGGCGCCGCGGGCTGCGGAACCGGAGCAGCCTGCATGGCCTGAGCAACAGGCTCGCGAAATTCCGGCATCTGGGGACGAAGCGGAGCCGGCTGTTCCTGGCGTACCGCAGGCGCGGGAGACGACGAGGCCTGTGCGGAAGGGGCTGGTGTCGGTGCGGTCGAAGCGGTGGCAAGGCGCACGGTGCCGGTTTCCTGCTGACGGGCCGACGCGGCACGGACCCGTGCGGCGACATCGGCGAGCGACAGGGTGCGATCCGGCTGGCCCGAGGGGCCGGACGGGTAGTTCATCGGCTCGTTGCGCAATGGCGCGCCGCGATCATTGGCAACCATTTCGGGAACGAAGCCCGGCTCCTCGCCGTCTTCGATTTCGTCCTCGGCATAAACCGGGGGCAGCTGGCCGTTGAGCACGTTCTCGGCGTTCGGCTCATTGCTTTCAATGATCCGGCGAATGGACGCCAAGATTTCTTCCATGGAGGGTTCACGCGCTACATTTGGCTGAGCCATTTTCATCCCCGCTGTTACCGGCACTCGACTCGGCCCCGTGGAGGGTGAACCGAATCGTCGTTACTCTAAGGTGTTGGGGGGGCTGGAAACAATGACAAGTGCCCCAGGCTTCCTACCGATACACAGTTTTGTTGGCGTTGTGAATCCCGTAAGTCACACTTGCCCGAAACCGGTGACACCAGCGTGAAAAGAAACCGGCAGCGGCGACAGAAACGACAAAGGGGCCGTAAGGCCCCTTCCCGTTATAGCAATCCGTCCGTTATGCCCGGTCAGAACACGAATTCCTTCGCCTTGCGGAAGCCGGGCAGCGGCTTTACCGAGGCGTTGAAATAGGCGCTCTCGGATACCGCGCCCTGCTCCTTCACCAGCACCTTCGCCTGGGCGGCATTGCCATAACCGACGACAGCGACCAGCCGGCCGCCGTCGCGCAGCTGCTCGAGAAGAGCGGAGGGCACTTCCTCGACGGCGCCATTGATGAAGACCAGATCATAGGGGGCCTCTGCGGCGTAGCCCTGCTCGAGCTCGCCTGCAACGACTGCGACATTGTCGTAACCGAGTGCCGAAAGCGTTCCGGTTGCCTGCGCAGCCAGCGCCTCGTCCGCCTCGAGCGAAACCACGGAACCCGCAATCAGCGACAGGACCGCCGTCGCGTAACCGCAGCCGGTGCCGATTTCGAGCACGACGTCATCCTTGGTGATCGCCGCAAGCTGGAGAAGCTTGGCCAGCGGCGAAGCCTCCATCAGGTACCGGCCGGCGGCCACTTCGATATCCGTATCGATATAGGCGAGCGACTTTGCCTTGGCCGGCACGAAAGCTTCGCGCGGAACATTGTAGAAGGCCCGCAGAACCGAATGCGACGTGACGTCGGTGGTGCGGATCTGATTTTCGACCATCTTTGCCCGTGCTGCTTCGAAATCCATCATCTCAGTCGTTCCAATTACCCGGCCCAAATCACCGGCGGTGCGCCAGCTGATGCATGACCGTCTTACTGACGCCAAGACGTGCTTTCAAGACATGCTTTCAAGACACCGGCCGGTTCCGAACCAAAAAAGCGCGGAGGGATCGCTCCCCATGCGCGTCTTCGCGTTCAGGCAAAAGCCGGCGGCGCTTCTTCGAGCTTGCGGATGGTGAGATAATCCCGGCCATAGGAGGAGCGCAGGCCGTGGTCCTTGTCGAAAGCCAACTGTTCGCCGGAGGTCAGCGGAAACATGCCGTCGGCGAATGTGCCGGTACCATCGACCTCGTTGGCCGCCTGGCGGTGTACGTTGATTATCCTGGTGATCATGACGCCTTCCCTCCGTTCCACCCAATAATCGTTGAGCGGGCCTTTCCGTTCCAAGCCTAGGAGGAGAAGGTTAAAAATTAACCATGTTGCAGCGCACACAAAAATGCGTGGTAAATGCTTGGTATCAAAGCACGATTGGATTTGACGAACAGGGGCTGGAGATAGGGAGAGAGTGGAGGCCTCGCCGAGAATCGAACTCGGGTGCAAGGATTTGCAGTCCTCTGCGTCACCACTCCGCCACGAGGCCATCCGAACGCATAAAGAGCGAGTGGTGTCGGGCGTTTAGAACGAATCGAATAACGGTGCAAGCGGGTTTGGCCCGATTGTCATTTTTTTCTGCACGAGATGAAAAACGCGGTTACCGGCTGGCCGATATCCACATCCACGCCCGGTGCCGACGTTCGAAAAAGCGGGCCGGAATGGGTGCCGAAGTGTCGTGCCGATCGGCTTCATAAAAAATTCACCAAAAATCGCGGAACCAATATCCCTGGAGGGAGTTGTTTGTGCCGCAATGCAAGGTGTGAACATGACGAGTAACGTAACTGAAGCAAATGATGCCGTGTGGAGTTCGCCGGTCAGAGTACGCGTTGGATACGGTTTCCCCGAAACGATCCGCGGGCCGAAAGAAGCCCTCGAATATCTGAACTGGCGCTGGCCGGTGCGCGAAGGCACCTATTATATCAAGGCCTTGAAGGAATGCGCCGCCTGCCTGCAGCGCAAGCTCCCCCTGGAAAATGTGCGGGAAACCTTCGTTCTCGCCAGCATCGAAGCAAAGATGCTGAACTGATCCCGATCCTTTGAAATGCAGGCCGGGTTCCGCCATCTGGCGGAGCCGGAAGGCGGCGGGCGCCTTCGGATAAAGCATTTGTTAAGCTTTCTTATCGGGCCGTTTGTTAAAGGATTCTCCCTAGGACTGTAGGCGACGGCGATGTTGTCGTCTTTTATCCTTATGAGAAGGATCGCCATGACGGCGATGATCGGTATGAAACTCAGTGTCTCTGACGCCGTAGCGGCGTGCGCAACCGTTGGTTCGCTTTCCAGCATCCTTTATGTAGGCCATCTGTTCATGGCCCTATTCTAGAGCCCTGCCGATAAACCGGCGACGCTCACGCTGGCCAATAGAAATCGGAACGAAAATCGGCCGGGATATCGGCCAGTTTGCCGATCGCGTCGGCGGCGTAGCCGATCTGCATGGCCAGATAGCGGATTTCGCGCGGCACCGGCACGCCGGTGAGCGTTTCGCGATTGCGCCAGGTCTCGTATCCTGTGGACCTTATCCGCCGTTCGGCCTCTAAAAGCTCGTCTTCGCGGCTTGGCATGTAACCTTCAGCCAGATCGGCAGGCTTCGCCACGCGGGCCGCAAGCCCACCCTCGATCACTCTCAAACCCATATTCACCCTCGTCTTCAATCCCGGGAGCAATCCTAGTGATTCGGAGCGGCATGCGCCAGAGTCGCTCGGAAAATGCCACGTGGCCGCGGCGTGGCGACCATGCTAGAATGGCGTGGTTGCCGGGTGGGGGAGCACCGGGCGGCGAACATGCGGGAAGAGGAGACCGGCATGCAATATCTGGAATTCATCACCACGCTCAATCCCGTCGTGCTGGCGATCCTGCTGATCGTACTGGCCTGCGGAGCGTACGACTACTGGGCGCAGTCCCGATAACGGACGGCGTAGCCCTTTGATTTTGCATGAGACGCCGGGCGTTCACGTTTCCGGCAGGTTGTGGTTCACGCCTTTGCGAGGCCACGGTTTGTTGTTATCCATGCCGCGGTTTGAAGCGGAATGGAGAGACGAAGAGTGAGCGCAAGCATCGAATTCGACGATACCTCAATTTCACTGAGCGGCACGCTGCGCCAGCTCATCGACGGCATCAAGGGGCAATCGGTGACGCTGCGCCAGTTGATGGACGCGGTGGGCGAACAGGGCCTTCTGCTCATCTGCGCCGTTGCCTCCCTGCCCTTCCTCCTGCCCGTGTCGATCCCGGGCGTCAGCACCGTGTTCGGTGCGGCGATCATCCTGATCAGCCTGGCGATCACCGCCAACCGCCTGCCCTGGCTGCCGAAGAAAATCCTCGACCGGGAACTCGATACGAAGAAACTGCTGCCGGCGCTGGAAAAGGGCGCGGGCATCGTATCGCGCCTCGACCGGTTCCTGAAGCCGCGGATCCTGGCCCTGACTAACGGGCGGCTCATCAACCGGGTCAACGGCCTGGCGATTGCAGCGGGCGGCGTGCTCCTGATGTTTCCGCTGGGCCTGGTGCCCTTTTCCAACACGCTGCCGGGGATCGCCATCCTGCTTCTGTCGACAGGCATGATCCAGCGCGACGGGCTGATCGTGCTCGGCGGCTACCTCTTTAACGTGGTCACGGTGATCTATTTCGGCGTGCTCGCCTACGCGGCGTTCAGCGCCGGCCAGGGAATCGCTTCGATGTTCGCCTGAACCGGGCCACCCTAACGCTGCTCGGCCTTGCGCGACCGCCGCCTTGCCCACCAGAGGGCAATACGGCGCCGCTGACGCCGGACGAAGGGCAGATCGTGGGAGAGGACCAGAAAGCCGAGCGGCAGCATCCAGAAGCCGAGAATCGGCAGGAAGCCGAGCAAGCCGCCCAGAATCAGGACAAGACCGACAATGACGCGGCCGATCCGCGAGCGCGGCATGGGAATCTCCACGCCGCCGAGCATCAGCTTGCCGCTCTGCGGGTCCATTCCAAATCGCTTCGGCTTACTTTCGCCTGCCACGCTCGATTATCCTCATCGGTTAAAGCCTGTCTTTGCCCGGGAAATGGGGCTTTACCGGGGATAAAACAATCAAGTTGGATTTTTTTGTAAAAACCGCTTGGCAAAACGGCAAAGCATTTGTATTACCCGCCGCACACGCCGCGGCCCTTCGCGGATGATCCCTGGTAGCTCAGCGGTAGAGCATTCGACTGTTAATCGACAGGTCGCCGGTTCGAATCCGGCCCGGGGAGCCAATTCAGATTGAAACTGCGAACGCCGTGCGCCGCAGTTTCCACTCCAGGCTTTTCTCCAGACGCGACGAGCGTCTGGAGAAGCCGGCTCCGAGACCCGACTATCCGAATTTCGTTCGTTCCGACCTCTGCTCGCTGCACTAGCTGCTGAATGTAGTTTCGCCTGAACGAGCCGTCGCTGTGGCGCATCCGATCCTTTGCCCCCGTGGCGAACATTCGTAGCGCCTCGGGCGTGATTTCGATTCGCTCCTTGGTTCGGCCCTCGGCCCGTTCGACATCGGCCTGGGCGGCGTCCCTGATTCTCTTCAACTCCGCGATACGTCCCTTGAGATTGGAATCGGTCAGGTCCGCCAGGCCAGCCTCGATCGCCTCATAGAGCCGCGTCAGTTTGTTCTCGGCATCGAGAGCGTTGCGCTTCAGCGCAACGATGCGACCCGTCTCCTTTTCCGCCACTTCATCCCGACGCTTCAGAAGCCCCCCGAGAGCTTCCTCCAGGAATTTTGGATCGAGAAGCCGCTCGACCACATTGGCCACGATCACGTCGTTCAGCTCGTCCATCGGGATAGATCGTCCCTTGCACCCCTTCCGACCCTGTCGCGCCGCCGTGCAGCAGGTATAATAGCGATATTCCGTGCCCTTTCCGGATGTCCGAAGCGTCATCGCACCTCCGCAGTCAGCGCAGAATGCGACCCCGCCGAGCAAAGTCGGCCCGCTGACGAACCGGGGCGCCCGGAGCTGTGGGCTTCGCGACCGCATGATGGCCTGAACCTCTTCGAACTCTTCGGCCGCGATGATCGGGGTAACCTCGACCTCGACAACCTCCTCGGCCGGCTTCTCCACGCCCTTGCGCCAGCTCGATACGTTGAAGCGGTGCTTGCCGATGTAGGTCTCCCGGGTCAGGATCTGATGCACCCCACCGACGCCCCACCGGCCGCCCGTCTGTGTCCGGATACCCCGCTCGTTCAGGTAGCCCGCGATCTGCCGCGAGCCCATCGGCCCATCGCCGTCGCCCACACGCGCGAGGCGAAAGATCAGTTTGACGTTATCGATGAGCAGCGGATCGGGCTCGATCTTCTTCTTCGTGCGTTGCCCGCGCGTTTCGGCCGCGATGATCCGATAGCCATAGGGCGGTCGCGAGCCGTTCCAATAGCCCTGGCGCGCGTTCTCCCGCATGGCACGAAGCGTATGCTTGGCATTCTCTTTCGACTGATACTCATCGAACAGCGCCATGATCTGTCGCATCATGCCACTGATCGGATCGTCGCCGAGGTCCTGCGTGATGGACGTGAGCTTTACACCGTTCTTGGCCAGCCGACGGAAATAGAACTCGAGCTGGAACTGGTCGCGGAAGAAGCGCGAGAACGAGTGGACGATGATCGTGTCGAATGGAGCCGGTCTTTCCGATGCAGCGTCCATCATCTTCTGAAATTCCGGTCGCCGATCGTCGGTCGCGGATGCACCAGGTTCGACAAACTCAGCGACAACTTCGATCCCCTTCGCCTCGCAATAGGCTCGAAGCTGGCGCCGCTGGTCCGGAATCGACAAATCATGCTCCGCCTGCCGTCCCGTCGACACGCGGAGATAAAGAGCGGCACGCCCCGGCGTCGCCAAGGCGAGGTTCGCTTTGGCTTTCATGCGACGCCTCCTTTAGTCAGATTATTTTTCCGGACCGAAAATTTCGTCCAGGATGTCGGCCAGATGGATCTCGAAAATATCCAGTTCCGCCTCGGTAACGCCGGGCGGCCACTCCGCAATGACCCGCGGCGAATATTTCGCCTTCTTAGGTCGACGTTCGCGGGGCTCCACACGAAAGCCCTTTGCCGCGTAGTCGAAGAAGTCGTCGCCGTCAGGTTCGATCGGAGTGATGTATTGCTTTGCTGACATGCTGATATTTTCGTGCTAAGCATCGAAATATCAAAGCATTTCCGAGTGTTAATACGAACTTCGACTTGCGGCATTCGACGCCCAAGTGCGGACGACGAAAACCCCCGGCGGCAGTTTCCAACCGTCGCGTAGTTCAATGAAGTGCGTGCGACGGAGCGATCGTGCTGGAGCGTCGTATATTTGGCGGCGTTCGTGTGCATCGGCATGTCCTCTGCAAAGGCAGAATCCGCTTTCGCGACCTGACGGCCTTGCAGATTCGGAGCGCTCTGGTTATATTACCGGTTATAGTCCGGAGAACCAGAATGAGCAAGAGTCCCCAGCGCCGAGCAATCGATAATTACAGGAGCCGCCTGACCGAGCGAGGCATGGCGCGCTTCGAGGTGGTCGGTCGGGATGACGACCGTGAGCTGATCCGCTCCGTCGCCAAGCGCCTGGCCGAAGGCGGCGCTGACGCCGATCGGCTGCGCGCGGCTGTCAACCAGACGATCTCGGGCGAGCCACCCAAGAAGGGCGGCATTCTCAAGGCTTTGCTTGCATCGCCGCTCATCGGCTCAGAACTCGACCTGACCCGTCCCCGCGAGGAAGGACGTAGGGTCGACATCTGATGCGGTATCTTCTCGACACCAATATCATCAGCAACTTCACAAAGCCGGCCCCCTCGGAATCGCTAATCGCCTGGTTGGCCGAGCAGTCCGACGAGGACCTCTTCATCGCCTCATTCACCGTCGCCGAAGTCCATCGCGGCGTTCTGGAGAAGCCGGCAGGAAAGCGACGTGACCAACTCGAATCCTGGTTTGCTGGCCCAACAGGGCCGCAGGCGCTCTTTGCCGGTCGGGTGCTGTCCTTTGACGAAAAGGCAGCTCTCGCGTGGGGAAGGCTCATGGCAAACGGCAAGGCCAAAGGCCGGCCGCGAAGCGGCCTCGACACCATCATCGCCGCAGTGGCAGAGGCGAATGGCTGCGTCGTCGTCACGGACAACGAGAAGGATTTCGAAGGCATCGAGATCCTCAATCCGCTGCGCAGCGCGCCTAGCCGGGAGGCCGATAGATGACGATAGCAAGAACCGTCCGGCCCATTCATTTTGAGGATTTTAGCGGGACCGAGTTTGAGCGCCTCGTGTTCGCCTTCCACCTTTGTGACGGCTGGGCTGATCTCGCTTGGTTCGGTCAGACGGGAAGCGATCAAGGGCGCGACATCATCGGCACACGGCCGTTCGACGACCAACCCGACGAATGCACTGTCATTCAATGCGTCAACCGCGACAGCCTGACCCAAGCGAAGGCTGAGAAGGATATGGCAGCAGCGGTCAACGCTACCACCGGCAAACCTGACGCCTTCAAGTTCGTATGCCGCAGCAGTGTATCGGCCCAGCGTCGCGACGAAGTTCGCTTGGCGGCCGCGAAATTGGGCGTCCCTAAAGTGACGATCTGGTCCGGCGCGGAGTTCGAGGAACATCTCCGGCTTCGAGCCGAATTCCTCCTGCGGCGCCTTGTCGAGGGCGTTCCGTTTCCCGACAGCGAAGTCGAGCTACGCAATTTCGTCGATAAGTTTCAGGACGTCGATGACGGGCAGGCTCTGGCGATGCTTGCCCGCGCATTCGATCGCCCGGCATTTCGGACGCCATTTCACCAGGAGAGCAATCTCCACGCGTTCCAACAGGCCATCGACGACACTATCCGGGTGCTCAGCACGGGCATCTGGCAAACGCGAGAAGGCGTCGAAATCCACCGACTTCCCTCGCTTCACCACATCCGCGATGCTGGCATCCGCAGCGCCCTGGAATTGACGGTCCGTGAATTGGATCAGCTTCGCCGCCGATTCAAAATGCTGCTGTCGTCCGGCGAAATCAGGCCCTGCGGCTGCGGCAATCCCACTTGCCCTACCTTCATGCTCACCGACGCAGCAGCTCGCGAGATGGACCGAGCGCGCGATCGAGTGCTTGCGGCTTTCCGGCGGCCGTATCCCTCCTTCAACGTCGTCCTAGAATGACGTCGCCAGAACGGCTCAGCGCAAAGATAGCCCCCTCGTTTGGCGACCAGATAACAACATCGCGGAGGCGACCGCGGAACGGATCGCCGAGCAGCGCCAGGCCGTCACGAAACAGGGCATACCGATAGTCGCCCCCTTCGCGGCTTACGGCGAGGCCCTCGCTGTCCGGAGGGCCGAACCCGATCGGCTGAAAGGTCGGTAATTGAAGCGTGGGCGGTATTGCTCGCTCACCCCCTCGAATCATTCCGGTGAGCGCACTCAAGAATTCGGCGCCCGCCTTCTCCTCGATGACGAACCAGCCGAAGCGAGGTCCGTTTAAAGACATCATCCTTCGGCGTGCGCCAGGTATGTGGCGCCACCACCCAGGATGCCCAAAGAAATCTTCTTCCCACCAAGGGGGAAAGTCAGACCGCCACGACCATGGCGCTGAAGCAAGGTAGTCGCGACCGGCATATTGCAGTCGGATGAATTCGATAGGCGCCGGCTCAGGTGCAACACCGTCGCTTGATCGAATCCAGTCAATCCAATCGACAACATCCGCCGCGCCCATGAGAAGAAAGTTCGAGCGGTGCGCTGCCAGCACAATAGGCGTCGGTGTACCGTCCGGCCGGGCCCCTTCTTCGGCAGCCGGCGGCGGAACGCCTCGCGTCCCGCGCCGCTTAGTTATCCTCGTCTCCGACAGGCTCAAGAAACCGCCAGCTGTGCCCGGCGCCGAACCGAACGCAACCGAGTAGCCGTGGATTACCTTGCCGAACGGCGAGGTAGCGGCGATGTAGGGCTTCACCTGCCTCGCGTATTTTCGCTTGGCTTGACGGTTGACGCTTTGGCTGGATGCACCAGCAGCGAACGATCCGTGCGCTTCGGCCAGCACCACGCCGTGGCCGGCGACATTGCCGCCATCGTAGATGAAGTCGGCGTGGGGATCGAGCGTCGAGGAAAGGCAAACCGCGTTGGCTCTCCATGTGTAGCCCAACGCATTCATGTAAAGGTCAGTCATCCCCGCGCCGACGCGCGCAGCAAACTGCGACCGGTGCGTGTCCGCCAGAAACCGAAAATGCGGTTTCAGCTCGAAGGTGCGACCACCTTCGACGAGCGTCTCCAGTTCAATCAATGCACTCCTTTGCAGACCGTCCAGTAGCTCCGCCGGTGCATCATCCCAAGTTGTCGCGGTTCGAGCGACAGCAGCCGCAAGCGCTATTGGCTCGAACGAAAGATTTTCCACGGCGAGTGGGGCAACAAAGTGCGGTGAAATCGGGCTGGGAACATGCTGATGGCGCGTATGAGCGGACAGCGCCACCATCTTGTCCGTGTCCCACAAGGTCGTCGTGGAAATCAAACCGCTCACTTCGCGACCTCGACCGCTGCTTGTTCAGCGACGACGGCCACGCCATCATCTGCAGCAGGTTCGATTTTTACACCAAAACGCGCCACGCGGCGGGCATTGATTGCCGACTCTGAGCCGATCTGCTTGAGCGCTTCTCTCGCGCGCCGCGGGACCTCTCGCATGGCATCTGAAGCATTCACGACGCGGTCGAACTGAAATACGTTGGCGAGCATCCGCCGCAGCTCTTGACCCGAATGCGATTTGAACGCCTTCCGATACTCATCAACGGGTGCGGTCGCGAGAGCCGTCAATTGACCTTCGTCCCAGCCGCCCTTTATGGCCATCATAATGGCGGCGAGATCGCGCGTTTCCTCCACCTCTGCGGCGCGCTCGCCGAACGCGGCCCGAACATCCTCGTCATCGACAATGCCGCCAAACGGATTTTCATCGAGATCAAAAAACCTCCGATCTTCGTTCCGATTGGCCATATAATAGTCGAGTAATTCCTTAGCTTGCTCCGCGCGCCCCAACTCCTTGAACAGCCTGACCGTTCCGTTGAGGTTGGTTGGTGAAATGTATTGGACGTTCTTCAGGAAAGACTCGTGAAGGCCATCCAAGACCTCATCCCGATTGTCGCCGAACGAGTCGTGGTAGCTACGCCACGCATGCTCGAAGGACCCGTCTGCCTTCGTTGCCACTACGCGATCATGGACAGCCTGCGCTGCCTTCTTCACACGTTCCGGGTCGAAATAGCCATCGCAAATGCCGTCCATGAGTACCAGGTCGAGGTCGTCGGTCCACGTATAGCCGAAAACTTCAAGCAGGCTGTTCCACGCGGCTTCTTCCGGCGAGAGATCATCCTTCGATTGCAAACCAAAGGTATCCATCGTCTTGCCTTTGAGGAATGTCAGCGACGGCGCCTGCTCAGGTTGGTCGTGCGACCACGCAAACAGGGTAATCGAGCTGACTGCGATCTTCAAAAGATCCGGGTCGTAGTCCTTGAGAATGGGCTGAATTGCCGCCGTGAAGCGAAGAATCCGCTTCATGACTCGAATGTTGGTGATGCCGAGGGCGACGCACCGATCACGAACGTCCTGACTGACCGGGTCGGTGCCGACGACTGCGATACCGACCGACACCTCCGGCGGCGGCTCGTATACGACCGATACATCAACTACTTTCTCAAGGTGCCTCTCAAAGTCGCGTCTATTGTTTCCATCCAGTTGTTCGTCATTCAGGATCAAGACGACCTTGCAATTACGCTGCTCTCGCAAATACGAAATCAAACCGAGTACATCGCCGACATCGAGTTTCTGCCCACGTCGTTCGAGATCGTCGATGCAAATAATCTGGTCTCGGATCGTCATGAATGACACGAGCGATGTTGCGTCGGTGCCCACTACATTTCTGATCACCGGCAACGACGATGCGATCCTTGTCAGCTTCCGCCAAGAGCCAAGCTTTGAAACATAGGCGTCCAGGGTTGCCAGATCAGCTTTCTTGACGCCCTCGTTCAACGTGATCACGTTCTCGAAGATCGCGAACTTCAATTCATCGAGGGTATTCACTCCAAAAAGCGAAACATAGGAATATCGTTGCAAACCTATTTTCTTGGATTTTTGCGCTTCTTCCAATCGCTTCGCCCACGTGTATGTTTTTCCGACGCCCCATTTGCCACGGATACACAAAACCTCAGGCTCGACCCGACCCAGAAATTCCGAAATCTCCTCCTTCACCAGTTCGACTGACATGACCCGCGAAATTCCCCCCAATCATCGTCGTTGCGTATCGTTCAACCTACAAGCAACGCGTTGTGTTTTCGAGGGGATCAGAACGATCTTCCTCAAGGGAAAGCTTTCCCCTGCGGCCGAGCCTTAGGTCTCGGCCAGCCCCTTCTGCGGGGACACCCCGCAACGCCCCGATCGATATAGAGATCAGGACGAAATCGCCCCTAATTTCAGTCGTAACACCCTGATCGCGTCTTGTGTCTGGCTCCCGCTAACGCTCACGCCCGGCCTGTTTGCTAAGGGCTCCGCCCTCGCGCCGGCAAGGGTGAAGCGCCGGCAAGCCGGCGCCGTCCGGGGCGGTCTCCCCGACCTTCCGCGCGGATACGTCTTTCTGCACATCCGCAATTGCGGAAATCCGCTTGTGCAGGCCGGGTGATCCCCCTCCGCCCCGGCCGCCCTTGCCCTTGCTACCCCGGTCTCGCCGACGGGCAAGGTTGCAGCGCAGCGCTGCGCTTCAACCCAGGCCCATTAGGAGCAAAGACCATGACGACCGCTGTAAACGAAACGACCGCTGTCACCGCCGCCGCCAACCGCGCGGAAATTTTCATCCCGCTCAACAAGCTCAAGAAGTCGCCCCGGAACGCCCGGAAGACGCCGCATAGCGAGGCCTCTATCGAGGCGAAGGCGGCGAGCATCCACGCCAAGGGCATCCTGCAAAATCTGGTGGTGGAGCCGGAGTTTGACGCCGAGGGCGCGGAAACCGGCTTCTATTTCGTCACCATCGGCGAAGGCCGGAGGCTGGCGCAGTTGCTGCGCGTGAAGCGCAAGCAGATCAAGAAGACCGAGCCGATCCGCTGCGTCATCGACATGCAGAACGATCCGGCCGAGATCAGCCTGGACGAGAACGTCAACCGCGAGAACCTGCATCCCGCCGATGAATATGAGCGCTTCCGCGAGCTTGCGGAAAATCGCGGATGGGGCGCGGAGGAAATCGCCGCCCGCTTCGGCGTTACGGCCCATGTCGTGCGGCAGCGAATGCGCCTTGGCGCTGTCAGCCCCAAGCTGATGCAGGTCTATCGCGATGGCGGGGTGACGCTGGACCAATTGATGGCCTTTGCCGTCGTGGAGGATCACGCCCGGCAGGAGCAGGTTTACGACAACCTTTCTTATAATCGCGATCCATCCGTCATCCGCCGCGACCTCACCCGCTCGCACATTGCGGCGACGGATCGGCGCGCGATCTTCGTCGGCTCGGAAGCCTATACCGAGGCGGGCGGCGTGATCCTGCGCGATCTCTTCACCGAGGATCGCGGCGGCTTCTAGGAGGATGTCGCTTTGCTGGACCGGCTGGTCATCGAGAAGCTGGACGGGATCGCCGCCGAGGTTCAGGCGGAAGGCTGGAAATGGGCGAGCGCTCATGTCGACTATCCCCACGCCCACGGCCTGCGCCGCAATTATTCGCAGCCGGTAGAGTTGTCGGCAGAGGATCAGGCCGCGAGGGAGGCCGCACAGGCGGAATACGACGCGCTGACCGAGCAGCACGACAGCACCGACGAACTGCCCGATGACGTGGATGAGCGGTTCGGGGAGTTGGAAGCCGAGATCAAGCGTATCGACGCCCTGCGTCATGCCTACGATCCCGACGACATTGCGCGCGGCGGTGTGTTCGTGGTGCTGAACCATGACGGGACGGCGCGGATCGAACGCGGCTTCATCCGGGCCGAGGATGAGAAGCCCGAGCCGGAGGTGGAGGCGCAAGCCGAGACGGAGGGCGAAGGCTACACCGTGACCGAGGATGGCGAGATCATCGAGGACGGTGACGAGGAGCGGGTTCCGGCCTTGGAGACGGAGGAAGAAGACGCCGACGATGGCAAGCCGTTGTCAGACCTTCTCATCCGCGACCTGACGGCGCATCGCACGCTTGGCATCCGTATCACCCTTGGCGAGCAGCCGGACATGGCGTTGGTCGCCGTCACCCACGCGCTGGCCGCGCAGACTTTCTATCGGGCAGCGGAAGCACATTGCCTCGATATCCGCCCGACGAGCGCGCCTCTTGGCGGACATGCGGGCGGCATCGAGGACACGGCGGCGGCGAAGTTGCTGGCCGATCGCCATGAGGCATGGGCAACCGACATGCCGCGCGAGGTAGCGGACCTGTGGAGCTTCATCGCCTCGCTGGACCACGCCAGCATCATGGCATTGTTCGCACATTGCGCCTCGCTCACGGTCAGCGCCGTGAAGCAGCCATGGGAACGCAAGCCGCGCGCCCATGAGACGGCGGACAAGCTGGCGACGGCGGTTGTCCTCGACATGACGGCGTATTGGACGCCCACGGCACGGACCTATCTCGGTCGCGTCACCAAGGCCCACATCCTCGCCGCCGTGCGCGAAGCTGTTAGCGATGAAGCCGCCGACCGGATGGCGGGCATGAAGAAGCAGGCGATGGCGGAAGCCGCCGAGCAGCTTCTCGCCGGGACCGGCTGGCTTCCCGCCCTCATGCGGACGGCGGAATCCGCGTGGCTGGCGGCTGAGCAGCCGGAGGCGCGGGAGCCCGTCGCGACGGAGGAGGCTCCGAAGACGGAAGACGGCGACGGCTATTCCATTGCTGCCGAATGAGACCGAGCCGGGGCCGTGCCAGCGGTCCCGGCTTCCACCATATCGTAAGGAAAATTCCGGCCGCGCCTCCCGCGCGGCCGGATGACCTCGACCGCCCGACCGGAAACATAACGTTCCGGCTCGACAGATTGGACATGCATGGCACGATGACGACGCTGGATATGCGGCCGGACCGGACGAGAGGCGGTCGAAGCTTATAAAGGGGACGGCCATGGTCGCAGTGATGTTGATGAGCGTGGTGCTGATCGGAGTCCTGTGCTTCGCCGCCTATACGCTCGCCACCTATGCGCTACCCTTTATACTCGGCCTCACCGCCGCACGCTTCGCTTACGACACTGGCTCCGGCCTCATCGGCGCAGGCCTCGCCGGCCTAGCCGCAGGCGCGGTCGCCTTCGGCCTGTTGGCGTTCCTGTTTGCCTCGCTGCGGCCACCGATCTTGCGCCTCGTCGTGGCATTGGTCTTCGCTGCCCCCGCCGCGATGGCCGGTTACATGCTGGTCCACGGCATCACGCGCGAGACGGTCCCGTCAGAGATATGGCGGCAAGTCTTCTGCGTCATCGGGGGTGGGTTCGTCGGAATCTCGGCGCTGATGCGATTGGCTGCGCCATTGGGTCCGCTCTCCGTTGGAAGGTAGGGACAGTTCCAATTCGATCCGGCGCTGTCGTCGAAATTCGCTCGTGCTACTGCGCGAGTTGCTCCACTATGGAGATGGATCGGATCGCCTAACCGCTCTTTCGGGCATAGTATTCTTCCATCGCGCGATCTTCGTCGTACTGTGAGCGCCGAATGTCCTCAATCTTCTGCGTCGTTTCGGAAATGCAATCCGGACACGCGGACTCCTCCAGCCCAAAATTCTCAATGAGAACCATTCGTCCTTCATCGTAATCCCAATCGTACAGATCGGAGATATCGATCAGGTCGGATTCAAGGTTCTCGCCTCCGCATGTCGGGCATTCGACGATGCCTTCCTTGTGATGGCAGAAACAGCACTGCTCCTCTGACGTTAGAAACGTATCCTCCTGACAAGAAGGGCACATCCACACGGTGCTATCCTCGCGGCTTGCAATATACGCTTTCGCGCGTTCCATCAGCTCCGTGCGTGTTTTCACCAGTTTGATGATTTTATTGTGCTGCTCCTCATCGATGAAGGCGGTCGTCTCGAGGCCAAGCTGGCTCCGGTAGAAGAAGATCATGAAGCTGAAAATCTCCGCGAATTTCAGCTCTATGTGGTCATGAGAATGGTTGAACTCGAAGTGCGTCAGCTCGCTTCGTAGATCAAAGGCTTTCTCGATCTTGCTCTTTTCGACGTCAGTAATCGGAATGTTTCCGATCTGAGGATTCCGCAGCCGGTTGAGAGCGCTTCGAAGCGACAGAGTCTTGTCAGGCTTATCGACTGACTCATAGATGAAGACCGGATGGATGCGGCGAAGGCGCTCTTTGAAAGCCAATTCCATTGCCTGAACGACATGGAGAATCGCAAACTTCCAGTGGTTCGTCTCGGCAGAATCCTGCTGAGCGTAAGACACCGCTTCCCTGAAATAGGAAATACTGTTGTTGAGGAGGTCGAGCCGATGCGTCTTATTCATCTCATTCACAAAGTTTGCGCTTTTCACCTATACCGCATTTGAAGTGCGAATCACAAATATCCGTAGCGGCCGTATTTTGGTTAGTAGGTCACTAGATTCGAGACGTTGCCCTTCGGGTCGCGCTTTCGGCTGCGCCGGAACCATGCCTACGACGTGTTTCCGCCATTCGGCTTCAATCGCTAACGCGAAGAGCGGCTAACAGCGGCCATTTCGTTGACAAAGCCCCCCCCGCCGCTCGATTGCGAGGATATTCTTGGCACCGGCCTCAGTCGCCGTTACGTTAGAACATGAGGTTCCCACCGCCGTCCCCAATTTCAGGACATCGGCAACATAGACCGCAGGGAGCCCGGATCGTCCAGCTCGACGGAACAGGTCGGTGCCGTGCCTTGCCTTGCAGCCAATCCTCCGACATTACCGAACACGGCACCACGAAAATAAGGCCGTCACGGGTCCGCTCGCACGCGCCCGTGGAGTAGCAATGCCCATGCTTACCGCCTGGGTCTTGCAAAGCATTTCGGTCCAATCGTCGCCGTCTATGGCGCGGAAGCCGACCGCCGCCATCGCCGTGTTCCTGGTGATTTTCCATGACGGCCGCCCCCACGCGTCCTCGAATGGATTGGGTCTGACCGAAAACCGGCTTCGCCTCGCTCGTCTTCCCGCAACAGCCGTCGCCCGCTTTTTTCCGCCGCCTGCGGCTTTGCATCGCGAAGCAAAAAAGCCGCCGCCGTCTGCCTTCCACGATGTTCCAGCCCTGAGCCCACCCCATCGCGCAGACGCGATGGGGACCCCGAGCGGGTGCGGGGCCGATCGTCCCCGGTCGAACGACCGCCATCGAGGTCGCGATAGGCGCGGCCCGAAGGAAAAAGGAACACGACAATGGCGACGATCGGCACCTTCACCAAGACCGACAGCGGCTACACCGGCTCGGTCAAGACCCTGACCCTCAACGTCAAGGCCAAGTTCGTCCCCGCCGAGGGCGAAAACGAGCGCGGCCCCGACTTCCGCATCTTCGCCGGCGCCACCGAGTTCGGAGCCGCCTGGAAGAAGACCGCCCGCGAGACGCAGCGCGAATATCTCTCCGTCAAGCTGGACGATCCGAGCTTCCCCGCGCCGATCTACGCCAGCCTGGTCGAGGCCGAGGACGGCGAAGGCCAGAACCTCATCTGGTCCCGCCGCAACGGCGACTGAGGCCGGGCACTCAAGAAGCCCCGCTCACCCGAGCGGGGCTTCTTCATGCTCATGGCCGCCACCGCCTTGCAGGGAATACAGCGATCAGGATGTGCGGATCTCAGGTTTTACGGCTTTGCACATCCCGATCAGATCCTTGACCCGGCCTTCGCTCCGCTCTGGCTGGGCGGGTTTGCTAGGGGCGCCGCCCCCGCGCGGCGCAAGGGATCGCTGACGCTCGCCCAGACCGGTCTCCCCAATCTTCCGCGGCTTCGCCTTGTGCAGATGGGGTGATCCCCCTCCGGCCTGGTCGCCCTTGCGCCTTGCTACCCCGGTCTCGCCGACGGGCAAGGTTGCAGCGCAGCGCTGCGCTTCAACCCAAGCCCATTAGGAGCAAAGACCATGAACACCCTGACCATGAACCAGCAGCCTGTTTTCGCTGGCTTCCGCGTGGACGTGTCGCGCGGCGAGCGGATCGGCCGCGTTTCCTCGGAATGGTTTTCCCGTCCCGATGACGAACGCTATCTGAACCTCACCGAGCTTTACGACACCGTGCGCAGCCGTGCTGAGCGCGCCCATGCCCGCACCGTCGAGAGCCGCGCCGTGCGCGTCGAGGCCAGCCGGGACGATGCGGAACGCCTTTCGTTGATCGTGCCGGGCCGGGACGAACCTATTTCCCCGACGCATTGGTCATTTGGCCAGTTGTGCAGCCTTGTCAGCGCGCCCGCATCCTATATGCGCCAGCTTCCTGCGCCGCTGGCCGGGATCAACCTGCAGCATGGTTTGCTGTCGCATCGCGCCGAGCTGGTGAAGACGCTCGAGGCCGATGATGGCCGCATAGAGCTTCGCGCCGTGACCGGGCCGGACTATGGCCGCATCTGGGATCATGAGCTTGTCGCCGCCGTGATGAAGATCGCGGGCAACGGCACGGGCGATACCCGGTGGAAGGTGCCGGGAGTGCTGGATTGGGCGACCATGATGCACAATCCGTTCATGGACATCACGAAGGACACGACAACGCTCTACGCCAGCGACCGCGACGTGTTCCTGTTCTTGGTGGACGATACCCATCCCATCGAGGCGGGACGCCTGCCGAACGGCGAGCCGGATTTGTATTTCCGGGGCTTCTATGCCTGGAACAGCGAAGTCGGATCGAAGACGCTGGGCATCGCCTCCTTTTATCTTCGCGCCGTCTGCCAGAACCGCAATCTGTGGGGCGTGGAAGGGTTCGAGGAAATCAGCATCCGGCACAGTAAGTTCGCCGCCCAGCGTTTCGCCCATGAGGCCGCGCCCGCGCTGACCAGCTTCGCCAATTCCTCACCCGCGCCGTTCGTCGCCGGGATCAAGGCGGCGCGCGAGCGGATCGTCGCCCGCAATGACGAGGACCGCGAGAGCTTCCTGCGCAAGCGGGGTTTCTCCAAGCCCGAGACGGCGAAGATCATCGAAAGCGTGCTGGACGAGGAAGGCCGCAAGCCGGAAAGCATTTTCGACTTCGTGCAAGGCATCACGGCGCTGGCCCGGACCAAGACCAATCAGGACAGCCGGCTTGACCTGGAGGCCAAGGCCAAGAAGCTGATGGAACGCGCCGCCTGATTTCCGTAGAACCGTGCAGCCGTAAATCTGGCTGCACGGTTTTCGGTTCTAAGACTTTCCGCATCATAGAATTTTCCGCCGATCCGCGAGCCCGCATCAGCGGGCGCTCGGCCATGGACCGCGCGCGGCTCGCCGAGCTCCGCCCGGCTCGCATCAGCGACCGAATCAGTTCTCGGTCAAATCCTCTAAGCCGACCTTCCAGAACGCATTCTGCCTCGCCAAACTCGGCAAAGACGACTATAATAGTCGTTTTCGTAGCGTGCGCAGTTCGGACTGTAGGAGGTGGTCATGCATGATCACCGCCCGACAGTCTCGGGCCGCCCGCGCGTTGCTTGGATGGTCTCAGGAGACGCTCGCTGACAAGGCCCTGGTATCGCTGACCGCGCTCAAGCGCCTTGAGTCCGAGAGCGGACTTAATGTGCATGAGTCGACACGCGATCAGGTTCGGCGCGCGCTGGAGGAGAACGGCATCGTTCTCTTGTCCTCCGACCAGGGCGAAGGGGTGATGATTGTTCGGCAAGACCGTCAAAGAGTCGCGAAGCGCACATAGAGTCGCTCGCTGCATGCTCTCTTTCACCGCCACCGGCACGCGCCCGCCGTCGTGCAAACTACGTCCATTTCGGATATGAACCGGTGGGGACGTTAACTATGAGCGATAAATCCGGGTTTCTCGAACAACCGCCGACCGATCAACGGCTCACAGAATACGATCGCGCCCATCTGTCGACTTATCTGCGCCTGCTCGATGCGGAAAGTGACGGCGCGCCTTGGGAAGAAGTTGCCAAGATCATCTTCGGCATCAATCCGCAGGACGACTGCGGACGCGCTGAGCGCATGTACAACAGCCACTTGGCGCGCGCCCACTGGATGACCGAAAACGGGTTCAGGGATCTGATCCGGAAGAGTTATCATTAATGGACACCGCCGAGTGATGCCGTTCCTGCATCACCCGCCCGCACCTTCGGACTTCCCAAATAGCCGCTCAACCGGGAATCGTATTTGCCGCAGTCCTCGCGTTCAGCGAGGCTCGGGAGGCCATGCGATGCCGGATCAAGGCAGGTGGCGGATCTCAACCGCCTACGACTATGTAAATAATCTCGACCCTGCGGACCTGGCTTGGGAATTCCTGCGGCGAAACCCAGAGTACAGGGCCGACTATTTTCGTCTGAAAGCAGAGGGCCATTTCGACGACGCCATCTTAGCAGCGCTCGCCGACAAATGGGGGTTATCCTTTCGCCGCCGATCCCGACCTCGAGGCTCCGGACGCCCGAGCAGTGTGGACGCCTGCGGCCGATCCCTCGACCCTGCTGCTGGAGCCGCTCCCGAGCAGCCTTGCACCTACCTCGACTGCTGAAACGCCCCACCATACTGACGAGGCGGACCAGGCCGCCAAGGCGCATCATCGAATTGAGCTGGGCGGCCAGACCTTCCAGGCAACCGCGATTGGACGGGTCAATATCGAGGCCCCTGCGGTTGCCCTGGTGCTGCTCGATGACATGACCCCCGACCGCCTCGAAGCGATTGCACGCTTCTGGATGGCGCTTCGACGACGACGCGCACCGCCGGACCCGAGGGTAACCAACCAGCGGCGCATGCGCCTCCGTCAGATGCTCCGGGCTGTCGATGCCCGGACCGAACACGCGAGCTACCGCGCCATCGCCGCGGCGCTCTTTCCCAGACATCAAATCGAGCCGGCCGCCTGGGCCGGCGACGCGTTGCGCGAGACGACCATCCGCCTCACGCGCGACGGCATGAAACTGGTTCAAGGCGGTTATCGCAACCTCCTGAAACGCCCGCGCAAGTCCTAGCGCAGCCCGGCTCTTCCGGGGGTGTCGATTATTCCCGGAAATCTTCGACATCGTGGACGCGGCCAATTCCCAACATCGTGCGCTGACACCGCCGCCGCTGTCCAGCGGCCCCCGCAACCGCACGGAGCTTCGATCATGGCCGAAAGCGCCACCGTCATTCCGCCACGCTACCTTCGCACACCCGAGGCTGCGCGCTTCCTCGGCCTCTCCGGCCGCACACTGGAAAAGCATCGCACCTACGGCACCGGTCCGGCCTTCAAGAAACTCGGCGGCCGCGTCGTCTACGCGCTCGCCGACCTGCAGGCCTGGGCAAACCTCGGCACGAAAATGTCGACCGCCGAGAGCGATGCCGTGCTGCCAGCCAAGCGACACCAGCAGCAGGCGGCCGTCGGCGGCCTCGCGACGCATCGCTGAGTCCGAGCGCGATGTCGGCCCGCCATCAGATCAATGAACGCGAGCAGCTCGATCTCTTCCGGGCGTTGCCCGGCGATCTTGCGCCTCGCGACGCGCAGGATCTGATGGCGTATCCGTTCTTCTCTCTCGCCAAGTCGAAGCGCCTCGCGCCAATCGACTTCAAGGCCGGCTCCATCGTCATCCGCGTCGAAGCTGTCCCGGAGCACGGGATGGCCACCATCTGGGACGCCGACGTGCTGATCTGGGCTGCCTCCCAGATCGTCGAGGCGCGTGACCACGGCCTGCGGCCATCACGCCTGATGGCGACCACGCCCTACGAAATCCTGCAGTTCATCGGACGCGGGGTCAGCTTGCGCGACTATGACCGGTTGAAAGCTGCGCTCGACCGATTGCAGTCGACGACGGTGGCGACATCCATCCGCCAGCCGACCGAGCGACGGATGCACCGCTTCAGTTGGATCAACGAGTGGAAGGAGCGCGCCGACGCCAAGGGCCGTCCGCTCGGCCTCGAATTGATCGTGCCGGACTGGTTCTACGGCGCGGTGCTCGACGACGCGCTCGTGCTGACGATCGACCCCGCCTATTTCGACCTGACCGGCGGCCTGGAGCGCTGGCTCTATCGCCTCGTGCGCAAGCACGGCGGACGCCAAGAATACGGCTGGAGCTTCGATTTCCTACACCTCCACGCCAAATCCGGCTCGCTCTCGCCGCTGAAGCACTTCGCCTACGACCTGCGCGACATCGTCCGGCGCCAGCCGCTGCCAGGATACCGGCTCACCATCGAGCAGCCGGACATCGGCCCCGAGCGGCTCTCCTTCGCACCCACCGATCCTGTGCCGCTGCTGCGCGCTCCGCGCCGGCGCCGCGCCAACCGCCGACCTGGGGATAAGCTGTGAATAGTCTCGTGCTATCAGGGACCGGAACCATCGTGCCATCAGGGACCCGATCCTCGTGCTATCGGGGACCGGAATCGCCGAATCTCGCCGCTGAATCAGCGGCTTGCGCGCGCCGTAACTTCTCTAACCAGAATTCCTACGGAATTCTTCTAACGCAGACCGCATTTTCGCGCTCTGTGGACGAGTCCCCGATCGCCGGGGTTTCGTCATGATCGTCGCGCTGCTGAACCAGAAGGGCGGCGTCGGAAAGACGACGATCGCCCTGCATCTCGCCGGGGAATGGGCGCAGCGCGGCCAGCGCGTCACCCTCATCGACGCCGATCCGCAGGGCTCGGCGCTCGACTGGTCGCAGCAGCGGGCGCGCGAGAACCTGCCGCGGCTCTTCGGCGTCGTCGGCCTGGCGCGCGACACCCTGCATCGCGAGGCCCCGGAAATCGCCCGCGATGTCGACCACGTCATCATCGACGGGCCGCCGCGCGTAGCCGGCCTGATGCGCTCGGCGCTGCTTGCCGCCGACCTGGTGCTAATCCCGGTGCAGCCGTCGCCCTTCGACGGTTGGGCGTCGGCCGAGATGTTGGCACTGCTCGGCGAGGCCCGCATCTACCGGCCGCAGCTCGCCGCGCGTTTCGTGCTGAACCGCTGCGGCGCCCGCACCGTCATCGCCCGCGAGACGGCCGAGACGCTCGCCGACCACGACCCGCCGCTACTTGCCACCACCATCGGCCAGCGGGTCGCCTTCGCCGACACCGCGCAGGCCGGGAGGCTGGTCAGCGAGCTGGACGCCGACAGCCCGGCCGCGCGCGAGATCGCCGCGCTCGCCAGCGAGATCGCGAGGATCACGACATGACCGCGTCCACGCCGAAACGCGGCTTCGCCAGCCGGCCGAGCGACCCCGAGAACTGGATCAGGTCAGCCGAGCCTCCCGCCGCGCGCGCCGCCGACGCCAACGCCTTCACGGCGCGGCTCACCATCGACGTGACGCCCGACCAGCGGGCGCGGATCAAGATCGCCGCCTTCCAGCGCGGCGTCACCGTGGCCGACATGCTGCGCGAGCTGCTCGCGCGCGAATTCCCACCAAGCGAAGGAGACGCGACATGACCGGCCCCATCGCCACCCATGCGCGCGGCGGGCCGAGACCGGCCGCGCCGCCGCCAAGCATTCTCACCGAAGTCGAACTCACCTGGATCGAAAAGCGCGTCGAGAACTGGATCAGGTTCGGCCGCGAGACCGACGAGCAGATTCTCGACCGTCGCCGGCGCGTGCTGCGCTTCGCGCCGGACAGCGTATTCGCCTTTGTGCGCTGGGCCGCCAATGACTTTGGCACCGTGGCGTCCACGCTCGACGTGCTGCGCGCCACGCTGCCGGCGGAGCCGCGCCAGACCGTGCCGTTCGTCCGTCCCGGCGCCGACGTGCTGCTGAAGGTCGAAGGCTGGCCGAAGGTCGAGCGCGTGCTGCAGATGATCGACGCCATCGAGGCGATCGGCGTCGATCCCGCCGAGGCCTCGCCGGATCACTGGCGCCACATCCACAACCGCATCACCGCCGGCCATCGGCCACGCGCCTACACGCTCGACCATCACCGGGCCTTCCTCCTGCGTCGGAGGGTCGGGTCATGAGCCGCTTCGGCTACGTCATGGTCACCTATTTCATGACCATGGGGATCGTGATCGCTTTGTTCGTCGACTTCCCCAAGACCTTCATCTGGAACGCCTCGGCGAGCACGCCGATCGGGCTCTATCGCATCGAGCACCCGCGTCACCTCGCGGTGACCGATCTGGTCGCCGTCCGCGCGCCCGAGGCATTCGCCGACTTCCTGGTGGAGCGCGGCTACATCGGCCGCGGCGTCCCGCTGATGAAGCGCGTCGCGGGCCTTCCGGGACAAGAAGTCTGCCGCCGCGATCACGCCATCACGGTCGATGGCGTGCCGATGGGCGCCGCGCTCGACCGCGATCATCTCGGCCGTCCGCTGCCCGACTGGCAGGGCTGCCGGCGCATCGCCGAGGGCGAAATCTTCCTCATGAACTGGTCCGTCCGCGACAGCCTCGACGGCCGCTATTTCGGGCCACTCCCCGCCAGCTCCGTCATCGGCCGCGCCATCCCCGTCTGGACCGACGAGGACGGCAACGGCCGCTTCGAGTGGCGCGCGCCGACGCGCTGAGCGCCGCTCGCCTCCCTCTTTCACCCCAGCAGAAGGAGCCATCCCATGGCGCAGATCGGTCAATTCACCCGCACGAAATCCGGCTATTCCGGCCGCGTCCGCACGCTCACGCTCGACATCGAGCTGGCGATCGTGCCGGCCGAACATAGTGACGTCGAGAACGCCCCCGACTACCGCGTCCACATCGGGGACGAAGACGGGCCG
The DNA here is from genome assembly GCA_900471605.1 of Hyphomicrobiales bacterium. Classification (GTDB taxonomy): domain Bacteria; phylum Pseudomonadota; class Alphaproteobacteria; order Rhizobiales; family Rhizobiaceae; genus Neorhizobium. The sequence goes on along the minus strand of UCEY01000031.1, from coordinate 123,973 downwards.
GAAGTCGGAGCGGGCTGGAAACGCACTGGCGAGCGCGCCGGCGAATACGTCGCCTTGCAGCTCGATGACCTGACGTTCCGCCAGCCCATCCGCGCCAATCTGTTCCAGGCCGGCGACGATAAGGCGTCCTGGGGCCTGCACTGGAACCGCCCGCAAAAACGCGGCGAGCAGGACTGACGCCATGCGAAACGCAAGCATGTTCGCCGGCGTGATCGCGCGGCCAAGGTTCATCCCTTTGTTCGCGGGAAAGCCGTCTCATCCCTCCGTCCCGCTCGACGGTCAGTCGGCCGCCGCGCACAGCGCAGGTCAAGGGCGGCCAACGGCCGGCGCTTGCGCCTTGCCCTTGACCGAAGCGAGCACGGTGGCAGGCTGCTGCCGTCCTGGAGGCGGAACGCCGGTTCGCCTCGCGGTCCTTCTACTGTTCGGGGTAGCGGCCACGGCGTCATGTCCGGGCACAGGGCTGACGCAGAGCGTGCCGGTCGAGCGCGCGTCACCCACCGATCCCCACGCCGACTTCGTCGCGGAAGCCTCGCAGCGCTTCGGCATTCCGGCGGCTTGGATTCGTGCCGTGATACGCGTTGAAAGCGCCGACGACGTGCGCGCCGTCTCGACCAAGGGCGCGATGGGTCTGATGCAGATCATGCCCGACACCTGGGCCGAGCTGCGCGCCCGTTACCGTCTCGGCGCCAATCCCTTCGACCCGCGCGCCAACATTCTCGCGGGTGCGGCATATCTGCGCGAACTCTTTGACAAATACGGCTCGCCGGGCTTCCTGTCCGCCTACAATGCGGGGCCTGGCCGATACGAGGAATTCCTCGCCGGCGGTCGCGCATTGCCTGCGGAAACGCGCGCCTATACCGCCCAGCTCGCCCCCGTTGTCGGCGGCGAACCGTCCGCAGCGACCGTCACCGTTGCCGCCGCCGACCCGATGGCGTGGACGCGCGCACCCCTCTTCATCGGCGCGGTCGAGCGCATCCCGGCGGCAGCTCCAGCGCAGACCGAAGTGCAGCCCCGTGGCGGCGCGACGGCAGAGCGGCCACGCGAGGAAACGGCCGATAGCGCACAGACGGGCGGCCTCTTCGTGTCGCGCCGGGACCCTGCAGGCCCACGATGACCCGATCGCGCCCATATCGCAGAGGAGCGAACCCCAGCGCATCATGGAGGGTGTTGGGAGGGGAAGCCGCAAACACAACCGCACGATGGCAGGATAAAAGGGCGCGATGTGCGCCTTGGTTCGGTTGTGCTTTTTCAAGGACTTATGCCGCGATTTCGCGAGGTGCGCCTGATCGGTGCAGCCTGCGCTCCCGCTCATTCTCCAAGGAAATCATCGGCTTCGCGCGATGTGCGGGGCCACGATCATGACCGACGAGAACGAATTCCGCATCCGCCCCGGCCGCATCCGCTCGACCAGCGCCCAGCGGGTGCGGCCCTTCATCGCCCAGGCCCTTGCCGCCACCCAACGGGCCGGCGGCAGCGTCTCCCGGCAAGGGAAGATCGGGGCCGGCGCTCGGTCCCGGTTTGGCCGGGGACAACAGGCCTCGATCCAGGCGAACCGCCTGATCACCGCGCGCTCGCGCGGCGCGGTCATCAAGGCGCGTGTCGTTCGTCATGGCGGCCGCAGCGCGCCGCTCGCGACCCATCTCAACTATCTGCGCCGCGACGGCGTCACCCGAGACGGGGAGAAGGCGCGGCTGTTCGGCCCCGGCGGTGACGATGTCGACGCCAAGGCGTTTGCCGAGCGCGCCGAGGGCGACCGCCATCACTTCCGCTTCATCGTCTCGCCGGACGACGCCGTGGAGATGTCCGACCTCAGAGGCTTCGCCCGCGAGCTGGTCGGGCAGATGGAGAAGGATCTCGGCACCAAGCTCGAATGGGCGGCAGTCGATCACTGGAACACCGAACATCCGCATGTCCACCTGATCGTGCGCGGCGTGCGCGACGACGGCTCGGATCTGGTCATCTCGCGCGACTATATAAAGGAGGGCATGCGCGACCGAGCGCGCGATCTCATCACCCGCGAGCTGGGGCCGTGGACGGATCAGGAGATCCGGCGCACCCTTGAACGTCAGATCGACGCCGATCGCTGGACCAATCTCGATCGCCAGCTCGCGCGCGATGCCTATCGCACCGGCGTCATCGATCTCGCACCACATGCCGATCGCCAGCCGGACGAATTCCACGCGCTCAAGGTCGGACGGCTGCGCAAGCTCGAAGGGCTCGGGCTCGCCGACGAGATCGGCCCGGGCCAATGGAGGGTCTCCGAGAAGGCCGAGGCGACGCTGCGCGAACTCGGGGAGCGTGGCGACATCATCAAGCGCATCCACCACGGTCTCACCGAACGCGGCATCGCGCGCGGAGCCGGCAGCTACGTGCTCGCCTCCGAGAGCCTCAACGATCCCGTCGTCGGCCGCCTGGTCGCGCGCGGGCTCGACGACGAGCTGAAGGGCACGGCCTTCGCTGTTGTCGACGGCGTCGATGGCCGCTCCCATCATATCAAGCTGCCCGACCTCGACGCGGCGGGCGACAGCGCACCGGGCTCGATCGTCGAGCTTCGTAAGTTCGACGATGCCCAGGGCCGTCGCCGCGTCGCGATCGCGGTGCGCTCCGATCTCGACATCGAGCGGCAGGTCACCGCGACCGGCGCGACCTGGCTCGACCGGCAGGCCATCGCTCGCGAGCCGGTCGCGCTCGGCGGCGGGTTCGGCGCCGAGGTGCGCGAGGCGATGGACCGCCGCGCCGAGCATCTCGTCGGCCAGGGCCTCGCCGAGCGGCAGAAGCGCGGCATCAGCTTCCAGCCCGGTCTGATCGACAACCTGCGCCGGCGCGAGCTGGACGCGGCCGCCGCACGGATCGCAGCCGAGACGGGGCGCCCCCAGGTCAAGACCGAAGCCGGCGGGTACGTCACCGGCACCTATCAGCGGCGCCTGACGCTTGCGACCGGCCGCTTCGCGATGATCGACGACGGCCTTGGCTTCAGCCTCGTGCCCTGGTCGCCGTCGCTCGAAAAGCAGCTCGGCCGTCACGTCTCAGGCGTCGCGCGCAACGATGGCGGTATAGATTGGAGCTTCGGACGCAAACGCGGGGTCGGCCTGTAGGTCAGATCGCACGGCACAGCTAGTGCGTTAGGCGAGGTTCAGCGAACGGCCAGATTCGACCATTGCGGCCGTTAAATGTCGTGGTAGTGAACGTTCTGGTTTGAGAAAATTGCCGTTCGTCCCGATCGCCGCCCCTTCGATTCAACGACAAACTTCAAAAGATCGCGTTGCTACCGGCTTTATATGGATCGCGACTTGGTACATTGTACCGATGCCAGCTCGGAGCCGACCATGCGATCCGCCATCTACTATCCCCGATCCCAGGTTCACAGCAGCCCAATCATGCAGTCGTCGCTGCTGCTTTGGGACAAGCTGCACACAATCGTTCCGATGAAGCATTACCGACCTGACTATTTGGATCGCAAAGACATGGCGGAGGCCTGGGAGTTGATCGGCGCCTCGATAGTGCCCAACGACTCGCAGCGGAAGCGAATGCACGCCGATATGGAGACGACGTTGAAGGCCGGGACACTTCCGCCTGACCTCTATTATGTCGGTCAAGTCGACCAGCCGAGCGACCCATATGAAATTTGGCCGCAGAAGCTCTCGGAGCAGACCTGGGACCTGATGCGCAGCCACCGTCTCACCGATCTGCCGCTTCCGAACGGGGATTATCCCTTCACCCAGGAAGGCGGCTTGCTTGTTATGGCTAAGCTCGCGGACGCGTGCGCCGGTTCCCAATTCGCGCGCGTGACCGATCGACTGATGGCCTATGGCATGATCGGAAGCGGGGATAAGCGATCCGCGACGGAAGCCGAAGTTGTTCCGATCACCCTTGATCTGATCGACGCGACGAGCATCCCTATTGAGAGGCTGATCGCGCTGCGAAAGCGCGAGGCGTCCGAACGCCGTGGGAGTGACTATACCAAGATGCGGCATGCTTATGCCGACGCAGTCCAAGCGCACACAATTGCGCTGGGTAAGGCCCTTGATCAATTCGAACGCGACGAACTCAATCGGCAATTCAAAGAGAAGATGGAGTTCGACCTCAAGGATTTGCGAGAAGCGCTTGGCGCTAACAAATTGGATCTTTTGATGAAGCCGGTCGTCGTCGCGACGGTGGTAACGGGCGCCTCACTCGCCTCTGGGCTCGGCTTGCCCGTGGCCCTGACCGCTGGCGCAGCCGCAGCCGCCGGTTCCGAATGGAAGGACATTGCCAAGGCGGTCGCGGATTTCTTCAGCAGCGGATTCAATTTCAATCGCAAGCAGCGCGAGACGATGACGAAGCACCCCATGGCTTATATGTACTCGCTCTCGCAAACCCACTGATCCGTCCGTTCGCGAAGACAGGTACGCAGTTGACCGTGGGAGTTCTAAGGGTGCTCCGTGACGAAGCATCGCATCTATTCCATAAGCCTCGCCAGCGTCTATCCGCACTATGTTGCCAAGGCGGAAAAGAAAGGGCGCACCAAAGCGGAGGTCGACGAGATCATCCGTTGGCTGACAGGTCATACTGAGGCGGGGCTGGACGCCGAGCTGGAGAAGAAAACCAGCCTGGAGGACTTCTTTGGTCGGGTACCTCAACTGAATCCCGCGCGGAATATGATCACGGGGGTGATCTGCGGTGTCCGGATCGAGGACATCGAAGACCCGCTGATGAAGGAAGTCCGCTACCTCGATAAGCTGATCGACGAGCTTGCCAATGGCAAGGCGATGGAGAAGATCTTGCGGAAATGACGCGATCACGCCGGACGCTTCGAAAAAAGAGACAGCATGGGCACGACGCCCGCGTTGCCGGCGTCCCAGGAAACCTTCATGAATGACCCTAAGATCGAACTTCCGCGGATATTTCAAGCCAACCTCTCCCGATTCTATCTGAATGTCGTCGCGCCGGTGCTGGCCGACCTACCAGAGCCGGTACTAGAAGAAATCGCGGTGACGAATTCGATGAATGAGAACCTCGATCTCATGGCGGCGCAAGTCCGAGCGCATACGCGCAACGAGGCCGCCAAGGCGTTCGTGCTGGTGGTATCGGGCTTGTTCGAGCGGCAGGTGCGTCATTGGGCGCTGCATCTGTTCGCGCCTCAAAACCCGCGCGAGATTCAGCACGGCGATTTCGAAAAGCTGCTGGATAAGTGCCTCGACGCCAAGCAGGTCGATGGTGCTCGAGATGACATGCGAAAGGACCTGATGGAGGCAATTTTCGTAGCAAATGTCGTCCGCCACGGCGACGGGCGCACAAGCGATGAATTGCGGAAGGTCGCGCCGCAACTATGGATCTACGACCCGAGCGAATATGTAGACATCAACGCTGGACCATCACCTGACAGCGAACAGATTCGCATTCGGGCTGGCGATGTAAAACGGTATGTTCGAGCAGGCCTTCGCTTTTGGGGACGCGTCGATACGCAACCGATGGCGGTCACCGAACCGCCTTTCGGGGTGATAGACTGACATGCGCGAAACCGCAGTTGCATTTTGATGAGTTGGACCTGCGATCAGGAATCCGTCCTCACAATCTTCAGTGCGTCTGCCGCACGGAGCCGGGCTAGCGGCGAGTTGGAAAAAGGGAGCGACCTCGCATGGCGATTTCAGATCGCAAACGTCTGAAGATCATTGCGGAGGATATGCTTGGCGAGGCGCGGGCGGTCGGGCGCGCAAGAGTATATTCGGCGACCGGATTTTCGCAGCAGAACATTTCGATCGTTCATCAGCAGGTCCGCTGCACGAATCTCGCTTGGGCCCTCGGCCACCGGCGGAAGGTCAGCAAGGGGGATGTCGTCGCGATCGTCGGCGGTTCGTTTTCAGGCATTATGCTGGCTTGCTCGCTCGCGATCGCCCACGACGTCATCGTCTATATCCTCGAAAAGGAGAGCCGCCTGCTTCATCGGTTCCTGGACAAGAGCCAGCGCTTTCTCTCGCAGAACCTCAATTCGCGAGACCTGCGCAAGGGGTTCGACCCTTCTTATGCGGCGCATATCGATAAACCCGCCATCTTCGAATGGGAAGCCGGCGTTGCTAGCGATGTCGCAGGCGCATGGTTGCGGGAGTTCGACCGCTATGCGTCCAAATTGCCGATTTTCACCATCCATGACTGTGAAGTCGAACCAAGCGCAATCTCGGAGATAGACGACAAGGTCATCGTCCAACTTCAAGCACCGACCGACGCTAAGCTGAGGCCCCTTGTCGTAGACCTGCTTATCGATGCGACCGGCTTCGGTCCGGAAGCGAACCCCCTCAAGCTGGCTGACTACAGCTACTGGGAAGGCGGGCACCGCCTCATCTACGATCACCTGCCGCCCGAAAGCCGCGTTCTGGTCTCCGGTTGCGGGGACAGCGGCGTGATCGAACTGATGCACTATGCCATCGCAGACTTTCAGCATGAGATGGTGACATATTTCTGGCCACCCAAGGCGGGCCTAGAGGCAATATTGGATATGGGCCTGGAGCGGATCAACAACGTCCTCCACAGCGACGAGATTGTTGATTTCGAAGGGCGGTTGATCTCAGAGCTATGCTGGTGGCTCGGCCACTGGTCGTATCTGCAGTATTGGCAAAAAAATCATGGAAGCGAGTCGCCGCCGAGTGACTCATCCAAATCGATTTTTGACGCAATTGAAGCGGAACTCGCCGAGCGCATCGCAATTGCTTTCCCGGGAAGGAAGTCTTCTACGATACCCGAAGACGAGCGTGAAGCGTTCGTTCTGGCCTTGTCTCTGGAAGAGCAATTGGCGGTACGTGCCGCTGTCGGCCCGGCAATTGACGACGCGCTCAGCCTGGAGATTGCTGCGCTGATGAAACCAGTAAAGGTGGCGCGGCTGCTCAATTTACGCACGCTGCGTAAGCGCCTTCGCCCGGGTACCGAAATTGTGCTGAACGGCCTCACGCCGACGCCCTTCACGCGCAACCTATCCCCCTACAATGTCTGGCTCACCCATGTGATGATGGGGCTGCCGAATGTGCATTATCGAAGGGGGCGGATTGTCGATACCGAGCGCATGTCGGGTGGTCAGACGCGCGTGATATTTGGCGACGGCACCTCGGACGTCTTCGACCGCGTTGTGACCCGTTACGGACCCGGACGGCGAGAGCCGAGTAAGCAGTTGTCGATGGGGAACCTGCGCGATCCCTATCCAGGGGACTTTCTGCTGGATTATCCAACATACTCCGTGCCCACGGACAGACCGCAGATCTGGCAGAACATTCGAGTGGGGACTCATCGCGTCAAGGCGCGGGTGCCTATCATCCAGCGACGACGCGGAACCGATCCCAGCAATCCCATTTTCAAACCACTCTATATTGCCGAAATATTGCGCGCCGATCCCAATCCATGGAACGAGGATCCGCGCTACAAAGACCCCCAGACTTGGCTGAGTCAGGCTATAAGAACGGGGCACTATCCTGCATATCGGGATCGCTTATAGATTCAGAAATATGCAAGTTATCGCTAGTCTATGGTCGCCTGTCGCATCTCCCGATAGAACATCGGCTTATCCCAAATGCACGCCAATGCCGCCATTTCAGCGCCAGCGCATCGCGATGCCTTGAAACCATTGAATGGCTGCCCTGACTTCTCCGCTTTATCTGAAGGGAGGTAGTCGTGTCGGGTACGAAAATTCTTTGGGGCCAGATCCTTATCGTCTTCCTGATCGTGCTGCTGACCACTTGGGCAGCGACGCAGTGGATCGCTTACAGGCTCGGCTTCCAACCCCAGCTCGGCCCGGCCTGGTTCGAGCTCGGCGGCTGGCCGATCTACTTTCCGCCCGCCTTCTTCTGGTGGTGGTATTTCTACGACGCCTACGCGCCGAAGATTTTCGTGGAGGGCGCCTATATCGCGGCATCCGGCGGCTTCATCACGATCGCCGTTGCGATCGGTATGTCCGTCTGGCGCGCGCGAGAGGCGAAGAATGTGGAGACCTATGGCTCGGCGCGCTGGGCGCGGCCGGACGAGATGGAAGCTGCCGGTCTGCTCGGCGCCGACGGCGTCGTGCTGGGGAAGCTCGATCGAGACTATCTTCGCCACGACGGTCCGGAGCACGTGCTGTGCTTCGCCCCGACGCGATCGGGCAAGGGCGTCGGCCTGGTCGTACCCTCGCTGCTGACCTGGCCGGGCTCGGCCATCGTCCACGACATCAAGGGCGAGAACTGGCAACTCACCGCAGGCTTTCGCGCCAAACATGGCCGCGTCCTGCTCTTCGACCCGACCAATGCCAAGTCCGCCGCCTACAATCCGCTGCTCGAGGTCCGACGCGGCGAGTGGGAGGTGCGCGACGTCCAGAATATCGCGGACATCCTGGTCGATCCGGAAGGCTCGCTCGATAAGCGTAGCCATTGGGAAAAGACCAGCCATGCCCTGCTCGTTGGCGCCATCCTCCATGTCCTCTATGCCGAGAAGGACAAGACGCTCGCCGGCGTCGCGGCTTTCCTCTCCGATCCCAAGCGCCCGATCGAATCGACGCTCGCCGCGATGATGACGACCGCACACCTCAGCGAAGCAGGCCCCCATCCCGTCATCGCCAGCGCCGCACGCGAGTTGCTGAACAAGAGCGAAAATGAGCGATCCGGCGTGCTCTCCACCGCGATGTCGTTCCTCGGCCTCTATCGGGACCCCGTCGTCGCCGCGGTCACGCGCCGCTGCGACTGGCGCATCACCGACCTTGTCGGCGGCAAGCGCCCGACGACTCTCTACCTCGTGGTCCCGCCGTCCGACATCAACCGCACAAAGCCGTTGATCCGTCTCATGCTCAATCAGATCGGCCGGCGCCTGACCGAGGATCTCCAGGCGAAGGCAGGTCGCCACCGGCTGCTGCTGATGCTCGACGAATTTCCGGCACTCGGCCGGCTCGACTTCTTCGAAAGCGCGCTGGCGTTCATGGCTGGCTATGGTCTCAAGAGCTTCCTGATCGCGCAGTCGCTCAACCAGATCGAAAAGGCCTATGGGCCGAACAACTCGGTCCTCGACAACTGCCATGTCCGAGTGAGCTTCGCCACCAACGACGAGCGGACCGCTAAGCGCGTATCCGACGCGCTCGGCACCGCCACCGAAATGAAGGCGATGAAGAACTATGCTGGCCATCGCCTCTCGCCCTGGCTCGGCCATCTGATGGTATCGCGGTCGGAGACGGCTCGGCCGCTCCTCACCCCCGGCGAAGTCATGCAGCTCCCGCCTGCCGACGAGATCGTCATGGTCGCCGGCACGCCGCCGATACGGGCGAAGAAGGCGCGATACTTCGAGGATCGCCGCTTTCAGGAACGCATCCTGCCGCCGCCCGCGCTCAGCACATCCGACCAAGGATCGGCGGACGACTGGAGCAAGCTCTCCTTGCCGGCGCAGCAGCAGCTTCCGACAGCAGCAACACCGACCAGCTCCAATGACGAAGACACGACCGAATCCGAGCGCCGCCGCCAGCCAGAATTGAACCGAGTCCAGCCGATCGAGAAGAAGGCGCCGATCGAGAACGAATTCGAGCTCGATCCTGTCGACGACGGGGACGACGATGTCGCCCGCAACAGCCAGCTGCGGGACACCATGCGCCAGGTCGCGCGCCAAGCCGCGCTCGATCCGCGCGATGGCATCGAACTCTAGGAGGTGGACTTGGCTAAGGCCCCAAAGAAGCTGCGATTATCGGTCTATCTCGAGCCCGATGTGATGAAGGCGCTCTCGGCGCACGCAGCGCGCCGCGGCCACTCCCTGTCATTGGTGGCCGAGGCCGGCATCGCGTCCTTCCTTTCGCCGGATGCGGCCGAACGCCAGGAGGGAGTAACCACCAAACGCCTCGACCAGATCGACCGACGCATGACACGCATGGAACGGGATCTCGGCATTGCCGTAGAGACGCTGGCGATCTTCGTGCGGTTCTGGCTGACCACGACCCCCGCCCTGCCTGAGCCAGCCGCCCAAGCTGCGCGCGCCAAAGCCACCGAGCGGTATGACGCGTTTGTTGCCGCACTTGGCCGGCGCCTCGCGAACGGACCGAAACTCAGGCAGGAAATATCTGAAGATATTAGCCCGGTATCTGAGTCGGACTAGTCCAACGGCCCATAACGGACAACGACCGATTTTCGGGGAAAGCAGGCATACAATCACCGTTCTGAGCAACGTCGGCATTGTGCCCAAATATTTCTTCCGAAGTTTAGCAACGTCTTCCAACGGCGGCACTGGAGCGAACTCATCGAAGAATGTATGACTTCAAGAAACGGGATCGCAGCAATCTGATTCTAGTTGCGCTCGGATAGGGGCATGATGGCAAAGACCGCCGCCGACGAACGCAGCGACCTTACGGACCTGGTCGATTACCCACGCGAGACGCTCGACATTGAGCTTAAGGAGTGGATCGACCTGAGCGATAAGGTCGCGCAGGCGAAGCTTGCCAAGCATATCGCTGCCCTCGCCAACCATGGCGGCGGCTATCTCGTCTTCGGCTTCTGCGATGACGAGAGCATCGCGCCCGATCGACCGGCGGACCTCGCGAGCTACAGCCGCGACACATTCGGTAGGATCGTCACTCGCTATCTGACCCCCGCCTTCCAGTGCGAAGTCCAGTTGGTTAAGTCGAGTGCAGGCCCCACCTACCCGGTCGTACTTGTGCCATCGCATGGCTCGGCACCTATCGGTGCCAAAGCCGATGGTCCACATGATTCCAAAGGCCAGCCGCAAGGGATCCGAGCTGGTACCTATTATGTCCGCAAGCCTGGCCCGAAGAGCGAAGGGGCGCTCGGGGTTGAGGATTGGCAGCCGCTGATCCGGCGCTGTGTCGTATTTGATCGTGACAGCCTGCTTGCGGACGTTGCACGCGCCATTCAGCCACGCTCTGAACCATCCGTTCCAGCGGTCGCAGATCGGCTGAAAACCTGGCATGACGAAAGCGAGGCGCGCTGGCGATCAATCGTCAAGAAGGCGACCGCCCTCCAATGGCCGGTTAATATCGAAGCAAACCATTGTCAGCTGAGCTACATAATCCTGTCCGACGACGGCATCGCCATCCCGGCGCGCGAACTGCAGCAGATTCTCGAGCAGGTGAACCGCGATGTCCGCAAAACAGTGTGGACAGGCTGGAGCATGTTCTACCCGTTCACGCGGCCCGAGATCGCCGCCGCGTTGCATCCTGAGTTCGACGACGGCACCGGCGTCGACGTGCTTGAAAGCAACCTCGTGGGGGACGGCAACTTCGACACCAGCCTGCCAGACTACTGGCGCTATTCAGTCGATGGCCGGGCAACAATCATCCGACCCTATCGCGAGGATCGTCAACGCAGCGTCGAGGGAACGGGCCGGAAGGCCGGCACTTGGCTCAGCCCGGAAACCGTCCTTCGCGAAACCGCCGAAATGGTGACCCATGCCCGGATCATGGCCGAGCGGTTCGAGGGCAGCCGTGTCGCCTTCCAATGCACCTGGCGCGGTTTAGCCGGGCGCGAAATTAATGATTTCGATGGCATCTATTGGTCGCCAGGTCGGCATGCGCGCGCCGACCAACGCACCACCACCGGCACCTGGGACGTGCCGGTGCTCGCAGCCAATTGGCACGAGGTCGTCGCGCAGCTGTCTTGTCCGGTCCTCAGCCTATTCGGCTTCACCGAGTGCAGCGCGGAGTTCGTCGCGGGACAGGCGCCGAAGTTCATCAAATTATGAGCTTTGCTGTAGCGCGGGCGATCAGGGACTGGAAACTCGCGGGCAAGCCGTCCGCCTCGCCGAAAGAGTTGTGATCCGATCATGGTTGAACCGAAATTTCACGGCGATCGTCCGATCCAATCCGAAGACGAAGATCGCTTCGGATTTACGGCCTTGGCCAATAGAATTGCAGAGTCGCTGACATCACAAGCAGCCAACAAGGGCTTCGTTTTCGGCGTTGAGGGAAAATGGGGCTCAGGCAAATCCAGTCTGCTCGCTCTGACTCTAGCGCGGCTTCGCACTTTGGACTCTGAGACGGTGGCCACGGTCGAGTTCCGACCGTGGCTGATCGGTGACCGCGATCAATTGCTGTCCGCGTTGTTCGAGGACCTGGCAAAAGCAATCGCCGCCCTCGAGCATGCCGGCGGAGATGCCACCGGCACAACGAAGCTGGCGGCCGCCAATGTGGCCGAGCAGGTAAAGAGCTTCGCCCGTCATCTTGGGCCTCTTGGTAAGTTAGCGGGTGTAGTCGGCATGTTCGTCCCGGGCGCATCGATCGCCGGCGACCTGCTGGAAAAGATCGCCCAGGCCGCTTCAGAGCAAGCGGAAGGGCCGACGCTCGTCGCTCAGAAGGAAAAGCTGGCCGAGGCGTTGCTCAACCTCAATTGCCGCATTGTCGTCGCAATCGACGATGTAGACCGTCTGGAGCCGAAGGAGGTTGCGGAACTACTGCGGCTTGTTCGATCGGTCGCCGACTTCCCGAACGTTTCCTATCTCCTTTGCTACGATGGTGTAGCGCTCTCGCGCGCCATCGAGACCGGCACTGGTGTCGCGAACGGGACCGCGTATCTAGAGAAGATCGTCCAGACCGAGGTCGCCGTTCCAAGGCCGGAATCCTTTGCCCTGCGGCGCTGGTTCTCCGCCGAGCTCCAGACTTTCGCGGAATGCAGCGAGGAGCGCGTTCCCTATCTGCAGCATGTCATCGACGAGACAGGCGGACGGGTCTTGGAGAACCCGCGCGCGGTGGTGCGGATTCTCGACAGTTTGCGCGTCTACTGGCCGAGCCTGGCAGGTCGCACCGATTTGGCGGACCTTGTTTGGCTCCGCATGATCGCCGTCGGCTCGCCGAACTTCTATCGTTGGGTCGAAGAGTATCTGGTGACCTTCGTCGCTTTGGCCGGCGGGCGAGCGCACGTCTCCGAAGAGGAGCGTCAGGTGACGGCGAAGAAAATGGACGCGGCCCTGGAACTCGATGGCCTCAGTTGGGAGCATCACCAGTACGAACTTGAGCGGCATCTACCGGGAATTCAATTTCAAACCTTCAACCAAAGCAAGGACGAGAGGCTCTTCTCTCGGTCAGAGCGCGCCTCGCACTTCCAGGACGCCAAGGACAAGCGTCTCGCCAGTCCAAGCTATGCACGGCTTTATTTCACGCTGATCGATCCACCGGACGGCGTCACTCATCTCGACATCGCCGACCTTCTGGTTGCGGCGCGTGATGGCGCGAACGCAGTCGCCTTCCTGCTCATTAAGATGGGCCAGCAGAAGGGAGATGCCGGGGCCACGAAAGCCGAGCGCCTGCTCGATCAGCTACGCTATGTGGAGCAGGATGTGCTCCATAGCTGGCCCGTCGACACCCTGATCATGGGACTCTCGAACGCGGCGGACGAGCTTGCCAAGGATGGAAGTGGCGATGACTGGGGATATCCGCGGATATGGTATCTGGCGAAAGCGCTGCTGCGGCGGATGAAGGCCGCCCTCCCCGAAGCCAGGTTTGACGCAACGCTAAAGGCGATCTTCGAAGCCAGCTCTTCACTTGGCTTCCTGAGCTATCTGCTCCGTGACGAAACCTTCGGTCATGGCTTCTATGGTGATCGGCAAGATGTAAATGATCGCCTGACCTCCCGTGATGGGTTCGAGGTGATCCGGGTCATCATGATATCGCGCTATGGCGACGGCGGGCTCGATCAAGTGATGGAAGAGCAACGTGCAACTAGCATGCTTTATGCTTGGTCGCAGGCAGGCGGGCGTGACGATCTGATCGATCGAGTAGCAGCACGCGCGTCAGATGATGCGTGGCTTCTGAAATTCATCCAGAAGCTATACGGCCCAAAGTCGTCGCTTTCAATGGATGGGCTCGCGAACTTCTTCAAATCCCCTGCGTCGATCCTGCGGCGAGTTCATTCCCTTTCGGAAGCGGACCCAGCAAACCCGGCGGCCAAGGACATCATACGCTCGGTAAAATCGAACCTTCAATTCAACAACGCGGACTTCGAAGAAGTTCTTCGGCAATGGGAAAAACAAGATAGTGATAGCCGACCCGGCGACGCCACCGAAGATTCTGCCTAGGGATGCATGCTATCACAAGGCGGCCAAGCTTGGGCCAATCAGTCTACGTCACAGTTAGCGGACGCGCGACGACGGAAAGCATCGCGCGTCTCTGGTAGACGACAAGGCATCTCGCCGTTTTCCTGTATCTCTACGCTACGATACGACGCCACGTTTCAGTTGTTGAACTGCCCCGAATTCTGCCTCTTCTACTCATACCCGACGGAGGGCCGCGAATAGCCGGCTCTAGCGGAGCGGGGAAGACATGGCATCCACACACCAGCGATCGGAAGCGACCCAGCGCAGCGCGCGCATGCTGCGCACGGCGCTGGGGCCGGCAATCGCCCGGTTTCTGGAAGACCCGCTTGTCGTCGAGGTAATGCTTAACCCCGATGGGAAGGTCTGGATCGACCGGCTTTCCGAGGGCCTCGCCGATACGGACGAGTGGCTCTCGCCGGCCGATGCCGAACGCATCGTCCGCCTGGTCGCCCATCATGTCGGCGCCGAGGTCCATGCCGGCAATCCGCGCGTCTCGGCCGAGCTGCCGGAAACGGGAGAGCGGTTCGAGGGCCTGCTACCGCCCGTGGTGGCCGCGCCGGCCTTCGCGATCCGCAAGCCCGCGGTCGCCGTCTTCACGCTCGGTGATTATGTCGCGGCCGGCGCCATGACGGCCGATCAGGCCGAGACGCTTCGGATCGCTGTCGCCGAACGACGCAATATTCTGGTCGCCGGTGGTACCTCCACTGGCAAGACCACGCTCACCAACGCGCTGCTCGCCGAGGTCGCCAAGACCACAGATCGGATCGTCCTGATCGAGGACACCCGCGAACTGCAATGCGCCGCTCCCAACCTGGTGGCGATGCGGACCAAGGACGGCGTCGCCACGCTGTCGGACCTGGTCCGCTCCTCGCTGCGCTTGCGGCCCGACCGCATCCCGATCGGCGAGGTGCGCGGCGCAGAAGCCCTCGACCTGCTCAAGGCGTGGGGCACCGGCCATCCCGGCGGTGTCGGCACGATCCACGCCGGCACGGCCCTCGGCGCGCTCCGCCGCCTCGAACAGCTCATCCAGGAAGCCGTCGTCACCGTCCCGCGCGCGCTGATCGCCGAGACAATCGACCTCGTCGCTGTCCTCTCCGGACGCGGCTCGAACCGACGTCTCGCCGAACTCGGCCGCGTCGAGGGGCTCGGACCCAGCGGCGACTACCGCGTCACCCCCGCAACCCAGCCCCCCGAAGGAGACCCCTCATGATCCGTCACGTCCTGCGCATTCAGCGCCACATCCGCACGGTCGCGGCCGTCGCGTTCGTCAGCCTCGCGCTGGCGCCCGCCGCCCACGCGTCCGGCTCCTCGATGCCGTGGGAGGCCCCACTGCAATCGATCCTCGAATCCATCGAAGGCCCGGTCGCCAAGATCCTCGCCGTCATCGTCATCATCGTCACCGGCCTGACGCTCGCCTTCGGCGACACGTCCGGCGGTTTCCGCCGCCTGATCCAGATCGTCTTCGGTCTGTCGATCGCCTTCGCGGCCAGCTCGTTCTTCCTCTCGTTCTTCAGCTTCGGCGGCGGAGCGCTCGTCTGATGGCCGGACCGATCGAGAGTGGCGGCGATGTGCCGGGTTTCACCGTTCCGGTTCACCGCGCCTTGACCGAGCACATCCTGCTCGGCGGCGCACCCCGGAGCATCGCCATCCTCAACGGCACGCTCGCCGCAGCTCTCGGTCTCGGCCTGCGCCTCTGGCTGGTCGGCCTCGCGGTCTGGGCCGTCGGCCACTTCGCCGCCGTCTGGGCGGCCAAGCGCGACCCGCAGTTCGTCGACGTCGGACGCCGGCACCTGCGCATCCCAAGCCATCTCGGAGTCTGAGGCCCGCCATGATGAACCTCGCCGAATATCGCCGCACCTCGACCCGCCTTGCGGATTTCCTGCCCTGGGCGGCGCTCGTCGCCCCCGGTGTCGTCCTCAACAAGGACGGCTCGTTCCAGCGCTCGGCGCGCTTCCGTGGTCCCGACCTCGATTCCGCCGTGCAGGCCGAGCTGGTCGCCGTCGCCGGCCGCCTCAACAGCGCGTTCCGCCGCCTCGGCAGCGGATGGGCGATCTTCGTCGAGGCCCAGCGCCATGCCGTCGGCGCCTATCCCGCGAGCCGGTTTCCGGATGCCGCATCCGCTCTGGTCGATGCCGAGCGCAAGGCGGATTTCGAGGAGGATGCGGCCCATTATGAGTCGAGTTACTTCATCACTTTCGCCTACCTGCCGCCGGCCGAGGACGCCGCGCGCGCCGAAAGCTGGCTCTACGAGGGCAAGGCCGATCGCGGCGTCGACCCGTGGGAGGCGCTGCGCGGCTTCGTCGACCGCACCGACCGCATCCTGCAGCTCGTCGAAGCCTTCATGCCGGAATGCGCCTGGCTCGATGACGTCGAGACGCTGACCTACCTGCACTCGACCGTCTCGACCAAGCGCCACCGCGTTCGTGTGCCCGAGACGCCGATGTATCTCGATGCGCTGGTCGCCGATCAGCCGCTGACCGGCGGGCTCGAACCGCGGCTCGGCGAAGCGCATCTGCGTATCCTGACCATCGTCGGATTCCCGACCGTCACGACGCCGGGGCTCCTCGACGAGTTGAACCGCCTTGCATTCCCATACCGTTGGTCGACGCGGGCGATCCTGCTCGACAAGACCGACGCCACCAGGCTCGTCACGAAAATCCGGCGACAGTGGTTCTCCAAGCGCAAGTCGATCGCCGCGATCCTCAAGGAGGTGATGACCAACGAGGCCTCGACGCTCGTCGACACCGACGCCGCCAACAAGGCCGCCGACGCCGACTTGGCGCTGCAGGAGCTGGGTGCGGATTTCGCCGGCCAGGCCTATGTCACCGCGACGATCGCAGTCTGGGACAACGACCCTCGCATCGCGGCCGAAAAACTCAGGCTCGTCGAGAAGGTCATCCAGGGCCGCGACTTCACCGCGATGCCCGAAGGCATCAACGCCGCCGACGCCTGGCTCGGCTCGCTGCCCGGCCACGTCTACGCCAACGTCCGCCAACCTCCCATCAGCACATTGAACCTTGCCCACATGATCCCGCTCTCGGCGGTGTGGGCGGGTCCGGAACGGGATGACCATCTCGGTGCGCCCCCCTTGCTGTTTGGCAAGACCGAGGGAAGCACCCCGTTCCGGTTTTCCATCCATGTCGGCGACGTCGGCCACACGCTGGTCGTCGGCCCAACCGGCGCCGGCAAGTCGGTGCTGCTCGCGCTCATGGCGCTGCAGTTCCGCCGCTACCGCCAAGCGCAGGTCTTCGCCTTCGACTTCGGCGGTTCGATCCGCGCTGCCGCCATCGCCATGGGCGGCGACTGGCACGATCTTGGCGGCGGGCTGACCGAAGGCTCGGCCGACAGCGTCTCGCTCCAGCCGCTGGCTCGCATCGACGAGACCCCGGAACGGGCATGGGCTGCCGATTGGATCATCGCGATCCTGGCGCGAGAAAGCGTCGCGATCACACCCGACGTCAAGGAGCTGATCTGGACGGCGCTCACGTCGCTCGGCTCGGCGCCGGTCGCCGAGCGCACGATCACCGGGCTGGCGGTGCTGCTCCAGTCGAACGACCTGAAGCAGGCGCTCAGACCCTATTGCGTCGGCGGGCCTTATGGCCGGCTGCTCGACGCCGAGAGCGAACATCTCGGCAGCGCCATGGTGCAAGCGTTCGAGACCGAAGGCCTCATCGGGACCGATGCGGCCCCGGCGGTCCTCGCTTATCTCTTCCATCGCATCGAGGACCGGCTGAACGGCGAGCCGACGCTCATCATCGTCGATGAAGGCTGGCTCGCGCTCGACGATGAGGGCTTCGCCGGCCAGCTCCGCGAGTGGCTGAAGACGCTCAGAAAGAAGAACGCCAGCGTCGTTTTCGCCACGCAGTCGCTTTCCGATATCGACGGCTCGGCGATCGCGCCGGCCATCATCGAAAGCTGCCAGACCCGGCTGCTACTGCCGAACGAGCGCGCGATCGAACCGCAGATCACGGCGATCTATCAGCGCTTCGGGCTCAATTCGCGCCAGATCGAGATCCTCGCGCGGGCGATGCCCAAGCGCGACTATTACTGCCAGTCCCGCCGCGGCAATCGCCTGTTCGAGCTGGGCCTGTCCGACGTCGCGTTGGCGCTCTGCGCCGCCTCGTCGAAGACCGACCAGGCCGCCATCGACCGCATCGTCACCGAGCATGGCCGCGACGGATTCCTCGCCGCCTGGCTGCGGCTGCGCGGCGCGACATGGGCGGTCGACCTCATTCCCGACCTCACCAACCTGGAGAGCCTGCCATGAAACTGCGCATTCCCCGCGCGGCGATCACCGCCGCCGTCCTCGCCATTCCTTTGTCTGCGTCGCCGGTGCTGATCGCGCCGGCCTCGGCGCAATGGATCGTCTACGACCCGACGAACTACGTCCAAAACGTCCTGACGGCGGCGCGTTCGCTGGAGCAGATCAACAACCAGATCACCTCGCTCCAGAACCAGGCGACCTCGCTGATCAATCAGGCCCGCAACCTCGCGAGTCTGCCGTTCTCGTCGCTCCAGCAGTCGGTCCAGCGCACCCAACAGCTTCTGCAGCAGGCGCAGCGCATCGCCTACGACGTCCAGAACATCGACCAGGCGTTCCGCACCACCTACGGGACTGCCTCGATGTCGGCGACCGACCAGCAGCTCGTCGGCCAGGCGAAGGAGCGCTGGCAGAACACCGTGTCGGGCCTTCAGGACGCCATGCGCGTCCAGGCCGGCGTTGTCGGCAATATCGACACCAACCGCTCGCAGATGTCCGCTCTGGTCGGTCAGAGTCAGGGCGCAACCGGCGCGCTGCAGGCAACGCAGGCCGGAAACCAGCTCCTCGCGCTCCAGGCGCAGCAGCTCGCCGACCTCACGGCCGTCGTCGCCGCGAACGGCCGTGCGCAGGCAATGCAGTCCGCCGAACAGGCGACAGCCGCCGAACAGGGCCGCGAACAGCGCCGCCGTTTCCTGACGCCGGGGACGGGCTACCAGCCCGGCAACGCGCAGATGTTCCAGAACGGCAACTGAGGGCGCGACGATGGACGGAAAGATCCTCGCACGCATCGGCGCCATCTTTTTCGTGACCTTCGCCGTCACCGCCACCGCCATCGAACTCGCCCGCAAGGATGAGCCGCCGATCTACCGCAGCATCGCGGTGCCCGCGGAAGCGGCAGCCGATCCGCTGAAGGCGGAGCTGCGCCGCTGCCAGCGGCTCGGCGAGGCCGGCACCAGCGACAGCGGGTGCCTGCAGACCTGGGCCGAGAACCGCGACCGCTTCCTCGCGCCATCGCAGCCGGTGCCGCAGGCGCCCGGTCCACAGGGCATCCCGCAGAATCAGCCGGTCACGCGCGACCCCGTCGTCAAGGAACCCGTGCCGGCCGTCGACTCCCACTCGAACGAGGCTCGCTGACATCATGGGCGGCACCGGCGTCATCGACCACTTCCTGGAAGTTTTCACCCGCTACATCGACGGCGGGTTCGGGCTTCTCTCCGGCGAAGTGGCGTTCATCGCCACGACGTTGATCGTGATCGACGTCACGCTCGCCGCGCTGTTCTGGAGCTGGGGCGCGGACGAAGACATCATGGCGCGCCTGGTGAAGAAGACGCTGTTCGTCGGCGTTTTCGCCTACCTCATCGGCAACTGGAACAACCTGGCCCGCATCATCTTCGAGAGCTTTGCGGGCCTCGGCCTGAAAGCCTCCGGCACTGGCTTCACCGTCGCCGACATGATGCGGCCCGGCCGCGTCGCCCAGACAGGGCTCGACGCCGGCAGGCCGCTGCTCGATTCCATATCCGATCTCATGGGTTACTGGAGTTTCTTCGAGAACTTTATTCAGATCGCGGTGATGCTGCTCGCCTGGGCGCTCGTGTTGCTGGCCTTCTTCATCCTCGCGATCCAGCTCTTCGTAACGCTGATCGAATTCAAGCTCACCACGCTGGCGGGCTTCGTGCTCATCCCGTTCGGGCTGTTCGGCAAGTCGGCATTCATGGCCGAGCGCGTGCTCGGCAACGTCATCTCCTCCGGTATCAAGGTGCTCGTTCTCGGCGTCATCATCGGCATCGGGTCGAGCCTGTTTTCTGAATTCACCGCCGGCTTCGGCGGGGCGACACCCACCATCGACCAGGCCATGGCCATCGTGCTCGCAGCGCTGACGCTGCTCGGTCTTGGCATCTTCGGCCCGGGCATCGCCAACGGTCTCGTCTCCGGCGGACCCCAGCTCGGCGCAGGCGCTGCCATCGGAACCGGCCTAGCAGCGGGCGGCATGGTCGCCGCAGGCGCCGCCACGGTTGGAGCGGTCGCGTCCGGGGGAGCCGCGCTGGCAGGAGGCGCGGCCGCCGCCGCTCGCGGGGGCGCCGCTCTCGCGGGCGGTGCCTCCACCGCCTACAGCCTGGGCGCCGCAGGGCAGTCGGGCGCCTCGGGTGTGGCCAGTGGCCTGGGCGGCGTCGCCCGGGCCGTCGGTTCCTCTGCAACATCGCCGCTCCGCCGCGCCGCTGAACGCTCGACCGAAAGCATGCGCTCCAGCTTCTCGGAGGGCGCCAAGTCCGCCTTCGAGGCGACCGGCGGCTCCTCGACCATAGGCACCATCGGCGGCGGCTCAGACGAGGCCGCGCCCGCCGCCGGCAATTCAAGCACGCCGCCCGCCTGGGCCCAGCGCATGAAACGCTCCCAGCAGATGAGCCACGCCGTTTCCACGACCGTCCATGCCGTCCGCAGCGGCGACAGCCATGGCGGCGGCTCTTCCATCAACCTCTCTGAAAGCGACCGCTGATGTTCCGAAGACCCTCTACGCATTACGGAAAGGCTCCCGATCCCGAGACCCCTTATCAGCGCGCCGCCCAGGTTTGGGACGACCGCATCGGCTCGGCCCGCGTCCAGGCGAGGAACTGGCGCTATATGGCCTTCGGATCGCTGTTCCTCAGCGCCGGCTTCGCCGCTGCGCTGGTCTGGCAGTCAGCTCGGGGAACCGTCGTGCCATGGGTGGTGCAGACCGATCGCCTCGGCCAAGCCCAAGCGATTGCGCCGGCAACCGCCGACTATCAGCCGACCGATCCGCAGATCGCCTTTCACCTGGCGCGCTTCATCGAGCAGGTCCGCTCGATCCCAGCCGACGCGATCATCGTCCGCCAGAACTGGCTACGCGCCTACGACTTCACGACAGATCGCGGCGCGGCCGCACTCAACGATTACGCGCGCTCGAACGATCCCTTCACCAAGGTCGGCCGCCAGCAGATCGCCGTCGACGTCTCGAGCGTCATCCGTGCGTCGCCGGACTCGTTCCGCGTCGCCTGGACGGAGCGCCGCTATGAGAACGGCCAGCTCGCCGACACCACACGCTGGACCGCGATCCTCACGATCGTCGTACAGATTCCCCGCAATGCCGACCGGCTGCGGGCCAATCCCTTGGGGATCTACGTCAACGCAATCTCATGGTCACGGGAGCTGGGGCAATGACAAAGCCGTATTTCCGTAAAGCCGGAGGGCCGGCTTTACGCATTCACACATTCGCGGCTTTGCTGCTCTGGGCGACGGCGCTGGCCGGCTGCGCCACCACGACGCCGCCGCCGGAAATCAGCTACGACGATGCTCCGGCCGCCGTGCAGACCGTCGATCCTCCCGCGCCGGTCCGGGTCGTCGAGCTGCCGCGACCGCTGCCGCTGCCCGGTCAGATGAAGCCGGTCGAGGAATCTCGCCGCGCTCCGGAGCCGGCCGATCCCACCGCGCGCGTCAACCAGGCCAACGCCGCCGCCCGCATTCAGCCGGTGCGCGACGGCTTCATCAACTCGATGCAGGTCTATCCCTTCACGCAAGGGGCGCTCTATCAGGTCTACACCGCCGTTGGGCAGATCACCGACATCGCGCTCCAGCCCGGCGAGCAGCTCGTCGGCTCCGGCCCCGTGGCTGCGGGCGACACCGTTCGCTGGATTATAGGCGACACGCAAAGCGGCGCGGGCGCGACGCTCCAGGTCCACATCCTGGTGAAGCCCACGCGCGCGGATCTGATGACCAATCTCGTCATCAACACCAATCTACGAACCTATCATATGGAGCTGCGCTCGACCGAGCGGACCTACATGGCCTCCGTCTCCTGGCAGTATCCGCAGGACCAGCTCATCGCGCTGCGCCGCCAGAACGCCGAGGCGCAGGCCACCCAGCCGGTAGCCACCGGGGTCGATCTCTCGCGGCTGAATTTCCGCTATGACGTGACCGGCGACCGCGCCGCATGGCGGCCGCTGCGCGCCTATGACGACGGCCGGCAGGTGTTCATCGAGTTCCCGCGGGGCATCGGCCAGGGCGAGATGCCGCCGCTCTTCGTCGTCGGCGCCGAAGGCACGACATCGGATCTGGTCAACTACCGCGTCCGCAACAACTACATGATCGTCGACCGGCTGTTTGCCGCCGCCGAGCTGCGCTTCGGCTCGGGCGACAATCAGAAGCGTGTCCGGATTACCCGCACAGACGGGAGGCCGGCGTCGTGAGCGAAGACCGGAACGAGGGAGAGGACGCGGCCGCGCCGTTGACCGCATCGGCGCTGCCGCTTCGGGCGCCGATGCGGCTGCGGGCGGATGCGCCGCGCGTGACGCGGCTGTCCCGCAAGGTGCTCGCCGGGCTCGGCCTGGTCACCAGCCTCGGGATCGGCGGTGCGCTGGTCTATGCGCTCCAGACCCGCAGCAGCGGCCGAGCGCCGGAGGCGCTTTATTCGACCGACAACCGCAACACGGCGGATGGCCTCCAGGGGCTGCCCCGCGACTATAGCGGCGTGCCGCAGCTCGGCCCGCCGCTACCCGGCGACCTCGGGCGACCGATCGTCAGCGCTCAGAACCGCGGCCAACCCGTGCCGACATCCGGCGTCGCTCAACCGCAGCCTGGTCTTAGCGCCGAGGAGCAGCGCCGGCTGCAGGAGATCGAAACCGCCCGTACCAGCCGTCTCTTCGCGGCGGCCGAGGCGCGCAATGCCGCGCCGGTCGCCACGAACCAGCCGACGCCGGTCCAGCCAGACCTCACCAGCCTCGGCCTTGCGCCACCACCGGCGACCCCGACCGCCCAGGAGCGCCAGCAAGCCTTCCTCAATGCACCCGTCGATCGCCGCACCGTCGCAGCCGATCGCGTCGCGGCTCCGGCCTCACCGAACGTCCTGCAGGCAGGCGCGGTGATCTCCGCTGCGCTCATCACCGGCATCCGCAGCGATCTGCCCGGACAAATCACCGCCCAGGTGACGGAAAACATCTACGACAGCCCGACCGGGCGAATTCTCCTCATCCCGCAGGGCACGCGCGTCATCGGGCAGTACGACAACAACGTGCAGTTCGGTCAAAGCCGCGTCCTGCTCGTGTGGAATCGGCTGATCTTCCCGAACGGCCGCTCGATCGTGCTGGAGCGCCAGCCAGGCGCCGACGCGGAGGGTTATGCCGGTCTTCAGGATGGCGTCGATTACCACTGGTGGGATCTGGCGAAGGCCGCCGGCCTCTCGACGCTTCTCAGCGTCGGCGCCGAACTGGCCACCAACGATGACGACCGACTGATTCAGGCGATCCGCAACGGCGGTCAGGACACGATCAACGATGCGGGCCAGCAGATCATCTGCCGCCAGCTCAACATCGCTCCGACGCTCACGATCCGTCCAGGCTTCCCCGTCCGGGTGATCGTCACGCGCGATCTGATCCTCGAATCCTACGGAGCGTAAGATGACCAAGCTGAAGCTCGGCGCGATCGCCGACGACAAGCCGATCAAGGTGACGGTCGAGCTACCGGCGCCGCTGCACCGGGATCTCGCCGATTATGCCGAGGTCCTAGCGCGGGAGACCGGTCAGCCGGTCAGCGATCCAGCAAAGCTCATCGCCCCGATGATCCAGCGCTTCATCGCCACCGATCGTGGGTTTGCCAAGGCACGCCGGACAACCCCAACAACTGAATAGCGCAGCCGGCCGCCAACTCGTCTTCGTCAAAGCTCCGGGCGCATCTCTCGGACAGTGCTGATGCTTTCCAATTGTGTCGCGACCGCCAGGATCGTCGATTCCGCCAGCCAGCTGCCGACGACCTGGACGTTGATCGGCATGCCTTCCTTGCTCGTGCCGAACCGCATCGAAATCCCCGGCAAGCCCGTGACGTTGAGCGGCACGGTCGCACCCTGCAAGTAAGTGGCGTCGACCGTTCGGCCATTGATGACGAACTCCTCCTGGCCGTGCTTGTGGGCGGGGAGCGGCAGCACCGGCGTGATCAGTGCATCGAACCTCTGGAAATACTCGGCAAAGCCATCCCGGAGGCGCTCCGCCGCCTGCTCGGCCTCGACGAAGTCCGCCATCGAGGTGTCGGGCAGCGACAGCATCGTCCTGGACATCTTGTACATCTGGTCTTCGTGGCCGGCGGTTGCCTCCGCGAAGGCCCGCTTCATCTCCATCACGTGGATGCGGTTGAACACGTCAAGCGCGAAGTCCTTCTCGAGCGCGGGAATACGCACCGGCTCGACATGCACTCCGAGGCTCTTGAGCGCTTCGGCAGCCTCTTCGACCACCTTTGCAACCTCGGGGTCGATCGGTCCGAAGCCCGGCTCGACCAGCCAGCCCACGCGAAGCTGCCGATAAGGCTGGCGGCCGATGCCGGCGTCGAACCGGACCGTACTCGTGGCGAAGGCGTCTTGGCCGTCCGGACCGGCAAGCTGCGAGAAGGCGAGCGCCAGGTCGCGGATGCTGCGGGCCATCGGACCAACATGCCAGAAGCGGCGGGGTGCGCGCGGATAAATGCCCGTCATCGGGACACGGCCATGCGTTGCCTTGATCGACGAAATACCGGTCTGGGCCGCCGGGCCGCGCACCGAGATGGCGAGGTCGGTGCCGAGGCCGATCGGCGACATGCCCGCCGCGATCGCGGCCGACTCGCCGCCGCTGGAACCGCCTGGCGTCCGGGTCAGATCCCAGGGATTGTTCGAGCGGCCGGTAAGGAGATTGTCGCTTTCGATCCAGTAGGAGAATTCGGGAAGATTGGTCTTGGCGAGCAGGATGCCGCCGGCCTTCTTCATCCGCGCGACGCTGGTGGCGTCGGCATCGGGCGTGCGGCCCTTGAAGATCGGCGAGCCGCGCTGTGTCGGCACACCGGCGGTATCGATCGAGTCCTTGACCGTGAACGGCACGCCGTGAAGGACCCCGAGCTCGTCCCCCGCGCGGACCGCGGCGTCAGCCGCCTCGGCCCTTTCCAGAGCATCACCGGCGAGCGTGACGATCGCGTTGATCTTCGGGTCCACCGCCTGGATGCGGTCCAGATGGGCCTTGACGACCTCGACCGACGAGACCTCGCGGCTGCGGATCAGTTCAGCGAGTTTGGTCGCATCGGCGTAGATGATGTTCTGGCTCATGACTTTCTCTCTTGTCTGCCTCATATCCAACCGGCAGTTTCCCCTACCTGTCGTTCGTTAGGGCGATCTAATCCCTTTCTTTTTTGCCCGTCAAGCCCTATCTAACGTTCGACAGGGCGACGATCGCCCGATTGTTCAGGCATTGAGATGACGACGAATTCAAAGGAAGCGATCCTGGCGACTGCCCGGCGGATCGCTCAGGCACATGGTTATGGTGGGCTAAATTACCGCGATCTCGCAGACCAGGTCGGGATCAAGGCGGCGAGCATCTACCACCACTTCCCCAGCAAGGCCGGTCTCGGTGCCGCTGTCGCGCGGCGCTACTGGGAAGATACCGAAAGCGAGCTCGAGACCTTGCTCAACGAGACTGCCGATCCGATCAGCGCCTTACGCGAATATCCCAAAATCTTTCGAAGATCGCTTGAGAGCGAACATCGGCTTTGCCTCTGCAGCTTCATGTCGGCGGAACATGATGATCTTCCCGATGAGGTGACGGCAGAGGTCCGGACCTTTGCCGACGTCAACATCGCCTGGATCAGCAAGGTGCTTGTCGCCGCCGGTGCGGCGAGTCTGGATAACAGTGCGGCGCAGGCACGCGCGATCTTTGCGGCGGTCGCCGGGGCTCAGCTCATGGCGAGAAGCCGCTCGGACATATCCTTGTTTGACACGCTGATCGAAACCTATCAGGCGAAAGGGCTTCTGCCGGCATAGACCAATGGCAGTCGCTCAGTCCCCGTCCGCGCTCAATCGATGTGCCGCTGGCGTGCGTCAGACCTGTCGGGGACGGCGCCGCCGCCGGATGGCCGCTATCGCCCGGCCATCCGCGCTTCTGCGCCGAGTCTCAGCGCTTCGCTTTCATGCGCCTCTCAATACTCATGTCGATCAGGAACTTAAGCGCCGGATTCTGACTGGTAGCGGACCAGACGGCGCTGAACGAGAACGTCTCTTTGCCGTCTGCAATCGGAACGAAGCGAACTCCGGGATAGGCGATGCTGACGGTCGAGCTCGTAGCAAGGGTGATCCCGAAGCCCTGCGCGACGATGTTCAGCAGATTCTCGCAGCCGATGTGCTGAACGGAAATCTTGGGGCTCAATCCGGAACCGGACAGTTGCCGCATTAGATAGTCTTCTATCTCAGGTCTTGTTGCGTCCGCCTTCACAAGGAACGTCTCCTGGCTCACGTCTTCCCAACTGACCGCCTCAAAGGAAGCGGTCCGATGGAATGCGGGCACCGCGAGATAGATTGTCTCATCCCATAGCCTTTCGGCTCGGCAACCAGGTAGTTGTGGATCGCCGGGCATGAAGGCGACGTCGAGGCGACCGTCGAGCAATGCGCCGGCATTTATTTGAGAGGTCGCCTCCTCGAAAATCACCTCGATAGCTGGAAAGCGGCGGTGATAAGCCGCGAGCAACTCTCCCAGAAAACCGTTCGCTAGGCAGGCCATCAGGCCGATGCGCAGCAGTCCAATGGAGCCGCGCTTAGCTTGGGCGATTGTATTTACAGCTTGGTTGAGATGCTTCGCGCCAACCGCAGCCTCTCTGAGGAAACGCTCGCCTGCCATTGTTGCGCGGGCGCCTGACCGATGCCTATCAAACAGCAGAATACCAACACGGCGCTCCAGTATCTGTATTCGTCGGCTAACGGTAGATTGCGATACCGAGAGTATTTCTGCAGCACGTCGAAAGCTACCATGCTCGGCAGCGAGGATCGCGTATCTCAGGTAGCGCAGGTCAAAGGCGATATCCGGCACCGCCGCCTCCTTCCGGAGAACCCTGCAATGGCAGCATCTCTAAATCTCCTTAACAGCTCAGCACCGGGTATTTATGCAAAGCGGTTCCGCGCGGGAAAAAGAACCGCGTGGATCGCTCGTGGCTAATTTGCACTATGGGGACATCGAACTGCGCTGCACTTGTCCAATTTTCGCTGGGACAGCGCGGCTCAGATTTGACCGGACAACAAGGACGTGAAAAGGCTTGATCAGTGCGAGATAAGCACGCCCAAATGTATTGTGACAATGAACGACGGTCGTTACGACGACTTCAAAAGCGTCCTCGTCATTCAGCGCCCCCAGCAGTATCGACGCCCTGAAATCAAGGTGTCGATCATCCACACCAAGCACCAGTTCGCTTTCCGATCGCGCAAGAATTGGGAAAAAGCTGATGGACTTCCTGTCGGGCGCGTTGCGTTGAAGTTCACCCGTCGTTTTCAAGCCAAAGCGAGCTACCGTCATATCGCGGGTCGCGAGGAGCCCGCGGACCCACCAGGCCGGACGGCCGAGGATCGCGTGCGCTACAGTTTCCGGGTCACGCGAGATTCCAGCACCGAAGGTCGTGGCAAAAGAATCAACCAGGTCGGCTCCGCGGTACCAGTCCGCTATGCTGCTTTGAGCGGGCGGCGCCACGGACCTCACGCCGCCGACCGCGTTGCACAGACTTCCCGCCATGGCGCCGCTAGATCGCCATCACCGAGCCGCCATCAACCCGAAGATTTGTCCCGGTGATGAAGCTCGCCCGCTCTGACGCCAGAAACACGACCGCAGCGGCGACGTCCTCCGGATTGCCGGGGCGGCCGACAGCGATATTGGGCCGCAGGGCCGGCTGGAAATGAGCGGCCAGTTCGTCAGGCGAGAGATTCTCTGCCCCGTCCTGCTGCGCCAACAAATCACGAAGAATGGGAGTATCGACATAGGCCGGCGACACCACGTTCACGACCACGCCGCGGCTCGCGTAGGTCTTCGAGATGCCCTTGGTCAAGATGTTCAGCGCGCTCTTGGCCGAGGCATATTCGAGCGCGACCGCGTCGGGCTGGATGCCGCTCTCCGACGAGATGTTGATGATCCGGCCCCATCCGCGCTCCGCCATTGCCGGCGCCAACGCCCGGGTGACACGCACCACGGAAAGGACATTGAACTCCCAGGTCTCCAGCCAATCCGCATCGGGGATTTCCTCGAAGGGCCGGAACAGCTCGCCCGTCGACGACCGAAGGCCGCCCGCATTGTTCACGAGGATGTCGATCGGCCCGAGTTTCGCTTCGATCGTGGCAAGCGCCTGCGCCAGGCTCTCTTCATTGGTCACGTCGGCGCCGACCGCCAGCGCCCGCTCGCCGAGCGCATCGGTGATCGCCGCCAGTTTCGCTTCGCTGCGGGCCAGGAACGCCACCTTGGCGCCCTCGGCGTGCAATGCGCGGGCGATCGCCTCACCGATGCCTTGGCTTGCTCCGGTCACCAGAGCAGTACGACCATCGAGTTGCGTGTCCATTCCAGCCTCCTTTGAAGGGACGCAGCTCCTCTTTGGTGGAGCCCTTCATGTGGCTCCTGCCCTGCCGCGTCGGGTGTTAAGGGACGTCGGGCCTAGCGATAGACGAGCCCGCCATCGGTCAGGATCGCCTGACCGGTGATGTAGTCGGCGTCGTCGCTACAGAGGAACGCGACAAGAGCCGCGACATCTTCCGGCGTCTGGGCGCGGCCGAGCGCGATGCCCTCGACATACTTCTTGTAGGTTTCGCCTTTCGGCGCACCGGTCAGCTGCGAAAAGCGCTCGTCGATCTCGACCCACATGTCAGTCCCGACGATGCCGGGGCAATAAGCGTTCACCGTGATCCCGGCACTCGCATATTCTTTGGCCGCAGCCTGCGTCAGAGCGCGAACGGCGAACTTCGTTGCGGAGTAGACGCCAACCATCGGGAAGCCTTCGTGGCCCGCGGCAGACGATGCATTGATGATCTTGCCCTTCGTGCCCCGCGCCTTGAACGTGGTCGCAGCGGCTTGAATGCCCCACACGACGCTATCGACGTTAACCCGAAAGATGCGCTCCATGTCTTCGAGAAGGACGTCGGCGAGCGGCTTCACTTGCGCGATACCCGCATTGTTGACGATCGCGTCGAAGCCACCAAGCTCCTTCTCGACGTGCTGTACCGCCCCAAAAACCTCATCGCGTCGGCTGACATCGGCAACAACCGACACTGCCTTCGCGCCGAGTGCCTCGACCTCCTTTTCTACTTCAGCGAGCTTCTCCCCTTTCAGATCGACCAGTCCGACGTTCGCGCCGTCTCTGGCAAGGCGCAACGCGATAGCTCGGCCGATGCCTTGGCTCGCTCCTGTTACGAGGACGACCCGTCCTTTTGGCTGCGTGACCATAGGTCCTCCTACGGCTTGCCGATGCTGCTGTTGGGGGATGCGCGGAACTCCGGCTTGCGCTCCGGACTCGCCGCGGCCAGCGCCTTGCGAACGCCTTCCGCATCCAGATTGGCAGCATAGACCGGGGTGCCCGGCTGCTGGCGCCAGGACTCGTCGAGCGGGCCGGCATCGACACCGTCGTATCCGAGTTCGTCGAACAGTCGGATGACCCTCGCTTTGTGGGCCTCGTTGTCGCCAGCTACCGGCAGTGCGATGCGGCCCGGCGTACCCGCAGGCTTGCCGCCATCGAGGAGGCTGCGCCAGTGCAGATTGTTGATGGCCTTAAGCACCGGCCGTCCGAGCTGATCCGCGACCCAGCGGCTTTCAGCGGCACCCTCTTCGATCGGGTCGATCCGCCCATCCCGCTCCTGGGGATAGTAATTCCCCGTCTCCACAATGGCGACATCGGCATCGACACCGTCGAAGAGATCCTTCGGCAGATCGGCGATCCTGAAGGCCGGGATTGCGACGAAGACGACCTCGCCGCTGCGCGCCGCCTCATGGATGGTCACTGCCTTCGCGCCGGTTTCGGCGGCGAGATCTGCAAGCGATTCAGGACCGCGCGAATTGGCGATGGAAACTTGGTGGCCTAACTTCGAGAGCCGGCGGGCCAGGGAGCCGCCAATTTCTCCACTTCCTATGATTCCAATGTCCATGAATGGACCCCTTTTTATCTGGTTGACTTGGTGCTGGTCAGCGTTGCGTGGCTTCCACGATCGCTGGCGGGGTAACCGCTCTGGGCAGATCGAAGCCCTGATTGTGCAAATAGATGGCGAGGTCGAGAGACGCGTCGGCCGTGTCCCAGTGTGTGACCTGGCCATTTTCCAGTCGGAGCAGGAAACACTCGACGGATGTCCCACTCTCGCCCGTTGGGGCGATTCCGTAGAATGGCTCGCCGTCGTGTTTCCAATGCAAATTGACCGTCACCAGGGCTCGATCGCCGGCGACGAAGTGATCGATTAAGTCAACGCGCGGCCGAAAGGCCGCGTGAAACGCTGCACCGAACGCCTTGAGCGCATCGATCCCGACTATGTCTCTTCCCGCCGGACTGTTGAGCTTGACGTCAGGGCGGATGACCGCGTCCCAACGATCAAGCTCGTTGTTGGCGAACGCCTCGTAGATTTCGAGGGTGAGATCAGTTCCTGTCTTTGTCATTGAACACACCGTATTGGATTGTTGAAGAAGCCGATCTCACCTCGGCAGGGTCAGAGCTTGTAACCACCGCTCGCTTCGATGACCTGGCCGGTTACCCAACGGCCTTCATCCGAGGCCAGGAAGGCCACGACATTGGCGATTTCCGACGGCTCGCCAAAACGTCCGAGCGCGGTGTCAGCCTCGATCGCCTTGACAATATCGGCATTGTCACGGACGGCGGCATTCATGTCGGTCCGCGTCCAGCCCGGCGCGACGGCGTTCGCCGTGATGCGACGGGAACCCAGTTCGATGGCGAGGGAATGCGTGAAAACGTTGATGCTTCCCTTGGCCATCGAGTACATCGACGCCATCGGCGAGGGCCGCGTGGCAAAACCGGAAGACACGTTGATCACGCGTCCGCCATCGCTCAGGCGGCTGAGTGCGGCCTGAACGACAAAAAAGGGCGCACGGACGAAGACGTTGAACATGGCGTCGAAGCTTTCGGGCGTCGCATTGTCGAGACCGCCGAAACCGCTGCCGCCGGCATTGTTCACGACGATGTCCAGCGTTCTGCTGCCGTTGCGGCTTTCGAGTTCGGCATCAAGCGCCTCGAACAACGGCCCAATCGAGCCCGCGTCCAGCAATTCAGCTTTCAGCGCGAAGGCGCTGCCACCGGCTTTTTCGATCTCGGCGACGGCCTCGTCGGCACCGGCCTTGCTGGAGTTGTAAGTCAGTGCGACGGTCGCGCCGTCCGCGGCGAGACGCTCTGCGATAGCGCGACCGATGCCCCGTGACCCTCCCGTCACGAGAGCAGTTTTTCCATTGAGAGACTGCGACATAGAATTTTCCTTCATTAGCCGAAATGCGATTTCAGTGATTTGCGGACGAGCTGGCCCGCTTGATCAGGCGATGCGTTCGCGCGTGATCGGGCCCGGATTGGCTTCGACGACCGCGAGTGCCAAGCGGATCAGGTCAGCGTCGCCGCCATATTCATTGTCTGCGACGTGATGCAGAAGCACGCCGACCTGTTCGAGCTGCCGGGCGCCCTTGAGATTGCCGGCGTTGACGGGCTTGAAGCCCGCGTCGGCGATCAGGCTCCGCGTTACGTCTCCGGCGGCACTGTCGTCGGTTGCGTAGAAGACGTTGGCCTGCACCGGCGCCGCAGCCCACGCCGCCGCTTCAAGCGACGGAGCCGCTATCAGGTTGAACCCCTTGACGATGCGCGCCTTCGGCAAGCGCCGCTGCAGGTCTTCCGAAGTCGAGCTGTCGCGCATGAACTCCAGATCGTGGAAGTGCACGAAATCGGCGGTAACGCCGAGCGGGTTCATGGTCTCGATCACGACCTTGCCGTCGAGCGCGTCGCCGACCTGGCTCACGATCGCCTCGACCCGTGGCCAGTAAATTGAGAAAAGTACGACTTCACCGAACTCCGCCGCCTCGCGGATCGTGCCGAGCCGAGCCTTGTCGCCCAGTTCCGCAAGCAGTGGTTCGATCTTCCGGTCCTCACCATCCTTGGCGATGACGAGTTCATGACCGACGGCTGCCCAGGCGCGGGCCAAACGACTGCCGATATTGCCGGCGCTCAAAATTCCGATCTTCATTTGATATCCTATTCACTTCAACGTTCGCGCTTCCTCTCGGAGCGGTTCGGTTGGAAGGTAGGATATCGCTCAGGAATAGATTAGATGCCCGACGAACCCCAGTCTGTTGTTCGTGCGAGCAACAATAGGGGAACCGACGCGCGGTCGCGGGGATGCTCTGGCGCGCAATTCTGCGCGTCGGTAGGTCCTCAGCTCAGGCTGGTGTCACTACCATCCCCGAAAGCCTCGCGGCAAAGATCAACGAATCCACGTACCTTCGGATCCATGTAGCGCGTGGAGGCAAAAACGGCGTGTACCGGCATCGGTATGCTTGCCCAACCCGGCAAAACCCTGACCAAGCTCCCCTCCGCCACATACGGTTCAGCCATGAACCGCGGAAGCTGCGCCACTCCCAAACCGGAGACGGTCAGGTTCTTGGCGGCAACAATGTTATCGAGCGCGCAGCGTGGAGCCTGCGAAATCTTCTCTGTTGCTTGGCCATTGACAAGGGTCCAGCTTGCACGGCCGCTGGACGTTTTCATAATTAGGTCGTGGCGCTTCAAATCGTCGACGGTCCGGAGCGTAGGAGCTTCCTTCAGATAATCAGGCGCGGCGTAGAGACTGTAGGTTATTTCTCCAAGCTTGCGCGCCGACAGATCAGAATCTTGCAAGGTGCCAATGCGGATCGCGACATCGATCCCCTCATGAATGATATCGATGAACCGAATTGAGTATACCGCTTCCACCGTGACCCTCGGCCACTTGGACAAATAGGCGGCGATCCAATTGTCGACCCGCGTTGTGCCGAACTCTGGTGTCGCTGTGATCTTGAGGCGGCCCTTGGGCTCCTGGCTCTGCTGGGCGACCGCGGCTTGGGCCGCCTCTGCGGCGGCGAGGATCGAAGACGCGCGCTCGAAATAGTCCCGTCCGACTTCCGTAACGCTGAGCCGACGGGTCGACCTGTTCAGCAGCCTCGCGCCGAGCTTTTCCTCGATACGCTGCACGATGCGGCTCACCCGAGCCTTGTCAGTCTCGAGGCGATCGGCCGCAGCGGTGAAGGACTCCTCCATCACCACTGCGACAAAGACCTGCATTTCGGAAAAGCCGATTGTTGATGTCATAGACAACATTCTGTCACGCGCCGCTCGAACTATCAATCAGCGCGAACCCTATACCTCCGACATTAATGGGACGAATATGGAAGTACTGTTGTCATCGGAACAACGACCGAATCCGGCTGATTTGCTGGGTCGATGATTCAGCCCTCAACCGCGAGGCGTTGCTTCGATGGCATCGACGCGGTCCGGGTAGAACGCGAGGTATCCCTTGATGATCAGCATGTGGTCGAAAGGGTCCTCGTAAGACCAGGCGACATCCCTGACGGCGCCACTTCGCGCGCTGAAATAGCTAGCGTCGCCCTTGTAAGGGCAGTGCGTGCTGGTGTCGCTGGGGCTGAGTTCGCTCATCGCCACGTCAGCGCGCGGGATGTAGTAGACCGGATTGAGGCTCGCCTCCTTCAGGACGAGGGCGTTGCCGCTGTCGGCGAGCACGGCATCATCCAGTTTGACGACGACCCTCTCTCCCGCCGGAGCGATGGTGATCGGATGGTCCGGACCTGGTATTCTTCCACCTTGCATGTCGTGTTCCTTCCTGTTCGCTCGCCGCGCGCAAGTCTCGCGCCGCGCTAACCGTGTTTGGCGAGGCATCCGGGCGTCCGCCCGGCCACTTCCTGCGGATCTGATTTGGTGTGCCTACTGGTCGATTGGAACGAGACGCATCGCCTTTCCACCGAGCTTCGGGACGAGCCGCTGTTGTACCGCGACGACGGCGGGCAGCGGGCGCCATGCAATAGTCATGGTCTCGATGCGGCCGTCCTCACCCAAGCGAACATGGTCGAAAGCGTCGATCACATGGTCCTCGAACCGGATCGTGAGGACGGCGATGACGTCGGCACCATCGCGAATCATCATCCTCGGCTCGAAAGCGTCGATCGTAGACTGCAGTTCGGTGAGAACGCCGGTGACACTGGCACGCCCCTTGAACGGCGTGGGAAGGATCGGGCTGTTGAGCTCGACGGTTTCCGACAGATGCTCGCTCGCGCGCGAAATATCGCCTTCGTGCATGGCCTCAAGGAAAGGGGTGAGATGGTCTTCGCTCTGCATCCTGCGGCTCCTGAATATGTGCGGCCCCGCGAGCCCCGCAGGGCCTCCCACAACCGAATGCCGGACGCCCTTGAAGAGGGCGTCCGGCAGGGGGTCAATTCGCGACGGTCGCAGCGCTTGCCTGTGCCATGAAAAGGTCGACGTGGACCTGCGGCATACCCTCGAACGTGCCGCCGATCGGCGATGGGCGCTTTGCCTCGTCGATCAGACGCTGAGCATCTTCGCGCGACACGGGCGTACCGGGCTGCGTGTAGGCGCGCTCGGCTTCCGGACCCGTTGCCTGCAGGTCTACGGTCGGAGCGTAGGCCCAGAAGTAGATCGGCGTGCTCGGTTCGATGCGCCAGCTGTCCGCGAGCGAGCCCGCGTCGATCGCATCAAATCCGATCTTGTCGAAGAACGCGGTGACCGCCTGCTTGGCGCCGGCGTCGTCGCCCGCGATCGGCAGCGTCGTGCGGTTCGCCGAACCCTTCGGCGTCGCGTTGGCCTTCATGTGGAGCCAGCTGAGGTTGTGAAAGCCCTTGACGACCTTCGCACCCGGCAAACGCCGCTGGATCAACTCACTGGAGGTCACCTCCCCCTTGTCGAGAACCTCATTGTTGCCGAATGCGGGATAGTAGTTCGTCTGGTCGAGTACGACCTTGCCCGCGAACTTGTCGGCGGGCAGCTGCTCGGAGGCGGCGATCGGGATCGAGAGCGTGACTATGTCTCCCGCCGCGATGGCCTCCTCGGTGGTGCCGGCGCTCGCCAGCGGACCAAGCTCCTCGATCAGGTCCTTGATGGTGTCCGCGCCGCGGGAGTTGCTGATCACCACCTTGTAGCCAGCTGCGGTCGCGAGGCGCGCGACTGCCTTGCCGACAAGGCCCGAGCCGATGATTCCGATTGTTTGTGTCATTTAAGATGTCTTTCTTCAAAGGGGCGGTAGCCGCCGACGGGATTCATGCGCCCGCACTGTCTCGCGCGCCCTTCGACGGCGAGCGCCACAGCAAGCGACACGAGCGAATTTATGAATTTGATAGGGGAGTTAACAGTCGGGCCAAGGGCAACACACTGTTGTCCCTCTGACCGACAATACGGCGGGCGGATGCATGCGGCTTACGCCGGTAAGACTCTACGTCTTGGAGGGCGCGAGGAGAGCGAGCAGGATCTTCATACTTGCTTCCACGCTGGAAAGGCCCTTTTCGGGATGCAGCTGACCATTGCCTTCTATGGCCAGAAGGCCATGGACGGTGGCGAAAATCAGGCTGGCCAGAGTTTCACTGGGCGCGCTGGGCAGATCGTTGGCTTGCTGGCACTCCTGCACGATCGATCGGAAGTGCTCGAAAGTCTCTAGGGCCTTAATCTTCAGCTCACCGCCGGCTGCTGCTGTTTCACGATTGTTGAACAGAAGCCTATATCGGGCCGGATGCTCTCGGCTGTAGTCCATGAAGAGGTTGAGCGTCGCCATCAATTTCTTGGTCGGCGTTCGACGCGATTTGCGAATGGTAGCCATCGCCTCGGCCAAATCGGCGAATGAGACAGCTGCGACAGCCGCGAGCAAGGCGCTCCGGTTTGCGAAATGTTTGTAGGGCGCATTGTGAGACACGCCCGCCGCGTGGCCGACAGCACGCAGCGTCACCGCGTCCTCCCCACCAGCGTCGAGCAACTCCGCGGCGGCCTCGATCAGCCTCTTGTCAGTGGTCATGCCGATAAGCGCGTTTCCTCCGGCCGCAGTCGGGCAAGGACCTCCATTTGCGTCCAGAGCTTCGTAGCCCGATTTTCGTCATATGACAGAGTGGAGGACCGCGTCTCAATCAGCTTTCCGTCGCTGGATTGGAAATACTTGCCCGACCCGTCTCCATAGACCGGATCGGCGGCAAGACGAGCGAGCGAGGCACCGGAAAATCCTACCGATCCCATGGTGACACCCAAACGGCGCGACAGCCATGACATTAAGGCTGTCTTTGCGAACCACTGCACCGTGGCGGGCAAGGCTCGAAGAAATCCGGTCTCCGGTACGCTGCCCGGGTCAAAGGCCATTGCAACCATTGAAGAGCCGGATTTCCGAAGGCGACGGTGCAGTTCGTAGGCATTGAGGATGTTGCACAGCTTGGATGTTGAGTAGCGCTTCCCCGCCGACAAGGGCTTGGAACCATCCTTACCGGTGCTCGCGAGCCTTTCACCATCGGGTTCGACCACGGCACCGACCAGCTTGCCATCGATCGTGTCGGGATCATGGGTTCCGCTGGTGGTGAAGACGATGCGCCCCGTGGGAACCATGTGGTCGGCGACCAGGCGGGCAAGCAGAAAGTGACCGAGACAGTTACTGGCGAAGGTCAGCTCATAACCGTCTGCTGTATATGCAACGGGACCATCGAAACGCCCGCCGGCGTTGCAAAGCAGTGCGTCCACGGATGCCAGTTCACCATTATCCAGCAAGGCGATGCATTGCGCTGCCGCTGCCCGCACCGACGCCAGCGACGACGTGTCGAGCGCAAGCGTAACCACATCGACACCCGCTTCCCGCCGAAGCGCGTCCGCCGCCTTCTCCATTTTTTCGGGGCTGCGCCCCGCGAGCACAAGGTTCCACTTGTAGTGCAAGGCCAGGTGGCGGGCACAGGAATAGCCGATGCCGCTATGGCCACCGGTTATGACAGCGGTTGGCATCACAAAAATCCTCGGTTGACGCTGTCAACCCGTATGGGACGAGGTTGACGCTGTCAACCGACATTCGGAAACGCAACAGTCTGTTGCACCCCGAACCGACAATAAAGCGCCAAGGAGTCGTGGTGAATCGGTCGTGCGGATGCAGGCAAACGTGTCCCGCGGAGATTTGGGCCCGTCACGCGGACGGAGGCACGATGATCAGATAGCCGCGACCTCCGGTGCTGATAGAGCAGCTTCCGCCCCGTTAAAGTCCAACGACGGCGGAGCAACGGAACACCTCAACTTACGCCTTCGACATCACTCCCGAAGCCATCACGGCAGAGGTCGACAAAACCCCGCACCCTCGGGTCCATATAGCGAGTTGAGGCAAAGACGGCGTGGACCGGCACGGGAATGCGCGCCCAACCCGGCAAAACTCTGTTGAGCGCGCCTTCGGCCACATGCGGCTCGGCCATGTATCTCGGAAGCTGCACGACCCCCAAGCCCGAAAGCGCCAGGTTCCTGGCGGCTATTGTGTTATCGAGAGCGCAACGTGGTGCGTGCCAAACCTTCTCCGTCCTCTCACCATTCACCAAGGTCCATCCCGGACGACCGCGGGGTGCATGCATGATGAGGTCATGTCGCTTCAGATCATCGACGTTGCGGATAGGAACTGCGCTCCGCAAATATTCTGGGGAGGCATACAAACCGTAGGTCAACTCTCCCAATCTGCGAGCCGAGAGCTCCGAATCTTGCAACGGACCGATGCGGATCGCCACATCGACACCTTCATGAATGATGTCGACTAGACGGTTTGTGTATTCCGTTTCGACGGTGATCTTCGGCCACTTGAGCAAGAATGCAGCAATCCAGCCATCGACCCGCATCGTTCCAAATTCAGCCCCAGCCGTAACTTTCAGCCGGCCCTTCGGTTCTTGAGTCCGTTGAGCCACTGCGGCTTCGGCGGCTTCTGCAGCCGCCAGGATCGACGAGGCGCGTTCGAAATAATCGCGCCCGACTTCCGTCACGCTGAGATGCCGGGTCGACCGATTCAAAAGCCGCGCGCCGAGCTTCTCTTCCATTCGCCGCACTATGCGGCTCACGCGCGCCTTATCCGTTTCCAGGCGTTCCGCTGCGGCGGTGAAAGACCCTTCAGTCACCACGGCGATAAAGGCCTGCATCTCCAAGAAATCTATTGTTGTCGCCATTACAACAGTCTGTCACTTTTTGACTGAATTATCAATGCGCAAACAACTGTCATTCTGGGTCAACGGCGGTAGGCAAGCCGCAAACTCGAACGGGCCTGAGGATGTGCATCCAGGGGATGACGAAGATACGCAGCGAGGCGTTCGGCAGCGCCCTTTATCGGCATCGTCATGGGGGTTGCAGCCAAGCCGGACGCCTGACCACCGGACGATCTGCGATGAGACAAAGGCGCTAACACCATGCCCGACACGCCAAACATCGTCGCCGCGAAGGGCTTCTTCAGCGCGCAACACTGCGGCGATCTGGATGACGCTTTTTGCGACTACGTGCATCCGGATTTCCGGTTTGTGGTCTCCTGCGCGTGCAACGACGAACTGCGCGATGCCATCCCCTGGGCGGGCTACGAGCATAGGGGCCGTGAAGGGTATCAACGCTTAACCACGCTTCTCTTCTCCGAGTACGAGCTGCTTGCGCATAAGACCATGCGATATACCGATGCCGGCAACCAGGTCTTCGTTGAGGGTCATTTTCGCTTACGGCACCGCGAAACAGCGAGGATCGCCGACAGCGATTTCCTCGCCCGATTTGAGATGCGCAACGGAAAGATCGTCAGCGGACAGCTTTACGAAAACACCGCCGCCGTGGCCGCAGCACGCCGCACAGACTGAGCGACCTCCGCGATCGATGGGAGACGTGGGCCGCCGCGGCCTCAAGCGAACCGGCGTAGAGCATGGATCGACGTAGATCCATCGGCGACAGCACCATAGCCCGAGGTAGCGGCAATGGTGTGTGCTTAAGTCCAAACACCCCGCCGTTGCGACAAGCTGCGCTTGCCACGACACCCATCCTGTTTCCGGCAATGATACCAGTACATTCAAGGCGCCGGGTAAGGCAGGCGTCTAGCACTGTGCGATCGCTACGGTTTGCCCGTTACCCGCCGGCGCCGCACTTGACCTATGCGGCCTTCGCTTAAGCGGCCCGATAGCGGCCGAAGCGCACTTTGACCAGCAATCCCTCGTCGCACATTCGGCTGAGATAGCAGCGATGAACCCCGATGTCGGTCAGCTCCTTTGTCCTGACCTCGCCACGCTCGCGGGCGAGAGCGACCGCCCGATCACGCAGAGATGGCTTCGGGCCACCAGCCAGCCGGATTCGTTCAGCTCGATCCCGATCCCGCTTTCGAACCCGCTCGGCGGGTTGTGGCGTAGCGTGGCGAGGAATATCGTATATGTAATTCGTGGCTTCGTCGGTCCCGGCGAGCCAGTTTTGCAAAAGCGCGCCTAACGGCGCGCTTTTGTCGTTTCAGGCCCGCGCAAACCTCCACGTCCCTTCATGCCGCCGCCCTGTGCCCGGGCGGCGGGATCTGCTTCATGATGTCGAGAGCGGCCGAGGCCGTGTTTACTTCAGGCCGAACAGTGCCACCGCGTTGTCGCGGAAGATGGCGGCGCGTTCGGCCGGCGTCAGCGGCACCTTGAAGGCGAAGCGCGGGTCGTCGAAATCCCAGTGCGGGTAGTCGGTGGAGAACATCAGCCGGTCGGTGCCGATCCAGCGCAGGATATCGAGCAGATGGCGGTTGTTCTCCGGCTCCTCGATCGGCTGGGTCGTATACCAGAAATTCTCGCGCACATATTCCGACGGCTTGCGCTTCACATGCGGAACCTCGTCGCGCATGCGCTTCCATTCCCGGTCGAGCCGCCAGACCAGCGACGGCAGCCATGAAAAGCCGCCCTCGACCAGCACGATCTTCAGCTTCGGGAACTGTTCGAACACGCCTTCGAGGATCATGCTGGAGAGCACCGTCTGGAGGCTGTTGGAGGCTGCGTAGTGCTCCTCCAGGTAAAACGAGCTCCAGCCGGACGGCGTATTCGGGCGGTAGCCGAAGGCGCTGGTATGCAGGCCGATCGGCAGGCCGTAATGCTCGGCCGCCTCGTAGATCGGCCAATAGCGACGGCGGCCGCAGGGCTCCAGCGTGCGCGGCGGCATGGCGATCTGCACGAAGCGGCGGTCGGTGACACGCCGCTCGATCTCGGCGACCGCGTCCTTCGCATCCTCCTGGGAGATGCAGATGGATGCCTTCAGGCGTGGTTCCGGCCCGGCAAACTTGTCGATCTGCCAGTCATTCAGGGCCGCGCAGAGCGCTGCACCGAGCTCCTGGTTGAAGGCGACGCTGCCGGCTGCGAGCGGCTGCAGGATGCC
The DNA here is from genome assembly GCA_900471605.1 of Hyphomicrobiales bacterium. Taxonomy (GTDB): domain Bacteria; phylum Pseudomonadota; class Alphaproteobacteria; order Rhizobiales; family Rhizobiaceae; genus Neorhizobium. Next base: position 83,556 of record UCEY01000031.1, on the reverse strand, counting down.
GTAATCGATATTGCACTCGTCGAGCAGCTGTTGCCGCAGGAAGGCAAGGTCCGACGCCGGCGGGCCGCCGTTCGGCGGCCAGGAATCGCGGCGCATGCCGTTGCCGGGCGTCATGCGCGGATAGGGCAGCGTGCCGAGCAGAGGGTTTGCCGTGCGCACGGCATAATCCTTCACGTGTTTTTTCCAGCGTTCGGGCAGATAGTCGAACAACTGGTCCGGCCGGGAGAAAGCTGGATGCACATCGCAATCGACGACACCCTGTGTCTGGGCTTTTTCCTGGCTGCGTTCGAGTACTGGGGTTTCCATGGGGATCAGCCTCCAAATCTCGGATAGGTAGCGAGAACGTTGTCGCGCAGGATTTTGTTCACTCTGGCTTCCGGCAGGCCTTCGGGCAGCACGTCCAGCCCCTCGAAATGCCAGTGCGGATAGTCCGAGGAAAACAGAAGCATATCGTCGCTGAGCAGGTGGTCGAGCGTCTTGGCGACATCCTCGACGTCGTCCGGCCCGTCGAAGGGCTGCGACGTCATGCGGATGTGCCGGCGGATGATGTCGGCCGGCGCGTCCTTGACCCACGGCACCTCGATGCGGGTGCCGCGCCAGTCCTTGCTCATGCGCCACATCAGCGCCGGCATCCAGGTGACGCCGGATTCGATCATCACCGCCTTCAGCTTCGGATATTTGACGAATACGCCTTCGGAAATCAGGCTGGCGACCTGGGTGGAGAAACCCTGCGGCTGCACCACATGGTCTTCGATCAGGAAGGAATGGAAGCCGCTGTGGCTCGGCGCATGGCGGAAATTCGATCCGGCGTGGATGCCGATCGGCAGGCCGTGTTTCTCGGCGGCCTCATAGATCGGCCAGTAGGTGCGGCGGCCGAGCGGAAGCTCGGTCATGGCAAGCGTCAGCACCTGCACGAAACGCTTGTCGCCGGCGCGGCGCTCGATCTCCTCGACCGCCGCCTCGACGTTCTGGAACGGCACCAGCATCGACGCCCTCAACCGGCTGTCGCGGCTCAGCCACTTGTCGGCGAGCCAGTCGTTGGTGGCGCGGCATATGGCGGCTGCGAGATAGGGATCGAACAGGGCGTGGGCGCCGGAAACCACGTTGAGGATGGCGCCTTCGAGCCCGAGCGGGTCGAGCAGGTTCTTCTGCATCTGCGCGAGCGGATCACCGGTCCACTCCCAGCCGGGCCGCATATAGGGGCGCGTGCGCTCGGGATAGCCCATCAGTTCAAGCGCATCGACTTCGCGCGAGGTGACGATCTCCTGCCAGTAGTCGTCGAGATAGGGGATGAGATCGGCGCGACGCGGTGTCGGCGGATGGACGTCGCAATCGATCGCCCCGGCGGTTTCGAATCTAGCCATTATCGTAAACGTCTCGCTCATTGTTGATCGATGAATTGTCTTTGGACTACCGCCTCGCGGGCATCCTTCCTTGCAGGCTTCAGGCCGCTTCGACCCCCATCTTTTCCTCGCGGATGAAATCCGCCGCCTTTTCCGCGATCATCACGGTCGGAGCCTGGGTGTTGCCGGAAACGATGGTCGGCATGATCGAGGCATCGACGACGCGCAGGCCGGCAAGGCCGTGGACCCGCAGCCGGTCGTCGACCACCGCCATGCGGTCGCGGCCCATTTTGCAGGTGCCGACCGGATGGAAAGTCGTGTTGAGGGTGCGGCGCGCATAGTCGAGCATGTCGTCATGCGACTGCACAGCGACGGTCGGCGCGATCTCCTCCGGCTCGAACCGCGCCATGGCGGGGCTCGCGGCAATGCGCCGGACCGCCTCGATCGACCGTATCAGGATCTCCCGGTCCGCTTCCTCTTTCAGGAAATTGTGCAGGATGCGCGGCTGGGCCGAAGGGTCGCTCGCCGCGACATGGCAATGGCCGCGGCTTTCCGGCCTGAGGATGCAGGCCGACGAGGTGATGCCGGGGAACGGATGCATGGCGCCGCCGAAACTCGGCGAGGTGGAGCCGGAAACATGGATCTGGATTTCCGGCGCCGGCGCATCCGGCGTCGTCTTGAGGAAGGCGCCAAGCAGGGTCGGCGAACCGCCGAGCGGTCCCCGTTTGGTCGCAAGATACTGCATGCCGAGCAGGATCCGGCCAAGCCGCGTTCCGGCGCGGGTATTCAGCGTGTGGGTATTGCGAAGGCGGTGCTGTACCCGGATATGCCAGTGGTCCTGCAGGTTTTCGCCGACACCCGGCAATGCATGCAGCACGTCGATCCCGGCCGCGGCCAGAACGTCCGGCGCGCCGACGCCGGAGCGCTCAAGGATGGCCGGCGAGCTGTAGGCCCCGGCGGACAGGATGACTTCCCTCCCCGCCTTCGCCTCGTGATTCTGGCCATCGAGGCTGAAGACGACGCCACTAGCCCGCCTGCCCTCGAAGGTGACGCGATCGACGAGAGCGCCGGTGACGACGGTCAGATTGCGGCGGTTGCGGACAGGCTCCAGAAAGGCCCGGGCGGTCGAGTGGCGGATACCGTTCCGGATGGTGGCGACGAAGAAGGCCACACCTTCATTGTCGCCGGAATTGTAGTCGCTCGCAGCGGGAATGCCCTGCTCGATCGCCGCCTGGCGATAGGCCTCCAGGGCCTCCCACCGCACATTGGGATCGGAGACCGCCCATTCGCCATCCGTGCCATGCGCCTCAGAATCGGCGCGATGGAAGGCTTCGGAGCGTTTGAAATAGGGCAGCACGCTTTCCCAGGACCAGCCGCGATTGCCGAGCTGCGCCCATTGGTCGTAGTCGTAGGCATGGCCGCGCACGTAGATCAGGCCATTGATCGCGGAACTGCCTCCGAGCATCTTTCCGCGCGGCAGGGCGAGCTGGCGTCCGTTGAGATAGGGCTCAGGTTCGCCCTTGTACAGCCAGTCATAGCGCGGCCTGCCGATGAGATAGGCGAGACCCAGCGGCATGTCGACATAGAAGCCCCGCCCCTCGCCGCCGCCCTCGATCATCAGCACCTCGACCGTCGGATCCGCCGACAGCCGGTTTGCCAGAACGCAGCCTGCCGTACCGCCGCCCACGATGACGTAGTCGTAGGTACGGGAATGCTCGAACGCACCCATGGTCTCTCCTCCACTTTCCGCAACCGGCACCGCCACGTACCTCGCGGTTGCGGCGCCGGACCAGGCGCCGAAAGAGCAAAGGACAGAGCGGCCACGCCATCGCAGCCTCCCATACAACCATGGCACATGGCCCCGCCGGAAGGAAGTCATTTGCTGCAAAACCGAATGCAAAAGTATACATCGGCATCCTCCTGCTGTAGGCTTTCCCTACGGCAGGTTGCCGCAATTCGGGAGGAGGAAGCCGAATCGCGGTTTCGATGTATGCATTGCCAAGCCTGTCGGCGGAGTTGTTTCATCAGTTTGTTTCATTGGGGAGGAGCCCAGAGATGAGCAAGACGAAGGGCGGCGTGCCGTCCGTCATCCATGACAGCAGGATCAACCGAAGAACGTTTCTGGCATCGGGCGCGGTGCTGGGAGGCGCAACGCTGTTGCCCAGGTCGATGTTCGCGCAAGTGTCCGCTCAGGCATCGACGCCCAAACCGGGCGGCACGCTGCGCATCGCCATGCCGTTCAATCCGGCCGCACTCGACCCGATGACCGGCCGCAACGTGCCGGACTTCAACGCGCTCTATGCGCTGTTCGACGCACTGATCGCCTTCGACCCCGCGACGCTCGAACTCAAGCCGATGCTTGCCAAGGACTGGACCTTCGCCGACCCGACGACGCTGGTGCTCAACCTTATCGACGGCGTGAAATTCCATGACGGCACGCCGTTCAACGCCGAGGCCGTGAAGTTCAATCTGGATCGTTTCATGAGCGACCCACGCTCCAACGTGAAGTCGGACCTGGTTTCCGTCGCGTCGGTTGCGGTCACAAGCCCGAACCAGGTAACGCTCAAGCTCAAGCAGCCGAACTATTCGCTGCCGACCATCCTGACCGGCCGCGTCGGCTGCATCGTCTCGCCCGCTTCCATCAAGGCGGCCGCCGACGGCAATGTCGATCGCAATCCGGTCGGCACCGGCCCGTTCAAGTTCGCCGAATGGCGCGACAACGACCTGATCCGCGTCGAGAAGAACCCGAACTACTGGCAGGCAGGCCTGCCCTATCTCGACGGCATCAACTTCCGCATCATCAACGAGCTGAACACGGCGGCCCGCACGGTCACGGCCGGCGAGACCGATCTTGCGCTCAACATGGCCGCGCAGCAGATCGCCACCGCCCGCCGGGTGCAGGATCTCACCGCCGAAGCCAATCCTTCGATGATCTTCTTCACCCTGATGATGAATTTTGCCAAACCGCCGCTCAACGACATCCGGGTGCGGCAGGCGATGAACTACGCGATCAACCGCACCGAACTGAACCAGGTTCTGATGCTCGGCCTCGGCGAGCCGACCTCGACCATGTTCCCCAAGGATTTCTGGGCCGTGGATGCCGGGACGGCGCAATTCTACCAGCACGATCCGGACAAGGCGCGCAAGCTGCTGGCCGAAGCCGGATATCCGAAGGGTCTGGAAGTCGAGACCTGGAGCTGGCCGGACCAGACGTCCGTTCAGCGCCTCGAAGTGGTCGGCGAACAGCTTTCGCAGGTCGGCATTCGCCTCAAGGTCACCCCCTCGCCGCCCCAGGTCGTGAACCAGGCCTTCTATATCGAAGGCAAGGGCGCGATGATCCTCAATCCGCAGGGCGGCTGGCTCGATCCGAGCCAGACCTATGAGCGTCTGTTCGGCGCGACCGGCCAGTTCAACGCCGGCAAGATGGAAGATCCGCAGTTCCGCAAGCTGCTGGACGCGACCGGCACCTCGGCCGATGCCGGCAAACGCAAGGAGGCCTTTGCCGCACTCCAGCGCTTCGTCGTCGAGCAGGCGCTGCACCTGCCGCTGGTGACCTCGGCCGCCATGTCGATCCGCAACAAGAAGGTCAAGGACTTCCGGTACGACCGGCTGCATTCGCCGCGGTTCCACCGCGTCTGGCTCGACCAGACCGCTTGAGACCGATCCCTTGCGGCCTGCCGCCGGCCCCTCCTCCGTCATCCTCGGGCTCGACCCGAGGATCTGACCACATCGCCACGCATTAGGCGTGGATAGATGCCCGGGACATCCTCCGGTTAAACCCGAGGACTAGCATGACGGAGAAAAACGAAAGGCCCGACCTTCCAGCCGGGCCTTTTCATATGCGTTGCGAAACCCGCCCTTACTTCCTCTTGATGGTCGGATCGAGGAGCACGCGGATCGATTCTCCGAGCGTGTTGAAGGCGAGCGCGGTGAACAGGATGGCGAAACCGGGCGCATACATCTGCTCCGGCGCCACCTCGACATAGTGGTAGGCGCGCGCCAGCATGCCGCCCCAGCTCGACTCGGGCGGCTGGACGCCGAGCGACAGAAAGCTCAATCCGGCTTCCGCAAGAAGCGCGACGGCGAGCATCAGCGTCACCTCGACGATGACCGGCTGGATCGCATTGGGCAGGATATGGCGCAGGATGAGGTGCAGGCGCGATGCTCCGAAACCGGTGGCGGCCTCGACATAAAGCGCGTTCTTCACCACCAGCGTCTGGGCCCGCATCGTGCGGGCAAGCACCGGCGCGAAGGCGAAACCGACGGCGATCATCGCGTTGGTGAGGCCGATGCCGAGCGCGCCGGTGACGGCGACGGCGAGCACCAGCGGCGGAAAGGCCAGGACACCGTCGATGATGCGGCTGCCGACCTGATCGATCCAGCCGCCGACAAAACCGATGAAGACGCCGAGCGGCACGCCGATCGCCACACCGATGCCGACGGCAAGGCTTGCGGCATAAAGCGCGTTGTAGGAGCCGTATATCAGCCGGCTCAGCGTATCGCGGCCCAGATCGTCGGTGCCGAGCCAATGCGCGCCGCTCGGCGGCGCCAGAAGGTCCATCAAGTTCTGCTTGTTGGGCGCATAGGGCGCGATCACCGGCGCGAAGACTGCCGCCAGGATCAGAATGGAGAGATAGGCAAGGCTGATCAGCGCGCGTTTATCGCCCCACAGCCAGGCCCAGAAGCGGAAGCGGACGGGAGGCGGCAGGGTCGCTCTGGCTGCGGGGGCGGCAGCGGTTCGGGTCATCGTGGTCATGTTGGTATCGGTCATGCGGAGGCCGCCACTCTGGGATCGAAAGTCGCGTTGAGCACGTCGACCAGGAGATTGGTGAGGATGACCACCAGAACAAGCACGAGCGCCACGCCCTGCACGACCGGGAAGTCCTTGTTGAGCGCCGAATAGCTGATCAGGTTACCGACGCCGGGAATGGCGAAGACTGCCTCGATGATCACGGCGCTGGAAAACAGCCGGTTTACCTGCAGGCCGGCAATGGTCAGCATCGTCGCCGCCACATTGCGAAGCCCGTGCTTCCACAAGATGGCCCCCGAACTGAGCCCCTTGGCGCGCAGCGTGCGGATATATTGCGAGCCGAGCACCTCGAGTAGCGCGCTGCGCACCTGTCTCGCCAGAACCGCGACCACACTGGTCGAAAGCGCTATCGCCGGAAGGGTCGCATAATAAATCGACTCCAGCGGTTTTTCGAAGACGGATACCGCGCCGGTTGCCGGGAACCAGCGATAGCCGAGCGAAAACAGCGTCACCAGGATGATGCCGAGCCAGAAACTGGGCACCGCGACACCGAGCGAGGCAATACTGGTGATGACCTTGTCGAGCGTCGTGCCCTGGCGCGTGGCGGCGAGAATGCCAAGCGGAATGCCGAATACCGCACCGAGAACCAGCGCGTAGAGAACCAGCAGAACCGTATGCGGCAGACGTGCGAGGATCAGCCGCAGGACCGATTCGTTGGAGAACAGCGAATGACCGAGATCGCCCTGCACGGCATTTCCCAGCCAGAAGAAATACTGCATCAGCATCGGCCGGTCGAATCCGTAGATATGGCGGATTTCCGCGATGCGTTCCGCCGTCGCATAGTCGCCCGCGATCATCATGGCCGGGTCGCCGGGCATCATGTAGACCAGCGAAAACACCACGAACGTGGCCACGATCATCACGGGCACGAGCTGCATGAGCCTTTGCGCAACCATCCCGGGGACGCCGTACATCATTGATACTCCGTCAATCCGCAATTGACGCCGGCCGTTTCGATGGCCTGCGCAGGAACCACCGGACGCGCAGAAGCACTGCCGTCCGATGCGATGGAAGCGAGACGGGCAATCCGCCCCGCTTCGGTTTCCGGGCGTTTCCCCCATGCGCCGGTCGCATCGGGCAATCGCATCGCCTGGGCCTCAGGCCTCCATCCACACCTTGTGGAAGCGGGGGCGCTGCAGCAGGCTGAAATTGAAGCCGTGCACCTTCGGCGTGCGGATGATGATGCCCGCGGACGAGAACTGCGGCAGGTGCAGCGCGTTCTCGAGCACGAAACGCTGCATCTTGAAGAGCACGTCCTTGCGCTTGGCGTTGTCGAACGTGTTCATCGACGCATCCATCAGTTCGCGATAACCCGGCAGCTCGATCTTGGCCGCGTTGCGATAAGCGGTCGCCGAGAACTGACGGTCGTAGGCCGTTGCCGGATCCGGAAGGCCGCCGGTCGGGGTCATCAGCATGTGACCCTTTTTCTCGGTGAGGAAGTATTGCATCGTCTGGGCCGGCTGCGCCGGCGTCACCTTCAGCCGGATGCCGGCTTCGGCAAGCTGCGCGCCGAGCACTTCCTGGCGCTGAACCGCCGCCTGATCCGCCCAGGTGAAGGTGGCGATCTCGATGCCGTTTGCGAAACCGGCCGCTTTCAGCAGCGACTTGGCGCGGTCGAGGTCCAGCTTGTAGAAGTTCTCGGTGGCGGGATCGTTGGCCCAGAAGCCCGACGGGAACATGCTGCAATGCCCGCCGCCGAGGCCGCCCCAGAGGACCTGGTTGAGTACCGGACGGTCGAGCGCCCAGTTCATGGCCTGGCGGACGCGAACGTCCGCCAGCGGCCCTTCGCCGTAATTCAGGAAGGCCGTGTAGTAGATCATCGAGGGCGTCGCTTCTGCGACCAGCTTCGGATCGCGCTTGGCCACGGCCATCTGCTGCGCGCTCATGTTGAGGACGATATCGGATTCACCGGCTGTCACCGTGCGCACGGCCGTGTTGAACTCGTTGACGATGCGCATGTCGACGCCGTCGAGATAGGGCTTGTCGCCCCAGTAGTTGGCGTTCTTGACGACCTTGATGAGCGCATTGTCCTGCCATTCGACGAACTTGAACGGCCCGGTGCCGACAGGCGCGCGATCGACATTGCCGCCGGCCGCAGCCTTGACCGAAGCGGGCGACACGATGAGGCCGGCGCGGTCGGTGAGGATGGCGGGCAACGTGGCGTCCGAATATTTCAGCTTGATGGAGACCTGATAGGGGCCTGTCGCCTCGACCTTGCTGACGACCGCAAGGTCCGACTTCACGTTCGAGCGCTCGTAGGTCATGCAGCGCTGCAGGTGGAAGACCACCGCTTCGGCGTTGAACGGCGTGCCGTCATGGAACTCGACGCCCTGACGCAGCTCCAGAACCAGCGTGGTGGGGTCGGTGAATTTCCACGAGGTCGCCAGCATCGGCTGCAGTTCGAGCGTCTGCGGATCGAAGCCGATCAAAGCGTCGAACATCAGGAGAAGGGCGTTGAAATCGGGATTGTTACGGCCCGTCAGCGGGTCGAGCGCCGCCGGATTGAACGGCATGACGGCCCTCAGGGTGCCGCCCGATCTCGGCTGCGGCGCCTGAGCGCGCGCCATCGCCGGCAAGAGGGCGAGGCCACCGGCAGCGGCCGTTCCGGCCAGCAGCGAGCGACGGGTGAGATCCGGTATCTTTGCAAATGGATTTATGGTCACGTCTTCTCCTCCTTGATCATGACCGGCCTTATTCGGCCCCTATGTCAGTGCATTCGTCGCAGGTGCGACATGGTCCCCGCCGTTCCCCCCGGCAGGACCAAGACCCCTCCTCTCCTTTTCGCCGAGCATCTCCTCGGCGAAGTGGCATGCAACATGCCGTCCCGGCAGCATCTCCCGCTGCCGGGGCTCCTCGGTGCGACAGATGTCGCGCACCCGCGGACAGCGCGTATGGAAGCGGCAGCCGCCGGGCGGCGCGATGGCGCTCGGTATCTCGCCCTGCAGGATAATCCTCTGCCGGGCATCGGCGGCGGCCGGATCGATCTCCGGTTCGGCCGAGCGCAACGCTTCCGTATAGGGGTGCAGCGGCGTCTCGATCACGGCATGGGCCGGGCCGAATTCGACGATCTTGCCGAAATACATCACCGCCACACGGTCGCTGATATGGCTGACGACGCGCAGGTCATGGCTGATGAAGACGTAGGTGAGGCCGAACTGTTCCTGCAGCCGGGCGAAGAGATTGAGCATGTCGGCCTGGATCGACACGTCGAGCGCCGCCACCACCTCGTCGCAGACGATCACGTTCGGATCCAGCATCAGCGCCCGGGCGATATTGGCGCGCTGCTTCTGGCCGCCGGAAATCTCGTGCGGGTAGCGGTTGGCCATTTCGGGCGCCAGCGATACCCGGTCCAGCATCGCGAACGCCTTTTCGCGCCGCTCGGCTTTCGTCCCCTCGCCTGCGATGTTCAAGGGTTCGCAGATGCTCTGAAGGATGGTCATGCGCGGGTCGAAAGCCGCATTCGGGTCCTGCGAGACGATCTGGTACTTGCGCCGGTGACGGTTGAGTTCGCGGCGGGAAAACTTGAACGGGTCGACGCCGTCGTGCAGCACGCCGCCGCCGCTCGGGCTGAGCAGCCCGACGAGACAGCGCCCCAGCGTCGATTTACCGGAGCCGGATTCGCCGATCACGCCAAAAATCTCGCCCTTGCGCACGCTGAAGCTGACGCCATCGACGGCACGGATCAGCGAGCCGCGCCGCGCATTGCCGAAGCTGACATGCAAGTCGTCGACGTCAAGCGCCGTCTGCCCGGAAGGAGTGGCTACACTCATGCCCCGACCCCTCTCAATTCGAGTTCTTCCCAACGGTTGCAGCGCACTTCCCTGCGGACGATGTTCTCGACGCCCTCATTTTCGATGCTCTGCGGCAGTTCGCATGGCTGCATGGAATAGGAACAGCGCGGCCCGAAGCGACAGCCCTTCGGCATGTGACGCAGCGAGGGGACGCGGCCGGCGATCGAAGGCAGGGTGCCGCGCGCGCGGTTGCTGTCGGGGATGGAATGCAGAAGTCCGGCCGTATAGGGATGGCGGGGGCCGGCGATGACGTCCTTCACCGGGCCACCTTCCACGACCTGCCCTGCATACATCGTCACCATCCGATGGCAGCTCTGCGCGACCAGACCGAGATTGTGGGTGATGAACATGATGGCCGTACCGGTGCGGTCGGCAAGGCCCAGGAGCAGGTCCATGATCTGCGCCTGGATGGTCACGTCCAGCGCCGTGGTCGGTTCGTCGGCGATCAGCAGACGCGGCTCGCAGACCAGCGCCATGGCGATCATCACACGCTGGCGCATGCCGCCGGAAAGGTTCATCGGGTAGAGCGTGGCGACATGGCGGGGCGATGCGATGCCGACCGAATCGAGCGCTGCGACGGCGCGTTCCGCCGCCTCCCTGCGATCGATCTTGAAATGCCGCCGAAGGGTTTCCTCGATCTGGTAACCCACGGTGAACACCGGGTCGAGGGCGCTCATCGGCTCCTGGAAAATCATGCTGATGTGCCGCCCGCGAATGCGGTTCATCTGCGATTCCGAACAGGCGGCCAGGTTCTGCCCGCCGAACATGATGTTGCCGCCAAGGCGCGAATCGCGCGGCGGCAGAAGCCGGAGGATCGAGAGCGCGGTCATCGACTTGCCGCATCCGCTCTCCCCGACGACGCCGAGAATCTCCTTCGGCTTCACCGACAGCGAAACGTTGTTGAGGACTTCGACCCAACCCGATTGGTCACGCAATGACAATGTCAGGTTCTGGATATCCAGAAGCGTGTCCTGGCCGGCCACCGTGGTCTCGGCAAGCTGCTGCATCCGGCCCTGATCCTCCCGTCGGCCCGCTGCCTGCACGATCAACATCTGACATGCAGGCGGCACTCATGCATTTTCCTCACCGCGCCGACTATCCCATCAGGGATCCTGATACGCGATGCAGACTCCTCCCGAGAGCCTATTCGTGTATACATTACACGTCGCGTTGACGAAAGCCAGAATGAAAATCACCTTCCTCGGGAAGCCTGTTTTTCACCCCAGGCTTTCCCGGATCGCCTTCCAGCTCGCCGCATCGGGCGCAAGCAGCAGCCGCCCTTGCGTCATCGAGGGCCGGTAGGTCTCGCCGCTCAGGAGACCGCTATGGCCGCCGGCTTCGCGGTGGATCAGTTCGCCGGCCGCATGATCCCAGGGTTTCATATCGGCATTCAGCGAGAAGGTCATCGCCCCGGTTGCCACCATCCGGTATTCGAAGGCGGAGCAGCGCCATGTGGTGGTGCGGCCGAAACGCAGAACCCGCGGTGCGAAGGCCGCCTGCTCTTGCGCCGAGAACATGTGCAGCGGCACGAAGCCGCTCATTTCGGCGACCGGAACCGGAGCGGCGACGCCAAGGCGGGTATGGGCGCCGTCGCGGGCAACGTGCCAAGCCCCCTTGCCCGGCCTGGCCACCAGAAAATCGCCGGTCACCGGATAGTGGATCAGGCCGGCGACGGTCCTTCCAGCCGACACGATCGCCACGATCATGCCGAACAGCGGTACCCCATGGGCGAAATTCCAGGTACCGTCGACGGGATCGATGATCGCGGCGAGTTCGGCATCCCCCAGACGGTCGAGCAGCGCCGGGTCGGCGGAGACCGCCTCCTCGCCGACGATCAGCGCGCCGGAAAAATGCGCAGAAAGTGCTGCCGAAAGCCGGCGTTCGGCCCCCAGATCGGCATCGGTGACGATGTCGTCGGGAGCGGTCTTGGCGCGGATGCCATCCGCCGTCACGCCGAGGAAACGGGGCAGAACCTCCGCCTCCCCCGCCTGGCGCATATCCTCCATCAGGGACCGAAGCACGGCGTCGGAAACGATCGTCATGCCTGGCGCGCCTTTATGTAGGATTTCAATGCGGCGGGCTGGTCCGTCTGGATAACGCTGATGCCCGCGTCCATCAACCGGCCCCAGATCAGATCGGGATCGGCAAGAGCGGCACTGTCCGTCCATTCGCCGCTGCCGGGCTGGTCGAGGGTGTTGACCCACAGCGCCATCCGGGCCCGGGCGAAAGCCTCGCGGTGATGAGCGATCGTTTCGAGACTGTCGAAGCGGATTTCGCACATGAAAGGCGAGAGGTTAGCAAGGACAGCCAGCGAATCGCCGATGTTTTCGGCGGTGAAGCGCGTCATGCCCATGAACGGTACGCCGTCGATGTTCTGGTCGCGCACCCAGTGGACATCCGCCAGGCTGTGGACCTTGGTCTTGAGATCGACATAGGCAGCCGCCCCCATCGCGCGCGCGCAGGCGGCGACTTCGGAAAAAAGTCCGCGGTCCTTCAAATCCAGATCGGCGAAGATGCGGCCGCGGATGATCTCCAGCGCCTGTTTCAACGTCGGGATGGGCTGGTCGCTTACGGCACGCGCTTCGCCGCCGTCGCTCTCGCGCAGCATGATCGCCTGGAGTTCGGCCATGGTCAGGCTTTCGGCGTCGCGATCGATGCCGGCCATGCGTTCGAGCGTGTCGTCATGCATCAGGAAAAGCTCGCCGTCGGCGCTCTTGCGCACGTCGAGTTCGACGATGTCGCAGCCGAGCGCGATCGCGTTCTCGATGGCCGCCAGGCTGTTTTCCGGGGCCTCGTGCCAGGCGCCACGATGGGCAACGACGGCGCAGCTACGTGCCGGATCGGCGATGAAGTCTTTGTAGTTCATGTGGGTTTCTTTCATAGGGCGCCTGTGGCGCCGGGCTTTCATTGGGCGCCGAAGGCACCGGGTATGGCCCGGCCCGTCGCTGCATCGAAGAGATGCAGTCGCGAGGTCGGGAAGTTCAGGTCGAGTTCGAGCCGGTCGGCGATATCCGCGCCGAAGGGCGTCGCGATGCGGACGGTGGAACCGCCGAGATCGGCGGCCAGCACCGAATGGGAACCGAGGTCCTCGCGGAACCTCAGCGCCGCCTTGACCGCATGGCCCTCCGTCTTGCCGTCCAGGACGATATCCTCGGGGCGGATGCCGAGCTGGTAGGTGCCGGTCAGCGAGGCGTTCGCCACCACCTGCCCGTCGGCAAGCCGCAGCGCCGCCCCGTCTCCGGTCACGGGCAGAATGTTCATCGGCGGGGCGCCGATGAATTTGGCGACGAAGACCGAGGCCGGGTTGTGGTAGATCGCCTTCGGCGTATCGAATTGTTCGATGCGGCCCTTGTTGAGGATGAGGATGCGGTCGGCGAGCGTCATCGCCTCCACCTGGTCATGGGTGACGAAGACGGTGGTGGCGCCGATGCGGCGATGAAGGTCGGCGAGTTCGACGCGCATGTCGTGGCGAAGCTGCGCATCGAGATTGGAGAGCGGTTCGTCGAACAGCAGAACGGCCGGTTCGCGGACGATGGCGCGGCCGATCGCGACGCGCTGGCGCTGGCCGCCGGAAAGCTGTCCCGGCTTGCGGTGCAGATAGTCGGCAAGGCCGAGCATTTTTGCGACCGCCGCGACCCGCTCGGCGCGCTCCGCCTTCGGTGTGCCGGAGACCTTGAGGCTGTAGGCCATGTTCTCGAACACGGTCATGTGCGGATAAAGCGCATAGTTCTGAAACACCATGGCGCAGCCGCGATGTTTCGGCTCGAGATCCTGCACTTCGCGGGTGCCGATCAGGATCTTGCCGCTGCTCACCCGTTCGAGCCCGGCGATCATCTGCAGCAGCGTGGACTTGCCGCAGCCGGAAGGGCCGAGCACGACGGTGAATTCGCCCGCCTTCAGCTCGACATCCATCGGCGGAATGACCACCGTCTGGGGATCGTAAGCCTTGGTGAGATCCTTGACCGTGATGCTCGCCGCGGCGGCGCGGATGGCTGTATCGATGGCGTTCATCGTCATTTCTCCGAAAGCACGAGGCCCTGCACCAGATACCGCTGCAAGAGTGCGATCATCAGGAGGGGCACGAGGGAAACGATCACGGCGCCCGCCATGATCATCGGAAAGTCCGGCACTTCGCCGTCCGAATCCGGCAGCAGCCGCGCCAGGCCAACCACGGCGGTCTGCATGTCGGGTGTGGAGGAGGCGACGAGCGGCCAGAGATACTGGATCCAGCCGCTCAGGAAGGTCAGCACGAAAAGCGCCGCGAAACTGGTGCGCGACAAAGGCAGCAGGATATCGAACATGAAGCGGACCGGGCCGGCCCCGTCCATGCGGGCGGCCTTGAACAGGTCTTTCGGCAGAGTGAGAAAGAACTGGCGGAACAGGAACGTGCCCGTGCCATGGGCGACAAGCGGGGCGATCAGGCCGAAATGGGTGTTGAGCACGCTCAGTTCGAGCTGCACCGGCGCCCCGAAAGCCTTGGCGATCAGCCCGTTGAGGCCGGTGACGTCGAGCAGCGCGTTGACCGGCGAAAACACGTTCGACGCAACCTGATAGGTGGTGATGACGCGGATATCGACCGGCAGCATGATCGTCGCGAGGATCAGCGCGAAGGCGACGCCCGCCCAGCGGATGCGGAAATAGACGATCGCATAGGCCGACAGGAAAGACAGGATGCAGGTGGCGATCGCCAGGCTGAAGGCAACCGCCAGGCTGTTCAACATCTGGATCGGGATGCGCGTCTCGGTGAAGATGCGCGCCGCATTGTTGAAGAACTGGTCGCCCGGATACCAGGCGAGCCCGTTGCGCAGCAGGAATTCGTAGGACTGCGACGCTGTTGCAAGCGTCAGGTAGAGCGGCCCGAGAATGTAGAGCATGCCGGCAAGCAGGATGACGCTCGCGGCGATGTTGAGGGAGCGTGCGTTTTCGATCATCTGTCAGCGCTCGTAGTTGATGCGCCGGCCGAGGAAGACGAACTGGGCGGCGGTGAGAAGGATGACGAAGACCATCAGGATCGCGGTCTGGGTGGCGGCGCCCGACAGGTCGTAACCGCTGAAACCGTCCTTGTAGATCTTGTAGACGAGCAGTGTGGTCGCGCCGCCCGGACCGCCATGGGTGATCGTGTCGATCAGCGCGAAGGCGGAGGTGACACTTTCGGTGAATTCCAGCACCAAGGTCAGGAAGAGCTGCGGCATGATCAGCGGCAGCTGCACGTCAAAAATCCGCCGCCATGGCCCTGCCCCGTCCATCGCCGCCGCCTGCTGCATGGTGCGCGGGATCGATTGCAGCCCGGCCAGCAGGATGACGAAATTGAACGGGATGCCGCTCCACACATGCGCTGCGATCAGCGTGATGAAGGCGTCCGTGCCGTCGATGCCGGGTGCCCAGATGCCCGGAAAGGCCTTGTTGAGCGGTGCGAGGATGCCGACGAACGGATTGAAGACGAAGGCGAAGACGACGCCGATCGAGGCGCCTGCCACGCCCTTCGGCCAGACCAGCACATTGCGGGCCGGCAGCGACAGGCGGATCTTGCGATCGGCGGCGACCGCCAGGATCAGCGGGATCAGTACTGCGAGCGACGATGCGGTCACCATGAACACCAGGGTGCGCCCGCCCGCCTGCCAGAATTCCCGGTCGGAAAGGACGCGGGCAAAATTGTCGAGCCCGACGAACATCGAACCGCCGCCGAACGGCTGCTCGAGAAAGAAGGACCAGTAGAAGGCCTGGAAGATCGGCACGTAGAAGAAAAGGACGATCAGCAGCATGAACGGCGCGACCAAAAGGACCGGCAGCCAGCGATTGCTGAAGAGAGTGGATTCGGAGGTCATGGGAAAAGCCCGCAGTGAGGGACCGGCACGGACAGGACTTGCGTCCCGCCCGCGCCGATCAAGCTTGGATCAAGGCAGCTTGACGCCCTTGTAGGTCTGCTCGAAACGACGCAGCAGCTCGTCGCCACGCTTCTTGGCATTGTCGAGCGAGACCTGCATGGTCTGCTGGCCGGCATACGCCTTCTGGGTCTCTTCCATGAAGATTTCGCGGAACTGCACGTAGAAGCCGAGACGAATACCGCGGCTGTCGGCGGTCGGCGGCTGGTTCATCGACTCGATGCCGATGGCAGCGGTCGCGTATTTCGCGGCCTTGGCGTCGCCGCTCTTGTTGATCGCGTCGAGCACGTCGTTGGTGACGGGGACGTAGCCGGTGGCGGCGGTAAACGCCATCTGCTGTTCCGGCTTGCGCAGGAAGTCGAGGAAAGCCTTGGCGCCATCGACCTCGGCCTGGTCATGGCCCTTCATGACATAGATCGAAGCACCGCCGACCAGCGTGTTGTGGCGCTCGTAACCCTTGTACATCGGCGCCATGTTGACGGTGATCTGGTACTTGCCGTCGAAAGCCTTGGTGGAGGCGGCGTAGGAGCCGGAAGAACCTTCCATCATCGCGCATTCGCCGGCGTTGAAGGCAGCCGTATAGTTGCCGGCCTTGGTATCGGCATTGAGCCTGACGAGGCCTTCCTTGCGCCAGTCGACCAAGTTCTGGAGGTGCTTGGCGACGAAAGTGGTGTTGAAGACATATTCGGCATCGAGGCCGTCATAACCGTTGTGCCTGGAGGCGATCGGCAGGCCATGGCGGGCGGAGAACTGCTCCAGCACGCGCCAGGTATCGCCATCGGTGACGAACGGGCAGGCATGGCCGGCGGCCTTCAGCTTGCGGGCGGCATCGATCACCTCTTCCCAGGTGGTCGGGGTCTGGGTGACGCCGGCTTTCTCGAGCTCGGTCTTGTTCGTATAGAACAGCAGCGTCGAGGCATTGTAGGGCTGCGCGAAAAGCTTGCCGCCGGATGTTTCGTAATAAGCGCGGGCGCCGGCGATATAGCTGTTCCACTTCACGTCGGGCAGGATTTCCTGGACCGGGACGACGGCGTTGGACAGCATCAGGTCGAGCGTGCCCGCGTCGAAGAACTGGATCAGCACCGGGTGGTTCTTGGCGCGATAGGCGGCGATCGCCTTCTGCATCGACACTTCGTAGCTGCCCTGGCCGACGCAGGTGACCTTGTGCTGGGTCTGCGCGGCATTGAAGGCATCGCACTGCGCCTTGATTGCGGTCTCCACCGGCCCGGTGTTGCCGTACCAGAATTCGATATTGGCGGCCTGCGCGGAACACGCACCCGCCATCACGGCGGCCGCGGCCGCCAGAATGGAAATCTTCATCATTGCCCTCGCCTGTTTTGGGATCGGCCGAGTGTGCTCGGCATCGGAACGGCGACATTACTACACTTTGAGTGTAACAATTGAATGACAGGCGGAAGCCCTTGTCGCGAAAGGGATTTCGATCTATGGAAAGGAAATTATGGGGTAAGGCGGCCGGTATAAAGCCGCCTTTATTACACTTCTATGGTAATTTTGGCGGAGGAGATGGATCAATGGCCTATTTTCCCGAGGCTCTGATCTCCCCGCAATTCCTGCGCGCAGGCGAAAGCGGAGTCGTCTCGCCGAACGAGCGCAGCCTGCTTAAACTCATCTGGCGGTATCCCGGCCTCTCCCGTTCCGAGGTGACCGATCATACCGATCTCACCCAGCAATCGGTCTACCGGATCATCGATCAGCTGGCGGAGCGCGGCATTGTCTCGCTTGGCTCTCCGAAACCCGGTGTCGGCCGCGGGCAACCCAGCCCGACGCTCAGACTCGACAGTCGATATGCCTATTCCTGCGGGATCTCGGTCAATACCGACGTCATCGGCATCTGCCTGATGGACCTTGCCGGCAGTGTTCTGGCCGAAAGCAGCGTGACGCTGCGCGGGCATACGATGGCGCAATCCCTCGATCTTGTCAGGGAACGGCTTGTGGAGGCCCAAAAGCTCAACGACCTGTCCCCGGCGGCCCTTTTCGGCATCGGCTTTGCAATAGCAGGCTTTCATGTCGGCGGAACACGCTACAACGCGCCGCTTCCGCTCCATGAATGGTCGCTGATCGAGCTCGGCCCGCTGCTGGCGGAATTTTTCGGCAAGCCGGTCTGGGTGCACAACGGCGCCAATACCGGGGCGATCGCAGAGGCGATGTTCGGCGTCGGGCGTCATATCAAGCATTTCGCCTATCTGAGCTTCAACTACGGTTTCGGCGGCGGACTGATCGGCGACGGCGAATTGCTGCTCGGTGGCAACGGCAATGCCGGCGAGTTTTCGGGCATCTATGACGAAGAGGAAAACCAGCGCAGACCGGCGCTGCAGTTGCTCATCGAAAGGCTTGCCCGCAACGGCGTCGACGTCCCTTCCATCAACTACATGCGCAGGCATTTCGACGCGCAGTGGCCAGGGGTGACCGAGTGGGTGAACGAAGTCGCGCCGGCTTACAACCGCCTGGTCAATGCCATCTGGGCGATCTTCGACCCGCAGGCGATCGTCTTCGGCGGCCAGGTGCCGCGAGATCTGGCGCAGATGCTGATCGATCGAACCCGCATTTACGACCGGCCGCGCTACGGCGTGCCGCGCCCCAGCCCAAAGTTGATCATCTCGGACATCGCCAGCGACGCATCGGCGATGGGGGCTGCGGTCACCCCTTTCCACTCGACGTTCTACTGACGCGGGTAGCCGGCCTATCTCTCGTGCGCCCGGATCACCTTCAGGAAGGCATCGCCGTAACGCTCGAGCTTCGACTGTCCGACGCCGGAAATGCCAAGCAGCGCGTCGCGGCTCGTCGGGCGGTCGGTCGCGAAGGCGACCAGCGTCGTGTCCGGGAAAACGACGTAAGGCGGCACCGCAAGCTCCTTGGCGATCGCCAGGCGGGCGACACGCAGTGCCTCGAAGAGTTCCGCGTCTGCGCCTTCCAGCGCAGACCTTGCGCTTGCCGCCCCGGGCGACGCGCTTCTCGATGCCTTGCCGGTGGTCGGGCGGTCCTTGCGGAAACGGACCTCGCGTTCGCGCTTGAAGACGGCGCGGGCTTCGGGTTCCAGCTTCAGGGCGCCGAAGGCCGCGTGATCGACGCTGACAAGGCCGGCGGCCAGCAATTGACGGTAGACCGATTGCCAGGTCTTTGACGGGATATCCTTGCCCACGCCGAAGACCGGCATGTCCGCATGGCCGAAGCGGGTGGTCTTTTCATTGCGGTTTCCGAGCAGCACGTCAATCAGGTGGCCCGTCCCGAAACGTTCACCGGTCCGGTAGATCGCCGCCAGCGCCTTGATGGCTGCCTCCGTCCCGTCCCAGGTTTCGACCGGCTTGAGGCAGGTATCGCAATTGCCGCACTGACCACCATGCGCCTCGCCGAAATGCGCCAGGATCGCCTGCCTCCGGCAGCCGGGAGTTTCGCAGATGCCGAGCAGTGCATTCAGCTTGGCGCGTTCGACCCGCTTCACATCGTTGCCCGAACTGCCCTCGTCGATCATCCGGCCGCGCTGGATGACATCGGCCATGCCATAGGCCATCCAGACGTCGGACGGCAGACCGTCGCGCCCGGCGCGGCCCGTCTCCTGGTAATAGGCCTCGACGGAACCGGGCAGATCGAGATGGGCGACATAACGTACGTTCGGCTTGTCGATGCCCATGCCAAAGGCGACGGTCGCGACCAGGCAAAGGTCCTCTTCCTTCAGGAACGCGTCCTGGTTGGCGTCTCGAAGGCTGCGGTCCATGCCGGCATGATAGGCAAGCGCGCGAATGCCCTGCCCGTTCAGCCACTCGGCCGTATCCTCGACCTTGGCGCGCGACAGGCAATAGACGATGCCGCTCGAACCCTTGTGGCGGGACAGGAAGCGCAACAACTGCTGCCGCGGCTGGTCGCGCTCGACGATTTCGTAGGCGATGTTCGGGCGGTCGAACGACGTGGTGAAGACCTCGGCCGAACGCAGCGCAAGCCTGTCGATGATGTCGTCGCGGGTATGCGGGTCGGCGGTCGCCGTCAGCGCCATGCGCGGCACGCCGGGGTAAAGCTCGGCGAGATTGCCGAGTTCGCGATATTCCGGGCGGAAGTCGTGGCCCCATTGAGAAACGCAATGCGCTTCGTCGATCGCGAACAATGCGATCTTCGCATTGCCGATCATCTCCTTGAAAGCCGGCGTGACGATGCGCTCGGGCGTCACATAGAGAAGATCGAGATCGCCGTTCGCGATCGCCCGGCGGACATCGAAGAATTCTTCGCGCGTCAGCGAGGAGTTGAGGGCGGCCGCGCGCACGCCGAGTTGCTTCAGCGCCTCCACCTGGTCGCGCATCAGCGCGATCAGCGGCGAAACGACGATGCCGACGCCATCGCGGCAGAGCGCGGGGATCTGGAAGCAGAGCGACTTGCCGGCACCGGTCGGAAACAGAACCACGGCGTCGCCGCCCGACACGACCTGTTCGACGACAGCGGCCTGCTTGCCCCGGAAGGATGAATAACCGTAAACGCGCTTCAGCACATCGAGCGGGTTTTTCGTGCCTTCGTTGTCGAACAGGGGAGCGAGGCGGTTTTGGGTCGGCTGCATGGAATCGCTTTCATGTGGGAGCCTGGACTATGGCACAGGTCCGGCGCCCGCCGCGAGTGTATGCGAACATCGAGCTTGGATGGGAATGGCATGAATGAAACCTGATGCAACTATACCGCCGCCACTTCTGATTGCAAGCCATGCAGCTTGAAGCGCCTTTCGCAGACGTATAAGCCTCATCTACCCGTTCCCCACCACCTCACTCCTATCGATATCCAGCATGGCCGCAGACTCCGAACCGGATCAAAATACGGACGACAAACCTGATCATGCCCGCGTGGCGATCAAGGTCGATATCGTCGTGATCGGAGCGGGCCAGGCGGGTTTGTCTTCAGCCTATCACCTGCGGAAACTCGGCCTTGCGCCGGACAGAGACTTTGTCGTTTTCGACCAGTCTCCGGAGCCCGGCGGCGCCTGGCAGTTCCGCTGGCCGTCCCTGACGCTCGCAACCGCCAACCGTGTTCACGATCTCCCCGGAATGCGGTTCGACGAGGCGGTCGATACCGCCGCCGATCAGGTGAAGGCATCCGTCGCCGTGCCGCAATATTTCGCGGCCTACGAGCAAGCCTTCGATCTGCGCGTCCATCGCCCCGTCGAGGTGACGGTCGTCTGCAACCGGGGAGACCGGCTGAGGGTCGAAACCGATCGGGGTGCCTTCTCGGCACGGGGATTGATCAATGCGACCGGGACCTGGGAATCACCCTATATTCCCGACTATCCCGGCGCTCAGCGGTTCCAAGGACGTCAGCTCCACACGCGGGATTATCGCACCGCGGAGGAATTTGCCGGCCAGCATGTCGTCGTGGTCGGCGGCGGGATTTCGGCGATCCAGCTGCTCGACGAAATTTCCCGTGTCACCACGACCACCTGGGTGACGCGACGGGAACCGAAATTCCGCGACGAGCCGTTCACGCCGGAGGCAGGACGCGCCGCCGTGGCGCTGGTGGAAGACCGTGTCCGTCAGGGCCTTCCGCCGGGTTCGGTGGTCTCGGTCACCGGCCTGCCCGTCACGCCTGCGATCCAGGCGGCGCGGGAGCGCGGTGCACTGGACAGGCTGCCGATGTTTTCCGAGATCACCGAACACGGCGTCCGCTGGCCGGACGGTTCCGAGCGGCGGGCCGATGTGATCCTCTGGTGTACGGGTTTTCGCAGCTCGCTTGACCATCTCGCCCCGCTGCAGCTGCGCGAGACGAGCGGCGGCATCCTTATGACCGGCCGGCTGGCGACCCAGGTCGATAAAGACCCGCGCATTCACCTGGTCGGTTACGGCCCGTCCGCTTCGACGATCGGGGCGAACCGGGCGGGCGGTGCGGCAGCGCGGGAATTGACAGGCTTCCTCGGCACTCCGGTCAATCACGGCAAATGACCGGGCCTAGCTGGCGCGTCTCGCCAGCTTGCCTTCTTCCGCCTTGTAGAAATACTGGCTCGCCACCAGCCAGCCTTTCAGCGGCCGAAGCGGCGGAATACAGGTGAGCAGCATGAAGGGCAGCGTCACCAGCAGGTGAACCCACCAGGCGGGCTGGAATTGCACTTCCAGCCAGACGCCGAGAAGCACGCTCGGCACGCAGGCAAAGCAGATCACGAAGAAGGCCGGACCGTCGGCGGGATCCGCAAAGGAATAGTCCAGTCCGCAGGCCTCGCACTTGCGATTGAGCGTCAGGAAGCCGTTGAAGAGATGCCCCTGCCCGCAGCGCGGGCAGCGTCCGCGGATGCCGGTCTGCATGGGAGGGAGAGGAGGCCATTCATGATCCATGATCATCGTCCTTGCGAAAAAGCAGTCAAAGCGAATATTGATTGCATTCATTCCTATAAATTGATGCATTCAATGTGTCGATTGGCCAGAATGCCGCAGGCATTCCGGTTCGGCGTCGCGGGACGATGAAAAATCAGAAGAAGGAGCCAGCCATTTCGGGCGAGGTTTCCAGGGCGTGCCCCATGAATTCCAGTGCCGCCTTGAGCGCCGGCCGCTGGATCGGGCCGCCGAGACATACGCGCACCGCTTCAGGTGCCGGACCGTCGACCGTGAAGGCATCGCTTGCCACCACGCCGATGCCAGCGGAGCGCATATGACTGCCGAATGTCGAGCGGGTCCAGCCCTGCGTCAGCGGCAGCCAGATGTTGAAGCTGGCCGGGTCGCCGCGATAGCTGCCCTTCGGCAATATGTCCGCGACAAGCGCCTGGCGGGCCGAGGTTTCGGCGCGGATGAACTGCAGGATGCCGTCGGCCGTGCCATCCTCGATCCAGCGGGTGGCAAGCGCTGTCGAGAGCGGCGATGCCATGACATTGTTGGCACGCATGGCGCTGACGAAGGGCCACGCCGCCTTGGTATCCGGAGCGACCACATAGGCGAGCCTGAGGCCGGCGCCGATGGATTTGGAAAGCCCGCCGATATGCCAGGTCAGATCGGGCGCGATCGCCGCCAGCGGTGTGGGGCTCCGGAGTGGAATGAAGCCATAGGCATCGTCCTCGACGATCGGCACCCCGTATTTGCGCGCCACGGCGCAGATCTCCTCGCGGCGCCGTTCCGGAATGGTCAGCGTTATCGGGTTCTGCAGGACGGGGTTGAGATAGAGCGCCCTGGGCTTCTTTTTCTCGCATGCCTCCGCAAAGGCCGAAGGGACAATGCCCTCGTCGTCCATCGGCAGGCCGACGAGGTTCAATCGCAACTGGGCGGCGATCGAGCGGATGCCGGGATAGGTGATGTTCTCCGACAGCACCGTCTCGCCCGGTTTTGCCAGCATACCGAGGATCGCCAGCAGGGCCGGATGCGCGCCGGGAGTGACGAAAACGCGGTCCTGCGACGGTACAAGACCGCGCCGGCCGAGCCAGACGGCAGCCGCTTCCTTGTCCATGCCGGCGCCGCCAAAAGCCTGATAACGCAACAAAGGCACGAGGTTGGCGGCGACGGCGGCAAGCCCTTCCTGCATCCGCGCGATCAGGTCCGGATCATCCGGCTCCGGCGGCATGTTCATGGAAAAATCGACGATCGAGGCTCGGCGGGGATCGGGCGCGGCGTCGGAAACGAAACCCCGGCGCTCCTTCTCGGCACCGCCCGTCACGAACGTCCCCCTCCCCACATGCGAACTGACGAGGCCGCGCTTCTGCGCTTCTAGATAGCCCCGCGCCACCGTGGTGAAATCGACATCGAGCAGCTTGGCCAGCTCGCGCTGCGGCGGCAACCGGTCGCCTACCGTAAGGTTGCCGCTCCTCAAGTCCATCTCGATGACATCGGCAATCGCCATGTAACGCGGGGAGCGGCTGCGGGTCAGGTCAGGCTTCCAGTTCTTCATCCATCACGTCCGATCGTTAGTCCTGGATTGACGGTATATTGTTGCTCAGTGAGTCTGTCATCAGCAAAAGAAAGGACATTGCGCCGCAGCCTTGGGACGGGCAATATCCGCTGTATCCCGGAAGCGAAACAAGCAGAGAGACACACCTTTTCCGCGTCCTCACAACGGTTTACGAACCACGCGTTGTCCACTCTCTTCGCCGCCAAACCTCCGCTCGATGTTCGGTCCGAAAAGATTGGTTCCCTCGGCATTGATCGCAAAATTGAGGGATGCATCTGTCCCGGCCTGCTCGGCCGTCATATGCGTGGACAGTCAGCAGCGTCGCGCTGAAGGACAGGCGTTATCGGGGAAATGCTCTCGAGGCTTGACTGCCGGCAGGACGACCTTGCCGAACCTATCCGTTACCGGGCTCGTTTACGCCCAAGACATCCTGGGCGACCTGGCTCTTGTTCTGCTTGTCGGGAACATTGCCGTTTCCTTCCGCCCGGTCGCGGTGGAGGGCCGCGCGCGCCAACATCATGAAGGTGATCGGCGTGGTCACGGTCACGAAAATCCCGATCAGTATCTCGTGGAATACGAGGCGTCCCGAAGAGACGGTGAAGAAGATCATCGAAGCGAGCATGACGCCGCCGATCCCCCAGCTCGTGCCGAGCGTCGGCGCATGAATGCGCTCGTAGAAGGTCGGCAGGCGCAGGAAGCCGATCGCGCCGATCAGGGCCAGGCCGGAGCCGACCAGCAGGAAAAATGCGACCGCGATGGCGGCCCAGACGGGAATGTCGGCAGCGGAATGGATCATTCGATCACCTCCCCGCGCATCAGGAATTTCGCGAGCGCCACGGTCGCAACGAAGCCCAGCATGCCGATGACGAGCGCGGACTCGAAATAGATCACCCGCCCGGTGCCGATGCCGAAGGTCACCAGCAGCAGCATGGCGTTGATATAGAGCGTGTCGAGGCCGATGATCCGGTCCTGCGCCCTCGGGCCCCGGAACATGCGCACGGAGGCGATCGCCATCGCCGCCGCCAGCATCAGCTGGGCGATCGAGACTGCGGTGAAGAGAATGATGGCGCTCATGCGAAAATCTCCATCAGCAGCTTCTCGTATCTGTTCTTGATCGTGTTGCGCCACTCCGCCTCGTTGTCGAGGTCAAGGACATGCAGCAGCACCGTCCGGTCGTTGGAATCGTATTCCAGCCAGGCGGATCCGGGGGTGCTTGTCACCACGACCGCGAGGACGGCTATGGCGAGATGGTTCTCGACATCCAGCTCGACCGTCAGGAAACCGGGGTTGTGGCTACGCCGGCCGATTTTGAGGATGATCAGCGCAACCGCGATGTTCGACCTGACGATGTCATAGAGCACGATCCCGAACAGTTTCGGCAGCAGATACCATTTGGCAAGCCGCGGCTTGTCCGGGCGCAGCGACGCCATCGCCCAGGAGGCGAAGACAGCGACCAGGATGCCGAGCACGAGATGGCCGGGCGTGAAGCCGTTGAGCAGCAGCCACATCAGGACCAGCGACAGGGTGAGCAGCGGATAGGGCAACATCATCTGCTCCCCGTCCCGGCGGAGGCGACCCCGTCGTAATCGGGGACGGACGCCGCGTTGCGCACCGCGTCGATATAGATCCTCGGATTGCTGAGGCTTCGGATCGTCGTGTCCATATACTGCATTGCGGGTCCAGCCTGGACGGTCAAAGCGAGCGTCAGGAAAAGCAGGAACATCACCGGCACGATCTCGATGACAAGGACGCGCGGCACGGTTCCCTCGAGCGAGCTCCAGAAGGTGCGGATGCCGGCGCGGGTCATCGAAATCAGCGCGGCGATGCCGGAGAGGATAACGAGAGAGACCAGTACCCAGACCGCGGCCGTCGGCGGCACGCCGATCGCGCCGGTGCCCATCATTGCCGACAGCATCGCGAACTTGGCGATGAAGCCGGAGAGCGGCGGAAGGCCGGACAAGAGGATGCCGCAGGCGGCAAAGCAGATGCCGAGAATCGCCATCGTGCCGGGCATGGTGACGCCGTCGCCCTCCTCCGGCTCGTCCTCGTCCGCATCGCCGTAGGCTTCCATGGTCACTGCAAGAACGATCGCACCGGCATCCTGGCCGCGTTCGACCAGTTCGATCAGCATGAAGAAGGCGCTGATCGTCAGCGTCGAGCTGACGAGATAGAGAAGCGCGCCCGACGAGATCGCGCCGTCATTGATGCCGAGCACCATCAACAGGGTTCCGGACGAGACCAGAACCGAGAAGCCCGCAAGCCGTCCGAGAGCCTGCGAAGCCAGTACGCCGATCGTGCCGAAAATGATGGTGGCAATGCCGCCGTAAAGCAGCACGTCGGACCCGAAACCGGCGGACGGCCCGTCGCCGAAGAGCAGCATGGTCAGCCGAAGGATGACGTAGATGCCGAGCTTGCTCATGATCGCGAATATGCCGGCGACCGGGGCGGAGGCGGCGCTATAGGCGGTCGGCAGCCAGAAGCAGAGCGGCCACATGCCCGCCTTGATCAGGAAGGCGATGCCGAGCACGCCGGCGCCCGCCTCCATCAGCATGCGGCGGTCCGGCTCGATGTCGGGTATGCGGGCGGCGAGATCGGCCATGTTGAGCGTGCCGGCGGTGCCGTAGATCAGGCTGACGCCGATCAGGAACAGGAGCGCTGCGGCAAGGTTGACCGCGATGTAATGCATGCCCGCCTTGACACGCAGCGGCCCGGACCCGTGCAGCAGCAGCCCGTAGGATGCCGCCAGCATAACCTCGAAAAAGACGAAGAGGTTGAACAGGTCACCGGTCAGGAAGGCGCCGTTCAAGCCGACCAGCAGGAGCTGGAACATGGTGTGGAAATGGGCGCCGACCGCATGCCAACGGGCGAGCGAGAAGACCAGCGCGGCCACCGAAAGCAGCGCGGTCAGCAGCAGCATCAGGGCCGACAGCGCGTCGAGAACGAGCACGATGCCGAAGGGCGCCGCCCAGTTTCCGAGAAGATAGACGCCGTCGAAATCGTTCGGGCCGCTTTCGATCCGCAGCAGGGCGAGCGAGACGGCAACCAGGATCAGCGTCGAGGCGAGGCTGATCATCGCCTTTGCGACACGCTGCCGCTCGTCGAAAAACAGCAGGAGTGCGGCCACGACCAGCGGCACGAGGATCGGCGCGATGATGAGGTGATGGGCCCAGCCAATCATTTCGGCTCGTTCCTCCCGTCGACATGGTCGGTGCCCGTCAGCCCTCGGGAGGCCAGAAGCACGACGAGGAACAGCGCCGTCGTCGCAAACCCGATGACGATAGCCGTCAGCACCAGCGCCTGCGGCACCGGATCGGCAAGTACCGAAGTGGGAACGCCATCGACGAGGATCGGCGGGACATTGGTCTTCACGCCGCCGACGCCGAAGATGAACAGGTTGACGGCGTAGGAAAGCAGCGAAAGGCCGACAATGACCTGATAGGTGCGCGGACGCAGGATGAGCCAGACGCCGCAGCCCGTCATCACGCCGATCGCGGTGGACAAAACAAGTTCCATCAGCCCTCCTCCGCCCTTGCCGCATCGATTGCCCGCAGGCGGTTGATACGGATCGACTGGTGCGCCAGCGCCACGAGAATGAGGACGGTCGAACCGACAACCAGCGAAAACACCCCGAGATCGAAGAGCAATGCGGTCGCGGCCGGCATCTTGCCGATCAGCGGCAGCTCGACATACTGGAAATGCGAGGTCAGGAACGGATAGCCGAAGAACCAGGCGCCGATGCCGGTCGCGGACGCGGTCAGGATACCCGCCCCCATCCAGCGCAGCGGCAGGATGCGGATACGATCTTCCGCCCAGCGTGTGCCGCCGGCCAGATATTGCAGCAGGAAGGCGATCGACAGCGTCAGACCGGCGGAAAAGCCGCCGCCCGGCAGGTCATGGCCACGCATGAAGATATAGACGGCGAAGGTGATGATGACGGGAAAGAGCCAGGTCATGATCACCGAGGGCACCAGCAGGTAGTCGCGCACCGTATCGCCCGCCGAACGCTCGGGCCGATCCTCGTCGAACCGGTTCTGGATGCGCTGCTGCTCCGGCAGGTCCATGCTGTCGTCGGCGGGGCGGAAGCGGCGCAGCAGCGCGAACACCGTCAGCGCCACGACGCCAAGCACGGCGATCTCGCCCAAGGTATCGAAACCGCGGAAATCCACCAGGATGACGTTGACGACATTGCGCCCACCGCCTTCGGAATAGGCGTTTGCGAGGAAATAGTTGGCGATCGCATCCGGCACCGGCATGGTCATGACGGCATAGGCAATGAAGGACATGCCGATACCGCAGACGACGGCGAGCGCCAGGTCCCGGAAGCGGCGGAATCGCGCCCGCAAGGTGATGGACTCAGCCAGTCCCTCGGTCCGCTTCGGCAGCCAGCGCAGGCCGAGCAGGATGAGGACGGTGGTGACGATCTCGACGAGGAGCTGGGTGATGGCGAGATCCGGCGCCGACAGCCAGACGAAGGTGACGCAGACGATCAGGCCGACGCCGCCGAGCATCACGAGAGCCGCAAGGCGATGGTATTTGGCTAGATAGGCGGTGCCGAAGGCGAGGCATATGCCAAGCAGCCAGATCGCCGCAAAGGCGGGATCGATGCCGGAAAAGGCGATGTCACGCGTTTCGAAACCGGAGAGATAGAGCGGAAGCAGACCGGCGAGGAAACCGGTCGCCACGACCCAGCGAAGCTGCGGCTGGAGATTGCGGGTGCCGAAGCGCCGTTCCAGCGTACGGGCCCAGCGCCAGGACACTTCCACGAGAATGCGCTCGAAGATGCGCTGGCCCTTGAGATTGCGCAGGATCGGCGGACCGTCCTCGCAGGTCGCGAGATATTTGCGCAGCGCGAAATAGATCAGCGCACCGCCGACGAGCGCGACGGCGCTCATGATCAGCGGCAGGTTGACGCCGTGCCAGATGGACAGGCTGTATTCCGGCGTATCAGGGCCCAGAACACTGATGACGGCGGTCTGCAGGAAAGGCCCGATGGAGATTGCCGGGATGATGCCGACGATCAGGCAGGCAACGACCAGAAGATCGATCGGAAAACGCATCCAGCGCGGCGGCTCATGCGGCTTCGGCTTGGGCAGATCGACCGGCGGCGGGCCGAAGAAGACGGTGTGGATGAAGCGCAGCGAATAGGCGACGCTGAAGGCACTGGCGAGCGTCGCGACATAGGGCAGGATGCGGTCGAGAATGGAATCCGCATGGGTTTCGACCGCTTCCGCGAAGAACATTTCCTTCGACAGGAAACCGTTGAGCAGAGGAACTCCGGCCATGGCGGCACTCGCCACCATGGCCAGCGTGCCTGTGATGGGCAAATACCGGAAAAGTCCGCTCAATCGCCGCATGTCGCGGGTGCCGGTCTCGTGATCGATAATGCCGGCGGCCATGAACAGCGATGCCTTGAAGGTCGCGTGGTTGACCATGTGGAAGATCGCGGCAACCGTCGCCAGCGGACTTCCGAGGCTGAGCAGCGTGGTGATGAGGCCGAGATGGCTGATCGTCGAATAGGCGAGCAGGCCCTTCAGGTCCTGCTGGAACATGGCGAAATAGGCGCCGAGCACCAGCGTGACGATGCCGGCCAGCCCGACCAGATAGAACCATTCATAGGTTCCCGACAAAGCCGGCCAGAACCGCACCAGCAGGAAGACACCGGCCTTCACCATGGTTGCTGAATGCAGGAAGGCGGAGACCGGGGTCGGTGCCGCCATGGCATTGGGCAGCCAGAAATGGAACGGAAACTGCGCGCTTTTCGTCAATGCGCCGAGCAGGATGAAGACCAGGGCCGGCACGTAGAGGGAATGGCCGCGGATGACGTCGCCGGCGGCGAGAATCTTGTCCAGGTCGTAGCTGCCGACGATATTGCCGATGAGCAGCAGACCGATCAGCAGGCAGAACCCGCCGATCCCGGTGATCGTCAGCGCCATGCGGGCGCCATCGCGGGCGGCGGCATTGTTGTGCCAGTAACTGATCAGCAGGAAGGAAAAGATGCTGGTCAGTTCCCAGAACACCGACAGAAGAATGACATTGCCGGAGATAACGATGCCGAGCATGGCGCCCATGAAGGCGAGCAGGAAGGAGAAGAAGCGCGGGACCGGATCGTCTTCCGACATGTAATAGCGGGCATAAACGACCACGAGAAAGCCGATGCCCGCGATCAGCATAGAGAAGAGCCAGGCGAAACCATCCATGCGCAAGGTAAAATTGAGCCCGAGCTGCGGCAGCCACGTGCCCTCGAACCGCAGGATCCCGCCATTGGTGACGCCCGGATAGAAGGACGCAACGATCAGCAGGGAGAGGAGCGCGGTGGCGCCGGCGACCCAGGACGGCAGGACGCGTGAGCGCGTCCGCAGCAGAGATACGGAGACCAGGCTTCCGAGGAAAGGCAGGACCAGAAGAATGAGAAGAAGATATGGTCCCGACGTTATCCCAATGCTCCGGCCTTCCTATGTGCTGCGCATCCGTCAAGCGCCCGCTGCCAGGGGCTTACGAATACTCCATCTAGCAATCGAATCCAAATTGCCATATATGAGAGATATTGACCAATATGGGCAGTTTGGTGAGATGGGTCAAGCCGCAAAGAACGTAATTTTGACGCCGGCCTTGTGTCGCGCCGCCCGTGGGTTTCTTGACTGGACGCAGACCGATCTCGCCGATCGGTCGGGGGTGTCGAGAAGCACCATCCGTGATTACGAAGGCAGCCGGCACGATCTCCATCGCGCAACGGAAGCGCAGTTGCGCCTCGCCTTCGAGGAAGGCGGCGTCGCCTTCGTCCATATGGAAGGCGGTTGCTTCGGCGTCTGTCCGAGGGCCGTGCAGGCCCCTCAATAGATCGATATGATTTCGGCCTCCCCGCTGGACGCCAGGATGGCACCCTGCGGAGAGGCCGGAGAGCCGATGTTACCAGTTGGTGACCGAGCCGTCGCGGCGCTTCAGATGCGGCGCTTCCCAGAATTCGAAGCTCTGCTTGGCGATCAGTTCCTCGTTGACCTCGACGCCGAGGCCCGGCGCATCCGAGACCGGATAAAACGCGCCTTCCAGTCGGGGCTGGACCGGGAAGAATTCGGAATTGTCGAAGCCGAGATGGGTTTCCGCAGGGCTGTTGCGGGTTTCCAGCCAGGAAAAATTGGCGACCGCCGCCGAGAAATGGATGGTCGCCGCGGTGCAGACCGGACCTAGCGGATTGTGCGGCATCATGTCGACGTAATGGGTCTCACTCCAGGCTGCGACCTTCATGCTCTCCGTCAGGCCGCCGACATTGCAGACGTCGAGGCGGTTGAACTGGTGGATGTCGCGTTCGATATAGGGCTGGAACTGCCATTTGGAGGAAAATTCCTCGCCGATCGCAAACGGGATGTCGGTCATCCGGCGCAAAGCTTCGTAGGAGCTGGGCGACTCGTCGCGGATCGGCTCCTCGAGGAAATCCAGCGTGCCCTTCGGCATCTTCTGGCAGAAGCTCGCCGCTTCCGCGACCGTCAGGCGGTGGTGGTAATCAATGCCGAGCACCACGTCGTCTCCGAGCGCCTCGCGCGTCTTGACGCACCACCTGGCGGTGGTTGCGATATGTTCGCGCGGCTCGTAGACCTCCTTGTTCTCATGGCCGGAGGGCGACAGGCGCATGGCCGTCCAGCCGTGCTCGACCAGCATCTGCGCCTGCTCGACCATAGCCGGGCCCGGCTCGGCGAAAGTGGTCGCGAAGGTCGGAATGCGGTCACGCTGCTTGCCGCCGAGCAGTTCATAGACCGGCACGCCGAGCGCCTTGCCCTTGATGTCGTAGAGCGCGATGTCGATCGCCGAAATCGCCGCCTGCAGCACGCGGCCGCCCTCAAAATACTGGCTGCGGTACATTTCCTGCCAGAGCGCGCCGATCTTGAACGGATCGCGGCCGCGCAGGAATTCGGCATAATGTTCGAGCGCGCCGACGACCGCCTTTTCGCGGCCCGAAAGACCGCTTTCGCCCCAGCCGAAAATACCCTCGTCGGTCTCGACCTTCACCAGAAGCTGGTTGCGGATGCCGACCTTGACGGCATAGCTCTTGATCGCTGTGATCTTCATCGTCGTCCTCTTTCCGATCCTTGGCGAATTACCAGTGCCACAGGGTGCCGTCTTCGAGACGGTTCACCGGCAGGTAGGCGCGCTGGTATGGATATTTTTCCGCAAGCTTCTCGTCGATATCGACGCCGTGGCCGATCGCCTCGCCCGGATGCAGGTAACCGTCCTTGAGGCTCCAGGCACTGGGGAAGACGTCGAGAATTTCCGGCAGGTAACCGGAATATTCCTGGATGCCGAAATTCGGAACCCAGAGATCGAGATGCAGGTTGGCGCCGAGGCAGATCGGCGACATGTCCATGGCGCCGTGGCAGGCGGTGCGGACATTGTAGACGCTGGCGAAATCCATGATCCGCCGCTGCGCCGTGACGCCGCCGGCGTGCACGGTCGTGGTGCGGATATAGTCGATGAGCTGCTCTTCCATCAGAAGCCGCGCATCCCAGATGGTGTTGAACACCTCGCCGACGGCAAGCGGCGTCGTGGTGTGCTTGCGGATCAGCCGGAAACCTTCCTGGTACTCGGCGGCAACCGTATCCTCCAGCCAGAACAGGCGGGCGAACTCGAGATCCTTGCCGAGGCGGGCCGCCTCGATCGGCGTCAGGCGGTGGTGGCTGTCGTGGAGCAGCTCGATATCCCAGCCATGGGCCTCGCGCACTGCCTTGAACAGTTCGGGAACGTAGCGGAGATATTTGGAGGTCGACCAGGTTTCCTCGTGCGGAAACGCGTCATCGGCGGCATTGTTGGTGACGGATTTCTTGCCCGTGCCATAGACATCCGGCAGGCCGGGGATGCCGACCTGGACGCGGATCGCCTTGTAGCCCTGCTCGATGCGCCTGCCGACCGCCTCGACGGCCTCGGCGATATCCGTGCCCTGGGCATGGGTATAGCAGAGCACCTTCTCGCGGCTCGCACCGCCGAGCAGCTGGTAGAGCGGCATGTTGGCGGCCTTCGCCTTGATGTCCCAGAGCGCGGTATCGATGCCGGCGATCGCCGCCATGGTCACCGGGCCGCGGCGCCAATAGGCACCCTTGTAGAAATACTGCCAGATATCCTCGATGCGGCTCGGATCGCGGCCGATGAGAAGCGGCGCCAGATGCTCCTGCAGATAGGCGACGACGGCCTTTTCGCGACCGTTCAGCGTCGCGTCGCCGACCCCGGTCAGGCCCTCGTCGGTAAAGATCTTGACGGTGACGAAGTTGCGGCCCGGCGAGCAGACAATGATTTTGACGTCGGTAATTTTCATCGATTTATCCGTTGGCTGAAACTGTGCGGGCCGGGTCGTAGCGGAACCGCTTGTGGATGCGCCGGTCGCGCGGATCGGGATGGGGAATGGCCGAGAGCAGCGCGCGGGTGTAGTCGTGCTGCGGGTGGTTGACGACCTGGTCGGTATCCCCCGTCTCGACGATCCGGCCGCGATACATGACCGCGACGCGGTCGCACATGTAGCGGATCACCGACATGTCGTGGCTGATGAACACGTAGGAGAGTCCGAGCTCATCCTGCAGCTTCATCATCAGGTCGAGCATCTGCGAACGCAACGACACGTCGAGGGCCGAGGTCGCTTCGTCGGCGACGATCAGCCGCGGCTTGACGGCGATCGCCCGGGCAATGCCGATGCGCTGGCGCTGGCCGCCGGAAAAGGCGTGCGGGTAACGCTCCCGCCAGGCGGGTTCGAGGTCGACCTGCGCCATCAGCTCGGCGACGCGATCGTCGAGCTCCCTACCCCGCATGCCGGCAAGCTTCAGCGGCTCGGCGATGATCTGGCCGACATTCTTGCGGGGGCTGAGCGAGCCGACCGGATCCTGGAAGATCATCCGCACCTCGCGTCGGATATTTTTAAGCTCCGCCCTGTCGGCTGTGCGGATATCGACCGTCTTACCGTCCGGGCGTCGAAAATCGATGGCGCCGGCCTGCGGGTCGTAGATACGCAGCAGGCAGCGGCCCATGGTGGTCTTGCCGGAACCGCTTTCTCCGACGATGCCGAGCGTCTCGCCCGGCCGCACGGTCAGCGACACGTCATCGACCGCCTTGAGGCCGGAGGGGAAAGTCAGCGAGAGGTTCTTGACGTCGAGAAGCGGCGCGGCCTCCGCCGGGATGGCGGTACGCGTCAGGCGGACCTCGGCCTTCTTCTCCAGCTTGACGACCGAGCCGATCAGCCGGCGCGTATAATCGTCCTGTGGTGCGTGAAAGATCTGCTCCACCGGACCGCGTTCCATCACCTTGCCGCGATACATGACCAGCACTTCGTCGGCGATCTCGGCGACGACGCCCATATCGTGGGTGATGAACAGCACGGCCATGCCGTGGCTCTGCTGCAGCTTCTTGATGAGGTCGAGGATTTCGGCCTGGGTGGTCACGTCGAGCGCGGTCGTCGGCTCGTCGGCAATCAGCACCTGCGGATTGCAGGCGAGCGCCATGGCGATCATCACCCGCTGGCGCATGCCGCCGGAAAACTCGAACGTGTAACGGTCGATCGCGGTTTCCGGGCGCGGGATTTCCACCTGCCGCAGCAGTTCGAGCACCCTCTCCCGCTGCTCCTTCTTCGGCGTGCCGAAGTGGATTCGCAGCGCCTCGCCGATCTGGGTGCCGATGCGGTGGACCGGTGACAGCGAGCTCATCGGCTCCTGGAAGATCATGGCGATCTCCTTGCCGCGCACCGAACGGATGTCTTTTCCGCGCGGATCGAGCTTGGCCAGATCGGTGAGCGAACCGTCGGCGCGGGTGAGCAGGACCGAGCCGCTTTCGATGCGGCCGGGCTTGTCGACGATCTGCAGGATCGAGCGGGCCGTCACCGACTTGCCGGAACCGCTCTCACCGACGACGCAGAGCGTCTTGCCGCGTTTCAACTCGAAGGAAACGCCGTCGACCGCCTTGAAGATGCCGGTGCGCGTCGGGAAGTAGGTCTTGAGGTCCTCGACCTTGAGGATCGTATCTTTGTTCATGCTCATGACACGGACTCGTAGGGGTCAGCGGCATCCCGCAGGCCATCGCCGAGGAAATTGAGGGACAGGACCGAGATGACGATCGCGGCCGCCGGCGTGAACAGCAGCCAAGGCGCCTGGGCGACGGCGCGGATGTTCTGCGCCTCCTGCAGCAGTACGCCCCAGGAGATGATCGGCGGCTGCAGGCCGATGCCGAGGAAGGAGAGCGCCGTTTCGGCGAGGATCATCGAGGGGATCGCCAATGTCAGCGTCGCGATGATGTGGCTCATGAACGACGGCACGAGATGGCTGAAGATGATGCCGATCTCGCTCATGCCGTCGAGGCGGGCGGCGATGACGAAATCCTCGCTCCTGAGCGACAGGAACTTGCCGCGCACTTCACGGGCAAGACTGGTCCAGCCGATCAGCGAGACGATCAGAGTGATGACGAAATAAGTCCGGAGCGGCGGCCAGCCGACCGGAATGGCGGCGGCCAGCCCCATCCAGAGCGGAATGGTCGGGATCGAGCGCAGCAGCTCGATGAAACGCTGGATGGCAAGATCCGCCCCGCCGCCGAAGAAGCCGGAAATGCCGCCGATCGTCACCCCGAGGATGAGGCTCATGAACACGCCGACAAGCCCGATCGACAGCGAGATCTTGGCGCCGTGCACGACACGGGAGAAGATATCGCGGCCGAGCCGGTCGGCACCGAAGATGTAGAGGCTGTCGCCGACCTGCGGATTGGTGAGGCCGAAAAGCTTCGTCTGCATCGGGACAAGGCCGAGCAGGTAATAGGGCTGCTGCGCCTTCACGAAGAAACCGACCTTGACCGGCTTGGCCGGGTCCGGCTGGAATTCGCGGCGCATGGACTCCGTGTTCAGCGTCATCTTCAGCTGCTTGACGTTCGGCTGGAACGAGCCGTCGTGAAACAGCGAAAGGGCCTGCGGCGGCGCGTAGGTGAAGCGCGCATTGGTGGCGTTGGGATCAAAGGGCGCGATGAAATCCGCAAACGCCGCGACGAGATACATGAAGACGATGATGACGAGGCTCGCGAGCGCGATCCTGTGTTTCTTGAACTTGAGCCAGAACAGGCGCCACTGGCCGGCGACGGCCATGTCCTTGCCGGAGAGATTGAACGACGGGCCGGTGTCCGGCGGGAGGCTGGTGATATCTGTCATTGGAAACGGATCCGCGGGTCGGTGAGCGCGAGCAGGATGTCCGAAATCAGCGTGCCGATGATGGTGAGCACCGAGATCAAAAGGATGAGCGAGCCGGCGAGATACATGTCCTGGGCGAGCAGAGCGCGCAGGAGCAGCGGGCCTGTCGTCGGCAGGCTCATGACCACCGAGACGATGATCTCGCCGGAAATCACCGCCGGCAGGATCCAGCCGAGCGTCGAGATCAAAGGGTTGAGCGCGAGGCGGACCGGATAGCGGATCAAAAGCTCCAGCTCGGACATGCCCTTGGCGCGCGCCGTGGTGACATAGGGCTTGGAGAGTTCGTCGAGCAGGTTGGCGCGCATGATGCGCACCAGCGCCGCGAGCGAACCGAGGCCGATGACGACGACCGGCAGCCAGACATGCTCTGCGAAATCGAGGAGCTTTCCAAAACTCCAGCCGGCATCGACATATTCGGGCGAAAACAGCCCGCCGACGCTTTGTCCGAACCAGGCGGACATGACGTACATCGCCGACAGCGCCATCAGGAAGTCCGGCACGGCGAGGAAGAAGAAGGCGAGGAACGTCGCCGTGTAGTCGGAGATCGAATATTGCCTGACCGCCGACAGGATGCCGATCGGGATGGCGATCGCCCAGACGAAGCAGAGCGTCAGCAGCGACAACAGCATCGAGAAGCCGAGGCGGTTCCAGATCAGTTCGGTCACCGGCTTGCCGAGCTCGAACGAGATGCCGAAATCGCCGGCAGTCAGGATGCCCCAGATCCATTTGTAATATTGGAAATAGATCGGCTGATCGAGGCCGTAGCGTTCGCGCATCGCGGCGACCGTGCCGGCTTCCACTGCACCGCCCTGGCTCGCCCAGTCGGCCATCAGAGTCGTCAGATAGTCGCCCGGCGGCAGCTGGATGATGATGAAGGCGATGATGGAGACGGCAAACAGTGTCGGGATCGCGAACACCAGCCGCTTGATAATGTAACGGAGCATTTTCTTGCCGTTCTGTTTTTCAGCAGACGTTTGGGCGGGCGGCATTTGCCCCTCACCTAGCCCTCTCCCCGCGCGCGGGGAGAGGGAACTTCAAGGTTTGCCGCTCGTGTCCTTCTCCCCGTCAAAACGGGGAGAAGGTGCCGGCAGACGGATGAGGGGCAAAGCGTCACATTCAATCACCCCTCGGTCTCGGGAGGAGACTTATTTTGCCGGCTTGTCGAAATACCACTGGGTCAGCGTCGGCGCCGGGTGCCAGAGGTTGCCGGTGATCGGAATGCCGTTGACGACATTCTTCAGGTTCGTCGACGTCATCATGTATTTCGGCATGGGGCGCGAGATACCGATGTTGAGGAAGTTGTCGGCGGACAGGTTGAGGAAGTCCTTCATCTTCTGGCGACGGTCGTCATCGGTCACGGCGGCGTTGACCTTGTCGTAGGCGGCCATCAGCGCCTTGATGTTTTCCGGCGGCTCCTCGCCGGTCGCGTGGTTCGAATACCATTCGCTCCACTTCATCGCGAAGAAGATGTCGGCCTTCTGGAAGGGCATGTAGCAGCGCGGATCGGTATAGACTTCCGAAAGCCCGCCGACGCAGTTCCAGATATAGGCGTCCTGCTCGTTTGCCGCCCACATGGTGTTGAGGCGGGCACGGTCCGTGGTGCGCAGCTGGATGTCGATACCGACCTCCTTGGCGTATTTCTGCACCATCTGCATCACGTCCGGATAGGACAGTCCGAAGACGTCGGCGACCATGAAGTTGATGGTGAAGCGCTTGCCGGTCTCGTCGAGACGGAAGCCTTCCGCATCCTTCTTCGGCATGATCTTGTCGAGGATCGCCATCGATGCCTTGGGATCGAACTCGGTGTACTGCTTGGCCTCGCGCTCGTTGAAAAGCTCATGCTCGGGCTGAACGGCGACCTGGGCCGGAGCCCCCTGCCCGACATAAACGAGGTCGATGATCTCCTGCCGGTTGATCGACTGGCTGAGCGCGATGCGGAAATCCTTGTTCTGGAAGATCTTCTTCTTCACCGGGTCGGTGGAGTTGAGGTTGAGCAGGATGACCGCGTCATTGGCGGGCAGATCCTTGACGTCCACGAACTTGTAGTTGCCCGTCTTCTGGCCGTCGAAGAGAACCGACTTGAACGTCGAGTTGTTGATGTGGCGGAAAGCGAAATCGAACTCGCCCGAGGTCATCTTCAGCGCCATCAGCTGCGGATCGTCGAGTTTTGCCCAGGTGATGCCGTCAATATAGGGAAGCTGGTTCCCGGCGGTATCGACCTTCCAGTAATAGGGATTGCGGGTAGCGACGACGCGTTCGCTGTCGGCATAGGGAACGGTCAGGATCCACGGGTTCAGCGTCGGCAGGGCGAGGTTCTGCCAGAACGGCGGCTGGAAGGTCAGCGAGACCTTGGAGTTGAACAGCGCCACCCAGTCGCCGGCAGCCGGATTGGCCTTCAACAGCGCCGGAATGCCGTCCTTGTTGTACTTCTCATGGAACTGCTTGAGGTAGTGTTTCGGATAGATCACCGGCAGGTGACCCTGGCCGTAGGCGAGCTGCTGGATGAACAGGCCGTAGGGAGACTCGAACTTGAACTCGACGGTGAGGTCGTCGATCTTGGTGACCTTGACCGGCTTGCCGGCGACCGTGAAGGTCGGGTTCTTGGCCGGCGAGAGCGCCGGGTTCATGAACACGTCCTCATACCAGAACATGATATCGTCGGCATTGAACGGCTGGCCGTCGCTCCACTTCAGGCCCTTGCGGAGCTTGAACGTGTAAGTGGTCGCATCTTCCGAGGCCTTGAACTCCTCGGCCAGCGACGGCATCACCTTCTGCCACTTCGGGTCCCAGCGGACGAGCAGTTCGTTGGCGATGGTGCGGGTCAGGTTGTACTGGTCGCCATTGGCGAGGATCGTGGTGCGCAGCGTGCCGCCATACTTGCCGACGCCGTCGATCATCGTCTCGACATAGGGATGTTCCGGAAGCCGCTCGGCGACTGCCGGCAGCTTGCCGGCCTTGACCTGCTCGTCGAGCATCGGCGCCTGCTTGTAATCCGCCGCCCAGGCCGGGAGCGCCGCTCCCAAGAGCACGGTCGTCAACAACCCCGTCGACACGACGAAGCCACGCAGCTTCTGCTGGTAACCCATATTCTCTCCTCCTCTTTGACCGGCTGTCTCCGCCGGCTCCTCCCGAACGAGTGCCATCGCGGCCTTCGTGTTGCACGAAAACTTTCAGATCGTACATTCTTTGTCAATCTGGATGTACAAAATTAAATGTTTTGCTCTTGGAAGACGATGGAAAGTGCATTAAAAGCAAGCCTATGAGCACGATCAGCAGCATCCTACAGGCAGTTCCAGAACGCGACGACTTGGCGGAGGACGGCGGCTCCTCGATCTACGAGAGGCTGCGCGACGACATCATTCACGGGCGCGTCAAGGCGAACGAACGCCTGAAAGTGGCCGAGCTTGCCAGTCGCATGGGGACCTCCACCAACCCGGTGCGCGAGGCCCTGCAACAGCTGCGCGGCGAAGGTTTCGTGATCATGACGCCGAACCGCGGCGCCCGCGTCCGCCCCATCGACGAGGAGTTCGTGCGCGACATCTGCGAGATCGAGGTGCTGATCGAACCGGCGCTGACCCGCTGGTTCGTGGGCATCGCCACGAAGGCGGATATCGAGGAGCTGGAACGGCTGCAGGCGGAGATCGAGGAGCTGAATTTCGGCGACGAGATGAAACATTCCAATCTCGACCTGCAGTTCCACCGGCTGATGTACGACCGCCATTACAACCGCCACGCGGTCGATCTGTGGGTGCGTCACCGTCACATTCTCTGGGCGATCAGCCGCGGTTTCCAGACATCGCTCAGCCGGCAGTCGAACGTGCTGGACGAGCATCGCGAACTGATCGCCTGCATCAAGGCGCAGGATGCCGACGGCGCCTCGCGCGCGATCGGCCGCCATGTCGAAGGGTCCGGCCGGCACATCATCGAGCGGATGCGCCTTGAGAAGCGGAACGGCTGACAGGCGTCGAAGCCGATCAGGACCGCGTTCAGAGCTTCAGTCTTGCGGTCCAGGCGAGAACGGCTTCCGCCATCGGTGCGAGATGGTCTGCGGTGGAAAATCCGGAAATTTTCTTGCGCGGCTTCAGGTCGTGGTCGCCGTCCTCAAGCCATAGGATCTCGATGGAGCCGGACAGATCGTAGCCGGGCACTTCTTCGCGCGTGCCGAATTCGTCGCGGGTTCCCTGGCAGATCAGTGCCGGGGTTTTCAAGCCCTGGAGGTGCCCGGTACGCAGCTGCTCCGGCTTTCCCGGCGGATGGAACGGATAACCGAGGCACAGCAGACCGGCGATCCTGCCTTCGGAATAGAGTTCGTCGGCAACCATGCTGGCGACCCGCCCGCCCATCGATTTGCCGCCGATGATCAGCGGCCCCTTCGCACCGAGTTCGGCGACCGCCGCCTTGTATGCGGGATTGAGCGTTTCGGCCCGCGGTGGCGGTTTGCGATCGCCGGAGCTGCGGCGCGCCGCCATATAGTCGAACTCGAAACGCGCCAGGCGAAACCCCTTGGCGGACAGGGCCTTCGCCGCTGCCGTCATCGACGCGGAATCCATCGGTGCGCCGGCGCCGTGCGCCAGCAGGATCGTGACGCGCGCATCCTCCGATCCCTCGATCAGAAATCGGCCTGACATCTTGCTCCCTCAATTCAGGTTCATGTTTTCAGATGCGCCTGTCGGCCCGGGCCGGCGGGAAACGTCCTTGGTATGGGCGAGCCGCATTCGCCCGCGCATCTTGTTTAACAGCAGGAGCGGAACACGTCTCCTGCCGACCGGAAACATATGGAGGATATGTCAATGGATATGCAGAGCCTGGCGCCGGCCGTTGAACTCGCCAAGAAGAACGGCGTACACTTCCCGAACGAAAGCGTCGCCTACAGGGAGGCGCGGGATGCACTTCTCGCCGAGGAAATCGAGCTCCGACGCCATATCGAGCGTGTCGCCGAGCAGAGACGCCATCTGCCGCCGGGCGGGCATGTGCCGAAGAACTACATGTTCGAGGGCGTGAACGGTCCCATCTCGTTCGAAGAACTGTTCGCCGACAAGGAAACTCTGGTCATCTACAGCTATATGTTCGGTCCGCAGCGCGAGCGGCCCTGCCCGATGTGCACGTCGCTGCTCTCTTCCTGGGACGGCGAGGTTCCCGACATTCAGCAACGCGTCGCCTTCGCGGTCGTGGCACGCTCGCCGCTGCCGCGGCTTGCCGCATTCAAACAGGAACGCGGCTGGCACCATCTGCCGCTCTATTCGGATACGAGCGGCGAGTTCAGCCGGGACTATCACGCGATCGGCAAGGATGGCAGCGACGACGCCGCCTTCAACGTCTTCACCCGCCGGGATGGAACGATGCGGCATTTCTGGAGCGGCGAGATGGGCGGCGCAACGGCTGATCCGGGCCAGGACCCGCGTGGAGCGCCCGATCTGATGCCGATCTGGACGATTCTCGATTCGACGCCGGAAGGCCGGGCGCCGCACTGGTACCCCAAACTGTCCTATTAGGACTTAGGTCCTATGCCCCGATTGCGGCGGAACGAAAAATGATGTCGCCACGTTCTCCGGCCACCTCAACCGAAAGGGAAGTGTCCATGAAAAAGCTCATCATTTTCTCTGCCGCGATCGGTCTCCTCGCGACCGGCGCCGTTGCCCAGCAGAGCACCGTCAACGGTGCCGTCGGCGGCGCGGTCACCGGTGCGATCGTCGGCGGTCCGGTCGGCGCTGCCGTGGGCGGCGTGGTCGGCGCGGTCGCCGGCACGGCCATCGATCCGCCGCCGGAACGGGTTGTCACCTATGTGCGCCAGCAGCCGGTGCAGCAGTCCGTCGTGGTGCAGGAGCGCGTCGTCGTCGGCCAGCCGATCCCGCAGCAGGTGGTCCTCACGCCCATTCCGGAATCGCCCTCCTATGCCTATGCCATCGTCAACCAGCAGCGCGTGATCGTCGATCCGCGCACCCATACGGTGGTTCAGGTCGTCAACTGATTTTCTGCCTTGCTGATGGAAAGCCGTCGTACCGAAAGGTGCGGCGGCTTATCTTTTTGAGATCATCGACGGTCCCATCAAAAATTTTCCGCATTTTGGCGGAACCAAATACCGACTGGCCCGTTTTCTAGGGTTGGTATCCAGGGAGGACACGAAAGATGCCGCAAGCAAGTTGGCAAAAACCGGTGCGCGTCGCCTTCGGGCAGCTCGGGACTGAGGTCATCAACGGGCCGTTCGAGGCACTCGCCTTGCTGACGGATCGCTGGCCGGACATGCGCGGGCCGCACTTTGTCAAGGCGCGCAGCGTCTGCCGGGCAGCGCTGGACGGACGACGGTCACCGGAAGAAGCACGTGTGCAATTCGAGGAAGCCGTCAGCGAAGCGCAACTGCATCTGAACTGAACGGACGGGCCGGCAATGGTCGGCCTTTCGCGGTTCAGAGGCCGATGATATCGCCTAACAGCCGGAGGGTGGAGCCGGAAAGGGCGATCGGCGCGAACAGCACGGATAGACACAGGCACGGCCCGCGCTTGCCCGCGATCGGCCGATGGTCAAGCGTTTCGTCCGCGACCGAGACATCACCCTCGCTGAAATTGCCGCGATGATCATGAAACTCGCCTTCGAGGACCAATGTCAGTTCAAGCCCATGATGGCCGTGCTGGGGGAGTGCCCTTCCGGCGCGCACCCATAGGAGGCTCGTTTCGACATCCTCCGACTTTTCGATGACGTGATGACGCAGGCCCGGGAGTTTCGTTTTCCATCGGATATCGGCGAGGTCCTTCCCCGCATAGGACCGCAGTGATGACGGAAACCTCGATCTTTCGGCGATCCTGGATTCGGGCTCCGGCGGAGCCGCGGAGGCGAATATCTCGTTCAGACGACGCTCCCGTACGGACAATGCCATAGGTGGAACAGCGCTCAGGGCCTCCCCTGCAAACCCCTCCATCACTCCCGCAAGCCTGGCTGCCGAAAGCTGCATTTCCAGATGCGAGCCAACGAGAACATGAGCCGGCTCAGGAAGTGAGCCGGACACGTAATGCGCGATCAGAAGATCCAGCCGTTCGCGGTTCTGCAGCATGTCCAAATGCCAGTTTATGCATGAAATCCGGTCAAAGCGCGGTCAATTCATCGCGCTGCCCGGATCCGTATCTGCTTCAACTGCATGTCTATACGTCTGGAGAGAAATTTGGATTACCACTTCCGATATAATGAAGGCGATTTTTTTAACGGCACGTCGATACATTAGAAGACTGTGCTCCGGGCGTTATCCCAGCTTCTCCCCGCAATTTGAATCCGGCTGCGGAAAGATGGATTTTACCGGGGCCAACCCTTTCCGGAAACAGAATTTCTTGCCCTCCGGTCCTTGTCCGCCGAAAAGACCCTGTTTACATGTGCGATGAACAAGAAGGCACCCCGATGACCTCCCATTCCTCAGTACTCGACGTGATCGGCAACACGCCCCTCATCCGGCTGAACGGCGCTTCCGAAGCGACCGGCTGTGAAATCCTGGGCAAGGCGGAGTTTCTGAACCCCGGCCAGTCCGTCAAGGACCGCGCCGCGCTCTACATCATCCGCGACGCCGAGAAGAAGGGCCTGCTGCGCCCCGGCGGCGTCATCGTCGAAGGCACCGCCGGCAATACCGGCATCGGGCTCACCCTGGTCGCCAAGGCGCTCGGTTATCGCACCGTCATCGTCATCCCGGAAACTCAGAGCCAGGAAAAGAAGGACGCGCTGAAACTGCTCGGCGCGGAGCTGGTCGAGGTTCCCGCCGTTCCCTACAAGAACCCGAACAACTACGTGAAGATCTCGGGCCGGCTTGCCGAAGAGCTTGCGAAGACCGAGCCTGCCGGCGCGATCTGGGCGAACCAGTTCGACAACGTCGCCAACCGGGAAGCGCATATCCAGACCACGGCGCCGGAGATCTTCGAACAGACCGGCGGCAAGGT
Source organism: Hyphomicrobiales bacterium (assembly GCA_900471605.1). Classification (GTDB taxonomy): domain Bacteria; phylum Pseudomonadota; class Alphaproteobacteria; order Rhizobiales; family Rhizobiaceae; genus Neorhizobium. Next base: position 39,773 of record UCEY01000031.1, on the reverse strand, counting down.
CGACGGTTTCATCTGCGCGGTCGGCTCCGGCGGCACGCTTGCAGGCGTCGCCATGGGGCTGAAGGCCAGGAACCCGGATATCAAGATCGGCATCGCCGATCCGGAAGGTGCCGCCCTCTATGAATTCTACGCCCACGGCGCGTTCAAGTCGGAAGGCAATTCGATCACCGAGGGCATCGGCCAGGGCCGCATCACCGCCAATCTCGAAGGTTTTACGCCGGACTTCGCCTACCAGATCCCGGATGCCGAAGCGTTGCCCTATATTTTCGATCTCGTCGAGCATGAGGGCCTGTGCCTCGGCGGCTCGACCGGCATCAATATCGCCGGCGCCGTAAGGCTTGCGAGGGATCTGGGTCCCGGCCACACGATCGTGACTGTGCTCTGCGACTACGGCAACCGCTACCAGTCAAAACTCTTCAACCCGGATTTCCTAAGGTCGAAGGGCCTGCCGGTGCCGGCATGGCTGACGCAGAAGCGGCAGATCGACATTCCCTTCCAGACGGCCTGAAACTTTTCAAGAACAGAGCGACTTATGCCCGTTGAAGCCCTTTACCGCGACGACTTCTATCTATCGACGGCCGAAGCGGTGGTGACGGCCGTCCACGAGGACGGCGGGATCGAGCTGGATCGCACCTGTTTCTATGCGGCATCCGGCGGCCAGCCGGGCGATACCGGCTTTCTCGAACGGGCCGACGGAACCCGCATCGAGCTTGGCCAGACCAGGCATGGCGCGACCAAGGACATCGTCATCCATATGCCGCTGGAAGGCCAGCCGCAGCCACTGGTCGGCGAAAGCCTGGTCCTGCATATCGACTGGCAGCGCCGCTACAGGCTGATGCGCATGCACACCGCCTGCCACCTTCTCTCCGTCGTCTGCCAGTATCCGATCACCGGCGCCGCCGTCGGCGAAGAGGAATCGCGCGTCGATTTCGACATGACCGACACGATCGACAGGCAAGAAGTCACGGCCAGGCTGATGGAACTGGTCGGCCAGAACCATCCGGTCTATGTCCAGTGGATCACCGACGAGGAGCTTGCCGCCAATCCGGGCATCGTCAAGTCGAAGAATGTCCGCCCGCCGATCGGTCTCGGGCGCGTCAGCCTTGTCTGCATCGGCGAAAATTCCAGCGTTGACAGCCAGCCCTGCGGCGGCACACATGTCTCCGAAACGCAGGAGGTCGGGGCGATTCATATCGCCAAGATCGAGAAGAAGGGCAAGGAAAACCGCCGTTTCCGCATCCGGTTCGGCGAGCCCGGCGCAGAGGCCTGATACCGGCCCAAAGGAGATATGACATGAGTGAAACCAGCCGTTTCGTCGTTTCGTCCGAGTGGCTTCACAACGAGCTCGGCAGTCCCGACCTCAAGATCCTCGACGCCTCCTTCTACCTGCCGGCGCAGAACCGCGATGCCGACGCCGAATATGCGGCCGGGCATATACCGGGCGCGATCCGCTTCGACCACGACAAGGTCGCCGACCATTCGACCGGCCTGCCGCACATGGTGCCGGCGCCGGACGTGTTCGCCGAGGCGGTCGGCCGGATGGGCATCCGCGAGAACGACCGGATCGTCATCTATGACGGTCCCGGCATCTTTTCGTCGCCGCGCGGCTGGTGGCTGTTCCGGATCATGGGCGCGGGCCAAGTCTTCGTGCTCGACGGCGGCATCGACGGCTGGAAGGCCGAAGGCCGGCCGCTCGAAACCACCGTCCCCTCGCCCGAACCCGTCACCTTCACCCCGAATTTCCGGGTCGACAAAGTGATCGACTTCCAGACGATGCTGTCGATCGTCAGCGACGGCACGCGCCAGATCGCCGATGCGCGGCCGGCCGGCCGTTTCGCCGGCACCGATCCGGAGCCCCGCGCCGGCATGCGTTCCGGCCATATGCCGGGCGCCGCCAGCCTTCCGTCCGGCACGTTCTCGGTCAACGGCAAGCTGCGTTCGCTGCCGGAGCTGCAAAAGGCGATCGAGGATGCCGGCATCGATTTCGGCCGGCCGGTGGTGACGAGCTGCGGCTCCGGCATCACAGCCGCCATCATCACGCTGGCGCTTGAATCGCTCGGCCATGAGGACAACGCACTTTACGATGGCTCCTGGACCGAATGGGGCAGCCGCCAGGATACGCCCGTCGTCACCGGCCCGCCCTCGCCGAAAGCGGCGTGAGCGCCATGGCCAAGAAGCCGGCTCCGCTGAAAGCCCATGTCACCAGCCTGGAAATGACCGCACCGCCGAAGGCAAACCTGCCGGTGCCGGTCAACATCCAGACGGCGATCATCCGCGCGCCGGAAATCCCGCTTCACTATTACCGCTATCTCTATCGGCAGGTGGGAAAACGCTGGCACTGGTACAAGCGGCTGCGCATGAGCGACGAGGAACTTGCCGCGACGCTCCACAATCCGCGCACCTCCGTCACCGTGCTTTACGTCAACGGCGCGCCGGCGGGTTTCTTCGAGCTGTTCAAGGAAAGCGACGATGTCATCGAGCTCTCCTATTTCGGGCTGTTCGAACGGGCGATCGGGCTCGGCATCGGCAAATGGTTCCTGCTGCAGGCGCTTTATGCCGCCTGGCAGGACAATCCGCAGAAGGTGACCGTCACCACCAATACGCTCGACCACCCGCGCGCCCTGCAGCTCTACCAGATGATGGGTTTTTCCCCTGTCTCGACCTATGAGGCGCTGGTGCCGCCGATGACGGATGCCGAGCTCCTGAAAGCGCTTGGCGGCTGATGTCCGTCGCCTTCGCCGGCTGATCCAGCCCGTGCCAACCTGATACGCCCGCCGCCACAGACCGTTGTTACGGTGCCGCTTGTGTAACGGATTTCATATTCCTGACCAGTGGCAAGTATCGGGTGGCGGGACAGCTCCCGCAGGCGCATCTCTTGTTCGACACGCACAGGAGAGAACCATGACCATTTCCTTCACCGCCATGCCCGCCGCAGATGCCGAACACCTCTGGGACGGTGGCGCCGATGCCTACGGCCGCCAGCCGGAAACCAAGACCTCCGACGGCCCCGGTCATCCATGCCGCCATTGCCTCAGGAATATCGATGCCGGCGAGGAATTGCTGGTTCTGGCCTACCGCCCCTTCCCCGATCTGCAGCCCTATGCGGAAACCGGGCCGATCTTCCTGCACAAGCAGCCCTGCCGACGGTATGCCGCCGAGGAGATCATGCCGCCCATGCTGTCGAGCACCGATTACATCGTTCGCGGCTACGGCCATGACGACCGGATCGTCTATGGCAGCGGCGCGGTAACGCCGACCGGGAAAATCGCCTCGCGCGCCGAGGAACTGCTCGCCCGCGACGACATCGCCTATGTGCATGTCCGCTCGGCCCGCAACAATTGTTATCAGTGCCGGATCGACAAGGTCGATGTACCCGCATTCGCGGACGCAGCTCTGGCGATCTGAAATGCGAAGGCGCGCCGTTCTAGAGCGGCGCGCCATCACGTTCGTTCTCAGGCCTGCTCAAGCCTCAGTTCTGGGTATTGTCGCCCTGCTCGTCCTCGTCGTCGCGTTCGAGATTTTCGGCGAAATCGAGCAGTTGCCTGACGATCTCGCCGCCCTTCTTTTCATCACCCTCGAGCTTGCGGGCGATCACCTCGCGAAGGTTGAGCATGGCGGCATCGACGCTGCGCGGCAATGACGGACCGCTGTCGCGGCCCCGCTCATGGCGCTCCTGCCGCTGCTTGATGCGCTCGGCGAGTTGCGACAGCCGGTCGAGGATGGTCGCGGCAAAGCTGCGGTTCTCGTCGAGATATTTGCGGCCTTCGTCGGTGATCGCATAACGCTTCTTGTTGCCGTCCGCCTCGGCGACCACGTAACCCGCCTCTTCGAGATAGGTCAGCGTCGGGTAGATGACGCCGGGGCTCGGCGCGTAGAAGCCGTAGGTGAGATCCTCGATATGCTTGATGATCTCGTAGCCGTGGCGTGGCTCCTTTTCGATCAGCGCCAGTACGACGAGGCGCAGGTCGCCCTGCATCAGAAAGCGGCCGATACGGCCGTCGCCCTCGTCGCCGAAACCGCGGCCGCCGCCGGGACCACCCCGGCCGCCACGTCCGAATCCCCCGCCAAACGGACCGCCGCGTGCGGCGAAAAATTCCTCGAAGCCTTTGCGCTCGCCGCGATCGCCGCAGCCATTTCTTCCATCGAACCTGTGTTTGAACATTACTTGTCTCCTCAGACTGCCTTTCGATATATCTAAAGATAGCAAACCTTGAGTTTTCGTCAATGACTTAGATATATCTAAATCATATCTGATTGATTTTGAACATAGAAAAACGCCGGACGCGATGCGCCCGGCGTCTTTCCAGCCCCAAACGGATGGCTCAGCGGCCGTCAGCTCTTCCGGTCACGCGACGCTCAGCAGGCTTTCCGGCGCGAACGCCTCATAGCCCAGAGCTTCCGCGACCGGCTTGTTGGTGACGCGCCCCCTGTGAACATTCAGGCCGTTGCGCAGATGCCGGTCTTCGGCGATTGCCCGCAGGCCACGGTCGGCCAGTGCCAAACCATGCTGCAGCGTCGCATTGTTCAGCGCATGCGCAGATGTCACCGGCACGGCGCCCGGCATGTTGGCCACGCAATAATGCATGATGCCGTCGACCTCGTAGGTCGGCTCGGAATGGGTCGTTGCATGCGAGGTCTCGAAGCAACCGCCCTGGTCGATCGCGACATCGACCATGACCGCGCCCTGCTTCATGCCCGACAGCATTTCGCGGCTGACCAGTTTTGGCGCGGCAGCGCCCGGAATGAGGACAGCGCCGATGATGAGGTCGGCGGAAAAGACTTCCTCTTCCACTGCGTCGATCGTCGAATAACGGGTGTGGACGCGGCCGTTGAAGATATCGTCGAGCTGGCGCAGGCGCGGCAGCGACCGGTCGATGATCGAGACGTCGGCGCCGAGGCCGGCGGCCATGCGGGCCGCATGCAGGCCGACGACGCCGCCGCCGATGACGGCGACCTTGGCCGGCAGCACGCCCGGCACGCCGCCGAGCAGGATGCCGCGGCCGCCATTCGCCTTCTGCAGCGCGGTCGCGCCCGCCTGGATAGCAAGACGTCCGGCGACTTCCGACATCGGAGCCAATAGCGGCAGGCCGCCGCGGTCGTCGGTCACGGTTTCATAGGCGATGGCGGTGACGCCGGAGGCGAGCAGGCCCTTGGTCTGTTCCGGATCGGGCGCCAGATGGAGATAGGTATAGAGAAGCTGGCCGTCGCGGAGCTGCGCCCATTCGGAGGGCTGCGGTTCCTTGACCTTGACGACCATGTCGGATTTTTCGAAGATTTCCTTGGCCGAACCGACGATCCTGGCCCCGGCTGCCGCATAGGCGCCGTCATCTGCGCCGATGCCGGCGCCGGCCTTGGTTTCGATCAGCACTTCGTGGCCATGGGCCACGTATTCACGTACCGCGCCGGGGGTAAGCCCCACGCGATATTCATGGTTTTTGATTTCCTTCGGGCATCCGACACGCATCCAGCGTTCCTCTCAAGTTGTGGCTTTCGCCGTTGATGTTCCCAGCTAAAAGCAAACCAGAGAATCGCGCGAATGTCCTTGCGAAGACGAATTGCGGAATATCGTATTTTCGCAGATAATTGCCTGAATGACGATTTTTTCGAAGGATCTGTGAATGAGCGCATTGGATGCCATTGATCTTGCGATCATGCGGACACTGCAGCAGCAGGGCCGCATCTCCAATGCGGAGCTTGCCGAGCGGGTGGGGCTGTCGCCGTCGGCCTGTTCGCGGCGGCTCGACATCCTCGAAAAAAGCGGCACGATCAGCGGCTACCACGCCCGCCTTTCCAACAAGGCGCTCGACTACAAGATGATGGTGATCGTCCACATCTCGCTGTCCGGCCAGTTCGCCAAGACGCTCACCGAATTCGAGGCGGCGGTGAAGCTCTGTCCCAACGTGCTGGTCTGTTACCTGATGTCCGGCGAATACGACTATATCCTGCGGGTCGCGGCCAAGGATCTCGAGGATTACGAGCGCATCCATCGCGACTGGCTGTCGGCGCTGCCGCATGTGGTGAAGATCAATTCGAGCTTTGCGCTGCGAGAAATCATCGACAAGCCGAATGTAGGATTATGAAATGTCGGGCTATGAAATGCCGATGAGGATGGCGCCGGCCGCGACCACGATGCAGGCGGCGATGCGTTTCGTGGACAGGCTCTCTCCGAGAAACGCCCAGCCGATCAGCACCGCGAACACGACGCTGGTTTCCCGCAGCGCCGAAACCGGCCCGGCCGGCGCCATCGAATAGGCGACCAGCACCGCGCCATAGGAGACGAGCGAAACCAGCCCTCCACCGACCGCCTTCATCGTTTCGCGGGACCGAGGATCGACCCGCAGTCGCCCGCGCATCGCTGTGAAGGCGGCCAGGAGCAGTATGCCGGGCAGCACGAAGACCCAGCTGATATAGGCGCTCGTATTGCCGGACAGTCGTATGCCGGCAGCGTCGACGGTCGAATAACCGGCAATCGAAACGCCGGTCGCCAGCGCGTAGAGCATCGAACCGGTGGAGGCTTTGCCCTTGCCGAGGGCGAGAAGCATGATGCCCAGAACCACGCAACATATGCCGACCATAGAGAGCGGCAGCGGCAGTTCCCGCGCGAAGACCAACCCTGCCAGCGTCACCAGCAGCGGCGCGCTGCCGCGGATGATCGGATAGACCTGCCCCAGTTCCCCATGCCGATAGGCGGCGACCAGCAGCAGGCTGTAGATCAGCTGGAAGACGGCGGAGCCGACCAGATAGGGCCAGGCTTCGGCGGCCGGCAGCGGCAGGATCAACGCCACCGGCAAGGCGGCAACCGTCATCGCCAGCGCCATGATCGTCATCGTCCAGAAACGGTCGGCGCCGGAGCGCAGGAATGCGTTCCAGCAGGCATGCAGCACGGCTGCAAAGAGGGCGAGCAGGACGACGGATGTGCTCATGTGCGGCGGCCCGCGGCGATGATATCCGATGCCGCCCTGCGTGCCGCGTCGATGGCTTTGCCACCCTGCCCCATCTCGGCCATCAAGGTGGCTCCCTCGATGAGCATCAGGATTGCGGTGGACGCCGTTTCGGCTTCGGCACCGGACATCAGCTTCGCCAGAATGCCCGCCATGCGGCGCCGGAGGCTCTCCTTCTGCCTGACGGAGGCTTCGAAGACGGGATGGCCAGGCGAGCCGTATTCGGCCAGCGCATGGGCAAACAGGCAGCCGTTGAAATCCGCCCGATCGAACCAGCGCCCATACCACCCGATGATATCGTCGATCATCCCTTCCGGCTGTTTCGACAATGCGGCCATGCGGTCGAGTTGCTCTTCGAAACGCCGGAACCGCTCCTCAAGGACTTCGACGATCAAGCCCTCCTTGGATGGGAAATGGCGGTACATGGTCATCTTGGCCACCTGGGCCTCAGCGATGATCCGGTCGATGCCGGTCGCGTGAAAGCCCTCCTGCCTGAACAGCCGGTAAGCCGTTTCGACAATATGCTGCCGCTTCGAGGAAGCTTTCGGGGTCTGCTCGGGTGACACGCGATAGGCCATTGTGGTGAGACAGGTCTGTCTCACTACTAATGACATTGCGTCCAACCGTCAAGTCACTGCCCTCCGGAAGCTCAGCGTCAGGAGATTCGGGTCATCGGTAGATTTTTATGGATCGACCTAAGCGGACTTCAACAGGTCTTCCCTATCAGTGGGAACAACAGAGGAAACAACGAGGGCCATATCGCATGACGACTACCGCTACAGGACGCATGAAGACCCGCAGCGCCCAAAGAAAGAAGACCCGTATCCTGGGTACGGTCAAGTATTTCAACCAGGCGGTCCAAGGTCGCGTTACCGATCTCTCGGCAACCGGCATGGCGCTCGATCTGGGCGGACGCACGCTGCATGCGGCAGACGGCAGCCCGGTGCGGGTCGAAAGCGAGGAGCTCGGCATCCTGGAAGGCACCGTCAAATGGCGGCGCAGCGGCCGGCTCGGCGTTCAGTTCAGCATCAACAGCAACGCGCTGGCGCAGGTCTCGTCCTATTTCCGTTTCTTCCACAAAGAAATTCCGGCCTCGCGCTGAGGCCGGCCGCGCTCAACTTGGCTTCTATGCGACCTTCAACTTGTTCGCGCCCCACGAATCACCGCCAAGCACAAATAGAAACGTTGTAAAGACGGCAAAGAGCTAAAATATCAAGCGCCGATTGGCGTTTACCAGTTATTTACTACTTGCCGTTGAATTGATAAGTGATAAAGTCCTAATCTATTCAGAGCAAGCGAAACTAAAGACCGTCCTCGTCAAGAGTAGCGGCTGTTCAAGCGTCCCCGTTTTCCGGCCTGCATTGTGCTGACAGCCACAGCACGCAGGCAAACCAAGGATGCTTAGATGGTTGCTGTTCCCTTTACTTTGCCCTCTCCGACATCGCGGACGGCGCGCCTGCTGGTTACCCTTGTCACGTGGCTGGCAATCCTGCTTCTGGCTCTGGGCGGCTTTCTGGTGGCGGCCGACGGGTCGATCGATACTCTGGGCGAGCCGATCATCCTTCTGGTGCTTGCCGCGGCTTCGTTCGCGGCGTCGATCTGGGCGAAGCGAAGGATACAGCGCGACATCGATGCGAAACTCTATCGGCTTGAAAGGTTCACGCAGGCGTTCGGGCAGACCCAGGGCACTCTGCGCAGCCTTGACGGCAGGATCGTATTCTGGGGGATCGGCGCGGAACGCCTCTACGGTTATTCGGAAAAAGAGGCCCTGGGGAAAAACGCGCTCGACCTGCTGCAGACCCGCTGCCCGCTCTCCCCCGATGAAATCAACGCGATCCTCGTTCGCGACGGCGAATGGCAGGGGGAACTCACGCGCCGCCACAAGGACGGCCGCGAGATCCACATCATCAGCAAATGGTCGCTGAACCGCGGCGAAGCCGGGGAGCCGGAGGTCGCGATCGAGGTGAGCAGCGACATCACCTCGATCAAGCTCGCTGAAAGGGAACTCCACCAGACCAACGCCCTGCTGCGGGCCATCCTGGAGACTGCACCGGGACTGATCTACGCCAAGGACCTGCAGGGCCGCATCATCCTCGCCAATGTCTCGACCCTGGATCTGATCGGCAGGCCCTGGTCGGAGGTCGAGGGGCGCACCGACCTGGAATTCCTCGACAGCAAAACCCAGGCCGAACTGGTGATGGCCAACGACCGCCGGATCATGGATCAGGCGAAAACCGAAGAATTCGAAGAGATCATCAGCCGCGAGGGCCGCCATCCGCGGGTCTGGTCGTCGACCAAGGCGCCGTTGCGCGATGCCGACGGCAAAGTGATCGGCCTGGTCGGCGTCTCGGTCGAGATCACCGAGCGGAAACGGATCGAAGACAGGCTGCAGCTCATGGTCAACGAGCTGAACCACCGGGTCAAGAACACGCTTGCGACCGTCCAGGCCATCGCCTCCCAGACGCTCAGGGGCGGCGATCCGATCGTGCGGCAGAATCTGGAACGGCGCCTCATGGCACTCGCTGCCGCCCACGACGTCCTCACCCGCGAAAAATGGGAGGGGGCTAATATCGACGACGTGGTCACCGGGGCGCTGGCGCCCTTCGGCGACGGCGGAGACTACCGCTTCACGGTGTCCGGCCCTTCGCTGCGGCTGCTGCCTCGGGCCGCACTCGCGCTTGCCATGGGCCTGCACGAACTGACGACCAACGCCTTGAAATATGGCGCGCTCTCGACCCTTGCCGGCCAGGTCGCGATCAACTGGCAGATCGTCGAGGGTGCCAGCCCGGCGCTGCGGCTGACATGGACGGAAAGCGGCGGACCGCCGGTCATCGCGCCATTGAGACGAGGGTTCGGCGTGAGGCTGATCGAGCGGAGCCTTGCCCAGGATCTGGGCGGCAAGGCATCGGTGATATTCGACCAGCCTTCGGGGATCATCGGCACGATCGAAGCACCGCTTGCCGATGTCGCCGTCTCGGCCGAGGTGACGCCGTTGCTGCAAGCAGGTGCAAGGTGAACGACGCCCAGATCTTCGTCGGCATACGCGTTCTCATCATCGAAGACGAAGCCCTCGTTTCGATGATGCTCGAAGAATTTCTGGAGCAGATCGGGTGCAGGATGATGGGGACGGCCTCGCGGCTCGACGATGCGATCGTCAAGGCCCGGTCGCTTGCCCTGGACATGGCCCTGGTCGATGTCAACCTTGCCGGCGAAGCCAGCTTTCCGGTTGCCGAGATCCTCACTGCGCGGGACATTCCCTTCGTTTTCGTGACCGGATACGGACCGTCCGGCGTGCCCGCCGACATGCGGCATATTCCCATTCTTCCCAAACCGTTCCAGATGGCGCAGCTTGTCGAAGCGATGCGAATGGCGGCCTATTGACCCCGGGCCTCCGCCCTTCCCCTGGCCGGCATCGGCGATAAAGGCGGCGATTGCACGTCCCTCTCATCCTCCTTCAGAATCCGCTTGGCGTTACATTCGGCGCGCGTCAATATGGCGCCGAATTGTCGTTCACCCGTCCGTTCTCAGGAGGCTGCCCATGTCGTCGCTCAACGATCTTCACCCGATCACCCGCCGTTCGCTGCTTGCAGGCGTCGCCGCCTCGTCGGCCCTGGTGATGCTGCACCCGTTCGCCGCGCGTGCCGCCGGCAACCAGGCGCATCTGCGCATCATGGAAACCACCGATATCCACGTCCACGTCTTCCCTTACGACTATTACGCCGACAAGCCGAACGACACGCTCGGTCTTGCCCGCACCGCCTCGATCATCGATGCGATCCGCGCCGAAGCCGGCAATTCGATGCTGATCGACAATGGCGATTTCCTGCAGGGCAATCCGATGGGCGACTACATGGCCTATGAGCGCGGCATGAAGGACGGCGACAAGCACCCGGTCATCAAGGCGATGAACGTGCTCGGCTACGATGCGGGCACGCTCGGCAACCACGAGTTCAACTACGGCCTCGACTTCCTGTTCAAGGTTCTCGCCGGCTCCGGCTTCCCCTATACCTGCGCCAACCTCACCAAGGGCCGGCTTGCCTCCGACCCTAAAAAGGACGAGCTTTTCCTGAAACCCTATGTGATCGTCGAGAAGAAGATCAAGGACGGTTCGGGCGCCGAAAGCCCGATCAAGGTCGGCTTCATCGGCTTCGTGCCGCCGCAGATCATGACCTGGGATGCGAAGAACCTCGAAGGCAAGGCGCAGACCCGCGACATCGTCGAGGCCGCCAAGGCCTGGGTGCCGGTCATGAAGGAAGAAGGCGCCGACGTCGTCATCGCGCTCTCCCATTCGGGCATCGACGGCGGAAGCCAGAGCGACCTCATGGAAAATGCCTCGCTTTACCTTGCCGGCGTTCCGGGTATCGACGCGATCTTCACCGGCCACCAGCATCTGGTTTTCCCGAACAGCAAGGATTTCGACGGGGTCAAGGGTGCCGATACCAAGAAGGGCACGCTGCAGGGCAAGCCCGCCGTCATGGGCGGTTTCTGGGGCTCGCATATGGGCCTGATCGACCTGCTCGTCGAAAAGGACGGCAAGGGGTGGAAAGTCGTGGACTTCACTTCGGAAGCCAGGCCGATCTACCACCGCGACGACGCCAAGAAGATCGTCGCCGACGTCAAGGACAAGCCGGAAATCATCGCCGCGGCCAAGGAGGAGCATGAGGCCACCCTCGCCTATGTCCGCCGCGCGGTCGGCAAGAGCTCGGCGCCGCTCTATTCCTATTTCGCGCTGGTCGCCGACGATCCGTCGGTGCAGATCGTCTCCAATGCCCAGACCTGGTACATCAAGGAGATGCTGAAGGAAGGCCAGTACAAGGACCTCCCGGTCCTTTCGGCCGCCGCCCCCTTCAAGGCCGGCGGCCGCGGCGGCGCGGAATATTACACCGACGTTCCGGCGGGCAATATCGCCATCAAGAACGTCGCCGACCTCTATCTCTACCCGAACACCGTGCAGGCGGTGCTGATCACGGGTGCGCAGGTCAAGAACTGGCTGGAAATGTCGGCCGGCATGTTCAATCAGGTCGCGGTCGGCGCCAAGGACGCGCCGCTGCTCAACAATGATTTCCCATCCTACAATTACGACGTCATCGACGGCGTCACCTACCAGATCGACCTGTCGCAGCCGACGCGCTTCGACAAGGACGGCAAGCTCATCAATGCCAATTCCAACCGCATCGTCGATCTCAAGTACAACGGCAAGCCGATCGATCCGGCGCAGAAATTCGTCGTGGCGACCAACAACTATCGCGCCGGCGGCGGCGGCAAGTTCCCGGAGATCGCCGGCGACAAGGTGATCTTCGTCGCCCCCGACACCAACCGCGACGTGATCGTGCGCTATATCGTCGACCAGGGCACGATCAACCCGTCGGCCGATGCCAACTGGTCGTTCAAGCCGCTGCCCGGCACCAGCGCGATCTTTGAAACCGGCCCCAAGGCACGCCATTTCGCGGGCGAGATCAAGGGCGCCAAGATCGAGGATGCCGGCGACGGCGAGAACGGTTTCGCGAAGTTCCGGCTGGTGCTTTGAGCACCGATATACCTTCCGGCGATATTGGGCCGGCGATATTTGGACGGCAGCCTCGGCTGCCGTCTTTCTTTTCAAGCGCATGAGGCAAGGCAATGCCAAAATCCCTGTTCCAGCAAGTCGATGTCTTCTCCAGCCGGCCGATGGGCGGTAATCCGCTTGCAGTGGTGATCGGCGCCGATGGACTGAGCGACGCGCAGATGCAGTCCTTCGCCAACTGGACCAATCTCAGCGAGACTACCTTTCTGCTCGAGCCGACCGATCCGATGGCCAGCTACCGGGTCAGGATTTTCACACCGTCGCAGGAACTGCCTTTCGCTGGTCACCCGACCCTCGGCAGCGCGCATGTCTGGCTCTCGCAGCAACAGGCGTCACCGACCGGTGACATCATACAGGAATGCGGTGCAGGCCTTGTCCGCATCCGCCGCGACGGCAACCGGCTTGCGTTTGCGGCGCCGCCGCTCAGGCGCAGCGGCCCGGTGGATCCGGCGCTGGTCGAACGGATCGCCAAGGCGCTCAGCCTGCCCGCCAACCTGATCGAGGATTCCAACTGGTGCGACAACGGCCCGGACTGGATCGGCGTGCGCCTGCCCTCCCGCGCCGATGTGCTGGCGGTCAAGCCGGACTATTCCGCTCTCGCCGGCACCCGCGTCGGGCTCGTCGGGCGCTTCAATCCCGATCTCGACGGCAAGGACGCGCAATTCGAGGTGCGTGCCTTTACTCGCAACGGCTATGAGGATCCGGTCACCGGCAGTCTCAACGCCGGCCTTGCCCAATGGCTGATCGGATCGGGTGCTGCGCCGGAAAGCTATGTTGTGGCGCAGGGCACCGTGCTTGGCCGCGCTGGCCGGGTGTATGTCGACAAGGTCGGCGACGATATCTGGATCGGCGGAGAGGTCACCGACTGCATCGAGGGCACGGTCACTCTCTGACGCAGCCGGGGACCGTGGCGCATTAAGCCGCCTCGGCCTTCTGCCCGATCCGCGACAGAAGCAGCTTGAGCTCCGCCGGCGGTTTCTGTTCGATCCGCCGGTATTCCCGGCCATCGCGGGTGCGCTGGACGAGACGGGAATCGAAGAGATCGCGACGCAGCATCGCGGCATCGCCGAAGAGATGCAGCGTATTCAGAAGCTCGCTGATCTGGCGCTCGGTGAACTCCCGGCCCGCCGGGATCTTCGACCACAGGAACCAGAGGCAGATTTCCTGCTGCCCGCGCTTGCCGGGCCAGCGGACCAGCCGGCCCTGCCCGTCGAAATGGCGGGCGGTTTTCAGCACCCGGTCTTCATCGGGAGCCGGCTCATCGTCCAGCACAGGACGCCATTGGGCGATGACGTCGGCGGTCTTGGCGACCGCTCGAAAATGCTGGTAGTTGCGGAAACCGGCCGCCTTGGTGAGCAGATTGAGGATTTCCAGATGGCTCGGCTTGTGGTCGAGCGTGTCGATCTGTCGACGGATGGATTTGGCGAAAGCCGAAAGGTCGGCGATCTCCATGGGAAAGATGGATCTCGGCATGTCTTATCCTCAAGCGCGCCATTCCCTCAATCGGGGTGTCGCTGGTCGCCGGCTTGTCGACTCTGGCACGGGATAAGTGCTGATCATCTTCGTCATGAGCAGGTTTAGCTTCCCTTTCGGGACGGCGACGCCTCGGTGAACTGCAGACCGTGTCGCGGTTATAGCAGAGGTTGAAACAGCGTCAACTCGCAGCCGGCGCGCTTGGCTCGGTCCGCCCCATGAAGGGAATGGTTACACTTCGCGGGCAAGATATTTGCTGATAAAATCGCTCGAAATCGCGTGAGGAGGACGCGCATCCATGCTCGAAAAGACCAAGACCGCGGTGAGCTACGGTGACGAGCCCGGCCTGCGCTTTGTCCTCGTCCTCGACGGCCACGGCGGCTGCAGGACGATGAACATGGCGGAGGCCTGCAGCTGGAAACGGGAGGACGGTATCGTCTGGCTGCATTTCGAGCGCGATCATCCGGCGACGGCGGAATGGGTCAACACCCATGGCGGCTTCGATCCGCTGGTGGCGGAGGCGCTTCTCGCGGAGGATTCACGCCCGCGCGTCGAGCCCGTGGGCGACGGGCTGCTGATCATCCTGCGCGGTGTCTGCGCCGCCCCGCCGGACGAGGCGGAAAAAACCTCGGACGAGATCGACCTCGTCCCCCTGCATATCTGGGTGGACGAACACCGGCTGGTGACATTGCGCGACAGCGGTCATTACATCACGGCGCTGCGCGATATCCGGCGGGCGCTCGACAACGGCAAGGGTCCCCGGCAGGCGGGGGAACTGCTGGCGCTCGTCAGCGACAAGCTCGTCCGCGATCTGGAGCCGGTGCTCGACGGCATGGACGAAGAGGTCGACGAACTCGACGAGCTGATTTTCAAGGGGGAAGCGAGCGAGGTGCGCCAGAGGCTCAAGCTGCTGCGCCGCCGCGCCGTGCAGCTGCGCCGCTATCTCGCGCCGCAACGCGATGCGCTCAACAGGATCGAGCACGACGACGCGCCGTGGCTCAAGGAGCGGGACAAGCTCCGCTTTCGCGAGGTGATCGACAAACTGATGCGGTTCATCGAATATCTCGATGCCATCCGCGACCGGACCGGCATTCTTCACGACGACCTTTCGACGGTCATCGGCGAGCGGATCGCGCGCAATTCCAACCGGCTGGCCGCGCTCGCCGCCCTTCTCCTGCCGCCGAGCGTCGTCGCCGGCCTTTTCGGCATGAATGTCGGCGGCATTCCCGGCGTCAACGACACCTGGGCTTTCCTGATCATCGTCGCGCTGGTCGTGGTTATTTCCGCGGGCACGCTGTGGATTCTCAAGCGCATCGACTGGCTTTGACCCCGCTCGACGCGCCCGGCCGGAACAGCTTCGGCTATTCGGCGGCCAGAGGAAGCGCCTCCCGGGATTCGATGCCGAGCATCTGCTTGAAGTCACCGTGGCTCGGGCAGCTGGAAAGCCGGCGCTCCATGGCATCGACCAGCCACCGGCCCGCAGGTCCGAGCGGATTTGCGGTCTTGCGCATGGCATAGAGCGGGTACTCGCTCTGCTCGTATGCTTCGAGATCGAGCGCCACGAGACTTCCGTTCATGATGTCCTTTCCGGCGACTGAAGCCGGCAGGCCGCCCCAGCCGAGACCACCCTTGATCAGCTGGTGCTTTGTGGCGATGTCGCTGACGCGCCATGTCCTGTAGGACAAGACGTTGAAATCGCGGCCTTTCGTCAGGCCCGACGTATCGGTCACCACCAGTTGGACTTCCTCGCGCACGTCGGCGATCGTCAGAGGCCGGCCGAGATTTGCAAGCGGGTGTTCGGCAGCGGCGACGGGAATCATGAACGAATAACCGATCTTCTCCATCGTCAGCGAATCCTCCTGCCGAAGGATCGACCCGCCGATGCCGATATCGGCCCGGCCGCTCATGACCATGTCCATGACCATGCCAAGTTCGCCGACATTGAGATTGAGCGTAACGCTCGGAAAGCGGTCGCGGAATTCCCGCAGTTCCAAAACCATGGCATCCGAGGGCACCATCACGCTCAGCGCCAGCGACAGTTCCGCCTCCAGTCCCTGCTTGATGCTCTTCGCCCGGGCGCGCATCACCTGCAGATCGGCGACGATCCGGCGTGCGTCGGTCAGCATCGCCTTGCCTGCTTCGGTCAGCTTCGGCTGGCGGGCGCCGCTGCGCTCGAAAAGCGGCATTTCGAGCTGGGCCTCCAGATTGCCGATCGTGTAGCTCACCACCGATTGCGCCCGATTGAGCATGCGCGAAGCGGCGGAAAAGCTGCCCGTTTCGGCGACGGCGAGAAACACCTGCAACTGGTCGAGGGTCGGATTGGCATCCATGGTCTTCATCCAAATTTTCGATAGATCGCTTCGAGATTATCTCAGTTTTATCGATGGGCGTCCACGCCTATCTAATCTCTCGAACAGAGCGGATCCACCCGCTTTCTCCAATCCCGGATAACTGCAGACCCAAGCTGCAGACGTATCTCCAGACAAGGAAACAAACCATGTCCTCCATTCTTCTCGTGACTTCGAGCCCGCGCGGCGACGACTCGCTCTCCAGCAAGGTCGCCCATGACCTCGCCAACGAACTGAGCGCCCGCGACAACGGCACCTCGGTCGTGCATCGCGATCTCGGCGCCAATCCGATCCCGCATCTCGACAGCGTCACCACGTCGGCGATCCGCAAGCCGGCCGCAGACCGCAGCCCGGCGGAAGCCGCCGCCGCCGACTATTCCGACAAGCTGGTCGCCGAACTCATGGCAGCCGATACGGTGGTCATCGCCACGGGCCTCATCAACTTCAACATCTATTCGACGCTGAAGAGCTGGATCGACAACGTCGCCCGCGCCGGCCAGACGTTCCGCTACACGGCGGAAGGCCCGGAAGGCCTCGCCACCGGCAAGAAGGTCTATGTCGTGCTTGCATCCGGCGGCGTCTATTCGGAAGGTCCGGCCGCCGGCATGAACCATGCCGTCCCCTACCTCACGACCGTCCTCGGCTTCCTGGGGATGACCGATGTGGAAGTCATCTATGTCGAAGGCGTCGCCTTCGGCCCGGAAGCTGCTGAAAAGGCTATCGCCACCGCCCAGCAGCGCAACCGGCAGCTTGCTCTCGCCGCCTAAGCACCCGTCCCTGCCCCTGACGGAACGAGCCTGCCGAGACGGCCGTGGACATTGTCCCGGCCGTCATTTTTTGCGCGGTAGAGCCGCTCGTCGGCGCGCCCGAGCATCGCATCCAGCGCGTGTCCGTCATCAGGAGCGGTCGCCACGCCGATCGACACCGTCACGCATTGACCGTCGGGACGAATGACCGACCGGCAGATGGCGGTGCGCAGACGCTCCGCGATCGTCAAGGCGGTATCGTGATCGGTGTCGGGCAGGATCAGCACGAATTCCTCGCCGCCGAAACGAGAGAGATGATCGCTCGGGCGCGAGCCGGCCTGCAGGCAGAGCGCGATTTCCTTCAGCACCTCGTCACCCTTCAGGTGGCCGAACAGGTCGTTGACCTGCTTGAAGTGATCCGCATCGATGATGATGAGACTGAGTCCCGTACCGCGGTCGAGACAGCGGTGGATGAGCTTGGGAACATCCGCCTCCAGCCGGCCGCGGTCGAAAAGGCCGGTCAGCCCGTCGACGCCGCTCTTGGCAAGCAGCGCCTGATAGCGCTCGCGAAACGTCAGGTCGTTGAAGATGTCGGTGATCTCGCGCGTCGACCTGGCCAGTCGCGGGATCTGCTCGATCTTGAGATAGACGGCAAACAGCAGCGCGTAGAGAACCACGGCGAGCATCTTGGCACACCAGCCGCCGAAAAAGACCGAAGGCGGCGCATTGAAGAGGATATTGAGTGCCGAATAGAATCCAACCTGGTCGAAGGTCAGCATAACCGCGCCGCTGAGTGCGAATCTCAGCACGACATTATTGCGCAGCACGCGGCCGAGCCGCTCGTAGAGCAGGATGATGCCGATCGCATCGACGTAAAGCAACGCCGTGCCCCACACCATCAGCCAGCCCATCTCGTTGAGGAAAGCCATGTCCGCGGCGCGGCCGCCCGGCAGCGCCACGACCTCGTGCGCCTGGAGAATCTGGGCGATCCCGACGGTCAGCAGGTTGCCGAGGAAAAGCCCGTAGATCGGCTGGCGGACGGTTGCCGCATCCTCCTTCAAGTAAAGAAGCAGAATCATCATCAGCTTGCCGGCAAAAAAGACCGAAGAACCGGGAGAAACGGTGCCGAACGGAAGTTCAATATAGAAGACCGCCGCGAGATAGGTCTCCATGAAATGCATGACACCGAGAGCGGCAAGAAATACGCCAAGTCCAATCTGGCGGCGGAAATGCAGGAAGGCGGTCATGACAGTGAAATAGATCACCGCTTCCAGAAGGAAGAGGGCTAGATTGAACACTTGCATTTCGATCTACCTTAACCTCCTGCAGGCACTATGCCGCTGTAACCGTTGTCTTTTTTACAAGTTCTCCAACCCGACAGGATTATCGCCATTATGCATGACTATGCAATAACGGCAGGGAGGTTTCGCTTTCGAATGACGGGTAATCCTGGATCTCCGGCAGCCTCTTGGGGACGTTGCGGAGCTGGGTGGCGATCGCGGGATCGACTTCGCGGACGATTTCGCCGGCCTTCCGGGGCTTGCCGAGAAGATAGCCCTGGAGCTCGTCGCAACCCGCGTGAGCGAGGAACAGTGCCTGTTCGATCGTCTCGACACCTTCCGCGACGACCTTCATGCCAAGCCCGGAGCCGAGGTCGATGATGGTGCGGACGATGATCTGCGCGTTATCGACCACGTTCAGGTTGTTGACGAAGCTGCGGTCGATCTTGATCGTATCGAACGGATAGCGGCTCAGGTAGCTCAGCGACGAGTAACCGGTACCGAAATCGTCGAGCGCGATGTGGAAACCCATGCGCTTCAGGTCGTTGAGGATCTGGACGGCACGCTTGTCGTCCTCGATCAGCACGCTTTCGGTGATTTCGAGCTCGATCCGGCGCGGATCGGCGCCCGTGATTCTCAGAAGATCGGCAAGATCGGTGACGAAATCCGCATGGCGGAACTGCAGCGGGCTGACGTTGACGCTGATATGGCCGTCGAGATCCTCCAGGAGCCTGCAGGCTTCGGCGAGCACCCAGGCGCCGAGCCGGATGATCTTGCCGGAGGCTTCCGCGACCGGGATGAAATCACCGGGGCTGATCATTCCGCGTTTCGGATGAACCCAGCGCAAAAGCGCCTCGTAACCGATGATGAGGCCGCTTTCCGCCTCGACGCGCGGCTGCAGGTAGAGTTCGAATTCATTGCCCTGCAGGGCAATTTCCAGATCGACCTCCAGCGCCCGGCGCTTTTCGATCAGCTCGTTCATGCCCCGCCTGAACATGCGGCAGGCGTTCCGGCCGGCATTTTTGGCGTGGTAGAGCGCGACGTCGGCGCAGCCAATCAGCGCGTCCATGTCCGTGGCGTGTTCCGGGCACAGCGCGCCGCCGATGCTGACGCTGATATTGGCCTGTTCACCGTGGCCGATATCGATCGGATCCGCCATCGCGACCAGCAGCCGGTTGCCGAAATTCTCGAGCTCGTCGATATCGGACATATGCGCGATGATGACGGCGAACTCGTCGCCGCCCAAACGGGCGACGATGTTGTCGGCGCCGGCCACGGCCGCAAGACGCGCGGCGGTCTCGCGGATCACCGCATCGCCGGCCTGATGGCCATGGATGTCATTGATATCCTTGAAGCGGTCGAGATCGACCATCAGGACGCCGCAGCCCTTGCCGTCCCCGGCCTCGTCGACCAGCTCGGTCAGCCGTTCGGAAAACAGCACCCGATTGGGGAGCCCGGTCAGCGGATCGTGCAGCGCCAGATAGCGCATCCGGCTTTCCGCCTGTTTGCGTTCCCTGAGATCGACGAGGCAGCCGATACGGGCCTTCTCGCCGCGATAGAGGATGTCGCGGCCCCGTGCCTCGACGGGAATCCCCTCGCCGCTCGCCAGCATCGCGACGATCTCGTGGCTGTTGTCGTCGTTTAGCTTCATCATGTCGGCGACGCGGATCGTCTCGCCGTCATGCAGGAGGTCGAAGACGGAACGGCCGATGATTTCGGCAAGCGGCAGGCCCATCATCTTGCCCAGCTGTTCGTTGCCGTCGACGATGATGCCATTGCTGTGGATCAGGATCGCCTCGAACGTGGCGTTGGCGAGCGCTGCGACGCGCTCGGACTCCTCGTTGTCGCGGCGAAGCTCCATCAGCTCTCCGCGGCTGCGTTCCTCCTCTTCGACATTGTCCATCAGCCGGTTGAACAGCCCGGTCAGCTTTTCGGCCTCGTCGCCTTTCACCACCGGAAGGCGCTTGCGCAGATCGGCATTGCCGCCGAGAAGATCGGTCAGTGCATCTTCCACATGGCCGACGCCGAGACGGGTCGCGTGTTCGGCAAGGTTCAGCCCGTCCTCTTCGTCCCTGACCGATACCCGAATGCGCATGAGCCGGTTCACGGCCCAGAAGAAGGCGTAACCGAGACCGAATGACCAGTAGAAACTGACGCCGATCCCGACGAGCTGCACGTGCAGCTGCGCCAGCCTGCCGCCCGCCGGCAGCTGCTCGACCGGCGCAAGCAGCGCGACGAGCAGCGTTCCGGCAACGCCGGCAAAGGCATGGACGCCGATGGCGCCCACCGCGTCATCGATCCTGAGCGTTCTCTCGATGAAGGCATTGCCGAAGATCGCCACCGCGCCGCCGATCGCGCCGACCATCAATGCGCTTGCGGGATCAAAAATATTGCAGCCGGCCGTAACCGCCACGAGCCCGCCGAGCATGCCGGAATTCGATTTTTCCGGAAGGATGACGCCGTCCTGGTAGAAGCCGATGACATAGCCGACGCAGGTGCCCATGCCGCCCGCCAGCACCGTGTTCGCGATGATCGGCGCGACCTCGTCGGAGACCCCGAGCGTCGAGCCGCCATTGAACCCGATCCAGCCGATGAACAGCAGCAGCGCGCCCGTGGTCGAGAGAACCGGACTGTGACCGGCGATCCGGACCGGCGTGCCGTCGGCATTGAACCTGCCGATGCGCGGGCCGATGACCATGCAGGCCGCAAGCGCCACCCAGCCGCCGGTCGAATGGACGACAGTGGAGCCGGCGAAATCAACGAAACCCATCTGTGACAGGAAAGCGGACGCGTTCGGAAACAGGGCCGACCCCCAGGCCCAATGGACGAAGACCGGATAGATCAGGCCCGACATGAACAGCGAACCGAACACATAGGCCGGGAGCTTCATCCGCTCGGCGACCGCGCCGGACACAATCGTTGCAGCCGTACCGCAAAACATCACCTGGAAGACAAAAAAGGCCGATTGCCAACTGTCCAGGTCGCGCAGGAAATAGAACTCGCTCTGCGTCCCGAACAGGAAACCGTTCGAACGGCTGAAGGCGATCATGAAGCCGACCGCGGCGAAGGCGACGACACCAAAGACGAAATCGAGAAGGTTCTTCTGCGCGACGTTGATCGAGTTCTTCGAGCGCACCATGCCGGCTTCGAGCAGAAGGAAGCCTACCTGCATCAACATGACCAGCCCGGCGGCGACCAGAACCCATGTCATATCCAGCCGGGACACATTCGAAGGGAGATCGCCCGCGAAGGCAAGGGCCGGGAAAAGGCCGCCGGAAAACCCGGAGCCGATAAAAAGCATAAAATATAACCAGCGAGATCGCATCAAAAGTCGACCGCAGTAAAGACATCGGAACAGATGCCTCAAGCTATCGCTAATGACTTAATTTTGAGTATGACTCGCAATTTTTACGATCACAATGCGGAACGCACGTCACGCGGAGCGCGACTTCTCCCCATCGGAAAACAGCGACGGACCATTCTGGTCGATGATCTGCTGCGCCTTGCGGACAGTGTATTCGATCGCGTCGTCCATCGAGGTGAAGACGTCGGCGCGGACGAAATTGCGCACCAGCGTCTCGCCTTCCACGTCCTTCTCGATACGCCCGGCCAGCCGGAACTGCGAGCCTTCGCGGATCGGCGTCGGATGGATGATGCAGCCGGCATGCTCGACAGGTTTTGCGGAAGCAGCGGGTGCTTCGGCAGCTTTGCCGCCACCGGAGAACATCGAGAATATATTGGACAGAAACGAAGCCATGGCGGCTGCCTAGCATATTCCCGCACAGGCCGGAAGCCGGGCACCCAAGGAAAAGTCGCGCTCGGACGTCTCATGTCCATCCGCACGACAGAGGAACCCTCCGCATGAAATGGAAGATCGCCGCAGCATTCCCCCTCCTCATCGCCGCCGCGCTCTGGATCGGCAATACAACCGTCTTCTCCCGGTTTCCAAACGACAAGCCGCTCAGGATCATAGCCCATCGCGGCCAGCACCAGCTTTTCGACACCACCAACGTCAAGAGCGACACCTGTACCGCGAGCCTGATGCTGCCGCCGACACATGCCTTTCTGGAGAATACCGTGGCCGGCATGAAGGCCGCCTTCGACGCGGGAGCCGACGTGGTCGAGCTCGACGTACATCTGACGCCGGACAAGCAGTTCGCCGTCTTCCACGATTGGACCCTCGATTGCCGCACCGAGGGCAAGGGCGTCACCGAACAGACACCGATGACCATCCTGAAGACGCTCGATATCGGCTACGGCTATACGGCCGATGGGGGTAAGACCTTTCCGTTCCGGGGAGAGGGCAAGGCCCTGATGCCGACCCTGCCGGAGGTTCTTGACGCCCTTCCGGACGGCCGTTTCCTGATCAATTTCAAAAGCCGCCGCGCGGAAGAGGGCGAAGCGCTCGCCGCCCTGCTCAACAGCCGGTCGGCCGCCCGGGCCGCGGCCTTCGGCGTCTATGGCGGCAGCGAGCCGACCGAAAAAGCAGTAGGGCTGGTCACGGGCCTTCCCGGTTACTCGAACCGCACGGCCAAATCCTGCCTTCTCACCTATCTCGCGCTCGGCTGGAGCGGCCACGTGCCGGAGGCCTGCCGCAACACGCTCGTGCCCGTGCCGATCAACTACGCCTTCCTGCTCTGGGGCTGGCCGGAGCGTTTTTACGGCCGGATACGGGCGGCGGGATCGGATGTCGTGCTGATCGGCCCGTTCGAGGCCGGTGACGCCGGATCATCCGGCATAGACGACCGCGACACCTGGGACATGGTGCCGTCGGGATTTCCGGGCTTCGTTTGGACCAATGTCATCGAGAAGACGCGGCCCGAGGTGGAGCGTCGCGGCTTCTGCGCCCTGCCCGCTCGGCCGCATGTCTGCGGCTAATCCAACGATCTGCGGCAGACAAGACTTCCCGCCGTCATCAAGCCCGCCTATCATTCCCTCCGTTCGGAGGGAGCCCCGGATGCGGAGGAGATTCCTGTCATGGCGGACGGCCATTTATGTCTGCGCGATCCTGGTTGCCGCTTTCGGAGGGATATTGATGTCCGGCCCGCGCATGCCCGCTGACGGTTTTCCCGCTTTCGACGAGACCCGCCTCGGCGCCGATATCGACGCCTATCTTGCTGAGGAAGAAAGCCGTTTCCCGGATGTACGACCGGGCGCCGCCAAGCGGGTCGTCTGGGCCGATCCGGCGACGAAGGCGAAGACGCCTTTCGCCATCGTCTATGTGCACGGTTTCTCGGCTTCGGCCGAAGAGATACGCCCCCTGCCCGACCTCGTCGCGGCAGCGCTCGGCGCCAATCTCTATTTCACGCGGCTTGCCGGCCATGGCCGCAGCGGCGATGCCATGGGGGAGCCAAACCTCGAAGACTGGCTCAAGGATTTTTCCGAAAGTCTCGCGATCGGCGAAGCGGTCGGCAACCGGGTTATCGTCATCGGCACCTCGACCGGCGCTTCGCTTGCGACGCTGGCGCTTGCCGATCCGAAGATCGCGCCGCGCATTTCCGCTGCCGTGTTTCTTTCGCCGAATTACGGCATCAACAGTTTCGGCGCCTTCCTGCTGACGACGCCGGTCGCGCCACAGCTTTCAAGGCTGCTGCTCGGCGAGAGCCGCGGCTTCACGCCCTATAACGACCGCCATGCCGCCCACTGGACGACCCGCTATCCGACACGTGCGCTGCTGCCGATGGCGGCGCTGGTCAAACTTTCCGTCGAGAGCCCGGTCGAGCAGGTGAAGACGCCGGCCCTCTTCCTCTATTCCTCGCTCGACGAAGTCATCCGGCCCGACAAGGTGCGCACGGTCGCCGGCCGCTGGGGCGGGCCTCACGCGCTTTTCGATGTCGGCACGACCGGGGATCCCGTCAACCATGTGATTGCCGGCGACATCATCTCGCCGGCGACGACCGGACCGCTTGCCGACCGGACGATCGCCTGGCTTAAGACCGTGCTCAAATGACGAGGTTGGCGAGGATCTCGTTTTCGGTAATGTCCTGATACCCCATGCCCGCCGCCTCGAAACGTTCGATCAGGCCCGCGAAATTCTCCGGTCTTGCAGTTTCGATGCCGATCAGGATCGAGCCGAAATTGCGCGCCGATTTCTTCAGGTATTCGAACCGGGCGATATCGTCTTCCGGGCCAAGCAGATTGAGGAAGTCGCGCAGCGCGCCGGGGCGCTGGGCAAGCCGCAGCACGAAATATTTCTTGAGGCCGGAATAGCGCATCGCGCGTTCCTTGACGTCCGGCAGGCGCTCGAAATCGAAATTGCCGCCCGAGACGACGCAGACCACCGTCTTGCCCGCGAGCTTTTCCCGGCCCAGCATGTCGAGCGCGGTGATCGACAGGGCACCGGCCGGTTCCAGCACGACACCCTCGACATTGAGCATTTCGGTGATCGTCACGCAGATGGCGTTTTCCGGCACGAGCAGGACCTGATCCGGCGAAAAGCCTTTCAAGGCCTCGAAATTCAGGTCGCCGATCCTTGCCACGGCCGCACCGTCGACGAAGTTGTCGAGCTTGGCGAGCGTCACCGGCCCGCCGGCCTCGAGGCTCTTCTTCAGGCTCGGGGCGCCCTCCGGCTCGGTGAACAGAAAGCCCTTTCCTGCCACGACACCCTTCAGGTACCCGGTCATGCCCGACGACAGCCCGCCGCCGCCGACCGGCAGGATGACCAGGTCGGGCGTGACGCCGTCGGGCAACTGCTCAAGCAGTTCGGCCGCGACCGTCGCCTGGCCCTCGACAATGTCGGCGTCGTCGAAGGGCGGCACCATGACGCCGCCGGTCTCCTCCACATGGGCGCGGGCGGCCGCATAGCACTGGTCGAAAATGTCGCCGATCAGCCGGATGGTGATGAACGGACCGCCGAACATGCGGGTCTTGTCGATCTTCTGCTGCGGCGTCGTCACCGGCATGAAGACCACGCCCGGCACCTGGAAATGGCGGCAGACGAAGGCAAAACCCTGCGCGTGGTTGCCGGCCGAGGCGCAGACGAAGGTCTTGCCGCTCGCGCCTGCGGCAATCGCCTTGCGCAGGAAGTTGAAGGCGCCGCGGATCTTGTAGGAGCGGACCGGCGAGAGGTCTTCGCGCTTCAGCCAGATCTCGGCGCCGTAACGGCGGCTCAGGTGCTCGTTCATCTGCAGCGGCGTCTCGGGAAAAATCTCCCGCATCGCCACCCTTGCTTCGTCCACGCCCGCCTTGGTCACACCCGCCACGCTCACGCTCGCCCTGGTCACATCGGCCATCCATTGAATTTCAAGAATGGTCCCGCTATGCCATAGGCTTACGACTGAGACAAAGCTTCTTTCAGTTGCCGCGAACTTCGGGACAACCATTTTTTGAACGCCAATCTTCTCCGGTCGGTCATCTACATGACGGCGCTCTGCGCACTCTACCTGTCGCTGGCGATGTTCCTGCCGGCCTTGGTGGACCTTTATTACGGGCATGACGACTGGCAGGTGTTCGCCATGTCCGGCTTCATGGTCGGCGGGCTTGCAACGGCAACGGCACTCGCAACCCGCGGCCCCCCGCCGGTCTTCAACAAGCGTCTCGGCTTCCTGCTGGTCAACGTTCTCTGGGCGATGTTCTCGCTGGTCGGCGCCATCCCGCTGTTCCTTGCCGAGCACGAGCTTTCCTTCGCGCAGGCACTGTTCGAATCGATTTCCGGCATCACCACCACCGGTTCGACGGTCATCGTCGGGCTGGATACCATGCCGCCCGGCATCCTGCTCTGGCGCTCGCTGCTTTCCTGGCTCGGCGGCATCGGCATCGTCGGCCTCGGCCTGTTCGTGCTGCCGTTCCTCAAAGTCGGCGGCGCCTCGATCTTCAAGCTCGAATCGTCGGAGACCAACGACAAGCCGTTCGCCCGGCTTGCAAGCTTCACCCGGGCCTTCCTGATCGTCTACGTGCTGCTGACCCTTGCCTGCGCAATCGCCTACGATCTTGCCGGCATGGATCATTTCGATGCGCTGAACCATGCGATGTCGACTGTCGCCACGGCCGGTTTCTCGACGCATGACATGTCCTTTGCCTATTTCGACAACAACGTGCTTCTCGTCGTCGGCACGATCTTCCTTGCAATCTGCAGCCTGCCTTTTTCAGTCCTCATCCTGCTTGCCGTGCGCGGCCGGCTGGATACGCTGCGCGACCCGCAAATCCTCGTTTTCCTGGGGTATCTGTGCGTCATCTCGATCCTACTTGCCATCTATCATCACCTGAAAAACGGTATCGAACTCGACGACGCCCTGATCCATTCGTTCTTCAACATCACCTCGATCCTGTCGACCGGCGGTTTTGCAAGCGACGACTACACATTGTGGGGACCGTTCGCCGTGCTTGTCGCCTTTTTCGCCACGTTCATGGGCGGCTGCTCCGGGTCGACCGCCGGGGGCATCAAAGCCTATCGTTTCGTGGTGATGTTCAACGTCATCCGCGCCGGACTGAACAAGCTCATCTATCCGAACGCCGTCTATCCCGTTCGCTACGGCAGCCTGACGGTGGATGCGGAAACGCAGCGCGCCGTCTTCCTGTTCGTCAGCCTCTATATTTTTCTCTGGGTGGTCGGCAGCGTCGGCATGACGCTGTTCGGCTACGATATCCTGACCGCCATGTCTTCGGTGATCACCGCGCTGTCGAATGTCGGCCCCGGCATCGGCCCGATCGTCGGCCCCGTCGGCAACTTCTCGACGATCGGCGATCCCGCCCTTTATCTGCTGTCGCTGATGATGCTGCTCGGCCGTCTCGAAATCCTGACCGTGCTCGTCCTCCTGACGCCAGTCTTCTGGCGGCACTAACCCGGCACGCGGAGGAAACGGATCGGTCCGCCCGGCTCGTCGTCGTCGAAGACGGCGCAGGTCAGTTCGCCGCCGAACACGCAGCCGCTGTCGATATTGGTGCGGTTGCCGATCGTCTGCGGATTGCCCGGAAGCGGCGTATGGCCGTGACACAGATGCCGGCCCCAGAATTCGCCATCCTCGTCGCTCGGGAACCGCTTCCAGAGCAGGTCGCGCTCCCACTGGCCTTCGAGCGGCAACGTTTCGTCGACGCCGGCATGCACGAAGATCCGGTGCTCGTCGACAAGGATCAGCGGGCGATGCGCGCACCATTCCAGCATGTCCGGCGGCACGTAGCCGTCGAAGGATTCCAGCGTCTCACGGCCGCCATTGTCGATCCAGATGAGTTCGTCATGCCCACGGTTCTGATGCGCCCGGACCATCATGTCCTCATGATTGCCCTTGAGCGCCGTCCACCGCCAGCCCTCCCTCCTCGGCCCCGCCGTGACGAGGTCGAGCACGCCCCGGCTCTTCGGCCCGCGATCGATATAGTCGCCTATAAACACCACGTGTCCGGAAGGCGCGTGGTCTTCCACATGCCCGAGCAGTTCCTTCAGCTGCGCCAGGCAGCCGTGGATGTCGCCGATGGCAAAGGTAAAGCCCAAAACACGCCTCCATCACGGTGGATATCAAACGGCCTTCAGCGAAAACGGTTGCAGGCAGGGGCAGGTTTGGTGCGGACGGCGGGGATCGAACCCGCATGACCAAAGGCCGAGAGATTTTAAGTCTCTTGCGTCTACCAGTTTCGCCACGTCCGCATGGGCGTCCTGTTTCTTGAACTTGCGGGGCGTCGTCAAGCACCCAAATTGCGGAAGCGGTTCGCCGGTCGAGAAAAAGCGTGACCGGCCGGATCGGCGGAATGCGGAAGGGCGCGGCGATCCCTCGCCTCGGAGTACCTGTACTCTCGTTCAATCCCTAACCTCTCGGTTTCCCCCTAAGATTGCCGAGGGCGAGATTTCGCCCTTGTAGGATATCTGGGAATATTTCAGATTATTGATGCAAAGTGCAAATCTGGGGGATTTCCATGCAAACTCTTCGATTGTTTACCGCCGGGATGATTTTCCTTGCTGCCGCGGCAGGAGCTCATGCCGACGCAGTGTGTAAAAACAACACCACCGTGAGTTCCAATTTAAACTGGTCTCGCGGTGACACAGGCCATAATGAGGGCGCGGGCTGTGCGGTCTCCATCCTGGCGGGAAAACTTGGTCTGGCTGTGCCGGCGGCACACCAGTTTCTTCCATATGGGGAAGTCTTCAAGCGTGACGCGATGATGAGAATTGCCCGCGAAGCTTACAACAAAGGCTACCATTCAGACGCAATCGCGGTAGCTATCTGCTCACAGGTGCATAATGGTCCGATCCATCAATGCTTGGTCGATAACACTCCTGCAATCGACGAGTGGTTCCAGAACTGGCGTTAACTCTGGTCCAAATCGCGCCTGAATATGCGGAAAACTGCGATTTTAGGACGCCATACAAAAGCTGACTGGTGCTCATATGGCGCCAATTGGCTTGTTGCCCCCGAGCTTTCGATGAGATGCAGATTCACGGAGCGTTTCTGAATCGAAAAGAGAACTGATCGGAATCAAAGCCGGCTTTTGAGGAGTTAAATAGGTTTTTCAGCAATCTGAGTGCGCGGAGATTTCTCGCCGCGCCCTTTCGTGAAGCAATTTCTTAAACCGCTCAGCCGGCGAGCTTGGCTGCCAGCTTGGCGACGTGGGCGCCCTGGAATTTTGCGCCTTCGAGTTCGATCTCGGAAGGCTGGCGCGAGCCGTCGCCGTTGGTGATCGTGCTGGCGCCGTAGGGCGAGCCGCCCTTGACTTCCTCGGTGCCCATCTGGCCGGCAAAGGCATAGGGCAGGCCGGCCACGGCCATGCCCTGGTGCAGGAAGGTGGGAATGAAGCCGAGGATGGTCGATTCCTGGCCGCCATGCTGGGTGGCCGACGAGGTGAACATCGAGCCGAGCTTGCCGACCAGCTTGCCCTGCGCCCAGAGGCCGCCGGTCTGATCCCAGAAATTGCGCATCTGCGAGGCGACCGTGCCGAATCGGGTTCCGGCGCCGACGATGATCGCGTCGTATTCGGTCAGTTCGTCGACGGTCGCGACCGGAGCCTGCTGGTCCATCTTGTAATAGGAGGCCTTGGCGACCTCTTCCGGAACCAGTTCCGGAACGCGCTTGACCGTCACCTCGGCGCCTGCCGACTTCGCGCCTTCCGCAACGGCATAGGCCATTTTTTCGATGTGGCCGTAAGCGGAATAATAAAGCACGAGAACCTTTGCCATGATCTTCTCCATTGGGATGTCTGATTATGTGAACAAGGCCGTCTGCGGCCACAACCGTGTTCACATGTAACGGCTTCACGGGGGAGCGACAGCCCTCGCGGGGTCTACGCACTGTTCAGCATCTGGAGACGATTTTTCGCTTGGCTAACACAAATTCGTAACAGTTGCCCTTTCTGCACCCCTCGTCACAAAATCGCTTCTGCCTTGAAAAAATTGGGCTTAGGAGTGTGGCACTTACGGAGGAATATCCATGTCTGAAGCGTCGCAACCATCCTTGATCGTCACCGCCGCCATGCTCGCCATCGGCGACGAACTTCTGTCAGGCCGGACCAAGGACAAGAATATCGGCCATCTCGCCGATCTGCTGACGCTATCAGGCATCGACCTCAAGGAAGTGCGCATCGTCGCCGACGAGGAGGATGCGATCGTCGAGGCGCTGAATGCGCTGCGCGCCCGCTACGACTATGTCTTCACCTCGGGCGGCATCGGCCCGACCCATGACGACATCACCGCCGATGCGATCTCGAAAGCCTTCGGCGTGCCCTGCATCCACGATCCCGAGGCGATGAGGCTGCTCGCCGACATGTACAGGCGCCGCGAGATGGAATTCACCGAGGCGCGCCAGCGCATGGCGCGCATGCCCGAAGGCTCCAGGCATATTCCCAATCCGGTCTCGACCGCCCCGGGCTTCATCATCGGCAATGTCTATGTCATGGCCGGCGTGCCGCAGGTCTTCCAGGCGATGGTCGACAACGTGCTGCCGATGCTGCGCTCCGGCGCGAAAATGCTGTCGCGGGCGCTCCCCTGCCCCTATGGCGAAGGCGATATCGGCACACTGCTGTCGGCCGTGCAGAAGGCGCATCCCGAGACCAGCATCGGCTCCTATCCCAAATATGACGGTCAGCGGTTCTCGACCGAAATCGTCGTGCGCGCCCGCGATCCGCAGGTTCTCGATGCGGCCGCCGAGGCCGTGACGGAGATGATCGCCGGCATCGACCGGGCAAAAATCCCCACCAATCCGACGGCCGACGCCTGATCGGGCGCGCCGCGGCAATCCGTCTCCCGATTGCCGGTCGTCCACTCCTTGACCGGGATCAAGGTGCGACACACGTATTTATCTGACACTGGTTTCCAATCCCGCAGAACCAGTTGATGAGGAGACACAGCCATGGCCTACAAGACCATTCTCGCCGTTCTCGACACACCTCAAAACGCCAGGCAGATCACCGATTTCGCGATTGCGCTCGCCGAGCGGTTTTCCGCTCACCTGATCGGCGTGCATGCCGAAACGCTCGCCGCCGTGCCGCTGATCGCGCCGATGGAAATTCCCGACCCCGCCGCCGTGCAGATCCTGCAGGACGCGGCGCAGAAGGAAACGGCGGAAGTCGAGCGGATCTTCAAGGCGCAATCGGCCCGCGAGGGTCTTTCCACCGAATGGCGCAGCTTCATGTCGTCGGCCGGTTACGGTTCCCATTCGGTGATGGACACCGCCCACGCGGTCGACCTGATCGTCGCAAGCCAGAGCGATCCCGCCCATGCCGATCACCGCGCCGATCTGGAAACCTTCCTGTTCGACAGCGGAAGGCCGATGCTGCTCATCCCCTACACGATGAAGGTGCCGCAGCCGATCAGGCGGGTGATGATCGCCTGGAACGGTTCGCGGGAGGCGGCGCGGGCAACCTTCGATTCGATGCCTTTCCTCAAGGGGGCCGAAAGCGTCGAGGTGTTCTGCGTCGATCCCGGCGACCGCGGCGACCAGACGCCGGAAATGGCGGGCGCCGAGATTGCCGCCACGCTTGCCCGGCACGGCATCAACGTGACGCTGTCGACACAGGGAAAGAGCGGCAAGTCTGCCGCCGCGGCAATCGAGAACCACCTTTCCGAAGGCAGCGTCGACCTTCTGGTGATGGGCGGTTACGGCCATTCGCGCTGGTGGGAAATGCTGTTTGGCGGCGTCACCCGCAACCTGCTCGATTCGATGACGGCGCTGACTTTGCTTTCCCGCTGACAAATCCTTGCGTCAACGGGCGAATTGCCGCTATTAGCGAGAGCCAACAACATGCTTTCGCTAATGGTGGCCAGCCTCATGTCTCTTCCCGAAAAAGCCTTTCCCGTTTCCTGGGATCAATTCCACCGCGACGCCCGGGCGCTTGCCTGGCGGCTCGCCGGCCTCGGCCAGGATTTCCGCGCCATCGTCTGTATTACCCGCGGCGGACTGGTGCCGGCGGCGATCATTTCGCGCGAACTGAATATCCGGCTGATCGAGACCGTCTGCATCGCCTCCTATCACGACTACGTCAACCAGGGCGAAATGAACCTGCTCAAGGGAATCACCCCCGAACTGACGGTCGACGAAGGTGCCGGCGTGCTGGTGGTCGACGACCTCACCGATACCGGCAAGACGGCATCGGAAGTGCGCGCCATGCTGCCCAAGGCGCATTTCGCCTGCGTCTACGCAAAACCTTCCGGCGTGCCGACCATCGACACTTTCGTCACCGAAGTCAGCCAGG
The DNA here is from genome assembly GCA_900471605.1 of Hyphomicrobiales bacterium. GTDB lineage: Bacteria > Pseudomonadota > Alphaproteobacteria > Rhizobiales > Rhizobiaceae > Neorhizobium. The sequence continues at coordinate 7,811 of UCEY01000031.1, read as the reverse complement.
ACACCTGGATCTATTTTCCCTGGGACATGGGTTTCACCTACCAGGAGCCGATCGCCAAGGGCACCAAGGGCTGATTCTCGCCCGCGCTTGCAGGAAACCTCCCGCCTTGTCACTCGCCCGCCCGGACGCAAACCGGTGCGGGCGCGTCTATTACTAGTGGGTGAAAATTCATACTACGCCTCAATATGGTACGCCACGTCCTTAAAAACCCCACTAAGCCGGGCTTATCGCTCGGTCAGGCTGTCACGAAATATTTCGGCCCCCGCCTGAGCAAGCTTCAAGCCACCTTCGCAACTGCCTGAGATTCCTTGGTTATTTCCCCATCCCCGTTATCCACAGCCAGAAACCACAATATCTTGTGGTTACAAAAGCGTTGCAATCTACGCCTTGACGAATCTCTCGGGTAGTTCGACAGTGTCCCTTACGTTGCGGCGGCGACTGGACCGGAATTAACGAGGCCGGTTCTTCTTCGAGTTTGACGGGAAAAGACCATGCAGTCCGGCTATGAGGGGCGGGTTGCTGACAGGTCTCCGTGCGTGCTCGATTTTCCGCTCCGGAACAACGGCTGGGACTAGCGGAAAGATTCTGTTAATACTATATGTAGTAGTGTTGCAGCCGTTATCACCACAACATACAGGTTCGCATCGAAAGATGTTTCACCTGGGATCGGGAACATTCAACCGGCTGCGCGCGTCGAACGTGTGGGCTGGAGCGGCACATCTGCGCCTTTCCACAGGCGCCAACAGACGAGGGACTTAAGGCAATGCGCATCGAACGTCGTTTTACCAAGCCAGCTACCGGCGCCTACGGGGAGATCGAATTCCGCAAGGCGGTCAGCGAAATCCGCAATCCGGACGGCTCGATCGTCTTCCGGCTTGCCGACATCGACGTGCCGGCGCAGTTCTCCCAGGTCGCGACCGACGTTCTGGCCCAGAAATATTTCCGCAAGGCCGGCGTTCCGAAGGTCCTGAAAAAGGTCGAGGAAAACGACGTCCCCTCCTTCCTGTGGCGCTCTGTAGCTGACACGGAAGCGATGAAGGCACTGCCGAAGGAAGAGCAGTACGGTTCCGAAACCGATGCGCGCCAGGTCTTCTCCCGTCTCGCCGGCACCTGGACCTATTGGGGCTGGAAGGGCGGCTATTTCACATCCGAGGAAGATGCGGCCGCCTTCATGGACGAGCTTGCCTACATGCTCGCCACCCAGCGCGTCGCCCCCAATTCCCCGCAGTGGTTCAATACCGGCCTGCACTGGGCCTATGGCATCGACGGCCCCGGCCAGGGCCATTTCTATGTCGACCCCTTCACCGGCAAGCTGACGAAGTCCAAGTCGGCCTATGAGCATCCGCAGCCGCATGCCTGCTTCATCCAGTCGGTCGAGGACGACCTCGTCAACGAAGGCGGCATCATGGACCTGTGGGTCCGCGAGGCGCGCCTGTTCAAATACGGTTCCGGCACCGGCTCCAACTTCTCGATGCTGCGCGGCGAAGGCGAAAAGCTGTCCGGCGGCGGCCGTTCCTCGGGCCTGATGAGCTTCCTGAAGATCGGCGACCGCGCCGCCGGCGCCATCAAGTCGGGCGGCACCACCCGCCGCGCTGCCAAGATGGTGGTCGTCGACATCGACCATCCGGATATCGAGGAATACATCAACTGGAAGGTCAAGGAAGAGCAGAAGGTCGCCGCCCTTGTCACCGGCTCCAAGATCGTCTCCAAGCACCTGAAGGCCATCATGAAGGCCTGCCTCAACTGCGAAGGCGGCGCATATGACAACAATGGCGACGATTGCTTCGACCCCGCCAAGAACCCGGCGCTGAAGCGCGAGATCAAGGCCGCCAAGAAGGACCAGGTTCCGGAAAACTATGTCGGCCGCGTCATCCAGTTCGCCCGCCAGGGCTACAAGGACCTGGAATTCAAGACCTATGACACGGACTGGGATTCGGAAGCCTATCTGACCGTCTCCGGCCAGAACTCCAACAACTCCGTCTCGCTCAAGGACGATTTCCTGCGTTCCGTCGAGAACGACGGCGACTGGAACCTCACCGCCCGCAAGGACGGAAGGGTAATGAAGACGCTGAAGGCCAAGGACCTCTGGGAACAGATCTCCTACGCCGCCTGGGCGTCCGCCGATCCGGGCATCCATTTCAACACGACGATGAACGATTGGCACACGTCGCCTGCCGGCGGCCCGATCCGCGGCTCGAACCCGTGCTCGGAATACATGTTCCTCGACGACACGGCTTGCAACCTCGCTTCCATGAACCTCCTGCAGTTCAAGGACAAGGCGACGGCCCGCATCAACATCGCCGATTACGAACATGCCACGCGGCTCTGGACCGTCGTCCTCGAAATCTCGGTGATGATGGCGCAGTTCCCGTCGCGCCAGATCGCCGAACTCTCCTACCAGTACCGCACGCTCGGCCTCGGCTACGCCAATATCGGCGGCCTGCTGATGTCGACCGGCATCGCCTACGACTCTCCGGAAGGCCGCGCCATCGCCGGCTCGCTGACCGCAATCATGACCGGCATTTCCTACGCCACGTCGGCGGAAATCGCCTCCGAGCTCGGCCCGTTCCCGAACTACGCGCCGAACCGCGACAGCATGCTGCGGGTCATCCGCAACCATCGCCGCGCCGCCCATGGCGAGACCTCCGGTTATGAGGCACTGTCGGTCAACCCGGTCGCGCTGATCCATTCGGAAAACCCGGACCAGGACCTCGCCGCCCATGCCAAGGCCGCCTGGGACAAGGCGCTTGCGCTCGGCGAACAGCACGGCTACCGCAACGCGCAGGTCTCGGTCATCGCGCCGACCGGCACGATCGGCCTGGTGATGGATTGCGACACGACCGGCATCGAGCCCGATTTCGCGCTCGTCAAGTTCAAGAAGCTCGCCGGCGGCGGTTACTTCAAGATCATCAACCGCGCCGTCCCGGACGCGCTGCGCTCGCTCGGTTACTCTGAAAGCCAGATCGCCGAGATCGAGGCCTATGCGGTCGGCCACGGCAACCTCAACCAGGCGCCCGGCATCAACCCCGGCTCGCTCCGCGCCAAGGGTTTCACCGACGAGAAGATCGAAGCCGTCAACGGCGCGCTGAAGGCCGCCTTCGACATCAAGTTCGTCTTCAACCAGTGGACTTTAGGTGCCGACTTCCTGAAGGGCACGCTCAAGGTCACCGACGAACAGCTCGCCGACATGAGCTTCAACCTGCTCGAACATATCGGCTTCTCGAAGAAGGACATTGAAGCGGCCAATATCCATGTCTGCGGCGCGATGACGCTCGAGGGCGCCCCCTTCCTGAAGGCCGAGCATCTGCCGGTCTTCGATTGCGCCAATCCCTGCGGCAAGATCGGCAAGCGTTACCTCTCGGTCGAAAGCCATATCCGCATGATGGCGGCCGCCCAGCCGTTCATCTCGGGTGCGATCTCCAAGACGATCAACATGCCGAACGACGCGACCGTCGAGGATTGCGGCTCCGCCTACATGCTGTCCTGGAAGCTCGGCCTCAAGGCCAACGCGCTTTACCGCGACGGTTCCAAGCTCTCGCAGCCGCTCAACGCGTCGCTGATCGACGAGGACGATGCCGAAGACGCCGTCGAGGAACTGCTGGCCCAGCCGGCAGCAGCCCAGGCCGTGACGATCACCGAAAAGATCGTCGAGCGGATCATCGAAAAGGTCGTCCGCACCCAGGAAAAGCTGCCCGGCCGCCGCAAGGGTTATACCCAGAAGGCGAAGATCGGCGGACACACGATCTTCCTGCGCACTGGCGAATACGATGACGGCCGTCTCGGCGAAATCTTCCTCGACATGAACAAGGAAGGTTCGGCGCTGCGCGCCTTCATCAACAACTTCGCGATCTCCGTCTCGCTCGGCCTGCAGTATGGCGTGCCGCTCGAGGAATATGTCGACGCCTTCACCTTCACCAAGTTCGAACCGGCCGGCATCGTCACGGGCAATGACGCGATCAAGAACGCCACTTCCATCCTCGACTACGTGTTCCGCGAACTGGCGATCTCCTATCTTTCCCGCCATGACCTCGCGCATGTCGATACGTCCGACTTCAACAACACCGCGCTCGGCCGCGGCGTTTCCGAAGGCAAGGCGGACGTGGTCTCCAAGGGCCTGACCCGCGGCTACAAGCCGACGCTCGTCTCCGGCACCGGCGGCGACCGCCCGGCCGCCGAGATCAAGGGTGCCGCCACCGCCGCGCCGGCGCGTGCCTCGGCCGGCACCAACGTCACCGCCTTTGCCGGCGCCGCCGCCCGCAAGCTGGAACCGACGGTTGCCGTCTCCACCTCCGAGATCGTCTCCTTCAAGCGGGACTACGAGGAGCGCGCCAAGGAACTCGCCGAAGAGATCGTCGAGGAACTGGCTGAAGAACAGGCCGCCACGACCGCCCTCTTCTCCGACAAGGCCGCCGACGAAGCAGCGACCGCCAAGACGGAAGCCAAGAAGGTCGAAAACGAACGCCGGATGCGCTCGATTGCCCAGGGGTATACGGGGAACATGTGCGGCGAGTGCCAGAACTTCACGATGGTCCGGAACGGGACCTGCGAGAAGTGCGACACGTGCGGTGCGACGAGCGGGTGCAGCTGATTTGCAGAATTTTTAATGGAGAAGGTAATCAGTCCAGGCACGCCTGGACTGATTGCGGTTAAGAGGATGCAATGGGAGAATCCAACAAATATCGACGGAAGTTCTTTTCCGGTCATCCCGTCTGCTGTTTTTGTGGTGGGGTGAAAAAGGCTGACGAAATCGAACACATCCCGCCGCGCTTCATGTTTCTGAACAAGCACCGGCCCGCTGGGTTTGAATTTCCAACCTGTAGAGAGTGTAATCGGGCCTCGCGCAAAACCGATACCGTTGTAGCATTCTTATCGAAGTTTGGATCGCTCCAAAATCTGTCAGAAAAATATCAAGCTGATTTCGATATCGCTGCTAGGGGACTATTTCGGCACTGCCCCGAAACTTACGAGGAGATCACGAACGGGCGCTACGGCAATAAACGCGAAGAGAAAAAGTTTAAAAACCTCTATGGTGAAAGCGTAGCGATTGTATCGCTTGGACCCAAGCAAAAAGAGCACATTAATCTCTTTGGCTTGAAACTTACGTTAGCTACTTACTATTCCGTTGCGAGCCGCATCGCATCTAAAAACTCTCGCATCACGGTTTACATGCACACTTCCAAAAATTTACTCGAAGATACCCTTCCTAGAGAATTGGACTTTTTGGGCAGATTCAGGACGATGCAGCAAGGAACGTGGAGTGTCTCGGACCAATTCCTATATCGCTACGCTCTTGTAGAGAACAATCGAAGCGCCGTTTTTCAGTTTGTTCTTCATAATAATCTCGTCCTTTCAACCTTCATATTTGATGACCCCGAGCATGAAAGCACCGTATCCGCTTTAGCACATACGATGACAATAGACGCTCTCAGGCCTGTTTCCGAGAAAAAGAGAAGCCCATTCCCGTCAATTTCAATGTCAATTAGCCAGCCTTCGTACCACTTGGCTTGATGATTCGTGCTCCGCGTGGCGCGGGGCAAGGTATCGCCAAATCGGTAAGCCGCTCCCAACGAGGCATTTCTGTCAAACAACTAACCACCATCAAAGCAACCACCTGTGGCTGTGGCCAGTTCGTAGAGCCGCGCATCGGAATCACCTAGCTATTCCTTCCTCTAGCGAAGGGAGTACTGATATGCCGACGTGCAGGGATACGAACGGTGACACCTGGGAGATTTATCAAAGCGGCACTCAGTGGCGTTGGAAGCGTACAGCATCTAATGGCAGAGAGGTCGGGGCTTCAACGGAATCTTACGTGAATAAAAGCGACTGCATTGCCAATGCCAGACGGAACGGCATGACGTGTAATCCGGTTTGACAGATCTAGGTGCCGATCTCTCTTTAAGCGTTCCGACCTTGGTCCCGAAGCCAAGCTCTTTGGTCCTAGTCCCATGGATTTATAGGGGCTGCTGCGCCAGACTGCTATGACACGCGAAAGCATGAGGCTTGGGTGAGTCCCTCGGCTTCCGCACGGCAGAAGGAAAAGATCGGTGAAGATGAACAAGGTCCTCAGGAACGGCATCGTCGTCCTGGCGCTCGCCGCGGTATCCGCGGGCGGAGGCGTCGCCGGTTTTGCCGGGTCCGCATTCGCCAAAGGCGGCAACGGTGGCGGTAATGGCGGTGGAAACGGCGGCGGCGGAAATGGCGGCGGGCACGACAAGGCCGCGGACCGCGGCACCGTCAGCCATGGCCATTCCGGCAAGAGCCGCTCGATATCGGCCAGTCTCGGCTCCGGCAAGGAGCGGGCAAAGAAGGATGCCGGCCGGCAGGTCGCCAAGGCGGTGCCCGCTGAGAAAGCCAAACCGGCCTCGAAACTGGCAGGGCTGAACTCCCTGAAGCGCAATTACAACGCCTACCTCAACAGCAACGATCCGCGGATGGCGTCGCTCTCGGCCTATGTGACGGCCTATGCGCAATACGAGCTGAAAAACGGCATCGAGCCCGCGGCGACGGATCCCGAGCTCGGCGAAACGGCGCTGCGGGAGGCCTTGAAGGATTTCGCGGGCGCCCCCGTCAGCGACGAAGCCTTCGGATGGGCACAGGATACGCTGGGCGTCGGTCCCGCTGTCGGCAGGATCGACCAGGTCCGTGACCACCTCGATACGGAGACCGTGACAGAGACCGTGCGCTGAGACCGGCCATCAAAGCCAAAGCGCCGCGTGCCATTCCGGCGCGCGGCGCTTTGCGATTCTTCACCCCGCCCGAAACCCCGCCTTCACATCACGCGGGGCCGGACGGTTTTCATCCTAGAACTTGTAGTTCACGCCGGCCTTGAGTGTCTGGTCGACCACGTCGGTGCGCGAGCTGGCACCGCCCGCCGAGCTGCGGACGTCGTTGGTCATGGTGTAGTTGTATTCGAAGCGGGCCGAGAGGTTGTCGGTGAGCTTCTGCTCGACGCCGGCGCCCAGAACATAACCCGGCTTCCAGCCGTCCGGACCGGACGTGCCGTTCTTGCCGCCGAAGCTGGTCAGCGCGACGCCGGCGGTGCCGTAGACGAGGGTCTGGTTGAAGCCGACGCCGGCCTTGGCCTTGGCGGCGACGCGGCCCTTTTCGGTGATCTTGCCGCTGGGGACGCGGCTTTCCGTGTTGCCGAGATGCGAGGCTTCGATTTCGCCGCCGACGACGCCGGAATCGAGGTCCATGTTGTAGCCGCCGTGAACGCCGAGAAGGAGGCCCTTGTCGCCGTCGAACGGGTTCAGCTTGCGGGATGCCATGCCGAGATCGGCACCCACATAGGCGCCACCCCAGCCAGCCTTCGGCGCACCTGCTGGCTCGTTATAGGTCGGCGGTTCCGAATAGGAGGTGAGGTCGGCGGCCCAGAGGGGCGTGGCGGCGAATGCGGCGAAGATCGCCAGGGCGAATGGCTTCTTGTTCATGATCTTGGTTACTCCGTACAGACGCCCGCGTCTCGAACACATGCAGGCGGTTACTCAAAAGGTTACGCATCGCCCGGCAGCCACAGTCATCCCACCCAAGCCCCTCAGGCCCGGACCACCGGCAGATATCCCTTCATTTTTCACGAATTTATAAACACTCTCTTAACCGGCAAACCGCAGCGGCGAGATAGGCGATCAACAAGTGTAACAGTGTCGGGAGCAGGCTCTCGCCCCCGAGGACGAAGCGGAACCGCCACCAACGGCTCTCTGCGGGCGCATCGCGGATGGATCCTCGGGTCTAGCCCGAGGATGACGCCGATGGGTGGTGTGCTCCGCCCCTTCCTCCGTGATCCTCGGGCTCTCAGGTCGTCATCCTCGGGC
>UCEY01000074.1 GCA_900471605.1 Hyphomicrobiales bacterium | reverse complement strand
TAGGGTTAGGGTTAGGGTTAGGCGGGATATATGATCATGTCTCGTTAGAAGATTTATATGCTCATTGATAAGTTAGTATCTTTAAATAATTGTTCATGGCTGTAGGCGTTCGTTTGTCCGTTTGTAAGTTCGTATATCCGAAGCCCCCAGTCCAACGGAATGGCCGAAGCCTTCGTCAAAACCTTCAAGCGCGATAACGTCTCGGTCAACCCATTGCCGGACCCCATAACCGTCATCGCGCAACTGCCTTCATGGTTCGAACACTACAATCCTGTTTCATAACGCCCATCTTTCTATGTTGTTGTTGAAGAGAACAAGTTTCCCTGATCTGGATGCGATCCTGTGGGGTGTCGAGGGTTCTGCCGGGCACGATCGAGGATCCTGACGTGCTTGTGGGGTCGCGAGTTTTGAGCGGTTGAAGATCCATGGGCCATCTGGTAGCGGATGAGTCCCCTCAATATCGCCGGCCTCGGCCGCCAGACGCAGCGTCTTTGGCGTTACCCCGAGCAACTTCGCCGCACCGCCCAAATTAAGCCACGGCTAGACCCCGTCGATCTGGGCACGGAAGACTGGAATCTTGCGATATGACCTCAGCGCAGTAACCCGCTCCCGTGTCCAGCGATTGTAAGCGTCCGGTGAGCCAGCCTTTGAGATTTCCATCGAACACCTGAAGTTACGTCACTAATTCCGTCATTAGAGACGTCATCAGGGATGAACTATGGGCCGTATGGAGATTTTGACGGGCGTCGAGCGTCGGCGTGACTGGTCCGACGATGAGAAGCTTTCGATACTGCAAGAGGCGGCCGACCCGGATGCGAGGATTGCCGACGTCGCTCGACGGCACGATATCAAACCCCAGCAGATTTACACTTGGCGGCGGAAGTTCTCAGTGGAGAAGGCTGAGCCTGTCGTTTCTTTCCTGCCTGTCGCATTGATCGCGACGCCATCGAGCGACGCGGCCGAGCGTCCGGCACCAGTGGACAAGCCTACCACAAAGCGCTCGCCACGGCCCATACGGATCGAGATCGGTTGCAAGGGCGGCCGTGTGTTGAAGGTGGAAGCCAACATTGAGCCTGATGTCCTGAAGGCACTGATCCGCTCGGTTGAAGACGCATGATTGCGCCAGGCGCAAATGTGCGCGTCTATCTCGCCTGCGGTGTGACGGACATGCGCAAGGGGATCGACGGCCTGATGTCGCTGGTGCAATCGTCGCTCCGCCAGAAGCCCGCGTCCGGCTCGGTGTTCGCGTTTCGAGGCCGTCGTGGTGATCGCATCAAGCTGCTGTTCTGGGATGGGCAGGGATTTTGCCTCTACTACAAGGTTCTGGAGAAGGGCCGCTTTCCCTGGCCCTCCGCGACCGATGGCACTGCCCGGCTGACGGCAGCGCAGTTGTCGATGTTGTGGGAAGGTATCGACTGGCGACGACCCGCCTGGACATCTGCGCCGACACGGGTTGCGTAGAGTAGAGGCCAATCTTTACAGTTAGATAGGTGGTATTCCGACGCCAAATCGGGTATAGATTTTGGCATGGAAGAAGGCCATTCGAACCTGCCGGATGACGTCGATGCATTGCGAGCCATTATCGCTGCGCAGGCCGATAAACTGGCTGAACAGGCTCGAAAGCTTCAATCCCGCGACACCCTGATCGACAAACTGAAGGCGCAGCTTGCGGTTCTCAAACGGGCACGGTTCGGCTCGTCGTCCGAGAAGACGGACCGCGCCATCGAGCAGCTCGAACTGGCGCTGGAAGATATCGAGGCGGCCGAGGCGGAAGCCATGGCAGTCTCCGGGGTCCTGGCATCGTCGTCGACTGCCGGTCCAGCAAAGGCCAAGCCGAGCCGCCAGCCATTGCCAGATCATCTGCCACGCCATGATGTGACGCACCAAGCAAGCTGCTCATGCCCAGTCTGCGGCGGCTCCGACTTCATCCGTTCAGGCGAGACCGTCAGCGAGGTTCTCGACTATGTCCCGGCCTCGTTCCGTGTCGTGCGTCATATCCAGCCCCGCTTCACCTGCAAGGGTTGCGATACGCAGGTTAAGGCCGAGATGCCGTCGCTGCCCATCGAACGCGGCAAGCCGGGACCAGGTCTCGTCGCCCATGTGCTGATCGCCAAATACTGCGATCACCTGCCGCTCTATCGCCAATCCGAGATTTATGCACGGGAAGGCGTCGATCTTTCCCGCTCGACCATGGCCGACTGGATCGGCAAGGCCAGCATATTGCTGGAGCCGCTGCTGGTGAAGCTTCGGGACCATGTGTTTGCTGGCCATCGACTTCATGGTGACGACACGCCCGTTCCGGTTCTGGAGCCAGGCAAGGGCAAGACCAGGACCGGGCGCTTGTGGACCTATGTTCGCGACGGACGTCCCTGGGGTGACACGATCCCACCGGCCGTCTGCTACTTCTTCAGTCTGGATCGCAAGGGACTGCATCCCGGGCAGCATTTGGCTACCTTCTCCGGCGTGCTGCATGCCGACGGCTATGCGGGCTTCCGTGACCTCTACGAACCAAACAAGCCAGGCAGCCCGCCGGTCATTCTGGAAGCAGCCTGCTGGGCGCATGCAAGACGCAAGTTCTTCGACCTGACGGCTTCAGGCAAAGCGCCGATTGCCGAGGAGGCGCTGCGGCGGATCGGTGAGCTCTACGATATCGAGAAGGCCGTTCGAGGGGAGCCGCCAGACGTGCGCAAAGCTGCGCGGCAACACAGCAGCACTCCCAAGGTCGAAGCCTTGCGGCTATGGCTGGACGACAATCTCAAGCACCTGCCGCAAAAATCCGGGACGGCTGAAGCGATCCGATATGCGCTGTCCCGCTGGAAATCGCTCTGCCGTTTCCTGGATGATGGCAGTATCGAAATCGACAACAATGCGGCAGAACGGGCGATCCGGCCGATTGCGCTCGGCCGCAAGAACTGGCTGTTTGCGGGATCAGACAAGGGCGGCGAACGCGCCGCTGCAATCCTGTCACTGATCGAGACTGCAAAGCTCAACGGACTCGATCCGGAAGCCTATCTCAGGGATGTCTTTACCCGCATCGCGGATCATCCAATAAACCGGATCGATGAACTCCTGCCGTGGAACCTACAAATTCCGTCAGAAATGGCCTGACCGGACGCTTACCAGCGATTGCCATTGCCGGTCGTCGGTCCATTGCGATTGAGGACACCGGCAATCACATCGTCATTGGCAATAAGGACGAGCTGTCGTACAGCGTCGACAATGTCGTCAGGCGTCGCGTTTCTTTGCCCTCGGCGCCGCTTCGGCAGGCGCAGATGGGTGTGGACGCCGCCAACCCAATGAATGACGAGGACGATCTCAGAGGTTCCATCATCGAGATCGGCGGCCACTTCATTGATGAGCGTTCGCACGATGCGTTTCTTCAGCTTTGCATCGGTTGTCGGCGCCGTCCAAACGGTACGAAGGTCTGCAAGTGCGGTTACCTGGGAAGCGGACATGGGGAACGGCTGCAGCGTAGCTGTCCGATGTTTGGCAATCTTGGCCTCAATCTCGCCGACACGAGCGAGCGCCTTGTTCCAGCGTGCTTCGAGCTCCGACGTCACCAGCCTATTCTCCGGATCCGCCGCGTCGTATTGCCGGAATGCCCGCTCAGTGGCATAGCGCGCTGCCTCAAGGTCGCGCAGCAGGGCATCCTGAACCTGGTCGCGTTGGCTGGCCATATTACGTTCCGCCTCGATGGCGGCAGCAATGGCTCCTGGTTCGACCACGCCGAGAAGTGCCTCTTCGATCGCGTCATCGACCCGCAGACCGCCGAAAGCAATGCAGCGGGGCTCGCCATTATCGAGTAGACCACGCCAGCAGGAATAGCGCGGAATATTATGATTGTTTCCGGTGTACCGAACCGTCAGCTTCCGACCGCACCTCTTGCAACGGAAAAGGCCGGCAAGCAGAGCGTCACCACGTTTTGGTGCTCCGTGATGGCGGCTGGCCGGCATATTGTCTCTGACCATCTTGCGGATCTCCTCCGCCCGTTCCCAACTGACGTAACCTTCATGTGCATCCGGATCAGCGCCAGCCATTCATCACGCGTCTTGCGACGAATTCCAGACCGGCCATCGTATCGGGGCACGGAGCGACTCTTACCAAAAGCATACGCGCCACCGTAGATCGGGTTCGCAATCATCCGGTGGATGATTACATAATTTGGCCTGCGCCGATGATGTCACCATTGGTGTACCTGACCGGCAGGTCCAGGCCCTGCTCAAGGAACCATAGCAAAGCCTGCCGTGCACTACCGAGTTCGGCAACCTTGTCGAAGACAAGTGCAATGGCTTCCTGGAGGCGTCGGTCCGGATCCTTCTCGATCCTGTCACCGGCCTTTACGAAGCCGACCGGAACGGTGACGACGAGTTCGCCGCGGCGAGCCTTCTCATAGCGGGCGGAAAGGGAACGCTGACGCAAGAGATCGAGCTCATATTCGTTGAGGCTGCCCTTCAAACCCAAGAGCAGGCGGTCGTTGCCCTGACGGGGCGCATAAACCGCTTCCTGGTCGACCAGAACGGTATCGACAACACGGCACATCTCGATGAGTTGCTGCCAGTCCCGGCTGTTCCGAGCGAAGCGCGATACCTCACGCGCTGCCACGGCGCCAACCTTGCCAAGGCAGACTTCCGCCACCACCCGATCAAATCCAGCGAGGGTCACGCCGCCGGCGGCCGAACGACCAAGGTCGTCATCCACCGTCTCTATATGTGACCATCCAAGCCCTACCAGCCGGTCGCGCATGGCGTACTGGAGGGCGCTGCTTTCTCGATTGTGCAGAACCCGGTGAGCCGAGGACTGCCGAACATAGAGGATGGCCTTTCGCTCCAGATGATGCGGCCCGATCTTCTCATGCATCATGACCGCCCTCCTTCTGTTGGGAGGCACGCCCGCAGTTTGCGTGATGGACGAACAGCCGCACAATGAGCACCGTCAACGCTTGGCGCGTTTCCTCCGGCAACTCCGGCCATTGCGGCATCCCTGCTGTCGTCCCCTGGTGCGGGCTCGAGAACAGATTGAACTGATATGTTATGGACTGGCGGGGCATGGACATCTCTCCGACTCATTTCGTGAGAGACCAATGCTGCGCCCATTACCGCAAATTGCGATGAGGCATCAGCGTCCTTCCGCAATCTTGCCAAAGTATGCAGGCTCGCGAGATCAACCTGTGGAACCGACAGGCTGCGCCAACAACCACTCGCAGATCGGTCGAACATCCACGACGGGACTTCAAGAAGTCGATCAGAGGAGGCACCAGAAAGGGTACAGCGGAAAATATGTGTCCTCTTGGACAGCACCTCGTGGACGTCAACGAGCCGCCCTGACCAGGGATGCCACGGATACAAAAGCTCGCGAACCTCTGTCCCGTGGGTGTTCTGCCGTCGTGTTGTACAATGCCCTTCACCACATAAGGCATTGGGGTATCGCTCGCCTCGTGAGTTCTTAAACCGTCAAACCGAAACCTGATCCTGTCCGGTTTTTAAGGGGCAACTCCATGTTCATCGAACTCGGCCGGTTTCACGCTCAAAGAATACGGCGAGAGCGGCTGTCGCAAGCTTGAAGCCAAATGCCCGCGCACTCTCAAGTCCGAGCGGATCGAAGTGCGCGCGGGCCAGATTCAAGAGCGCCTTCGGCATCATGTGCGAGGTCTGTACCAGCGCACCCGAAGCGACTGTTTCTTCTGTGTTGTAGGTCTCAGGCTGATACAGGAAACTGCTATCCGCCAAGAGCTCTTCGTAGTCATCAAGTGCCCGGCGCAGAATCATCTGTAGTGCTTTGTTCGGAGGGTACTGCTGCAAAAGGATCTCGAAAACTTGTGATACTCCCGCTGCCGGCACAAGGGCGGACACGAATACTTGTACTCTCGACGTCGTGACCTTCCGCGGTATGGTGATCGGTACCGCTTGTTTTGCAGGCGCAGGGCGAGGAGACTTCCGAGCCGGTGGATGCGACTTATGACCAGGTTTGGTCATAACTGAATCAGAAGATTTGCTTACTGATAGGGGTTGATCGAACGGGGGGGAATCTGAGGCGGGTAATGATTTAGGCGTCTTTGAAGTGGGCGAGGGTACTTCGGAAGCCAAAGGCTGGTTGAGCGTTGCTGGGTTGAAAGATCTCGCGTCTCCGCCACGGGAGGACGCGGCAGAGCGAACCTCCGCTAATCGCCTCGCCTCAGTGACGGAGAGGCCGGGCTTACGGATTCCCATGCTCAGTCCCCAAGCGCTTCCTGCACGAAGCGGGATAACACCCGCAGATCTTCCATTGCAGCGTCGAGGTTGCGTAACATTAATCGCATCGAAGGCTGGTTGATAGCGTTACTGAGGCTGAGGTGCAGCATTCCGCGGTTCTTCATTGCCGCAAAGGCGTCACGCTCAAACATCGGTTGTTGCGTAAGCGGCAGGGCTGTCAGCATGTCAGATACTGCACGTTGTGAGGCTGTCATCCTCCCAAACGGGACACGCTGGCGCAAGATTGCGGTCGGGATAACCAAGTTTTCGCCTAGCAGTAGCTCGATTATGTAACGGTAGGTCGCAAGCGCCTCGTCTACGTCAAGCGGTGTCAACATCGTAGGTACAAGAAGGAAGTTCGACGAAGCGATGATGGTGTTGTTCAGTTCGCTCGAGCCGCCATGTGTGTCAGCAAGTGCATAATCAAAACCACGGCTCTCGGCCTCTTCGTAAGCGACTTCTAGAAGGGGAAGGTCGTCAGCTACGAACACTTCGCATTGAGGATCCCAGGTATTGTTCACCAACGCGTTGGCCTTCCAGCGTGTTAGCGGCCTGTTCTCGTCCGCTTCGAAAAGCGCGACCGTTTTGCCCTCGGTAGCAAAGGCCGAGCACAAACCCATCAGCGCGGTCGTCTTTCCCGCACCACCCTTAAAGGAGCAGCAGGTAATGAGCTTCATCTTATGAATCCTTGATTAGGGCAAACACTAGTAAACTTGTAATATAGTTCATTCGTACACCGCCTTCCGTGCGATCGCAACCAGCGTCTTGGCGCCCGTAGCTGAATGAAGGCTTCAATTGTAACAGTGTTGTACGGCCGCATCCTACTAGACATTTGACGATATTTTTCTATATGATGGCTGTAGTAATAATTCTGATCATATTTAACAATTAAATTTAGAAATACTCTAGGTAATGCTATGTCGCGAAATCAGCAAATGCTCCTTCCGGAAGACATTATAACCGCGTTGCAGCGGAAGGGGGCGCAGAAGATCGACCCTGCCGGTTACAAGATCGTGAGTGTGCGGCTTCGCGAGGCGGAGTTCGAAGCCTTCAGTGCACAGGCGGCTGCGCTTGGGCTTACTAACAACATGGCGCTTCGCATAGCCGCGAGGCGTATTGGTGGCTTCTTAGAGTTGGATGGCGGCACTCGTGAGGCGATCGAAAATGCTATAACTGCGATAGGTGTTATTTCGGACGCCATATCGCAACTTAATAAGGCCTACAACGAGAGCGGTCGCGTTGACATGCGGGAGTTCGCGGCTCAACGCGCCGCCTTCGGCTACGAATTCGCCAAGCTCGATGCCACCCTTTTGTCACTGCTCAACGTCGCGCACCGAAGGCTCGATGGCCGTGTGAAGCTTAAAGGCGCCGCGAAGTAAATGCGGTAAATCTGAACAAAGTGAAATGAGGTCTAATCGTGCCTGCCCAAGCGATCGTTCATGTGGTTCGTGGCGGCGGCGCCCGCACTATAAGCCGTATCTGCGCCCAATTTCAATATCTAGCGCGTCGAGGCAAGCTGGAGCTGCGGTTCTCTGAGCGTCACGGAGGAGGAGTACTTCCCTACGACGAGTTGCGCGAATGGGCCACTCGTTGGGCAGCGCAGGCAGGCAACTACATCAACGGCGAGCCGGTTGGAGATGCCGACCAAGCTATGACGACCCATATTATCGTCAGCTTTCCTCCCGGCACACCTAGAGCCGCAGCCCATCGGGCAGGACGCGCTTGGGCGGAAGAGATGTTTGGAGCTCTCCATATCAATGATGTCTTCGATTACGTGACGGCCTTCCATGTGGATCGCGAACATCCGCATCTGCATGTGGTGGTCAACAGGCGTTCCTTGAGCCCGGGGCATGGTTGGTTGAAAATTGCCCGCCGTAACGAGACGATTAATTATGACATCATGCGCGCGAGGCTGGTATTATGCGCGGCACGAGAAAACATTCCTCTGAGACACGACTACAGAGTGCCGCAGCCCTTCCGGCCCAGACAGCAAGCGCCTCTGCCGGTGCGCGAAGCGATCGAAGTGCGCGAATACTGGGGCGGTGATAACCAGCAGGGTAATGCAGCCGGCAACGCTCCGCCTGGTCCGCCGCCTGCAGGACCGCGGCCGACTAGAGAGGACTCCCCGGACGCACCAAATCGTTCCCATCCGCCGTCAGCGCCATCGTACGGCGGCCAAAACGGACCGCCGCCTGGCGTTGCAGGACCGTCGAGATGGAGGCCTGGAGCTGGCGGAGGTGAGCCTTCAGAAACGCTCAACTACGAGCTTGGCCAGGTTGACGCTGAGGGAAGCGCTCGACGTGGTCATGGGTCTAATGATTTCGTTCCCAGATCCGCGGATTCATTGCTTGCACGCCAACAGGAGGCTGAAGGTGCTATAGCCGAAGCGCTACAGCAGATGATCAACTCTGCTTCGAAAAAGCGAGCAACCACTAACATTGCTGGGATGTTGATCGAATTTCGGCGGAAGTTCAACGGCCCTTCAGCGTTCGAAGCTCACGCCCGTTCACTGGGAGTCTTGGCCGGAACGGCACTGCAAGATGTTTCCGAGATAACCGCCACCATGGCCCGTAGCGGCAGCAACACCGGTGATGGAGGCGACTCCGCTCGGCTGGATGGTTCCACGGAACGGAATAGACCTAGTCAAGGAACCTCATCTCATTCTGCTTCCCAGGTCCAAGAAGGCAGTTCAGTTCGCCCGGCAGCAGCCAACCGGAAGCCCGCACCGCCTCAATCGGACTATGACTCTGACGACCTCTACCGGGATCCGACACCTCCCATCGCGGTGGATCGATCCCTGCCACAGCTGCATCCCCAATCAGGAGACGGCACTGGCGAGGGAGGGTTACCCACCACCGATCGCAGCGGCGTAGACCTACGGCGACTTCATGAGGTCGCGAGTCAGCGGTCGCAAGAAGTGAGACAAAGTCAGGTCCGGAGGGAGAACGAGGTCTATGAGGAGCAGCACGACCATCCAGCGCGTGTTAGCTCGCTGCAGTCAGCGAGTGATCCGGTGGCAATTCTTGGGGAAACGCTGCAGCGGCGACATGATGAATCAACAGATGGTCCCGGCGGAAGTCGCAGCACAGTTCCTGCTAGCTCGTCGGATGGCTCAGTGACAACGTCGCGTATCGACAGTGTACCACTCACGGAACAAGAAGCAACAACGCCCCGGCAGCACGACAGTTCGAGCGGTAGTTCTGGCGGAAATGAGCCTATCCCAACCGAAATAGGCTCACCCCGAGGCGGGGAACCTTTAGTGGGCTCAGACCGTCCAATGGGAGCGGAAGCCGCTGATCAGATGGATTTGCGACGCCCGCGAAGAGACGAGGCCGATTCAACAATACAAAATGCACCACCAGGCGCTCCTGCAGTCCAGAATGCTAATGCCGAAGATCAAGCTGTTTCTGGACCGACCCCTGAGACGCCGCAGGAGAGGGCGGAACGGCTGGCGGCGGCTAGGGCTCATCGTAGAGGCGACGATCTTGATCGCGTTGTCAGAACTCGCAACAAACGCGCCCGTGAAGAAGCAGAAAATGAGCCTGTGTCCAGCAGGACACGCGGCGCCAAAAGAAATCGTGACACGCGCTGATGCCGATGAACAAGCTGGCAGCCTTGTCGTGATCCAACAATAGCTGCAAAATCGTGAGGTAGACGTGGACAAGCACGCAAAATTGGAGACAGTGCTGTTTGGCTTCGTGCTGTCGCTGGTAACTGGGCTTCTGGCTGCGACTATATATGCCAATTTTCAGGAGCGTGGCGTTGATGGCCTCAGCAGCTTGAACTACTTGTCGCTGTTGTACGAGACCCCTCTGTTCAAGGGGCGCGTAACATCCACTTTTACGCATGCTCTGATGATAACAGCGGGGGTTGCGACTGTCGGCACTGCTATCGCTGCTGGGATTGTGTTGCGGCAGCGGCAGGACCACGGGACGGCGCGCTGGGCGCGTTTTGGAGAACCGGGTCTTGTCCCTTACCTGCGTCGCTACAAGAAAATTACCGGACCGATTTTTGGAAAAACAAGCGGTCCGGGTGGCTTCGGCAAATATTTGAGTAATGGCGATCAACCCCATAGCCTGATTGTTGCACCAACTCGAGCCGGTAAGGGCGTCGGGGTAGTCATCCCCACACTCCTCACATTCAATGGTTCAATACTTGCCCTCGACGTCAAAGGCGAACTATTTGAATTGACTTCGCGCGCTCGATTGGCACGGGGCGATCGCGTGTTCAAATTCTCCCCGTTCGATCCGCTTAGACGCACGCACAGTTACAATCCGGTACTTGATATCGTGAATATGCCACCGGAGCGGCGCTTCAGTGAGACGCGACGGCTTGCTTACAATCTTATCGCTCCGAAGGGCAAGGGTTCCGAGGGCTTTATCGATGGCGCCCGCGACCTCTTCACCGCAGGCATCTTGGCCTGCATCGAGCGAGGCACCCCCACCATTGGGGCGGTTTATGATTTATTCTCACAACCTGGCGAAAAATATAAGCTATTTGCCCAGTTAGCCGAGGAGACACGCAACGTTGAGGCGCAGCGCATTTTCGACAACATGGCAGGCAACGATACTAAGATTCTTACATCATACACCTCAGTTCTTGGCGACGGCGGTTTGAATTTATGGGCTGACCCGCTGATCAAGGCAGCTACTACGACTTCCGATTTTTCGATCTATGATTTGCGACGAGACCCGACATCCATCTTCCTCTGCGTCAGTCCGAACGACCTTGAAGTCATCGCGCCACTTGTTCGGCTGTTTTTCCAACAAGTGGTATCGATCCTGCAGCGCGCAATGCCAGAGAAAGATGAGACATTTGAGGTGCTATTCTTACTTGATGAGTTTAAGCATCTGGGAAAATTGGAGTCGATCGAAACTGCCGTGACGACGATCGCCGGTTATAAGGGCCGTTTCATGTTCATTATCCAGAGCCTTTCAGCTCTCACGGGCGCTTACGAGGAGGCGGGGAAGGAAAACTTCCTAAGTAATACTGGTTTACAAGTCTTCATGGCCACAGCTGATGATGAAACCCCTAACTATATATCTAAGTCAATTGGTGACTATTCGTACAAAGAGCGGTCGAGCTCATACAGCATGAGCAACATGTTCGACACGAATATCCAGATCTCTAACCAAGGAGCGCCGCTGATGCGCCCGGAACAGGTTCGCATCATTGATGACAACACCCAGATCGTTCTCATAAAAGGACAACCGCCGCTTAAGATGCACAAGGTGAAATATTACTCTGACCGTATTCTCAAGCGCCTCTATGAGGGTCAAACCGGACCTCTACCCGAACCTGAACCGCTAGACCCCTCACGTTTGGAACGTAGCAAACCGTCCATTGCGCCGCAGCCGGTTGAGTATCAGCACCCTCAAGGTGGTCCTCAGGAAGAATCCCAACAAGAGGCAATGGATCAAGCTGCGCCGCCTACAGCCGAACCTGCTGGTGGAGGCGACGGTACGCTCGGCTGGGACTATGCGGCTCAAGACGAGCCCTCATCAGGCCTCCATACACAATATGAGACTGAAGAACAGCCTGTGGCGTCCGAAGCGGAACTTCGTGCGCTTGCCGCCCAGAGGGCGCTACTTGATCGAATAATAGCGCTGCAGAATGATCGTAACCAGGTTCGTGACGGCGTCTCTACTTCGCTAACCTGATGCATACTACAGATGCAACAGGTTTACTATTACGCGCAGCCAATACGGAGGATATAGTAGTAAATAACCATTTGGGGGAGTTTGATGACTGACGAGTTTAGGGTCAAGACGCTTGGTGAAGTTCATCGCGTTCCGGGGCACCACACAAGTTTGAACACGGCACCGGAGCGGGTCGATAGTTGGCTCAATGCGATTGAGAATGAGCCTATTGGTGACGCTAAACCGAATATGAGGGCCGATATTTGGAGCGGATCTGTTGAGCCAGTGAAGCTAGAAAGAGTTTACCAACCACGGTCGCGGTCTTCTAGCCGATAAGCCTTCTGATGCCGGTCTTCGGGTCCGCCAGTTCGATTTTCTGCCTATATTAATGCTAACTTAGAATGGAGCTGCATCATGAAGCAGGAACGGGGTTGGCGACGGTTCTTCCGTAAGCTTTTAAACGCGCGCACGGTACGCGAGGTGCCTTCCGAGAAAGCGGGAGGCGAACAGTTGTCCAAACCAGAAAAGCTACCCGTATCTCTTTCTGATAGAGAAGACTTGCACGAGACCGGCGCATCTTATGCACCACAAACGACGCCTGGTCCGTCTATCGCTGTGGCAAATAATGGGTCCAAGATTGCTCCGCTGCGGCAAACTCGATTGGCAGAGAGTTCCGATTTGGAAACACGCCCGATCAAAGCGCTCAGATCTTCACCATCTGCCTCGGGCTTTAAGGGGCCTGACAAGCCGACTGGCTTCCTCGTCAGTCGAGATGCCGCTGACGAACCTACTCCTCAACGGTCCGCCGACATGGAAAAACGTACGGCTTTTGCGGATGTGCACGGTCTGATAAAAAGACGATTGGAGAAGGCTGAATACGAACCTCAGATTCAAACGTCGAGCCTCGCCGAACCTGATGAGCAATTGCCGAGCCGGTTCAGCTGGGGGTCAGACGATCTAGAAAGGTCTGGTGACGTTCGCTCTACATCAGGTCAGCCTTCTAGGCGCAATTCGGTTGATCTCGATGAATTTGATTGGACGCCCGATCTTAGCGGAAGGTCAAAAACGCCGTCGCTTGGATCTAGCCCGACTGTTCCGAATAATGTCTCCCCGACCTCGTCCGGACGTAATTCCGTGATCTCGGATTTGCTTGAAATGTACAGGACGCTACCCCCTTCTCCCCAGTCGTCTTACATCACCCCCCCCCCGCCGGTCCTGCCTTCCAACAAACCGCTTCCGCCTCTGCCACCAAGATTGGAGACCCAACTTCCGGGTCGGAACGAGGCCATGTCGGTAACAGTCCGACGAGCCTCGCCGAGTATCGTGGACACAACGTCATCGCGATCCGCCAGCTTTAGTTCGCCCACAAGCTCTGTATCTGCGTTGGATCCCAATCAGCGTGAGAACTCCCGTGATGTCAGTCCGCTGTCGTCGCCCATCGTTCGTCGAGGGTTCGATGAAAGACCCCGAGGTGGCCGAGGATATAACATTTGACAAACAAGGCGCCCCCTTGGGCGCTGAAGGCGCCCTCAGGCTTATGATGTAGAACAAGCTAAGAAGTTGTGCCCGGTGGGTAGTGCTTTTTCCACCGAGGGTCGCGGGTAAGACAGCGACCCTTAAAAGAGCGCTGCAACGTTGTTTTGACGTGCAACTTGCGGCGCCGGAAGCTGCTGCACTCGGTCGCCCTAAGGCCGAGGCTCCTGTGTAAGCCACCGAAGCTCGATTGGATCTCAACCGTAAACCGGACCAATCTTAGGTAGGAGTATCCCGGTGCTTTTCTCTGGATAAAAGGCGTTCATCCTGATGCTAAGCGGCGGAGGCGTGCCGCTCGCGGAGAGCTGCCGGACAGCGGAATTTATCCAGGCCGACTATCTGACTTGACGAGAGTCCAGCGCTCTCATTCCACGCAATATTGCTTAAACACATCTGTGCAGATCCTGAATCCTGTCCTAGTCAACTTGAAGTGATGCTAGCTGATGAAGCGAAACGCCGAAACAGAACTTAAACAGCAAGTGGCGAAACGGTTTGAATTGAGTCGAGAGGAAGGGGACCACCGCGCTGCAAGTCCAGGCGTGGCTTTAGATTATGACGGTCCAGAGTGGGAAATGCCCTATGCTCCGCTTGGTCCTGAGAGGCCGGACAAACAGGTCAAAAAGGCTCGGCTTGCCAAGCTGGACACTAATCTCGTCGCACAATTAATGAGGTTACCTGAAGAAGTAACGAAAGAGTACCTGGGACCGAACTTTGACTTCTCGAATGATAATCTCGAGGCGTTTCAGACCGGATCGGCTGTAAGTAATTTCTCCAGGATCGTGCATTTACCGGAGGATATCCCTGATATCGTCGTTCAGCTTCATCCTCACCTGTTCATAAGTGCTGAGAAGTTCAAACAACTAGCCGCCTTTGCTTACAATCGGAGCGATGACCCAGCTTCCTTTTCGCAGAACGCGTGGAACCGGATCGCGCTGTGTGAGGCGGCTCCATTCAAAGCAAAAAGGGAGGAAGTTGAAATTGAAGAAAGAGATGAAAATGGCGAGTTGGTGATGGAGATAAACGAGAAGGGATTAAAGTCACCAAAGAAATCGATGAAGATCGTGACTCGAGGGGTTTTCTGCAAACGGCAGCTTCGACAATTGGACGCCGAGATGGCGAAACTTCCCTTAAGCGATTTTGCGCGGCGGCGGGCGACCTGGTCTAAGTATGAGGAGGACAAGTTTCGCGACTCCAAAACCTTCACTTCTCTCAAGCAGTTGAATTACCTGGCAAGCAAGGTTTTTCTCCGGAGTGAATGGGACGTGTTTTCAAAGCAAGCTAACCGGGAGCATCTTACCGATTTGCACCGAGCGGGGCTAGGCGATCTTCGGGCGCTCTGGAAATATAACATGAGTAGCGCCTGCAAAAAAATCTACCCAGAGGTTCTTGTTCGTAAAAGCGATCAGACCTTCATCAGTGGTGAACTGATGCAACAATCCAGATGGCTGCTAAGAGCAGATCTGTTCGAGCTTCATACTGCTGATCAGGTTCAACTCATGAGCCATTATCCATCAGGTGACCCGACAGGAGAATATAAGTCGCTATTCACTCATGCGGAAGGAAACTTTCGAGCGCCGAGTCCAGAACAAAGCGGCCAACTCGGTTTGCGTCTAGATCATCAATACAAAAAGCGTTCTGCATATGAAAGTAGGCTGGAGCATGAGAAGCATTTTGCGGACAGCTTACTGCCTGGCCCAGGAGTAGACACTAAGCGCGAGCAAAACCATCCTGGCTTCATGTTCCGTCAGATGAACTTCGAAGCGCTTCTCCAATCCGAGTACCACAAGGTTAGAACGGCGATCGCGTTAATCCAGGATCCTCGGCCGTTGGATCGAGAGCGGTTTATGAAAATTAAAGATCTCCTGAACCTCGATGCAAACCTCCAACACAGCAGGACCCAGCTGGACCGTCCACGAGATCGCACGTCCGGACGTGCCTGATTTGGAGAGAGAAGGTGGCGGAGAAGTTGAAATGTCCGCTCCGGCGCAAAGTGGAAATGTCACTTTGAGCCCGTCATCAGCCATTTAGCGATGCGACACTCGACATCTCCACCAGCGCTGACGATCAGTCAACCGATCTGGCGCCAGGTTCATCGGCGGGTGCAAGTCGTCTGGGCGGGCAGGGGTGATCGCAAAGCGCGCACTGTAGTCCTTCACGAAGCCCGGCAAGAACGCATTGCCCGCCTCCATACTGTCGATGCCAGCCAGCCGCAGTTCCTTATCGGTCTTGCAGCGTCCGGTTCATCCGCTCGACACGGCCGTTGGCCTGGCCAGAATTTGCACAGAGGATCTCGATGTTTAGCGCGCAAAGTGCTTGCCCAACTGGGTCATGCCCTGACCGCCTTTGGCATCCTTCTTCGCCACCCGAAACACTGAATGCTTGTCCGAATAGAAGGCAACCGGTGCGCCATGACGCTTGAGATACAGATCCAATGCCTCGAAGTAGGTGAAGGCGCTTTCCGAACTCACGAAACGCAATTGCATCAACTTGCCGGTCGCATCGTCGACGAACACCAGCAGCGAGTAAGGCGGTCCGCGATCCTCAAACCAGCGTTGCTCCGGCCCATCTATCTGCACTAGCTCGCCATAGGCTTCGCGTCGCTTCTCAGCGGCCAGCGTCGGCCCGAAGTCTGCATAGCGTTCCCGAACCAGCGTCACCGCGTAGTCGCGAGTACCGTCGCTGATCCGGTTGTTCGACGGTCGGCCGATCGCATTGTGCCGGATCGATGCCGCACCGCCAGCGCTGATCCGCTCCAGCAGCCGGCGCACATGGCGGGTGCTCAAGCCAAGCACACGTGCCGCCGACACCAGCGTTATCCGGCCGGCAATCACTTTCGAGAAGACCTCAATCCGCTCCAGGTCACGCTCATGGCAATCAATCCCATCCGCAATCTCCCCAGGTCATCAAAACCCGGGGAGAGTGACATTCCAACTTTGCAGGATCAGGACACTTTAACTTTGTTGTACAATGTGTGTGTTGTCAAAGCTGGCTAGAGACGCGGCGTCTTCAGCCAGATAGAGAGGCGACACAAGCTCCCCGGATCCAGCCCCCGATCCGACCGGCAGGGCCGGGTTGAAAGGGCGGAGCTGGAGCGGGTTATGCAGCTTCCTTCGGCTTTAGCTTTCTCAATAGCAATTATTCCGTCGCCGGTTGATACTTGGCTCACCTGCATGGGGGCGGGGTATCTGTGCCCCTTTAATGTTCAGGGGCCTTTTTGGTCAGAAAGATTTCCAAATCGTTCTTGCCGAGAATCATTGACCGTAAATCGAAAGTCTGATTTATGATTTACGGCAATGATTATACCGCGACCCTCCATCGAGACTGCACTTGAACGGGCCTTGGCTCGCGCACCCGTCGTCGCGCTGATCGGCGCACGGCAGGTTGGCAAAACGACGCTCGCTCGCAAGCTTGCTGATCGAGTACAAGGCACAATTTATCTGGATCTAGAACGCGTAGGTGACCGGCGCAAACTGGAAGATGCGGAAGCGTTCCTACAAGCTCAAGCCGGGCATTTAACGGTGCTCGATGAGGTGCAGCGATTGCCGGCGCTGTTTGCAGAGCTGCGGGGGATCGTTGACGACCGGCGCGCTGGCGGCGAGCGGTCAATGCAATTCCTGTTACTGGGATCAGCGTCGTTGGACGTGATCCAACAGGTATCCGAAACGTTGGCAGGACGGATAATCTATCTCGAGATGCCGCCAATCAGTGCGGAAGAGGCTGACGCGGCTTCTATCGGCATAGACGAGTTGTGGCTGAGAGGTGGCTTCCCTGACAGCCTGACGGCAGTGAGCGATGAAGATAGCTACCTCTGGCGGCAGGCATTTGTCCGCAGTTACCTCGAACGTGATGTTCCGATGTTTGCGCCCCGCATGCCGGCCGCAGCAATCGGACGGTTTTGGACGATGTTAGCAAACGGCCAAGGAAATACGCTTAACAGCGCGCGGCTCGCCCAGGGCCTGGGAGTATCGGCGCCTATGATTGGCCGGTATATCGATCTCCTTGTTGATCTCATGCTGGTTCGCCGCCTCCAGCCATGGAGCGGCAATCTCGGCAAGCGTCTTGTGAAGTCGCCTAAGATTTACGTCCGCGACAGCGGGCTCGTTCATGCCCTTCTGGAAATCGGTACGCTTCATCAATTACTAGGTCACCCGGTAGTCGGACCAAGTTGGGAGGGTTTTGTACTGGAGACGCTTATCGCCGCGGCTGGTGCCGACGTGGCTCCTTTCTATTACAGGACAGCCGATGGTGCTGAGATCGACCTCGTCATTGAACAGGCTGGAAAGCCAAAGGTGGCGATCGAGGTCAAGCGCGCCAGCGCTCCGCAAGCTGAGCGGGGCTTCTTTGTGGCCTGCGACGATTTGGAAATAGAAAATAGGATCGTCGTTGGCGCAGGTGCTAAGGACTATCCGGCGAAAGGCGGTGTCAAGGTGCGCACACTGCTGTCGGCTGTCAGGGAAATCCGCAAAATCTTGAAATCACCGTTTGCGGCGTAATATAGCTTATGGAACTTCGGTTGATCCAACGGAGGTTATGGTGGAAATAATGATTGCGGTGTTGCTTGATTGAACCTCCGTCATGCCATTCGGCTCTGGCGGCCAGTCTTGCACTGAACTCGAAGAGCTATCTGGTCATTGATCTGAGACGCGGGACATTTCTCTGGTTAGTTTGATCACGCTGCCATATCGGACGTCTCAGGTACCGATGTCTCGTCATTTGGCACGCTTCCGCGCGTTCTTTTCCTTCTTGCGGCTATCGATGATGCCTGCGATCCGCGTGGGCAGGATGTCCCCAAAAAATTTGCGCAAGGAAGCGACCAAACACACCGATTTCATTATAACTTGGCTCTGCACATGGCGAACATTCTTTGTGCCAGGTGCTTACGAATTTGGAAGAGTTCGCACATGATGTCTACGGCCGTTAGAAGACGCTAGGCGAGGCTTGATGCGCGACCTGTTCTAGCACCTCGCCGGAGAAGGTCGGTCGTGGAGGATCACACGCTGCCTTCTAACGACGCAGTCTCTCGTGACATGTTACTTGACGTCCGTGAGAAGAAGGAAGATACGGCTACCAACGACCGGCACAAAAGAACTGCGCATTCGCGGCTTGGACAGACGCATTAGCTCACTTGGTCCTAATCCATCAAGAGGCTCAATGAAGTCGTTGAACCTGTCCATCCGGACGCTGAGCTCCTTGAGGTTTGGTGCGTTCACGCAGGGGCATGAATTTCGGCTCTTGCCTTGAGCCGCCGTGTCCGGATCAGTGCTGTAGACATGTGCCTGACGATGCCGACCCGCTGTTGCTCATATTCCTACCGCGCCGCCAAAGCCCTCAGGCTGAAAGTCTTCATCCGTTGCCCATAAAACATCCTACAACTGTAATGTACCCGACGAACCAGCTGGATATTCTCATGCGCAGGGCCAATATTGGTATTCTATGCAGACACATTGACGGTTAACTCAACACTATAGTTAGGCAGCGCTATAGCGTGGCCGAAGGAGGTCGTGATGACAGATGAGCCACTACACGAGAAACCGAAGCCAACGCATGGGCTTCGTAAGATAAACCAGACTCCGCATGAACGAAATGAGGAAGATGCTGTTCAGGCATATGATGATGTAGCAGAAGAACAGTACTATTTCATAAAAGACCTACTTAAAAAATAGTTTTATTTAAGGATTCTCTCGATGGTAGAATTTGGCAACATTGATGTCAGTACGATTGGCTCTGGCGAGAAATTTAATACGTATAATGATGTGAAGGAAGCGCGTTATGATATCATAATCTCTAATCCACTCGAAGCTCCTAAAGACAACCCCGTTTATAGCGGGCTGCGGTTGAACGACTTCGTCAATAAGAAAGGCCCGATCACATCTGAGATATTGAAAACTCATTTGCTTGAGTTCCATGACAAGCGAAACGGCATTTTGTTTCCCGTTCCTCTGACCAGGAATTTTCTATATGATGACAATGGGAAAAAGATCAGTAAAGATGTCTATCTCAAAGCAAAGAACATCCTAAGCGAACATGGGTTGCCTGACTCGTTGCTGCTACAGGAGAAGGTGTCGCATGGCACCTACTTTGACAAAGAAGGCGTTGAACGGCCTGAATACCGTCTATTCGGCGAAAACAAGCTGCAGCCTACGCAGTTCGGGAATCGACAATTTTACCACAAGTATGTGAATAAGACCCCCACTGGCTCAAATAAAGGACATTGGACCGTAGTTTACGATGACGGCGCAGTTTACGGAGCGCAAGGGGTAAAGCCGACCACCGTGGCTGAATTGAAAGCACGGTTCTCTTACACACACGATGGTACGACGATTGTGCCTGAGGTCTTTGGGACTTCGACTTCGAACGCGAGCCATAATGAAAAGTTCATGAGGGAGCACGAGGGCTTCGGATCACTAGATAAACGGTTCAGGTTGCTGGTCGCAGAGCCAGTCAATAAGGAAATCCCTTCAGTCCTGGTTACAATGGAAAATGGGGTTCAGATGCCACCGGAATTGGTGAGGGAGCACGAACCGAATTCCCCTGCCGCTCAGAAGTTGTTGTTGGGCCTAAGGGAAGAGAACAAGCATGTATGTATTAATGTCAGGAGCAGACTGTACCCAAACACGTGGAAGCCAATTGAGGACCTGCAGCTAGAAGAGCCCGACCATGTCGCGCGTCTACTGGAGCAAAACGAAATGTTCCAGGGTCGTTGGGTACATCACCCTGAAAACTTGCGCAATGATACCAATATTAAGCTAGAGAGCAGAGCCCAATTTGGAAAATACGCTGACGATAAGATTCTTCGTGTCTTTTACCAAGGCGTGCTTATTCCCAGCGACAACGAAAAACTGAGAGATGCAATAAAAGGCATACCGATCGATCAGCGGTCGAAAGCGATTCCAGCTACTTGCCTTATGGCGACCACTATCGGTGCTAATGGAGGACGCAACGGTGTTCAGAACAATCTTGCTGGAGAGGCCAATGACAAAGCTCTTCACCCTTCGATTCAGAACGAACTTTGGAAACTTTATACTGGAAATAACGAGCCAAGATCATCGGCTGATTCAGGGCGGAAAGCTGTCTCGGGGGCCGATCTGCTCTCGAGAGGCGCGGGCAATAACCAAGGGGGGGTTAAACAGGAAAGCCATGCCGATGGCGTGAAGACGGAGCGCAGCTACGGTGGAGACGCCGAAATGACGCCGCCGTCACCCCGAGGATTAAAAAGGGATAGAAGCAACAGCTTCGAGCTGTAGTAGAACCGCTTTCTTTACTGGCTCGTACGCACGTTGTCACAGGTGAAGTACCCGCTTTCCAGGGAGGCGAATGTGGTCATCAAACTGCATAGCATTGAGGTTTAACAGATGTCCCCGTCTAAAAAACTCACTCGTCGTAGCACATCTGATGCGGGGCTTGCTTCTCGTCTGAGTTCCGCACTGGCTCGAGATGCTGAAGCGCAACTCGCGGCGGCGGCGCGTGTTCGCCATCGTTACGAAATGGGTTCCAAGACTAAAGCCTACGAGAAAGACTTTAGAATGCTTCAAGCCGACGCGGATCCAACAGATGCGTTGATACGGCGCAAGGAGATCAGGGGGGGATTCGAGACTGCCTATTTACGTAAGCGAGATGCTCCGGCTGCCATTGGTGAATCTCAGTTTCGGCTTGAGAAAGTAGAGCAAGCCACAGAAAGCGGTGTAATGGTGCGACGTTTCGATGAACATGGTAAGCTGATCGAGGCTTTGAAACAGTCTCCTGATCAGACGGAATTAGAACACTGGCAGGTTGACACTGTAGGCGAACTGCGACGCGTGTACTTCCGAACCATGCATCGTGGTGCTCAGCTCACTGATACACTCTCCGACCCCGATGCAAATGGGGACCGAGTTTTGGCGCGCAGCCGGAATGGAAATACCCATTTGTTCGTATTGAACTCCGATGGTTTCATACAAAACTACGGACCACAAGCACGTAATAGAGATCCATATGCCAGTACGCTGGTTAACGCTCCAGTACCGGGTAAGATCACGCTAAAACGGGGCTTCATCAGGAAAAAAGTCGTCGAAACCTACTATGATGGGAGCCGAGCCATTAAAAACTACAGGTTGGGTAGCAAGCGCAACGAGACCCGGCTTCCTCCTAATCCACCTTATGCGAACCGGGCACCGCTTTATCAAAGTTCAAATCTTCCACCTCCTCCCTATCATTCACCTGCTAACTCCCCTCGTGGATCTCATATACATACGTCGGCTGCAACAGGGCCGTCTGATCCTAGAGCAGTAGGCATGCCAAACATGAGCCCAGAGGCACAAGCCGCACTCGCTGTCGTAGATGCTGCCGAAGCCGCGAAAGTTGCCAGAAATCACCTTCAAATTGCTGAGGATCATGCCCTAGCCGTTAAACTACAACTTTTGGATGCAGAAACTGATATGCATTTGGGTGGGGCCGCTCCCAGCCAGTCTCTGCAGCATGATGCAGCCACTCTGACGACGCAAGCAACCGATGCTGTTCTTGGAAGTCTTAGGAAGCTCATGCCGTCAACCGACCTTACGGCGCTAAGGCAGACACTTAGAGCAGCCCTGATGCCCATACTTTCTCAAGTAGAATTTGGCGGTATAACAACGCAGACAACTTCACATTCAAAGACAGGTGCGTCTAGCAATTTCTCTTATTCGGCCCCCCTGTTAGGACCATCGTCTCAAGCGAGTACGGGGGTCGGAGGCAGCCGGGACATTGACTCGTTTACTTCCAGCGCAATCCCCCCCATTTCGGGCCATGTCAATCCCCTGGCATCCTTGGCGTCATCCAGTCGTCTTGCACCTACGACAACCGAGCCTAACACGCTCAACGGAGGAAGCGGTGTTCGGATGGCGCCATCGACACTGCAGTCCGATCTGGACGCACTCAAAAGCCAAGGCTCTGCGATTAGAAACACTCCACAGGGTGATGAAAGGCTCAATGGCGGGTCATCTAGCTCATCTGCCTTGGGCAGCACTCACAGGCCATCGCTTCTCGACCGTATCAACAGTGGAGGTTCTAACAACTCCGAGCCGAGCAAAGTCACAGCACTTGGTCATAGAAACTTGAGTGACTTCCTGAATGGTAATCAGTCTGGGGATGACAAGGCCCTGAAATCAGCCGAAGCTTCTAGTGCAAAGTCAGCCCCCGTCTCGTCCGCATCAAGGAACGAAGGGAGGCCTTCACTGCTTGAACGTGTACAAGGCCCAGTTGGCATCGCGACAGAGCCCTCTCCCGCTCCCGGCAGTCTCGGCGATATTTTCAATCGGATCAACAGTGCAGGATCTGACGGGTCCCAGTCAAGCAAAGTCGGAGAATCGGCTCATGGGGACTTGAGTAACTTCATGCACGGTGAGCAGTCTGAAGCTGACAAGGCTCCGAAATCTGCCGAAGCTCCTACTGCAAAGGCAGGCGCCGGCTTGTCTGCATCAAGCGGTGGAGGGAGGACTTCACCCCTCGAACGAGTACAAGTACCGGCTGGCAAGGACGCGACAGAGCCCCCTGCTCTCGGCAGCCTCGGCGATATTTTCAATCGGATCAACGAGCAATCCACGCCTGTAAAGCACAGCAGTAACTCGCAGGAGAAAACCACAGTCTCCACAGAACCGCCATTGCTGCGGAAGGTCGATTCGACACGGGATTACCCCTTACCGGCACGGGCGGATTTGCTCGCCAGAAAAGGGGACGTTGGACATGGCCTTTAACTTGCCTATTGATTTACTGTTCTGTCCACTTCACTTAACGCCGTCAAACGAAATCGGGGACCAGGCGTTGTAGGACCGGTTGGTTAAGGAGCTGCGGCTGGCTAGCGTTGATACCATGGAGGCCGGCATCAGGTTTTTGCCGGACTTCATGGAGGACTATGATAGGCGGTTTTCAGTCGTTCCTTCCCGGTCCGCCTCCTTTCACCGTGCCGATCAACCTGTCGCCGGAACGAATGATGGAGATCCTGTGCAAGCGCGAGCAGCTAGGTTGGAACACAGCTGACCTTTCGTTTGAGCGCAAGCGGATCATGCTGCAGGAGACACCTCTAGAATACTCGGGTGCGTAGCGGCAATCTAGGTGAGATTCAGCGTCAATCAGGATGAGACTCGCGCCGGGGTGTGACGGAGTGAGGGCGTAGCCCGATCGTAGTCATACCCCGGCGCGGCGCAGATTTTTCGGCGTCTCATGATCGCGGTCGGTCCGGTACATTGTAAGCCTCCGGTGGAGACCGCAGGTTACGCCGCTTGAGCGTTCAGCGCGTCTGGCTGCCAGTTCCACGGAAGCAATTGCTGCAGCTTGGTGATCGGCGTGTCGGCGATGCGGGCGAGAACGTCGGCAAGCCATGCCTGTGGATCAATGTCGTTGAGCTTGGCGGTCATGAGCAATGTCGCCATGAACGCAGCACGATCAGCACCACGATCGGATCCGGCGAAGAGCCAGGACTTCCTGCCGAGCGCGAAGCCTCGCAGGGCTCGTTCGGCAGCATTGTTCGTCAGGCAAATCCTGCCATCCTCCAGGAATGACGTGAAGCCATCCCAGCGCTTGAGCATGTAGTCGATCGCCTCGGAGACGGGAGAGCTGCGCGATAGCTTTGCCCGCTCGGTTTGGAACCAGCCGTGCAGCTCTTCGACGAGTGCTCGGCTGTCCTTGCGCCGGCGCTCCAGGCGCTGGTCGGCGGCAAGCCCGTTGATCTCCCGTTCGATGTCGAACAGACCATCGATCCGTTTGACTGCTTCCAGAGCCATGGGCGAGATCGGCGCGGCGTTCCTTCCACGTTTGGCGTTTGCCGCAATGTCGGCGAGCACGAAGAACTTGCGACGCGAGTGCGCCCAGCACAGTGCTTGCGTCAGGGAACCGGGATCGCGGTCTA
>UCEY01000058.1 GCA_900471605.1 Hyphomicrobiales bacterium | reverse complement strand
GCTCTGGGATGAGGGCGGGGCGCTCGCCAAGGGTGGGGCGCGACTCATCAATATCAATATCGATCCGATGAGCCTCGGCGCGAATGCGCCGCACGCCCTGGGGATCTGGGCCGATGCGAAAAGCGCGCTTGCCGACCTCCTCGCAGCCCTCAGGGGTCGAGCCATGCCGCAGCGGTCGGAATGGCTCGACCGCCTGCGCGGCATCTATGAAGGCTATCGCGGCAAGCTCAAGCGAATGGCCGAGGATGACGGGGCGATCATGCATCCAGCCCGTCTCGGTACGGCACTCGGAAAACTCCTGCCGGCGGATGCGCTGATCGCCTATGACGGCGGGCATACGTCCTTCTGGAGCAACGATCTGACGCCGGCGACCGTCGAGCGAACCCGCTTTCATGAGCCGGGCATGTGCCAGCTCGGATTCGGCACTCCCTATGCGGTGGCGCTCAAGTTGCTTCACCCGGATCGGCCAGTTTTCAACATCTGCGGCGACGGTGCTTTCGGCTTCACGCTTTCCGAACTGGATACGGCGCGGCGTTACGGCCTGCCAATCATCAATATCATCCACAACAACGCCTCCTGGGGCGTCATCAAGATGGGGCAGCGGAAGAGCTACGACTTCTCGTTCGGTGCGGATCTCGATGGCATCGACTACGCCGACGTGGCCCGCGGCTTCGGCTGCCACGGGGAACGCGTCACCACAGTGGACGAGATTGGCCCCGCGCTCGAACGCGCTATCGCTTCCGGCCTGCCGGCGGTTATAGACTGCCACGTCCGTTTCGAGGCCCATCCGAGCATGCCTTATTTCGCGAAAATGAATGCCTACGGTTTCCAGAAGGGTGTGGGTGGCGGCCCCCATGCCGCGCTGGTGAAAGGAGCGTGATGTGGTCGTGACCCAGCTTTCCACCCGTCCACGGCATGGCGGCGGCCATTCGGCCCCGCGATCCGGCGAGCCGCGAATTCGCATCCGCGACGTCACGCTCGCTTATGGCCCGCTGCAGATCATCGGGGGGATCAGCCTCGATATCGCATCCGGCGAGACGATATCTGTCATCGGGCCGTCCGGCTGCGGCAAGACCACCTTGCTGCGCATGCTCGCCGGCCTCGCCAGACCGACATCCGGCGGCGTCGAACTCGACGGATCGGTTCTCGGCGGGCCAAATCGCTCCGTCGCGATCGTCTTCCAGGATTATGGAAAGGCGCTCCTGCCTTGGCGCACGGCTGCCGGAAACGTATCGCTGGCGCTCGAGGCGCGCGGCTGCCCGGCGAAAGAACGTCCGGCGATCGTCCGTGATCTTCTGGAAAAGATCGGCCTCGGCCAGCATGCCGCCAAATATCCGCGCGAAATGTCCGGGGGCATGCAGCAGCGCCTGCAAATCGCCCGCTGTCTGGCGCAGGAGCCGAAAGTGCTGCTGATGGACGAGCCTTTCGGCGCGCTCGATGCGATGACCCGGCAGGCGCTGCAGGACGAGGTGCTCGGGCTGGTCGCGACGACCGGCGCGACCATGGTGTTCGTCACCCACGATCTCGAGGAGGCGATCTATCTCGGCGACCGGATCGTCTGCCTCCAACCCAATCCGGGCCGCGTCGGCCGTATCGTCGATGTATCGCTGGCACGACCGCGCG
The DNA here is from genome assembly GCA_900471605.1 of Hyphomicrobiales bacterium. Lineage (GTDB taxonomy): Bacteria > Pseudomonadota > Alphaproteobacteria > Rhizobiales > Rhizobiaceae > Neorhizobium. The sequence continues at coordinate 34,811 of UCEY01000058.1, read as the reverse complement.
ACCAGCTTCTGACGCGCGAGGATCCGGAATTCCTGCGCCTGCGCCGCGAACTTTACGATCTCATCAAGGACGACCACCAATGAGCGCGGCTCGCGTGCTGAAGAATGGCGGTCGCGCGGCGGCGCTGCCGGTCGCGCTCATCGTCCTGGCGCAGGTGGCGGCAACCGTCACGCAGCTGGAAAGCGACAGCCTGGCAAGCCCGGCCGACATCGCAATGGCTTTCGTCTCCGTGATGGGCGACGGCACGCTGCTCAAGGCGACGGCCGATACGCTGAAAGCGGCCGCCGCGGGTTGTCTTCTGGGCGTCGGAGCCGGGTCGCTGCTTGGTATCGTACTCGGACTTTTTCGGATCGCCGATGACGCGCTCGATCTTACCATCGAACTGTTGCGTCCGGTTCCCGTCGTTGCGTTGATCCCGGTCGTCATGATGCTGCTCGGCTTCGGCGCGGAGATGGAAATCGTCATCATTGCACTCGGCATGCTGTGGCCCTCCGTTGTACTCGCACGCGCCGCGGTCAAGGAGGTCGAGCCGCGATTGATGGAAGTATCGAACGTACTCCAGCTCGGTTTCGCGGCACGGGTGTGGAAGATCGTGCTGCCGGCCATCCTGCCGCAGCTTTTCATGTCACTGAAGCTCGCGGCCGGTTATGCGCTGGTGGTCGCCGTCACTGTCGAGATCACCGCCAACCCGCTTGGATTGGGTTATGGCATCATGATGGCGCAGCAGGCGCTGAGGCCGGCGGAAATGTTTGCCTATCTGATCTGGATCGGTGCTGTCGGCTGGCTCATCAGCGTTCTTTTGAATGCAGCCCAACGCACTTTCTTTCCGGCATTCGTCAACGGAGAGGGGCGATGAAAGCAGTCCCTCTGCGCAAGCTGGTACTGGGTATCGGGGGGCTGGCAGCCTTCATATTGCTCTGGAAGCTCGTCACCGACGCCAAGCTCGTCTCGCCCGTCTTCTTTCCTGGCCCGGAGCGGACATATGTGGCGCTCGTGAAAGGCCTCTCCGGAGGACCGCTTCTCTCGCAGACATTCGAGACGGTGAAGCGCATGTTGCTCGGCTGGCTTCTCGCTTCTTTCGTCGGCATCCTTTTCGGCGCGCTGGTCGGCGTGTCGAAACGGGCACGGGCGTTTATTGCCCCGACACTTGAACTCCTGCGGCCGCTTCCGGCATCGGCCATGATACCGGTTGCGATCGCGTTTCTGGGCTTTTCCGACAACATGGTCCTGGTGGTCATCGCATTCGGCGCCCTCTGGCCGATGCTGCTTGCGACCGTTCATGGTTTTGCCGCCATGGAGCCGCGTCTCTATGAGGTCAGCGAAGTGCTTGGCCTCAACCGCGCGCAAGTGATCTGGAAACTCGCGTTGCCGAGCGCAATGCCGATGATCCTCGCCAGCCTGCGGCTCGGACTCACCATTTCCCTCATTCTGGCTGTCGTCGGCGAGATGCTCGCAAGCCGGGAGGGACTTGGCCAGAGCATTCTGGCGGCGAGCCGCAGTTTCCGTTCGGCCGATCTTTTCGCCGGTATCGTCATTCTCGGGGCTATCGGTCTTTTCGGTAGCCGTCTGCTGTCGGTCGCCGAACGACACCTGCTGCGCTGGCAGGCAAGCAGCCGCTAATTCAACTCAACCAAACGGGATATTGTCATGCTCAAACTTTCCGACGCCTCCACCATCATCGACGTTGCGCTGGCTGAAGGTCGCGCCCGTTCGCTCGCGCCGCTAGTCGTCGCGGTCCTCGATGCCGGCGGCCACCTGGTGGCGTACAAGCGCGAAGACGGCGCGGGCATCGTTCGCTTCGATATCGCCTTTGGCAAGGCCTGGGGCTCGCTCGGCATGGGCTTCGGTACCCGCGAGCTGACGGAACGCGCCGCCAAGAACCCGGCATTCATCACGGTCCTCGCCTCCGTGAGTGCCGGCCGAATGGTGCCGTCGCCGGGCGGCGTACTGATCCTCGACAATGCCGGCATTGTCATCGGAGCAGTCGGCATTTCGGGTGACATCGGCGACAACGATGAACTATGCGCCATCGTGGGCATCGAAAAGGCCGGCTTTCGTGCTGCCCCGAAGCTCGTTGAGTAAAGTGAGGAATTTTCCAATGCAGCAAACCATATCCAATCCCGTCGCTTCCGGCGAATTTGTTCGCCTCAACCCTGTCACCGGAGAGGTCGCCAGCAAGGCGCAGGCGGGAAAGTCGGCACAAGCGAATGCGGCAGCCGACAAGGCCGCGGTCGCTTTTCCGGCCTGGTCGGAAACAGGACCGAATGCCAGACGTCAGTTGCTCATGAAGGCGTCACAGGCGCTTGCGTCCAGGAAGGACGAGTTCATCGCGCTGATGCAGGCCGAAACCGGAGCGACAGCAAGCTGGGCTGGCTTCAACGTGATGCTTGCGGCGAGCATGATCCTGGAAGCTGCGTCGCTGACGACGCAGATCAAGGGCGAAGTCATACCGTCGGACAAGCCCGGCTGCCATGCCATGTCGGTTCGCCAGGCGGCAGGCGTCTGCCTCGGCATTGCGCCTTGGAACGCGCCGATTATTCTCGGCGTTCGGGCTATCGCCACTGCGCTTGCCTGCGGAAACACGGTGGTCCTCAAGGCCTCCGAAAAGTGCCCGGCCGTGCATAGCCTGATCGTTGACTGCTTCCAGTCCGCCGGGTTTCCGGAAGGCGTCGTGAATGTTGTTACCAATGCTCCCGAAGACGCGGCGGAAGTCGTCAACGCCCTGATCGATCATCCGGCCGTGCGCCGGATCAATTTCACCGGCTCGACCGAAGTCGGCAAGGTCATCGCGCGGCGTGCGGCAGAGCACCTGAAGCCGGTCCTGCTGGAGCTGGGTGGCAAGGCACCGTTCCTGGTTCTGGATGACGCCAAGTTGGACGAGGCCGTCGCGGCAGCAGCCTTCGGAGCGTTCTTCAACCAGGGGCAGATCTGCATGTCGACCGAACGCATCATTGTGGTCGATGCCATCGCCGACGCATTTGTCGAGAAGTTCCGGGCAAAAGCCGGCACGCTCGTTGCGGGCAATCCGGCCGAAGGAAAAGCGCCACTTGGGGCCGTGATCGGCATCGAGACCGTGGGAAAGGTCCAGGCGCTGGTGAGTGACGCTGTCTCCAAGGGTGCAAAGCTCGCAACGGGCGGCGGTGCCGAAGGGGTCCTGATGCCGGCGACGGTCGTCGACGGTGTGACCAAGGACATGCGCCTCTACAGCGAGGAGAGCTTCGGACCTGTCGTGGCTATTCTGCGCGCCCGTGATGAAGACCATGCCATCGAACTGGCCAATGACAGTGAATACGGCCTTTCGGCCTCCGTCTTCACCGGCGATGCAGCCCGTGGATTGCGCGTGGCGCGCCGTATCAAGTCCGGGATTTGCCACGTCAACGGACCGACGGTTCACGACGAGGCGCAGATGCCGTTCGGCGGCGTGAAGGGCTCGGGCTATGGCCGTTTCGGCGGTCAGGCAGGTATCGCCGAGTTCACGGACCTGCGCTGGATCACGGTCGAAACTCTGCCGGGGCATTATCCGATCTGAGCCAAGGGCCAATTTAAGATCCGAGGGCCGCCTTCGAGGCGGCCCTCTTCTACCGGTAACCATGGAGCCGCGTCAGTGCTTTCGGCGACAAGCTGGGGTCGGATGTGGTCCAGGGAATAGCGCTGCTGAATAGCGGCAGTTCTTTGAAACCTCAGGCCGGTGCCATGGCGTCGCCGGCTTCATTCGTTTCGAGGTCGGCGCGTATGAACTCCGCGGTCTGTTCGTAGTGTTGCTGCAGAAGTCTCACGGCCTCGGCGGTATTGCGGTCCATAACCGCCTTGAGGATGTCGGCGTGCTCCTGTGTGACCTTGCGGACCCGGAAAGCCTTGCGGCTCGAAAGTGCCCGATAGCGGTTGAGCCGGTCGGCGAGCTGTTCGCAAAAGCCGATCAGCGGTCGTGAACCGCAACCGTTGATCAGGACGGCGTGAAACGCGCGGTGAAGGCGTTCCCATTCCGGATTGCTCTCGAAGCGATCGGGGTTGAGCGATCTGGGCGCCCGCTCCAAGCGATGATGCGCCACCAGCAGGGCTTCCTCCCAGGCCGGCGTCGCATTGCCCATCGATTCACGCAGCGCCAGACCTTCCACCCAGCAACGCGTCTTTGTCAGCTCGCCGAGTTCTTCCAGGCTTATCGGCTTGACGAAAAAACCGCGCTGCTCTCTGCCGATCACGAGGTCTTCCGTGGTCAACCGATTCAACGCCTCGCGCAGCGGCGTCTGCCCTGCCTCATAGTGTTCCATCAGAAAACGGAGCTGCAGCTTTCTGCCAGGCTCAAGCCGGGCGGAGACGATATCGGCCTTCAGGCGTTCGTAGATGCTCGTCGCCAGCGTAGCCGGGCCTTCGACTTCCTTGTTCAAAGCATCGGCGTCCATATGGTCCTCTCGGTTCAAGCTCCGGTTTTATATACACGACTTCCAAGAATCGAAAAATTTATAAATTATGACTTTACGACGGCGATTTTGTATAATATTCAACCCTCAACACAGGAGGATAGGGTGGGCGGAGAGGATATCCGGACGAGTTCCTTCAAGGGTGGCTGCAACTGCCGTGGCATCGATGTGCATTGCCACGTCGTTCCCGCTCGCTTCCCCCGAGTTCCCGGCGGCGCAAGCATTCGCGGCTGGCCTTCGATCGTGGCCGCCGATGATTGCCACGCGACGGTGGTGATCGATGAAAAACCCTATCGGACGGTCAGCGACGCCTGCTGGATTGCTGAGCGGCGGCTGACGGAGATGGACAGGGCCGGAATTGAGATGCAGGCGCTTTCGCCCATGCCGGAACTGTTCGGCTACTGGATCGATACGGGTGCCGCCTACGATCTGGTGCGCTACGTCAACGATTCAATCGCCACGCTCGTAGCGGAAGGCGGGGGCCGATTTGTCGGTCTCGGCGGCCTGCCGCTGCAGGATATTGAGCTCTCCATCAAGGAGTTGCACCGGATTGTCGGGGAACTCGGTTTCAGCGGCGTGGAAATTGGTAGCAACATCAATGGTGTGGTGATCGGCGACCCCCGCTTTCATCCGTTCTTTGCCGAAGCCGAGAGGCTCGGCGCAGCCGTCTTCGTTCATGCGGTGCGGCCGGCGGGCATGGATCGGCTCGTCGGGCCGGCGCCGCTTCAGCAGGTGCTTGGTTATCCGACCGATGTCGGGCTTGCCGCGGCGTCGGTCGTGACCGGAGGATTGTTGCAGACGTTTCCGAAGCTGCGGATTGCCTTCAGTCATGGTGCCGGAACATTCGCTTCGCTGCTGCCGCGGCTGGAGCAGGGCTATTTAGCTTTTCCGGCCGTGAAGGACATCATGCCCGAGCCGCCGTCGGCTCAGGCGCGGCGTCTCTACGTGGATTCACTGGTTTTCGATGCTGAGACCCTACGCCGGCTGGTCGCCGTATTCGGTGAGGACCGCGTGCTGCTCGGCACAGACTATCCGTTCAATTTTCGCGAGAAGGAGCCGGTCGCGCGCATCAAGGAAGCATTCGCGGACGCCTCCCTGCTTGAGCGCCTGACGTTTGCCAATGCGCGCGCCTTCCTGGGTTTGGACGAGGTTTGATATGACCGTATTTCCTGTCACCGCATTGCGCAGCGTCGAACTGGGCACGCCCGATCTCGCAAGCTCCGCCGATTTCTATACCCGCGTGTGGGGATTGCAGGTCGTGGCGGAAGCAGGTGGCAAGGTCTTTCTGGCGGCCACCGGCAACGATTTCCATGTTCTGGAACTGAAGCAAAGCCACCGGTCCGAATTGCGCAAGATCACCTTCCGTGTCGGCTCCGCGGAGGAGCTGGCGGCGCTTTTTGAAAGGACGGTCGCCTCAGGCTGCACGGTACTGCGCGAACCGGGTCCTGCAGATGCGCCCTCCAGCGGCGAACGTTTCGTCATTCGCGAGCCGCAGGGCTCGGTTCTGGAATTCGTGCACGGTGATCGCCGCAAGGCCGGCAGCGCCGTTGCCAACAGGCCCGAACGCCTTGCCCATGTGAACATCAATACCGCGGATATCGAAAGCCTTGCCGCTTTCTACCGGGATGTCCTCGGTTTCCAGCTCACTGACCGGTCGAAGCTGATGGCCTTCCTGCGCTGCAATGACGACCACCATGCGGTGGTTCTGGCCGAAGCCCGAGCGAATGGCCTCAACCACGTCGCCTTTCTGATGCCCGACCTCGAATCCGTCATGCGCGGATCGGGCCGGGTTGTCGATTACGGACATCCCATCGGCTGGGGTGTTGGCCGGCACGGGCCGGGGGACAACGTCTTTGTCTATTTCATCGATCCCCAGGGCGTCGTGGTGGAATACACCGCCGAGGTTCTGCAGGTCGACGAGACCTATCGTTTCCGCGGTCCGGACGAATGGGTCTGGCCGCCCGGCCGCACCGATCATTGGGGTATTGCCCCTCCCAAGAGCGACGCCTGCAAGAAGGCGCAGATTTCCATCGGATTTTCCGGCGTGTGAAGCCGCCGTTCAGTTTGCAGAGGCATTCCCGTGAAGAACGAGATTTCGAATACGTATGACGTGCTGGTCGTCGGCTTCGGCCCGGCAGGCGCGGTGGCCGCCGGAATGCTCGGTGCACGTGGGCATTCGACGCTTGTCGTCGATCGCCTGACCGACATCTACGACAAGCCGCGTGCGATCGCGATCGATCATGAAATTCTGCGTCATTTCGACAATATGGGCATTGTCGACCAGGTCATGCCCTATATCGAACCCTTTACGGCGTCCCAGCATTTCGGGGCGCAGGGGCAGCTTATCCGTCGCATCGACATGGTGCCCGCGCCTTTTCCGCTCGGTTATACGCCGAGCATGGTCTTCACACAGCCGCCGGTCGAGGCCGTGCTGAGACGTCATGCCGAAAGCTTCGACCACGTGATGGTCGAGCTTGGAACGGAAATGCTGGATCTCGATCCGCACGCCGACGAGGTGGTGGTAACGCTGAAGGACGCTTCCGGTGCATCGCGAAAAGTTGCCGCGAAATACGTCATCGGCTGCGACGGTGCGTGGAGCAGGGTGCGCGAACTCTCCGGTATGAAACTGGAGGATCTGGTATTCGACGAGCCGTGGCTGGTGGTGGACGTTCGGGTTCACGACGCCGCACTCGGCAACCTGCCGCAGACTTCTGCCCAGTACTGCGATCCGGCGCGGCCGACAAGCTATATCATGGGACCGAAGAACCATAGGCGGTGGGAGATCATGCTCTTGCCGGGCGAAGACCCGCGCGAGATGGAAAAGTCCGAAAATGTCTGGCGCCTCCTGTCGCCTTGGCTCACACCGGAAGAAGGCGATCTGTGGCGCGCGGCGGCCTATCGGTTCCATGCGTTGGTTGCCGACGAATGGCGTCGCGGCCGGGTGATGATCGCCGGCGATGCGGCCCATCAGCAGCCGCCATTCATCGGGCAAGGCATGTGCCAGGGCCTGCGCGACGTCTCCAATCTCATCTGGCGGCTCGATCGCGTCTTGAAGGGACAGTCTTCGCAGGCGCTTTTCGAGACTTACACGACCGAACGCAAGCGCCACGTCCAGACGCTGACCGGCAAGATCAAGGCGATCGGTCAGGCGATCTGCGAGCGAGACCCCCAAGCTGCCGCCGCGCGAGATGCCCGTATTCTTTCGGAAGGTGGCGGCAAGCCGCTGATCATTACGCGCCAGGAAATCGTACCGCCTATCGAGGAGGGGTTCATCGCCGCAGAAGGCACCCCGGCAAGGGGACTGCTTTTCCCGCAGCCCGCTATTGCTGATGGCGCTTCGTCGCGATTGCTGGACGCTTTCACCGGGCCGACATGGCGGCTCGTACTCGATGGCCGCCGGATCGGGGCAGCCGAAGGCGAAGCACTTGCCGGGGAAGACAGCGGACTTGTGGTTCGCAGCGTCGTCGGTGCCAATCACGCGGCGCAGGATCCCGCCGCCCTGCGTGAAAGGGATGGCGTGCTTTCCGCCTGGTTCGACCGCCACGGCGTCATCGCCGCGCTGGTGCGTCCCGACCATTACGTCTTCGGCGCGGCTGAAAACATCGATGCCCTTCGCCAGCAAATTGCGGACTTGCGCATCCGCCTTGCGTGACACGCCGTCCATCGAGAATCGTTCCGCTACAGGAGAAGACCTATATGAGACTGTCCACCGTCAAGATCGCCGGCCGCGCCACCTGGGGCGTCATCGAAGGCGATAGCTTCCGCGACGTCGGCGCGGTGCTTGCATCACGCTATCCGGATCTCAAGGCTGCCATCACCGCCGGGTTCCCCGGCGTGAAGGACGCCGCCGCCTCGGCAGCCGCGATTCCGCTTGCTGAGGTCGAATGGTTGCCGGTCGTGCCGAATCCCGACAAGATCCTCTGCGTCGGCCTGAACTACGAGACGCACCGCAAGGAAACCGGCCGGAGCGAAGTCGAGAACCCGACCATCTTTTCGCGCTATGCCAATAGCCAGACCGGCCATCTGGCGCCGATCGTGCGTCCAAAGGTTTCCACCAATCTCGATTTCGAGGGCGAACTCGCGGTCATCATCGGCAAGCCGGGCCGTTACATCCCGCGCGCCGAGGCGATGGACCATGTCGCAGGTTATGCCTGCTATAACGACGGCAGCGTTCGCGACTTCCAGTATCACACCCATCAGTTCACGCCGGGCAAAAATTTCCCCGACACTGGCGCATTCGGCCCGTGGATGATGACGCCTGACGAACTCGGGCCCCTGGATGACTTGCGCCTGCAGACCCGCCTGAACGGCGAAGTGGTGCAGGACGCAACCTTTGCCCAGATGATCTTCGATATCGCAAGGCAAATCGAATATTGCTCGACCTTCACGCGTCTGGAAGCCGGCGACGTCATCGTCAGCGGCACGCCGGGCGGCGTCGGTGCAAAGCGCACGCCGCCGCTTTGGATGAAGCCGGGCGACGTCGTCGAGATCGAGATCAGTCGCCTCGGCATCCTGCGTAACCCGGTCGTGGAAGAAGCGCACTGACAAGACTTTTCGCGGGGGCTGGTCGGGAGAGGTGGCCGGCCCCTCGCGAACGACGGGAAGATTTGGCTTCAACGGGGAGGACGATATCTCGAAATTTTCAAGACGCATTTTAGTGGCAGGCGTCGACCCAGGTCTGGCTCTGGCCTGCGCTTCCGCTCAGGCGGCAGACTGAGCAGAAGCGACCGGTTACTGTGGTGGTCGCCGGCAATAGCCCCGATGCGCTGCGCCACATCATCGCCGCTCGGATACGACATCCGAGCGCAACTGGATCGGTGTTGCAAACATGGCATCCCTCCCAGAAAAAACATGAGTATTGTAATCATATTTCATTGATCACCCCTACATTGGCTCTTATAGCTGCGAACCGCGAGCCATCTCGCAAGGCGCATTTTTCGCGCCGTTAGCATCCGTGATCTCTCCGATCACTCATCGCAGTTTGCCGCTTGCCGAAAGGATCGGGCAATGACGTTCTCTTCCAGATCGCTCTCCACATATCGCCGTCTCATCAGCTCCACTATTATGGCTGGAGCGATGACCGCAGCACTCTCGCCCGCTGTGGCGGTTGCGCAGGACGCTGCCGGCAGCGCGACGCAACTCGAGCCGATCATCCTCAGGAACTCCAGCGCCCAGACCATTAGTGAAGACAACGATACTATCGTTCCGAAGCGGGCGGTTTCCGCTTTGAAGACGGATACGCCGCTCGTCGAGACACCGCGTTCGGTTTCCGTCGTGACCCGCGAGGAGATGGAGCAGCGTTCCGTCACCGACATGATCCAGGCAACGCGCTATAGCTCCGGCGTTACAACAGGTGGCTTTGGTTATGACCCGCGCTTCGATCAGATTTATATCCGTGGTATTGAGACCACCATGGGCGGCGATTTCCGTGACGGCTTGCGTCAGCCGGTGATGACCTACGGAACCTTCACGACCGAGATATATACGCTCGATCGCGTGGAAATACTGAAGGGACCCACATCGGTCATGTATGGCGCGGCGAGCGCCGCCGGTATCGTCAACAAGATTTCCAAACTGCCGCTGCAAGAGGCCCACCGTGAGGTCGAGCTTCAATACGGCACGATCGGACGCAAGCAGGCCGCTTTCGATATCGGAGGTCCGGTCGGCGACGGCAACGACATGTTCTACCGGGTTGTGGGCCTCGTCCGAGAGGGAGAGACCAACTATGACATCCAGGACGACCGCTACCTTCTGCAGCCCTCTTTCACCTGGGAGGCGACGGACAGCACCAAGATAACCATTTACGGGCTGGCCCAGAATACCGAAACAGAGTCGAGCGCCTGGACCTTCCAAAACGGCGGCCAGATCCATCGCGTCAGCGATCCGGACTATGATTACCAGAAGATCCGGCAATACCAGGCTGGGTACCAGCTCGAACACGACTTCGGGAACGGCCTGACTTTCCGGCAGAACGCGCGGGTGAGCGATCTCCACCTCAAGGCCCGCTACAATAACCGGATGACGATGTTCAGCGCGCCGGCCGATCCCTGGGACACCACGGCAGTCACCGACGAGATGCGTGCGTATCAGATCGACAACCAGTTCCAAGCCAAATTCGAAACCGGCGCCGTATCCCATACGATCCTCGCGGGGCTGGATTTCACCGCCGTGAACTCTGACTTTGCTTTAGGCTCTGGCTCCATGCCGCCGGTCGCCGGCAGCAGCGCTCCCACGCCGGCTCTCACCGGTTTTACCGGCAACAATCTTCGTCAGACGGGTCTATATGCGCAGGAGCAGGCGGAATTCGAAAACTGGCGTTTTGTGGGTGGCTTGCGGTACGATTGGCTGGATCAGACCAAGAGAGATAAGGTCGCCGGTACCACTGATGAGAAGATCGACGGTGCTCTGTCCGGGCAGGTCGGGCTCCTCTATCTCTTCGACAACGGCATTGCGCCGTATGTAAGCTACGGGACCTCCTTCGTCCCCTCGACCGAGCTTTCCGCTTCGGGTGCGGTGCTCAACCCGACCAAAGGCCGGCAGATCGAAGTCGGCATAAAGTACCAGCCGGAAGGCGAAAACCTCTCACTCAGCACCGCAGTCTATCGTCTGGTCGAAACCGGCAAGCCGCAATATGCCAGCGGTTTGGGCCCCTTCTTTTATGAGAATTCGGGTGAGAATACGTTTACGGGCTTCGAGGTCGAAGGCCGGAAGACTTTCGACAACGGCATCAGCCTGATCGCCGCCTACACCTATACCCACGGCGAAATCACGCGCAATCTTGACAGCACCATTATCGGGAACACGCCGACGACGACACCCAAGCATGTCGCTTCCTTATGGGTGAATTATGCCGCGCCCGAAGATACCGCCATCGCTGGCCTCAGCATTGGCGGCGGTATCCGGGTGACCAGCGAATCCTTTACCGACGATTCCAATACAACCAAGAATGCCGGAGTCGCCTATCTCGACGCGTCCCTGTCCTATGACTTCGGCGCCAGGTCGCCCGATCTCAAGGGGCTGTCGCTCACGGTCAGTGCGACTAACCTCGCCAACCGCGAAGAGCAGGTCTGCAACGGCGGTTATTGCTACTTCGGTCAAGGTCGGGCGGTCGTCGGCTCGCTGAAATACAAGTGGTGAGATTTATGCAGTCCGGCGCGAAAACCGTTGAAGACAATCGTCTTGTGATCACTCATCGGGGCGAGAAAGGGCAAGGAATATTGCTCGTATCTCGGCGAGAAGAACATGACTGAAGAAGCCTATTCATTGCCTGGAACCACCTATTTCGATCTGGCACCAACGGCGGGAGGCGAACCCTATCGCATCTTCCTGTTCACGCCAAAAGGAGAGCCGCCCGCCGCCGGATGGCCTCTTTTGGTCATGACCGACGGTAACGCGACCTTTCCTTTTGCGTTCGCCAGCATGGTGACACAAGCGCCTTACCCAACCGGCACCAATGTCGATTGGGGCGTCATTGCCGCGATCGGCTATCCCTCTGACGAACCCTATGATGCATTGCGGAGGGCCTGGGACTTGGGGCCTCCGCCAATCAAATCCTATCCGCCCTATTTTGAAGGTGGGCCTCCTGTTCGTATCGGCGGGACAGGCGATCTGCTCGACTTTATAGAGAGCCAACTCTTTCCGCGGCTTGCCGAGATGGTTCCGACGGATGCCACGCGCCGGTCGCTTTTCGGGCATTCCTTCGGCGGGCTTTTTACCCTCTACGCCCTTTTCGAGCGCCCGGGCCTTTTCACCAATTGGATTGCCGCCAGCCCGACGATCTATTGGGAAGGCAGTGAAATCCTGAACAATGAGGCCAGCCGGAAGCGAATCCCAGGCCCCGTAGCCTTCCTCCATCTGTCGGCCGGCGAGTATGAGGGGGATAGGCTTGCACCCTTCCAGTACCGCAACGACGATGCCGCATCTCGTCTTGAGAAGAGGAAAACCGAACGGACTGCCGCATTGGCGCAGGAAATGGCAACCCGACTGAACGGCCCCGAGACCGGAATCCGGACGCAGTTCGAGCTTTTTGCAGGGCAGACCCACATGTCCGTGCTCGGACCGGCCGTCAACCGTGCCGTGAGCATTGCCTTTGAAAGTGGGGGAGCGCAAGGCATATGACGGACACCTGCGGCGCAGCTCCAACGTTAAATTTTCAGACTATAACGGGAGGTGACGTGACCTCGGAACAACTCGCGCAGAACGCGGCCGAAACAACGAAAATCTTTGAGATCGACAGGATCGGGCTTTCAATCGACGGCAATGCGATCCTATCGGATGTCAGCCTTGAATTTCCGGCAGGAGAGGTGGTTGCCCTGGTTGGCCATAACGGTTCGGGCAAATCCAGCCTCCTGAAGATTCTGGCGCGGCAACTGACTCCGACTTCCGGAACTGCCGCTTATGGTGGCCGCGATCTCAAGCAGTATCAGGGCCGCGACTTCGCGCGGTCCGTGGCCTATCTGCCGCAGGATTTGAACACGGGCTCGGACATGACGATCCGCGAGCTTGTCGGTTGCGGCCGTTATCCGTGGCACGGGGCGCTCGGTCGTTTCTCGGAGATCGACAAGCAAAAGGTCGAGGCAGCCATAGCGGCAACCCATATCGAGACATTTGCCGAGCGCGTCGTGGGCACGCTCTCCGGCGGCGAGCGGCAACGTGCATGGATCGCCATGCTGATCGCCCAGGATGCGCATTGCCTCCTCCTCGACGAGCCGACTGCGGCGCTGGATATCGCGCATCAGGTCGAGGTCCTTTCTCTCGTGCGGCGGCTGGCGCACGAAGGCGGCCGGAGCGTGGTCATCGTTCTTCACGACATCAACATGGCGGCACGCTTCTGCGATCGGATCCATGCCCTGAAAGGGGGGAGGGTGGTTGCCAGCGGCATGCCGGGCGAAATTCTGGTGCCAGCCACGCTGCACGCCATTTACGGGATCGACATGGACGTAATCTCCGTTCCGACCCTTTCGCATCCGCTTGCCTATGCCTGCTGAGACCCGCCCGCGGATGGAAATTTCACGGCGCACATTTCTTCGCTACACCGCGGCTGCAGCCGCTTCCATCCCGACGCCGTTGTTTGCGGAGGTGGCCGGGCAAAGGGTCGTAAGCCTCGATTACGGATTGGCGTCCACGCTTCTGTCGCTTGGATTGCCTCCGGTCGGAATATCGGATCTCGCCGATTGGGGTCGATGGGTCGTCGAGCCGGCCATGCCTCGATCGGTTGTCGATATCGGTACTGCCTTTGAAGTCGATTTTGAGACCCTCATTCAACTCAAGCCCGACGTCATCCTGACGACACCTTATCTTGACGAACTCCTGCCCAAGCTTCGGCCGATCGCCAAGGTTCTACGCCTTGAAATCTTCACTCCGGAATCCGGCCCCATTCTCCCGTCGGCGATAGCGGCGACACGCAGACTGGCAGCCGAACTCGGCCGTGAGGCCGAGGCGGAACTCTTCGTCGCGCGATCCGACGCATTCTTCCATGAATGCCGCCAGCGGCTGGCAGGTCGGATCATTCCGCCCGTCGCTCTGGTGAGTTTCATGGATGCCCGTCACGCCCGCATCTATTCAGCTCCAGGCCTATTTCACAATGCACTCGAGCGCATCGGTGTGCGCAATGCCTGGACACGTCAATCGAACTATTGGGGTTTTGAGACGATCGGCATCGAGGAACTCTCCGGCATTACCGATCCGGACGCACGGCTGCTGGCCTTTGATCCCGTTCCCCCCGACGTGCTGCCGAAACTGATGGACAGTCCGCTGTGGCAGGCCCTCCCGTTCTCCCGGCCGGGCCATCTATCCGTCGTCGCTCCGGCCCTGATGTTCGGCATGCTCAACGAGGCCATGCGTTTTGCCCGTCTGGTGACCGAACTCCTGGAACAAGACTCATGAGCCCAACTCGCAGCGATAACCTCGGGCCTGCGCTCGTATGTCTCGCACTGCTCTGCGGTGGCGGTGTAGCGGCCTGGCTTCTCATCGAACCGGCGCTCTCCGTTGTGGCCGGACAGGGCTACGACACTCGGCGCATGGTACTCTACTATTCGACGCTGCCACGGCTGGTCACGGCATTGCTGGCCGGTGCGGCCCTCGCAATGTCCGGCGCCCTGTTCCAGCACATCCTGCGGAACCCGCTGGCCGATTCGACGACGCTCGGCGTCTCGGCCGGGGCCAACCTCGCGCTGGTGGTAGTATCGCTTTTCGTGCCGGGTCTTTTCGGTGCAGGCCGCGACGTCGTCGCTCTTGCCGGAAGCGCGGCTGCCGCCGCAATCGTCATCGGGCTTGGTGCGCGCCGCGGCTTCTCTCCCTATTCGCTCGTCCTCTCAGGGCTAGTCCTGAGCCTCTGGTGCGGGGGGCTGGCGGCCATCCTCATCTATCTGAACCAGCGATACCTGGCGAGCTTGTTCATCTGGGGAGCCGGTTCGCTCGCGCAGCAGAGCTGGACCATCCCTTTGTCGCTCGCGTGGAAAATGACGATCGTCGCGATGGTCTGCGCGCTGGTGATGAGGCCGCTTTCGCTGCTTGACCTTGGGGAAGCCGGTTCGGCTGCGCTCGGCGTGAGGCTGGCTCGCCTTCGCGTCATAGTCATTGCTTGCGCGGTGACGCTCGCCGCCATCGTCACCAGTGCCGTCGGGGTGATCGGTTTCATTGGGCTGGTTGCACCCACACTTGCACGGCTTTCCGGAGCGCGGCGGCCGGTTCAGTTGATCTTCTGGTCTCCGCTGATCGGCGCAGCACTTCTCTTTTTCGCCGATTCCGTCCTGCAGCTCTCGGCAGGTGGGCTTGGAAGCTTCTTGCCGACCGGTGCGGTCACCGCCATTTTTGGCTCACCGCTGCTTCTGGCCCTCCTGCCGCGATTGAAAGTCCGTCACCGCATTCAGCAGGCGGAGTTGCCTCGGAGGTCGCGCCGCCGGAGCGCCAGTGCTCCGCTCATTATCGCGGTCATGAGTGTCCTGGGCCTCGTGACTGTCAGCCTGTTTGTCGGGCGTGGACCTGGCGGCTGGGCTGTCCTTTCTGGCGAATTCTTCGACGATATCCTTGCGCTTCGCGCACCGAAGGTCTTCGCGGCGCTCGCATCCGGCGCGATGCTTGGCGTTGCGGGTTCGATCCTGCAGAGATTGACCGGTAATGAAATGGCAAGCCCCGAGGTTCTCGGGATCAGTGCCGGCGCGACCTTTGGCGTTGCCATCGCTCTTTTCGCCATCGCGCCGGGTTTTCCCGGTGAATTTGCCTTCGCCGCCGGCGGCGCCATCTCGGTTCTCGCCATTATCCTTCTCGGTTCGCGGCGCTCCAACTTCGCACCGGAGCGGGTCCTGCTCGCCGGCATCGCACTCAGTGCGATGGTCGATGCCGTTGTCGGCGTGCTGAGTTCGACGGGCGATCCAAGGGCGGCTCTGCTCATGCGCTGGATGAGCGGATCCACCTATCTCGTGAACGGCACAATCGCCATGTCGGAAGTGGCACTCGGCGCCGCGTTGATCGCGATTGCCTTGGCGGCGCGGCATTGGCTGGACATCCTGCCGCTCGGGCCGGCTCCTTCGGCCGCGGTCGGCATACCGTTGGCGGGTTCGAGATTGGCCCTGTTCGGCCTTGCCGGCCTGATGACGGCAGCCGCGACATTGACTGTTGGTCCACTGTCCTTCGTCGGCCTGATGGGACCGCATTTCGCGAGGGAATTAGGCCTGACACGCGCTCTGCCGCAGATGATCGGTGCCGCGCTGATAGGTGGTGGACTGATGACTGCCGCAGATTTTCTCGGCCGTACGATCGCGGCTCCCTATCAGATCCCCGCTGGGCTCGTCTCAGCTCTGATAGGCGCACCGTGCCTGATGCTCTTGTTAGGCAAGAAGCGTTGACAGGGGATCCGAATCTTCATTGCGTCTAGTCGCTTCGCTTTTTCCTTCCACGGATTTTAGAGAAGGATACGACAATCCCCGCCGCTGCCGAAACGGTCTGTAATTCTGCGGCAATCCTTGCCCCGCACTGTCGCCCCAGAACATCCGTGACGGAGGCCAGAAGGCGTGTGCAGCAATCCATCCATTGAATCATTTCTGCGATTTTTGGGGTCTCCACCCATATTTGCCTTCAGGTCCTTGTGTTTTGCCATCCCGCTGATCCTTGCGGTTACCGGATGCGCCTCGGTGCCTCTGAAGGAAGCAGGCACCCTGACCTCCTACCGCAATCTTGGCGCGCCGAAAGGGACGTTGGGCAAGAAGCGCCTCTATGTCGACGGGCAACATCTGGCCACGGTGAAAACCGTCAAGATCGTGCCGACGACTTTCTCCTTCAGCGCCGCATCCCGGATCAAATCGGAAGCCGACCGCTTGCTGGTGTCGAACGCGCTGGACCGGGCGCTCTGCGTTGCGCTCAGCGACAAGTACCAGATGGTCCCGGCCGGCCAACCGGCGGACCTGACGGTCCGATCCGTCGTCACCGATATTGTCCCGACGAACCAGGCCGTGGCCGGGGTCGCGACCGCGGCCACCGTCGGTACCGGCTTCGTCCTGCCGGTCAGCGTGCCGCGCCTGCCCTTCGGTCTCGGAGGATTGGCAGTCGAAGCAGAGGCCATCGACGGCGGCGGCATTCAGAGCGCGGCGATGGTATGGGCCCGCGGCGCGAACTCGATCCAGGACAAGCCCCGTATTTCCGAGGTCGGGGACGCCTATGGCCTCGCTTCCAAGTTTGCGAGCGATTTTTCGGCCATGCTCATTTCCGGCAAGGAGCCGAAAGGGCTCAACCTCTCTCTTCCCTCACGGCAGAGGATAAAATCCTGGCTCGGCGGCAAGCCGAAATACGCGGCTTGCGATGCATTCGGCCGGGCGCCCGGATTGGTCGGTGTCGTCGCGGCCAAATACGGTGCACCGCCGGAATGGACCGACAAGAAACCTCAACCGCTCGTGACACACTGACGTGCTCTACGCCCGACTGGCCTGGAGCGTCACTCAAGCCGCTGCGCTTTTTACGAAGGAACGGCGGTCGGACCTCCAGCGACCGGCCGTTTCCGTAAGGCGGCATGGACGGACGGGGCAATGGCCAGCACCCCCAAGGCCCTGTTCCGTTCGTCCGCTGCTTGCCGGCATTCGCAAGCAGGATGCCCGCCACCCCCCTCGTTCGGCCCCCATATCGGCGGCCGATTTTCATCCGGGCCTGTAATGCTGCGGCAATTCTCCAGCCGCAGTTTCTTTCCGAAACCATCCCCCGGTTTCCTTAGCTTTTATAATCAGGAGTTATTTTGGTGAGCCAGCATGATCAACATCATCCGGAAGGCCGGCACCGCAACACGGTCTCAAGCAGAGTTGGGGCTTCCGACATCACAATAAGAAGGTGGACGATAAGGGTGTCGATCGCGGCATTGGCCGCAGCCTCGGCACTGTTCCCGACCGCGGTATTCGCGGCAGACCTCGACGCAGCCGATGCGGCGATTAGCCCTCCCGAACAGTTCGATACCGGCCGCTATGGCGGCATTCGCGGCAAGCTGCATGACTGGAAGGTGACGATCGGCGTCGGGGCGATCTATCTCCCCGAATACGAAGGATCCGACGAGTTCAAGGTGCAGCCGTTTCCGCTGATTTCCGCCCAGTTCGGCGAGCGCGTGCATCTCGATACCGGCGGCCTTACCGTCGATCTGTTCGAGACCAACGGTTTCCGGATAGGCATTACGGGCGGCGTCGAGATGGGCCGCAAGGAAGACGACTCGGACTACCTGCGCGGTCTGGGCGATATCGACATGGGCGGTGTCGTCGGAGGGATCGTCAGCTACGAGATGGGTCCATTCGGGGTTTACGCCAAGTTGGACAAGACCATAGGCGGCAGCGAAGGCCTGACCGGCACGTTCGGCGCGAAGGCTTCGCATCGCTACGAACGGTTCATTTTCTCCGCCGATGTGTCCGGCACATGGGCCGACGACAATCACATGGAGGCCTATTTCGGGGTGACATCCGTCCAGTCAGCCCGTTCCGGCCTGGCGGAGTACGAGGCGAAGTCGGGGATCAAGCGCGTCGATCTCAAGGGCTCCATCACCTACATGATGACCGAGACCTGGAGTGTCACGGGAGCGGCCGGCGCCGGTTTCCTGCTCGGGGATGCCAAGGACAGTCCGATCGTCAAGGACGATATTCAGCCTTTCGCCATGCTGGGCGTCGGGTACCGTTTCTAGAAGGATGACATCGCCGCGGCAGCCGTCAGGGCTGCCGCTCTCCGAGCTTCGATGCGCGGAGGATGGCCTAGATGTGGATCGTCTGGGCCGCGTTGATGGACGAGATGAAGCTTTTCGTGCGGTCCTGCTTCGGATCGCCGAAGATCGTCTCCGCCCTGCCTGATTCGATCACCTTGCCGCTCTCGAGGAAAACGACGTGATGGGCGATCCGCGATGCAAGCCGCAGGTCGTGCGTTGCCATCACCATCGTCGTTCCTTCGGCCGCAAGCCGGCCGAGCACATCGATGACCTCGGCCGAGAGTTCGGGATCGAGCGCCGAGGTCGGTTCGTCACAGAGCAGAACCCGCGGCGAGGGCGCAAGCGCCCGGGCGATCGCGACCCGCTGTTGTTGCCCGCCGGAAAGCTCGGACGGCCAGGCATCCGTTTTATGCGCCATTCCAACCTTGGTGAGCAGTTCGCCGGCGCGGCGGTGGGCCTTTTCCTGCGGCCATTTGAGGACCGTCGTCAGCCCTTCCATGACGTTCTCGATCGCGGTGCGGTGGGGAAAGAGCTGGAAGTTCTGGAAGACCATGCCGGTCTGGCGGCGGATCTTCTGGATCGATTTCCAGCCGATCTTCTTGCCCGGCTCGAACTCAAGCCTTTCATCGCCGATGCGGACGGAGCCGGCCGTCGGGATTTCCAGGAGATTGATGCAGCGGAGCAGCGTACTCTTGCCGCCGCCCGACGGGCCGATGAGCGCAGTCACGCTTCCTTCGGGAA
Source organism: Hyphomicrobiales bacterium (assembly GCA_900471605.1). GTDB lineage: Bacteria > Pseudomonadota > Alphaproteobacteria > Rhizobiales > Rhizobiaceae > Neorhizobium. The sequence goes on along the minus strand of UCEY01000058.1, from coordinate 15,488 downwards.
TACTGAGGCTGATATCCTTCAGGATCACGGCATCGCCGAAGCGCTTTTCGATGTTGGAAAGCTCGATCATCGATTTGACTCCAGCATGCCGCCATAACGGGCGAAGCGCTTCTCCAGCTTGTTCTGCAGGGACGACAGAACCGAACTCAGGACGAGATAGATCAGGGCAGCCTCGATATAAAGGATCAGCGGTTCGTAGGTGGTCGCGACGATCCGCTGGGCGGCCTGGAAGAGTTCCGGCACCGTGATCGCCGCGGCGAGCGAGGTATCCTTGACCAGCGAGATGAAGGTGTTCGAAAGCGGCGGCACTGCGACGCGCGCAGCCTGCGGCAGGATGGTGCGGCTCATCGCCTGGCGCCATGACATGCCGATCGAATAGGCTGCTTCCCACTGCCCTTTCGGCACCGAGGAGATGACGGCGCGGATGATTTCCGAACTGTAGGCGCCGATATTCAGGGTAAAGCCGATCAACGCGGCGGGAAAGGCGTCGAGCAGGATGTTGATGCTCGGCAGGCCATAGAAGATCACGAAAAGCTGCACGAGAAGCGGCGTGCCGCGGATCACCCAGACGTAAAATCGTGCGACCAGCGCCAGCGGCGCGGGGCCGAACAGCCGCGTGACCGCCGTGATCAGGCCGAGGATGAGCCCCAGCAGAAAGGACAGCAATGTCAGCGGAACCGTGAAGCGGATGCCCGCCCATAGGAGGGTCGGAAGGGAATCCGACATCAATTGAAGCCAGTGCGGCACGACGTGATCCTCAAAAAATGACGCGTCCGGCGCGGACGCCGGACGGTGTGTTCACGCATTCAGGAATGAACCGGCAGCTTACTTCGAGACGTCCTGTCCGAAATATTTGTCGGAAATCTTCTGGTAGGTACCGTCGGCCTTGATGTCCGCCAGCGCCTTGTTGATGGCGGCGAGGAGTTCCGGTTCGCCCTTGCGGACGATGATGCCGGAATAATCGGCATTGTCCTGCTGCGCGGCGATCTTGACCGGCGCATCGGGCTTCTGCTTCTTGAAATCGAGGAAGGAGAGGCTGTCGTTGATCGTCGCATCGGCGCGGCGCGTCAGCACGAGCTGGATCGACTGGTCGAAACCATCGGTGGCCACGAGTTCCGCGCCCGCCTGCTCGGCGATCCTGCCGAAATTGCTGGTCAGGGACTGGGCGGACTTCTTGCCCTTGAGATCCGCGAAGCCCTTGATGTCGCTGTTGTCCTGGCGAACGATCAGCACCGCCTTGGATGCGATGTAGGGATCGGAGAAATCGTATTTCTGCTTGCGGGCTTCGGTGATGCCGACCTGGTTGATCACGGTATCGTAGCGCTTCGCATCGAGGCCGGCGATAAGACCGTCCCACTTACCTTCGACGAATTCGGCCTTGACGCCGAGTTTCGCGGCAACGGCCTGCCCGATCTCGACATCGAAACCGGCAAGTTTGCCGGCGGCATCATGATAGGTGAAGGGCGCGTAGGTCCCCTCGGTGCCGATCTTGAACACGCCTGTGGATTTGATGGCGGCGAGATTTTCGCCGGCCAGAGAAGGGGTGAGGGCTGCGGCTTGAATAAGGGCCGCCGCGACGATGGTTTTCAACCGGAGCATTTAGGTCATCCTTTCAGCAGTGCTTGCTGAGCGACTAGATGACAGAAAATAGGACGGTGCGATTGAAAGAAAACCGCGAATAAAACCGGCAAATGCGAATATTTTACTCACGGCGGACGCAGCTACCCATGAGCCTCCAGGGGATGATGGGCGCGGACAGCAGCCAACGGAAGAAGCGCCCGCCTCGCGCCGGAATGTAGGGCAGACCGTTTACACGCCCGATCGCACCGTTCCTTCGATTGAAGCAAGCCAGTTCAGCGCAGAAAAATCCAAACGCCGTGAAGGCCTTAGCGATGAAGGCCTCGAATTTGCGCACGATTGCGCGCCCGTGCGGTTGACATAAGTCAATGACGGGGAGATCATATTCAACATGGATACATCATATTCACATAGAATACAAGAGGAAAATGGCGGCGTTCGCCCTCTCTCGACGGTTCTGAAGACGATGGCGGTGCTGGACGTGCTCGCCTCGAGCGCCCGCGGCATGAAGCTGCCGGAGATCGCGTCGGCCATGGAACTCTCACGACCGACCGCCTACCAGCGGCTGCTGACGTTGATCGAGGCCGGCTGGGTCGAGCAGGATCACGAGATGCGCTACCGTCTCTCGATGCATGCCTGCCGGCTTGCGGCCGCGGCCATGGAGCAGGCAAATCTGGGAACGCGGGTCCAGCCGATCATCGAGATGCTGGTCCATCGGGTGAAGGAAACGGCTTCGCTGGCGGTGCTCGACCGCGGCCTTCCCTGCATCGTCTCGCGCGTGGAATCCGAAAGCGTGCTGCGTGCCGAACAGAAGATCGGCACGACCATGTCGCTCGAAGGCTCCGCGTCCGGCCGCATCCTGACCGCCTTCGCAGACGAGGTGACGCTCGCCCGCCTTAAGGAAAGCGGCGAACCGCTGGCTTCTGAAGAACTTCTGGGCGAGGCCCGGGCCAATGGCTACGCGCTGTCGAGCGGTTATACCCATAGCGGGGTCGTGGCGATTGCCGCGCCGATCTTCGATCTCCACGGAAAGTGCACATCGACGATTTCGCTGGTCATGCCGCAGATGCGCTTCGATCTGGAAAGTTTTCGCGAGCCGCTTCTCGAAACCGCCCGCACCATCACGAAAATGCAGCAGGGAGAACGTTGACGGTCATGACCGCGACTTCCGAACAGATGGCGATGCCGCAGCCGCGCCCAGGCCACGAGGTGATGAAAACCTCGCGGCTGGCGGCGATCCAGCCGAGCCGGCTCAGCGGCACGCGCGCCTTCATGAACAAGATGATCCGCGAGCGCTGGGACATTTCCAATGTCCTGTTCGACGTGGATGAAAACGCCGAAGGCACCGTCGTTTATTCCATCAAGGCGCCGGACCAGGAATTCTCGTTCATCGGCTTTTCCCGCCCCCCGAGCCGCACCGCGCGCACCGGCCGCATCATCGGCCAGGCCTGGGACATGATGGGCGCGCTGATTGAAGGACCGGCGACCGAGGCGGAGATCGAAACGGCGCGGCGGGAAATTCCAAAGCTCTATACCGGCCGGGCGACCGCCGGCACGCTGATCTGGTGCCGCTCGAACCGCTCGATGCGGGTCTTCGACCAGACGCTGGAAGCGCTGGCCGAGGGCCGCCAACCCTTCGTCGCCGATCTTTCCAAGGTCTGCTACCTGATGCGCAATACCGGGCTGGATGGCAACGGCACGTTCGGTACGCGCTCCTTTCCATCGCTTGGGATACGCCATGCGCTTGGCGGCGTTCTCGAGGCTCAGCTGCTGACCGCCTACCTGATGCGGGAGTTCTCCTGCGATCTCGTCGAACACCTCGCCGCGAAGAAATCGGACAAGGCCGTACACCTCGACCCGCAGCTGCGCCGCTATATAGGTGTTGGCAATGGATCCGCGCTCGGCCTCATCTTCTTCGTCCACAAACATCCGCGCCTGATCAACGGGCTTCTCGCTGCACGCGAAGGCGCGATTGCGGCGGCGCGCGCGCTGAAGCTCGATGCGTCGGATGGCCGCGTCGCAAAGCTGCTCGACCTCGTCCGTCAGGCAATCGTCTTCCGCCGCCAGGACCAGATGGTCTACGAGACATTTGCCTCCAGTGCCGACGTGGCCGCCGATCTCGAAAGGGTGGTTGCGGCGTTGGAAGAGTTTCGCGGGAGCGGCACGGTGCTTGGCCGCAAGGCGGATTATCCGCTCGATATCCTCGCCTTCGAATTCGAGGTCGAGATCGTGCCGGAAGCCTATGAGACGTTTCTGTCGCTGCTGATCGAACTGGTACCGGAAGAGGCCGACGCGCTGTTGGCGGCCGTTGACGGTCCCGACGAGTTCACCGTCTCGCCGGCCGAGACCGTGGAAGACCTGATGGCGCTTGTCCGTGACGAATATCGGTGGGCGCTCGACACCGACATGGCAGGCCCCGACGCCTATAAATATGTCTGGTACAAATCCGAGACGGCAGAAGAGCCCCGCCGCGGCTCCCGCGAGGAAGTGCCGGAGGCGCTCGATCTCGGCCTTGATGTCTGCGGCGGCATCCAGACCCTGTTTGCCGATCTCGGCAGGGCCGAAAGTTCGCTCGCCGTCGCCCGCTTCCTGATGAAGCATCCCGAACATCGCTACATGGTGGCGCGCATTCAGAGCCTGCGCGGGCAGGGCTATCACACGCCACGCGCCAATATCAACGCGGAGGCTTTCGTGCCGATCGACCTTGTGCGGTTGATGAATGTCGGCATTCACGGCATCGACAAGACCCGCGACTTCCTCAGCCGCAACCTTCGCGGCGTGCTTTATCACGGCGCACCGACCCCAGACGATCTGCGCGCCGGCTACACCGGCACCTGGTACTATCCGGCGGAACCTGTTCTATGACCTCCCTGAATTCATTTCCTTCCATGCGCGTCATGCCCCGCGAGATGCGGCTGATGTCCGAGCGGATCTTTTCGCTCAGCAACCTGCCCAAGGGTTTCTTCCTGACGGTCGGCGACTTTCCGATGTATTCGCAGAAGCTCGGCCTCGGTGGTTTCCAGCTGTTCGAAAAGCGGTTCGTGAGCTTCAGGTCGGCGGCCGTCGCCCGTATCGCGATCGCCTCGGAGGAGGGTAACCGCATCACGCTCGATGCTGCGGGCGAACATGCCTGGTTCGTGCTGCCGACCGCCCTCGATCTCCTCGGCGAGCTTGCGTCCCGGTTCGGATCGGCAGAACTGACGGTAGTTGGTGCGACGGATGCCGACGAGCTCGCAATTGCCACGCGTTTCGGCGGTCGATCGGGGCTTGCGGTCTCCATGTCGGGCAATGTGCTGAAAGCTGTTCCCGCAGCCGTCACCGGCGACGTTCGCAAAGACGATCCTCTGCTCTGGTCGCTTCTGGAAGAGGGCGCAGAGATCGAGAGCGATCTCTGGTGGCGCATCTATCACCTGGCAAAACAGGCGCTTGCCACCGACAGCATCGTTTCGCGCCGCCACGCCGGCCCGATGATCGTCAATGAAGACGGCACTGTCATCGGCCGCAAGGACAATGACGACGAGACCGACGTGACGTTCCTGTCGTCCAGATTGTCGGAACGCGAAAAGGCCGAACGCGAAAAGGAAAGTGCGCGATCATGATCATCGACGGTTTGCAATGCGGGCATTTCGATCGCGCCGCCTTTGAAACGCTGCTCAAGGGAACGGTTGGCGGCGTCGTCAACACCTGTGGCTTCTGGGAAGGCACGGTGGAATCGCTCGATTCGATCGGCCGCTGGCGCGATCTCGTTCGCGAGAATGCCGACATCGCCGAGATTGCCCTTTCCGCGGGCGACATCACCCGCATCTCCGATGCGGGCAAGCTGGCGATCATCATGGGCTTCCAGAACAGCAACCTTTTCGAGGGTCGGATCCGCTTCGTGGAGATGTTCGCCGAACTTGGCGTGCGCGTGGTGCAGCTCACCTATAACAACCAGAACGAGCTCGGGGGCTCCTGCTACGAGGAGGAGGATTCCGGCCTGTCGCGCTTCGGCAGGGAAGTGGTCCGCGAAATGAACGCGGCCGGCATTCTGGTCGACTGCAGCCATGTCGGCGATCGTACGACACTCGATGCCATCAAGGTGTCGGAGAAGCCGATCGCGGTCACCCACGCCAATGCCCAATCGCTCTTCATGCACAAGCGCAACAAGTCGGACGACGTCATCAAGGCGCTGAGGGACACCGGCGGCGTGATCGGCTGCGCCGCCTATCGCAACATCACCGGCGACGAATTCTGCGCCTCGATCGAGGCCTGGTGCACGATGGTTGCCCGGACGGTGGATATCGCCGGCATCGATTCCGTCGCGATCGGCACCGACAAGAGCCACAATTTCACCGCCCCCGACTATGCCTGGATGCGCAAGGGCCGCTGGACGCGCGGCGAGGACTACGGTGCGAGCGCCGCCGGCAAGCCGCTCAAGGCCGCGCCTCCGGAATGGTTTCAGAAGGTCGAGGACATCAGGGTGATCCCCGACGGCCTCAGCGCCGTGGGCTTCTCGAACGAAGACGTCGCGAAGATCACGCACGGGAACTGGCTGCGGCTCTACGAAGCCACGTTCAGAAAATCATAAAAGAGGAGAACTGCAATGACTGGAATGAAGACCTTTCTCATGCCTGACCGCCGCCGTTTCCTGAAGACGGCCGGTGCCGCGATCACCGCTTCGCTCGCCGCTCCCTATGTGGTTCGCGCTCAGGAAAAGATCCTCTACGTGAATACCTGGGGCGGCCCCTGGGAGGCTGCCGCGAAGACGCATCTGATCAATCCGTTCACCGCCGAGACCGGCATCCAGGTGAAGACGGTTTCCCCGGTCTCCTTCGCCAAGCTTGCCCAGCAGGTCAAGACCGGCACCTACGAGTTCGACGTCACCACGCTTGGCGGCGGTGAACTGGTGCGCGCCAACCAGGCCGGCATCATCGAAAACCTGAAGGAGCCCTATAAGGGCGGCCTCTTCGAAAACGGCGTCGCTTCGCATGCGTTCGCGACCGTGATGGCCTGGCGCACCGACAAATACAAGGACAGCCCCAAGACCTGGGCCGATTTCTGGAACGTCGAGAAATTTCCCGGCGGACGTTCGCTGCAGCGGTATGCGTCGCGCGTCATCCCGATCGCGCTCCTCGCAGACGGCGTGGCGGTCAAGGACCTCTATCCGCTCGACGTGGATCGGGCCTTTAAGTCGCTCGACAGGATCAAGCCGCATATCCGCGTCTGGTGGACCGCCGGCGCCCAGTCGACGCAGATCCTGCGCGACGGGGAGATCGACATGATCGGCATCTGGCACGGCCGTTATTTCGAGGCCGAGAAGGCTGGCGCTCCTGTTGCCATGACCTGGAACCAGGGCGAGATCGAACGCGCCTACTGGGTTGTCGCCAAGAAGACCCCGAACCTCGAGAACGCCAGGAAATTCGTAGAATTCGCCACCAGTGCCAAGCCGCTCGCCGGCTTCTCCAAGGCTGCGGATTACGGCGCGCTGAACCCGGCTTCCAACCAGTTCGTTGCTGCGGCCGATGCCAAGCGCATGCCGACCTCGCCGGACAACTACAAACAGACCTTCGAGCAGGACATGGTCAATTTCGGCATCGATCCGGCGGAACTCGCCGAACGTTTCGAGGAGTGGGTCGCCAGCTGATCCGCTGTCCTCGATCAGCCGACCTGTTGGCCGGCATCGCGCGGGTGCCCCGCGCGATGCCGCAACGACCTTGCCTGCCATAAAAAGGGGAACGGCAATGGGCATCAGCCTTTCAAAACTGACGGAAAAGACGAACATCTGGCCCTGGCTGCTGCTCGCGCCGCTCGGCATCTACATGCTCATCTTCTTCGTCGTGCCGCTCGCCGAAGTGGCGATCATGAGCTTCACCGAACCGAAGGTCTCGCTTGCGAACTACCAGAAGTTCCTGACCGGGGCGCTTTATCAGCGCGTCTTCCTGAACACGTTCATGACGGCGGCCTTCGTGACGCTCTGCTGCCTTCTGGTCGGTTATCCGCTGGCCTATCTGATGGCGCATTCCAAACCCCGGACGGCGATGCTGATTCTGCTGCTCGTCACCATGAGTTTCTGGACCAGTTTTCTCGTCCGCACCTATGCTTGGATGGTTCTGCTCGGCAATAACGGCCCGCTGATCGCCTTCCTGCAGATGATCGGGTTCGACAAACCGCCGCAGGTTCTCTTCACCCGGTTCTCCTCGACGCTCGCCATGGTCCATATCCTGGCGCCTTACATGATCATGAACATCTACACGGTCATGAAAAAGATCGATCCGGCGCTGATCCGTTCGGCGGAAAGCCTCGGCGCCAGGGGCTGGTCGCTGTTCCGGCACATCTACCTGCCGCTGACGGCGCCCGGCATCGCCAACGGCTCGGTGCTCGTCTTCGTCATCTGCCTCGGGTTCTACGTGACGCCGGTGCTGCTCGGCAGTCCGCGCGAGCAGATGATCGCCGGCTTGATCGGCCATCAGATCGAGGAATTCCTGGCCTTCGGCCTGGGCTCCGCCATGGCGATGATACTGCTCGTGGTGACGCTGATCATCCTCACCATCTATCACCGCCGTTTCGGCCTCGACAAACTCTGGGGGTGACCGAACATGAACAGTTTCATGCGCTGGGCCGGCTTCATCGTCGTGCTCTTCATTGCCGCCCCGCTCGTCATCGTCGTGCCGATGTCGTTTTCGAATGCGAGTTCGCTGCAGTTTCCGCCGCCCGGCTACTGGCTCGGCTATTATCGCGCCTATTTCACCAGCGTGGACTGGCTGATACCGACCTGGAACAGCATTCTCATCGCGACCGCCACCACCATCCTCACCATGGTCCTGGTGGTGCCCGCGACCTTCGCACTCGTGCGCCATCGGTTTCGGGGCAAGGGGTTCGCGGATCTGATGATGCTGATGCCGATGGCGGTGCCGCATATCGTCATGGCGGTCGGCTACTATTCCTATTTTGGCGATCTCGGGCTGGTGCACAGCCATCTCGGCGTCATCCTGGCGCATACCTGCCTCTCGGTGCCGATCGCTTTCCTCGTCCTTTCCGCCAATCTCAAGGGCTTCGACCGAAACCTTGAACGGGCTGCACAGAGCCTCGGCGCCAGCCCGGCAAAAACGTTCCTGCACGTGACTTTGCCGATCCTGCGGCCGGGACTGGTGATCAGCTCGCTTTTCGCTTTCATCCAGTCCTTCGACGAAACCGTTGTGGCGATCTTCATCTCGGGCCGCGATGCCGAGACCCTGCCGCGCAAGATGTTCGACAGCATCCGTCAGGAGGCCGATCCGGTGATTGCCGTCATCTCGACGGTGCTCTTCTTCGTGGTGCTGATCGGCATAGCGGCTCCCTATTTCGCCGGCGCACTGCGCAGCCGCGCTCCCAAGCCGAGCCGGCCGGCCGGCGCACATTGAACACCCCCGAAGGGCTCCCCAAGGACTTCCGATGACGAACTACCTGCAACTCTCCAACATCACCAAGACCTACGGGCATTTCACGGCGCTCGACGATGTCAGCCTGTCGGTCGATAAGGGAGAGTTCGTGACTTTCCTGGGGCCGAGCGGCTCGGGCAAGACGACTACCCTGATGATCATTGCCGGTTTTGAAAAGGCGAGCGGGGGATCCGTCGAGATCGGCGGGCAGTCGATCTCCCAGCTTGCCCCGCATGAGCGCAATATCGGCATCGTGTTCCAGAACTACGCCTTGTTTCCGCACAAGACGGCGGTCGAAAACGTCTATTTCCCGCTGCAGATGCGCGGTGTCAGCCGCTCGCAGGGCCTGAGGCGGGCAGAAGACATGCTGTCGCTCGTCGGCCTCAAGGGTTTCGGCCATCGCCATCCGAAGGAACTGTCCGGCGGCCAGCAGCAGCGGGTCGCACTTGCCCGCGCACTGGTCTTCGAACCCTCGCTGCTTCTGCTCGACGAGCCGCTCGGTGCGCTCGACAAGAACCTGCGCGAGCAGATGCAGATCGAAATCAAGCGCATCCAGCGCAGCCTCGGCGTGACGACCATCTTTGTCACCCACGACCAGTCGGAAGCCATGTCGATGTCCGATCGCATCGTGGTCTTCGAGAAAGGCGGGATCGAACAGGCCGCAGCACCACTGGATATCTATCATCGCCCGCAGACATCCTTTGTCGCCGCCTTTATCGGCGAGAGCAACCTGATCCCGGCGACCATCGCCAGCGCGGTGGCCGGAACGGCTGAAAGTCCCACACTGGGTGCTTTCGACTATGCGAGCACCGACGTTCTTGCCGACGGCCAGAAGGTGACGCTGCTGATCCGCCCGGAACATATCAAGCTGTCGCGCAACCCGATCGACGGCCGCAAGAATGTTCGCATGGTCGTCGAGACGATCGTCAACTACGGCGACAATGCACTCGTGATCGGTCGGGCAGGAGATATTCCGATGCGCGTCAGGGTGCTCGGCGCCGATGTGGTGATCATCAAGGAAGGCGAGGAATGCTGCATCAGCTGGATGCCGGACGCCGTCTTCGTCATCACCAGATAGGATCGCGACGGAGCGAAAGGACGGCCGGCGTGGGCTCGTGGCAGCGACGTGACGTCAATCTGTCGCCCGACCCCACGCATGCCATCTCAGGGGCCGGCTGCTTGGCGGCCGCCATGCGGACAGCAAGCCGTCACCAGTGCTCTTGCACCGGCTGATCGTAGCGGTGTAGGTGTAAGGCGTAACGAAGTTGTAAACTGCCCAACGTGAGAGATGGGCAACAATCGGTTTACGCTTAGTCGTAGAGGTTACCAGTCGATATCGAGTATTGAATGAGCAAGAGGCTGTCGAGGATATTGCGGCTCCAAAGACGAGGTGTGCTCTGTCGTCATCTTGTTGGCATGTCCGTCTGTCGTGGATCAGCAGTATCCGCGGCCAAGGAAGGTGTTCAATGCCTCGTATGAAACGCGACATTCCGGTCGAACCCGTCGATATGGCCTCATTAGAGGCACTGACGTTCCAGGAAAGGCTCGCAATCGGCATCGAGCGGTTGAAGGCTGAGCGTGACGTGAAGAACAGGGTGCTGGCAGAGCAGCTCGGCGTGGATGAGGCATACATATCGCGCCTGGCTCGCGCGATGGGTGACGTCAAGCTGTCGACCCTCGACAAGATGCAGCGAGCGTGGAACGTCGATGGGGAGAATTTGCTCAAGGTCACGGAAGCCGATCTCCCGCTGATTGCGGTCTGGAAAACACGCCTAAAAAAGAAGAAAGCTGCCGAGACGCCGTGATCCTAGCGCCGTCGCGGCCACCGCGTCGACCGAGTTCGTTGATGGCGTATTCGCCGGCCGTTCCAATGATGAAAGCCGGCGCGGCGGAGATCAGTGCTCCTTTGCTGGACGTTCTCATCGACGACATCAATATCCCTCGATTCCAAGACGCTTCAGGATGGCGACCGGATCGGTTTCGCACTCCTTCTTCCATTCAGGATGTTTCGCGCAGGCGTAGGCGTATTGGCTGAGGTCGGCCGCCGATAGGTCCGCAAGCCTGTTGCCGGCCGCTTTCCATTGCTGCACGTTCGGCGGATCGCAGCCAGCGCCGCCCGCTCCGCAAAAGTCCGGATCGCGCTCTTCAATCTGTTTCTGGGTGGGGCCGTCTTGCGCGCTGATTGCGGGCGGAGCGACGGTCAGCAGAAACGCCACCACGGCGAAGAGTCGGGAGAAGCGTTTCATTCAACCTCCATGCGTGTTCGTAAGGGTCACGGTACTGTCTGGGGTGACCGGTAAGGGCAACGGTAGGACCCGGTCGGATTCCGATGAAAGCCTATCGGACAGTCCGTCATTCGCCGTCGACGCGGTGTACAGCCATGGAGGCAGCAGGTCCGGCGACGACCAGACACCGAAACCTAAACCGCGGGCCTTTCGCTCGATATCGAAATAGGCGGGGACTTGGGGTTCATTGCGATAGTTGAAGGCGTAGCCAATGCCTTCCGCGATCGCCGTCGCGGCCAGGTTCGTTTCACCGACAAAGCAATGGGCGATTAGAACCTTGTTGGCGTCCCGGCCGATCGGCGTGCAATTGACGTTCTGGCCAAGCGTTCGAAGGATCATCCAGGCACGTGACACCTGCCCGGCCGGCCACGTCACGCTTTCGCTCGTCGCCGTCTGCTCCAGGCGAGGGGTTTCATAGCCCGCGAGCCGGACGACCTGACGGCTCTTAATAAACTCGAATGTTCTGCCGTCGATGATCTGTACCTTGCCGTAAATCTGGCGCGGCACATCAGTCGGACGGCCTTGCCCAAGCGATGCCGTCTGGGTGACTGCGAGCAATATCATCGTGAGGGCGGCGGCTTTCATCGCGACGCTCCAACTTGCTGCGTGAGGATGGTGACCGGATGCGGCATGTCCGGATACGCCCAAAGACCTGCCTGCGCCGCGCGCGCGCTTTCCTCGGCGATCCTGTAGCCTGGAACGATCAAATGTCCGGCGCCGTCGACCGCCGCAAATCCCCAGCCCTGAGCGATCAAATAGGTCGCCAGATCGTAGCGATACCGCCCTGCGGTCGTCTGGCACGCAACGACGAGATTGTTGCGGTCGATGTACTTCATGTTCGTACAGACGGGTCTCGCGTCCCTGATCATGGCCTGCGTCATGATCACGTTGAGTTCTCCGCAATCCCGGACAGCGCCGCCGGAAAGAGTGATGCTGGTCCCGCGCAGGCATGCCTGCAGGCCATAGAGGCGATACCGCCTACCGCCGGAGACCCAGGTGTCACCGGTCTCGAACTGCGCTTTCGCAGGGAATGGCGCGAATTCGGATGGAGCACGATCCCCCTCAACGGCTGCCGTGCGTTCGGCTTGCGATGCCTGAACGGGAACGACTGGGGGCAAGGCATGCCGCGTCTGGTTAAGTTCCGCACCGGCAAATATCGGCATGATGGTGATGCCCGCATAAAGGCCCGAAACGGTGATCGTGGAAAGCAGCATGAAGGTTCCGATCCGCATCAGTGCATTGCTGGATTTGCGCGACAGCGCTCACCGTAGGGATGCACGAAATGGTCGTTTGCCCAGATCCCGGCTCTTGAGCTTCGTGCGGCGCCTTCAGCGCGCGCATATTCCGGAAAGACCGGTCGGCCCGCACCGTCACGAGAGGCGAACGCCACGCCCTTGGCGATGAGCGCTTCCGAGAGCGACTGCACCGCACCGTCCTTCATGAAAAAGCACTCCGCGAAACGCACGGTTGGCTGGCCGGGATTCCGGCCCAAGTCATGGAAGGGGAACGCATTGCCGGCACTTGCCTTCGCCTCGTCAAGAACAGCGGTCATCCCGGCAAGCGAGATCATGGAGCATGTCGCTACCACACCCGCAAATTCTATTCGGCCGGTCGAAAGGCAGCCTTGCACCCCGGCCAGCCTGACAACCGTGCCATCATCAGCGAGAAACGCGCTGTCGCTCAGCGTGGCCTTCGGGCTGGCTCTTCCCAGGTCGAGCCGTGTTGCAAGCCACATCGTATCTATTCCCGTCTGTGACCCGGGGGTCAGATCTTGCCCTCGGGCGTAGGCCTCCTGATAGGAGCTGACGAACTCCGCAATCGAGTCGGCCCGTGCGGCCACTGGCAGAGCGATCAAAAAACCGACAAGGGTCCAAAAGTGGGGGCGAGTGGGTCGCCATGCGCCATGGTTCATGTTCGCATCCGTCATCTGTTGACTTGCTTGATCATGCACAAACTTGTACTGTAGTGCAAGTCTGGAATTCCATTAGAGTTGAGGTAGCGTTTTCTGGACGCTCGATTTCGTATGTGGAGACAAGCAGATGGTGGTGCATCGAAAGGGGCTCAGAACCTTGGCGTTTCCGTTCCGGGCGGCGTGGTTCTTGATCTTGATAGCGAACTTTTTGCTGGTGGCGGCGGCTTGCCTTTTGGTGGCGGCCTTCGTGGGCTACGCGATTGCCTTGACATTTTCGTATGCGTTCCTTCCGGCAGAGTGGACCGAGGCGCTGTGGCAGTGGGCTGCGGACCTCTATGACCGGTCTTCCTGGTTCAAGGCTGCGACGATCACCTTCGTTGTGCTCCTTTTCCTGCCGCTTCTGGGATTTTGGCCGGGGAGGGATCCGATCGCCGATGCAGCACGCGAGCGGGAGACGATGCGACTGAACGACGAACTGATTGCGGCGCGGCAGCGCGGACTGCTCTAACGGAAGCTTCGGGCCTGAAAGTAGGATTTCAGGCGTTTGTGCGTGGGGTGACGCGAAGCTGGTGTCCCTGGCTTCATACGCGTCGGCCGTAGGCTTATGTCTTCTGACCCGCTGGCCGCGGCGCCGACATTCGTTCCCCAAAACGGTGAGGAATTCGATGACAGCAAAACCGCTCTCGCTTGCCATTTCGACCTTCAAGGGCGGCGCCGGGAAATCGACTCTCAACGTCAATCTTGCAGCGGAGTTTGCCCAACAGGGACACAGGACGCTGTTGATCGATTGCGATGAGCAGGAATCAGCCACGCGCTGGTACAATGTTTCAATGAAGCGGGGATTGCTGCCGACGGATGGGACGCTGCTGCATTTGCGAGTTGCTCCTGCAGACCGGTTTCGGGATCGGCTCGACAATGCTCCCGAGGCTGATATTCGGATCTACGATGTCGGCGGCTATGTGCACCAGCGCGCTATCGACGTCTACCACGAGTGCGACGCGATCCTCATACCGGTCATCCCGGAACCGACCGCCGCGACGTCGGCTATAAAGGTGGCGACGATTCTGAACGAGATCTCGAGGAAACGGGGTCGGGGACCGATCCCTTATGCTGCGATCTGGAACTATGTCGACATGATCGCCCTCAAGCACAACCGCTCGCTACCCGAGGTTCACGCGATCCTGACGAGCGGTAGGATTCCCATGGTCGAGACAGTCGTCCGGAAAAGCAACCACTTCAGTGACGTCGGTGCCGGCTTTGGCTCGCTCTATTCCAAGCTTGCCAGCATCGAGAACAATCCCTCCCTGACGCCGTCGGCCAAGCGCCGAGCGTCGGAAAGTGTGCTCGACGCGATTGATCTCGTGAAGAGGATCAATAACGAGTTCATCGGCCTTCTTCAGGCGGAGGCGGCTTGAGATCATGTCGAGGGAAAGAACGCCGGCAGGAAATATTCTCGCCCTAGCCCGATCCAGAGAAGGCCAGGCGAATGACGTCGCGGAAACTGCGACCTCCTACATGCCGACCAATATCGATCTCGATACGCTCATGCCTGATGATGTTCCTCAGGGGCGGGAAGAAACCATCCTTCCAGACACCCGGCCGCCGGAAATCCGAGGTCCAAGCAAACATCAACGTGGTGGGCGATCAGCGCCGAAGGAACGCGTATCGGCAGCGGGCGCAGACGTGAAGCGAAAACGCATATCGCTCTATCTCGACGACGGCGTGCTGACGAAAATCTTCCGGGTCTCGTTGGAACGCCACGAGCAACTGTCGTCGGCGACGCACAGGCTCATTATCGAGGCGCTGACGGCGAGGGGACTATGACCAAAATGCGAGAGCCACCCGTCATGTTTCGTCTGCCCGATCACGTTTTAAGCAATGCCGAGGCTCTTGCTACACGGCTCGAGATTTCCGTCAACATCGTCGCAAAGCTGATCGTCACCAGGGAGATCATGCACGTTCCGGCGATGCTCGACGAACACGACCGGCAATTGGCGTACATACACCAATTTCTGCGCGAACTTGCTTTTCGCAACGAGGCGTTTCTCCGCGAGCAGGGCGGACATTCAGGGAGCACCAATGCGATCGCGCACAAGCTCGACGAGGTCATGGGCGCTCTCGATGCAATCCGCGATGCGGCCTTTGTCCGGCCGTCGTCCTACATCGTTGACTTGATCAGGAAACGTGATGAACGAGCCGTCCAGACCTCGCTCGAAGTCTAGGCTGCAAGGCCGAAGGCTGCCGAGCTATTTCGATCTGATCGACGACGAAGTGCGGCGGCGTGGCGGCGGCGGTGGCGGTGGCGGTGGTGGGAAA
>UCEY01000049.1 GCA_900471605.1 Hyphomicrobiales bacterium | reverse complement strand
TATTGGGGGCACGTCACGCCTTCTCGCGAAGCCTGACGCACGCCCGTCAGCCAAAATCAATAGGTCCTGACCCTAGTCTCGCAACAGCGCCTATTGCTCCCACAGTTGGCGGATTTGCGAAATTTCTTTGGTGACGGCTTCGATTGTCGTCATCTGGACAGGTCCTATGTTCAAGCCGAAGGAGAGTCTTTTAACCCTCGAGCGAGGCGATTTCACCCAATGTCACCGGCTTCAACGGAGGGCGGATATTATAAAAGCCGATTTCTTGAGCCGGTCGTTCATAGGTGTCCGCTATTATCGCCTGAACCGTATATCCGCATTGACGCCCTTGGCATGGCCCCATACCGCAACGGGTTGCTGCCTTGACGGCATTTATGTCCGGCCCGCAAATGGTCGCAGCATTTCGGACGATCGAAGCCGTTAGTTCTTCGCATCTGCAGACGACTATATCGCCGTCGATCTGGTGGCGAGGTGGCGGATAGGCGGCATCTAGGAAAGTACGAAGCGCCAGCGCCTTTTGCTTGCGCTGGCGAAGCCTCGCTTGCTTTCGAAAGGCATCGGGATCGCTTGTAACGCCAAGCCGAGCGGCTATTCCGATTGCAGCAATTTCACCTGAAACAGTGGCGGCAGCCCAACCGCCTATTCCGCCTGCATCGCCTGCAACGAACAAACCCTTTCGGCTGGTCTCTCCCCATTCGTTGACCGATGCTGTCAGATATCTTTGCAAGCTATTCCAGCGATGTGCGCAACCCAGCGCCAAGGTCTCGTGAATCCGAGGCACGACACCCTCGTGGACCAGCAATACATCAGCCTTCGCTGACCTCGGCCGGTTATTTTCCATCCAGGAAATTTGCTCCAGTCTTCCCTTGCCCTGAGCTTTAAGATCTTTGACCGCGTGGCTGAGCAGGTTCTTCCGACGCAGTTCCCATGTCCAATGGATTCCCTTGAGCAACTGCGGCACGTTGCGCCATGCACCGGACAGTTTTGCCACGGCCGAGACGCCAAGTCTCGGAGAAGTATCGAGGTATCCCGAGATCGACCTGGCCCGTTTCAGCAGTTGCGTCGCATAAAGTAGCGGAAGCGGCCCTGATCCGGCGATCCACACATTGCCTTTGGGCAACATATCGCCGGACTTCATCAGGATCTGCGCAGCGCCTACCGTCATGACGCCCGGCAATGTCCACCCGGCGAATGGCGTGGGCCTTTCCTGTGCACCGGTCGCGAGAAGAACGGAGCGGGCGGTAACACGTCTTGCGAGCCCGGAACTGGTTAGAAAAAGTGTCCACTCGTCTTCGATTTGCCACACCTGGGTCGATGGAAGATAGTCGATGTCGGCAGCCCGAAACGCTTCCACAAAGTGCAAGCCGGCTTTGTAGTCCGCGCCGAGAGCCGAGAGAAAACCGTCCGGCATGGTCGATGTGTTACGCTCTATTCCACGCCAGATCTGGCCGCCTGGAGCAGGTTGCTCGTCTATGGCCAAAACGGAAAGACCGAAAGCCTTGAGTGTGACGGCGGCGGCCATGCCCGCTGGCCCGCACCCGACAATTGCAACGTCATAGATCATAAGTGGTTTCTCTTTTGCCATGTTGGCTATCGATGCGCATGCCCTGGCGGACGGGAACCAGACAGCCTTGTCTGGAAGCAACGCCGTCGACAATTGCGAGACATTCGAAACACACTCCCATTTGACAGTATGGCAGCCGCGGATCGCCGCCTACGGTCGAGGCGCGACCGGCCTCCGGCAAGCGCAGCATCAAGCCCGCCACCGTTTCACCTTCCCATGCGGGGGTTTCGGCTCCATTCACATAAACGGTCATATCGGGTTTCTTGCCCGAGCCATCGAACAGGCTTTTCAACATAGGCAGCGACTTTGAGTTGTTGCTGGTTGGAGAGTTGCGAGAAGACGTGTGATTGCCTCGCCATTGACGAGAGTAAAATTGCCCCGGTATGATGTCCAATAGGTTTTTTTTGACCGTTCATTCATCGAGGCTATACTATGGCTCGCCCCATTACTCTGCGTCAGGTCGAAATCTTCAAAGCGTTCGTGGAGCACGGAACGGTAAGCCGCGCGGCGGAAATCCTGAATATTTCGCAACCTTCCGCCAGCAAGGCGCTGATGCATTTCGAAACCGATTGCGCGCTGCGGCTTTTTGAGCGGAAAAAAAGCCGGTTGCTGCCTACCCCGGAAGCAATGCGCCTCTACGCTGAAGTCGATCGCATATTCGCAGGCATACGGCAGATCGAGAATGCAATTACTTCCATTCGGAGCGGCGACCAAGGCGGCATTTCGATGGGAGTGCTTCCGGCTTTGGCCGATGCTTTCGTCGAAAGGGTCACGACAGAATTTCGGGTGCTCAATCGGTCATTGGTCTTTTCTTTCAGATCCGCGACATCACGATGGATATCCGAACATGTTTTAAGCCGTGAGCTGGATATCGGGCTGATCAATGCTCAGATCGATGATCCCCTTCTCGCGGCTGAACCGGTCTTCGAGTGCCCTCTGGTCTGCGTGATGCCGAACGGGCATCCGTTGGCCGCTCGCGATGTGATCCTGCCGGACGATCTACATGGCGTCCCTTATGTAGCGCTCGACAGCGATGTTTATTTCGGAAACAGGGCGGCGAAGATTTTCGAAAGGTACAAAGTTAAGCCCCAGGTGGTGGTCTCGGCCGCTACCAGCCATACCGTCCGGCATTTTGTTGCCACCGGATACGGCGTTTCGCTCTTGCATCCGTTGTTCATCGTGGGGGTGGAGGATCGCGTGGTCGTACGACCGTTCGAGCCACAGACATCGATTGGACTGCTTCTGTGCTTTGCGCGCAATACCAAAAAAGAGGAGCGAATTGCGGAATTCGCCCAAGAGATCAAGGTTGTCGGAGAGCGTTTGGCAAGAACCATCGCGGAGGGCATCTAGGGCCTGTCCGCCTAAAGCGGGATCCGGTTTCGCGTTCGGAAATGCGTAAAAACAAACAGTTAAAGCATTTCCAGCGGTATCTTGTTGTAAAGGCATTAACCGGAATTTTCTGAATATCCGAATGACCCTAATAGCCGTCCCGCGAGAGCGTCTTAATCTTCTCTATCGAACTAAGATCGAGGCAAGGCAGGATGTCATTATCCCTAGTCAGGTCGCGTCCGTAGCAAGCATTGAGGATCCTGACGCCGCTTTCGTGCAGGCGAGCCTCGACGCCCAGCATGTCCGCCAACTGAAGGAGAGGCGCTATGCCGAAAGGCACGTCCTCCAGGACGTAGCGGGTATTCATATCCTTTGGTCCGTTTGGCTCGGTCGGAGGGGCCAAGCTTGCCGGAGCTGCGTTCGACGCTTTTTGCGCCGACATACGTTGTTCCAACCTCGATATGACGGGCTTTCGCAGGGCGGCGGCGATTTCGACCCTTTCGGCATCCAATGCATTAAGGAAACGATGTACGGAGGCGGTCATGTTGGTGTTCTGCCCCCAAACCTCGCCGCGCTCGATGCGCGTAAGATTGAATAGTGCGATCGCGAGGTGGCTTTGAGGATTGAGGTTACTAATTGCAATATCGAGCAGATCTTCCTGAATCTCAAAGACATCGCCGAAAATATTCGTGCAGGTCGTATGCGCGCGCTGTCTGAGACACGAGGGAAGGACCGACATGTTTATCTTCTTGCGTATTGCGCCCAACCTGAAATGCGTCGGTGACTGCTTCTTGCAGGTGACCGCCGTGGTGTTCCAGGCAACGATGGGAATGCTTATTCCGCGTTCGGCAAGTTTCTTGGAGAGGTAGAGCGCTGCAAACGAAAGGTGGCCGCTGATGATGACGGTATGGTTCGGCTCTAACAAAGGAGCAAGCTGGTCGAGAACAGATTTGTGTCCGATCACAGGGATAGCCAATATGATGACCTCGGAGCGAGACAATTCCTGCAGACTGCTGCAAAAGGCCGGCTGCAATCGAGATTCCACCGCGCCGGAAAGTTCCAGCGGTGCGCCTTCTTGGAATGGAACGGCACTCGCACCCGATGGCGACCAGAGCGTTACGGTGAAGCCCTTTAGGCTGAGAAAGCCTGCGTAACCCGTTGCGATTGCGCCACCACCAACTATGCCGATTTCCATGCGGTCTCCAATTCAAGCGGTGAGTGTAAGGCTCATGCACCTTTCGAAGCGCAATCGTAAAGTTTCCATGAGAGTGTCAGGATTGTCGAACTGGCTCGCCTGAAAGATTAGGAAAGCAGAAGATATTTGGCCTGCCGAAAGCTAGGGACACTGGTGCGTAGTTGTCAAGAACGCAATTTCAGGTCGGGATTTATGAAGAAAACCGATTGCATACCGGGGATAAGTAGACTGTGCCACACGTATTCAAGCAACTATAGCCTCTTAGAATACATATGAGAAAAAATCCCTATTGGACGCTATGGGGCCGGGCATCTATTTTCGGAAGTAATTCGTTGAGGTTACCGATGGCGGATTGTGCGATCAGACATTGAGCTTGCTTGTGGGACGATTGACGATCGGGATCTAGATGATTGCAGCCATACTTAATGAGTTTGGCTGGCGCTTACAAAAATAACCAAAAAAGGGGATTGAGCTATGACCTTAAGATGGAAAGAAGCGCTATTTGCGGGCGCTATCGCGATAGCAGCGGATGCCGCAATAGCAGCGCCTGTCCTTGCGGAGCAAAAGGTTCTTCGTGTCGGCATGGGTGCAGACATATCCGGACTGGACCCCCACCGCGCCTCGCTGACAACGGATAAGGGGCCGATAGGCTGGATGTTCAACGCTCTCGTGCGCTTTGCGCCCGGCAGTGCCGATCCGAAGGACATTGAGCCGGACTTGGCGGAAAGTTGGACAGGTTCCGACAACGGCACCGAATGGACCTTCAAATTGCGTAAGGACGTCAAATTCCATGGTGATTGGGGGGTATTGACGGCAGACGACGTCGTCTACTCGCTGAACCGTGCCAAGGATCCCAAGCGTTCAACCTTCGCCTCTGCCTATTCCGCGTTCAAGACGATCGAAGCGGTGGATCCGCTGACGGTTCGTATCGAACTGGAACATCCCGTTCCCGGTTTCCTCGGTCTTGTCGCGAATTATCATGGCGGCAATATCGTCAGCAAGAAAGCGGCGGAAGCCAAGGGCGCCGACTTCGCGAAAGCTCCGATCGGCACCGGGCCTTTCCGATTTGTCGAATATGTGACGCAGCAGCACGCGATTTTTTTAAAGCATGAGGGATATTTCCGCGGCGCGCCGAAAATAGACCGCATCGAGTACCGTTTCATTCCCTCCGAAACGAGCCGTGAACTTGCATTCTCGTCCGGAGAGCTCGATCTGACCTGGGGCCGGCGCGAGCAGCGATGGATCGAACGCTGGAACAAGCGCGAAGGCAGTATCATCGATGTGTACCAGCCTGGCGAATATCGTACCATTCATCTGAATACGACGATGGCGCCGCTAAACGACCGGCGCGTGCGTGAAGCGGTCGCTCACGCCATCAATGTCGATGAGATCGTGACCTTTATCGGCAAGGATGTCGGTCCGAAAGGCTGCTCGGTGGTGCCGACGGGCTATCTCGGCGAGGACTGCTCGGCGGGGGAATACGCCTATGATCTGAAAAAGGCGAAGGCATTGCTTACTGAGGCGGGTTTCGCCAATGGCGTTACAATCAAGTCCGTCGTTTCAAACTCGAACGCGCAGTTGCCTGTGATGCAGGTCATTCAAGGACAGCTGGCCAAGGCCGGAATAAAGCTGGATATGCAGGTGGTCGATCACCCGACCTATCAGGAACTTTCGCGCAAGGATGCGAGCGGAATGATCTTCTATGGCGCCGCCCGTTTTCCGGTTGCCGATACGTTCCTCAGCGAGTTCTTCCATTCGTCCGCCATCGTCGGAACGCCGACGGCCATTACCAACTTTTCCCATTGTGCTGTTGCGGATAAACAGATCGATGCCGCGCGCTCGGAAGGCGATCCAAAGAAGCAAATGGCATATTGGGTGGAAGCCCAGCGCTTGATCCATCAGGAAGTCTGTGCCGTGCCCTTGTTCAACCTGATGCAGGTTTTCCTTCGCAGCGACAAGCTGGACTACGGCTATAAGCTGACGGGCGCCCTCAATCTGGTTCCCCCAATTACCGAGCTCACGGACCTGAAGAAATAGGAATGCCGGTGCGGCGGCGTCGATCAGTGGCGACGTCGCCAGGCTTGCGTAGGCGAAAAGGCGTCAGCGACACTTGAAAGTCTGCTATGGCGGGTGAACTACTGTGATAGAGCATGATACGATTATAATTGGCGCAGGTACCGTAGGCGCAGCCATTGCCTATGGGCTTGTCCGCCTCGGTTCCAAGGTCCTGCTCTTGGACGGTGCAAAGACCGATTTCCGCGCTGCGCGTGCGAATTTCGGGCTCGTATGGGGACAGGGCAAAGGTTGCGGAATGCCTCCCTACCAACGCCTCACCCGGCAAAGTATCGATCTTTGGGCCGACTTTTCAGCTGAGTTGCAGGATCACGCCGGCGGCGCGGCCTTGAATTACGAGCAGAAGGGGGGATTGGTGTTCTGTCTGGGCGAAAAAGCTTTCGAGCGAAGGATCGTCCTGAATTCCAAGCTCTCCGAACAGCTGCGCGATTTCGACAATCTGGACCAGACGCCCGATACCGAAATGCTGGAACGTGCTGAGCTCCAGAGCCTGATGCCGAATTTACGACTGGGGCCGGAGGTTGTTGGTGCAAGCTACGGCCGGCGGGACGGGCATGTGAACCCACTTCGCCTTCTGGCGATGCTGCATGCGGCAGTGATGAGGCTCGGTGGCAAGCTGCGAGGCGAGCATTCGGTAACCGCGATCAGGCGCGAAGCCGGAATTTTCGTCGTCGAAACCGCTCGCGGGGATTTCAGAGCGGCCCGCATCGTCATCGCCACGGGCATCGCAGTCGGAAAGCTCGCGCGGCAAGTGGGCCTTGACATTCCGATCAAGGCGCAACGCGGCCAGATCCTGGTGACGGAGCGCGTCGGTCCCCTGCTCCCTTTGCCGTGTAGCGGACTGAGGCAGACGGCGGAGGGTACGATCATGATTGGCGCAACGCATGAGGATGTGGGCGAGAACTCGTCGACGACGACCGAAGCTTCGATTGCGCTTGCATCCAAGGCCGTCAAGATAGCGCCAGACTTGGCCTCCCTGCGACTCGTAAGGCAGTGGTCCGGTTTGAGGATCATGTCGCCGGATGGATTTCCCGTCTATGTGGAATCCGAAGAGTTCCCAGGCGCCTTCGTCGCCACCTGTCATTCAGGCGTAACGCTTGCGGCAGTACATGCGCGCAAAATCGCCGCAAGCATCGCCGCCGGCAAGCTTTCACCGGATGTCCTTCCATTCAGTCACAGGCGTTTCCATCTCAATGCTGCAGCCTAATCCTTGTATATTAACGCCTCATGTGCGAGATGCACGTTGCCACTTTCCGATTGCCAAGGGTAAGCGTTGTTTTGCCAAGCACGGCAATTCACCCGGAGGGCTATAAAATGACGGCCTATGTCATTCGCCGATTGCTGCTCGCCATACCGACACTCCTCATGATGTTGACGATGATCTTCGTATTGGTGCGGCTGGTTCCCGGCGACCCGGCCATCACGATCCTGGGTGATCAGGCGAGCGAACAGGCGTTGCGCAGCCTGCGCGCCGAACTCGGCCTGGATCAGCCAATTTATGTTCAGTACGTCGACTTCGTGTTCAACGCCGTCACCGGCGATTTCGGGCGGTCGCTCTTCACCGGCCGAACAGTGCTTGAAGAAGTGCTGGTCGTATTGCCCTTTACGCTGGAGCTCACCGCGGCCTCGGTGCTTCTCGCCACGCTTCTCGGTCTTCCGCTCGGAACGGTAGCGGCGCTCTACCGCAATCTGTGGCCGGATTATGTCAGCCGGGTCGTCTCCATGATTGGCCTGTCGCTTCCTTCCTTCGTTGTCGGAATTCTGCTGCTGCTGGCCTTGGCGGTCAATCTGGGATGGCTTCCGGTTATAACGAAAAATGGCGGAAGCGTCGGCGATCATGTCAGGAGTCTCGTTCTGCCAACCTTCACGCTTGGGATCACGATGACCGCCCTGATCGCCCGTGTCGCTCGATCTTCCATGCTGAATGTTCTCAGCGAGGACTATATCAGAACCGCCAGGGCAAAGGGCATCCCCCCTGCCCGGCTGATCCGCCGGCATGCTTTGCGCAATGCAATGATCCCGGTTGTTACTGTCGTTGGTCTTTATTTCGGCACGCTGATTGGCAATTCCGTCCTGACGGAAATTGTCTTTTCCAGGCCTGGCCTCGGCAAGCTGATCGTAGGCGCCCTGAACGCGCGCGACTATACGATGCTGCAGGGGTTGATGGTCGTTTTCGCCGCCTTTGTCATCCTGGTGAACGTGTTCACCGACATTGCTTACGGCCTCGTAGATCCCAGGGTGAAATATAGCTGATGTTGATGTCCGAAACGACTTCCCCGCAAAAGAACAGACTATGGATTGCATTTCGAAACAACAGGCTCGCCTGGATCGGCATTATCCTTCTGTCGACCATAATATGCGCGGCATTTTTTGCGCCCCTTATCGCGCCCTATGATCCAATCGAGCAGAACATCGTGCGCAGGCTGGAACCGCCATCGACAGACTTCTGGCTGGGCACCGATGCCTATGGGCGGGACGTCTTGTCCCGCGTGATATACGGCTCGCGGGTTTCACTGATGGTCGGTTTTCTGGCGATCATCGTTGCGATGGTCATCGGATCGGTCATCGGCATCATTTCCGGCTATGTCGGCGGTGTCCTGGACCGTGTGGTGATGAGTGTCCTCGATGTGATGCTTTCCTTCCCGACGCTGCTGCTGGGCCTGATGATTGCCGCCATGCTGGGGGCAAGCCTCGAGAACCTGATCATAGCGATCGCCATTACTGAGATCGCGCCTTTTGCGAGGGTTGCACGGGCTCCGACCATTGCGCTGAAGCAGCGCGAATTCATCGAGGCCGGCCGTGCAATGGGTTTCTCGCGCATCCGGCTGATGGGGCTGCATATCTTCCCCAACATGGCTTCCGAAATCGTCGTTGTGGGTTCCATGTGGATGGCGAGCGCAATCCGCACCGAGGCTTCTCTGAGCTTTATCGGATTGGGTGTACCACCCCCGACATCCACTTGGGGCGCCATGATCCGCGATGGCTTCGACAATATTCTCGAAGCCTGGTGGCTACCCGTTTTCCCCAGTATCGCAATTCTGCTCACCGTGCTTGCGCTGAACTTCGTCGGCGATTCCATACGTGACGCGCTCGATCCGAAAACGCACGCTGAATAAGGCAGACATCGATGCAGACCAAGACCATGCCTGTTGAAAACGTAAGCCCCATACTGGAAATCGAAGGGTTGCGAACCGAATTCCGGATTGCAGACAAGTGGAGCGCGGCCGTCCAGGACCTGTCCCTGACGATCCGTCCCAACGAGACCGTTGCGGTGGTGGGAGAGTCCGGATCGGGCAAAAGCGTTACCGCGCTCTCGATACTGCGCCTCCTCCCGAACAAGCTAGCGCGCGTCGCAGCGGGACGGATCCTATTCGAAAGCCGCAATCTGCTCGAACTGAGCGATAGACAGATGGCGCGGATTCGCGGCAACCGGATCGCCATGATCTTTCAGGAGCCGATGACGTCGCTAAATCCGACGATGACCGTTGGAGAGCAGATCGGCGAAGCTCTCTATATTCACGAAGGTATCGCCGGAAGCGAGGCCCGCAAGAGGGCTCTGGCCCTGCTGGAGCGCGTGAGAATTCCTGGGGCCGTGAGGCGGCTCGACGAATATCCCCATCAGTTTTCAGGGGGCATGCGTCAGCGCGTGATGATCGCGATGGCGCTGGCCTGTCGTCCGAAGCTGTTGATCGCGGACGAGCCCACCACGGCGCTGGACGTGACGATCCAGGCTCAGATTCTCGAACTCATCAAGGAGTTGCAGGACGAAGAGCAGATGGGCGTGCTGTTCATTACGCACGACATGGGCGTGGTCGCCGAGATTGCCGATCGTGCCCTCGTCATGCGGCACGGCAATATCGTCGAAAGCGGAACTTGCCTCGGCATTTTTGCCAGGCCCCTGCATCCCTATACGCGAACGCTTTTGTTTGCCGTGCCGAAGCTCGGCTCCATGGGCGCAAGCAGCAATCCTCAACCTTTCCCCATGATGGACGAAGCGGGACATGAAATCCCCCCGCCGAAACATGAAGGGAAGCTGGCAGACGAGAAAACGCCCCTGCTGCGGGTCGATGGCCTGACCGCGCGGTTTGAAATTAGGGGTGGTGTGTTTCGTGAGATTCGCGGTCGGGTTCATGCCGTTGAGCGCGTGTCTTTCGACCTGCAGGCCGGCGAAACGCTTTCGCTTGTCGGCGAAAGTGGATGCGGAAAGTCCTCGACCGGCCGGGCGGTGCTGCGGCTGATTGAAGCTGCTGCCGGCAAGGTCGAGCTTGAGGGCAAGGATCTGGCAGGTCTGTCCTATGCGGAACTGCAAAAATACCGCGGCCGTATGCAAATGATCTTCCAGGATCCGTTCGCCAGCCTGGACCCAAAACAAAAAGTGGGCGCGGCGATCGCCGAACCGCTCTTGGTGCACGGCATGGCAACCAAGAGCGAAGCGCAGGATAAAGTGTCCGGGTTGTTGAAGCGTGTCGGCCTCGACCCGGCTGTGGCCAATCGTTATCCGCATGAGTTCTCGGGCGGCCAGCGCCAGCGGATCTGCATCGCGCGTGCCCTGGCTATGGAGCCCAAACTGATCGTGGCCGACGAAGCGGTTTCGGCGCTGGACGTTTCGATCAAGGCACAGATCGTCAATCTAATGCTGGAGCTCCAGGATAGCCTTGGCCTCGCCTACCTCTTCATCAGTCACGACATGGCTGTAGTGGAGCGGATAAGCCACCGCGTGGCGGTCATGCATCTCGGCGAGATCGTGGAAATAGGGCCCAGGGCGCAGGTTTTTGGAAACCCGCAGCATCCTTATACGCAAAAGCTTCTTTCGGCCGTGCCAATTCCCGATCCGACGAGACGGCGTGAAAGACGACCTCTGGCAAACGACGAGATCGCCAGTCCCATTCGCCCGGCAGACTATGTGCCTCCCATCCGGAAATATCGGGAGATCGGCGAAGGGCATCTGGTCATGGATATGTCGGCAGACTGAGGCATTTCCAGCGAAAGTGGAAACCGATCTAGCGTACGAAATATTGCCGCCTTGTCGGCGTCCAATATTCGTCACTCTATAGACGAACAGCGCTTGGCCTGCCCGGCGCTTGCTGCGGTTGCAGAGAGTAGGCCAGGTGCGGGTAATGGGTATCTTCGGCTTCAGATCCCAGGAGGAGTGAACACCGGCCGCCGCTCTGGCAGAGTGAGGTTGCATCAAAACACTCGCGCAGGAGGAGCAGTTTATGGAACCTGCATCCATTCATCCGACCGCTGTCCGCATTGATCTTGGCGCAATTTTTCTATCATTGGAACTCTTATGTTCATTTGAAAGCGGCTTGGCCACGACTGTTCCTCTCGCCAATAATGGCAGGCCTGCATTGTGTAGCTGATGCTCAATGTAGGAGACAGAGCCTCCAGACGACGGTTTGCAAAACTCTTATACGCGGGTTGGATACCGCATTTCCGTTTGTTCGCCTGGGGCCGCTTCTATCTAAGCACGGGCATCGACAATAGTCGGCCACTCAATTCCATCGAAGATTCCCCGACTAAGGCCCTGCCTCCAACATTGGGCATCAGCGGATGATCGATCTTGTGTCCTCCTTCCAATTGCTCGCAATGTGATGGAATATAGCTTGAAAGAATACTCACCCAAAAAAAAACCATATTGGACGCGATCTGATCCACCGCCTATGAGTCTTTCCCAAATTGGAAACATCGGCATGCCCCCCCCGAAAACCTACCATAGTAGCTCTCTTTCGCCCCTGAGCGAGCGGGAGGTCCTGAGTGGTAATCTCGTTGCGGATGTGTGCGTCATCGGCGGCGGCTTGGCAGGCATGACGACGGCGCTGGAGCTCGCGCGCGGTGGGCGAGACGTCATCGTGCTCGAATCTGCGGAGGTCGGATTCGGGGCATCGGGCCGTAATGGCGGTTTCGTCGGCCCTGCGTGGTCGCAGCGCCTGGATGCCTTGATCCGCAAAGTGGGGGAAAGCCAGGCAAGACGGCTGTACGAACTGTCCATGGAGGGGGTCCGGATCGTCTCCGGCAATATTTCCGACCTCGCCATTCCGGATCTCAATCTTGCCAAAGGCAAGCTGTCCGTTGCCCGTACACCCTCGCGGGACGCGTTTCTACGTCGCCGGGATCGTCTGCGCAACGAATTCAATCAGCAGGTGGAAGTGTGGGATACCGATAAGGTCCGCACCGTCCTGAAGACACCGCGCTATTTCGAGGCCCTGCACTATCCGGATGATTTTCAGATCAACCCGCTGGCCTATCTGAGAGGTCTTGCCTCGGAAGCCGAGCGCCTCGGCGGACGGGTTTTCGAGCGATCCGGTGCCAAGCGCCTCGATACGGGCGTGGGTTGCACCAAAGTTGTGACGCAGTCGGGCACGGTGGCGGCAAAACAGGTCGTGGTCGCCACCGGCGGCTATACGGCCCGTCTTATCCGGAAATTGTACCACTCGTATGTGCCGATTTCCACCTATATCATGCTGACTAAGGCGCGGCCAGATCTGATCGCCACGGCGATCGAAACACCCTTCGGCGTGGGCGATCAGCGTCGGGCCGGCGATTATTATAGACTGGTCAACGGCGGAACCCGCATTCTCTGGGGCGGGCAGATCACCACACGGGTCAGCGAACCCCGCCGGCTGGCGCAAATGCTGCTTGCGACGATGACCGAGACCTTTCCGCAGCTCAAGGGACTGGAGGTCGATTACGCCTGGTCGGGGATCATGGCCTATGCCCGGCACCTGATGCCGCAGATCCGGCAGATCGAAGAGGGAGTGTGGAGCTGTACCGCGTTTGGCGGCCACGGAATCAACACTACCGCAATCGGCGGCAAGGTGCTTGCGGAAGCCATTCTGCAGCAGAGCGAGCGGTGGCGCCTGTTTACTCCCTTCGGTTTCGACTGGAACGGCGGCCCCGCCGGCCGGGTCGCGGTGCAGTCCTCCTATTGGTGGATGCAGGCCCGCGATAAGTTCGGAGAAAGCATGGCCCGCGCTGCCGATACCGGAGCCTGACCGGAAACACTAAAAAGCAGATCGCGATTTTTGAGATTCATGATTCTCAAATCATAAGATGTGTGATTCCCTTGGCGTTGAAGGGAGAGCACGATGGGCAAATCACATCCGATTGCGTTGCGTAGTCGTGTTATTGCGTATGTCGAAGAAGGTCACGGTAATCGGGAGGCGGCTCGCCATTTCCGGGTGTCTCCGCGTTTCGTGAACACCCTGGTGATCCTGAAGCGAGAGACTGGCTCGCTTGCGCCACGGCGGCAAGGCCATGTCGGTGGCGGCAAGCTGAATGCGCATGGCGACTGGGTGCGCGCACGGTTGGCCGAGAACGGCGAATTGACGCTGGACGAGCTGTGCGTCGAGCTGGCGGGACGCGGCGTCATCGTGCATCGCTCCAATGTCGGCCGTCTTCTCCATCGGCTCGGGCTGAGCCATAAAAAAGAGCCTGCGGGCAAGCGAGCATCGGCGTCCGGAGATCGCACGGGCGCGTGAACTGTGGATCGGCCGGCGTCGGCGGTTCTTCAACAAGGCCTTGGCGCGGCTGATCTTTATCGATGAGACATCGACCAATACGAAGCTGACCAAGCGCTCGGGGTGGTCGCCGAAGCAGTCGGCGCTACCGTAGCCACGCCCCCTTCGGTTCATGGAAATCCCAAACCTTCATCGCCGGGTCGCGATCGCATGGCATGGTCGCGCCGCGGATTGTCAACGCCCCGATGAACGGCCGCATCTTCGAGACGTGGATCGAAACGCAGCTCGCCCCGATGCTGTCGCCAGGCGACGTCGCCATTCTCGACAATGTCGGATTTCACAAGAGCGAACGGGCCGAAGAACTGGTCAAGGCGCGCGGCGCCTGGCTCCTGTTCCTGCCGCCCTATTCACCCGATCTCAATCCGATCGAAATGGCCTTCTCCAAGCTGAAGACACTTCTGCGAAAGCGCGCCGCCCGCAGCTTCGACGCCATTGCCCAGGCCCTCGCCGACATCTGCAACCTCTTCTCCGTCACAGAATGCCGAAACTACTTCAAGGCTGGCGGATATGAGGCTGATTAAACGCGATTTGCTTTTGGGGTCAGGACCTATTGATTTTGGCCGACGGGCGTGATTCAGGCTTCGCGAGAAGGAGCCAGGCTGATGAGTCATTTGTTTTGGCTGACTGAGGAGCAAATGGCTCGTCTTCAGCCCTGTTTCCCCAAGAGCGATGGCCGTCGGCGCGTTGATGATCGACGCCGTTCTGAGCGGCATCATCTTCGTAAACCGCAACCGTCTCAGATGGCGCGATGCGCCGAAGGAGTACGGTCCCTCCAAGACGCTTTATACCGCTGGAAACGCTGGGGCGACAAGGGCATCTTTCTTCAGATGATGGAAGGCCTTGCTATGTCTAAGGCACCGGATCGCAAGACGATCGTGATCGACGCGACCTATCTCAAGGCCCACCGCACGGCTTCCAGCCTGCGGGAAAAAAGGAGCGTGGGCCGCCTGATTGGACGCACGAAAGGTGGCATGAACAGCGATGCCAAGCATGAACTTGGCGATCCAGCTCGCTGACCTTCTCGTGTACCTCCCGCAACGGCCCGATCGGCGGAAGAAGCGCGGACCGCGCAAGCGGCGGGATTAGATCGTGATCATCGTCGTCGACCAACGCAATCAGCATTCCGACGCCGGCAATGCCCTGTCGCGTTACGATGCCGAACTCCGCCAAGTGGCCGCGCAAGGCGTTCACCAGCATTGTCCGCTGCCGCATCAAAAGCTCGCGGACCGATGCAGCATCAGCACACCCTGTTGCTCCTCGCTCTTCACTGGAACGAAGCGCATCGTCGGCCGTGTCACCGCCTCGCAAATCGCCTCGGCATCTGTCGCGTCATTCTTTTGCCGCTTCACCGTATGGCTTGACGTAAGATGCCGGCATCAGCCGAACCTCGTGACCCAGCGCCATAAGAACCCGAGCTCAGCGGTGTCCAGTCGCGCATGTCGCGCCGGCACCATTGATCCCGTGAACCTGAAATACATGCTTGGCGATATCCAGACCAATTATGGTAACCTCCTCCATGGACGGCTCTCCCTTATGTGACTTTCGACAGACACACTTTGGCACATTGCGATGCCGGGAGCGGAGGCCGTCCACCACATCAGGTCAGCGATTACACCGGTGCTGCCGCCTTGCTTGATGAACTCCCCAAGGCTAAATGGCTGTTGGCCGACTGTGGAAACGATGCCGACTGGTTTCGTGACGCTTTACAAACGAAGGGATCACGCCCTGCATTGCGGGTAGGAAATCCCGGAACAAGACCGTCAAATACGACAAGCGCCGCTACAAACTGCGCAACCGGATCGAGATCATGTTCGGGCGCCTCAAGGGTAAGCCCACGGTGAAGCTTGCAATTACCCATAAGTAACTGACCGTTTACGAAAAGCTTTCGCTGAAATCTTGAATCGAAAGAATCACTTGTGATTCTGTGTCGAGCACCTGATTCTTTTTAGGCGGTGCTTTATGCCGGTTCGAGACGATGTGATGGCCTTCTTCTCCGCTATCGCTCTCGCAGGAACCGTCATCTTCTGGTCTGATCAACTAGTCCTGAGCCTAGATGCCGTAATGGGCCGGCGTCTGGGACCATCCGGATCAGGCAGAAAAGCTTAACAATGGTGTTGAGCCACTTGCCTATGGGGGCGGCCGGCGTTTCAGGCTGCCCTCATAGAGCAACTCTGTCCCTAACCACCGAACTTTGCATTTAAATTTGTTGCGAGATCGTTAAGCGTAGCCATGACTCGAATGCATCCGCTGTCAACTGTGTGCGTTTCGAAAGCGGTCTCACGACGTAATATGCATTCTCGGTCGTCATGGGTAGATTGTAGAGTGCGACCAACTGACCCGAAGCAAGTTCTGCCTCGATCAGGTATGTTGGAAGCAATGCAACGCCCAGCCCGGCGATCGCTCCAGAGGTTATCATCGAAAACTGATCAAATCTTACTCCTCGGTAGGCTTGTTGAAGTGAAAGTTGATGGTGTAGCGCCCAATCTGCCCAAAGCTTCGGGCGCGTGGTCAGGTGTAGGAGTGGCGCGCTATCGAGTGATTTTCCGCTCCGTTTAAAGCGTTCAGCGAGCGTCGGGCCTGCCACAGGAATGATCGTTTCGTGACAGAGGAATGTCGATGTAGCGCCCGGCCAAGCTCCTCGCCCGAAATGAATCGCCAGGTCGAAAATCTCATCCTCAAAGTCAAAGGGGCTGACGCGGGATTCAACGGTGATCGCGACATCTGGATAAGAGCCGAGAAATTTACTAAGACGAGGCACCAACCATTTCGCTCCAAATGTCGGTAGTGTTGCGATTTTCAGAGAAGTGCTCATATTGCCTGCGGCTAGAGCTCCGATCATGAGGCGCTCTGAGCGGACCAAGAGTTCTTGAACTTCTGGTAACAGCCTATGGCCAGCTTCAGAGAGAATGACTCTTCGCCGCACGCGCTCAAAGAGCTTCAGCCCAGTCTGATGCTCCAGATCCGATATTTGTCTGCTCACTGCGCTCTGCGTGAGATTGAGCTCTTCCGCTGCGCGTGAGAAATTTTCATGCCGCGCGGCACATTCGAACGCTTGGAGATTGACGATATCGGGAATCAGGGATCTGCGCATCCATTCCATCTCCGCATTACATTAGCTTGACAAGTCATAACAGACGCCCGGATAGGTGCCTTACAGTGCGCTTCAAGCATAACCGTGCCACGCGTTCTGAGGTTTGACCATATGTCATTATTTGTTTCGAGCGACCAGATAAGAGCGGCTTTCTCCAGCGCCATGTCCAAAATGTATAAGGACGAGGTTCCCGCCTACGGGGCGCTCATGGATCTTGTTGTCCGCGTCAATGCCGAGGCTCTTTGCACCAATCCGAAACTCCAGATCCGACTTGAAGCGAGTGACAATCTCGAACGCATTTCCGAGGAACGACACGGGGCGATCCGTCTCGGAACGGCTGAAGAACTGGCGATGATGCGTCGCGTCTTTGCCGTCATGGGCATGTATCCGGTCGGCTATTACGATCTCTCGACCGCAGGCGTTCCGGTTCATTCGACCGCCTTCCGGCCGGTCGGCGACGCCGCGCTGAAGCGCAATCCCTTCCGCCTCTTCACCTCGCTGCTCCGCCTCGATCTCATTGCCGACGCTGAGCTGCGCGAGGAAGCGGCAAAGATCCTGGCGACCCGCCGCATCTTCACCGATGAGGCGATCGAGCTGACGAAGAAAGCCGAAGAGCAGGGTGGGCTGACCAAGAGCGATGCCGATCGTTTCGTGGCTGCCGTGCTCGAAACCTTCCGCTGGCACGACAAGGCGATCGTCGATGTCGCGATGTACCATCGTCTGCATGACGCGCACCGCCTGATTGCCGACGTCGTCTCCTTCAAGGGCCCGCATATCAATCACCTGACGCCGCGCACGCTCGATATCGACAAGGTGCAGAGCCTGATGCCCGACTACGGCATTGCGCCGAAGGCCGTTGTGGAGGGTCCGCCGACCCGGCGCTGCGCCATTCTGCTGCGCCAGACATCGTTCAAGGCGCTCGAAGAAGCCGTCGCCTTTTCGGATGGCAAGGGCGGCTGGCAGACCGGCTCGCATACGGCGCGGTTCGGCGAGATCGAACAGCGCGGCATCGCGCTGACGCCGAAGGGCCGCGGCCTCTACGACCAGCTTCTGGAACAGTCGCGCAAGGTCGTGCGCCCGGCGGCCGACGGTTCGAATGCCGAGGCCTATGAGGCCGCGCTTGCCGCCACTTTCGAGGCCTTCCCCGATGACTGGGCGGCGATCCGCGCCGAAGGGCTCGGCTATTTCAGCTATTCGCTGACCGAGAAGGGCATGAAGGCATCGACGGATGCGGCCGACATCGAAACGCTGGTTTCGGATGGCCTCGTCCAGTTCGACCCGATCGTCTACGAAGACTTCCTGCCGGTCAGCGCCGCCGGGATTTTCCAATCCAATCTCGGCGACGGCGCGCAACAGGAATTCGTCGCCAGCCCCAACCAGCAGCGCTTCGAGACCGATCTCGGCGCCAAGGTTCTCAACGAATTCGATCACTATGCAGGGATCGAGCAAGCATCGATCGACGAATGCCTTTCGAGGCTCTCGCGCCGCCCCGCGGCTCAGTAATCGTCAAAACACGGCAGCAATCCGCACATTGGAGTCCGGCACATGAACATTTCCGCAAAGTCCTCTTCCGTCCTCGACGAAGCGCACGCTATTCTCGATCGCCTCGGCGTCGACAAGTCCGCCTATACCGATGGCAGCATGGTTTCCTTCTCCCCCATCACCGGCGAGAAGATCGGCAAGCTGAAGACCGTCAATGCGAAGGGCGCAGCCGCCGCGATCGAAGAGGCGCATGCGGCCTTGCAGACCTGGCGCCTGACGCCCGCCCCGAAGCGCGGCGAACTCGTGCGTCTTCTCGGTGAGGAATTGCGCGCCGCCAAGGCCGATCTCGGCCGCCTCGTCTCGATCGAAGCCGGCAAGATCCCGTCTGAAGGTCTCGGCGAAGTGCAGGAAATGATCGACATCTGCGATTACGCAGTCGGTCTGTCGCGCCAGCTCTACGGCCTGACGATCGCCACCGAACGTCCTGGCCACCGGATGATGGAAACCTGGCATCCGCTCGGCGTCGTCGGCATTATCTCCGCCTTCAATTTCCCGGTTGCCGTCTGGTCCTGGAATGCTGCGCTCGCACTCGTCTGCGGCAACAGCGTCGTCTGGAAGCCGTCGGAAAAGACGCCGCTGACGGCGCTCGCATCGCAGGCCATTCTGGAGCGCGCCCTGAAGCGCTTCGGCGACGCGCCGGCCGGCCTGTCGCAGGTCATCATCGGCGGCCGCGAGATCGGCGAAGCACTCGTCGACCACGAAAACGTCGCGCTGGTCTCGGCGACGGGCTCCACCCGCATGGGCCGTGAAGTCGGTCCGCGCCTTGCCAAGCGCTTTGCCCGCTCTATCCTCGAACTCGGCGGCAACAACGGCGGCATCGTCTGCCCATCGGCCGATCTCGACATGGCGCTGCGCGCCATCGCCTTCGGCGCCATGGGCACCGCCGGTCAGCGCTGCACGACGCTTCGCCGCCTCTTCGTCCACGAGAGCGTTTATGAAGAGCTCGTTCCGCGCCTGAAAAGGGCCTATGCCAGCGTCTCCGTCGGCAACCCGCTCGACAGCGCAGCTCTCGTCGGCCCGCTCGTCGACAAGGCCGCTTATGACGGCATGCAGAAGGCGCTTGGCGAAGCCCGCGCGCATGGCGGCAGCGTCCATGGTGGCGACCGTGTCAATCTCGGCCATCCCGATGCCTATTACGTCAAGCCGGCGCTGGTCGAAATGCCGAAGCATGAAGGTCCGGTTTTCGAAGAAACCTTCGCGCCGATCCTCTATGTCATGAAATACTCCGATTTCGACGCCGTCATTGCCGATCACAATGCGGTCGGTGCCGGCCTCTCCTCGTCGATCTTCACGCTCGACATGCGTGAGGCAGAGCGCTTCCTTGCCGCCGACGGTTCGGATTGCGGTATCGCCAACGTCAATATCGGCACATCCGGCGCCGAAATCGGCGGGGCATTCGGCGGCGAGAAGGAAACCGGCGGCGGCCGCGAATCCGGCTCGGACGCCTGGCGCGCCTACATGCGCCGTGCGACCAACACGATCAACTATTCGAAGGCCCTGCCTTTGGCACAGGGCGTGTCCTTCGACATCGCATAAGGTGGACCTGTCATGACGGTTTCAGCGAAAATCGAGGAGGCGGGCTTCCGGCCCGCTTCGCGGATCGCCTCGGTCGGCGTTTCGAAGATCCTGCAGATCGGTGCGAAGGCCGCCGCCATGAAGCGTGATGGCCTTCCGGTCATCATTCTCGGCGCCGGCGAGCCCGATTTCGACACGCCCGATAACGTCAAGAATGCCGCCAAGAGGGCGATCGATGCCGGGGAGACCAAATATACCGCTCTCGACGGCACACCGGCCCTGAAGAAGGCGATCGTCGAGAAGTTCCGTCGCGAAAACGGCGTCGACTATACGACCGAGGAAGTAACGGTTGCTACCGGCGCCAAGCAGATCCTGTTCAACGCCTTCATGGCGAGCATCGATCCGGGCGACGAGGTGATCATCCCGACGCCCTACTGGACGTCCTATTCCGATATCGTCGAGATCTGCGGCGGCGTTTCGGTGCTCATCCCCTGCGACGCAAAGGCGGGATTCCGCCTGCAGGCCGAGCAGCTGGAAAAGGCGATCACACCGAAGACCCGCTGGGTCCTGCTCAACTCGCCGTCCAACCCGTCGGGCGCTGCCTATAGCGCCGAAGACTATCGCCCGCTACTCGACGTGCTTTTGCGCCATCCGCATGTC
This sequence comes from Hyphomicrobiales bacterium, assembly GCA_900471605.1. Lineage (GTDB taxonomy): Bacteria > Pseudomonadota > Alphaproteobacteria > Rhizobiales > Rhizobiaceae > Neorhizobium. Next base: position 1,276 of record UCEY01000049.1, on the reverse strand, counting down.
TGGCTGATGGTCGACGATATGTACGAGCACATCGTCTACGACGATTTTGCCTTCGTGACGCCGGTCGCCATCGAGCCGCGGCTGAAGGAACGCACGCTGACCATCAATGGCGTGTCGAAGGCCTATGCGATGACCGGCTGGCGCATCGGCTATGCCGGTGGCCCCAAGGCGCTGATCAAGGCCATGGCGGTGATTCAGAGCCAGGCCACCTCCTGCCCCTCCTCCGTCAGCCAGGCGGCCTCCGTCGAGGCGCTGAACGGGCCGCAGGATTTCCTGAAGGGCCGGCGCGACAGCTTCCGCCAGCGGCGCGATCTCGTCGTCTCCAGGCTGAACGCGATCGACGGCCTGGAATGCCGCACACCGGAAGGCGCCTTCTACACCTTCTCGGGATGTGCAGGCGTTCTCGGCAAGACGACGCCGAAGGGCAAGAGGCTGGAAGCCGATCAGGATTTCACCGATTACCTCCTCGAAGAGGCGCATGTTGCGGTGGTTCCTGGATCAGCGTTCGGGCTATCGCCCTACTTCCGGATTTCCTACGCGACATCGGAAGCGGAACTCGTCGAGGCTCTCGACCGCATCGCGCGCGCCTGCGCCGCATTGCGGACCTGACCCGTTCCGGCACCACTCGGCAATGATCCCACGTCTTCGCTCCGATCATGGTCTGCAGCCATCACATCCCGGCTTCTTCGAACGTCTCGTCGAAGCCGGGTTTGCTGGTGACGTGGAAATGAGCGCTGCTCGCGCACCGTCTCGGCGACCGATAACTCGATTTACCAGATCGTGCCGTCCGGTATCTTGTTTCCGAAGGGTGTCGATGATCTGAAGGTAATCGCCAGCGTCCTCTCGGAACCCCGCTTCCGGAAGATTGCGATCGCTCCCCGCGGCGGCGGAACCGGTACCAATGGACAGTCGCTGACCTCAGGCGTGGTGGTCGATTGTTCCCGGCATATGAACCGCATTCTGGAAATCGATCCCATAAGACGTATCGCCCGCGTTCAGGCGGGGGTGGTCAAGGATCAGCTGAACCGGTCGCTGAAGCCGTACGGCCTGCTCTTCGTGAGCTCTCGACCTCGAACCGCGCGACGATCGGCGGCATGGTCTCTACTGATGCCTGCGGCCAGGGCTCCTGCCTCTATGGCAAGACCTCCAATCACGTGCTCGGCCTGCATATCGTTCTCACCGACGGTTCGGACTGGTGGTCGCGACCGATGGATGATGCGGAGCTTGCCGGCATCATGGCGCAGCAGGACCGCATCGGCGTGACGTGCCCCCAATA
>UCEY01000032.1 GCA_900471605.1 Hyphomicrobiales bacterium | reverse complement strand
GGCGGGCCGGGCGTGTAGACTAAATCGACGCGCGGCCCGGCTGCGCACGGGCAAAGGGCAGCCATATGGGGAAAAACCGCAGCGTGAAATGTCTGTGCAGGGCGCGGTTTGCCGGCGCGAGACTTTAATGCCAGAATATCTCCGCGCTCTAATCTACGTTCTGATCATCAGCGCTCCCGCGCTTTATATCGCCGGCAAAGTTGCCGTTCCGCTCATCGGTGAAACCGAATTCAGGCTCTGGCGCAATTGTTGGGTTGTTGCGACGTTCGCCACCTTCCTGTCCCGAAGCTTTTTCGAGTTTGCCGCCGCGCTTGCGATCATGAGCATATACATCCATCGTAACGCCAGGCAGCCGTTCCTGCTCTATATAATACTGATGTTCGTGGCGCCCTGCGTGCCGGTCGGGGTGGGCATTCCGGGCGTATTCAACCGGATCATCGATCTTGATCCGCCGCGGCTGCTGGAGATCACCATCCTGCTGCCGATTGCGCTCAAGCTCTGGAGAGAGCACGAAAACCGAGAGCTCCACGGGCCGGATGTCGTGGTCACGCTCTTCTTCGTCTACATATGCCTCCTTGCCCTGCGTCTCGGGGATATAAATTCCATTCTGCGCGTCGTCCCCGGCTACTTTCTCGATATTTTGCTTCCTTACTTCGTCTTCAGCCGCTCCCTGCGCTCGGCACTGGCGGTAAACCAGGTGTTGCTTGCGTTCGTCGTCTCGGTCCTGCCGCTCGCCGCGATCGGGTTTTTCGAGATCTGGAGAAACTGGCGGATCTATTATGTGGTCGTGCTGCAGTGGGACGTGGTGCTGATCACCGTCTATCTTTTCCGCGACGGCCTTCTGCGTGCCGCCACCACATCGGTGGAGTCCATTGCCTTCGGATTCCTGTGCATGACCGCCGGCGGCTGCCTGCTGGCGCTGCGGACACCGAAGCCTTTGGGCATCTGGCGATACGCGGCGCTTGGGGTGCTGATGATCGGGCTTTTGTCCAGCGTCTCGCGGGGACCCTGGCTCGGCTTCGCACTCTGCGCGGTGGTGCTGATGATGACAAATCTGCGGGCCTCGATGAAGCTGCTCGTCGGCACCGTGCCAGGTATCGCCGCACTGATATTCGTGCACCCGCCGTTCATCGACCGCTTCACCAATCTGCTGCCGTTCGTCGGTTCGGCCGACAAGGGCAGCGAGACCTATCGCTCCAGACTTTTCGAAAACTCCATGATCGTCATAGAACGTTATCCGCTCTTCGGCTCGGACACGTTCGTGTCCGAGCCTGAAATGCAGACGATGATCCAGGGGCAAGGCATCGTGGATGTGGTGAACACCTATCTGCAGATATCGCTCCATTATGGATTGATCGGCCTGCTCCTGTTCGTGACGTTCTTCGGTGTGCTCAGCGTCAGGCTCGGAATTCTGTTCTGGAAGAACAAATCGGACATCGTCAGCTATGACGGGATCCTGGCGCTTCTCGCCTCGATGCTTTTCACGATCGCCACCAGCAGCAGCGTGTCCGTCATCCCCTATATCTATTGGCCTTTCTCCGGCCTCTGCGCGGCACTTCTGGCACGCGGCGCCGGCATAGAGTGGGAGTTTTCCGGAAACGCCAGAGCAAGGATGAAAAGCTCCGGCGCCGGTCCGGCTCAGCCGTCCATTCCCTCTCCCGGCGCGGTTCGGAAAATGCGTGTCCTGGGCGCGCGCCGATAGGGCCGACCAACGCGGCCTCGCTTTCCGTTACAGGGTTTATTTGTATTCGATGATCCGTTGCTGGCGGTTGATCAGCCGGTTCAGATGGAACTGGGCGATGCCCTGCATTTCGGGGAACTTGCCGAGCACGTCGAACGCGGCGAAGATCCATCTGTTGCCTGATTTGGGCGTCTTCCTGAGCGCCAGGCGCAGGATCTGAAGCGGATAAACCAGCAGAAGCGCGAAGGCCGCCGGATAAAAAGCCGTGCAGGCAAGTGCCGCGAACGGCAGCAAGCCACCCCAGAACACCGCGCGCCGCAGATTTCTCGTCCAGATCCTGGAGGGGGATGCCCGGTGGAGATGGAACACCTGAGCATAGGCATGCCCGCAGCGGACGCTTCTGCGCCACCATTGGCTCAATCGGCTGATATCCGCATCATGGCGCGTCATTTCGGACGGCAGGCGCCAGATTTTCCAGCCCCTTTCGCGCAGGCGGATGCAGAGTTCCGGCTCCTCTCCGGCGATCAGCCCGCAGGTATAGCCGCCGAAATCCTTGAGGACCGACGCCCGGATGAGGATGTCGCCGCCGCATGCCGGCACCTCGCCGGGCGGGCCGTCCCATTCGCGGTCGCATATCGCGTTGAACACCGTCCGATCCGGATGCCGCTCGCGCCGGCGACCGAAGACCAGCGCGACGTCCTTGCGCATGACCAGGAAGGTTGCGGCCGTTGCTATCCATTTCGCGTCCAGCTCGCAGTCTCCGTCCAGAAACTGTATGAAGGCCGTATCCGGCCAGCGCCGCATCACCGCGTCAAAACCTGCATTGCGCGCTCGTGCCGCCGTGAACGGGATCGTCATGTCCAGCGGCACGACCTGCGCGCACAGCTTGGCTGCCGCCTCAGCACTTCCGTCGGACGAGCCGGAATCCACGTAGATCGTGCGCTCGCGATGGCTCTTCAGCGAGTGCAGGCAGTCGATCAGGCGCTGTCCCTCGTTGCGTCCGATGACCACGACGCAGACATCGGCCCCGAGTCCCCCATAGCCTCGCTGCGACAGGATATCCGTGTCCATTGTGCGTATCCTCGGCCGTTGTTTTTTGGCGGTCCTTATCGGTCGCAATCCCAGCCCCACAACCTGGGTAAACCCGCTTGCTATCTGTAGGATTTCGGTCCGTTGCTGTAAATTTACCTCTTTGGTGGAAGCCGGTGCCGGTGCCTTAAGCTCTTTGTCGCACTGAGCCCGCCAAGCCCTTTTTGCTATACCGGATGCGGGTGGGGTGCCGGCGGCCGGCAAACATGAAGGGACGCTTGTGGAATGCGGATCGCGTATTTCACCAACCAATATCCGGCGCCGAGCCATACGTTCATTCGGCGTGAAATCGTAGCACTGGAGGCAAGGGGACACCGGGTCGAAAGGTACGCGGTTCGTCCCTTTCGCGGCGTGTTGAAGGATCCTGACGATATCGGGGAAGCGGAGCGAACCCGCCATATCCTGCGGACCCCGATGACCAGGGCGCTGGCGAGCGTCCTGCGCCAATTGTTCGGCCATCCGAGACCATCATTGAAAGCGCTGAGAACCGCGTTCCGTTTCGCAAGGACGTCGGGAGGGCGCTACTTGCGGCACCTCGTGTATTTCTGGGAGGCGATGATCCTGGCGGATTGGTGCCGCAGAGACGCGATCGACCACCTGCATGTCCATTTCGGCACCAACCCGGCAACGGTCGCGACATTGGCGCATCAGATCGGCGGCATGAAATTCAGTTTCACCGTCCACGGTCCCGAAGAGTTCGATCGGCCCGAAACTCTCGGGCTTTGCGACAAGATCAGGGCTTCCTCATTCGTCGTCGCTGTCAGTTCCTACGGCCGCAGCCAGCTGCTGCGCTGGGCGGATCTTGGGGATTGGCGCAAGATCGCGGTCGTCCATTGCGGTATCGACCAGCGTTATCTCAGCGACGACGTGGAGCTGAACGGGACCGGTCCGCGCCTCGTCTGCATCGCGCGGCTGTCGGAGCAGAAGGGCCATCTCCTCCTGCTTCAGGCGGCCGCAAACCTGCGGGCCGAGGGGATGCGTTTCGAACTCGTGCTCGTCGGAGATGGCCCGTTACGGGCCGAAATCGAGCAGGAGATCGAACGGCTCGAGCTCCGCGACACGGTCGTGCTGACCGGCATGATCTCGCAGGACGATGTGCGCAGCGAAATTCTCCGCGCCAAGGCCCTGGTTCTGCCCAGTTTCGCGGAAGGCCTGCCGGTGGTGCTGATGGAAAGCATGGCGCTGAAGCGCCCGGTGATCTCGACCTATATCGCCGGCATCCCGGAGCTCGTTCAGGCCGACAATGGCTGGCTCGTTCCGGCCGGCGACCTGGAGGCGCTGACCGGCGCAATGCGGCAGGCGCTGTTCGCAAGCGATCTCGAGCTGTTCCGCAAAGGCGAGGCCGGGCGGCGCCGGACCCTCGAACGTCACGACATCAACAGATCGGCGGCGGCGCTGGAGCTTTTGATGGCCCGGACGGGAATAGCCTGAGCCCGTTTCCCGTCTGGGAAAGCGGGTCAGACCCTGCGGAACGGCCCCGAGTGACGGATGAAATCCAGCAGCAGATGCGGCGGCCCGCTGGACGTCTTGCCTTCTGCAAAAAGGCGGATGCGCCAGGCGAGATGCCCGCAAAGCCAGGAGAGATCGGCGAGGGCCGAATAAAGAGCCCCGTGGTGCTTCAGATGGTAGCGCCGCCGGGACTCGAACCAGTAGGCCGGCCGCCGGGACGGTTTGACATGCCGCGTCACGCCGGTTGACTGGCCCACGAGGTGAATGATGCGGCTTTGCGGCACATGCCAGCAGGACCACCCTGCGCGCGCCGCGCGCATGCAGAAATCCACCTCTTCGTAATAGAGGAAATATCCTTCGTCGAGCATGCCGATCTGTTCGAGAACCTCGGTCCTGAACATCAAGCTCGCCCCGGATACCCAGTCGATCGTGCTCGGTTCCCTCGGCATGTCGGGGGCGACACGCCAGCGTCCGAGCAGCCGCGTGACCGGTCCAAGCTTGGCCTCGCTTTCGAATTCGTTCGCGAGCGAGGGAAACCGGAAGGCGCAGGCCTGGCCTTTGCCGTCAGGATGTTCCAGACGGCTGCCGGCGATGCCGGCGTCCGGCTTGCCGTCCATGAACTCCACCAGGCGCGCGATGCTGCCGGGGCGGGCGATGGTATCGGGATTGAGGAGGAGGACATAATCCGGCCGGCCGAAGTTTGCCATGGCATATTCGATGCCGCGATTGTTGCCGTAGGCAAAACCGCCATTCGTCTCGAGCGGGAGGCAGACGGCATTGGTCCAGCGGTTCTCTCGTATCGCGGCCGAGATGAGTTCGGCCGAACGATCGCCCGACCCGCCCTCGACGGCAATGATCCGCGTACCATCGGGGACCGTCCCGGGAACGCTCAGAGATGCAAGGCAATCGATGGTCAGATCGGCCGTCCGGTAGTTGACGATTACGACGACCAATTTCAGCCGGGAGGCGCCGTCCTGCGGCGTAGTCTCGATATCCATCAAAGGCCATGCCTCTTCGTCTTGTTGAGGACCACCTGCATGTCTTTCTCGGAGCCGAGATAACTCTGGCAGATCTCCAGTTCCGGGAGCCTGGACTTGCCGATCGCGAGCACGATGACGGCGGTGTCGGACATGTCGACGAAGGGGATCACCTCGTCCGAACTCAACATCGGCGGCAGGTCGAAGAGAACGATCGTCGGTTTCAGCATCTGGCGGGCCAATTCGACCTGTGCCGTCATGCGCGCCAGGTCGGCAGGCAGCGGAATTTTTGCCGCTCCCCAGGCTGCGCGCAGCAGATGGGTGCGAAGGCCTCGGATGTCCACCGTCGTCAGCCATCCCCGGATCGGGTCTTCCACCGGCGGACGAGGCGACAGGCCAAGCACGTCGCCGATTGCAGGATCCCGGGAGTTCGCGTCCACCAGCAAGACATTTGCACCGGGCACGCGAGCGAAGCTGAGTGCCAGATTGATGGCGGTTACGGTCGTGCCGCAACCGATCGTGGGCGCGGTCACGGCAATCACCCGCGTCTCGCGTTCCCTGTGCCCGTTCAGCAGCTGGTTTCGCAGGACGTCATAGGAATGGGCCATCGGACTGTCGCTGTCGAAGGCGATGATGCGATTGGAATACAGAAAGGTGGGAGAGACGGGGGAGACATCCAGTGGCGGCGGACACTCCTCATGAGAATGGTATCCGTTGAGGTAGCCTGTGTTCAGATCGGTCAGGCCGGCGCCATCCAACCGATCCGGCATCCTGCTCCGCGATGTAATGTTCTTGATGATTTCCATGAAATTCGTGCCCTGTGTCATCGATACGATTTGGAACTAGAGGCGGCTCGGTCGTACCCGAATGACGTCACCCTCCCGGAAGCGGACTTGGACTCGTGAACGTGGAATTCCGGAAGGCTCTGGCTATGCGCCGCTTCGGCTTCCATCGGGGAATGACGACCAGCGTTTCACCCTCCAAGGCGTGGCTGAGATCAAACGCGCCGCGAATGGTCCGGTCGAACAGATGTGCGGCGTAAATTCCCGCAGCCGCCGCCATGGTCGCTGCAGCGGCGGCGGCCGCCGCCAGGTTGAGCCGCCTCGTTCCCGAAGCCACTTTGGGAACTTCCGGCTCTTCGACTACCTCGATCTGCTGGGCGGCATCGCCTTCCTCCAGCCGCTCGCCAAGACGTGCGGCATCGAGTTTGGTCTGCATCTCGTCCATGTTTCGCTGCAGCGAGACTTTCTCGGCCTCGTTCGCCTCGATCTGCGCGCCAACTTCGGGAGCGTGAGAGATGATGTCCCGCAGCCGCGCGATGCGCTCCACGATGGCCTTCCTTTGCACGACATTCTGTTCCTGTCGCGGCTTTGCCATGGCGATACGTTCCGCGATCAGCATCAGCTCGGGCGGAAGCGCCTTGATCTCCTCGGGCGTCGGCATCTCCGCCGATACGATGCGCGGTGCGACGGCAACCTGAGCCCGCATTTCCTCGAGACGCTGCCTCATGGCTCGGATCTGCGGATGGGTATCCGAATAGATCACGGATTTGACTGCGAAATCGCGCTCAAGCTCGGCCAGCTGTGCGTGAAACCGCGTGCCCTCGGCCGTCTGTCCGGCGCCCATGCGCAGCTGAGCTTCGTAGATTCCGATTTCCTCATTCAGCGCAACGGTCGCCCGATCGAGTGTCGCGAGTTCCACTTCCTTTGCCTGAAGCTCGATCATCAAGGTCGGGATTCGCGTCGGATGGGATTCCTTGTTTTCTTCGAGATATTTCGTCCATACGCCTTCCCTCTCGCGAAAACGCTGAGTGACGTTGTTCGCTTCCTGGGTGAGGAACTTCGTGGCTTCCGAGGCGCGCGCGGTACGGATGCGCCGGTTTTCCTCGATGATCTGCGACACGAGGTCCGAAACGACATTTGCGGCAACGACCGGATCGCCATACTTGAAGCCAATCCTGACGGAGGCGCTGCTGGCGGTGCGGTCTGCACCTTCGGTCACCGATACCTGAAGATTGATCTGGTTGCGGATCAAGCCGGCAAAATTGTTCTTGGGCAAAGTCTCCGTGAGATTTTGGAAAAGATGGTATTTCTCGGACAGTGCCAGCAGGTTGTTGCGCGACAATACACGTTGGTCGATGAACTGCAGGCGGTCGTTCGTCACCGTAGGCGAGACGAGCGTCGTCGGGATCTGCTGAAACTCCATCAGCAGCAGCGCTTCGGAGTAATAGCTCCGGGGCATGGTGTATATGAAGTAGATCCCCATCGTAATGGTAATCAATCCGGGTATGATGGCATATAATGGCTTGGCAAGCGCGATTTCGATAAAATAGAGGATATTGCGTCCTAGCTCGTTGATCATGCTGTCGCCTCATTGCTTCGCGTACGAGATACTTGGGTCATCACGAAGTCTCCATCATCGAGCCGCTGCCGTCGTGGTTACTACAGAGGGTGAGCGGTTTTCGGCTTGAGCCAGCGGCTGAGCCTTTCCCGCATCACCGGTATTGGAAGGATCGCTGTAGACCACCCGCAGCAGGTCGCCCGGCTGGATCGGGGTCATCTCCGTCGCAGTGAATTCGCGCGTTTCGCCGTTGGTGGTCCGCACGATGTGATAGGCGAGTACCCGCCGCTCTTTCTGCTGGGTCGAGGCGGCGCTCTCGCCATAGATCGTCATGATGCGGGTGCTGTCGGCAAGCCGCGCCGCGGCCTCTTCCTGCTCGCCGCGGGCTGTATTCAGTTCGACCAGCAATTGGGTCTTCTGAGCCTGGCGCGTGCTCTCATAGCGGGCAAGATCCGCCATCTTCAAGCGGTCCGCGACCGCGATCTCGGAGGTCATCCGGCTGATCTGTCCCTCGAGTTCGGCAATCGTGCCTTCCTGGACCATTTGCTGCGAACCTTCGGTCACGCCCTTTGCGACGAGCCCGCTGATGCTCTGCAGCCGGCGCCTGGCCAGATCGAGCCGTTTCGTCATGGTCTCGGCTTGTTCCTGCATCGCGAGGCTGTTCCGCTCCGTGAGCTCGTTTGCCTGCGCCTGCGCCTTCTCCTCCATGGCGCGCGCTTCCATCCGGGCATTCAGCAAGGATTGCTCTTCGGCAAGGGCCGGATCGGCGGCAAGGGCCTCAGGCGTGCCGATCGATTTGTCTCCGCGCATTTCCGCCTCCAGGCGGATGATGCGCGCCCGCAATTCCTGCAGCCGCTTTTGGGAATGTTCGACTTCGCGTTTTACCACGACGGACCGGTCCTGGTCGGCGGCCAGCAATGCGGTGCGATAGACGCCACCGGCAACGCTTAGGCCGTGAAGGACGGTCATGTTGGCGCGATACGGGTACGCGCCGGGTGTGGCGACCTCGCCGAGCACATAGATCAGCTGCGGATTCTGGGTGTTGGGACGCAGCATGATCGTCAGATTAGGGGTGTCGTTGAAATAGGTCTTCAGGCGCTCGAGAAGCTGCGCCTCCAGTTCCGAAACGGAAAGGCCGGTGCTCTGGATATGGCCGGCAAGCGGGAAGGACAGCCATCCGTCCGGAGGAATGACGACTTCGCGGGTAAGCTCAGGCTCCTGCGCAATCCATACCTGCAGGGTATCGCCGGGCTGCAGGCGATATGTCGTCTGAGCTGCCACGTCCCCAAATGTCAGGCAGAGCAAAAGCCCCGCGAGACTCGTTATCCCACGCATCTGTAGACCCCCGAAGATTGGTAACCCCTTCCCATCCAACTGGGATAAGAAGGTTTATAGTACGGCGGCGTTCGGCACCTGCAAACAAGGCACAAAGAGGTAGGAATCCGACCCTTGATCCTCGACCGAACGGATGAGTTCCAGGCGACCCGTCCCCTTTAGGATAAGGCGATACGCCGCCAAGAAAGCTTGTGAAACGGCGACCGCCCCGTGACCATGATCCCTTGACGTTCACCCGATGAGCATCTGCGCTGCCGGCCCGCTTGCGGGCACCAACACGAGTTGTGCGGCCGGGCGGACGGCACATCGGGCAGTGTCGGAACAAGGGGGTGCGATGGGGCGTCGTATAGGTTTCTTCATACCGGAATTTCCGGGCCAGACCCACATATTCCTGTGGCGTGAGCACGAGGCCCTGTCCGAGCTCGGCATCGAGGCTCAATTCGTTTCGACGGCGCATCCCCCGAGGGCGATCGCGTCGCATGCCTGGGCCGAGGAGGCGCGCCGGCGGACCGAATACCTTCTGCCGCTCGGTTTCGGTGGAGCGCTGGCCGCGATTGTGGAGGTTGTTCGCGCCGGCCCGCGCCGGATCGGGCGCAGCCTTGCCGCCGTCTTCGCCGCTGAGACCAGATCGCCGGCCGGCCGGTTGCGGATGCTCGCCATCCTGCTTGTCGCCGGCAAGCTCGTCCGGCTCGCCCGCCGGGGAGAATGGTCCCATATCCATGTCCATTCCTGCGCCGATGCGGCCAATGTCGCTTCGCTTGCCTCGCTTCTGTCGGGCATACCCTACAGTCTGACGCTTCACGGCCCGACGCTTGAGGGTTACGGCCCCAACCAGCGGCAGAAATGGAAGAATGCCGCCTTTGCGACCGTGATATCGAAGCGCCTGTTCAACGACATCGATGTGAAACTCAACGGCACGAAGCCGTCCCGGATCGCGATCGCGCCGATGGGCGTCGATCTGGAGCAGATCCGCAGAAGCCGCCCCTATGCTCCGTGGAAACCGGGCGAGCCCTGCCGGATCTTTACCTGCGGCAGGCTCAATCCGGTGAAGGGACATGACCTTCTGCTGCAGACCGTCGAAATCCTGCGGAGACGCGATATCGACGTGCGCCTGCAGATTGCCGGCGAAGACGAGCAGGGGGGCAGCGGATATCGCAGGACGTTGGAAGCCCTGATCGCGGAGAAGAAGCTGACCGGCTGCGTCGAGCTTCTGGGAGCGGTCTCAGAAACCCGGGTGAGGCAGGGGCTGGAGGACGCGCATATCTTCGTGCTTGCCAGCCTCAACGAAGGGATTTCCGTTGCCATCATGGAGGCGATGGCGATGGAAATGCCGGTGATCGTCACCGATGTCGGGGGAAACAGCGAGCTCGTCGACCATGGCGTGGACGCCATGCTGGTGGAAGCCCGGCAGCCGCGGGAGATGGCCGTCGCCATCGAGAGCGTATTGCTGAACGACGATCTCTCGCGCCGGTTGAGGCAGGCGTCACGTGCCAAGATCGCCGCGAAGTTCCACCACCGCATCAGCGCACAGGCGATCGCCTCCCTTCTGGAGCACGAGGAAAACGAGGGTCGTCCGATACTCCGAAATGAGTAGGCCGATAGCCCAAAGACTACGGCGAAACCCTTGGCCGCTATGCGATTATCCTGTTCGGGGGCGATGGTTTAACGACAAGGGGCCTCCCCGTTTGAAGCGCCGATTGCAGGCCCCGCGAGGATGGTTGATTGATATCTTTCCTGCCGATCATGCATTCGTTGAGAAGAGCCGCCCGGATGCCCGTTCCGGATATCGAGGCGGTTGCATGCGAACGCTGGACGATCGCGCCGCAGGCCAGACGCTTCATCCGCCCGGCCAAGTTTCTTCCGCATCATCTCGATCGCATCAACGGCGCCGAATTCGGCTCCGTCGCCGAGATCCTGAAGGGCTTCAGGGGAAATTACGAGACCACACAGGAGGCAACGGTCGGTTACCGGGTCAAGAATATCGACCTGATCGACGGCGTTCTCTACGGGCAGAAATCGTCGAGGAGCCTCAGACCGCGCAGCCGCCGGCTGCCGGTTTATGTGCCCCCTAAACAGTCGGCCAGCGGGGCGCTGTTCGAGAGCTGGGTCGGCAACCGCTGGTTCGGCAACTGGCTTTCGGATGACTGCCTGACATATTCGCTGGCGGACGAATATCAGACGCCGGTCTCGACGCGGCCGGTCAAGTGGGACCACGAGCCGCAATACGCCCAGAAACTGGGCTTCAGGCCGATCCAGGTCGGCGACGTCCATTTCGACGAGGTGGTGCTTTTCAGGGACAAGGGCCAGAACGCGAGCAAGAGGAAACGGGCCGATCAGGTGCGCGAAAAGCTGCTGGCGTCGGTGCCGCCTTTTCCCGTTCATCCCGGCGTCTTCATCCTGCGGGGAAACGGGGGAAGCAGCCGGCACCTCACAAACGAGACCGAGATTGCCGAACAGTTCGCGTCGAAACTCGGATTCCGGATCCTCGATCCGATGGCGTCGTCGGTTGACGACATTATTCTTGTCTGTGCCGGCGCCCGCATCGTCGCCGGTGTCGAGGGCAGCCATCTGGTGCACGGCCTCACCGTCATGCCGCCCGACGCGACCCTCTTAGTCATCCAGCCCCCGGACCGGGTGGTCTCGGCTCTCAAGATCATCACCGATCGCCAGGGGCAGGGCTACGCTCTCGTCGTCGGCGAGGGAACCTGCGACAACTTCAGGGTGGATTGGGCTGATATCGAGCGCACGTTGGAGATGGTGTTCGCATGACCTCACGGCTTCGTTTTCTCCATCCGCAATCCAATGCGATGCAGGACCACGATGGCGCGACCTCGGCGCGAGCGCCTTCGGCCTCGTTTCGGGAACTGGTACGGAAGGATTACGAGCGCCACGGCCGGACGGTCCTCAACGCCGGCTTCATCTCGCTGCTGGTCTATCGCTTCGGCCGATGGGCGGGCAGCCGGCGGACCCGGCCGGCCAGGCGGCTCGCGCAGAAGGTCTACGGGGCGATCAACATGGTCGTTGCGACGCTGACGCGCGTCTGGATCCCTGCGGAGGTAACGCTTGGCGAGGGCTTTCACATCATCCACGTGGAGGGATCGATCTCCATTCACCCGGCCACCGTGATCGGGAAACGATGCGGCATCATGCACAATGTCACGATCGGTACGAACATGAGCGCCGGAGCGCCCAAGATCGGCGACGACGTCTTTATCGGCGTCAATTCCACCATTCTCGGCGAGATCCGGATCGGCGACCGGGTGCGGATCGGCGCCAACACCGCCGTTTCCACCGACGTGCCGTCGGATTCCATCGTCTTCGGCTCGCCAGCCAAGATCTATCCCCGCCTCGGCCCGTTTTCGAGCGAACACGCCAAGACCGATACCAGTCCCTGACCCGCTCACCTGTTGGAGGAGTTTGCCATGAACGCGTTGACCACCAACTTTTACCAGCTTCTGGCCGACAATCTCGGCGTCAGGCCAGGTAAGCCGGCGATCATCGACGGTCATCGCGCCGTGAGCTATGCCGCCGTGGCGGCCGACGTGGATCGGCTGGCGGGTTATCTTCAGAGCCGGAACATCCGGCCTGGCGACCGGGTGATCGCGCATCTGCGCAAGAGCCTTGCGGAGGTTGTCGCGATGTTCGCGATCGCCAAGGTCGGCGGAGTGATCGTCAACGTCAACACGCAATGGACGGTCGAGCAGCTCGAATATGTGGCGAACGACTGCGGCGCGCGCCTGATGATCGTCGAGCCGCGGGTCGCCGAGGTTCTTGCCGCGCGAAAGCTTCCGGACACCGTCGACAATGTTCTGGTCAAAGGCAAGTTGCCGGCCGAGACCATATTCGATGTCTGGGATCATCTTCCGGAGGATCTTTCGGGCGACGAGATCGCGCGCCTCGATACGGAACTGGCGATGATCATCTATACGTCCGGTTCGACCGGCATGCCGAAGGGCGTGATGCTGACCCATCGCAACATCGTTGCCGGTGCCCGTTCGGTATCGCGCTATCTGGGCCTGAGGGAAGACGACAGGCTGCTCAGCGTCCTGCCCTACAGTTTCGATTACGGACTGAACCAGCTGACGACGATGATGCTGATGGGCGGCACCGTCGTGCATCAGGCGGTGCCGATGGCGACCGAAATCGTCCTGGCGATGCAGCGCCACCGGGTGACCGGCGTGGCCGCCGTGCCGCCGCTCTGGAGCCAGATCGTGCGGCTGCTGAAGGAAAACCCCGTGGAATTTCCGGCGCTCAGGCGGATCACCAATTCCGGCGGCAAGATTTCGCTCAACATCCTGGAGCAGATACCGAGGGTCTTCCCGGATGCGGACGTCTACCTGATGTATGGGCTGACGGAGGCCTTCCGCTCGACCTATCTCTCGCCGCACAAGTTTACCCGCAAGATGGGAGCGATCGGCCAGGCGATCCCCGGCGCGGAAGTCTATGTCATCAAGCATGGCGAAGGCATCGCCCATCCCGGCGAGCAGGGCGAACTCGTTCATCGCGGCCCGCTCGTGAGCCTCGGATATTGGGGCAAGCCGGAGGTGACGGAGCAGAAGATCAGGCCGTGTCCGGAACTCTGGCACGTGATCGGTGACGAACCCGTCGTCTATAGCGGCGATATCGTCCGGATCGACGCGGATGGGGACCTCTGGTTCATCGGACGCAACGACGCGATGATCAAGACCAGCGGCTTCCGCGTCAGCCCGGACGAAATCGAGGATCTCGTCTGCCGCAGCGGCGCGGTGGCGGAGGCGGTCGCCTTCGGGGTCGACGACGAGGAACTGGGGCAGACCGTGCATGTGGCGATCACGCCGATCGGGGAGTTCGACGAAGAAGCCCTGTTGCGCTACTGTCGGCGCGCGATGCCCTCCTACATGGTGCCGCGCCAGTTCCATGTCTGGCCGGAAAACATGCCTCGAACATCGAGCGGCAAGCTGGCGCGGCCGGACGTGGTGCGCATCTGCCGCGAGTTGATGCAAGGCGGAGACCCTCCCTTGAGCGCGCCTCCGCCGCCGGCCCAGA
The DNA here is from genome assembly GCA_900471605.1 of Hyphomicrobiales bacterium. Taxonomy (GTDB): domain Bacteria; phylum Pseudomonadota; class Alphaproteobacteria; order Rhizobiales; family Rhizobiaceae; genus Neorhizobium. Next base: position 30,299 of record UCEY01000032.1, on the reverse strand, counting down.
TCAAAGTGACCGAAACGAGGGAGAACTTGCAATGAGCCTTACCCATGGAAAGTTGATTGGTTACCTGCGGGACTCCCTGAACATCGTCCATGCCGACAGCGAGAGCGAACTCTTCTCCTCGGGCCTCCTCGATTCCGTGTCGATGGTGAACCTGCTGGCATTTGTCGAGCAGTCCACCGGACTTGCCATTCGCGCCGAGGATGTCACGCTGGAAAATTTCGATACCCCGGCCCGGATCATCCGTTTTGCCGAAGCCAGCGCGTGATGAACCATTGTTCGGCGCTCGATGTCTGGCTGCAGAGCGCGGCGGCATCCTTCGGAACCCCCTCCTATATCTATCTCGCACCGGCAATCGAGAGCCGCGCAGCGCTCCTGAGACAAACCTTCGGGAACCGTTTTGCGCTGAGCTATGCCGCGAAGAGCAATCCCAATCCGGCCCTGCTCTCGCTGATGACGGGGCAGGCGGACTATCTCGACGTTTCCTCCATCGGGGAATTCAGGACCGCGATTGCGGCGGGGTGGGAAGCTGAGCGCATCAGCTTCACAGGTCCGGGAAAGCGGCAGTTCGAAATTCGGGAGGCGATCGAAGGCGGCATCGGCGAACTGATCCTGGAATCGGTCCGCGAGGCGGTGTTTGCGAATGCGGTCGCCGTCGAGCTCGGGCGCGTACAGCATGTGCTGGTGCGGATAGCGCCGACCACGGTTCCCAAAGGCTTCGGCGATCAGATGGCCGGCCGGCCGTCGGCTTTCGGCATCGACTGGGAGGATGCCGGGAGAGACATGCCCGACATCGCTGCGCTGCCCAACCTCAAGATCGTCGGGCTGCACATCTATTCCGGCACGCAATGCCTGAAGCCCGAGGCGATCTGCGAGAATTATCGCAACTTCATCGGTATTTTCCGGGAGATTTGCGAGGCCTACATTCCGCAGCCGGAGAAGCTGGTGTTCGGATCCGGGCTCGGAATTCCCTATCACGACGGCGACCTGCCGCTCGACCTGTTCGCCGTCGCCGCGGGCATCGCGCCGGATCTCGACGGCCTCAAGGAGCTGCCGCAATTTGCCAAAACCCGGCTGGTGCTCGAGCTCGGGCGTTATCTCGTCGGCGAGGCCGGCTATTTTCTGACACGCGTCATTTCGGTCAAGCAATCGCGCGGCGTGCGGATCGGCATATGCGACGGCGGCATGAACGACCATCTGCCGGCTTCCGGACATTTCGGAATGGTGATGCATCGGAACTATACGATGCACAAGGTCGGCGGCCAGGGCGAGCCGGAGAAAGTCAACCTCGTCGGCCCGCTCTGCACCTCGATCGACCGGCTCGCCGTTGGGGTGGTGCTCCCGCGGATCGAAGAGGGCGATCTCGTCGCCGTGCATAACAGCGGCGCTTATGGGCTGACGGCAAGCCCGATCCACTTCATCAGCCACGCGCCGCCCCGCGAAATCCTCATCGATGCAGCCGGAATGCGGGACGTCACCCACATTCCGCCGCTGCCATCGGCATAAAGCCGTCTCATCTGCCGTGAAATCAGTAGGCCTTGCCGAAATCCAGGATCTCGATCGCAGTGCGGACGACGATCTTCATGTCGAGCCAGAACGACCAGTTGTTGATGTACCAGAGGTCGTGGAATATCCGCTCTTCCATCTTTTCGATATTCGGCGTCTCGCCACGGCAATTGTTGACCTGGGCCCAACCGGTGAGACCGGGTTTGACGTGCCGCCTGAAGGCGTATTTGGCGATCTGGGCATCATAGAGTTCGTCATGGGCGAGTGCATGCGGGCGGGGGCCGACGATCGACATCTCTCCCCGAAGGACGTTCCAGAATTGCGGCAGTTCGTCGATGCTCGCGGCGCGGATGATCGCACCGACTTTCGTGACGCGAGGATCGTTTCTGGTTGCCTGGCGCACATCGCCCGAATCTTCCATGACGGTCATGCTGCGGAATTTCAGGATGCGGAACGAGCGGCCGCCATACCCTTTGCGGACCTGCCTGAACAGAACGGGCCCTTTGGAATCCAGCTTGATGGCGATGGCAACGACGAGCAGCAACGGAAACAGCGAGAGGACGGCCGTCAGCGAGAAGATGATGTCGAAGGCGCGCTTGGTCCCGCGTTCATAGAGGCTCAAGGGCGGCCGCTGGGTCTGGAATGCCGTCATGCTGCCGATCTTGTGGGCGGGGGCGCTGGTAAGGCGGCCGACGACGCCGTCGAAGATGACGTTGACGGGCAGGGCGGAGCGCCGGAGCTCACCGAGGTAGAATTCGAGATTGGCGACGTTCGGATCCCGCCAGATGATGAAGACTTCATCTATGTTGCCGGTCTCGCTCTGCCTCAATCTCTGCATGGCATTTGCTGGCAGCAGATTTTCGTCCGTCAGACGGATGATCTGGGCGAGGGCCATGCCGCTCGCAGCGGCTTCGTGCTGCCAATGTTCGGTCGAGAATTCCTCGTGGCAGATCAATAGTATCCGCCTCATCTTGAAGGAAGCGGCGGCCGCCGCCGACGGCAGATACCAGTGCCAGAACAGGCGGATGCAGATCAGGCCGGACAGGGAGACGATAGCGGTCATCAAGATCGCGCCACGCGAGAAGGTCGTGCCGATCTTCAGGAAGAAGATCACCGTCAGCAGGAAGGCAAGGGCGCTGGGGATCAGAATGCAGATCAACCGGATCTGTGGCCTCAGGAGCTGGACGCTCTCCGGGCTATAGGCCTGGGCGCTGTGCATGGCGAGCACGAAGATCGTCGACAGGACCAGGCCTATGCCGATAAACAGCGAGGGATCGGGTGCCGAGCCGAAAACGACGTATTGATATCCCGTGAAGCAGACGCCGGTTGTTCCGAGCAGAAAGACGAAATCCGTTGCGGCAGCCACATAGGCTATGACGTGATATTCCAGACCTCCGCGTTGAGGCTTCTGCTCATACGATATGGAGTCATTTTCTATTCTCGGCTCGAACGGTGTGAACATCGTTAAAATACCCCTACCAGCGCTACGAGTATAGCCGAGGAGAGGGTAGGCACAATGTATCCGGCCTACCTCCTAAGAGTGATCTCCCTATTACCTACTTTTGTTGCTGGGGTGATTGAATACAATCGTTTTGCCATAAGGTCGAACTTGCCTTCGCAATTTTGGAGGCGATACTATTTTTTCTTAAAATATAGTCTATACATCGATTTATATTTCGCATGGCGAGGTGGAACTACCTTGTTCTGCTGATAGAATGGACGTCAGCAACCGTTAAAATGCTGGGCTCGGCCGCCGAAGGGGTCTCGACGGCTGAAGGCTTGATCGCAACAGCCCTTGTTCGAGTTGGGGGTGTGGATGGAGTTTGAATGGGACGTTGCCATCGTCGGCGCCGGAATGGGCGGGGCGGCGATGGGATATGCGCTGGCGACGGCCGGGCATCGCGTAGTTTTCATCGAAAAGGGCCTGGCTCAGTTTTCGCAGGATGAGAAGGACGATCCCGATAGTTCGGACGAGGCGAAACGCCTGAGAAACGGCCGGTGGCCTCAGCAGATTTCCGGCACGGTGGATGCCCATCCGGTTCGCTTCTTTCCTGCACTCGGCTGCGGCGTCGGCGGCTCGACGCTCATCTACGCAGCCGCTCTCGAACGGTTTTCCCCAAGCGATTTCAAAATCGTCGACAAATCCGGCAAGCCGGCCTGGCCGATCGGCTATGAAAATCTGGAACCCTTTTATCGCAAGGCGGAACGCCTTCTGCACGTGCGTGGCAGCCAGGATCCCCTGCAGCCGCAATCGGATGTCATCGAGCCCCCTGCCATGACGCGATGCGACCAGCACTTTTTCGATTCGGCCCAGGCGAACGGCATGCATCCCTATCGGGTTCACACGGCTTGCCGGTATATCGACGGCTGCGATCAATGCGGCGGCTTCATCTGTCACAAATCCTGCAAGCAGGATGCGCGCAGGGCCTTCATCGAACCGGCGATCGCGACCGGCAACGCAATGATCATCGATCAATGCAACGTGGAAAAAGTCTCGGCCGACAAACAGGCCGTCACCCAGCTGTCCTGCCGGAAGAACGGAGCCGAGCTGGCGATCGTGGCAAAGCTCTATGTGCTTGCTGCCGGTGCGCTTTCAACGCCCCTGCTGCTGCTCAATTCCACCAACGAGTTCTGGCCGAATGGCCTTGCCAACACTTCGGATCTCGTCGGGCGCAACCTGATGTTCCACGCCTCCGACTTCTTTGCGGTCTGGCCGCGGGGTAGAACCCGTGTTTCGGAGCCGGGAAAGTCGATAGGTCTTCGTGATTTCTATGAATATCAGGGCCTCAAGCTCGGCGTCATCCAGTCCACGGGATTGACCGCGACCGCCAACAACGTCCTTCATTTCCTGAAATCCCTGATCGATCGGAATGGCTGGATCTGGCTGAAACCGCTAAAGCCCTTCATGCGCATCCCGGCGATGATCGGGGCTCTCATCTCAGGCAATGCAACGATATTCACCTCGATCCTCGAGGACCTGCCCTATCCTGAAAACCGGGTGAAGCCGGATCCGAAAGAACCCGGCGGCATCTATTTCGAGTACACGGTTCACAACGAGTTGCGGAATCGGATGCAGGCGTTCCGCGAACTGTATCGCAAGGCATTCAAGCGGCATCGGATGATGATGCTCGGCTCCGAGGTCAACCTCAACTACGGTCATGCCTGCGGGACGTGCCGTTTCGGTCCGGATCCCTCCACCGCCGTACTGGACGTCAACAACCGCGCGCACGATCTGGGTAATCTCTATGTGGTTGATGCGTCGTTCTTTCCGACCAGCGGAGGGGCCAATCCCAGCCTGACGGTTGCGGCAAACGCTCTGCGGGTCGGAGAACATCTCGCACAGACGCTGTCCTCGAAAGAAGACGACGGGCCGGAGGCGGACATGGCTTCGGACCGCGCGTCCTGACCCATCTTTCCGGGGGCGCATGCGCCCATGCCGTCTGGTCGGTCAGCGGGTTCTGTTGCGGTCGGTTCTGATCCAGGCCGCTTCGCCGGCTTCGAGAATATGGCGCGGATAAAGCCTGAGCTTCCTGATCACGTATGCCGGGACGTTTGCCAGCGTGTGCAGGGGAAGCGTGCGTCTGCCATGGCGCCACCACGCCATCGAAAGCGCGATATCGAACACGAGGATGCTGATGGCCGAGATTACCAGCGGCGAGATCGCAATTCCGGCGGTTGCCAGGAGGACGGCCGGACACAATGCGAGAAGTAGAAACGCCACCAGCAATGTCAGCGGCGGTATGAGCGCGTCGGCCACCAGGGCCAGATAGGCCCGATTCCGGAAGGTTCTGCTGTCGAGCAAAGCGGAGAGAAGAATGGCCGTCAGCGAGAAGCGGCCCGCCTCCCACCTGGAAGACTGGGTTTCGAGGCCTTTCTTCGAATAGGGAAACCTGCTGCTGACGGCTGCATCGTCGCAGAAAAGCGGGGCGTGGCCGGCCTGCGCAAGGTCCAGCCCCAGTTTCATGTCTTCGACCAGATTGCCGTTCGCAAGCGCGGCGTCCCGCAGGACGGTCCATGGAAATGCCATTCCCGATCCGGTCAGCTGTGCCGGAAGCCCGAGTTTCGCCAGTCCAAGAAGCCGGATCCGGTTCTTGAGAAGGAAGGCGAATTCCGACACCGCAAGGTTGATGCTTGCATCCGGCGGAGCGACCATCAGATAGCGGGATTGTACGGGTCTGCCGGTCGCCATGGCCATATCGGCGAGATTGTCGAGAGCCCCCGGCTCCAGCCAGCAATCGGCATCGACGATGACCACGACATCCGGCGGCAGCAGACCGAGATACCGGACGCCGGCATCGAGTGCGTATCCCTTGCCGCGACGGTCCGGATCGACCCGGACGATGACATCCGCGCCCGCGTCGCGCGCCAGCGACGCGGTGAGGTCGTTGCAATTGTCCGCGACGACGACCAGCCTGTCGCCATCACGCATCTGGCCCTGGATGCTCCGCAGCGTATCGAGGATCTGCAGTTCTTCGTTATGTGCCGGGACCAGAACCGCGATTTGCGGCCGTCGTCTGTTTTGACGCGACGGTGCGCCCCGCCGGCTGGTGCTTCCGACAAGACATTCGATGGCGAAAAAGACGGTCGGAACAAAAACAACGACGGACAACAGCAATGCTGCGAAGCTCAGTATGTCGTGTTGCATGATTTCCCCCTTCGACATCATGTCTCAAGCGGTTCATCATACCGGCAGGGCCGAGCGTTCTAAGCTGACCCCGCTACACCGTTCGAGTGAGCGCGGGTTCATCCTATTTTGGGGCAGGTGGAACCGCCTCGAACGGGTCTACCCCCATTTGATGGCAGATGGGGCAATTGAAGCCGCTTTGGGCAGCCAATGCGACCATTTCCAATGCATTTATCGAGGGAATGCAGTTGCTTACGCGGAGAAGTGCGGCACCGATCGCTACTCGCTTGCCTCATGACGGGGCAGCCTGGAGGAGCTGGTTCACGGCTGTTCTGGGCCGCGCCGCGAGAGAGGTGTGGGCGCCAACCTGCGCTCATGTAGCGGTGAGGCCGCCGGACGGAGCTGCGACTTAGGTCCGGGCATATGCTTCAGCGGATGATCATGCCGGCGACGACATAACCATCGCGCAGCCTGATCTGGCCCAGCAGCCGGTCGCCCGTCCTGAAGGGCGGAACGTCGATCTCGAAATAGGCGGCGAAATGCCCGTCCGCCAGGTCCAGTTCGACGCGGATGGCCTCGAAACCGAACATCGTCCGGGTCAGGCCGTATTGGCATTTGTAGGTGCATTCCTTGGCGCTGAAGATCGCTTTCACCAGCCGACCGCGACTACCCCATTGCTGCCGGTTGAGCCATTGCCGCTCGCGCGGCGTGCAAATCTCCTGCGCGTAGGTGTCGTCGAGCGGCGTCGCTTCCTCCAGATCGAGGCCCAGGGCCTTGATGCCGTCGGAATGGCGGCCGATGGCGGCGACGCAGCGGGTGGTGGAATGGCTGATGCTTCCGGCGATGCCGGCCGGCCAGATCGGCGCCCGGTCGGATCCCACGGGTATGGCCATTTCAGGCAGGCCCAGATGCCCCATGGCCCGCCTGGCGCAGGTGCGGCCGGCAGTGAATTCCTGCTGTCGGCTCCTCACCGCACTGGCGATCGCGGTCCGCTCCTCGGGATAGAGTTTGGAAACGTCGCCGAGGAGATCGGACTCGGCGACCGATACGGAAGGATCGAACATGCCTTCCAGCAGCATCGGCTAGACCTTCGTCTCCACCCGGACCAGTGTCGGCCGCCGTTCCATCGCATTGCGGCGCATTGCGGCACGCTCGGACGCCCGGTTGAGCTGGATATCGGCCTTGCCCTTGCCCGAGATATGGTCGGCCAGAAGGGCGACCGTCGGGAAGCGAAAGAGGTCGGTGATGGTCAGATCCGGCGCCAGTTTCGCCTTCATCTCGCGATGGACCTGGACCGCCAGAAGCGAGTGTCCGCCGAGCGCGAAGAAGTTGTCGAATATGCCGACCTTGTCGAGCCCGAGTGCACGGGCGAAGACCTCGCTGATGTCCCGCTGGAGATTGTTGGACGGTTCGATGAAGGTTGCGGGCGGGGCCTGGACCTTTTCCGTCGGGGCCGGTAGCCTGTTGCGATCCACCTTGGCGTTCGGCGTCAGCGGAAACGTCTCCATCGTCACGACATGCGAGGGTATCATCGCATCCGGCAGGGCTTCGGCGATATGGGCCCGCAGATCCTGTTCGCAGACAGGCGTACCGTCGGTTCGGATATAGGCTACCAGGCGCACGTCGCCGGGGCTGTCCTTTCGGGCGACCACGACCGCCTCGCGGATACCGGCGAATGTGCCGATCCGCGCTTCGATCTCGCCGAGCTCGATGCGATGGCCGCGGATCTTCACCTGATGATCGGTGCGGCCGAGGAAATGCAGGACGCCATTGCGATCGAAGCGCGCCAAGTCGCCGGTCCGATAGATCCGGCCTTTCATGAACGGGTTGGGCAGGAAGCGCTCGTTGGTGAGCTGTTCGCGGTTGTGATATCCGCGGGCGACGCCGTCGCCGCCGATATAGAGCTCGCCGACATCGCCGGGGGGCACCGGATTATAATTGTTGTCGAGTACATAGAGCTGGGTATTGGCGATCGGATGGCCGATCGGCACGACACCCGTCGACGGACCGGCCGTGAATGTCGAGGACCAGATTGTCGTTTCGGTCGGTCCGTACATGTTCTCGATGGTCGCGTCGGTGACGGTTCGCAAGGCTGCGAGAAGAGAGCCCTGCAGTGCCTCGCCGCCGAGGAAGAGGTGCCGGACATCGCTCAGCGCCGCGCGATCCTCGTCGATCATCATGAACATGCGCGCCATCGAGGGCGTGCATTGCAGGTGGGTGACCCGATGCTTGCGGATCTCTTCCGCGAAACCGTCTCCGGCTTCCTCGCTGGCGGGGTTCTTGCTGGTCTTCACCACCTCGGCCAGCAGCGGCAGCCTTTCGAGGACGATATCGTCGGCGAGGCCGAAATCGATCAGGCAGGCAATGTCGTCGACGCCGGCCGCCTTGACCTGGTCCAGCCTTTCCAGCGCATCCTCGACCGTGCCGAACAGGCCGCTGTCCTCGAAATAGCGCAGGAAGGCGAATTCAAGGATGGCGTCCATTTCCTCCGGCGCGAGCGACTGGAGGTCGATATCCATCGGCTGGGCGATGCCCTGCGGTTTCTTGAAGGCCGGAAACGCCCAGGCATATTGCTTGATGAGGGCGGCGGCACTGCGCAGGTATTCCTTCATCGGTCCGCGCGCCAGATCCCGCACTTCATTGCGGTCCTCGCCGATCAGGGTATGCAGCATCAGCGTGACTTTGTAATCGGCCGGATTGCGGCCGGTTTCTGCGAGCGTCTGACGGTAGATGCGGATCTTTTCCGCAAGTTCGTCGACCGACTGGCCGAGCAGGTGGGTCAGCACGTTGGCGCCGAGACGGGCTGCTTCGCGATAACTTTCCGGATTGCCGGCCGTGGTCAGCCAGACGGGAAGTTCCTTCTGGACCGGCCGCGGCTGGGTCACGACCGCGACCGTGCCGGCACCGAAGTCGAAATCGACGCTGTCGCCGCGCCACAGTTTGCGGACGACATCGATATCGCGGGTCAGGGCCGCCTTGTTCTTCGGCGGTGCGTTTTCCGGCCGCAGCACGAAATCTTCCGGCATCCAGCCGGAGGCGAAGGCGAGTGCGACGCGCCCATTGCTGAGATTGTCGATGATCGCCCATTCCTCGGCGACGCGGGCGGGATGATGGAGCGGCAGAACGCAGCTGCCGGCGCGGATCGAAAGGTTCTTGGTGACAGCCGCGACCGCGGCACCGGTGACCGCCGGGTTCGGATAGGGACCGCCGAACGCGTGGAAGTGACGCTCCGGCGTCCAGACGGAATCGAAGCCGTTCGCATCGGCGAATTTCGCGCCCTCGATCAGCAGGCGATATTTGTCCGGTCCGGCACCGCCGTCATTGCCCCAGTAGAAGAGGCCGAAATCCAGATTGGTGCCTCTGCCGGCGGAAGACATTCCCTTCGCCTTGGCTTCGATGACTTCCGAGGAATGGATGACCACCTTGAAGCCGCGGGCAAGCGTCCAGAAGAGCTCCAGAACGGAGATATCGAAGGAGAGACTGGTCACCGCCAGCCAGACATTGCGGCGATCGGTGTTGCGCGGCACCCGCTCGTCCATGCCGGCGAAGAAGTTCACGACGTTGCGATGCTCGAGCATCACACCCTTCGGAAGGCCGGTCGAGCCTGACGTATAGATGACATAGGCGAGATTGCCGGAGGTGACGTCACTTGCCGGGCGATCCGCTGCCGCCTGGTTTCTCAAGATATCCTCGATGCAGAGGAAGTTGGTTCCCGCCAGCGTCTCGGATTTCGCCAGCCGCCGCTCGGTCAGAACCAATCGGGCGCCGCTGTCCCTGATCATGAACGCGAGGCGATCGGCGGGGAAATGCGGGTCGAGCGGAATATAGGCGCCGCCCGCCTTCATGATGGCGAGCGCGCCGACGACCAGATCGAGCGAGCGCGGCAGGTGGAGGCCGACGGTCACGTCCGGACCCACGCCCTCAGCCACCAGCGCCTGCGCGATCCGGTTCGCCCGTTCGTCCATTTCGCGATAGGAAAGGGAGCGGCCATGGAATGCCAGAGCTTCCGCATCCGGCGTCCGGTCGACCTGACGCTCGATAAGCTGATGGACGCAGGCGGCTGTCTCGTATTCCCGCTCCGTGCGGTTCCAGTCGAAGAGGACCATGTTCCTGTCGGCATTCGACATCAGGGGCAGGTCCTGCAGCAAGGTCGCGCGATCTTCGAACGCGGAGGCAAGGATGGCGAATGCCGACGCGAGATCCTGCGCCTGCCGCTCTTCGATGCACGTCCGATCGTAAAGAAGGTCCGCTCCGGTTTCGCCGAGCCGGAAGGTCAGGGCGCAGCCTTCGATCTCGTCGGCAAGCGCGGGATTGGAAATGTCCGCGACGCCGGCCGTCAGCTGGGGCGCCGCAAGGCCGGGATACCTGTCCGTAAGATCGCGGCAATATCCCTGGCGTTCGTCCAGCGCCTTCAGCGACTGATCGACCTGTCCAAGCAGGTCGTCGACCGAGGCTTGTCCCACGGCGGCGATCCGCAGCGGAAGCGATTTTGCGAAATATCCGGGGTGGCGGGCACAGAGGTCAATCAGCCTGTCGCTCGTATAGGCGAGGTCGAATGTCGACTGGCCGGAAAGGCGGATCAATAAAGCCGCCGCCAGCGCAACGCGCTCCTGCCGCGAAAGCTGTCCGGACAAGAGCAGCGGGACGCTGCGAATATCCGGCGCCTGGCCGGCTTCGGATGCCTTTATATAAGGTAGCGCGATATCGGTGCTGGTTTCGAGTGCGCGGCGAAAGAAGCCTTCGTGCCGCGCAAGAGCGGAAACCGCTTGCGACAGCGTGTCCTTCTCCCGGTCGCTCATAAGCGGCAGCCGGTCGCCGGGACGCAGCACCGAGGAAAGGGTGACCTGCCTGGCGCCCTCGTGGTGGACGGCGTCGAGCAGAACCGGCATGTCGCCGGTGCCGACCGTCACGCCATGGGCGCCGACGGAGAGGACGAGGCCGGGTTCGCCATTCAACTCACCATCAAGGACGCGGAGGTTCCTGACGGTAAAGACGTCGCTGCCGAACCTGACCTTGGGCGTTGCCAGCGGGTTGAGGTATGTCGGGCCAAAATCGAGGCCGCGCACCAGGCGGGAAAGCTCACCAGCCGAGGCCGTGAAATCGAGCGTGCCGGCGGCTGGGGGACGCTTGAGCTGTTCGTAGTAGCTGCGGGTCGCGAAATCCTGTCGGCGGGGGTAAAGCGTGCCCTGCCCGATATGGCCGAGCATGTCGGAGAACGTCGCCATCCCCGCTTCGAAGCATTTGGTGTTGAGCGTCAGGGCGGTTTCGTCAGCGCTGATTTCGAAACCCTGCTGCACGTAGATGTCGCCCTCGTCGATCCCTTGGGTGATCGCATGCCAGGTGATGCCGTGCCGGTCATGGCCTTCGAGGATGGCCCAGGCGGGTGTGTTGAGACCGGCCATGTCCGGCAGCAGGCCGTCGTGGAAATTGGCGGCGCCGATGCGCGCATGCTGCCAGACCGGATCGGGGATCATTTTCAGATTGGCGATGCTGAACAGCCAGTCGTAGTCGTATCGGGTCAGCCTGGTGGCGTAATCGCCTTCGGATGTGATGACCGGGATGTCCTGGGCCTCTGCCCAGTTTCGGACCGAGCCGTTCGATGTCGCTATGGCCTGGATCTTGTGTCCCCGCCCTCGCAGAATTTCAGCGCATTGAACCAGCAATAATCCGCCACCGATCAAAACACACTTCAATTCGCCCATAAAGCTTGTCCCCACTCGTTGCTGTTCCAGGCACTTCGATAGAAACGGGGGGCGGTGCAAAACTCAACATGCGCCGGACCACCCATGCGGATGATCGCGCCTAAGCCTGAATTGCAGGCCGTACCCGCCTCTCCCCCATACGGATGATCATGGCTTCCAAAGGAGTAATTGCGATTGCCTCCGGGCTGGCAGCACATTGAGGTTGCGGGTTTGCGCTCGCGGATTTCAATGGGAAGCGGAACGAGGATCATGGCTCATTGGGGTGATGTCATGAGCTGACCTCCGCGGGCTAGGGCGGTGTCGATGCTTGAGGGGTCCAACCAGGTCTGTGCCAGCGATATTGCGATCGTCGGCATGGCTTTGAGAGTGCCGGGTGCGCGCAATGTTGCGGAATTCTGGCAGAACCTGCGAAACGGCGTGGAATCCATCCGTACGTTTTCGCCGGAAGACCTGATCGCCGAAGGCGAAGATCCCGAGCAGCTCCACCATCCCAACTACGTGCCACGCGGCGCCGATCTTCCCGATATGGAAATGTTCGACGCGGAATTCTTCGGCCTGAACCCGAAGGAGGCGGCGATCATGGATCCCCAGCACCGGCATTTCCTCGAATGCGCCTGGGAAGCCATGGAGGATGCCGGCCGGACGCCGAACAATCAGCCCGGCCCGGTCGGCATCTTTGCCGGCTGCGGCATGGGAAGCTATTTCTATTTCAACGTCTGCAGCAACCGCAACCTGATCGATCAGGTGGGCATGTTCCTGCTGCGCCACACGGGCAACGACAAGGATTTCCTGGCGACGCGCGCCTCCTTCACGTTCGACCTGCGGGGTCCGAGCGTCAACGTGCAGACGGCCTGTTCCACGTCGCTGGTCGCTGTGCACTATGCCTGCCAGAGCCTGATCTCCGGCGAGTGCGACATGGCGCTTGCCGGCGGCGTGACGATCGAATTTCCGCACCGGCGCGGATATACGTTCCAGGAAGGCGAGATCCTTTCGCCGGACGGCCACTGCCGGCCTTTCGATCATCGCGCGGCCGGTACCATTTTCGGCAGCGGCGTCGGCGTGGTCGTGCTTCGCCGGCTTTCGGACGCATTGCGCGACGGCGATGTGATCCATGCGGTGATCAAGGGCACCGCTGTCAACAACGATGGCAGCAGCAAGGCCGGTTATCTCGCGCCGAGCGTCAGCGGGCAGGCCGAGGCGGTTCTCGAGGCTCAGGGGCTCGCGGGCGTCGAAGCCGACACCATTCAATATGTCGAGTGCCACGGCACAGGCACGTATCTCGGCGATCCGATCGAGATCGAGGCGCTGACGACGGCCTTCAGGCAAAGCACCGACCGGACCGGTTTCTGCCATGTCGGATCGGTCAAATCGAATATCGGCCATCTCGATACGGCAGCCGGCGTCGTCGGCCTTATCAAGGCGACGCTCGCCGTCAACGAGGGGGAGATCCCGCCGACACTCGGCTTCGAACGCCCCAATCCTTCGATCGATTTCGAAAAGAGCCCCTTCCGGGTCAACAACAAGCTGGTGAAATGGCCGCATGCGCCCGGTCCCCGCCGGGCCGCTGTCAATTCGCTCGGCGTTGGCGGCACCAATGTCCATGCCATCATCGAACAGGCGCCGACCCGCTACGTGCCGGAGGCTGCGGCGGGCGATGGGCAGGCCGGGGCCGATTCCGATCCGATGCTGCTGTTCCTTTCGGCCCGCCAGCGCAAGACTGTCGACCAGGCCGCCGAGCGGCTCGGATCGGCGATGGCAGCCCAGCCCGGCCTTTCGGTGGATGACGTCAGTTATACCCTGCAGCATGGCCGAAAGCATTTCGACCATCGCATGGTGCTGGCGGTCCGTGGCCGGGAAGATGCCATTGCGGCCCTCTCCAACCCCGGCAGCCGCGGTTTCGTTCATCAGCCCGTGCCGAACAATGCCGGCGCCATTTTCCTGTTTCCGGGCGGCGGCGCTCAATATGTCGGCATGGCAAAGCGGCTCCATGAGGAGGACCGGACATTCCGGGCGATCGTCGAGGAAGGGCTTTCCTATCTGCCGGACGATGCGGCGAAGGAGATCCGCACGATCTGGCTGGGCGAGAATTCCGCGGCCTCCGCGAAAGCGTTCCTCCGTCCGTCGCTCCAGCTGCCCGCGATCCTGATTACCGAGATCGGCCTTGCCCGCCTCTGGATGGATTGGGGCGTGAAGCCGAAGGCGCTGATCGGCCATTCCATGGGCGAGAACGCCGCAGCCTGCCTGGCCGGCGTGATGTCCTTCAAGGACGCCGTCAATCTTGTATATCTGCGTGGAAAGCTGTTCGAAACGATCCGGCCGAGCGGCATGATGAGCGTGCCGCTCCATCACGACCGGCTATCGGAGCTGCTGCCGTCGTCGCTCGACATCGCTTCGGTCAATGCGCCGTCGCTTTGCGTCGTGTCGGGCCTCAACGAGGATCTCGATATGTTTCGCGAGTTCCTGGCGACGCAGGGCATCGATGCGACCCGCGTGCCGATCGACATCGCGGCACACTCGCGACTGGTCACGCCCATCCTCAAAGCATTCGAGGCTTTTCTGCGCGACATTACTCTTCGCGCCCCGGCAATTCCGATCCTATCCAACCGTACGGGCTTGCCGCTGAGCGCCGAAGAGGCGACCGATCCGATGTATTGGGTCGGTCACCTTCGTTCGACCGTTCATTTCGCGAACGGCATGGCGGCGCTCTCGGCGGAACCCGGACGCATCTATATCGAGGTGGGTCCGGGGCGGGTTCTGTCGTCGCTGGCGAAGGCACAAGGATCGATCCCCGCAAACCAGGTGATCAACAGCCTGCCGCATCCGGACGAGGCGGGCGACGACCGGCTTTATTTCCTTGCCGCAGTCGGGCGGGCCTGGGCCACCGGCCTCGATGTCGATATCGATCGCCTCTGGCAGGGCCGTTCGCCGCGCCGGGTCCGGCTGCCGGCCTATCCGTTCCAGCACAAGCGTTTCTTCATCGACCGTGCCGGAGCGAACGAGAAAGGCAAAAGTGCCGAACCAATCCTTTCGAAAGAGCCCGACATCACTCGCTGGGGCTATCGCCCGTCCTGGAAGCAGACGCTTGCCGACTACGAGCTCGGCGCGGAAAAACAGGCGCAATCCTGGCTCTTCTTCCTCGACGAGGCCGGGATCGGGCAGAAGCTGGTCGGTGCGCTGAGGAACACGGGGCATCGTGTCGTCACGGTATCCCTGGGCGACGCCTTCATTCGCCGCAGCGCCGAGGATTATATGCTCTGCCCGGAACTGGGCCGCGCCGGATATGATGCTCTCGTCGCCGGGCTTGCCGGCGATGGCGGCCTGCCGTCGCGCATCGTCCATATGTGGCTGCTGACCCAGGCCGAGACCTTCCGGCCGGGCTCGAACTTCTTCCATCGAAACCAGGAATGCGGTTTCGACAGCCTGCTGCATCTCGCCCAGGCGCTGGGGGACGCAGCCAGCGTTCCGGACATGCAGTTCACCGTCATCACCAACGGCATGCAGCAGGTTTCGGGCGAAGCCTTGCCCTATCCCGAGAAGGCGACCGTTCTGGGGCCGGGTCTCGTGCTGCCGAAGGAAATGGCAGGTGCGACGGTCAGGATGATCGACATCGATCTGTCGACCAGGGCGGAGCAGCGTGGCAAACGTTTTGCCTTCACCCGTGTTGCGGAGGGGCAAGAGAAACAGGACGGCGCGGATCCGGCGGCGTTGATCGGGCAGCTCTGGGAAGATCTGCATGCGAGGCCGGGGTCGGAAGTGGTCGCGTACCGCAAGGGGCGGCGCTGGACACAGGTGCATCAGCGGATGCCGTTGAATGTTCTATCCGCCGAGCAGGCGAAACTGCGCGAGGGCGGCGTCTACTTCTTCTCCGGCGGCTTGAGCGATGTTGCTCTGGCGCTTGCGGATGAGCTTGCGGGCCAGTTCCGTGCGCGGATCGTGCTTGTCGGCCGCCTGGTTCTGCCGGCGCGGGAAAACTGGGAATTCTACGACCGTACCCACGACCATGACGGTATTCGCCGGGCGATCTCGGCGATCCGGCGGTTGGAAGAGAAGGGTGCGGAAGTCCTCTATCTCGTCGGCGACGTCGGCAATCCGGAGCAGATGAGCCGGGCGATGGAAATGTCGCTTTCCCGCTTCGGCGAGATCAACGGCGTCTTTCATGCGGCCGGCACGGTCGAAGACGGACTGATCCAGACCAAGACTCGGGACAGCATCGACAGGGTTCTGACGCCGAAAGTGCTCGGCACGACCGTGCTGGACGCGGCGTTCGAAAACGTGGCGCTCGACTTCTTCCTGATGTTCTCCTCCACCAGCACCGACGTGGTGCGGGCGGGGCAGGTCGATTACGTTGCCGCCAACGCCTATCTCAACGCGTTTGCCCAGAGCCGTTCGCATCGCGCCGACCGGACCACCATTGCGCTGCATTGGGGCGTCTGGAGCGGGGTCGGTCTTGCGGCACGGGCGCTCGGCGGGTCGGCGAGCGACGGCCTGATCGCACCGGTGTGCGCACCTGCGGGCGGTCCGTTCTTCCAGCACTGGAAGGAGGACGAGGCGGGACTGCCCTGGCTCGAGGCGCTGATCAGCCCCGAGACGGAATGGATGCTCGACGAGCATCGGCTTCTGTCCGGCCAGGCGGTCATGCCGGGCACCGGCTATCTGGAATTGGTTACACAGGCGGCTCGGGAATACGGACTTCCGTTCGAGGCGGAAGTGGCGGACCTCGTATTCCTGAGACCGCTTGTCTTTAACGACGGCGAGACGAAAGCCGTTCGCGTCCGGCTGGAGCCGATGGCGGAACATTTCCGCGTCGTGGTTCTGGCAGGCCCGGCGGACGGCGAGGAGGGGCCGTTCGTCAAGCACGCCGAGGCGATCCTCAAACAGCTGCCGCAACAGGGGGGCGGGACGGTCGACATCGCAGCCGTCGCCTCTTCATGCAACGAGACACGGGTTGCCGGAGGCGGCAGCACGCTTCGCGCAGTTCAGGAGAAGCACATCCGCTTCGGCCCCCGCTGGGCCGTCCTGCGCTCCATGGCGATCGGGCAAGGCCGGGCGATCGCGGACCTGAAACTGGACCCGTCGTTTGCCGATGATCTGGCCAAAGGCGTTCTGCTGCATCCGGGCCTGCTCGACATAGCCACCGGCTTTGCCATGGAACTTGCCAGGGATTACGACGCCGAGACCTCGCTTTGGGCGCCGGCAACCTATGGCCGGGTGGTCCTTCACAAGCCATTGCCGGCCGAGATCATCAGTATCGTCAGGCTCGCCGACAGCAGCGATTTCGGCGAGGGTTATGCGGCCTTCGACGTTTCGATCACCGACGCTCACGGCAATGTCGTCTTCGAAGCCGCGAAATTCGTCATGCGCCGGCTGGAAAACGATCTCGCTCTTGGTGCCGCGCCCTCCGCTGACGCGCTGGCTGTTGGGAAAGCCAAGCCGGCGGCCCTTTCTCCGGCGATGCTGAAGCTCGGCACCCAGGTGCGCAACGGCATTCTGCCGGCGGAAGGTTTTTCGGCGCTGCAACGTGTGCTCGGCATTTCCGAATCCCAGCCGATCATCAGTTCGATCGATCTGGATGTGTTGCGCGAATGGATCGATGCCTCTGCCGAAACCGCGATGCCGTCAGGTGACAGTTTCGAGAGGCCGGATCTCGAGAACGAGTTCGTCGAGCCGCGCAACGCCGTCGAGGAAACGCTGGCCGGCTACTGGCGGGAACTTCTCGGTATCGCCAAGGTCGGCATCCACGACAGTTTCTTCGACATGGGCGGGCATTCGCTGATCGCAGTTCGCCTGTTCCGGATGATCAAGAAGCAATACGGCCTCGACCTGCCGATATCGACACTGTTCGAGGCGCCGACGATTGCCCAATGTGCCGAGCGCATCGCCGCCGAGCTGCCGGATGGAGGCGAGGCGGCAGGATCGGAAGCCGCGGCTCATCCGACGACGGCCGCCAAGCCGGTTCATCTCGTGCTGATGAATCCGGGCAGGGACGCCAAGGCCGTGCCGCTGTTCATCTGCGCCGGCATGTTCGGCAATGTCCTCAACCTTCGCCATCTGGCAATGACCATGGGGGCCGACAGGCCGGTCTACGGGCTTCAGGCCCGCGGACTCTACGGCGACCACGAGCCGCATGCGACCTTCGAGGACATGGCGGCGGATTACATCGCAGAAATCCGCGCCGTGCAGCCCAACGGGCCCTATCTTCTTGCCGGATATTCCGGCGGCGGCATCACTGCCTATGAAATGGCCCGGCAACTTCAGGAGGCCGGGGAAGAGGTTTCCCACGTGGTGATGCTGGATACGCCCCTGCCGCGGCAGCCGGGACTGGATCTGCGCGACCGTATCAGTATGAAGCTGCAGGATATCCGCCGCCACAAGGCCAACTACCTCGCCAAATACCTGCAGGACCGGCTGCGGGACAAGATGGACGGCCGCGCAAAGCGAGAGGCCGAGCATCAGGCCGGGCCGACGGAGCATTTCAACAACGAGAAGATCGAAGTGGCGTTCAGGCGCGCGGCTCATCAATACCAGGTGAAACCCTATGCCGGAGCGGTCACCCTGTTCCGCCCCAAGCCTGCCGTCTTCTACCGGCTCGGCGGCGGGCGCTGCCTCAAGGAGAACCGCGATATCCTGCTTCCCGACAATGGCTGGAGCGGGCATGTCACCCATCTCAGCGTGTCCGAGGTGCCGGGAGATCACGACAGCATGGTTCTGGACCCTTATGTCCGCGTGCTCGCCGAGCGCATGCGCGCCGTCGTTGCCGAGGCCGCCGGCCGGCACAAACTTCATGAGACCGGGTCGGGGCAATCGGTTCAGGCGGTCTCACCCGCCTTGGAACCGGTGATCGAGCTTGCGTAATGGTCAAAGGCGATCCGTTTCCGTGGCGAGCGCCGGCGTCCATGCTTTCCCCGCGGGCGGCGGCACTGCCTCCGGTCGCCTTCCCGCATAGAGAATCAGACCAGTAGAGTATTGAAGTAAGGAGTCTGCCGTGGCCGAAGCAACTATTTCTCCTGATTGGGATGGGAAACCTTCCGGCCCTGCAGACGTGCTCGTCTCACCTGCTTCCCCCGTCGAGGCGCAGCCGCGTTTCCGCAACGTCATCATGCGGGCCGCCGGCTGGTCGATGATGGGGTACGCCCTGCTGCAGGTGCTGCGCATCGCCAGCAGCCTCATCCTGACGCGCCTGCTGATACCGGAAATGTTCGGCATCATGGCGGTTGCCACCATGGTTCAGGTGTCGATCTCCATGCTCTCCGACCTCGGCCTCAGGCCCGCGGCGATCCAGAGCCGGATGGGAGACGAGCAATCCTATCTCGATACCGCCTGGACGTTGCAGATCCTGCACGGATGCCTGATCTGGTTCGCCTGCGTGCTGGTGGCGATCGGGATAGGACGTGCGGCCCATTACGGCCTGTTCCCCGCCGGATCCGTCTATACCGTCCCCGAGCTTCCCGCGATCATCATGGCGCTGTCGTTCTGTACCGTCATCATGGGGCTGCAATCGACGAAAATCATCTCGGCCTTCCGGCATCTCAATCTCAGACGGCTGACGATCATGGAGATCGCAGCGCAGGTGATCAGCCTCATGGTCGCGGTCGTGCTCGCCTGGACGACGGGTTCGATCTGGTCGTTCGTCGCCTCCACATTCGTATCCTGCATCGTGACCACCATTCTGAGCCACGTATGGCTCCCCGGCACCAACAACAGCCTCTCGTGGGAGAAGGCGGCGGTCGGGGATCTCATCCGCTTCGGCCGGTGGATCATGCTGTCTTCGATCCTGACTGTGATCGCGGCGAATGGGGATCGCGTTTTTCTCGCCGGTTGGACGAGTCCGATGATGCTCGGCCTTTACAGCCTGGCCTTCAATCTCATCGCGATGCTGGAGGGCGCCGGCGGGCGGCTGTTTTCAACCGTTGCGATGCCGGCGCTGAGCAAGGTGGCGCGGGAGCGGCCCGATCAACTCCGGAGCATGTTTCTGAAAATTCGGCTTCCTTTCGATCTGGTGTTCATCGGAAGCGCCGGGGCGATCTTCTCGGGTGGCAGAGCGATCATCGAATTTCTCTATGACGACCGTTACCTGGACGCCGCGCCGATCATTCAAATATTGTCGTTCAGTCTCTTGACCACGCGTTTCGGTCCGCTGTCGGCGATCTACCTCGCCGTCAACGAACCCCGAAACCAGACGGTCCTCAACTTTGTCCGGGCGGTCTCGATTTTCGTCTCGATCCCGCTTGCTTATTATACATTCGGATTTTACGGCGCGTTGTGGGCGATCGCCCTTTATGGCCTGCCAGTTTTCGCCGTCATCTTCTATTTCAACCGGCGCCACGGCCTGCACAGCCTGCCCTATGAAGCCGGCGTTCTTTTGGCTTGGCCGGCCGGTTTCCTGGCCGGAACCCTCGCGACGATGGTTTTCGAGCGCGTCGGCGGCATGTTCTGATTCCAATCAAATCAAAAGCTGCCGGTAATTCAGCCGAGCGACGGCGATGGAAGATTCCATCTTACCCCTAAAGCGGTAACATTCTCCCACTTCCGATAGATTGATGAAGAGGAGAGCTCGAAATACCATATTCGTCAGAAGATACTTGTGGCGTCTCGGGAGTAACGATTACTCAACCGCCATATTCATGTAATTTCAGCAAGTGCAATGTGGAAATACTCCATGCGCAAAACCATAAATTCACCGGATGCTGTGGGCATGGCGCGGTTCGTCCCCCATAAAGGCTACTCCCATCGCAGAGGGTTTTGCAGATGAGCGTAACAGTCCCGGATTCCGACAGCCTTCTCCCGGCCTCCCGTGCATGGCCGCCGTCCGCAGGTCATATTTTCCCACAGCAGCGGACCGAAAACGGTGTCCATTCCAGCATCACGAAATCGCCAGGCAAGGCGCTCCGGCCCTTGCTGATCGCGGAGGCGGCGAACCCGGAATGGACCAGCGTGCCGCTGGTCGGCTGGAACCTTGCCCACGCCATCATGCAGAGAACCGACGCCCTGCTCGTCACGCAGATCCGCAACCGGGATGCCCTGTTGCGCGCCGGCCTGGTCGAGGAGCGCGATTTCATCGCTATCGACAACGAAAGAGTGGCGCGGGCCTTTTATCGCCTCAGCGAGCGTCTGCGGGGCGGCGCGAACAAGGGCTGGACGGTGGTGACGGCCCTTTCCTCGTTTTCCTATTATAGTTTCGAGCGCGAAGTCTGGAGGCTGCTTGGCAAGCGGCTGATGGCCGGCGAATTCGATCTGGTGCACCGGATCACTCCGCTCAGCCCCACGAGCCAAAGTCCGATCGTGGGCAAGCTTAAAAAGTACGGCATTCCG
Source organism: Hyphomicrobiales bacterium (assembly GCA_900471605.1). Lineage (GTDB taxonomy): Bacteria > Pseudomonadota > Alphaproteobacteria > Rhizobiales > Rhizobiaceae > Neorhizobium. The sequence continues at coordinate 9,161 of UCEY01000032.1, read as the reverse complement.
TTCGTGCTCGGCCCTCTCAATGGCGGCGTTCCCTGGCCGAAGGGCTTTTCCGACGTGCGAAGCCGTGAGCGGGAATGGCTGTCGGCAATCCGGAAGCTTCACTTCCTGATGCCGTCCTACCGGGCGACGCGCTCGGAGGCGGCAGCCCTTATCGCCGGATCCCGCCACACACTCGGGGAACTTCCGGCAAGCTGTGCGGAACGGGCTTTTCTCATTCCGGAAAACGCGGCCGATCCGGAGCGTTTTCCGTTTCAACTACGGGAACTCTCCGGCGACAGGCTGGCGATCGCCTTTATCGGCAGGCTGGTGCCCTATAAGGGCGCCGACGTCCTCATCGAGGCCGTGGCTGCCTATCGCGGACGCTTGAATATCGAGGTTCTCATTGTCGGCGACGGTCCGCAGCGAAAAGAGCTGGAAGAGACGGTGCGCCGGAAGGGGCTTTGGAAATCCATCAAGTTTGCCGGGTGGGTGGAGCAAAGGGACATGGCGTCGACGCTCGCCGGATATCACGTGCTGGCGCTCCCGAGCGTCCGGGAGTTTGGAGGGGGCGTCGTTCTGGAGGCGATGTCGATGGGGCTGGTCCCGATCGTTGCGAATTACGGCGGCCCGCCGGAGCTCATCGACGATCAGTCCGGCATAGCCGTCGATTTTCAGGACCGTGAAAGCTTGATTGCCGGTTTCACCAAGGCATTCGAATACCTGGAAATCAATCCAGGACTTGTGTCTTCGCTCAGTAATGCAACTTCGAGGCGTGTCCGGAAAAGGTACAGCTGGCAGGCCAAGGCTGCCCAGATGACGGAGATTTACAACTGGATCCTGTATCGCGGGCCGAAACCTATCTTTTGACGTGCACGTTAACTATAAACAGATATGCAATTCCGTATCAGAACTTAGCCCTGCGTTTTGATAAATATTTTTATCTATTTGCTTACTTGCTGATAGACTAAATTACGTATCGGTTGTATATTGATGTTAATAAAAGGTTGATAGGTGATAAGACAGTCTGTTGGCGTACTTCTGGTTGCGGTTCCTGAGGGGGACAATCATCCTAGACTTCAGGTAAGGGGGTAAAATGAGTTCCACACCAAGCGGCTACAGCCGTTCTCCTGCTGTGGCAGAATCCTTTCGCATTATGAATGACATCCCAAAGCTCGCCGAAAGAGACGATCGGGGCGCCCAGGGAATAAACCATGACGGATGCCTGGTGATCATCGACGCGAGAGCGCTTGATCGCGAATGCCTTGCCAAAGCCCTTATCGGGCGCGGCCTCGAGATGGATGTCTGTGCTGTTGGCTCCATCGAGGAATGGAAAGTAGAAAAAGACCTCTATCCGCCGGTTCAAGCCGTTCTGTTCAATATAGGTGGCCGCAAGGCTGAAGATACTGCGCTTGCAACCGACATCTCGAAATTGACCTCCGAGTTCAAGTCGCCGCCGATCATCGTGCTTTCCGACTCTGACGACCTCGCACAGGTCGTGAAAATGCTGGAATACGGGGCTCGCGGTTTCATTCCATCCTGCGTCGGTATCGGCGTCTGCGTGGAGGCGATCGGGCTGGCCGTTGCCGGCGGGATTTTCGTCCCGGCAAGCAGCGTCCTCTCCATGCGCCATCTGGTCAGCGCCGCGACACCGTCGGCGGAACACCGGCCGCTCTCGGGAATGTTCACGCTGCGCCAGGAAGCGGTGGTCGAAGCCCTTCGCAAAGGCAAGGCAAACAAGATCATCGCCTACGAACTCAATCTTCGTGAAAGCACGGTCAAGGTTCACATCCGCAACATCATGAAGAAGCTGAAAGCGACCAATCGAACCGAGGTCGCCTACAAACTCAATGACCTCTTTCCGTACGGAGCGACCAACTAGCCGTTCGGCGGTTCGAACAGGGCGGACCACATCTGAAATCACGGCTGCGAAATCAGAGGCTTCGCAGTTGCAGTAAGCAAGTATGACGAAACCACGTCAGCGCTGACAGGGGCGTTGCCGCGGGACAGCCCCCGGCTCTGAAGACCTCCCGGCAGGAGGGTTGGCCGAAGCTGACGGTTGTCCACATGCCAATAACTTGGCGAAAGATCAGAAGAACGGCGCAGCGCGCACGTTCTGCCAACGCTCGATCAATCCATGCGCCTTCATCTGGCGGTCAGGCAATGCCGAAAGGGGTTCGGTACGCCGGCCGTGAGATCGATCCCGTGCGTCCTGGCGACCAGATAATCCTGGTGATCGGATAATCATCGGTTCGCCTGGACGTTGCGGGCATCACCGCGAAAAGGACGCGCTGCTAAGGCGACGGTCTCGGCAGAGCCTTCCAGTTCGGATCCGGCCAGACGAAAGGGTTGTCTCCGGCTTTGGGATGGGTTTCGGCGAAATAGCCCTGGCAGCGTCCGACCTCATTCGGTTCGGCGGCAAGCGTCCAGTAGCTTCGGCAGACCTTTTCGACGATGACGCGCCGGCATTCTGCCATGTCCGGCAGGTGCGAGCTTTCCCGCTTCAGAAAATCCCGGGTTACGGCCCAGGCGATGCTTTGCAGCTCCTTCGCAATATCGCGGGGCACGGTCGGCGGTGCGGCAGCACCCTCGGGCGACTGGCGATAGATTGCCGCATAGTGGACCGCCGCCACGAAATAGATGCCGATGTCGGTCAGGTGGACATTGTCACGGAATATCCGGTCGAGCTTTTTGCGGGTGTTCCCGCTCAGTCCGGCGACCTCGCCGTCCAAGGTTTTTCTTACCAGTTGCACGAGAGCGAATCCGGCCGGCACGACGGAGAGATTGGCCGGGCGATTTTCTGCCTGCAGCGTCAGCCTCACCTTTTCTGCGACGCATTGCCATACGGTCGAGGCGTTTGTCTCGTGTTCCAGCCACAGCGTGGGATTATCCTTGTCCACATCCAGCCAGGTGTGGACATAGAGGGTTCGCCCTTGCGGGTTCCCGTCGAGAAGGCGGTCGTGAAAATGGCGTAGATAGCCTATCGCATTTTCCCATATGATCGAGCCGAGCGAACCGTGGTTTTCCGCGACGACAAGAGTGTCGTAGGGCCGGCCGGTGCGAACATGGGTCGGGTGGCGCAGCTCCGCGATAACATCCATCCCGTCGCCATTGCGGTTCTTTCCGTTCTTGTATCCGGCCCAGCCGCTGCTTTCCGCGTCGTCGCCGCGGGTGCGGGCCCGCAACGGTGACCCGATGACGATCTGCTCCTCCCAGGCGACGGACTTGCCCAGGCTCCTGGCGATCAGCTCGACCCAGTCGGGCAGGGGATTGTCGATCAGGCTGTGACCGGTGAAGAAAATCTGCGCGGAATTCCGGGGCGAGGCCGGCGGGATTTCCTGCGGCAGGGCCGCACCGGACAACAGACAGGCGAGAGAGGCGGCAACGAGGCGTCTGGCCGCTCTAGATCCGTTCGGGAGCATCGGGCCTCTCCATCGTCCCGTCCGCATTCTCGGGCACAGCCGCAGGGCTCCCGCGCCCATCCTTTTCCGGTTGCCCGCTGCGAACCTTCCGGGTCGCGCCCGAGGCGCCGCCGAATACCCAATACTTGTTGAGGATAAAAAGCGCCGCCGGCACGAGGGTCGCCATGAAAGGCAGGGCATAGATGCTCTGGTAGCCGAGCGACGTGACGATCACGAAGACGATCAGAGTATTGAAGAAGAAACCCGCTATACTTGCGGCCAGGAAGCGGATCAGGCGCGCGGATGTAAGCCAGCGGCCCTCCCGGTCGTCTCGAAAGGTCCAGCCTGCCTGCCCGGTGAAGGAAATTCCGAATGCCAGGACAAAGGCGATGGTATTGGCCGTCAGCGGCTCGACGCCCAGAAGTTCCGCGAGCGCGGAATAGATGCTCAGATGGGCGGCCGTCGCAAGCACGCCGACGGTCCCGAAGCGCCCGATCTGCCCCATGAGCGCAGCCGCTTCGGATCTGCGGCCGGTCCCGACGTTCGATCTAACCAGTTCAGTCATCACTCAGCCCCAGTCAGGAGTGCGAATGATTTGGCAGGCAGCAAGACCCGCCAAATCCTCCCGTGGCGACCATACACGCCGGATCGATGAACCATCATCCTGCCCAAAAGGCGTAAGGCTGGCCGCATCGTGGACATAACGTTTCCATCAAAAGCATAAGTGGGCAAGGGCGGAGGTGTCGGCCTAGGATTGTCGCATCGAACCCGCGAGGACCGCGATGCCGAAGCGCCCAATTGACAGCAGGCCCATATCGACGATCAGTCTGATCATACCGGTCCACAACGAGGAGGAGGCCATAGCCCCATTTCTCGAAGCGGTTCAGGAAACCCTTGACCCCCTGCGCGAAGACGGCCTCCTGTTCGAATTCATCTTCATCAACGACGGCAGCCGGGACCGGACGCTCGATCGTCTGACGGAAGCGCAGCGCGGTGAACCGCGCATCCGGATCATCGACCTGTCGCGCAATTTCGGCAAGGAAGCGGCGATGACGGCCGGGCTCGATGCCTGCCAGAGCGATGCCGCCATTCCGATCGACGTCGATCTGCAGGATCCTCCGAGCGTCATCCCCTTGCTTGTCGCGAAATGGCGCGAAGGCTTCGATGTGGTGCTGGCCAAGCGGGCGGATCGTTCGAGCGACGGCTTTCTGAAGCGTTACACCGCATCCATGTTCTATCGGCTGCACAATCTGATCGCCTCGCAGGAGATACCGCCCAATGTGGGTGATTTCCGGCTGGTTGATCGCCAGGTAATCGATGCGCTCAGGCAGCTTCCGGAACGACGCCGTTTCATGAAGGGCCTGTTTGCCTGGGTGGGCTTCAAGACGACGGTCGTCGAATACGTGCGGGAAGCCCGCGTCGCCGGGCATTCGAAATTTTCCGGATGGCGGCTGTGGAATTTCGCGCTGGAGGGCATCACGTCCTTCTCCAGCGTGCCGCTCGAAATCTGGACCTATGTCGGGGCCTCGATCTCGCTTGCGTCCTTCGGTTATGGCCTGCTGACCATATTCAAGACGCTGTATTTCGGCGTGGAAGTGCCCGGTTATGCGTCCCTGCTGGTCAGCATGCTGTTCCTCGGCGGAATCCAGCTGATCGGCATCGGCATACTCGGCCAGTATCTCGGGCGCGTCTATGCCGAGATAAAGCAGCGGCCGATCTATATCGTGCGGCGGGACCTCGCCGCACAGGCTCCCCAGAACAATCTGGTTTCGATCGGCCCGAGAGTCCGCCGCCGGCGTGTCACGACATGAGTGTGAACATGGACACCGCGCAAAGCGCCTATCCCGGGACAAGCAGGCGCGACGAGGCGCCCGGCCAATACGAAACATCGCCGCCGGGGACCAAGAAGCCGCAAAGCCTGCAGGGCGCGGCGCGGAGATGGCCTTCCGTCGCGATCTTTCTCGTGCTGCTGATCGTTGCCGGAATAGCGCTGCGGATTTTCAATCTCTTTCTCGATGCCTCGCTATGGGAAGACGAGATTTTTTCCGTTGCGCTGGCCGAGAGCCCGCTCACCGATCTGCTTTTCGCGGCCTTGCGTTTCGATACGCATCCGCCGCTCTATTATGTCCAGCTGCATCTGTGGGCGGCGCTCGGTGACAGCGATCGCTGGTACATCCTCAACTCGACGCTTCTCGGCATCGCGTCGATCGCGGTGATCTATGAGGCCTGCAGGCGCATCTACGATCGCAGCGTCGCGCTCTGGGCAGGCGCGATCTTCGCCGTGATGCCGCTGCAGCTGTTTTTCGCGGAAAATGTCCGCATGTACCCGATGCTCGCCATACTGGAGATCGGTCTCTGGTACGTGCTGCAGGCGATGGTGACAGATCGTCATGGATCGAGGGGAAGGCTGGTTGCGGCGCTGTGCCTGGGGCTGGCCGTCACCCTGACACACGGGCTCGGGTTCTTCGTGGCCTTCTTCCTCTTTCTGCAGGCGGCGATCCGGCTCAGGCAGCGTGCGACGGGCCGGGATGTCCTGTTTCTGGTCGCCACCTATCTCGTGGTGGCCCTTGCCGCCGTCTATCCGCTGGTGATCGGGGCGATCCGCCAGACGGAGGGGATCGCAGGCTTCGACCTGCCGACCATCGGCATCCATCTGACGCTGACGCTTCTCGGCCTCGAATTTCCGTGGCCGACCGTTGCGGGTTTCCTGATCCTGCCGCTGGTAACGCTCCTGCCGCTTTCGGATCCCCGGGCCCGCTGGATCGGCGGCATGCTGGTACTTCTGCCGTTCGTCGTGCTCTTTGCCATCTCGCTGCTTGCCAAACCCGTCTTCATCTACCGAACACTTGGGCTTTTCCTGCCGTTCCTCGCCATTTCGCTGGCGCTTTATGCGGATGCGGTCTTCAGGGCTCCGGCAATTGCCCAGCGCATGATCGTTTCCGCGATCGCCATCGTCATGGTGGCGGGCGGTATCAACTACACGGTGCGCTTCGAAAAGCGGGGATATCGGGAGATCGTCGCGGCATGGGAGGCACGCTCTCCAACGGATGCCGTGATGATGACCAACGGGCCTTCGGAATTCTGGGCGGTGCTGCGCTACCTGAACAACGGAGAGGGCAGGCGGAGCGCACTCGATGTCCAGCCTCCGGTCAGGGACGGGATGTTGCGGATCAAGCAGAAACTGGAGGGCGTCGGTGCCGCGAGCCTGGGGCTGTTCGGGCGAGCGAACTACGCAGAGGTCGGAGGGCGTCGGATCTATCCGTATTTTGCCGAGGACGTCGCATTCGGCCTGCCGGGGTTTTGGATGCTCAACCCGCCGAAAGCCGACTGCGTCGCGGTGGAAACGGGACATGACAACGGCGTTTCCGCCTACCAAAACGAAGCCGATATTGCGCTTGGCGGCAACCGGCTCATGCAATGCCGTAACGTGGGGTTCGTGCCGAAAGTATAGTTTCTTGCCGATGTCTGTGGATTTCACCGGCGATCGGCATGGATCTCACCCATCTCGGGTGGCCGGTATGGCGCGAAATGAGGTATCGCCGAACGGGATGAGAAGAAATTTAATAAAATTTTACACAGTATAGTTGGTTTCTTGTTTCCTGCTCCAGGAGGTATTTGCTTCAGGGCGTGGGATATTCAGCGACGCCTGTCGCCGGCCGACAGATTTTCCGAAAGCAAATGGCGCTTGCTGGGTCGGGTAAAACCTGGCGCTATAGCCTGTTTGCTTGTTTTAATCATACGCAGAGTGTGCCTCTCCCGCCGTCTTGCCTCACAAGACCGGCCTTCGAATCAGCCGCCATCCGTCTGCGAATCGACCGCCCGAGTGGCGCGGTATCCGGATCAGGCTGGGCGCAAGGCCGTAACAACCACCCCGGTTACCATTTGAAAACCATGTTTTCCGTCCGGAAGGGGCAAGATGTGTGGCTTTAATACGTCTTCCGCCGCCGCAGTTAACCTTCCGTGAATAATTCCTTTTCCAGCACATAACCGGCTATATCCCGAAGGTTAAGGAACTCTTGCTTTATATTTGGGGGCGGAGTTGATTGCGGCACAGTTTTTATTGGGGGTTAGAGTCATGTCCGTTGAAGATCCGCGCCTGTCGAGCATTTCGGAAGAAAATCTGACTGAGAATTTCTCGTCGGAAATCCAGGAGGAGATCGCTTCTTCTTCGACGCCTTCGCCGATCGAGCATGAGATCCAGGTGGCGCAGGCGGGTGACGGCCGCACCCCGACGACAGGCCGCCTTCCGACAGATCCGAACGCGCCGGCCGCTCCTCCTGCCGCTCCGGCCGCGCAGGTGACCCCGGACGCCAACAACGTCATTCATCTTGCGGCAAACGTCTCGATCGACGATGTCCGCGTCGATGGCGCGAACCTGATCCTGGTCCAGGCGGACGGCACCGAGGTCGTCATCGTCAACGGCGCGGCGAAGATCCCGACCATGCTGATCGGCGAAGTGGAGGTTCCCCAGCAGGTTCTCTTCGCGGCACTGGAAGACAGCGGCATCAACGTCGCAGCCGGTCCGGATGGGTCCTTCAGCGCGACCGGCCGTCCTGACAGCTCCGGCGCCGAATTCGAAGACTCGATCCAGCAGAGCCAGAATGGCCCCATTCAGCTGGCCTCGCTGCTCGGCGACACGGAATTCGGCGACGGCGGCCCCGGCGGCCCCCAGACGACGGGAGACGATCAGCCGATCGCGGTCGACATGTCTACGCCGTTCGGCCTGACGGAATCGGTGCTGGTCGACGGTATCACGGGCAACGAGACGATTACCGGCGTGCTGCAGTTTGACGGCGGCGACGACTTCGGAATTGTGACTTCGGTCAATTTCAACAATGCCAACGACCTGAACGAGGGGCCGACCCCGACCGCCGGCGACACGGAAGCACTCTCCTCGGGCGGACATCCTGTCACCGTGACGACGTCCGTGGACGGCTTGACGGTAACCGGAACGATCACGGTTGGCGGCGTCACCACCACGGTGTTCACGCTCCAGGTCACGAATGCCGTAACCGGCGAGTTCACTTTCACGCAGTCCCAGCCGCTCGATCATCCGGACGGCAACCAGACCAGCGCCGACGATATTCTGCGGTTGAACTTTTCGTTTACGGTGACCGACAAGGACGGCGATGCGTCTACCGGTTCGTTCATGATCGATATCGCCGATGACGGTCCGTCGATCACGGGTCCAGTGACGCTCGCTTCGGTGAACGAGGACGATCTTGCAGGCGGCAATGACGAAGGCGAATCGCATGAGAGCCTCGTCACGTCGGCGGCCCTCGGTATCTCCTGGGGTGCCGACGCCAATATGAAGGGCGAGTCGGAAGGCGATACCTTCGGCCGTTCGATTGCGTTCAATGGCGACGGCCTGCCGCAGGGTCTGACTTCGGGCGGCGTTGCGGTCGTCTATGGTGCGCCGACGGTCTCGGCCAATGGCATCGTCACCATCACCGCATTCAAGGGCAGCGTCGAAGGTCCGGCGGTCTTTACCGTCACCCTCGATCCGACCTCGGAACACGGCACGGCGACGTTCGAGCTGAAGGGTGCGCTTGACCATGCTTCTGAAAGCGACGCTCTCCCGCTGACTTTCAACTATACGGCAACGGACGCCGACGGCGATTCGCAGACCGGCAGCTTCTCCGTCACGGTCGATGACGACATTCCGGTCATCGGCGAGAATTCGCTGGTTCAGCTGGACGACGACGCGTTGACCGGCGGTATTGCAGGCGGCAACGGCGACGATGCCGACTCCGTCAACGCCACGGGTGTGCTTGCACATGCCTA
>UCEY01000089.1 GCA_900471605.1 Hyphomicrobiales bacterium | reverse complement strand
CGCTTCATCGAAAAGGATGAACAGGCAGACATCGAGGAAGAGGCAGACCCGCAGGTGGACACCATCATTCGCCGCCCGCAAGCGGCCATCGTCAAACCCGGATCCTCCGCATCAGCCAACAGCACCGCTGCATCCCAGGCATCCGGCCGATAATCACAGCGCTAGGCGAGCGGTCGAGACAAGGTCGCTCGCCCAAAATGGGGTGATGACTTCATACTGAGGCAACAATGATGAGCAACCAAAGAGTTCAAAAGGCTATTTAATGAGGTTCTTTCACAATGGGCTTATTGCCCGGCTTTTAAGTCTGCTGCTCGTATGCAGCGTCGCGCTGCCCTCATTCGGATCGGCTGCCCAGGCTCGATTTATCTCACCAGATGATTGGAACCCTACATTAGCGGGAGTTGGAACAAATCGATATGCCTATTCTCATAATGATCCAATCAATAAATCAGACCCGAATGGGCACGCAGACGGTGGTGAAACGCAATACGATCCCTGGAGTGGGACTGAGCTAGGTAGCGGAGAGGCTGCTAGCTCGGACTCGCAAGCTGAGGGTATAACGTACAGTATGGCAGCCAACGAGTACACCTACATGCACTCCGATGATCTGCCGCCAGACGAAAAGTTCGATCTGTGGGATTATGTCGCCGGCACGGGTATGGGTATATATAATGCCGGCGCGAGTGCAATCTCCAATGTCACGGCAGGATATGTAAATCCAGCACAGTACAGCCCGTCAAATGGGTCGCAGAAAGTTGGGATCAGCACAGGCAAAGACGTTGTCAATGCAGCGGGAACAGGGCTGACCGTAGGTGGCAAAATTCTGGCCGTTGCAACGAAAGAAATCCAGCCCACTACCAGCTTATACCGCTCCGTTTCTCAGGCCGAGTTTAAGCAGATACAGACCACCGGCAGGTTTGAAATGGGGCCAAACTCTTTATCGGGGAAGTGGTTCGCGGAAAAACCTCAAGATGCTGCAAAATGGGGAGATCTGATGAACGGGCCTGGAATGTCAACAACGGTACGCATAGACGTACCGGCGTCGATCGCGGATCAGTTTCATCGTGTAGAGCGCCTTGATGGTATTGGTCCGGCTCGTTATGGCGAACTCGGCCAATTAACCGGCTTTCCAATCAGATGGTGAGTTCTATGGAATATAAGAACGCTAAGATATGGTGGGCCGAGGGAAAGGTGGCCCTTCCAACCGAAAGCCTTCGCTATATTACAGTCGCGAAATTTGAGGATGATGAAGATGGAACGACCGACGCGTGGAGTGTGGTCGTCGTGTTCGAATCATCCGACGCTGTGACTGAAACTCCGGCTGCCTGTAAGATAAAATTCCTGGCAGAGGACGCTCCAGAGATCCGCCTAACCACCGGAAAAATGCTGAAGCTCTACGAAGGCAGAGCTCTTTCTGCCACCGTTGTTATCGTCTAGGTTTGGCAAGTCACGTCTAGGAGCAATATGCGGACCGTTGCTGTGCTGATGGCTTTGCTGTGGTTTTTCGCGGTTTCAGCCTTTTCGCAAACCACCGGTTGGACTGCTAAGCTTACAAGGGCGGAGGTCCAGGACTTGTTTCAAGAGCGGCTGGACTTGCTCGAAGTAAAGCTTGCGGTCGATCATATTGTGGATCCTACGACCGATCTTGCTTCTTCACGCGCAACTATCGACCAGATGGCCGCGGACGTTTTACGCATGGCTGGGGAGAACGCCGGAAGCGCTCAGAAGCTCGAAGCGCTCAAGCGCTATCTTTACGAGAGCGGTGAATGGAACCAGCATCGGCCATTCACCTACGATCTTGGTGACCCCTTAGGGGAAAACCCGGCCAATCGATTGCTGCAGCGATACCTGGACACCCGCCAGGGCAACTGCATTACGATGCCGATCCTTTTTCTCGCGCTGGGGCAGCGGCTTGGTTTGAAGATGACGCTGGCCCAGGCGCCCCTCCACGTCTTTATCAAATATACCGACGATGCGGGCTCGACATGGAATCTGGAGGCGACGAGTGGAGGCGGGTTTACGCGCGATCTCTGGTATCGGCAGAAGTTGCCGATGTCTGATGAAGCTGTGGCCAACGGCACCTACCTACGAGCCCTCGACCATGAGGAAGCCGTGGCATTGATCGCTTCTTTTCTGGTCGAACACCATCTGGCTGAGGGGCAATTCGAAGCGGCGATATCAACTGCTGACGTTATTCTTCAACACTCTCCTGATTTCGCCTACCTGCTCGTCAAGAAGGGAAGCGCTTATGGCTCTCTCCTGCGGCGTGAACTGGCCGGAAAGTATCCGCAAGCTTCGGACATTCCGCCTGATTTGAAAGCCAAGGCTGACCGCTGGTACGGGGAAAATCTCGCAGCATTCGCTCAAGCCGAAGCATTGGGATGGCGACCACAAGATGGGCAGGCGCCGTAGCGTCTACATTGCAGCTGAGATCCTGGGGGTGGGCCCGTGCTATCTCCCTCGCGTTGTGCGAGCGATTTCTAATATAGTGTGATGTACTCATATTTTTGTTGTTGGCGTCACAAATTGGTTGCGCTGGGTTGGCTGTGCGACGTTAGGATGCGTCGTGTTTTTATGACGAATTGATTCGCTTCGAGGGGCTCATGCGTCGCAGTCGGGTTTGTTTTGCGGCTTTTGCCGCCACGGTATCGCTTTGGGTTTTTTCGGGTGGGGTGACGGGAGCGGTGATTGCCGACGGTCTGCTGGGGCGTGGAGCACAGGCGGCCGAGCAGGGTGTGAAGCCGGGTACGTTTGGCAGTGGAACTGGTCTTGGTGGCGGCGCGATGGGCCGCACGGGAACTGGGCTATCCGGGCAGGCTGGTTCAGGCGGCTCCTCAGGGAGCGAGGCGCTTGAGCCGGGAGTAGGGACCGTGGGCAGTACGTCCTCGAACGATCGTGCGGTTGACCGGACGCTTGGGCTCGGCAAGCCGCAGGGAAAAAGTCTGGGGGCAGGGGCTGCTGGTGGCAGTGCCACAGGCAGCGGCGCCACGGATGCCGGGGACGGTTCCGGCAAGGCTGGCGCGACCGCGCTGGGCAAGCCGGCCGACAAGCCAGAGGGGGAGGACGTCCAATCGGGCAGGGCGGCCAAGACCAAAGATGCCGATGGTGCGCTGGAGCCTCAGGCGGTGTCGGCCATGGTTGCGGCCGCGTCGGTACCTGATGCACAGGCGTCAAATGCGCCCGAGAAGCCGTCGATCCCGGAGATCACCGGCAATGGCTTCTTCACCCAGAAGATCGGCATCGACGTTCCCGGCTTCCGGGGGTTGGAGCCGAAGATCGCGCTCAGCTACAGCTCGGCGCGTAAGACGCGGCTGGGTGGGCTCTACCAGGGCTGGCTCGGTTATGCATGGGGGCTGGACGGTTTCGACGTGATCGAGCGGGCGACACCCGGTTACGGTTATCCGGCGTTCAATGCCAATGATGTCTTCCTGTTGAACGGTGAGGAGCTGGTGCCCTGCACCACCGGCATGGTGGCGGCCTCGTGCTCTGCCGGCGGCACGCATGTGAC
>UCEY01000057.1 GCA_900471605.1 Hyphomicrobiales bacterium | reverse complement strand
CCTACCGGCTCTCCCGCCCGCCCCCATGCCTTTCCAGAAGCTCGATCTGGATCTGCTGCATTTCCGCCAGCCGCTCCCATTGATGCGCCATCTGGTGGTCGATCTTTTCGTGGAGCTGGCGGATTTCCAGTTCGGCGCGCAGGTTGATCATGTAGTCGTTCTCGGAGCGCATCCGGTCCTTCTCCTCCTGCCGCCGCTGGCTCATCATGATGACCGGCGCTTGCAGCGCCGCAAGGCATGAGAGCACCAGATTGAGGAGGATGAACGGATAAGGGTCGAAAGGCTGTGCGAACAGGCCGACGACGTTGATCCCCATCCAGACGACCAGCACGCCGAGGAAACTCAGGATGAACGTCCAGGAACCGCCGAAGGCAGCGACCTTGTCGGCCACCCGTTCGCCGAAGGTGGGACTGCGCTCGAGCAGGTTCGCAGCGCTCGTCTGCACGGTCGAGGCGCCCTTCTCGAAACTGTCGAGCACCTGCTTGTCGAGTTCGGAAAGCTCGCCTCGCTCCTCGTCGAGCAGCCTTTCCACGTAACGGCGTCGGAAGCGCGCAAGATCCTCGTCGCAGATCAGGCTGTTCTCATCGCAACCCTTCACCTCCTCGACGATCATCTCGGCAAGGTGCGGTCGCAGATATCCGGTCCTGTGCAGTCTCGACAACGGAAAGGTGCGGCCGCAGATGATGCATTGTCCGGTCTTGGTGGAGGCCAGATGCCTGCTCATTTCATGCCTCTTCCGTCTTCTTTTCCGTATGCATCTGGAGCGGCGACAGATGGAAGAGCCGCGGCGAGAACTTGTCGCGAAACGCTTCCGAACGGCCGATATAGATGAGCGTCATCCCATCGAGACGGCTGAGCACGTCCAGCAGCCGATCCTGGGTTTCCGGCTCGAGGCCTTCCAGCACGTCGTCCATGATCAGCCATTCCGGCTTCCGCAGCGCCGCGTTGGCGATCGCGAGCGACGCTTCCTCGTCCTTGTCGAGCAGCCGGTCCCAGCGCTCTACCTCGTCCAGCCTGTGCACCAGACGGCCGAGCCCGACCTTTTCCAACGCTTGCGTCAGCGCCCTGTCGTCGACGCCGGCAAGCCCCGCCGGATAGGTCATCACCTCGCGCAGCGTCGCCGTCGGCAGGTATCCGTCCTGCGGCATCAGGATCATGCTGCTCACCGGCGGCAAGCCGATCTCGCCGCGCCCCCAGGGCCAGATGCCGGCCAGCGCCTGGAAGAACAGGTGCCTGTCGGCGCCAGGATCGCCGTTGATCATCACCCGCTCGCCCGGTTTGATCCGGCAATCGCCTTCCACGACGCGCACACCGTGTCCCGCCCCGGCCAGCTCGGGATCGCCATGAACCGTGATCCCGCAAAGGCTGATGCCCTGGCCGGCCGGCGCCTCGCGATAGGCGATCACCTCGCCCCCCTCGGCCGGACTGTCCATGGCGAGCAGCGCATTGCGAAAGGAGGAAACGCGGTTCAGCGTCGCCCGCCAGTCGGCGATGACGCTGAAATTGACGACATACCAGCGCAGCGCCTGGTTGACCTGGTTGAAGGCGCCGACCGCCATCATCAGTCCGCCGAAGGAAAGCTCGCCGGAAAAATACATCGGCGAGGCGATGATGATCGGCGCCACCAGGGCCAGCCAGCCGAACCCGGCCGACACCCAGGTGAGATTGGCGAGCGCCCAGGCGAGCTTGCGCAGCATGCCCAGCACCCCGTCGATCGCGAAATGCACGCGGGTGAGCTCGTTCGCCTCGCCGCGCGCCAGCGCAATCGGTTTCAGGTTCTCGTTGGCCCGCACCAGGGCTGCGCGCAGGTCCGCTTCGCGCGCGTAGCGCTCGGCATTGAGCCGCGGCAACAGGTTGCCGACCACGTTGCTGAGCACAGAACCGAGGAGCGCGTAGAGGACCGTCGCCCATACCATGTAGCCGGGGATCGAAATGGTGCGGCCGGCGAGATGGAAGACGAAATCCGACGAGATCGCCCAGAGCACACCGATGAAGCTTGCCAGCAGGATGGTGGAATTGACGAGGCCGATCGCCAGCGCCGTGGTGTTTTCCGCCAGGATGCGCGTGTCCTCGTGCAGCCGCTGGTCGGGATTGCTGGCGATCGTGCCGGCCCCGGCGAGTTTCAGCGCCCGGCCAGGCTTCAGCCAGACGTCGGCGAGATCGCGCGCCAGCCCCTCGCGCATCCGCATCGCCGTGATCTGGTTCAGCCACTGCTGGACGACGTTGAGCAGGGTCAGCGAAAAGGCGATGACGCCGAAAATGACGAGCTGGTTTAGGAATTCCGGCATGTCGCGACGTTCGAGCGCATCGTAGAACGGTCCGTTCCACTCGTTCAGCCGGTAAGTCGCATAGGTCGTCGCGAAGATGACCAGAAGCAGCGCCGCCGTCAGCACCAGGACGCGATTGCGCACCGGCGCATTCCAGAATGCCCCGCCCATCATGCGGAGCTGGCCACCCAGGGAAAGCTCGAAGGCCGGCACTACGCCTTCGGAATTCTGCGACATCTACTGCGACTCCTACAATCACCCTCGTCGATCCGAACTTAGCATGCGTTTGCGGCTTGCGCAGCCTGAAGGGTCGGACGTGGTTTATATGGTGGCGCAATCGTCGATCCGCACGCCGCTCAGCATTTCGATCCCGAATGACGGTCAATTCGTCAACGTCATACAGTCACGATCCACCGTTCGGCTGGGGGGGACCAATATGACGATCGGCCAAAAGATAGCATTGCATGCCTTTGTGATGTTCATCGCAGTCGCCGGAATTATTTCGCGGCACCTCATGTTCGGCAGTTTCAACATGGGGGACAGAACCGGCACGATCGGACTGATGGCGATCATCCTCGCCTTCATCTTCGGGACGGCAATAGCGGCGATTTTTCCCGAGGCGTTCTAAGCTCCCCGCCGCCGAGGCTTCGCCTCTCCCGCAGCTTCTACGTCCCGCTAAACCGTTGCTATTTCCGCGCCTATATGTTAATGACCGACCAGTCAGTCATAAATGTGAGCCCGCCATGACCGAGAAGAAAAGAGAAAGACGCGATCCGCAGCAGCGCCGGACGGAAATCCTGGCCGCCGCCTTCGCCTGTTTTTCCGAACGCGGTTTCGCCGCCACCCGCATGGAGGATGTCGCTGTTCGCGCGGGCATAGCCAAGGGCACCGTCTACCTGCATTTCCCCGACAAGGAGGCGCTGTTCACCGAACTCGTCTCCGGCATCGCCTCGCCGATCCTCGGCCAGATCGACGGGCTGGCCGCCAACCAGGCGATCCCGCCGCGTTTCGCCATCTCGATGTTCTACACCCTCTTCAAGCGCGAGGTGCTGGAGACCGAGCGCCGTCATCTTCTTCGGCTGATTCTGGCCGAGGGCCCGATGTTTCCGGGCGTCACGGAATTTTACCACCGTGAGATCATCTCCAAGGGCCTTGGCGTGTTGCGCATCCTCCTGAAGCGGGCGGCTGATCGCGGCGAATTGCGCAATACGGCGCTGGCCGAAATGCCGCAGATCGTCATGTCGCCGGCGCTGCTCTCGATCATCTGGACGACGCTGTTCGAACCTTATGAGCATCTCGACACCCAAAAGCTCTTCGACACCTTCCTCGATACCCTGTTCGTGCCGGAGGGGAGCGCACCATGAGACGCATCCTCGTCATCCTGATCCTCGCAGGCGCCGCCCTCGCCGCCCTGCCCTTCATTTTCGCCGATCGCGCGCCACGCCCCTATCAGGGCTGGATCGAGGCCGACACGCTGTTCATCGGCACCGAGACCATCGGCCGCCTGACAAAGCTTGATGTCGCCGAAGGCCAGGCGATCGAGGCCGGAACGCCACTCTTCAGGCTCGACGCCTCCAGCGAAGAGGCGGCGGTCACCGCGGCACGCGCCGCCCTTGCCCAGTCGCAGGCTGCGCTCGATCTTTCCGAGGCCGCGCAGAAGCGCCCGGAAGAAATCGACGTGCTGCGTGCCTCCGAGCGGGAAGCCTCCGCCCGGCTGGAGCTTGCCGAACAGGATCTCGACCGCACCCGGGTTCTTGTGGAGCGCGGCACCGCGACCCGCGCCAATCTCGACACCGCCACCGCCACCGAAGCAGCCAACCGCGCCGCCCTCGACAATGTCCGCAGCCAGATCGTCCTCGCGGCGCTGCCTGCCCGTGACGAAACGCTGCGCCAGGCACGCGAAACGGTCGCCGCCGCGAGAGCCGAACTTGCCTCGGCCGAGGCCGCCCTTGCCCGCCGCTCGGTTTCGGCACCGGCCGCCGGCAGCATCGAGACGCTCTACTACCGCATCGGCGAGGTCATCCCGGCCGGCCGGCCGGTTGTTGCCCTCCTGCCGCCCGAAAACCTCCGTATCCGCTTCTTCGTGCCGGAAACCGAGATCGCCAGATTGTCGCTCGGCCAGCCGGTCCGCATCACATGCGACGCCTGCCGGCCGGCGGATGCCAAGGTCAGCTTCATCGCCAAAGACGCGGAATACACCCCGCCGGAAATCTACAGCCTCGAGGAGCGCGCAAAACTGGTCTATCGCGTCGAAGCGATTCCATCAGACCCGAGGGCGCTCCGCCCCGGCCAGCCGGTCGATGTCGTGCCCGGACCACGCCCATGACCGCCGAAACCTACGAAGTCGATGCCCGCGAAACGGTGATCGACGTCCATCACCTCACCAAGAGCTTTGGCGGCCGCAAGGTGGTCGACGATGTCTCGATGTCGGTGAAGAAGGGCCGCATCCACGGCTTTCTCGGTCCCAACGGCTCCGGCAAGACCACCACCATCCGCATGCTCTGCGGCCTCCTGACGCCCGACAGCGGCGACGGCACCTGCCTCGGCTTCGACATCCTGACCGAAAGCGACCGCATCCGCCGCCGGGTCGGCTACATGACCCAGAAATTCTCGCTCTACCAGGATCTCTCCATCCGCGAAAACCTCGAATTCGTCGCCCGCGTCTACGGCCTCTCCGACCCACGCGGCAAGGCGAGTGCCGCGATCGAGCGCCTCGGCCTCAAGGGCCGCGAGAAACAGCTGGCCGGCGAATTGTCCGGCGGCTGGAAACAGCGCCTCGCCCTCGGCGCCTGCATTCTGCCCGAACCCGCGCTCCTCCTCCTCGACGAGCCGACCGCCGGCGTCGATCCGAAGGCGCGGCGCGATTTCTGGAACGAGATCCACGCGCTTGCCGCCGACGGCCTCTCGGTGCTCGTCTCCACCCATTACATGGACGAGGCCGAGCGCTGCCACGAGATCGCCTATATCGCCTATGGAAAACTGCTCGCCGAAGGCACGGTGGACGAAGTGATCGCCGGCACCGGCCTCGTCACCTTCACGGTCTCCGGCCCGGATGTCCACCATCTGCAAACCGAACTCGAAAACCGGCCCGGCATCGACATGATCGCCCCCTTCGGCACCAGCCTGCATGTCGCCGGCCGCGATGCCGCCGCCCTGGAACAGGCAGTCGCCCCCTATCGCGAAAAGCCCGGTCTCAAGTGGGAAAAGGGCGAGCCGACGCTCGAGGACGCCTTCATCGACCTGATGCGCCGCTCGGAGGACAATTTCAAATGACCCCGGGACCAGGCAGCATGAACGGCAACGGAAATGGCGGCTCCTTCGGCCGCTTCTGGGCGATGACGGTCAAGGAATTCATCCAGATGACCCGCGATCGGATCACGCTCGCGACCATGGTCATGCTGCCGATCATGCAGCTCTTCCTGTTCGGCTTTGCGATCAACACCACGCCGCACAACCTGCCGACCGCCGTGCTGATGCGCGAAAACAGCGATGTCGGCCGCTCCATCCTCGCCGCGCTGAAGAATACCGATTTCTTCGAGGTCAGATCCGTCATTACCCGCGCCGAGGACATGGATGCGCTGCTGCAATCCGGCGAGGCGCTGTTCGTCATCGAAATCCCCGATGGTTTCGAACGGTCGCTGCGCCGCGGCGATTCTCCCTCGCTTCTGGTCGCAGCCGACGCCACCGACCCGGTCGCCGCAAGCTCCGCGCTCGGCGCTCTCTCCGGCATCATCTCCACCGCGCTCGAAAACGACCGCGAGGTCGCCTTCACCGAGCCGGTGAAACCCGCCTTCCAGATTGTCCAGCACCGCCGCTACAACCCGGCCGGCTCTTCGACGCTCAACATCGTCCCCGGCCTGCTCGGCACCATCCTGACCATGACGCTGCTGATCTTCACCGCCCTTTCGGTCACCCGCGAGGTGGAGCGCGGCACGATGGAAAACCTGCTCTCCATGCCGATCAAGCCGCTCGAAATCATGCTCGGCAAGATCGCGCCCTACGTGCTGATCGGCCTGATCCAGGCGCTCGTCATCATCGGCGTCGGCATCCTCGTCTTTCGCGTGCCGATCCTCGGCGATCCCGTGTCGCTGGCGGCGGCGACCTCGCTCTTCGTCGTCACCAACCTGTCGATCGGCTACACGTTCTCGACGATTGCCGCCAACCAGTTGCAAGCGATGCAGATGGCGATGATGTTCTTCCTGCCGAACATCCTTCTCTCCGGTTTCATGTTCCCCTTCGCCGGCATGCCCGACTGGGCGCAGTGGATCGGCGAGGCGCTGCCGCTCACCCACTATATCCGCATCGTCCGCGCGGTGATGCTGAAGGGCGCCAGTATCGAGACCCTTGCCTATGACACGCTGGCGCTGGCCGGCCTGATGGCCGTCGCCATGCTGATCGCGGTCCGCCGGTTCCGCCGTACGCTGGATTGAGATCGGTAAAACCTACGTATTTCGCCGGTGTTGCCGCATCTCGATAAGCCCGGATTCCGCCTTGCATTATTCTCGTGCATTGCACAAAATCCTTGCAACGATCATCGACCGGCCACGAAAGGCCGGCAAGGGCAGCCAGAGGGGCGGCCGAAGGGGCAGCATGTCGATCAAGGCGAGTATCTACCACCTTACCCACTACATGTACGACAAACCCGTCCGTCTCGGACCGCAGATCATCCGCCTCAAACCGGCCGCCCATTCCCGCACCAAGGTGCTCAGCCACTCGCTGAAGGTGACGCCGTCCAACCATTTCGTGAACCTGCAGCAGGATCCCTACGGCAACTATCTCGCCCGCTTCGTCTTCCCCGACCCGGTCACCGAGTTCAAGATCGAGGTCGATCTCGTCGCCGACATGACGGTCTACAATCCCTTCGATTTCTTCGTCGAGGAAGAGGCGACGAAATGGCCGTTCGCCTACCCGCCGGAACTGGTCGAGGACCTGTCGATCTACATGACGCCGGAGCCGCCGGGACCGGCGCTCGCCGATTACCTGAAGACCTTCGACATGTCCCCCGGCCAGCCGACGGTCGACATGGTCGTCGGTATCAACGCCCGCCTGCAGAAGGCGATCGGTTATGTCATCCGCATGGAGCCCGGCGTGCAGACGCCGGAACAGACGCTCACTTCCGCCATGGGCTCCTGCCGTGACACAAGCTGGCTGCTCGTCCAGATCCTGCGCCATCTCGGCCTCGCCGCCCGCTTCGTCTCCGGTTACCTGATTCAGCTGACGCCGGACCTCAAGGCGCTCGACGGCCCGTCGGGCACCGAGGTCGATTTCACCGACCTGCATGCCTGGTGCGAAGTTTATCTCCCCGGCGCCGGCTGGGTCGGCCTCGACCCGACCTCCGGGCTCTTGACCGGCGAAAGCCATATCCCGCTTGCAGCAACGCCGCATTACCGCAACGCCGCACCGATCTCGGGCGGGTATTTCGGCGAGGCCGAAACCTCCTTCGCCTTCGACATGAAGGTCAACCGCGTCGCCGAACATCCGCGCATCACAAAACCCTTCTCCGACGAATCCTGGAATGCGCTGAACGACCTCGGCGAACAGGTCGACCGGGTTCTCCATGCCCAGGACGTTCGCCTCACCATGGGCGGCGAACCGACCTTCGTGTCGATCGACGATTTCGAATCGGGCGAATGGAACACCGATGCCGTCGGCCCCACCAAACGTGAAAAGGCAGACATCCTGATCCGCAGGCTGCGCGAGCGTTTCGCGCCGGGCGGCTTCCTGCATTACGGCCAGGGCAAGTGGTATCCGGGCGAAAGCCTTCCGCGCTGGACCTTCTCGCTCTACTGGCGCAAGGACGGAAGGCCGATCTGGAGCAATCCGGACCTCGTCGCCGAGGAAGGCCGCGACTACGACATCGGCGAGCAGGATTCGGAAAAGCTGCTCACCGGCATCGCCGCCGAACTCGGTATTACCCCCGACATGGTCGTGCCGGCCTATGAGGATCCGGCCGAATGGATCATCAAGGAAGGCAGTCTGCCCGATAATGTCGATCCGTCGAATTCCAAGCTCAAGGATCCCGAAGAACGCAACCGTATCGCCCGTGTCTTCGAGCGCGGCCTTACCAGCCCGAGCGGTTATGTACTCCCTGTTCAAGCATGGAACGCGCAGGCCAGCGGCAAACGCTGGATCAGCGAGAAATGGCGCACCCGCCGCGGCCGCATCTTCCTGGTGCCCGGCGACAGCCCGGTCGGTTACCGCCTGCCGCTCGGCACCCTGCCCTACATTTCCCCGTCGCAGTTCCCCTATATCCACGAGGCCGATCCCTCCATACCGCGCAAGCCATTGCCCGACGTGATCGTCCCGGCCGGCCGTGCCATGCCGGAATCCTCGTTCAAGGCGGGGGATGCCGCCAATCCGGGCCGGGTCGAACAGACGATCGGCGAGATCGGCGGGGCGGTGCGCACCGCGATTTCGGTCGAGCCGCGCGATGGCCGTCTCTGCGTCTTCATGCCTCCCGTCGAGCGGATCGAGGACTATCTCGAACTGATCGCCGCGGCGGAAAATGCGGCGACCGCGCTCGGCCTGCCCGTCCATATCGAGGGTTACGCGCCGCCGCATGACGAGCGCATCAACGTCATCCGCGTCGCGCCCGATCCGGGTGTCATCGAGGTCAACATCCATCCGGCCGCGAGCTGGAAGGAAACGGTCGGCATCACCACCGCGATCTACGAGGAAGCCCGCCAGAGCCGTCTCGGCGCCGACAAGTTCATGATCGACGGCCGCCACACAGGCACCGGCGGCGGCAACCATGTCGTGGTCGGCGGCGCCAATCCCAACGACAGCCCCTTCCTGCGCCGCCCCGACCTGTTGAAGAGCCTGGTCCTGCACTGGCAGCGCCACCCCTCGCTCTCCTACCTGTTCTCCGGCCTGTTCATCGGCCCGACCTCGCAGGCGCCGCGCATCGACGAGGCTCGCCACGATTCGATGTACGAGCTGGAGATCGCCCTTGCCCAGGTGCCGGCACCCGGCCAGGGCGTGCCGCCGCTTCCTTGGCTGGTCGACCGCCTGTTCCGCAACCTCCTGACCGACGTCACCGGCAATACCCACCGCTCGGAAATCTGCATCGACAAGCTGTTCTCGCCGGACGGTCCGACCGGCCGCCTCGGCCTCGTCGAGTTCCGCGGTTTCGAAATGCCGCCGAACGCCCGCATGTCGCTTGCCCAGCAGCTGCTCGTCCGCGCCCTGATCGCCCGCTTTTGGAAGAACCCGCTGCAGGGCCGCTTCGTGCGCTGGGGAACCGCACTCGCCGACCGCTTCATGCTGCCGCAGTACGTCTGGGCCGACTTCATGGACGTCCTCCAGGACCTGCGCGAAAACGGCTTCGACCTTCGCCCCGAATGGTTCGAGGCGCAGCTCGAATTCCGCTTCCCCTTCTTCGGCGAGGTCGAATACGAAGGCTCCAAGCTCGAACTGCGCCAGGCGCTCGAACCCTGGCATGTGATGGGCGAACAAGGGGCGATCGGCGGCACCGTGCGTTATGTCGATTCGTCGGTCGAGCGTCTCCAGGTGCGGCTGGAAACCACCAATCCGGCCCGCTACACCGTCGCCTGCAACGGCCGAGCGGTTCCGCTCAAGGGCACCGGCACGTCCGGCGTTTCGGTCGCCGGCGTCCGCTTCAAGGCCTGGCAGCCGGCGGCCGGCCTGCACCCGGTCCTGCCGGTTAATACGCCGCTCACATTCGACATATATGATACATGGTCCGGCCGTTCGATCGGCGGCTGCATCTACCATGTTGCCCATCCGGGCGGGCGTAACTATGAGACGTTCCCGGTCAACGGCAACGAGGCGGAAGCACGCCGGCTCGCGCGGTTCGAACCATGGGGTCATACGGCCGGAAGTTATGCGCTTCTGGCGGAAACGCCCTCGCCCGAATTCCCGCTGACGCTCGATCTGCGCCGGCCGCAAGGAGTCTGAACAAGTCGATGTCCAAGGCACCGGCAACCGAACGCAAGGCAAAAGAGGGGATCGCTCGCGATCCCCTGCTTGGTTATGCCGCGCTGCCGGGCGTTGCCGACGAGATGCTCGACGCGAACGGCCAGATCCGCCCGGTCTGGCGCAACCTGATCTCCCATCTCGGCCGCATGACCGAGAGCGAGCTGCGCGAGCGTTTCGCACGTGCCGACCGTTACCTGCGCGATGCCGGCGTCTTCTACCGGACCTACGGCGCTCAGGGGAGCGGCGAGCGCAACTGGCCGATCAGCCATGTCCCCGTGCTGATCGACGGCCGCGAATGGGAAACGGTCTGCAAGGGCCTCATCCAGCGCGCCGATCTCCTGGAAGCGCTGATCGCCGATATCTACGGCGACAACAAGCTGGTCCAGGAGGGCTTTTTGCCGCCGGCGCTGATCGCCGGAAACTCGGAGTTCCTGCGCCCGCTGGTCGGCGTCAAGCCGGTCGGCGGCCATTACCTGCATTTCTGCTCCTTCGAGATCGGCCGCGGCCCGGACGGCAACTGGTGGGTTCTGGCCGACCGCACCCAGGCCCCGTCCGGCGCCGGTTTCGCGCTCGAAAACCGCGTCGCCACCACCCGCTCCTTCTCCGATATCTATGCGGAAAGCCATGTGCACCGGCTGGCCTCCTTCTTCGGCGCCTTCCGCGATGCGCTGCAGTCTCACAAGCAATATCCGGACGACCGTATCGCCGTTCTGTCTCCCGGCCCCGCCAACGAGACCTATTTCGAACACGCCTATATCGCCCGTTATCTCGGCTTCATGCTGCTCGAAGGCGAGGACCTGACCGTTGTGAACGACCGCGTCATGGTCCGCACCGTCGCGGGTCTCAAACCGGTCGGCGTGCTCTGGCGCCGCCTCGATGCGGCCTATGCGGATCCGCTCGAACTCAACCAGCATTCCCATATCGGCACGCCCGGCATGGTGCAGGCGCTGCGGGCCGGTGCGCTCACCTTCGTCAACGCGCTCGGCTCCGGCATTCTCGAAACCCGCGCCCTGCTCGCCTTCGCGCCGACCGTCTGTCGGCGGCTGATCGGCGAGGACCTGATCATGCCCTCGATCGCCACCTGGTGGTGCGGGCAGCGATCAGAACGCGAGCACGTCGCGAAGAACATCGAGCGCATGGTCATCGGCCCCGCTTATTCGCGGCTACCCTTTTTCGACGACAACGGCCAGTCGGTGCTCGGCTCGTCGCTGCGCACGACCGCCAAGGACACCATCGGCGACTGGCTGGCGACGGAAGGGGCCAAGCTGGTCGGCCAGGAAGTAGTGACGCTGTCGACCACGCCCGCCTATGTCAACGGCAAGCTCACCCCGCGGCCGATGTCGCTGCGCGTGTTCGCCGCCCGCACCGAACACGGCTGGCAGATCATGCCCGGCGGCTTTGCCCGCATCGGCGCCGGCGACGACGTCGCGGCGATCGCCATGCAGTCCGGCGGGGCCGCCGCCGACGTCTGGATCGTCTCCGACAAGCCGGTCGCAAGGCCGACGCTCCTGCCGCCGGAGGAAAGCTTTACCCGCAACATGCCCGGCAGCCTGCCGAGCCGCGCCGCCGACAATCTCTACTGGCTCGGCCGTTATATCGAGCGGGCCGAAGGCGCGCTGCGCATCCTGCGCGCCTGGCACCAGCGTTATGCAGAATCCGCCGATCCCAACGCGCCGCTGCTGGCCGACGTCACCCGTTACCTGAAGGGCATCGACATCGAGATGGTGAAGGCGGTGCCGGCACCGCTTCTGCGCAATATCGACAGCGCCATCTATTCGGCGAGCAATATCCGCGACCGCTTCTCGCCAGATGGCTGGCTGGCGCTGACCGACCTTGCCAAGACCGCCCGCCGCTTCCACGACACCGTGCATGCGGGCGACGACGCCTCGCACGCCATGACCATCCTGCTTCGCAAGCTCGCCGGCTTTGCCGGTCTGGTGCATGAAAACATGTATCGCTTCACCGGCTGGCGTTTCCTGTCGATCGGCCGCCATCTCGAGCGCGGCATGCACATGACCCGCCTGCTCGGCCACATGTCCGGCCCGGACGCACCCGACGGTTCGCTCGACATGCTGCTCGAAATCGGCGACAGCGTCATGACCCACCGCCGCCGCTACAACGTCGCCACCGCAAGGCTGACGGTGGCCGACCTGCTGGCGCTCGATCCGCTCAACCCGCGCTCGATCCTCTTCCAGCTGAACGAGATCCGCACCGAAGTGGAGCAGCTGCCCAACGCCTTCGTCAACGGCCAGATGTCGCCCTTCTACCGCGAGGCGATGCGGCTGCATTCCGGCCTTGCCGTCATGACCCCGGAAGCGATGAGCGAGGAAACCTACCGCAAGCTCGAACAGGAGATGGAGAAGCTGTCCGATATCCTCGGCCAGACCTATTTCAGCTGATGCTCTACGACCTCTCGCTGCACATGGGCTATACCTACGACGTGCCGGCCTCCGGCGCCCGCCACGTCATCCGCCTGCTGCCGCTGTCGCTGCCCGACCGGCAGCGCCTGATCGCCGGCTCGATCACCGTCGGCCCCAACGCGGACGAGCGCACCACATTCATCGATTTCTTCGGCCAGCAGGCGACCTCCGTGCTGCTGCGGGCGCCGCACGAAAAGCTCGACATCCGCATGCAGGCCCGCGTTTTGGTGGAGGCCAGCTCGATGACGGCAGACCTGTCGCCGCAACTCGATACGCTTGGCCAAGAACTGGCGGATTTCTGGTCGGTCGATGCCGCCTCACCGCATCACCTGACGGGCGCGAGCCCGCGCCTTATGGAAGAGCCGCTGATCGCCGCCTATGCCCGCGAGATCGCCAGGCCCGGCCAGACGGTGCTTGAGATCGCCCTCGCCGTCTGCGCCCGCATCCACAAGGACTTCACCTACGACGCCAAGGCGACCAATGTCGACACCACGCCGAAGGAGGCCTTCCGGCTGAAGCGCGGCGTCTGCCAGGATTTCACCCATATCATGATCGTGGCGCTCCGCAGCCTCGGCATCCCGGCGGGTTACGTCTCCGGTTTCCTGCGCACCATTCCGCCGCCGGGCAAGGAACGGCTCGAAGGGGCTGACGCCATGCATGCCTGGGTGCGGGTCTGGTGCGGCGAGGCCATGGGTTATGTCGAGCTCGACCCGACCAACGACATCCCCGCCGGCAGCGACCACATCGTCGTCGGTTACGGCCGCGACTATTCGGATGTCGCCCCGGTCATCGGCGTGCTCAAAGGTTACGGAAACCAGAAGGCCGTCCAGGCCGTCGACGTCATTCCGCTGAAATCGTGACGTCCCGCCTCGTTTTGACGCTAATTCTTTACGATCGGTAAAATTGCAGCGAATGGCTTAGGCCTTCCTATACCCGCCAGGAATAGATCATGCCCTTAGAGTTCAAATGATTTGAACGTATCTGGGGGCTATGATGAGGCACACACTCTTTGCGCGGCTTGCAAAGGACCGCGCCGGCAATTTCGGTATCATGACGGCGATCGCGCTTCCCGTCCTGCTCGCGGTCGGCGGCGTCGCGGTCGATATGACCCACGCGATCGAAGAGAAGAACCAGCTCCAGGCGCTGGCTGACGGCGCCACGCTCGCCGCCGCAGCCGCAATGGCCGACAAGGGCACCATGAGCACGGCGGAAGCTCAGAAACTGGGCACCGATATGTTCATTGCCCAGAAGATGGAGGCGCTCAAGAATTCCGGTCTTTCCGCCGAGCAGCAGGCTGCGGAAGAGGCCAAGCTCAGAGCGAATACGCAGGCGCTGGCAACCGCATCGGTGAGTTCCAACACGGCCGCAAGCTACGAAGTCCGCATGACGTCGAGCTACGATATGCCGCTCAGCGGCCTCAGCTCCCTCCTCGGCTTCAGCACCATGCGCATCAGCGTCGAAAGCGTCTCCGCGAGCGGCCGCGAAGGTAATGCCCTTTCCATGTACCTGGCGCTCGACGAATCCGGATCGATGGCGGACGACACGACGACGGTCGATCCCAGCCAACCGACCAAACAGGTACCCTATCTGTGCGGCAAGAATTACAACAAGACCTGCTACAGCACGGTCGACAACTATCTGACGAAAATCAAGTCTCTCAAGGCTGCCGCCGGCGTCATGTTCGCCGAACTCGAAAAAGCCGATCCGAACCATGTCCTGATCCGTGTCGGCGCCGATTCTTACGACGACCAGACGAAGGCCCAGCAGAGCATCCAGTGGGGCACTTCCCTGGTGGATAGCTATGTCAACAAGCTGCCGGAACCACCGTCGGGCGGCACCGACGCCAGCGGCGCGCTGACCAATGCACTCAATGCATTGAAGAAAGCCAACGCCACAGAAAAGACCGCCCACGATGGCAAGGACAACACCAATTTCGACCGCTTCATCGTCTTCATGACCGACGGCGAGATGACCGGCAACAGCGGAACCTGGAACTCGACGATCGATGCCAAAGTCCGCGATATCTGCCTGAACGCGAAAAGCGACGGCCTGACGGATGCTGCAAAACTCAAGCTGAAGAACGGGCAGCAGCTCACGGAAGAGGAGATGGCTAACGGCATCAAGATCTACACGATCGCCTTCATGGCGCCGGACAAAGGCAAGAAGCTGCTGAACTACTGCTCCAGCGGCCCCGGATATTATTACGAGCCGACCGACATGACCACCCTTGTCGAAAGCTTCGGCGAGATCGCCCGCAAGGCCGCCCAGACCGGTACCCGCCTGACCAACTGAACCCAACTCCAAGACAGGTCGCAAAGATGCCTCGCCCTTACCGGCGGGGCGTTTTTTATTGGTCCTTTCCGATCGAAATGCCCAAAGATAAATCGAGCATTGCAACAGTGTCATAACGGTGCATAAACTGTCTCTATACATCATGCCAGATGGACTGAATCGGACGCCCTTCCTCCCGCTCCCCAGAAAGTTGGCGACATATGAATAATACCTCTTCTCCGGTCGAAATTCCTCAGCCGGCCCCCCGCAGCTCCCGCCCCGAAATCATGGCGGAAGAGATCATCGAGCGCCTGACCTATCGTATCGGCAAGGACGCCAAGGTGGCCAAGCCGCACGACTGGCTGACCGCCACGATCCTCGTCGTGCGCGACCGCATCATCGACAAGTGGATGGAGAGCACCCGCAAGGTCTACCGGACCGGCGACAAGCGCGTCTATTACCTGTCGCTCGAATTCCTGATCGGCCGGCTGATGCGCGATGCCGTCAGCAACATGGGCCTGATGGGAGAAATCCGCGACGCGCTCTCCTCGCTCGGCGTCGATATCGACGTGATCGCCGTTCTGGAACCCGATGCGGCGCTCGGCAACGGCGGCCTCGGCCGCCTCGCCGCCTGTTTCATGGAATCGATGGCGACCGTCGATATCCCCGCCTATGGTTATGGCATCCGCTACGTCCACGGCCTGTTCCGCCAGCAGATGGCCGACGGCTGGCAGGTCGAGCTTCCGGAAAGCTGGCTCGCCCACGGCAACCCCTGGGAATTCGAACGCCGCGAGAGCTCCTACGAGATCGGTTACGGCGGCACGGTCGAAACCGTCGGCGGTTACGACGAGACGCCCCGTTACGTCTGGAAGCCGGCCGAACGGGTCATCGCCATGGCCTATGATACCCCGGCCGTCGGCTGGCGCGGCAAGCGCGTCAACACGCTGCGCCTCTGGTCGGCCCAGCCGATCGACCCGATCCTGCTTGATGCCTTCAACGCCGGCGACCATATCGGCGCCCTTCGCGAAAGCAACAAGGCCGAAAGCCTGACCCGCGTCCTTTATCCGGCCGACGCCAACCCGGCCGGCCAGGAACTGCGCCTGCGCCAGGAATTCTTCTTCTCCTCGGCCTCGCTGCAGGACATCCTGCGCCGCCACCTCCAGCAATATCCGGATTTCACCAACCTGCATGAGAAGGTGGCGATCCAGCTCAACGACACCCATCCGGCCGTGTCGATCGCCGAGCTGATGCGCCTGCTCACCGATATCCACGGCATGGATTTCGAGCAGGCCTGGTCTGTCACCCGCCAGACCTTCTCCTACACCAACCACACGCTTCTGCCGGAAGCGCTGGAAACCTGGCCGGTGCCGTTGTTCGAGCGCCTCCTGCCACGCCACATGCAGATCGTCTATGCGATCAACGCCATCATCCTGATCGAGGCGCGCAAGCAGAAGAGCTTCTCCGACACCCAGATCCGCTCGATCTCTCTGATCGACGAAAGCGGGGACCGTCGCGTTCGCATGGGCAATCTCGCCTTCGTCGGCTCGCATTCGGTCAATGGCGTCTCGGCCCTGCATACGGACCTGATGAAGGTCACGGTGTTTGCCGACCTGCACACGATGTATCCGGCCCGCATCAACAACAAGACCAACGGCATCACCCCCCGCCGCTGGCTGATGCAGTGCAACCAGGGCCTCACCTCGCTGATCCAGGAAGCGATCGGCGACGAGTTCCTGGACAATACCGAAGCGCTGAGGGCACTCGACGCGCATGCCGACGACCGGAGCTTCCAGGAGAAGTTCGCCGCCGTGAAGCGGGCCAACAAGGTGCAGCTCGCCAACCTCGTCGGCAGCCGCATGGGCATTCGCATCGACCCGTCGGCGATGTTCGACATCCAGATCAAGCGCATCCACGAATACAAGCGCCAGCTTCTGAACATCGTCGAGGCCGTCGCCCTCTACGACCAGATCCGCTCGCATCCCGAACTGGACTGGGTCCCGCGCGTAAAACTGTTCGCCGGCAAGGCAGCGCCGAGCTATCACAACGCCAAGCTGATCATCAAGCTTGCCAATGACGTGGCCCGCACCATCAACAACGACCCGGCCGTCCGCGGCCTGCTCAAGATCGTCTTCGTGCCGAACTACAACGTCTCGCTCGCCGAGATCATGGTCCCGGCCGCAGATCTTTCGGAACAGATCTCGACCGCCGGCATGGAAGCATCCGGCACCGGCAACATGAAGTTCGCGCTGAACGGCGCGCTGACGATCGGCACGCTCGACGGCGCCAATGTCGAGATGCGCGACCATGTCGGCGAGGACAATATCGTCATCTTCGGCATGACCGCCGACGAGGTCGCCAAGGTCCGCGAGGAAGGCCACCAGCCGCGCGCCATCATCGAGAAGTCGCGCGAACTCGCCCAGGCGCTGAACGCGATCGCATCGGGCGTGTTTTCGCCGGACGACCGCTCGCGCTTCACCGGCCTGATCGACGGCATCTACAATCACGACTGGTTCATGGTTGCTGCCGATTTCGACGCCTATGCGGAAGCCCAGCGCAACGTTGACCAAATCTGGTCAGACCCTAAATCTTGGTATTCGAAGACAATTCGCAATACCGCCCGGATGGGATGGTTCTCCTCGGACAGGACTATTCGTCAGTATGCGTCGGAAATCTGGAGAGCCTGATGAAAAAATCGCCGCGCGTCGATGACGGGAGAGCCCCTGGCGAAATACCGTTATCCGAGATCGAGGCGATTCTGGAAGGCAGGCATACCAACCCCTTCGCCGTCCTCGGGCTTCACAAGCTCGGGGACGGTTTCAGGGTCCGCTGTTTCGTGCCGGGAGCCGAAGCGGTCACCGCGATTTCGCTTGGTGGCACCGAACTCGGCGAACTGACGCGCCGCCACGAGGCCGGATATTTCGAAGGCCTCGTCAACGCCACGCAGCTTCAACCCATCCGTTACCGCGCCCGCCGCGGCGATGACGAATGGGCGGTCACCGACCCCTATACGTTCGGTCCGGTGCTCGGCCCGATGGACGATTATTTTGTCCGCGAGGGCTCTCACCTGCGCCTGTTCGACAAGATGGGCGCCCATGCCCTGAAACACGAGGGCGTCGAGGGTTTCCATTTTGCCGTCTGGGCGCCGAACGCCAAGCGCGTCTCGGTGGTCGGCGACTTCAACGGCTGGGACGGCCGCCGGCATGTGATGCGGCTGCGGGTCGATACCGGCATCTGGGAAATCTTCGCCCCGGACGTCCGGGCCGGCTCCGCCTACAAGTTCGAAGTCGTCGGCAAGAACGGCAAGCTCCTGCCGCTGAAGGCCGATCCTTATGCCCGCCGCGCCGAGCTGCGCCCCGACACCGCCTCGGTCACGGCGCCGGAGCTCTCCCAGAAATGGGAGGATGCGGCCCATCGGGAGTTCTGGGAAAAGGCCGACCACCGCCGCCAGCCGATCACCATCTACGAAGTGCATGCCGGCTCCTGGCGCAAGAAGCCGGACGGCTCCTTCCTGTCCTGGGACGAGCTTGCCTCCGAACTCATCCCCTATTGCACCGATATGGGCTTCACCCATATCGAGTTCCTGCCCGTCACCGAACATCCTTTCGATCCGTCCTGGGGTTATCAGACGACCGGGCTGTTCGCCCCGACCGCAAGGTTCGGCGAGCCGGAAGGTTTCGCCCGTTTCGTCAACGGCTGTCACAAAGTCGGCATCGGCGTCATTCTCGACTGGGTGCCCGCGCATTTCCCGACCGATGCCCACGGCCTGCGCTTCTTCGACGGCACCGCCCTTTACGAACACGCCGACCCCCGTCAGGGTTTCCACCCCGACTGGAACACGGCGATCTACAATTTCGGCCGTAACGAAGTCCTCTCATACCTCGTCAACAACGCGCTCTATTGGTCGGAAAAATTCCATCTCGACGGCCTGCGCGTCGATGCCGTCGCCTCCATGCTCTATCTCGACTATTCGCGCAAAGAGGGCGAATGGGTACCGAACGAATATGGCGGGCGCGAAAACCTCGAAGCCGTGCGCTTCCTGCAGAAGATGAATTCGCTCTCCTACGGCGCCCATCCCGGCGTGATGACGATCGCCGAAGAATCCACGTCCTGGCCGAAGGTCTCGCAGCCCGTCCACGAGGGCGGCCTCGGTTTCGGCTTCAAGTGGAACATGGGCTTCATGCACGATACGCTGAGCTACCTGAAGCGCGAGCCGATCCACCGCAAGCATCATCACAACGAACTCACCTTCGGCCTGCTCTACGCCTATACGGAGAATTTCGTCCTGCCGCTCTCCCACGACGAGGTCGTCCACGGCAAGGGCTCGCTGATCGCCAAGATGGCCGGCGACGACTGGCAGAAATTCGCCAACCTGCGTGCCTATTACGGTTTCATGTGGGGTTATCCCGGCAAGAAGCTGCTGTTCATGGGCCAGGAATTCGCCCAGTGGAGCGAGTGGAGCGAGGCCCGCTCGCTCGACTGGAACCTGCTCCAGTACCATCCGCACGAGGGCATGCGCCGCCTGGTGCGCGACCTCAACTTCACCTACCGCTCGAAGCCTGCGCTGCATGCCCGCGACTGCGAGGGCGAAGGTTTTCGCTGGCTGATCGCCGACGACGCGGAAAATTCCGTCTATGCGTGGCTGCGCATGTCGCCGGGAGAAAAGCCGGTGGCGGTGATCAGCAATTTCACCCCCGTCTATCGTGAAAACTTCCGTATCCCCTTGCCAAACGAGGGCAGATGGCGGGAAATCCTGAATACCGACGCCGAGATCTACGGCGGCAGCGGCAAGGGCAATGGCGGTCGCGTTCACGCCGTGAACGCGGGAGGAACCGTCCAGGCCGAAGTCACGCTGCCTCCGCTCGCGACGATCATGCTCGAACTGGAACAGGCATAAGGGACCTTGGGAGGGAAACGATGAACGAAAAGAGAATTCAGCCCCTGTCGCGCGATGCAATGGCCTATGTGCTTGCCGGCGGCCGCGGCAGCCGCTTGAAGGAGCTCACCGACCGCCGCGCCAAGCCGGCGGTCTATTTCGGCGGCAAGGCGCGCATCATCGATTTCGCGCTGTCGAACGCGCTGAACTCGGGCATCCGCCGCATCGGCGTCGCCACCCAGTACAAGGCGCATTCGCTGATCCGCCACATGCAGCGCGGCTGGAACTTCTTCCGGCCCGAACGCAACGAGAGCTTCGACATCCTGCCCGCCTCCCAGCGCGTCTCCGAGACGCAATGGTATGAGGGTACCGCCGACGCCGTCTTCCAGAATATCGACATCATCGAGGCCTATGCGCCCGAATACATGGTCATCCTCGCCGGCGACCACGTCTACAAGATGGACTACGAATACATGCTGCAGCAGCATGTGGACTCGGGCGCGCAGGTCACCGTCGGCTGCCTGGAAGTGCCGCGCATGGAGGCGACCGGCTTCGGCGTCATGCATGTCAACGAGAAGGACGAGATCATCGCCTTCGTCGAAAAGCCCGCCGATCCGCCCGGCATTCCCGGCAATCCGGGTTTCGCGCTCGCATCGATGGGCATCTACGTCTTCCACACCAAGTTCCTGATGGAACTCCTGAAGCGCGACGCCGAAACCCCCGGCTCCAGTCGCGATTTCGGCAAGGACATCATCCCCTATATCGTCGAGCACGGCAAAGCCGTCGCCCATCGTTTCGCAGACAGCTGCGTCCGCTCCGATTTCGAGCGCGAGCCCTACTGGCGCGATGCGGGCACGGTCGATGCCTATTGGCAGGCCAATATCGACCTGACGGAAATCGTCCCCGGCCTCGATATCTACGACAAGTCCTGGCCGATCTGGACCTATGCGGAAATCACCCCGCCGGCGAAATTCGTCCATGACGACGACGACCGCCGCGGCTCCGCGACCTCCTCGGTCGTGTCCGGCGACTGCATCATCTCCGGTTCGTCGCTCAACCGGAGCCTGCTGTTCACCGGGGTCCGGGCCAATTCCTATTCCCGTCTCGACGGCGCGGTCGTGCTCCCCAATGTCAGGGTCGGACGGCGCGCGCAGCTTCGCAATGTCGTCATCGATCACGGTGTAACCATTCCCGAAGGCCTGGTGGTCGGCGAGGATCCCGAACTCGATGCGAAGCGTTTCCGCCGCACCGAAAACGGTATCTGCCTGATCACCCAGTCGATGATCGACAAACTGGATCTGTAACGTCTTATGCAAGTGCTTTCGGTCGCGTCCGAAGTCTATCCGCTCGTGAAGACCGGCGGGCTGGCCGATGTGGCCGGCGCGCTACCGCTTGCCCTGAAGGGCCATGGCGTGTCGGTCAAGACGCTGATGCCCGGTTATCCGGCGGTGATGCGGGCCGTGAAGGACCCGAAGCTCGTCATCAGCTTCGAGAACCTGCTCGGCGCCAGGGCCGACGTGCTCGAAGTCGAGCATCAGGGCCTCGACCTGCTGATCCTCGATTCGCCCGTCTTCTTCGACCGCCCGGGCGGGCCTTATGTCGATGCCGCGTCCAAGGACCACTTCGACAACTGGCGGCGCTTCGCGGCGCTCTCCAAGGCCGGTGCGATGATCGCGCAGGGTGCGATGGCGGATGGCGAAAAGGGCTGGCGGCCGAATATCGTCCATGTGCACGACTGGCAGGCGGCGATGGTGCCGGCCTACATGCGTTACTCCTCGGTGCCCGAGGTGCCAACCCTCATCACCATCCATAACATCGCCTTCCAGGGCCAGTATGGCGCCGACATCTTCCCCTATCTCGAGCTGCCGGCGCATGCCTTCGGCATCGAGGGCGTCGAATATTTTGGAGGCGTCGGTTTCCTGAAGGCCGGCCTGCAGACGAGCTGGGCGATTTCCACGGTCAGTCCCTCATACGCCGAGGAAATCCTCACGCCCGAATTCGGCATGGGGCTGGAAGGCCTGCTGGCGCTCCGCCAGGGCGATCTCCACGGCATCGTCAACGGCATCGACGCCGACATCTGGGACCCGGCCAAAGATCCCGCGGTCAAATCCCATTACAACGCGACGACGCTGAAGACCCGCGCCGAGAACAAGCAGGCCGTCGCTGAACGTTTCGGCCTCGACCAGGAGGCCGGACCGCTGTTCTGCGTCATCTCGCGTCTCACCTGGCAGAAGGGCATGGACCTTCTCTCCGAAACACTCGACGACCTTGTCGCCATGGGTGGACGCCTCGCCGTGCTCGGCTCCGGCGACCGGGCGCTCGAAAACGCCTTCCATGCCGCCGCCAGGCGCCATCCCGGCAAGGTCGCGATGCTTTCCATCTATGACGAGCCGCTCTCCCACCTGATGCAGGCAGGTTGCGATGCGATCGTCATCCCCTCGCGCTTCGAGCCCTGCGGCCTCACCCAGCTCTATGGCCTCAGATACGGCTGTATTCCAGTCGTCGCCCGTACCGGCGGCTTGAACGACACGGTGATCGACGCAAGCCATGCGGCGATTGCCACCAAGGCCGCGACGGGCGTCTCCTTCGGCCCCGTCACCACCGACAACCTGCGCCGCGCGCTTCGCCGCGCCGTCCGCCTCTACCACCAGCCGAAAGTCTGGACGCAGATGCAGAAGCAGGGCATGAAATCCGACGTTTCCTGGGAAAAGAGCGCCGGGCTTTACGCCGAGCTCTACAAGACCCTCATTGCCAAAAAAGGATCATGACCATGATCAAGACCGTTTCGACGACACCCTTTCAGGATCAGAAGCCCGGCACGTCCGGCCTGCGCAAAAAGGTCCCCGTTTTTGCGCAAACGAACTATGCGGAAAACTTCATCCAGTCGATCTTCGACAGTCTCGAAGGTTTTCAGGGTCAGGCACTGGTGATCGGCGGCGACGGCCGCTACTACAATCGCGAAGTCATCCAGAAGGCGATCAAGATGGCCGCCGCTAGCGGCTTCGGCAAGGTCATGGTCGGCCAGGGCGGCATCCTCTCGACGCCCGCCGCCTCCAACATCATCCGCAAGTACAAGGCCTTCGGCGGCATCATCCTCTCGGCCAGCCACAATCCCGGCGGCCCGACCGAGGATTTCGGCATCAAGTACAATATCGGCAATGGCGGCCCGGCACCGGAAAAGATCACCGACGCGATCTTCGCCCGCTCCAAGGTCATCGACACTTATAAAATCGCCGACGTCGCCGATCTCGACCTCGACCAGCTCGGCTCCTTCGACGTCGCCGGCATGGCGGTCGAGGTGATCGACCCGGTTGCCGACTATGCCGAACTGATGGAACAGCTCTTCGACTTCCCGTCGATCCGCGCCCTGATCGCCAGCGGCGTCAACGTGGTCATCGACTCGATGGGCGCCGTCACTGGCCCCTACGCCACCGAAATCCTCCAGAAACGCCTCGGCGCGCCGGAAGGCTCGGTGCGCAACGCCACCCCCTTGCCGGATTTCGGCGGCCATCACCCGGACCCCAACCTCGTCCACGCCAAGGACCTCTATGACGATGTCATGAGCCCGAACGGCCCGCATTTCGGCGCCGCTTCCGACGGCGACGGCGACCGTAACATGATCGTCGGCAAGGGCATGTTCGTCACCCCGTCGGACAGCCTTGCGATCATCGCCGCCAACGCCACCGTCGCCCCCGGTTACGCCCGCGGCATCGCTGGCATCGCTCGCTCCATGCCGACCAGCGCCGCCGCCGACCGCGTCGCCGAAAAGCTCGGCATCGGCATGTACGAAACCCCGACCGGCTGGAAATTCTTCGGCAACCTGCTCGACGCCGGCAAGGCGACCGTCTGCGGCGAAGAAAGCTTCGGCACCGGCTCGGATCACGTCCGCGAGAAGGACGGCCTCTGGGCCGTGCTCTTCTGGCTGAACATCATGGCCGCCCGCAACGAAAGCGTCGAAGAGATCGTCAAAAAGCACTGGGCCGAATACGGCCGCAACTACTATTCCCGCCACGACTACGAGGAGGTCGATTCGGAGGCCGCCAACCAGCTGATCGCCGCCCTGCGCGAAAAACTGGCCTCGTTGCCCGGCCAGTCCTTCGGCGCGCTGAAAGTCGCGACCGCGGATGACTTCGCCTATCACGATCCGATCGACGGCTCGGTCTCCAAGAACCAGGGCATCCGCATCCTCTTCGAAGGCGGCTCCCGCGTCGTCTTCCGCCTTTCCGGCACCGGCACCTCGGGCGCCACGATCCGCGTCTATGTCGAGCGCTACGAACCGGATGCGGCCAAGCACGGCATCGACACGCAGGAGGCCCTGGCCGACCTGATCGCCGTCGCCGACCAGATTTCGGAGCTTCGCAAGAGGACAGGCCGCGACAAGCCGACTGTGATTACGTGACAACTGGATAGTGTACCGATACAGGCTGGACACAGATGCAGAAAAGAATTCCCATTTCAGAGAATCTGACTGTCCTGCTGCTGGAACCATCCGGCCCACCTGACGGCCTCGATCAAAACCTTCTCGCCGTGAGTGGCGATGACGGGCCGGTTTGGCGTGCAACCCTTCCAAGCCGTCCCGATCACTTCACAGATGTGGAACTGGTGGACGGCGTTTTGTTTGCCTGGTCGTTTAGTTGTTATCAGTGCCAAATAGATGTGGAGACGGGAAACACCCGGCATCTGGTATTTACTAAATAGCCGTGTGGCTGTTCGTTGTTTTGAAGACAGGCGTCTTACGCCAGAGGCTTTCCGAGACGATGCAAAAACCAGCCGCAGTAAAACTCGGCGTAACCCTGACCACAGACGGCGCCGATTTTGCCGTCTGGTCGCACAATGCCGAACGCATCGAACTCTGCCTCTTCGACACTGAGGGAAAGCGGGAAACCGCCCGCCACCGCCTGGTGCGCGGCCGCGACGACATCCACCGCGTCTCGGTGCCGGCGCTCAATGCCGGCGTCCGCTACGGCTACCGCGCCTGGGGCGCCTACGATCCCGACAACGGTGCTTGGTTCGATTCATCGAAACTGCTCGTTGATCCCTATGCACGCGAACTCGACCGGCCCTTCCGGCACGACGCCCGGCTCTCGATGTTCGGCGTCGATACCGCCGATCTCGTACCGAAGACGATCATCACCCGCGACCCGCTCGCCAAGATCGGCCGTCCGATCCTGCCGCCCGGCGGTTTCGTCTACGAGGTCGCCGTCAAGCCTTTCACCATGCTGCACCCGGCGATACCGGAAAAACAGCGCGGCACGGTCGCAGCACTCGCCCATCCCTCGATCATCGCGCATCTGAAAAAGCTCGGCGTCGATGCAATCGAACTGATGCCCATCACCGCCTGGATCGATGAACGGCATTTGCCCCCGCTCGGCCTCACCAACGGCTGGGGCTACAATCCCGTCGCCTTCATGGCGCTCGATCCGCGCCTCTGCCCCGGCGGTATCCGGGAACTGCGCGAGACGGTGGCGACCCTGCATCAGGCCGGCATCGGCGTGATCCTCGACCTCGTCTTCAACCATACCGGCGAAAGCGACCGTTTTGGCGCGACGCTCTCCATGCGCGGCCTCGACAACCGCTCCTACTATCGCCACATGCACGGCGAGCCCGGCCACCTCGTCAACGACACCGGCACCGGCAACACGCTCGCCTGCGACCATCCTTCCGTCCGCCGGCTGATCGTCGATACGCTCCGCCATTTCGTCGTGCATGCCGGCATAGACGGTTTCCGCTTCGACCTTGCCCCGATCATCGGCCGCACGGAAGGTGGTTTCGACGCCAAGGGCGAGACGCTGAAGGCGATGATCTCGGACGAGGCGCTGAAGGACCGCGTGCTGATCGCCGAGCCGTGGGATATCGGCCACGGCGGTTATCAGCTCGGCAATTTCCCCGAACCCTTCCTCGAATGGAACGACCGCGCCCGCGACGACATGCGCCGCTACTGGCGCGGCGATCCATGGACTTTGGGCGCGCTGGCGACGAGGCTCGCTGGCTCCTCCGACATCTTCGAAAAGTCCGGCCGCACGCGCAGCGTCAACTTCCTCGCCGCCCATGACGGCTTCACGCTGATGGACCTCGTCTCCAACGAGCATAAGCACAACGAGGCGAACGGCGAAGGAAACCGCGACGGCCACGGCGAGAATTTCTCCTGGAACAACGGCGTCGAAGGCGAAACCGACGATTCCGCCATCAATGAAAACCGCCGCCGCGATGTCGCCGCCCTCCTTTCCACCCTCTTCGCCAGCCGCGGCACGGTGATGCTGACCATGGGCGACGAGGCGGGCCGCAGCCAGCGCGGCAACAACAACGCCTATTGCCAGGACAACGCCATCACCTGGTTCGACTGGAGCAGGGCCGACAAGGCGCTGATCGAGCACACCGCCATGCTCGCCGCGATCCGCAAACGCTTCGCTGTCTTTTCGCAGACCTCCTTCTTCACCGGCAGGGGAGATGTCGAATGGCTGTCGGCCTCCGGCAGGCCGATGGAGGTCGGCGACTGGGAAAATCCGGACAACCCGGCGTTCGGCATGGTGCTGAAAACGCTCGACCGGCAGACTGACCGGGACACCCGGATCGCCATCCTCTTCAACCGTGGCCCGGAGCCGGTGAGTTTTGCCCTTCCCGGCTGGGGTTGGAGGCATTTCGCCTCCCACGAGCTCTGGAATCAGGTGCTTCCCCCTCGTTCCGTGCGTTTCTGCATCGAGGAATGATGCGGCGCAAAAAACGCTCGCCAACCCATGTAAACCCTGTAAAGTCCGCCCGTTCCCCGAACGGTTCCGGCACGCCAGCAGGTCTCTTCCCTCCGGAATTGCATCAACGTCTCAAGGAAATCAGTGAGGTCGCATGCGTGAAATTTCGCTAACCGAAATCCAGGGTTTGGTTGGCACGGAAGTCGGCACATCGGAATGGATCACGGTGGACCAGCCGATGATCGACCTCTTCGCAAACGCCACCCACGATCACCAGTTCATCCATGTCGATCCGCAGCGCGCCGCTGCCGAAAGCCCCTTCGGCGGCACCATCGCCCACGGTTTCCTGACGCTGTCGCTGCTGTCTGCCATGAACTACAACTGCGTGCCCAAGATCCGCGAACAGACTATGGGCATCAATTACGGTTTCGACCGCATCCGCTTCATGTCTCCGGTGAAAAGCGGCAGCCGCATCCGCGGCCATTTCACCCTTGCCGAAATCCGCTTCCGCGGCGCCGGCATGCTGATGACCACCTACGACGTGTCGGTCGAGATCGACAACGAAAAGAAGCCGGCGCTCACGGCCATCTGGACCACCATCATCCAGTTCGACCCGAAGGACCGCCCCGAAGGAGTGTGAGCGCCATGGCCTCGGAAGAACGGATCTGGCGGTCGTTCCGCGAACAGGTGGTTGCCGGCGAACTCCTGGGCTCACCGTTCACCAGCCGCTTGGGCAAGCTGATGCTGGCGCGTCTCGATCGCTCCAGCGCAGTCGGCCGGCGCATCCTGAGCTGGGAAGGCGATCCGGGCACCCGCGGCGACATCCTGCCGACCCGCCTCGCCGGTGCCTTGCATGCTCTGGTGATCGACGGCAAGGACGATGAGCTCAGGGCTGCCTATCCGCCGAACGACGTTTCCGACGATGCGCTTTGGGCGGCGATCCGTCAGGCTTTCGAGACGCACGAGACCTTCATTCTGGAACGGCTGGCTTTTGCACCGCAGACCAACGAGGTGCGCCGCTCCAGCGCCCTGCTTGCCGGCTTCCTCACCGTGGCCGAGCGGCTCGGCAAGCCGCTGATCCTTTCGGAATTCGGCGCCAGCATGGGCCTCAACCTCAACTGGGACCGCTATCGCTACGATCTCGGCGGCTTGCTCTGGGGCGATCCGTCGTCACCGGTCGAACTCCGGCCGGATTGGGAAGGTCCGCCGCCGCCTCGTGCTGACATCGCGGTCGAGGGCCGTGCCGGATGCGACCTCAATCCCCTTGACCCGCACTCGCCGGAAGACAGCCTGCGGCTTCTGTCCTATCTCTGGGCCGACCAGACCGACCGCGTGGTCCGCACCCGCGCCGCTCTCGATATCGCCAGGCAGCACAAGGCACCGGTAGTGAGGGGCGACGCACTGGCCTGGCTGCGCGACGAACGCCTTAAAACGCTCCGACCCGGCACCGTACATGTCGTCTTCCACTCGATCGCGTGGCAATACCTGCCGCCGGAAGCCCGCACCGCCGGCGAGGCGATCATCGCCGAGGCCGGCCACCGCGCGACGCAGGAAGCTCAGCTCGCTCGCCTGCAGATGGAAATGGACGACGACCCGAACAGCGCATCGCTCAGCCTGCAGATCTGGCCGAGCGGCGAAACCCGCGAACTCGCCCGCGTCGATCCGCACGGCCGCTGGGTGAAATGGAAGGGCTGGGAGATTTGAGCGACCTGAACCTAGCCGAGATCGAGCAGACGAAGCTCCTGGCGAATGCCTTCGATCGAGCCTCGACAGCCTGCGTCACGGTCGGCGTCGTCACACCGGTTGCGGCGATGCTTTATGGCATCGGCAATGTCGGTACCCAGTTCGGCATCGCTGTGGTAGGATATTTTTTAGGTTGGCTCATGATTGCGGTCTTCCTACATTACTTGGCGAGGCTAACCCTGAGGAGACTGGCATGACGGCAGAATGGCTTTTCGTCTCGTTCGGAATGCCGGCGATCATCGGGATCATCGCCTACACGGCCTATCGCCTGCACGAATGGGACCTCGACCGCAAGCACAAGTCCCGCCAGCCCGGCGAATGACCCGCGTTGTCTAAACGCCCATTTCCATCAGCACGAAACCGATAAGCGGCGGCAGGGCGGCACCGATGGCGATATTGGCGGTGCGCGCCGGCGTCAGGCCGACGGCCGAGCCGGAAATGCCGGCAGCGATCAGGCCGGCCATTGGGATTGAGAGGTTCCGGTCGATCCCCGGGGCGAAGAAGGCGAGCACGCCCGCAATCGACGCGCAGCCACCGACCAGCGCCCCTTTCCAGATCTCGATCCCGGCAAGCCTTGCTGCGATCGCCCCGCCGATCACCGCGGCGACGACGGCAATCGCCATCAGTGTAAATTGTCCCATGAGATCCTCCCCTTGCTTGAAGGAGAGTGCGGTTCCCGCCGCGCAAGTCAAGTGAGGCTATCGTCTTATACCGCAGCGTCCTGCGCGCCCTCGGCCAAAAGCCCGAACGCATAGTCTGAAAACGACCGCCAGACTTCCACCCGGAACGCCTCTTCCGCCGTCCTCAAGAGCACGATCTCCACCTTGCCGAGAACGGTTCGCGAGCACGCCCCGACGGGAAACGCTTTTAGCGACAGGTCCTGCGGGCAGCCCGCATTGATCGCCGCCGCCGCGCCCTGCCCTGAAACGAGGATCGCCGTATTGCGGTGGGAGACATCGGCTGCCGAATGCAGCGCACCGGAATTCTTCGCGGCCTGCATCAGGCTGTTACCGACATCGCTGCCGCCTTCTGCGATCACCAGCCATTCGTCCGGCCCGAGCCAGAGCGCCGTGCGACCGTTGTCGGAAGACGAGGTCTTCGGTTTCACCGGCAGATCGATGCCAAGCGGCCCCGAAAGGGCGGCGACATCCTCGGCCCTGACGCGCAGCGAAATGCGTTCGGCAGGCGCCGCCGCCTCGAGCCGGACGGCCGATGAGCCGCCATGGA
The DNA here is from genome assembly GCA_900471605.1 of Hyphomicrobiales bacterium. Lineage (GTDB taxonomy): Bacteria > Pseudomonadota > Alphaproteobacteria > Rhizobiales > Rhizobiaceae > Neorhizobium. The sequence continues at coordinate 22,046 of UCEY01000057.1, read as the reverse complement.
AGCCGGTAAGCGGAAGCGTGCGGACGGCGATATGATCAGCCATGGATACGGCCTCCCTGCTTGTCGAAGAACACCATGTCGGTCACTTCCACCTCGATCGTCCGGTCGGCGAGCGGCACATAAAGTGTCTCTCCCATCCGCGCCCGGCCGCCGGCGACCAGGGCGAGCGCGATCGAGCGGCCGCAATTTTCCGACCAGTAGGCGGAGGTGACATGGCCAAGCATGGTCATCGGCTTGGGCTGGTTCGGATCGACGACGATCTGGCCGCCCTCTTCCAGCACCACATTCGGATCCTTGGTCAGGAGGCCAACGAGCTGCTTGCGGCCCTCGCGCACCAGGTCGGGACGCTTCAGCCCGCGAATGCCGACGAAATCCGGCTTCTTGGAAGAGACGGCCCAGGCAAGCCCGGCATCGTCCGGCGTCACCGTGCCGTCCGTATCCTGGCCGACGATGATATAGCCCTTTTCGGCGCGCAGCACGTGCATGGTCTCGGTGCCGTAGAGGCAGGCGCCCATCGGCTCGGCCCGCTCCCAGATCGCCTTCCACACCGCCGGGCCGTAATCCGCCGGCACGTTGATTTCGTAACCGAGCTCGCCGGTGAACGAGACGCGGAACAGCCGTGCCGGCGCGCCCATCACCGAGCATTCCGCCACGCTCATATGCGGGAAGGCTTCGTTAGAGAGATCGACGCCCTCGACGAAGGGCTCGATGATCTCGCGCGCCTTCGGACCCTGCACGGCGATGACCGCCCATTGCTCCGTGGTGGAGGTCAGCCAGACGCGCAGATGCGGGAACTCCGTCTGCAGGTAATCTTCCATGTGATGCAGCACGCGCGGCGCGCCGCCGGTCGTGGTCGTCACATGGAACCGGTCTTCGGCGAGCCGGCCGACGACGCCGTCGTCGTACACGAACCCGTCCTCCCGGGTCATGATCCCGTAGCGGCTCTTGCCGGGCTTCAGGTTGCCCCACGCATTCGTGTAGAGAAGATTGAGGAATTCCGCAGCGTCCGGCCCGACAACCTCGATCTTGCCAAGCGTCGAGCCGTTGAACACGCCCGCCACCTCGCGCACCGTACGGCACTCGCGGTTGACGGCGGCCAGCATGTCCTCGCCGCGCTTCGGGTAATACCAGGCGCGTTTCCAGTTGCCGACATCCTCGAACTCGGCGCCCTCCGCCGTTTCGAGCGCGTGCATCGGCGTCTTGCGCGCCGGGTCGAACAATTCGCCGCGCGAATGGCCGACCAGCGTGCCGTAGGTCACCGGCGTATAGGGGGCGCGGAATGTCGTCAGGCCCACCTTCGGGATCGGCCGGTCGAGCATTTCGGCCGCGATGGCAAGGCCGTGCATGTTGGAAAGCTTGCCCTGGTCGGAGGCCATGCCATTGGTAGTGAAGCGCTTGATATGCTCGATCGAGTGCATGCCCTCGCGCACCGCAAGGCGGATATCCTTGGCGGTCACGTCGTGCTGGAAATCGACGAAAGCCTTGACGGTGGTATCAGGCCCCGCCCCTTCGGCAGCACCGATCATGCCGCCGGTCCATTCGAACCGGTTCTCGCCGGACAGCGCCACCGAACCGCCACCGGCCGCGATCGCCTCGCCGATCAGCTCAGCCAGATCGTCCGTGCCGTTGCAGGCGCCGATCGAGACGCAGTCCTGCGCATAGATATCCGGCAGGAAACGCTGGTTGGCCTCGTCGAACCGGAGCTTCCCGCGCGATTGCGAGAACAGATGCACGGAGGGCGTCCAGCCGGCCGAGACGATCAGCGCGTCGACGGCGATCTTGCGGGCATCGCCGCCGCCGTTGCGCGCCACGGTCATCGAGGAGGTCCGCAGCCGCCCGCCGGTATCGGTCACCGCATGGCCGCTCAGCACGGAAATGCCGAGTGCGCGGGCTTCCGCCAGCAGCGCCTCGCTGGGATCGGGACGGTTGTCGACGATCGCCGCGATGGAGACGCCCGCCCGCTTCAGGTCGAAAGCAGCCTCGTAAGCCGAATCATGTGCCGTATAGACGCCGACCTGTCTGCCGACCGCGACGCCGTGATGGTTGAGGAAGGTGCGCGCCGCGGACGCCAGCATGATGCCTGGCCGGTCGTTGTTGGCGAATACCATGTGCCGTTCGATCGAACCGGTCGCCAGCACCACCCGTTTTGCCCGCACCTGCCACAGCCGCTCGCGCGGCAAATCCTTGCCCGGCTTCGCGACATGGTCGGTCACCCGTTCCACGAGGCCGAGGAAGCCGTGGTTGTAGTAACCGAACACGGTCGTGCGGGTCAGCACGGTGACGTTCGGCATCGCCCGCAGCTTCGCCGCCGTCCTCTGCGCCCAGTCGTAGCCGTTCTGCCCGTCGATCGTGGTCGCGGCATCGTAATGCAGCGCCCCGCCCACTTGCGGCTGCTCGTCGACGAGGAAAACGCTTTGCCCCGTGGCGGCGGCCGAAAGCGCCGCCGTCAGGCCGGCCACGCCGGCGCCTGCAATCAGCACGTCGCAATGGGCGTAGCGGCTGGCATAGTGATCCGGGTCCTCCTCCGTCGGCGCGACGCCGAGGCCGGCCGCGCGGCGGATGAAGGGTTCATAGACCTTCACCCAGGCCTCCCGCGGCCACATGAAGGTCTTGTAGTAGAAACCGGCCGCGAAGAACGGCGAGAAGAGATTGTTGATCGCCCCGACATCGAACTTCAGCGACGGCCAGCGGTTCTGCGAGGCGATCTTCGCCCCATCGAACACTTCCTGCACCGTCGCGCGCACGTTCGGCTGGCGCCGGGCCGCGTCGCGCGACACGTCGATCAGCGCATTCGGCTCCTCCGGCCCGGCGGACAGAATGCCGCGCGGACGGTGGTATTTGAACGAACGGCCGAGCAGATGGACGCCATGCGCCAGGAGCGCCGAGGCGACGGTATCGCCTTCCAGCGCGGTATAGCTCTTGCCGTCGAAGGTGAAACGCGCCGTGCGGGCCGGCGTCAAACGTCCCGCACCCTTGATTCGGTAAGCGCCGGAATTGGAGGAAGCGCTCATCGTGCGTCTCCCTCGGTTGCTTCATAGGTCTCGACGGTCTTTTCGGACGCCCCTGTTTCCGGCAGCACCTGTTTCGGCAGGCCCGCCTTGTAGGTGGTCAGGAACCTGTCGCTCACGGTGTCGCGGGCCGCGTTGAAGAAACGGCCGCAGCCATGGATATGCCGCCAGCGCTCATAGGTGAGGCCCTTTTCGTTGTTGCGCAGGAAGAAATATTCCGCGAACTCCTCGTCCGAGATCGCCGCGATATTCTCCGGCCGCGCGATATGCGCCTCGCCGGCCCATCGGAATTCGAGTTCGGAGCGATCTTCCTCGCAATAGGGGCAATGGATCAGCAGCATCTTGATGTCCCTGTTTTAATGCGCAACGGCGGCGGCTGCCGCTTCGTCGATCAGCCTCCCGGTGCGGAACCGGTCAAGCGTCAGCCCCGCCGCCAGCCGGTGCGGCTCGCCCCTGGCGATCAGGTGGGCGAAAAGGTTGGCCGAACCCGGCGTCGCCTTGAAGCCGCCGGTCCCCCAGCCGCAATTGACGAACAGGCCCGGAACCGGCGTCACACCCTGGATCGGCGAACGATCCGGCGTGTTGTCGGTAATGCCGCCCCACTGGCGCATCATCTTGACCCGCCGGAAGATCGGGAAAAGCTCGCAGATGGCGTCGAGCGTATGGGTGATGATCTGCAGGCCGCCGGTCTGGGAATAGGAATTGTACTGGTCGGTGCCGGCGCCGATCACGAGCTCGCCCTTGTCCGACTGCGAGATATAGGCATGCACCGTGTTCGACATCACGACGCAGGGAAAGATCGGCTTCAGCGGCTCCGACACCAGCGCCTGCAGCGGCGTGCTGTGGAGCGGCACGCGCACGCCCGCCATTTCCATCACCACGGAGGAATGTCCGGCCGCCGAAACGCCGATCTTCTTGGCGCCGATAAAGCCCTTCGATGTTTCGACGCCCAGAACCTCGCCGTTCGGTCCGCGGCGGATGCCGGTGACCTCGCAGTTCTGGATGATGTGGACGCCGCGATCGGATGCGGCACGGGCATAACCCCATGCGACGGCATCGTGGCGGGCGGTGCCGCCGCGCCGCTGGAGCGCCGCGCCGTTGATCGGGTAGCGCGCCGTCTTGGCGATATCGAGAACCGGAACATAGGCCTTGGCCTCTTCCGGGGTCAGCCATTCGTTGTCGATGCCGTAGAGCCGGTTAGCATTGATATGGCGCTTGAAGCTCTGCATGTCGTGCGTGTTGTGCGAGAGCATCATCACGCCGCGCGGAGAATACATGACATTGTAATTGAGGTCCTGGCTCAGCCCCTCCCAGAGCTTCAGCGAATGCTCGTAGATGTCCATGCTCTCTTCATAGAGATAGTTGGAGCGGATGATCGTCGTGTTGCGGCCGGTATTGCCGCCGCCGAGCCAGCCCTTTTCGATCACCGCGACATTGGTGATGCCGTGTTCCTTGGCCAGGTAATAGGCAGCTCCGAGACCATGTCCGCCTGCCCCGACGATGATCACGTCGTAAGCGCTGCGCGGCTCCGGCGAGGACCACTGCGCCTCCCAGCCCTTGTGGGCACGCATCGCCTCGCGGGCGACGGCGAAAACCGAATATCTGCGCATCTCGCCTCAAACTCCTCGGATCGTCAGCCCCGATCGCGGGGGCGGCTTTTGGGTAGTGCCATACCCATCGCAAATCAATATGCGTCGCAATGGCTCTATTGCGACGCATTCGCCCCCTCCATCGACACGGGCCAAATCCTCCGCCAGCCATGCGCGAGCCCGGTCGCGCCGCCCGGCCGCGCATTGTGAAAATCGGCGAGGAATAACCGCGCGAACCGGCAGCGCCCGGATCTGCCACACTCTTGCCGCGAACCGAGACAGGCTCTTCACATTTGGCGTCACCTCCGCAAAACGCCGCCGAAATGGCGCAATCGTCCTTAATGCGTCTGGACTTCCCGTATCTCTTCTGCTATCTGCCGTCATCAATCGCACGGCTCCAGGCCGAGCGGACGTTATTCTTTCGCCTCGAATCGTACCGATCCAGGCGAGCAACAAAACCAAAGGAACGGGATTCACGTGCAGGTACTTGTCCGCGACAACAACGTTGATCAGGCGCTCCGCGCTCTCAAGAAGAAGATGCAGCGCGAAGGCATTTTCCGTGAAATGAAGATGCGCGATTATTACGAGAAGCCGTCGCAGAAGCGCGCCCGTGAAAAGGCCGAGGCTGTTCGCCGCGTTCGCAAGCTGGCCCGCAAGCGCATGCAGCGCGAAGGCCTGATTGCCGCTCCGGCGCGCCCGGCCCGTTGATCGGCCGTTTTTTGGACGTTTTCGTATGCTTTCAGGGCGGTGGCGACATGGGCGCCGCCGCTCTTTTTGATTTGGTCTGAGCACCGACTGCATTTCGCCCGAATCTGAAACGGTTTTGGGACTTCGACATGCAGAACAATAAACCGCTCTTTGCCCGACATGAGGAAATGCGCCTGATGGCCGCCAAATATGCCGTTCTCGATCGTGGAACCCAAATTTCCGGCCTCTCGCCCAGAATGTCACGTAGCAAACCTGCCCTGCCCGTTGCACTGATCGCCCTCCTGGCGCTTGCCGGCTGCGCGACCACGACCTCCACCGACATGATCACCGTCGACCGCGCCCAGGGGTCGCAAGAGAACATCGCTTCTCTTTCGTCGGTCATCAATTCCAGCCCGCAGGATCCGGAAGGCTACAACGTCCGTGGCACCGCTTATGGACGCGCCGGCGAATTTTCTCGCGCCCTGGAGGACTTCAACCGCGCCATCCAGCTCAATCCGCAATTCTACCAGGCCTATGCCAACCGGGCGCTCGTCTACCGCAACATGGGCAAGCCCGTCGAAGCGGCGAACGACTACAACCGCTCGCTCCAGATCAACCCGAACTACGACGTCGCCTATATCGGCCGCGGCAATATCTATCGCCAGGCCGGCCGCACCAATGAAGCCTTCAACGACTTCAACAAGGCGATCCAGCTCGAGACCACCGATGGCCGCGCCTGGCACAATCGCGGCCTGATCTACCAGCTGCGCGGCCAGCACGCCCAGGCGATCGAGGATTTCTCGAAGGCCATCTCGCTGTCGCCGAATTCGCCAGAGCCCTATAACGGCCGCGGCATTTCCTATGTCGCCCTCAACGACGACGACAACGCGTTCGCCGATTTCAACCACGCGATCGAGCTCAACGACAAGCTCGCCGAATCCTGGGCGAACCAGGCGCTGGTCTACGAACGCCGCGGCGACAAGGGGCGTGCCTACAAGTCCTATTCGCATGCCATGCGACTCGACCCGAACTACAAGCCGGCACAGGACGGCGCGTCCCGCACCCGCGCCAGCAGCTAGGGTCGGCGCACCCGGTTTCAGATATAAAGCGCCGCCATCCTGCGCCAGGCGCCTGCCCGATGGGCGCGCCCCTCCCAGACATGCATCCGGTGCCCGACGCCCTTTTCGGACAGAACCCGGCTGAGATGCTGGTTGTTGTCAAGGAACGGGTCGGCATCCCCGATGGTCAGCACGATCTCCACCTGCCGCAGCCTGTCGAGCTGCTCGCCGGAGGTTATGCCGGGCAGGAAATGCGACGGGGTGTGAAAATAGACCGCATCGTCGTAATAGCCGTCCAGCAGGTCGCCAAAGGCCTCCACCTTGAGCGTCAGGTCGTAGCGCCCCGAAAAAGCGACGAGCTTGCGGAACAGATGCGGATGGCGAAAGGCGATGCTGGCTGCCTGGAAGGCCCCGAGGCTGCAGCCCTGCGCGATCGTGCAGTCATGTCCGTTCCGGTCGGCCATCAGCGGCAGGACTTCGTTGAGGATATAATCCTCGAAGGCCGCGTGCCGGCGGATCCGCACCGAAGGGTGCTGCCGCTTGTCGTAGAAGGTCTCGGTCGCCAGCCCATCGACGCAATAGAGCTGCAGCTGGCCGGCGTGGATCTTGTCGCCAAGGCTTGCAACGACGCCGAGCTCTTCATATTCCCAGAAACGTCCTTCCCGGGTCGGAAACATCAGCACCTTGGCGCCGGCATGGCCGAACACCAGGAGTTCCATGTCTCGATGGAGCCGCTGGCTGTACCAGCGCAGATATTCGCGGTTCATGACACCTTGAAGAACTGTCCGACCCTGTCGCGAAGGGCCGCCTCTTGCGACGCACAATCAGGATAATCGAAATGTCCGGCATCGAGGATGAAGTTTTCGTTAAATTTTGATTTCGCAATTGCGTTGGCCACCGCGAACTGGCAGGGCGGCGCGACCGCCGGATCGAACAGCGCCACGCTCATCAGCATCGGCACGGTGATGCGGCTCGCCGCCACCGCCGAATCATGCAGGCGCAGCGTCTTCAGGGCATTGCCGTATTTCGCCTGATAGGCCTGCACGGACGCGGCGCTGCCGATGCTTTTCAGCTTCAGCCTGAGTTCCTGATGCCCGAAGGTCGGCAGCGACAGATGCCCCCGGTCAATTCGGCTGTCGAAAGGGATGGCGAGCCCGCCGATGCCGCCGCCGAAACTGATGCCGCTATAGCCAATATGCCCCGACAGCCAGGGATAAAGGGCGATCAGCATGCTCACGCCGACCCACAGGTCCTCGACGCAGCCGCCGATGATGTAGCGGTCCGGCTTGTCGATGTCATGCAGCACGTGCCAGTAGCTGTCCGGCGAGATCGGCGGACGGGTGCTGCGCGACATGCCGCGAAAACAGGGAAAAAGCACCGCGGTTTCCTCGACCGGAATGTCGAGGTCAGGGGCATCGCGTCCGCCATAACCATGCCCGACGACGAGGCCGCGCCGGATCTCGCCCTTTTTCGGCAACAGCAGCCAGCCGCCGATCGGAAACCGCCCGCTCGACATGTAGGCGATGTCGAAGACATGCCACTTCGGATGGTCGAGCCCGTTCTTGCGCAGCCCCGGCTCAAGATCGACGGTCATCGCCCGCCGGTAGCGGTCTTTCCAGAACGCATCGAACCCATCAGGCGCCTGCGGCGGCACGACGGCCTGAAGCTGCTTGAGCCCCATGCCGTAGGTGGGATCGAAATCGAAAGGGTGGCTGGTGGGGATGGTCATGCTTGAAAATTACCGGCGATTCGCCTCGTCCCGGTCGAAGACGAAGTCTTCGGGATGCCGGCCACGGAATTTGTTCAGTTGCTTCAGAAGCGCTTCACGCATGGCTGCGGGAACAGGCCGGTTCAGCTCGTCTGGCAATTGCTTCTGGTCAGACATCATTGCCATTCTGGCCTCCTGCTCCCTTCCAATCTCGCATGAAGCGCTTTCACAAAAAAGCCCGGCACTGCCGGGCTCCCTCATCGCTATTTTCCGTTCGCACTCAGTGCTTCATCGCCTTGACGATGTCCTCGGTCATCTTCTTGGCGTCGCCCAAGAGCATCATCGTGCCGTCCTTGTAGAACAGGGTGTTGTCGATGCCGGCGTAACCCGAGCCGAGCGAACGCTTGACGAAGAGGCAAGTCTTGGCCTTGTCGACGTCGAGGATCGGCATGCCGTAGATCGGCGAGGTCTTGTCGTCGCGGGCCGCAGGGTTGGTGACGTCGTTGGCGCCGATGACATAGGCGACGTCGGCCTGGGCGAATTCAGCATTGATGTCTTCGAGCTCGAAGACCTCGTCATAGGGCACGTTGGCTTCGGCGAGCAGCACGTTCATATGGCCCGGCATGCGGCCGGCGACCGGATGGATCGCGTATTTGACCTCGACGCCGTGGCTTTTCAGCGTATCGGCAAGCTCGCGTAGCGCATGCTGCGCCTGGGCGACGGCCATGCCGTAACCCGGCACGATGATCACCTTCTCGGCATTCTGCATCAGGAAGGCAGCGTCGTCGGCAGAGCCCTGCTTCACCGTGCGCTGCACGCCGTCATCGCTGCCGCCAGACGCCGTCTCGCCGCCGAAGCCGCCCAGAATGACCGAGATGAAGGAGCGGTTCATCCCCTTGCACATGATGTAGGAAAGGATCGCACCCGACGAGCCGACCAGCGCGCCGGTAATGATCAGCGCCAGGTTGCCGAGCGTAAACCCGATACCGGCGGCGGCCCAGCCGGAATAGGAGTTCAGCATCGAGACGACGACCGGCATGTCGGCACCGCCGATCGGCACGATCAGCAGCACGCCGAGCGCCAGCGCCAGCACCACGACCAGCCAGAAATCGAAATGGCTCTCCGTCTGGACCAGGCCGAAGATGAAGACGACGACCAGGACCAGCAGGCCGATATTGATGGCGTGCCGGTAGGGCAGCATGATCGGCTTGCCGGACATCCGTCCGTCGAGCTTCAGGAAGGCGATGACCGATCCGGTAAAGGTAATCGCGCCGATCGCCGCACCGAGCGCCAGTTCGATCAGTGCCTGGCCGTGAATATGGCCGATCGCGCCGATGCCGAAGGAGTCAGGCGCATAAAGCGCCGCTGCCGCCACCATCACCGCGGCGAAGCCGACCAGCGAATGGAAGCCGGCGACGAGCTGCGGCATCGCCGTCATCGGAATGGTGCGGGCGATATAGGCCCCTGCCCCGCCGCCGATGCTGAGCGCCAGCACGATCAGGATGAAGCCGCCGAACGTGGGCGTGGCGAGCAGAAGGGTGGTGACGATGGCGATAGCCATGCCGACCATGCCGTAGACATTGCCCTTGCGGCTGGTCGTCGGGTGGGAAAGCCCCCGGAGCGCCGTGATGAACAGCACGCCGGACACGAGATAGAGGAAAGCTGCGAGGCTCTGCGACATGGTATCCGAACCCTCAGCGATCTTTTTTCTTGTACATGGCGAGCATCCGGCTGGTCACCAGGAAGCCGCCAAAGATGTTCACCGAGACGAGCACCAGCGCCACGAAACCGAAGCCGGTCGCAAAGCCGCTCGCAGATACGCCGACCGCAAGCAGCGCGCCGACGACGATGACCGAGGAGATCGCGTTGGTAACCGCCATCAGCGGCGTATGCAGCGCCGGCGTCACCGACCAGACGACGTAATAGCCGACGAAGATCGACAGCACGAAGATCGCCAGGCGGAAGACGAAGGGATCGATCGCCCCGCCGGTTGCAGCGCTTGCCGCTTCCGGTGCCTGGGCGGCGGCGGTCATCACGGCGGTCACGGCCTGGTCGAGCTGCTCCAGTGCCTTGTTCATTGCTTCAGTGGCCATCAAAGCGTCTCCTCGGCTGCGGCATCCCCGGCCTTCTCGGCTTCTGCGGCGGCAGGTTTCTTGCGGGCACGGGCCGGTTTGGAACCGGCGGGCTCCTCGACCGGGTCTCCGACCGGCGCAACAGCCGGCGTCTCGCCGACGAACGCAGCAGCAGCCTCGGCGAAGTTTGGATGCACGACCCGGCCGCCATTGGTCAGCATGGTCGCCTTGACGAGCTCGTCCTCGGCATTGACCGCAAATTCCTTGGTACCCTTGTCGACCATGGTTTCGATGAAGGCGAACAGGTTACGGGCATAAAGCGCGGAAGCCGACGCTGCGATGCGGCCGGCGACATTGGCGTAACCGATCACCGTGACACCCTCGACATCGGCGACCCTGCCCTTTTCCGAACCTTCGATATTACCGCCGCGCTCGACGGCAAGGTCGACGGCCACCGAACCCGGCTTCATCGACGCCAGCATGGCGCGCGACACCAGCTTCGGTGCCGGCCGGCCCGGAATGAGGGCCGTGGTGATGACGATGTCCTGCTTGGCGATATGCTCGGCAACCAGTGCTGCCTGCTTGGCCTGATATTCGGCCGACATCGGCTTGGCATAACCGGCGGCGGTTTCGGCCGCTTTGAATTCCTCGTCCTCGACCGCGATGAACTTGGCACCGAGCGAGGCGACCTGTTCCTTGGCGGCGGGGCGAACGTCGGTCGCCGAGACCACAGCGCCGAGACGGCGGGCCGTGGCGATCGCCTGCAGGCCGGCAACACCGGCGCCCATGACGAACACCTTTGCCGCAGGCACGGTGCCGGCGGCGGTCATCATCATCGGCATGGCGCGGCCGTATTCGTGAGAAGCGTCGATGACGGCGCGATAACCGGCAAGGTTCGCCTGAGAGGATAGCACGTCCATCGACTGGGCACGGGTGATGCGCGGCATCAGTTCCATGGCAAAGGTGGTGAGCCCCGCTTTCGCCATGTCCGCAAGCGCCGCCTCGTTGCCGTAGGGGTCCATGACCGCGAACACGACGGCGCCTGGCTTGTAGGACGCCATCTCCGCCGCCGTCGGCCGGTTGACTTTCAGGATGATATCCGCCGAACCCACCTCGCCGGGACCGGCGATGCGAGCGCCCGTGGCTTCGAAATCCTTGTCGGGAACACCGGAGGAAAGACCTGCTCCGCTCTCAACCAGAACGGACAATCCCAGTCCGGAAAGCCGCTTGACGCTCTCGGGCGAAGCGGCCACGCGCGGTTCGTCGGAACCTTCGCGGCATACAAATACGATCTTCGGCAAAGACTGTCTCCTCCCAGTCGATATCGCAAGGCGGGCGAAATGTTTCGCCCTGCCTCAAGGCCCGCCGCCCGATGGGCCGAGCCGGATCAACGCAGCAGGAAAACGCCGGCGATATTGAGAATGATGAAGACGATGAGGCTGCCGATGAAGCCGGCCCCGCCGAAGAAACCAGCGGCCATCGCGATCATCAGGATGACGACGGCCATCGTGCCCCATTTCGCACCGGCGAGGAATGCGTTGTAGGTCCTGTCGTGTTCCGCATAATCCATGGGAGCACCCGTTTCCACCGGCCCGCTATGGTGATTGTCCATCAGTCCCGTCTCCTTCATCAGCCGCACGCGGTCCGCTTGATCGAAGCGTGGGCGCGGGCGGGAAAACCCTTGTCGACATCCGGAATCATGCCTCGTTCGGCACGATGGAGGTCACTTCAGGCCTTACACAAAGCAAGGGGAAAGCGCAATGCCGCCACAATGGCTTCCGGTACGCCGAAGCATGAAGCACCGGCGCTTCAGGTCAGATAGGACATTTCGGGGGAATTCGGCCGGCCGGCGATGCGGGCCGTCGGCAGGATGGTGAGCGGCGCGGTGTCGAAATTCGAGGAGCGCGCAAACAGCATGCGGCGCTCGTAGGCTTCCGACTGGAAGGCCGGGAAGCGCTTCATCATCTTCGAGCGCAATTCGCGCGTCTGCGAGGCAAGCAGCATCAGATCGAAGTCGTATGTCGGGATCCGACGCGGGGCTACGAGCGGCTGGGCGTAGAAGAACCGGCGGTAAAATGCCGCATGCGCCGGGCGGATCGGCTGCAGCACCCGGTCCGCATCGAAATAGATCGCCGCGACCGGCGTCAGCCGCACCGTAAGGTAGGGCATGGCCGAAAGTTCGCTGGCATATTCCGGGGCAATGGCGAAACGCGCGGAATCGATCAGTGTCATGCCGGCATCGAGAAGCCCGTTCACGGCCTCGGGGAAGATGCTGATCGACTGGCAGACCCGGTGTTCCGGCGTGACGTAGTGGAGCCGGATCGTACTGACCAGTTCCTCGTCGTAATAGACGCCGAAGACATGCGCATTCTTGTCGAAATCGATCTCGTCGATCAGCTTGGTTGCCGCCACCGGCAGCACGTTGTGCGTCTTGTAGGCCTTGTATCGCAGCCGGGCGATATCCTCGAAATCCTCGTTACTCTCGATCCGCCGGTACTCGACATGGTCGAGAGTGGAAAGAAGCTTTGCTGAAAAATTTCCGTCGGGAAAGGTCTGGCCTAAGGGCATTGGCATTTGTTCCATGAGCTTTAACCATGGATTAACCCTAAATCGCCCTTAGCCTGCAATGAATCGGCCGCAAATTGAGTAAAATTCTAAATGGTATGGTTAACAAAGAGTTAACCACCGTTTTGGGACGTGCCAAAACCGTTAACATTGTTTCAATTTTAGGCAGAAGTCAGCGCGCCGCGGCCCGAAGCGGTGAGGTCGGCGCGCTCTTGGCGCCGCGTCGGATGGCTGAAAGCTTGGCCGCGGGAACAGCCTCGGCCGCCAGTTCGATGATCTTTTCGGAAGCGACCGGCATGGAAAACACGTAGCCCTGGACCAGGTCGGAGAACCGATGACGGTTGACCAGCGCGAGCTGCTCCTTCGTCTCGACGCCTTCGACGACGATCTTGAGGCCGAGCTCCCTGGAAAGATGCACGATGCCGCGCAGGAGCTTCAGCTTGCGCTGATCATCGGCGATATTGCGGATGAACGCACGGTCGATCTTGACCACGTCGAGCGGCAGCGAGTCGAGATAGCTGAGGCTCGAGAAGCCGGTGCCGAAATCGTCGATCGCGATCGTCACGCCGGTCACGCGGAACTGGTTGAGGATGGCGCTGACCGCCACCGGCTCGTCCATGAAGCAGCTTTCGGTGACTTCCAGATGCAGTCGCGACGGATCGAGCGCATAGCGCTTCAGCACGTCCGCGACGTAGGTGACGATATCGTCGTTGCGCAGGTCCTGGATCGACAGGTTGACGGAGACTGCCATCGGATCCGGCCAGGTCGCGCAGTCGCGGCAGGCCTGGTCGAGCACCAGACGGGTAATGTGCGAGACGAGCCCCATATCCTCGGCCATGGGGATGAACACGTTCGGCCCGACCATGCCGCGCTCCGGATGGCGCCAGCGCACCAGCGCCTCGCTGCATTCGATGCCGGAGCCGTCGGGGCGATACATCGGCTGATAGACGACATGCAGGCCATTGTTCTCGATTGCCTGGCGAAGATCGACCCGCAGCTTCTGCTCGTCGATATACTGCGCGTCCATTTCCGAACGGAACACCGTCAGCGTGCCGTTGCCGGTCGATTTCGCATGGTTGAGGGCAAGGTCTGCCTTGATCTGCCAGTTTTCCATGTCGAAGTCCTGCGAGGGCAGCATGACGCAGCCGCTGTTCATCGACACGGGAAGGCGAAGGCCATCGACATAATAGTCGCCCTGGATCTCGGCGTGAATGCGCCGGACCTGACGCTCCAGTTCGCAGCTGTCGTCGCCACCGGTCAAAAGCACGACGAATTCGTCGCCGACCAGGCGGCCCGCCAACAGCCCGTCGTTCTTCAGCGCCGAAAGCCTGGCCGAGATCGCCGCAAGCAGCCGGTCGCCGACCACGTGGCCACGCAGGTCGTTGACATGCTTGAAACCGTCCACGTCGAACACCGCGAGTGCCGCCAGCGCCTCGCCGCGGCGCTTCAGCTTCCTGGTCGAAAGCTCCGCGAAGTGGCCGCGGTTCGGCAGGCCGGTCAAGGCGTCGAACCGCACCATGTGCAGCACCTTTTCCTCGGCAGCGAGGCGGGCCGTGACGTCTTCAAAGATCAGCACGACACCGCCGTCCGAACGCGGGCTGACCGAAAATTCGAGGTGGCGCTCGTCCTTGAACTTGAAGAGTGCGCGTTCGAGCGTGCCGTCCGCGAGCTTGGAAAGCTGCCGCAGGATGGTCTCCGGCGCATTCTCGGCATCCTCGCAGAGCACGGCCGCAAAATCGCGGTCCTTAAGGTCGCTCTTCTTGTCGAGACCGAGCAGATCGCGGGCGCGGCGGTTGATCACCTGGATCTTGCCTTCGCCGTCGAGCATCACGAGGCCATGCGAAATCGTCTTCAGGGCGATGTCGAAACGACCGGCGATGATCGCCATTTTCCGCGATGCGATGACATTCTCATAAAGGAATTCGCGCACGCCGTTGGCCATCGACCGCGTGGTGAGGCCGAACGGGATGAGCAGCAGCGACATCAGCGCCAGATGCAGGTCCTCGGTGAACAGGCAGGCGATCAGGATCGGGCCGCAGCAGCCGAGCGTCTGGAGATCGACGGCGATCCGGGAGCCGTAGTTGCGGCCGACGATCGACATCATCGATCCGAGCGTCATGGCGATGCAGGTGAAGCCGACGAAAGGGTTTTCGAGCACGAGCAGCGCATAGCCGCTGGCGACGCCGAGCAGAAATGCCGCAAGGAAGGCGCCGATCACATATTGCTGCTCCCAGGCGGCGATGTCGTCGTAGCTGAGCGACGCCTTGTCCACCTTGTCGAAGCGCTGGAACCAGTACATGCGGTAGGCAAACACCGCAGCGAACCCGCAGGCGAAAAGGAGATAGAATTGCGCACCGCTGTAATGGAAAACGAGCAGGCACCACAGGACGTGAACGACCACGCCTGTCCACAATGTGCCGCGATTTCCAAACAGCGACGTGACGAACGACAGATACACGTCTGTCGACAACGTCTTCGCTTCAGTCTCTTTCATCGGGTTCATCCCTTGCCTTCCTGTCGACACTGCGGGAAACCCTTTAAAAATTGCTTGTCCGCGCGCCGTTTACCCCCCTTTCATTGGGGGGTTCTTGAGAGTTTGCTGAACAAATTGCCAATGGGATAGCTAAATTTTTCTGCAGGTTGACCCCGGGACCGATGCAACCGGCCCACGCCTTGCACAACCCGCCATAATCCCGGCTTTTTGTAGACGAAAACCGGGCTTATTAGGACTTTCCTTTTCTTAGACCTTGGTTTACATCGCCAACCAAGAGCGGGCGGGATAAGACAGACCCGTTGGAATTGGGGAAATCATGGCTGCATTGTTGAGGATCAGCGGTCTCATCGATCGCTTGAGCGAAATCATTGGCAAATTTTCCGGCTATCTGGTCCTCGCCTGCACGTTCATCAGCGCCGGCAACGCCATCATCCGCTACCTTTTCAACTACAGCTCCAACGGCTGGCTGGAAATCCAGTGGTATCTCTTCGGCTTCATCGTGCTGCTCGGGGCCTCGCATACGCTGCGCCTCAACGAGCATGTGCGGGTCGACCTGATCTATGGCTCGGTCTCCGACCGGGCGCGCCTGTGGATCGACGCGATCGGCCTGATCGTCTTCCTCATTCCGGCCTGCCTCTATCTCGCCTGGCTTGCCTGGCCCTTCTTCACGCTTTCCTACGCGCAGGGCGAAATCTCGTCGAATGCCGGCGGCCTCATCCGCTGGCCGATCAAGCTCGTCATCGTCGCGGGCTTCTCGCTTCTGGCGCTGCAGGGCTTCTCCGAACTGGTGAAGCGCGTCGCCGGCCTCAGAGGCGTCCTCCAGGTCGACACGACCTACGAAAAGCCGCTTCAATAATAAGAAACCCGGGGGGATAAGCCGCTCATGTTCGAATTCGGTATAATGCCGCCTGCGATGTTCCTCGGCATGATCATCTTCATGCTCTACGGCTTCCCGGTCGCCTTTTCGCTCTCCGCCGTCGGCCTGTTCTTCGGCCTTCTCGGCATCGCCACCGGCCATTTCGAATTCGCCTTCCTGCAGGCGCTGCCGTTCCGAATCTTCGGGATCGTCTCCAACGATCTTCTGCTTGCCATTCCCTTCTTCACCTTCATGGGCGCGGTGCTGGAGCGCTGCGGCCTTGCCGAGGACCTGCTTGAAGGCACCGGCAAGCTGTTCGGCGCCATTCCGGGCGGCCTCGCCTACGCCGTCATCCTGGTTGGCGCCATCCTCGGCGCAATCACCGGCACGGTCGCGGCCTCGGTCATCACCATGGGCGTGATTTCGCTGCCGATCATGCTGAAATACGGCTACAACCCGCGGCTGGCGACCGGCGTCATCGCCGCCTCCGGCACGATCACCCAGGTCATTCCGCCGTCCCTCGTGCTGATCGTTCTCGCCGACCAGCTCGGCCGCTCCGTCGGCGACATGTATCTTGGCGCGATCGGCCCCTCGATCCTGCAGGTGGTGATCTTCCTGCTGTTCATCCTCGCCATGTCCATCTTCCGCCCGAAGGACGTGCCCGCCCTGCCGCTGGAAGCCCGCGGCGAGCTCAACGCGGCGCTGGTCATCAAGGTGCTGTGGGGCATGATCCCCTCGATCGTGCTGATCTTCCTGGTACTCGGCACCATCTTCATGGGTCTCGCCACCCCGACCGAGGCCGGCGCGCTCGGCGTGGTCGGCGCCATGGTGCTCGCGGCCATGCACCGCCGCCTCACTTGGGACCTCATCAAGCAGGGCATGCATTCGACCATGACGATCACCTCCATGGTCGTCTTCATTCTGGTCGGCGCCACCTGCTTCAGCCTCGTCTTCCAGGGCATGGACGGCGGATTGTGGATCGAATACCTGCTGAGCCACGTCCCCGGCGGCGCGGTCGGCTTCCTGATCTTCGTCAACATCTTCGTCTTCTTCCTCGCCTTCTTCCTGGATTTCTTCGAAATCGCCTTCATCGTCCTGCCCATGCTGGCGCCAGTCGCGAGCTCGCTCGGCATCGACCTGATCTGGTTCGGCGTCCTGCTCTGCGTCAACATGCAGACCTCGTTCATGCATCCGCCCTTCGGCTTTGCGCTGTTCTATCTCCGCTCGATCGCCCCGAAGAGCGTCAAGACCAAGGACATCTATCTCGGCGCCATTCCATGGCTCTGCATGCAGCTGATCCTCGTTGCCATCATCATCTTCTGGCCGGAATCGGTCACCTACTGGCTGGACAAGGCGCCGGCCGTGGACCTCAACACGATCAAGATCGAAGTACCCGGCTTCGGCAGCGGCAATGGTGGCGGCGGGCAGATGCCGAATTTCGGCCTGCCTCCGATCGATGGCGCGCCGGCCGTGCCCGGCCAGCCGGCGCAACCGGCCATGCCGAACTTCGGCGAGCCGCCCAAGATCAACCCTTGAGGGTGGCTTCTCTTGTCAGTCCGCTGATGGGAGAGTATATATTCGGAGTGGAGGGCAGAGCGCCAACCCTGCCCTCCCTTGTTGTTATGCTAGGAATTTAAGCCGGACGGAGATTGACCAGCTCGTCCGGTTTTTCCTAAACAACAACGTAATGATCAGTGATTTCCACATCACATTACCTCCAGTTCGAGAGCAAGGCTTTTGCCTCAAGTCGGTGAAGCCCGTCCTCACCGATGCTCCGGCTGGCCACGGAGCGTGCTGCTTCAGCCCTCGAACGTTGCAATCATAGATAAGCGCGTGCAATTGTCGATACGGCACAACCTGCCGCAACCAGCTGCACACGCAACAGAAAACCCCGGACCTTTCGATCCGGGGTTGCTTGATTGATAGCTTCCTGATCCGGGCTCAGAGCTTGCCGTTGCGCTGCTGGATCATCATGAACGTGTCGTAGGTATATTCGGACAGCTGCATCCAGAGATAGGCCTCCTTCTTGAAGGCGACCTGGTCTTCGTAGACCTTCTTGAAGTCGGCATTGGTCGCCGAGATGTCCTTGTAGACCTCGAGCGTCGCCTTGTAGCAGGCTTCGAGGATTTCCTGGCTGAAGGGGCGAAGCGTCGTGCCCTGCGAGACGATCTGCTTGATCGCCGTGGGGTTCTTCAGGTCGTATTTGCCCATCATGTTCGTGTTGGCGAAGGCGCAGGCATCGGAGAGTGCCGCCTGATAGGCCTTCGGCAGCGCATTCCACTTTTCCAGGTTGACGAAGGCGTGGATGGTCGGGCCGCCTTCCCAGAAGGCCGGATAATAGTAGTACTTGGCGACCTTGTAGAAGCCGAGCTTGTAGTCGTCATAAGGACCGACCCATTCGGCCGCGTCGATCGTGCCCTTTTCCAGCGCCGGGTAGATGTCGCCGCCGGCGATCTGCTGAGGCACAGCACCGAGCTTCTCCAGCACGCGGCCGGCAATGCCGGCGATACGCATCTTGACGCCCTTGAAGTCGTCGACGGTGTTGATCTCCTTGCGGAACCAGCCACCCATCTGCGCGCCGGTATTGCCGGCCGGCATGCCGTAGATGTTGTGCTTGGCATAGAACTCGTTCATCAGCGTATTGCCGTTGCCCTGGTAGAACCAGGCATTGTTCAGCCGGGCGTTGAGGCCGAACGGGATCGCGGTGCCGATCGCGAATGTCGGATCCTTGCCGACGAAATAATAGGAGCAGGTATGGCACATTTCGACCGTCGAGTTGCTGACGGCGTCGGCTGCCTGCATGGCCGGCACGATTTCAGCGGCGGCAAACGGCTGGATGGTGAAATTGCCATCGGTTGCGGCAGCGACATGCTTGGCGATGTCTTCCGCGCCGCCATAGATGGTGTCCAGCGACTTCGGAAATGACGACGTCAGGCGCCAGGTGACTTTCGGGCTAGACTGCGCGATGGCCGGAGCGGCGAGCACCGTTGCGGCGGCTGCACCGGCGCCGGTGACGGCTGCCTTTTTGAAGAATGAACGACGATCCATAAAATACCTCCCAGTAAGACAAACCGGGGGATTTTCTGTTCCCACTCCCCGGCCCTGCGGCGAGGTAAACATTTTGGTCTATGGGTTGCAAGCACCGGCGCTAATATTCCTTAATGCGGGAACGTCTTTTGATCTAAGACTTTCGTAGCGTTCCGCCCGGACAGGATTCGCCAGATATTTCAAAGCGGGAATGCTCATTCTTTGGGCAGTGCCGGAACCGAAAGGCACCCTCGAACTTGACTTGCGGCGGCTTCCGGCGGCACAACGAACGGAGCCGCTGCTTCGTGGAGAGCCTGATGCCAAAACCGATCGTCGCCCTGCCCGCCGATATCCGCGAACTGGACGGAGCGATCTGGCATGCCTCGCCCAACCAGTATGTCCAAGCGGCGCTGAAGGTGGCAGACGTGATGACCTTCATCATCCCCGCGTTCGAAGAGGGCAACGAGACCGACGCCATCCTCGACCGCGTCGATGGGGTACTGGTTTCCGGTTCGGCCACCAATGTCCACCCTTCGCTTTACGGCAAAGAAGCAGCACCCGGCGACGGGCCCTTCGATCCCGCCCGCGACGCCACCTCGCTGCCGCTGATCCGCCGGGCGATCGACCGCGGCATCCCGCTGCTCGCCATCTGCCGCGGGATCCAGGAACTCAATGTCGCATTGGGCGGCACGCTCGCCAGCGAAATCCAGGAGCAGCCGGGCATCTGGGATCATCGCAAGCCCGATGTGAAGGAGCGCGACGGCATGTACGCGATCCGCCAGCCGGTCTTCGTCCAGGAAGGATCCTGTATCGCCAACTACCTCGGCCTTGCCGGCGAAGTGCAGGTCAATTCGCTGCATCGCCAGGCGATCGCCGAAACCGCCCCGCGCCTCCAGGTCGAAGCGACGGCCGAGGACGGCACGATCGAGGCCGTCTCGGTCATCGACGCCAAGAATTTCGCGGTCGGCGTGCAATGGCATCCGGAATACTGGGCGGAAACCGATGCGCCGTCCCGGGCGCTCTTCCATGCTTTCGGCGAGGCCGTCCGCGCCTATGCCGCCCGTAAGACGCTGACCAACGTGGCGGCCTGACCTCAAACCCGCGGCCGGTGCACCCCGGTCGACTGGCGGATGCGCATTTCCGGCTTGATCAGGTGGATGCCGTCCGGCTCGTGGCTGCCGGCCAGGCGGTCGAGCAGGGCGCGCGCCGCAAGCCGGCCGACTTCCGTCTGGCCGTTCCACACCGTGGTCAGTGCAGGCGTCGCGATCGAAGCCTCTTCCAGATCGTCGTAACCAGTGACGGAAATGTCATGGCCGGGCATCAGCCCGGCACGGGCGATGCCGTTCATCAGGCCGATCGCCACCAGATCGTTCCAGCAGACGGCGGCGGTCGGCTTCTGCGGCAGGGAGAGGAAATGCACCGCCGCCTCGAACCCGCCCTGCTTCGAACGCGGCCCCGGAATGCGCAGGTTCGGATCCACCTCGATACCCGCCTTGCGCAGCGCGTTGACATAACCCTGGTAGCGGTCGCGGCCGGTGGACGTCTGGTCGGTGCCGCCGATCATGGCGATCACCCGATGCCCGAGGCCAATCAGGTGGTTGGTCGCAAGCGAAATGCCGTAGCTGTCGTCGCCGCGATAGGTCGGCAGTTCGACGCCTTCCATCGAGCGGGCAACCAGGATCGCCGGCATGCCGTTCTCTTCCGCGAGTCTCATATCCTCGATCGGCGTGCCGATCGCCGGCGACATGATCACCCCGTCTCCGCCGAGCTGCAGCAGCGTTTCGATGAAGGTACGCTGCTTTTCCACCGAGTCGTAATGGTTGGAAAGGATGAAGGTATGGCGGCTGCGGTCGAGCTCGCTTTCAATCGCTTTCAGGATTTCCCCATAGAACGGGTTCATGATGTCGTGCACCACGACGCCGATGATGCCGGATCGCGAGGTTCTGAGGCTGGCGGCGCGGCGATTGTAGATATAGCCGAGCGCCCGTGCCTGTTCCTTGATCTTTTCCCGCGTATCGGCCGCCACCAACGGGCTGTCGCGCAGTGCAAGCGATATCGTGGCGGTGGAAAGACCGAGGCTTTCGCCGATCGTCGACAACTTGATCTTTTGCGCCATTTCCCCCACCCGCAATGGCCGGCGTCGCTATCCGACGCTCGAATTAAACTTTAAATAAACAATTTAATTCGGTGCGACAATCCTGTGACAGCGATTATTCAAAGGAATCAGCTTCGCTCGTCCGAGAGATCGGACTGGAGATTTTGCTCGACGGTCTTCAGGAGCTTGAGAAGGGTGCGGATTTCCTTGTCCGAAAGGCCTTTAGCGGCCATGGAGCCGCATTCGGAGACCGAGCGGCCGATCTGCTCGACGGTCTGCAGCCCGGCCTCGGTCAGGTGCACTTTGGTGAGCCGCCCATCGGTGCCGTCGGCCCGGCGCTCCAGGAAGCCCTGCGCCTCCATCCGGCCGATCGTGCGGGTCATGGTCGGCGCCTTGACGCCGAGCCTCATGGCAAGCTGGCCGGGGGTCATTCCGTCCTCTTCGGCAAGGATCAGGATTACGCCGTCCTGGCCGGCATAAAGCCCGCTTTCGCCGAGGCTGCGGCTGAGCGCGGTGCGCATCGAGCGGGCCGCCTGGGTGATCGCCGGCGCCAGATCCGTCGCCGCCAGACCTTCAAGCTCTCTCTTCTTGCCGGACTTGGCTTTTTTGTCGCCCTTCTTCTTGCTCATTCGCTCTGCCCGTTTTGCCCTAAAGAAGGAACCGTTATATCTGTGCCGCGCTATCCATACCGAAACCGGGAAACCACCGCCAGATGCCGCACCCTTCGCCGCGTTATCATGACAATGATACGACACTTGCGTCCACAGAAAGGCGAGACTGGATCGCCGTGCTGCCGCTCGGCGCCCACGAGCAGCACGGACCGCACCTGCCTTTCGAGACCGACACGCTGATCGCCGAAGGCCTTGTCGCGCGCCTGATCCCCGCCC
>UCEY01000033.1 GCA_900471605.1 Hyphomicrobiales bacterium | reverse complement strand
GTGGCGGTGGCGGTGGTGGGAAACGGCCGTCATTTGCGACAACTGGCAAGCCTCCGGCCAGGCATCCCGGCGCTGCCTCGGCGCTCAGCCGCGCGCTCGGGAATAACGCTGTCGTCGTCAAGGTCCTGTCCTATGGCGCCGGCGCGAGCTCCGCTCGCAGCGTGCTTTCCTACCAGAGCAGGGAAGAGAAGGCGCGCGACCAAGACGACCGCGAGGTGTCCGACATCAACGAGGCAGTACGTTCATGGGAGAGAGAGTTCGGTAGCCGCAAGGGAAGTAGGGACGTTCTTCGACTGACCTACGAGCTCGAAAGCGCCAGCCGGGAAGACATAGCCCGCGCCATCAATGCGCTCGCCGAAGATGGTTTCTTTCAGGCCGGCGACACCGGCCGGACCTATGCATTCAGTGTCAGCGAGGGCGTGAAGGGGCAGACACGCCTGGATTTCGCGCTGGTGATTGCCCATGAGAAAAAGGATCGGTCTGATCGAAGCAGCGGCAATCGCGTTCCGGCGGAGATCGACGCCGTGCATGCAATCGATGCGCGACTGGATGAAGCTTTAAGACGAGGGGGCATCAAGCCGATCTCGTGCTATCCCGCCGATTTCTCGTCGGGTCTGAAAGGTCTGACTGCAACGCTCCATGCGATGCAGCGCAATAGTGCGGAAGTGACGCTTGCTACAAGAACACAAATCGAAGAGCGGCCAGGCAAGAGCGGGCGTTACCTGCAGGGCGCCGAACGGCGCGAGATCACCACCACGGATCACAAGCAACTGACGGCGGAGGGAAAGATCGTCGGTACGCTTATGCAGACCCGTCAGCCGCGGGACTTCATGCATCTTTTGTTGTCGGGGCCGGCGAACGTCGACCGCGATCGTTTCGTCGCGGCCGGCCGTGATTTCCTCAAAGAGCAATTCTCGGGGCATCGATATGCCTATGCCGTCCACAACCGCAACGATCTAGAGAAACATCCGCATCTGCATGTGATGGTGGCGCTGCGCAATGCCAGTGGAAAGACGCTCAATCCGAACATCCGCGACTTCACCGAATGGCGTATCCGCTTTGCCGAAAAGGCTCGCGAGCGTGGGATTCCAATCGACCGTCAAAAGCGCCTCGAGCGCGCCGGCCCACCGCCCGTCAAACGTTGGGAATGGGAAATGTTTCGGCGGATGGGAGTAACGGCCCCGAGCAACGTGGTTGAGAAGGTGATGTCCAAGATACGCGATACGCCGTCGGCCCCGAGGCTAGAGAACGCCATGGGACGGGTCGAGCAGAGCCGCCGATCGGTCGGGCTTGTAATCACGATGCTGGACGGAATTGCGAAGGATCGATCTGCACCCGGCACGGCCCGTGAGCTGAGCCAAGATCTTTCGATTGGACTGCAACGCGAATACCGGCGCCTTGAGACAGCCGTCCACGCCGGCCGGGACCCGGCACAAGAGAAAGGCGAAGAGAACATGCTGCGATCAACACCTATCAGTGCGTCCCAAGCGGAGACCGCGAAAAAAACGCTCGCAAATACCGCGTTAGACTTTGCCTCGAAAATCGCCAACCCATCCGACCGGCTGATCTTCGAGCAGGCGACGAAGGTCATTGGAAAGGTCGTCGGGATGCAGCTCGATTCCCGCGTCGCGAAAAACCGCGACCGCGCCGAGACCGGCAAGGAGAAACGCAGCTCTGTCAGCCTGGAGACGAAATCGGCTGCCGGCCGCCATCACGTTGCAGAGCAGGGCATCGTCAATAAAAGCTCGAACAACCGCTCGGTCGATCAATCACGCATCGCTCGATCCAACGCCGAGCATGGGCGGCCGGAAACGGATCGTTCGGATCGCGAACGTCAGAAAGCCCAGCAGCGCGATCGTGAGGCGCCGAAGTCGATAAAACCTCGGCCGCCCCAGGAAAAAGATCGGGATCGCAGTCGTTGATAGGCGAGCGGCGTCATGTTCGAATCGCAGTGTTAGGGCCACCGGCGAGGTTTCAGCCGCAGTTTTGCTTGGATCGTCGCGCCAAGGCGTTGCACGTCGGTAATCTCAGACGCGGAGGGCGGTGTGTGCGCTCCGAACCGCCTGTTGTGCTGCCGGCAGGAGTATTTAATGCCCATGATGTCCACACGATTCGCCGCAGAAATCTCCGCAGACGAACTGCTGACGAACAGAGCGTCTTTCTTATCTATTCCGTACCAGCTGATCACCCTCAAGATAGTTTTGGCATCGTCAATCTCCTTCCAACCGCCGTCGATGTTTGCTTTTGCCTCCCCCCTTTCTGCGGGTTGATTTCGCCCAATCCAAAAGTCTGGTTTAGCGTCCTCAGGCTCGAGCAACTTGTCGAGCAGTGTAGTCAGTTCAGCAAATTTATCCTCTCCCGGAGCGCCGGCATCTGCTCCCCTTTGACCAGAGACGAAGCCGAAGCGGACATCGAGCCCTCGTAGCTGGGTTAACAGTTTGACGAATTCCTGGTTGATATCTCCTAGTTTCAGGTCCCTGGAGGTGCTCTTCTGTCTTAGGAGGAGGCCGTCTCTAGTGAAGATAACAATGCCGTGGAAACCGATGTCCCTAAAAATCCCGACTAAACCACCCATACGGATCATCGACGTACTGACTTCTTTCTGCTGCAGATTGATTTCGAAAGTACGGGCCGCTTTATTGCGGTTGTTAAGTCCACATAAAATACATCTCCGGGTAGAATTCCTAATATGACATTATGTCACATTGAGTCAAGTGCAATCTGTAATTGTGCTGTCCTCCGCAGCTCGTTGACCACCGTCCACGAGAACGACGTCCGGACGTGAAAGCGGAGACCTTTCGCTCTGGACGCGACTTCGCCGCATGGATCGGTTTGACACCGCTTCAGCGTACGACCGGACGCACGGAAAGGCTCGAACGAGAACGTCGCAGATGGCGAGCGGGCTTAGGACGCTTCCTGATCGTCGCATCCAGCGCTCTGGAGGATGAGGTCGACGGTTTTAGACGGCATCGGTACGGAAAGACGTTAAGTCTGAGAAGCAAATGCCCGATCCATCATTGATCTAATACTACTCTGTGCCGGCGGGACACATAGCGAAGTAGTACATTGACGGTTGCTGTCGCCCGCACCATCTAGGTTGCATGCCGAAATCCGAAAAGAACGACGTCGAACTGATCAGAACATGGACGTTGGCGACTGCGGTTACATTGGGGTCTTCCGTTCGCGCGAAGGGTATCATGCAGGAAGTCCGGGCGAGGCTGCCTGCCATTTCTAAAAAAGCGCTATCGCTCGAAGGAACCGATCTGGTTCTATCGATGCCAGACGATCAAAAGGCGGCTTTCAATGCTGCGGTCTCAGTTGTCGCGACGACGATGGAGGATGCGCCCACGTTGCCTGTCATCCCCCGCGAGATTGAGGACATTCTCGGGATGAAGACGAGCGAGCGGCATCGCTGGCTTGCGGATGGCCGCCTTCCCAGCATTGGGACTAGAACCGTGAGGTTGGCCGGGCGAGCGCGTCAGATCACCTTCCATGTCTTCGACCCAAAGGTGGTCGAAGACCTCCTCGACCGAGGAGCCGTCGATGAGTGGCGAGTGGAGGATGTCGAGGCGAAGGCTGATAAGAGAAGGAGGGCCGCCTATCAGGCAAAGCTGAGGCGG
The DNA here is from genome assembly GCA_900471605.1 of Hyphomicrobiales bacterium. Taxonomy (GTDB): domain Bacteria; phylum Pseudomonadota; class Alphaproteobacteria; order Rhizobiales; family Rhizobiaceae; genus Neorhizobium. Next base: position 34,709 of record UCEY01000033.1, on the reverse strand, counting down.
TTGATCAAGAAGAGCGGCAATCTGCGGGAAAAAACGGACACCGGTTTGGATGATTCCGTATCGAGACTTCGGGATTGGGAGGATTTCGACGTCGACGGGCTGCTCCGTTGATCACAAAGTGACTAGGCCTCGTCTGCGGTCCGAAGAGCGCCGTGGCCGAAAGCCTTCGGCCTTTCCAGCGATTAGGGCGGAGGCGCTGGCTCCGGTCGAAAAGCTCAAGGCTGCCGCGGCGTCCTAGATGTCCAGGCGCTTGCGGGCAGGGTGCCGTCGGAGCCGGGATCATTTGAAGGTCTTGACCCGCCTCGGCCTGCCCTTTTTTGCCTTCGCCGACGTTGGCCACCCAGCCGATAGCCGACGCCGTGCCGGCGAGCGGGTGGCCCGGCGTGCAGAGTCTCGTTCAACCTTGCCACCATCGGCTCCGTCACTCTCGAGCAGCGGTCGCCTTCGCCAACAGCGATGGCGCCTCGCCACCGCTGTTCGCAGCCTCGCGCGACCTTGAGGACGAGGAGGAGCGTGTCGGCCAGGTTGAGGGTCTTGTTCTGCGACAGGTTACGTCGCGGTCGACGTGTTTCGTGGCCGGAAATTCCAGCGGCCATTGGTTTGAGGAAGGGCGGATGGGCCTTCATCTGGCCAGTCTCCTCGACGCCATTGGCACATATGTGAACAAATCAAAATGATCCCCTGGCTCGGCAGGTCAAATTTCCTCGGTTGTCATTATCTCCATCAATGCGACGATCCTTGATCGAACTTGACGTGGGAGTGCAAGCGCAGTCTCGACAAGTAACCGTCCTTCTGGGGATCGGACATATTCCCAGTTTCGGTCTTCTTCGGCGCGCAACCCCATGCCTTCGCCCATCGTATCCGGCAATTCCGAAAAGAAGTAGGTGAGCGGCATGCCAAGGTAGCAAGCCATCTGGAAAAGCATGGACGAGCTGACGCGGTTGGTTCCGGCCTCGTATTTCTGTATCTGCTGAAACGACAGCCCGACCTTTGCTCCAAGCGAGCCTTGCGAGAGGCCGAGATCGGTCCTGCGAGCCCGGATCTTTCGCCCGATCGCCTCGTCAATCTCTAACGCTTCAGGTACGCGAGTTTCCAATAAACCGATGCAGGAAAAGTTCGTTTCGGTTGTGCGGGCTTGTCGACGGTGCTGCATTATGAACCCCTTGCGAAGCTGCGACCGTGTCACAGCGTGTCTGGCGATCGGGGAGTTGGAAAGCCGTCTAGCCCCTGTAACCTTTGGTTCAAAGAACCTCTTCTATACGTTACAGGCTCCCCGACCATAGGGAATTCATCGGTCGCTGCGCAAACAAGCACGTCCTCGGTTGACGGGGTTTCCACGCCCCAGGCAGCTCCGCCGCCCTCTGCTCGTATAGCGGTATCGTTTCCAAAATACCAGTAGTGCGTTCAGGGAATATTGCTGAGACTGTACCAAAGGCCCTCAATCAGAATGCATGCCGCGAGCAGTGGATAGTTCCGCGACCAATGTCTCGAGAATGAACTGATGGGTAAGCGCGGCATTGGGCAATTCGGTTATCGCGGGCAGGACAACATTGGATACCTTATCGATGCCGGCGCTCATTTGAGAGGGGATCGTGGCAATGAACGCACCAAGCCTGCGCATTTTGCGCAGGCGCCGTAAAACATCCGCACCGACCTCCGGTTCCATGTAACAGATGACAACGCAGGACGCGCCAAGATGATGCGCGTCTTCGAATCCCCTTGTTGAGACGGCAAACGCCGGCAGATCGTATTCCACGAGTCGCGCAGCAAGAGTCTGAGCCGAAAGCTGAGCCGGTCCGTCACCGAGGACATATATTCGGGACGCTTCGAGCAAGCCAAGCGCGAGCGTAGAAATGTTTTCTTTGCGGAGATAGGAGCGGCTTTCCTCCAGAGCCCGCAGGAATCGGTCGCCGACCTTCACGGGACCTGGTTTTTCCTGGGACAACAGCGACTGCGCCTCCAGTTCGCTTGCGAGCGCGATCTTGAGTTCCAGCAGGCTTTGGAAACCAATCTCACGGTAGAACCTGATAACCGTCGCTGATCCCACCTTGCAGGCCTGAGCAATTTCGCGAACAGACTGGCTGAGCACCAGGTCGGGACAAGAGGCCACATAGGCCCCGACCTTAGCGAGTGCCGGCGGAAAAACCGGTAGTTGCTGTTTTATCCTGGATAATACCGCAAGTTTCGGCGCCATGATCCTCGACATACTCCGAATAAAACATCGCAAGCGAATCCCACGAAGATTTTTTCGAGTTTCTCACGCAAAACCTGCAATTGCATTCCCCGAATTTAAGGGCGCCGGTTTCTTTTTTTAGGGGAAAATCATGCCGTTTTGCGAGAACCTATCAAGAACGTCCGCGTGCCACTATCGAGCCTCAGTGGCAAAGTTTCCATCGGAATCAGGCATTTGCTGCCGCGAGCCACTTGTCATAAAAATGGAACTATGATCCACTATATATGGAATTTATGGACCAAGTGTGTGAGGAGGCAAGCAGTGATTGACATCAACGATGGGGCAATAGATGCCAGAGGATTAGTCAAGCAATTTGGCGGCCACCGTGTCGTTGGGCCCGTCGATCTTTCGGTGCGGCCGGGGGAATTTCTGACGCTGGTGGGGCCGTCGGGGTGTGGCAAGTCAACGCTCTTACGTTTGATAGCCGGTCTCGAAACGGCTTCGGAAGGCTCGATCAGCATCGCCGGTCGAACTGTCACAGATGATCCGCCGAAAGAGCGCGATGTGGCAATGGTGTTCCAGAACTACGCGCTTTATCCCCACCTCACAGTCGCTCAGAATATGGCCGTGCCGCTTCGCATGCGACGTCTGTCGCTGCCTCAGCGACTGCCGTTTGTCGGATCGCTGCTACCGCGGAGCGCGGCGACGCTCGCTGAGATCGATCATGATGTGGAGCAGGTGGCAAAATCCCTGGGAATTGCGCAGCTGCTATCACGAAAGCCGGCCCAGCTTTCGGGCGGCCAGCGCCAACGCGTTGCGCTTGGCCGTGCTATTGTCAGAAAGCCTCGCGTCTTTCTTCTCGACGAACCACTGTCTAATCTTGACGCGCAACTACGCGTTCAAATGCGTAGCGAGCTTGTGCAGCTTCATCGTCGCCTGCAGGTCACACTGATCTACGTAACCCATGACCAGGCCGAGGCGATGACGATGTCAAACCGCATTGCCGTAATGTTCGCGGGCAACATCCTTCAGATAGGCACGCCGGAAGCGGTTTACGACGATCCGGACCACCTGAAGGTGGCAAGCTTCATATCCAATCCTGGACTCAACACGATGCCATTTGCTGCCATTGCGAACACACAGCTGGGTCGCCAGATCGGTGCAATAGTAAGCGGATCCGCGGAGTGTACTGTCGCGTTTCGCCCTGAAGCCTGCACTGCGGTCTCATCAGCCGACCAAACAGATTTGAGCGGGAGAGTGATCTTCTGTGAAAGGTTTGGCGCAGAAGCGTTCGCACATATCGCAGTGGACTATCTCGAACACCCGATCATCGCTCGGATCGAGCCCGCCCACGCGACCCGATTGACCTGCGAGCAGCTCGTCCGCGTCAATCTGGACATTTCGAAGCTTTTTTTGTTCGGGCCGGATGGATTGCGGTTACGGCCCCGGCGGAGGGCGGCGGCATGACAACGGCGTCCACGATCGACAGACCGGTACGGCAATATGATTTCGGGACGATGTGGCTGCTGGTCTTCCCTGCAACCGCGCTCCTGCTTGCCTTTCTTGTTATCCCGACGGCGCTGGTCGTCGTCCTGTCTTTTACCGACTATGAGCTCGGCAAGGAGGGACTGAGATATATCGGGATAACCAATTATTCCGACATGCTGGCCGATCGGGTCTTTTGGCAGTCGGTTCGCAACACAGCGCTATACGTGGCGCTCGTCGTTCCCGGCTCCATCTTTATTGCCCTTGCGGTGGCGCTGCTGATTGAACGTCGGAGCGTTCTTGCGAGATTTTACAAGGTCGCGTTTTTCCTGCCAGTCACCGCGACGTTGGTCGCTATGGCGACAGTATGGGAGTTCATTCTCCATCCCAGCATTGGCCTCGCCAATCATCTGCTCTCAGTGTTGCGGATCGATCCGATCCGCTTCCTGTCTGATCCGGATTGGGCGATTGTTTCACTCGCAGCAATCGGGATCTGGCAGTCGATTGGTTTCAACATGGTATTGTTCCTCGCGGGATTGAGCTCGATTCCGAAGGAGATAGACGAGGCCGCGGCCCTCGACGGTGCGGCTGGCGGCATCGACAGGTTTATGATCGTGACCTGGCCGCTGCTCGGTCCGACCACATTGTTCGTGACCATCACAACCGCAATTAATGCGATGAGGGTGTTTGAGTCGGTTGCGGTTATCACTCAAGGCGGCCCGAACAAGGCGACCGAAGTCATCCTTTACTCAATCTACCTGGAAGCCTTTCAGTATTTCCGCACCGGCTACGCGTCTGCGCTGACCGTTGTTTTTCTCCTCGTCACTGTCAGTCTCATCATCCTTCAGATGCGCTTAGCAGATCGAAAGGTGCACTACTAATGGTTCGCCGCTCTTCTCCCGTCTCCAGTACGCTTGCCCATCTCGCGCTTTTTTGCGGGGCAATCTTCATGCTGACACCGTTCTTCTGGATGATTGTCACCTCCTTCAAGACGCCTGATGAGGTTTTCCTCGCCGAGTTCCAACTGCTCCCAACGAAGTGGGGCGGAACGGCGAACTATATTGCCGCCTTCACGGAAGCGCCATTGCTGCGATTGATGGTGAATGGTGCGGTGGTGTCGCTTGCGATCCTGGTGGTCCAGGTAATTGTTGCCGCACCGTGCGCATATGCTCTGGCTAAAATTCCCTTCCGCGGAAGCGGCATCTTGATGGCGGCTGTGCTTCTCGGGTTGATGATCCCCATCCAGGTGCCGGCGCTGCCGATTTATATCGCCTTCGCCTATTTCGGCCTGCTCGACAGTTATACTGCCCTGATCATGCCGTTTTCGATATCGGTCTTCTGCATCTTCCTGCTGCGCCAGTTCTTCAAGACCTTCCCCCAGGAGATCATCGAGGCAGCGCGCCTGGACGGCTATTCCGAATTCGGGATCGTCTGGTGCATCGTTTTCCCAACGGCGCTTCCAGCAATCGCGGCCTTTTCCATCTTCTCGATCATCGCACACTGGAACGATCTCTACTGGCCCCTCATCGTGATCACCGAGCCCAGCCTCGCCACACCGCCGCTCGGCCTGATGATGTTCCGGCAGTCGAGCCAGGCCGGCGGAAATATCGGCGCGTTGATGGCAGCCAGCACGATCGTCATCGCGCCGCTCGTCATCGCTTTCCTTTTCGCTCAAGCCCAATTCATCCGTGGACTCACTGTCACCGGCTTAAAATAACCCCAACCAGGAGGTATTTTGATATGCTTTCCCGCTTCCTCGCAATTCTTGCCGCTGCCGGTTGCTTGCCGTTTGTCGCGCAGCCTGCGCTTGCGCAAACCAGCCTTGTGGTCCAATACGCCTATCCATCGCATCAGGCCTTCCACAAGGCTGTCGCCGACGCCTTCACGGCGGACCACCCCGGCGTAACGATTACATTCCGCGCCGCCGCACCCGACTATGATGAGGCCCTGCAGACGGTGCTGCGCCAGTCGATGACCAAGGATCTGCCGGACGTCTTTATAACAGGGCTGCAGAAAATCCCGGACCTCGTTTCTCGAAAAATCGCGGTTCCCCTTACGTCTTTCGCTGGTGGGCAGGACCTGGCTGGCCTAGGTTACTCGGATCGGCTTCTCTCGCTGGGGCAAGTGGACAATGTCCAGTACGGGCTCGCCTATGCCACCTCGACCCCGATCGTCTTCTTCAACATCGACCTTGTGAAAGCAGCTGGCGGTGATCCCGGCAGGCTGCCCACCGACTGGGACGGTCTGATTAGCCTTGCGCATTCGATTACGTCGTTGGGCGGCGGCATTGACGGCATGTATTACGACGTGGGGACGGATGACTGGATGTTCCAGAATTTGATCTTCAACCAGGGCGGCGACTTGATGAGCGCCGACGGCAAAGACATCGCCTTTGACGGCGCAGAGGGCAAGGCCGCAATGCGGCTCTTCAAACGCTTCTTTACCGAGGGTGGACAGAAAGCGATCGAACAGCGCGCCGCACGACAGCAATTTGCTGCCGGCACGCTTGGAATTTACTTCACGTCCCCGTCCATCATCAGCACCTTTGAAAAGCAGATCGGCGGGAAGTTTGTGATGCAGACATCCACCATGCCGCTCGCCAATCCACAAAAGGCAGGTGTGCCGACCGGTGGTATGGCTGCCGTGATCATTACAACCGATCAAGAAAAACAGAAAGCGGCATGGGAATATATCAAATTTGCCAGCGGTCCCGTCGGCCAGACAATCGTTGCCAAGGCGACAGGTTACATGCCTGCGAACACCAAGGCCCTGGAGCCGGGTTTTCTTGGTGATTTTTTCAGACAGAACCCCAACTGGGAAAGCAGTTCGCGGCAGATTCCCATCGCTCGCAAGTGGGCTGCGTGGCCGGGCCCTAACGGCGTCAAGATCGCTCGCAACCTCGTCGATAACATGACGCGGATCGCCGGCGGAGCCGATGCCGACGAAGTGCTCGCGGCCATGGCGCGCGAGACGCGCGCGCTGCTTCCGAAGTGAGGCGGGGGATTTCTCAATGATGATCGCCCATATCACGGATCCACACCTCGTTCGACGACAGGAGACACTGTTTGGGCTCGATCCGATGCATCGACTGGATCGCGTACTCACTCAAATCGAGCGAGAGTATGCAAATGTCCGCCTGTGTGTGATCAGCGGCGACCTCACCGATCGCGCCGATGCGGAAGCTTATACGATGCTTCGCGAAAGATTGACAAACTTTCCGATCCAGACTCGGCTGATGCTCGGCAATCACGACGACCGGGCGGAGTTCCGGTCGGTCTTCCGTGACACTGCGGCCGATGCGCATGGGTTCGTACAAAGTTTTGACGACATCGATGGTGTGCGTTTCATCTACCTGGACACGCTGGCGCCAGGCTCGACTGAGGGCCAACTCTGCGAGAAGCGCCTGACGTGGTTGGCCGACACACTAACGGCCGCTGCCGACAAGGACGTCGCCATCTTCACGCACTACCCCTTCCGCCGCATCGGCTTGCCGCATTTCGAAGGAATGCTCCTCAGCAATCCCGATGCCGTCATGTCACTTCTTAAAGCGCACGGACGGGTCAGGCACATATTTTGCGGGCATGTTCATGTCTCCATGTCGGGACAATGGGACGGAATACCGTTTACCTCCTCCGCCGGCACGGCCCACCAGATCCTGCCGGATTTTTCCAGCCGGGACGCACGCTTTGTCGCCAAGCCGCCCCAGTTCGACATTGCAACATTCGACGGAAACAGCTTCCGGGTGACGGGCGTGGAGGCCGAGGAACGGCAGGTCCTGGCGATATCGGCCGGCGTCTGAGGCTTCATGAGGAACAACTCTATGAATCCAAAGCTCATCATCTTCGACTGCGACGGCGTGCTCATCGACAGCGAGGATCTGGGATGCAAGATCCTTGCAAGCGCGTTGCAATCCGCTGGCTGCTCCATCAGCCTTGAAGAGGTCACGAGGCGATTTACCGGAATAAATTTTCGGGAAATGTCACGCATCCTGCGCGCCGACTACCATTTCGTGATACCAGCCGGCTTCGAGGAACAAGTTAAGGAGCGGGTCGAGGGCGCGTTCCGGACGGTGTTGCGCCCCATTGCGGGTGTGCGGTCACTCCTCGAACAGCTCAACACAATGGTTTGTGTCGCATCCAGTAGCACGCCTCGGAAGCTCCGGCTCGGTCTGCAGGTGACCCGGTTGTTACCCCTCTTTCATCCGAACATCTTCAGTACCGCCATGGTGCCAAACGGAAAGCCGGCGCCTGACATTTTTCTGCATGCCGCCCAGACGATGGGTGTTGCGCCTCAAGACAGTGTGGTGGTCGAAGACAGTGTCGCGGGCGTGACTGCGGGCGTGAGAGCCGGAATGCGGGTGATCGGTTTTTGTGGCGGCAGCCATTGCGGGCCCGGACATGCGGAGCTTTTGACGGCGGCAGGCGCAGACGTCGTGATCTTCGAACTTACCGACATCCTAAGCCATCTTTCCCCTGCCCTCCGCAGGCCACTCAACCGAACAAGGGAGACAGAACGAATGACGACAGCGACGAGGCCCGTCAAAACTGCGATCGTCGGCGCCGGGGTATGGGGTGCCAACCATGCATTGGCATTGCAATCGCACGCGGCTGCTGAACTCGCAGTCATCTGCGATCTGGATGAAAACCGCGCGCGCGCAGCTGCCGAACGGTTTGGCTGCGATTGGTCGACGCAATTGTCAGATGTCCTTTCCTCCGATGTGGAGGCGGTTACGATTGCCACGCCGGACCATCTCCATCGGGAGCCGGCCGTTGCTGCGCTGCTTGCAGGCAAAAGCGTACTGATCGAAAAGCCGCTGGCGACAACAGTCGCCGACGCTAGAGCAATCCTGGATGCTGCCGAAACCGGTGGCGGCATCCTGATGGTTGATTTCCACGCGCGTTGGCATCCGTTGTTCATGGGCGCCAAGTCCTATGCCGAAAGCGGCAAACTCGGAAAGCCGGTCATGGGTTATGCGCGCCTCAGCGACACCATTTGGGTGCCGACCAAGATGCTGGGATGGGGGGGGCGCTCGGGACCGGAATGGTTCCTGATGCCGCACATGACCGACATCGTCCGATGGCTCGTCGATTCCGAACCGCGAGAGGTGTACGCCAAGGGCTCAAGAGGGGTGTTGGAACGCCATGGTATCGATTGCTTCGACACGATCCAGGCGATGTTCACATTCGATAATGACGCCGTTTTTACTCTGGAAAGCTCCTGGATCCTGCCGGAGAGTTACTCCAATGTGGTGGATCAACGCCTCACGCTCTATGGTACCGAGGGGGGGCTGGATCTGCGCAACGAGCCAAATCTCTGGGTTTACACTGATCGCTTTCACACACCCTTTTCGTCAGAAGCCCTTACACGCTATGGAAAGGCCTGGGGATTTCAATACGAGCCGATCAAATACTTCATCGATTGCGTCGCCTCGGGCGATACGCCCGAGGCGACGGGCTATGACGGACTGATCGTCACGGGGATGATCGAAGCTACCGTCAAGAGCATTGAAGAAGGGCGGCCTGTCCTTATCCAGGAGGTGCTAGGGGGGCTGGCCGAACGGCAGACGTCATGACGGATTGATTGATCCGCGATGGGCGAACGTGCCTGTGCCACGCGTAATGGATCATTCAGGGGGCGCCGAGCCTCTGAGCGGTTTCCAGGCGCAGAGTGCTCGGTCTGCACTGTTGTTCATGAGGAGATGCCCAGCCTCCTGTCAGGCCACCGCCCGGAACAGATTGCGATTGGACGGAATGGGCGATGAGATATTCCCGAGACTATCGCAATAAAAAATTCGCCGATCGGGCGCGGGTCCACTTGGAGGTTGTCGATGGCAGATATGTTTACGATCCGGCGGCTGACGCCAGAAGACGCGCCCGTCTTCAGGTCAATTCGCCTTGAAGCCTTGCAGAGCGACCCGCATTTTTTTGGGTATTCTTTCGAGGAAGAGGCTGCTGAACCACTGTCCTTCTTCTCGCATCGGCTGGACACACATGTCGTCTTCGGGACGTGGCACGGAGATGCCCTGAGGGGTATCGCCGCCATGGAGAGGGGGCGCCTTGCAAAAACGCGCCACAAAGGCACGATCTGGGGGATCTATCTGGCACCCGATGCGCGGGGGCACGGCTTGGCCCGGAAGATGCTCACGGCGCTCATCAACGACGTGAGAGGGACAGTGGGCGATCTCCGGTTAACCGTGTCCACCCAGAATCCGGGCGCCTATCGCCTATACCATGACCTCGGCTTCCGCGAATACGGCCGCGAGCCGCGCGCGCTGAAAATCGGAGGTCTCTTCCATGATGAGTTCCTAATGGCACTCCGCCTGGAGTAGCTGACCTCCTGCCAAGTGAATTCATGTCGAGCTGCTTCGCTTTGGCCTGGGCAAGCGCGATGGAGGTGAAGGTCAAACGCAGCCCGCTCGCCTCTCTAAGCGCCCCGCGGTGGGCATGACGCCGTCTCGTCTTTGTCTGCTGAGAAATCGGCAGTGGGATGTGTAGAAATGAGAGTTGCGATGTCAATTGCCATTACCGTAATCAGCCTTTTCGGACACGTCGCGCTACTCCTTTGGGGAACGCGGATGGTGCAGACCGGCATCCAGCGTGCCTATGGGTCGAAATTGAGGAGGTTCCTCGGGGAGGCCCTGCGCAGTCGGCTCAGGGCGTTCCTGGCCGGTTTGGTTGCTACCACCATCCTTCAAAGCAGCACCGCGACAGGAATGATTGCGTCGGGTTTCGCGGCAAGTGGTTATGTCGGGCTGGTTCCTGCCTTTGCCATCATGCTCGGCGCCAATGTCGGCACAACGCTGATCGTGCAGCTCTTTTCCTTTAATGTAGCAGCAATGTCTCCGGCGATGATCCTGACGGGGCTGATAATCTTTCGGCGTGCGACCAGGCCGGAGATGCATCATCTCGGCCGTGTCTTTATCGGCCTTGGCTTTATGCTTCTCGCGCTTCACCAATTGCTGGCGGTGGTGGCTGAAACTTCGCGGGCGACGGAGCTGGGTTCGGTCCTGAGGATGCTTTCCTCGATGCCATTGCTCAGTCTCCTGCTCGTGGCCGCTCTGACGTGGGCTGCTCATTCGAGCGTTGCTGTCGTCCTGCTCGTGATGTCTCTAGCGGAAAACGGCGTGATCGATGCTTACCAGGCAGTCGTTCTGACGCTGGGCGCGAACCTCGGGACTGCTATCAATCCGATCGTCGAGGGAGCGGCCGGAACTGATCTTTCTTCCAGGCGACTGCCCGTGGGCAACCTTTTGACCAGGGTCGCGGGGATGGCGGTCGCTTTTGCAGCACTTCATCCCATCACGTCCGTTATGATGCGGATTGATGGCGATGGGGCGCGCGCTGTTGCAAACTTTCACACCGCCTTCAACCTGATTGTATCTCTGGCATTCCTGCCTTTCCTGTCGCCGGTCGCGACCATGCTGACAAGGTTAATGCCAGACCGACCGGCCGGGAGCGACGCAGGGCGCCCTCGTTATCTCGAACCTGTGGCACGCGAGACCCCCGCCGTTGCACTGGAAGCGGCTGCGCGTGAGGTTCTGCGGCTGGTCGATACGCTGGAAGCAATGCTAGCTGGCGCAAGGCAGGCACTTCACGTTCCGGACCGGATGATGGTTTCGAGATTGAGAAAGATGGACGACGTTCTCGACCGGCTCGACAGCGCGGTAAAGCATTATGTCACTTCGATAGGTCTTGATCTCTTCGGCGAGGCAGAGCACCGTCGGCGCGAACAGATCCTTCAATTCTCGACTGGACTGGAACACGCCGGTGACATCCTTGATCGGAGCGTTCTTCGCCGTTTGGAAAAGCGCATTCGCAAAGGGATCGGGTTTTCGGACGGTGAACGGAAGACGCTCGAGGCGCTCCTGGACCGGTTGATCAAGAATCTTGGACACGCTGCAGCTCTTTTCATGTCCCAGGACGGCCGACTGGCACGTCTGCTGGCCAATGAAAAAACCGCTTTCCGCCATGCGGAGCGCGCGTTCGCCAAAGAGCACTTCAGGCGGCTCGGGGAGGGCGATATTGGTGCCGTCGAGACGAGCGCGCTACATCTAGACCTCCTGCGGGACCTCAAGCAAATCAACGACCATCTGGTTGCCGCGACCGCTTACCCAGTTCTGGAGCGAAACGGCGAGCTTCTTCAAAGCCGCCTGACCGAGGGGTGCTCTCTCTTGCGCCCATGACATTGAGGACTGGCGCACGTTTGATGCACCAGACACTAGCGGCGATCCCTTTCACCTGACCCTTTCCGCGGGCGCTTGGCTTCCCTGCGGCCGATCTCGATAGCGACAGCCGAGACCAGCACCTCGATCACGAAGAGCTGGGTGAACGCCACCGTCAGTGCGCCTCCCGTCAATGGCGATTCTGCGGCGGCTGCGAGAAGAACCGTTTCAGATGAGGCGACGATCGGGCTATCTGGTCTGGCGGTGATTGCTGCTGTGAAAACGCCGGCGCTCCGAGCCCGTTTCAGAGCCTGAACCGTCTCGGAGGTAATTCCAGTCTCGGACAGACCGATGGCAACGGACGTGGCATCAAGCCCGTGGGCAAGTTCTGCGCCGATCTTCGGGTCGCTGAAGGCGAATGCCATGATCCCCAGCCTGAGGAGTCGAGTTGCCAGCAGCGTTGCCAATATCCCGGACATCCCTGCCCCATAGATATCGACCCGTCGTGCGTCGACAAGACGAACTGCGAGTGTGTCGACGTTGCCGTAGTCAAGGAGCGATACGTTGTCCTGGAGCGCTGCGGAGAGCGTCCCTCGCAACGTCTCGGAAATCTGCCGGCTGGCGAGCGCAGAGGCGTCTGGCGCCCGCACCGGCCGTGTTGCGAGCTCTCCAGCGAGGGCAAACTTGAAATCCTGGAATCCTTCAAAACCGATTAGCCGGCAGAAACGGACAACACTCGCCTTGCCGCTTCCCGATAGCGTTGCAACCTGGTCAGCGGTCTGTTTGACGATCAGCTCCGGATTTTCGACGATGTATTTGCCGATGCGCCGTAGTGCCATCGGCAACTGGGGCATATGTGCCCTGATCATTGGCAAGACGCTGCGTTGTGAGTTCATCTATGACCACGTGAATCTGATGTAAGTCGAGTTCCTCGCCTGTCACGCGACTCGATCGAACGATGATATAGCCTCGATAACACGACTCGTGAATAAGCCGCCGGCGCCGGCGGGAATTTATCGAAGCCCGTACGGCTCGCAGCTCGCATCTGCCGGCCGCCCTGATGAGAGTGTCGTGGACGGAGTGGTGAATTGTTCGATTGCAAGGCCAAGCATGAGCCGATGATGATCGTGGCACTGCCCACCAGCGTGATCCAGGAGATTGCACGACCGAAAAGCCAAACTTCGAGAGTTTGGGTGGACAGGGGGCTCAACGTCACAAGGACCGCGATTTTACCAGCTTCGGCGTAACGCATCGCCAGAAGCCATAGGAGCGATTGCACCGCGCCGCCAGCGCCGACGAAGAGTACAAGTATCCACGTTGCCATTGACGGGTCTGCTGGCCACGCGTGGTGGCTGCGGAGGAGTATGATGATCGAGAGCATGATCGCGCCGCCAAGCAACGTTAGGACGGTCGTCGCAAGAGCGCCGGCACCACTGACCATCGGCCGGGCCAGGACATTATAGAGGGCGCTGGAGCACGCGGCGACGGTCAGCATTCCGATGCCCATCACCCGGTCTGCGCTCCCATTGCCCTGCAGGGAATCTGTTGAGAAGATACACAGACAAAGGCCGGCAAAAGCCGTCGCGGCCCCCAACGAGCGCGAGAAGGAACCGCGTTCCCGGCCGAGCAGCCTGGCAATGATGACCGTGAGCACAGGCGTGAAGCAAAGCACAATCGCTGTGGTTACGGCATCAGTCCGGATGAGGCCCTCCATGATCAACCAAGGCGTCAAGCCGCAGATAAAGGCGCCGACTGTGATAATCATGGCGCGAAGGCGTGGTGGCACGTCCCGACATGACCAAACGGCCAGAGGTCCGAGGCACGCAAGCCCGATGACAATGCGCCACTCTGCCAGGAGCAAGCCATCGATCTCCTGCGATGCCTGTTTGGCGGCAAGAACCGTTGCACCGCTGAGAATGGCCGACAGCGACCCAAATCCGGCCCCCAGCCAACCCACGCGCGTTCCTTGGTGGGAATTGTTAGACATTGCTTACCCGCATGAAATGATATCTTGCGGCGACGATTTCCGATGCCGCGGCAGCGTTGAGGTTCCTGGAGCGGCTGAGCGCGGCCAAAATTGTGTCGGCAGCATCGACGAGGCGGACTGAGCGGTTGGAAGCTGCGGCGATCAGAACAAGATCAAAGGAAAACAGCCCGGCGCTGGCACAATCTGCCAGATCATCGTAATGCTTGATCTCATCGCCCCCGTTGGCCATCAACAGCTTTTCAAGCAGGGCGTCTGCAAGCGAGATGCGCCAACCGAACTTCAGGTCGGCGATCGGGGCGCAAATGCGCGGCTCTCCGCTCATTACCCAGTTGATGGCTGTGGTCTCGCCATCCCGGACAATTGTCATCTCGGTTTCCATCTCCTGCCGCGACAGAGGTCTGGCCGCGATAGCGTGCTGTTCAAGGGTCGCGAGATCCATTTCCATCGATGAGAGGTAATCGGGTTCGGAAACGCAATGAATGTCGATATCGCCAACGCGCCGCCCCAGATGCCCGGCGAGGATCGCTGAACCGGCGAAGAAACTCCGCGGACTGCGGTTGGCAGCAAGGACTGAAATCACCTCGGATTGAAACCGCGAAAGTGTCATCCGGCCCTCCGGTTCCGGTTTTCTCGCTGCGAAAGGAACGCGGGCGAAGTGCTGATCTTTTCCATCCAAAGCGGGTTGGAGTGCATTGCGCTGTCTATCATCAGCCTTTGCCAGGCGGAGATCTCGCCGAGGTGGGAAATGTTGTTTCTGACGAAGTCACTGTCACCTGCCAAAAACGCGTAGGTCAGGCGCTGGAGGGGACGCGATACGGATTCGGACAAATCGAGAAGGTAATTGAGCAAAATCGCAGCGGTTTTGGCTGCATCACGGTCACGCTCCATTTGCGCCAGCGGCAATCCAGCCTCGGCGTAACTGCTGATCGCGTTCGCAAAGTGGTAGAGACCAGAATTCAGCGGCTGCTCGGCAAGACGTAGACGTTCGTCGACTGAGCCGGGAACAGTGTCGCCAACCAACCGGCTCTCAAGAATTCGGAGCTCTTCACGCGCAATCTCATCGTTGTCGCTGACATGCAGCAGATTGGCGACCGGGTTATCGCACCAGAAGCCGGCCCGGACGGTGCCCGGTTCGGCAAAACACGGTTGCGTTGCACCCTTGAGCGCCTGCAGACGCGGTAGCGCCGCGACGCCTCTCCAGATCGACACAAAGCACGCGCGTGCCTCAAACAGATCAACCACGAGAGGCCAGTGACGTCCGGATGTCGATCCCGTAAGACTATAGAACTCCGTTATGGAAGCCGCATCGTGCACCGCGAGAAACCGTCGTGTCACCTCGAGCCCGGTTGACGCAACGATAAAGGCGTCGAGAGACGGCACCAATCCGGAAACGATAACTTCCGGGCCGTAAACGGTGGCCGCCTGCAGGGGATCATCAGACATTGTTCAATTGCCCTCGCGATGGGCGCCGTTTGATACGCGGGTCCCGACGAAAGCCTCTCCCTGAAGCCACTGCCGGAGCCTCTCGGGGTGCCGCCCGTTGATGACAGCGGCTTCCAGATCCCTGCTGCTGATCCATGCAGCGGCACATCGGTCGACCGAGGTGTGACCCATGGCAAGAAGGTCTGCCGCCGAGATGTTGGCAATCAATTCGCTTTTAATGCCGACAGAGCCTGGTTTGTAGACGCCGTCGACGTCTGTGAGGATCCCGATCCGCGGCGCGTCGACCAGCCACGCGAACCACGCGGCGATAGCATCCGAGGTCACATCCCATGTCATCTCAACCGGGTCGAGATCAGCTAGCAGCCTGGCCGGCAGGATCACTGGAACCAACCCGTCGTCGAGAGCGATACCGCACTCTCGTAACGTCTCGCAAGGCCGAAGTTTTCCTGAAAAGCCGCGGTCACAGAGGATCAACCCCGTCTGGTCCTGCGCCATCGCGGTTGCGCGATGGGCGGTTTCGGGGGCAAGCGGCTGTTCACGGTCGATCTCCTCGATCGCCTTGTCAGGACGGCCGCCGCCCGGGATCACCATCAGGCGGTGCCCCAGCTGCGCGCAGGCGGCGATGCCCTCGATCAGCAGCTTCGTCGCGGCGAGATCCCGCGTCAGGCTGCCGCCAAATTTTACCACCGCATCGATGCCGTAATATGTGAACCCCTCGATCTGAGAACGCATAACCTCCTCCCGTCACTCGGCGGCTCTTTGGCGAATATCGGCGCGAAGCTCAGGCATGGCAGCCCAGACCTTCCTGAAGGCGTCAGCATAGGCCTGCATGAGCCCGAGACCGTTCGGGGGTGCGATCTCGGAAACGTAGAACATTGTGTCCAGCAGAGTTACCGTATTTGGAAATTCCGCTGCCGACCATTTGCCTCTGAAGGCCGGCAGGTAGTCAAACACCGGCTTGGTCAACCAGACCCAGACGGGAACGCCTTCGGCGCGAAGGGCCTCGACGATAACGTCACGAGCAGCCGGGCCGTGGGGCATGTCCAATGCCTCGAGGTCGAGCCGAAGCGGGAAGTTCAGGAAAGAGTGCGAGCCGTCGGTGGTATCGAAAAGAGGGACAAGGCCGCTACACTCGCGCAGCTTCGGCCAGAGGAAGGCGGCATTCCTGCGCCGAGCAGACAACTGTTCGTCCATTCCTGCCAGGCGGGAGCGGGCAAGCGATGCTGAGAAAACGTTTGGCCTGTAGTTGAAGCCCAGCGTATCCGGTGAAAATACCCGTTCGCCGTTGCGCGACGAGCTCGTCAGCGACACCCTGTCGACATGGTCGATCAGACCGGAATGGTCAGTAACGACAAATCCGAGTTCTCCAGCCCCCAGATGTTTGGCGCCATTTCCAGAAAGCATCAACGCGTCGCTGTCGAGAAGCCGGCCATTGTCGATGCGCTGCAGGGCGCCGATGGATTGGCAGACGTCATCGAGGAGCGCAGAGCCGTTTGCTCTGCCCTTTTGCCGCAGGCGGGGGCACCGGATGTTGCCGCCGAACAGGTGCGTGATCAGCACTGCACCCGTTGCCGGATTGATTGCCTCAATCGCCAGATCCGGGTCAAGCGACGCAGTCCCGAGCTCCACGTCCACGAAGACGGGCTCAAGGCCAGCGATCGCAATCGGACCTACGGCGCCCGGCCAATTCAGCGCCGCGGTCACGACCTGGTTCCCTCGCGACCTGAAGTAGTCCAGTGCAATATGGATCGCGGCCGTCCCGCTACCGACGGCACGGGTCTCCCGTCCACAAGCGAAGGTAGAGACGCTATGCTCGAGAGCTGTCACAATCGGATGATTGACCCGGTGGTACCGGCCGCTCTCGACGACAACCCTCAAGGGTGCCATGTGCCTTGGGTTTGCTGCGGGCCAGCTCGTTACCGCACCTTCCCTGACGACGGCCGGACCGCCCTTGATCGCAAGCTCCGAGTGCGCCGCAACGAAATGCGGAAGAGCTGGTGAAATACTTGATACGTCTGGAACATTTTGCACCTGCATATCTCCATTTCAATGGTTATGGGAATGCATCCTTGCCGCGAGAGTTCTCGCATGTCTTTCGCTTCAGTTGTGCGTGAGTAGCCAAGTCATGACAGACCGTCATAAATCTGTCAAATTAAAATTCTATCTGGACGAGTATATATGTGAAATGTGATCAACCGTTGCGGAGCCTTTGCCAGCAACTGGTACACACGCACCGCGTGAAAATACCCGTTCCAGTAACGCAGGTGCGGGACTAATGAACGCTCGAGTAACATTGTCGGCGAACCGGCAGGACGCGAGCATTCACTTACAGGATGTACAGTTCAGATGGATCTGGTAGGCAGTGTCAGAGGCTGCCATGAAAGTCGGGGTTGAAGATTGTCGCTTTTGGATCATCTCGAACATCTACCGGAACGGAAACGCGCCGAGCTTTCACGCGCCGTCAAGATCGTTTTCGAAGAGTTTGAGCAGGCTCAGGCGGGCAAGCAAAAGCCTGGGCGTATCCTCAAGGTCATTCTGTTCGGCTCCTATGCGCGGGGCGACTGGGTCGAGGATCGCAGCAGCGGTTACCGGTCGGATTACGATCTGTTGGTTGTGGTCAATATCGAGACCTGGAGTGAGGAACACGAGGTTTGGCATCACGTTTCCGAACATCTCCTGCGAGAGATCACGATTACCGACCGGATCAAGACGCCGGTCAATTTCATCGTCCACAGTCTTCAGGACGTCAACGACAAGCTTTCCCGGGGCAAGCCGTTTTTTGTCGATATCGCGCGTGACGGAATTGTCCTTTACGAGGAAAGCGGCCACCCGCTGGCACGGCCAAAGGCCCTAAGTGACGAGGAGGCGAGGGCGGAGGCACAGGGCTATTACGATCAGTGGTATCAGCTTTCGGCGGAAGCCTTTCGCGGAGCGCAGCTTATGCTGCAAGATGGAATCTGGCGCCACGGAGCCTTCATGCTCCATCAAGCAACGGAGGAGGCTTATCATTGCGTTCTGCTTGTTCTGACGCTCTACAGCCCAAAGTCCCACCGTCTGAAAATGCTCCGGTCGGCAGCGGAGGGTATAGATCCACGCCTCATTTCCGCCTGGCCCCGCCATACGAAGTTCGCACGGCGCAGCTTTGAGCGGCTCGACCGCGCTTATGTGGATTCACGTTACTCGCCGCACTACACGATTACGACCGAAGAGCTCGGCTGGATCGTCGAGCGGATCAAAGTTCTACAGGAACTTGTCGAACAGATATGCCGGGCGAAGCTTGCTCTCCCAGCCTGAGCTTGGGCGGACCTGGACGAGCTCCCGCAGGCCAAAGCTTAGGGCGGTTGGCCCTCGGCGCTTAATCAGGTTTATGATCAGCAGTGACCCGCGCGAGTTGCCAGCTGAGAAATCTCTTCTGTCGAAAGAATGCTTGTGAGTTCGCTCTGTAGCTCCGTCAGCAACGTCTTTCGGGCAATATCCAGATGTTTGGCGGCGGACTCGGCGGCAAGAGATGCCGCCGCGCCTACCGTATATTCGATCATATTAATAAGCGCGAGAAATTCTTCGTGACGCTCCGTCAACTGCACATTTGCACCCTTGCGTATCATGACCAATCCCCGTGGTCTGTGGACTGGATCATTGTTTGCATAGGATCGCGGTCGACGCGCGTTGCAAAATCGTTGCACAAGTTACGCGAGAATCGTTTGCCCGTTTCCCCTACTGCTCCGAGGTCGGATACATCGTCCGCCACAGGGAGGTTCGGTTAAACTGCCAGCTTTTAAGGACGGGCGGCAGGCCTATTTCGCCTTTGACGAGCACTGCCAGCAACGCAAGGGAATCAAGCCGTTTCTGGTCCGTCCACGCTCGCCTGACCACCGATTGCAGGCGCGGGAGTTCAATGTCCGCTGCTTCGGCGATGCGCTTCCAGGTCCGGTCCTTGAAAAAGATACCACGCGCAATCCTGGTGATCTCCATGCAGAGATCCTCGGACAAAAGTTCCAGCCTGCGTGCCTCTGCAACGGTCGCGTCGAGATTGACCAAGGGTATCGTAAGAGGCATATAGGCGAGTTCAGCCGGAGCATGGAGCAGGGCAACATCCCCGTCGTCGATACGGCGGCCCGCACGATAATCCTCGAATATTCGCCCTGTACCTGCCATGCCGAAGGCGGCGCATTCGACCGCACGCAAGGCGCCCATGCTGGCCGCACCGCAAACGAGGATACCTTTCGACAGCGCGAACAGCAGTTCCTTGTGCCAGACGGGAGCTACCAGTTCAAACTGCCCATCGATGAGACCGATGGCGGTCGCACCATCCTTGATCGCCTGCATCACGTCACCTTGACACGCCGGAGCTCTGATCTCGATATCCGGACCAGCGAGAGCCTCCGCGTCAGGCAGGCTCGGTCCGACAAACAGGACCTTCATTGCAACGCTCGAGAAATGGCACGAACGCCGAAACGTTGGCGCCGATCGCCATCAGGATTTTCAAGCTGGGGAACCAGCACTTTCGCGACAAACACCGGGAGCCAGGGGGGCGCCAGATCGACAGCGTAAATCTGTGAGATACCTCCAGCGCGAAGCCGGTTCAAAACGACAGTGAGCGCTTCTGCGGTGGTCTGTGGGTGAGGTGGCTGCGTGCCCCCGAGCTGTCGCGAGAAGGGCTGGTCGAATGCCTCGAGAATAGCAGGCTCGATCGCACGGCTGAATGTGTCCGGCACCAGATCGTCGCGCGCTCCCGCGATAAATGTCATGCGTGATTGGACAGCTTCGGTCACAGCACGAATGGCGGCGGCGGCGGGTAGAAGAGACGCCCCGGCACCAAGGGTGATCTCCACGTGCCTCAGGGCTCGCGAAGCATGCCGTTTTCTGGGGCCAATGAGTGCCACCATACACGGAATGGAAAGGTCGCTCGTGATGTCGAAAAGGGCAACGACCAGTCCAGCTGCTTCGATCTTGTCGAGGAGTTCGCCGAGCGTGGCGTCACCGGCGCGCACCGTATCGACCCTTTGTGCGAAGCGCTTTTTAGGTGGCGTTACTTGCCAAAGGGTGAAAGCGTCACGCTCCACGCGTTCCAGTAAACCGTGCAGGACTGCTTCTTCAGGCGTATTGCCGGAGGCCAGCCCGTCCGATGATTGCCAATACCGTGGTGAAACAAGTGAACGATCAAGGTGCACTGCTTCAAACGGAACCCAAAGATGTTCTTGCTTGAGCAGGTCGCGTGAATTTGCCCAGGTCACCGGCTCGTGGGGCGCGATCAGGTCGGCCCTGGTCGCCAGCAGACTGTCCAGCGTGTTGAGGGATTGGCCGAGCATATGAATGGAGGTGATGGACTCGGTAATCCGGTCACAGGCAGGATGGCTGGCGACGGAACGCTCGATTGCTTCCATGACAGCGGATGTCCGCGCAGCGTCGTCATCGACACCTTTTCCCTGGGCGATGACGATAGCCTTGGCATTGGGTGTATAGGCGCACCAGACAGGTATCCCGATCCGGTCGAGGTCGGTTTGTCTGGCGACGCGCGTGATACCTAGCCGGTCAAGATGGGCCGCGACCTTCTGAAAAGTCTCGACCGCACCGCAGCACCGGTATTCACCGATGCCCATCCTTAGATGATCACGGTTCATGGTGTCCTGTTGCAACTTCCGCCGCGGACGAGACGACAACGCCGAAATCGACGCCCTTGATCACGGTAGCCCCCTGCTGCCTCAACGCTGCGGCCGTAGCGAGTTCGCCGACCGGTGGCTGACTGAGTGGAGTGAGTGTCCCCAAGCTGAAATCCGCAAGCCACAGGCCCGTTTCGCCCGCAACGCCAATCACTGCAACTGCTGCCATTACTATCTCCTTTGTTAAAAACCGGCCTTCACAAGGCCTTCCCTATAAAGCTCTGTCTGCCAACGCTCCTTGTGCGGTATCATCTTGAGCCAACGCTCCAGATCGAAGTCAGGATTGTTCTTTAGCACCCGAACCCGGCATGCGCGCGCCTTCGCAGATTCACCAAGCATGGCCCAGCTTGCCGCCGCCAGCCGGGAAGCCGGGTTGCTGTCATGCATGCGTCCAATGTAACCAAGCGCCTGCTGGTAATCGCCCAGGAAGTAGCTGGCACCGGCAGCCGTCCAGAAATAGGCATCAGGTGAAAGCGGATTGAGTTCGATGGCAGACTCGATCTTCGCAAGCGCCGATCGAGGGTCGCTTGCATGAACGAGGGTATCGGCATGACTATACAAGACGTCCGCATAATGAGGGCTGATTGCCTCCGCTTCGCCCAGCGCGTGCAGGCTCTCGTCGATCTTGCCCATATAAAGCTGGCTGACACCCAACTCCTTGAAAGCGCCCGCGAGCTGACAGTTTTCTTTGATTGCCGCACGAGCGTGCCTTTCCGCATGATGTAGCAGCTCCGGATCGTTTCTCGCCGTGAGAAGCCATTCCATGGTCAGGGTCCGGGAGACCCCAGCAAGGGCCGCTGCAAAGCCTCCCTCGCCATCCAGAGCATTTTTGAAATACCTGCGGGCTTTCCTCACAGCTGGCAAGTTGAGACTGGAAAGGGCTTGCAGGCCTTTCAGATAGGCGAAATATGGC
Source organism: Hyphomicrobiales bacterium (assembly GCA_900471605.1). Classification (GTDB taxonomy): domain Bacteria; phylum Pseudomonadota; class Alphaproteobacteria; order Rhizobiales; family Rhizobiaceae; genus Neorhizobium. The sequence continues at coordinate 12,887 of UCEY01000033.1, read as the reverse complement.
GCCGGCCGCTCATCGAAACTGCTGACGAGTGATCTCCGTTCGTTGATCCTGTCGATGATCGCTCGTTGGATGGCATCTGAGATCGACGCCTTGCCGTGCGAAATGGCCAAGGGATCTAGTTGGAAACGGCTCGCCCAGACAATCTCATCGGTCGGCATATAGATGAGCTGGACAAACAACCGGTCATCCGATCGCCTCGTGTCGAGCGCGTAGAGGACGGAATGATGCGCGAGTATCGCAGCCTTGTCCTTGGATGCCCGGATACGTTCCGATGTATATGGGGCAACCACCGAGACGGACTTGCTGGCGCACATGGCAATCGTGAGATCTTCAATGAGGGCATTAGCGATCGATCCCCGGCGTTGAGCCTCATGGGAAGTCTCTGGCGGCAATAGCGCTATTCTTGGAGGCGTATGATGCGCAGGCAATTCTGGTCTTTGTTGGTCCGACTCAGCTGCCGCGATATGCGGCGATACCCGACACGGAGCGCTCGTTGCAATTCCGCCCGATCCCTGGGTGTAATCGGAGTCAGGCAGGAGCGCTTTTCTGACCTCATCATCATGCGGATCTCGCTCAAGGAGTAGAACGGCGGCACGCGTAAGTTCCGACCGCACGGAGTCCGACGTCGATTGTGCCCGAAGCGCAAGGTATTCGGATCGCAGGTGGCCAGCCAGACGCACGCGGACATCTCGGACCCAGATATCGAGAGCGCTTGCGCCTTCTCCGTACGATGGAAGAAACTGCCTCGCGACGGCATGTATTGCCGTTTGCAATCGCTCCAGCGGGCTGGTCTGGGTTTTAAGATCAAGGTCGCAACGAAGAACGTCGGAGTTGATAGACAGGCTTGAACCTTCGCTGTTGACCAAGGCGTTCGATGACGTTGCTCTTGCAAGCCGTCGCAAGGTTGAGCGGAGGTTCGTCGCTGCTGCTTCCCGCGGGCCGGGCCAAAAGAGGCTCGCCAGCTCACGTCGTGTGACCGGTCGCCCGAGATCGTATAGATAGGCCAGCATAACCAGCGATAGCGCCGGAACAGGGACAGCTTTCCCGGCCGCGTCCTCGAGGCAGCAATTGCCGAAAGTCGCAAGCGTAAACGTCATATCGGCGTGGCTTTTGAATCATCGGGCCCATCGATCTCCTCCGGGTCCAGCGGAGAGGTGCCCAATGATCGGACGAGACTGAGGACGCTTCGCCGCACGTGTTTGTCTTCGATGGAGTGAAAGGCCGTCGCCAGTGCGATTGTTTCTTTTGAGTTCATCAACTTGGACAGCCGACTGGCGGCGTCATCCGCCCTGTCGACCAAAGCGCTCGGCCCCGCCTCGAAGAAGAAGGGGATCGGCAGGTTCAGTAACTCAGAGATGTGCTGAAGGCGGCTCGCGCCAACTCTATTTGAACCCTTCTCGTATTTCTGGACCTGCTGGAAAGTTATCCCAAGACCCTCGGCCAATTGTTCCTGTGTCATGCGGGCCCTTGTGCGGCCAAGGCGAATACGCGAACCCACATGAATATCGATCTGGTTTGGAGCTTTCTTCATTGTGGCCGACCCGGGAATTACAATCGCGCACATATAAATAAGCGCGAGTTTCTCGGCGGATGCAACCGAAAAATGATGGATCTGGTGCCTCCTGTTGTCACCAGGCACTGTTAGGCGATTTACACCCTCGATATCGACCTCGGGCTGCGTCTGAAGGAACGCCTGCAAAGCCGGCACGGTCAGCTGCCTGAACGTATTCCAGCAACTTGCGTGGAGAGAACTGCTCGTGAGAGGCGTGGTAACCGATCAGCATTGGCGTCCTCAGAGAAAAGCCCCCGCGAGAAAATCTCAGCGGGGGCGGCAAGCTTTTGTTACTTGTTCATGTCCGTGGCCATCTGAAGATGGTGTTCCAATGCCGGCCGGGTCTTTGCAGCCCAAGCCTTCAGTTCGGCGTTCTCGCCTTCGTCGCCATAGCGCTTGAACAGATCGACTGCATCTTCATGCACGTCCTCCTGATCGGAGTGATACTGCTTGGTGAAATCGGCACCCTGAAGCTTCTTGAGGTCGTCGAGCATGCCCTGGTGAGCGGACGACATCGCGGTCGGGATTGTCGCCTTGACCTTGCCGGATGTGACCATGGCCTTCAACTCGTCAGATGTCTTCTGATGGTCGGTCAGCATCTGCTGTGCAAAGGCCTTGGTCTTTTCGTCCGAGCGTTCCAGAGCGAGCTTGCTGGATTCAATCTCGAACATGTCGCTGCTGGCTGCCTCAAGGACAAAGTCTTCGGTCTTGGGGGCGACACCCATGACAGAGTTGACGCCAGTTTTTTCGGCGGTGGACTGCGCCATTACCGCGGAACCGGCTGTAGCGAGGAGGATGGACGCGAGAATGAGGGTCTTTTTCATTTGATGGTTTCCTGTTGACAGTGTCGCGATAACCAACGCGACGCCCCTTGGTTCCAGGAGAGGGAACAAATTCAACCTCTTAAGGTTTTCCTACGAAACGGCGGAAGCCAGCGATGAACGCCAAAGAGATCTTGCGTGAAGACACCCCAGATTTCGCATCTCGACTTGAGGCTATGACGGTTGACGAAGTTTTCGACGCCATGAGCCTGCTGGAACAACATAGCGAGGACGATGTCAGCGATCGTGACGAAACCCTCTCCCGAATTGCTCTGGTGAAAGAGGAAATCGAGCGACGGTTTCCGGGCCAGAAGCTGGTGCCCTATCGCGATTGGAAACAGGACCAGCCGTTGTTGTCATAGAGGCTCTGTCAGAGATCAATAGCCATAGACTACGGGGGGAATCCATTGGACGAAGAACAGCAATCGATATCAGCAGCTCTCGGGGTCAGCGTCGATTTTGACGCGGAGCGCGAGGTCCAACAACGCACCCAGTTTCTGAGCGACTACCTGCGCCAGTCATCATGCCGGAGCCTCGTCCTGGGCATTAGCGGTGGTGTCGACTCTCTCGCTGCTGGCTTACTTGCACAAAAGGCAGTCTCGGAACTCCGCGCTGTTGGATACGATGCCAAATTTATCGCTGTCAGATTGCCCTACGGGGTCCAGGCCGACGAGTCGGACGCACAGAAGTCCATTGCCGTGATCAGACCGGATCGTGTCGTCACGATCGATATCAAGCCTGCGTCCGACGCCCTGCTCGATGCAGTCATGGTCGAAGGCGGGGATCTGGTCGAGCCCACGCGCAAACACTTCCATCTCGGCAACATCAAGGCGCGTCAGCGGATGATCGCGCAATACGCGCTGGCTGGCCCGACCCGCGGTCTCGTCATTGGGACGGATCAGGCTGCGGAAGCCCTGATGGGGTTCTTCACCAAGTTCGGCGATGGAGCGGCCGATATATTGCCACTTGCCGGGCTCATAAAACGCCGGGTGAGGGCCATAGCAGAGCATATGGGAGCTCCATCGGAGCTGGTGTTCAAAGTGCCGACCGCGGATCTCGAATCAGACGCGCCCCTTCGTCCTGATGAAGAGGTCTATGGCGTCACCTATGAGGAGATCGACGATTTTCTTGAAGGCAAGGTGGTCTCGGAGCCTGCACGACTACGGATTCTTAGGACGTATCGGGCGAGTGGACACAAACGTGCCTTGCCCGTGGTACCGATCGCCTGAGTGACGATGAATCTATTATTCGAGACCGCAGGCACTGCAGTGACTTCAGCCAGAAGGAACTCCTCCCTGCTATTCTGGTTCGTGGCGGACGGAGGACGCGATGAGCGATACTAACTGGATCCACTTGTGCATCGATATGCAGCGGATGTTTGCCGAAGATACGCCTTGGCATGTGCCATGGATGCAAGAGGTCTCGCCTCAGATCCAGGAAATTGCAACTAATCATCCGCAGAGAACGGTTTTCACGCGCTTCGTGCCGCCCAAGCGTGCAGTGGATATGCGCGGTATGTGGCGGAGTTACTACGAGAAGTGGGACGCGATGACCCTTGAACGGCTCGGCCCGGAAATGGTCGATCTCGTTCCTTCGTTAAAGGCGTTGGTCCCGCCGGCGAGGACCTTCGACAAGATGACCTATTCGCCCTGGACCACTGGCGAGCTTCATCGCGTGCTGGCGGGGGAGGGGGTCGAGACCCTGGCGATCTCGGGCGGCGAGACGGACGTGTGTATCCTGGCTGCAGCTATCGGAGCCATCGACCTTGGTTATCGCGTCATCCTCCTCAAGGATGCCGTCTGTAGCGGTGCGGATGAAACACACGATGCTTCACTCGAGTTGCTCGGTGATCGATTTTCGGTCCAATTGGAAATCGCATTGACGGAGGATTTTCTCAGCCGTGCCTGACACCACCGGCATCCCTAGACGCAGCTGCCTTCTGGAGAGAGCAAATACCATTGCTACTGGCGTGGGCAAATTCTAGGGGCTTTTCCCGCGATCAGCGGCGGTAAAGACAGGGGATAGAACGTCAACCCTTCTGACACGGAAATCCATATGTTCAGTCACATCATGATCGGCGCTCGGGACCTTGAGAGGATGGTAGCGTTTTACGATGCTGTTCTGGCACCGCTGGGCCTGATGCGGGTCGTCGATCTGAACGCCGTCGACGAGGCAGGGATCATCTGGCGATGTCGTGACAGGCGCTGGCCGCAGTTCGCCCTCCGTCGCCCGATCAATGGTCTGCCAGCGACGTGGGGAAATGGTGTGCAAATCAGTTTCGCAGCCCCGTCGAGAGAAGGCGTCGACCATACTTGGGCGACAGCGATCCGGAGCGGTGCACTTGATGAAGGGGCTCCTGGTCTGAGGCCTCGGTACGCCGACGATTTTTACGCTGCTTATTGCCGCGACCCTGAGGGAAACAAACTCTGTTTTGTCCAAGGAGAGACGACGAGCTTAAATCTCCATCCAACAATGCACCTTGTTAAATCAAAAATTGTCCCTACTTATCCGATATCGACCAATGCTTGTGATTTTGAGCTCGGCGCGCTTCCGCGGGATTGTGCCCTACGGTCGATCTTTCCGGCAAGTGTTGTCGGGACCAGGCGGGTTTAGCCGTTCCCGTGGGCGTCAAAGTTTTTGCTGACGGCCTTACCCCAAACAGAAGCAGGACGCGATGTCTTCCAACGAATATGCAGCGTGCGTGTCGCAAAATTTGGTGCGAACAAGTTCATTCGGGTACAACGAAAGAACGAATAGCCTCCAGCATGTGTTGAGCACGAGCCTGCAATCGCTACCGCTGTCGGGCACGAGGACGCTTTCACATTCCGCATCGTACTGGAAAGGGGACTCGCTGCCGTCCTCGTAGCGACGGCGCCTTCCCGCACCTGACGGGTCCCGTCCATTTGTACCCGCTCATCAAAGCTTGTGGCTGAGCCGTAGGGCGAGCGATTTGATGTTGCAGCCTTTCTCATTGTTCAAGGAATTCATGATGAACCATATATTCCGCCAATCAGCGGACAAGCTCTTTCGCGCTGCAAGTGTCGAGCAAGGCTCGGATGCCGAAAAGCTTCAGAACCTGCGACGGGAGATGCAGAAGCGATTGCGCAAGCAGAGACAAACGGAGCGAACCGTTAGGGAAGCCTACGGCCTCGCAGCTCAGCGTTGCTCCGTGACCTGGAGGGCAACCACCTGACCCAGTTCGATTACACAGGCACGGCGGGGTTGTACCCTGGGAGAGCGGTTCGAGGTCGTAATGGGCCACGCTACCGGCGTTTTGAGACGGCGGCCGAGGCCCTTCGTTTTGCGGTGGAAGATATGCCAGGCGCACAGCAGTTGGGCTGTCTTCTTGAAGTCGATGAGGCCCGTTTCGATCATCGACAGATCCGTGCGCTTTACGACGCCCCATCGTATCCTCTCCACCGACGCGTCGAATGATCGAAACCGTTTGTGAATTGAAACGAAACAGCTTGTTCCACGCCGCAAGCTTTGGATCTCACGATGCGAAAGATGAAAATTGACCACGACTAAACAGCCTGTCAGCCCCGACGTTCGCTCCGAACTGGTCTGGCTCAAGATCATCGCCAGCTACCGCAATCCTGTGCGGGCGCGAAGCTTTTTCGAACTCGCTGTCACTTTGATCCCGTTTGCGCTTTTTTGGGCCGCCGCGGCAATCGCGCTACAGTCCGGTTACTGGATTGGCCTGGTGCTGGTCATCCCGGGTGCGGGTTTTTTGCTGCGGCTGTTCATGCTGCAGCATGACTGCGGGCACGGGTCCTTATTCGCAAATCGGCGTTTGGATGATTGGACCGGCCGCGCCCTCGGTGTCCTGACGCTCACGCCCTACGATTACTGGCGGCGTGCGCATAATGACCATCATGCGTCGGCCGGCAATCTCGATGAACGCGGTGTCGGGGACATAACGACACTCACGGTATCGGAGTATCGCAATCTGGCGCTGATGGGTAAGTTTGGCTATCGGTTGTATCGGAATCCGTTTGTGATGTTCGGGATCGGCCCTGCTTTTCTGTTTCTCATCAAGCAACGGCTGCCGTTCGGAATGATGCGATCGGGCGCCCTGCCTTGGATTTCTACAATGGCAACGAACCTCGCCGTTGCCCTGTTAGCGGCCGTGTTGATTTGGAGCGTGGGCATCATCCCTTTCCTATTGATCCATCTGCCGATCGTTCTCATTGCCGGATCCGCGGGCGTCTGGCTGTTCTATGTCCAGCATCAGTTCGAGGGGACCCACTGGTCGAGGCCGCCAGAATGGGCATTTCCGTACGCAGCCATGCATGGAGCCTCCCACTACGATCTGCCTCGCCCCTTGCGGTGGATTACCGGCAACATCGGCATGCACCATCTTCATCATCTCTCCAGCCGAGTACCGTTTTATCGGCTGCCTGAAGTGCTTCGTGACCATCCTGAGCTTGCGAATATCGGCCGCATTGGCATTCGCGACAGTCTGGTGTCAGTCCGGCTCGCGCTTTGGAATGAGAAAACGGAGCGATTGATTTCCTTCAGGCAGGCCGAGAAGGACGCCTGATGATTGCCCCACCTGCCGGTCTCATGTGGCATTTGCAGTGAACTCGGCCGATCTCTATCCGGCTTTCCGCACTCGCAATTGTGCAGTGCGGCATTACGTACAATATCCGGGACGTCGATTGGCATTCCGCGATTAGCGAGGATGCTCCATGAGAAGTCTTTCCGATACATTGCAGCGGTTACAACGATACCGTACCAGTCCGGTGATGGATGCGGGTCCAACCAGACTAAAGCGGCTGGAGATTGCTACCGCTAATCCCGGTAATCTTCTCGGTTGGTACCATGCTCCCGAAAACGTCGATCGATCTGGCCCGTTCGCACTTGTTGTCGTCCTGCATGGCTGCACCCAGACCGCGGCCGGCTACGATGCCGGATCGGGATGGTCGAAATTGGCGGACGAATTCGGTTTCGCCGTTCTGTTTCCGGAACAGTCCCGCCAGAACAACCCCAGCCTCTGTTTCAACTGGTTTTCCGAAAACGACATTGAACGCGGTCGCGGAGAGGTCCGCTCGATCCGTGAGATGATCGATACGATGGTTTCCGACCATGGCATCGACCTCACAAGAGTGTTCATTACGGGGCTCTCAGCCGGCGGCGCCATGGCGAACGCCATGCTCGCCGCTTATCCGGAGGTGTTTTCCGGGGGAGCAATCATTGCGGGTCTGCCCTATGGTGTTGCCTCTTCGGTCCCGGAAGCGTTTGACCGGATGCGGGGCCACGGCCTGCCGTCCCACGAGCGGCTCCAGGAGCGTCTTCGATCGGCGTCGACGCATGTCGGCCCGTGGCCCACGATATCCGTTTGGCACGGTACGGCCGACAAGACCGTAGATGAGTCGAACGCACGGGCCATCATTGAGCAATGGAAGGCCATGCACGAGGTTGCCGATCGGCCGGCGCGGTCTGACGCTATGGATGGACATGAACATCACATTTGGACAAACGGGGCAGGCGCGGACGTCATTGAGCTTCACCGCATTGGCGGCATGGGACACGGCACTCCGATCGACACGTCGAGCGGCTACGGCTCGCAAGCACCCTACATGCTCAACGTCGGCGTCTCCTCGACGGAACACATCGCCCGCAGTTGGGGTCTCACGCCCTCCTTCGAGCGTCGCGTCCAACCCGATGCGAGGGCGACGACCTCAAACGAGACAGGAAGCGATGACCGCAAGGATGTGACGAACTATGTCCAGGATGTCATCGAGAGCGCGCTGCGATCCGCCGGGCTTATGAGATGAGATGTCCTAGGCTGCCCTGAGGGAGAAACCGGCCCTGAACATATGCGCGCTTGGGGTACTTCTGCGCGAGGAGCGGAAATGGCGAAGCTTTCCATAAAGCACCGGACGACCTACAGCTACCGGTGTCCCGTCCAACTGACGCCCTATCGGCTATTGCTGCGACCGCGCGAAGGGCCGGATCTTCTGCTGCAACATCACCAGATCACGGTCTCGCCCGAAGGTACGGTGGCCTGGACTACGGATGTATTCGGAAACGCAGTTGCGACCCTTACGTTCACGGAGCCGACACACCGGCTGGAGATCATAAGCCATGCCGACGTCAACCTGAAATCGCAGGCCTGGCCGGTGTTCGACATCGCGGCGTCGGGCGCAACCTACCCCTTCCTCTACGACGACCAGGATTGGAAGGACCTTGGCTCTCTCAGGGATGCTCAGTATCCTGACGCCTCTGGCGAACTGCAGCAGTGGGCAAAGGGCTTCGTCATGGGAGAGAAGACCGACACGCTGTCGCTGCTGAAGGACCTCAGTGCCGGCGTTGCGAACAGCGTTGCCTATCAGGCGCGAGATACCGAAGGGACGCAGGCTCCGCTGGAAACCCTTCGCCTGCAGTCCGGGAGCTGCCGGGACCTTGCGACACTCCTTGCCGAAACTGTCCGGGTTCTTGGCATCGGCGCGAGTATCGTGTCCGGATATCTCTATGACCCAGCGAGCACCCTGGTCGGGTCGTCGTCGGGCGGATCGACCCATGCATGGGTTGAAGTGTTCCTCCCGGGTGCAGGATGGATCGCGTTCGATCCGACAAACAGGAGCATGGGAAGCGCCAACCTGATCCCGGTGGCCGTCGGACGTGACATTACCCAGCTCATGCCAGTGTCGGGAACGTTCATCGGTCCTGAGGACGCCTTCATGTCGATGGATGTCGCCGTAGACATCGCTTTGATCGACTGATGATGCGAGCGACAGTCGAACATAAATCCAACGCCCTTGTAAAATCAGAACTTGTGCCCATATATTGTTTATCGACCATTGCTTGTGATGTTGGTCCGGAGCTTCGCTCCCGTCGGATTTCCTCTCAAATCATCGATCTTATCCCGCAAGGCATCGCGGGAACCACAACGATTGTTCTGAAAGGAAATCGTCATGACTACTGGTACCGTGAAATGGTTCAACTCCACCAAGGGCTTCGGCTTCATTCAACCGGATAACGGTAGCACGGACGTCTTCGTCCATGTGTCTGCTGTCGAGCGTGCCGGAATGCGGTCGCTCTCGGATGGCCAGAAGATCTCCTACGAGGTTGTTCAGGACCGCAAGTCCGGCAAAAGCTCGGCCGAAAAACTTCAGGCAGCTTAAGTTTTCATTCGCCCCGCTGATCACGGATGTACTGGCAGCAGAGTTGAGTGACTGTGAGAGGTCGGGTTAGCGCCCGGCCTTTTTGTTTTTGGTCGGCCTCGTCTCCGGCTTCGATCCAACCGTCTACGTCTTGGATGCGTCCGAGCTACAGACCGAAAGAGGATTATCATGACCATGACGACGCAGGAGTTATTTAAGCCAGAGAAAATCTCCGCACGCGATAAGGCTGCGACCACAAGTCAAGTCGCGCGACAGATCATTGAAACGGAAGCGGCCGAGCGGATCCGGAAAACCGAGCGCCTGCGCCAATTGCGTGAAGCCCAGCCGATCGTGCTGAAACCCATACGTCCTGCTCGGCGCCGCATAACAGCAGCATAGACTGGGTGATCAAGACTATCAGCGGGAACCAACCGCTGCTTGGACAACGCATTCACGGAGAGACGATGTTTTCCACCAACAAAAATTTTTGGCCAAGCCCTTCCAGCGCCGCTCCCGTAGCTGTCGCCGCTACATGCTTCGTCTTCATCCTGTTCCTAATCACGGAGGGTTGGCTATGGTGAACATAACCGGCTTGAAACAGTCTCTTCTTCGCAAGCTTCTAAAAAGAGCGGACTACGCGACGCTTGACCTGAAGCCCGAAGCGGGAGCGAACCACGCGGCGGAGAGCACTCTCATTGAACAGATCCGGTCCGGCATGATCCGACCGGATGGCGATCCCGCGCCGACAATCAAAGCTGACACGCAACGCCCTGGCGAGCCGATGGATCAAGGAACGATCTCGCACGGGCAGGCGCATCGCCTGGACGAGATGAATCCTTTTGAGGAAAGCTGCGAACCGGAAGAGCAGATTGAATTCGCGGCGAGCTCAAACGGCGACCGCTGGTTCCTATGCGGTCAGAACAGGCACGAGGGTGCCTTTGTCCTGCATCGAGCCAATCCATCGTCTGGAGGACACGAGACACGCAGCTCCATCGAGGCATTCCTGCATCTGAACCCAAACGGGCCCGAACATGAGGCCTTGCGAGGGATACTCCAGATTGACCGTTAGAACCTCAACTCGGGATTTCTTCGAAATCCCTTTGGTGATGAACAGGTGGTCGTCCAGAGGCCGGCTTAACCTCATTGCCGGTACAAAATGCGTGCAGCCCGCGGAAGAGATAATATCGTTCTCAAAGCCCCTGGGTCGGATTGCCGGTGTATGTTCCCAATATCTCCTCAGGGTGGCGTTCGAAAACGTGCTGTCCTCCTCGAAAAGCGCTAGGGCCTCTGCCCGGTGGGGCCGTCTCAAATACAAGCGGCCGAGATGGCGCGGCACGATTTACCGAAGCCGGCGGCTCGACATAGGCGGTTGCCGCCCTATGTACCGTTTCATCGCTACGCACTGATCGAGCCGTGGCGCCTGAGGGATACAACGTGCTCTCGCTCTAAAGCGGAGAAACGGATGCCCGGAAAGCCTTTTGACCTCACTGCGATTTTTGAGGACGGATATCACGACGCCGAGAGTGGTCGCAGTTCAGCGAGCAATCCCTATTTTGCTGACGATGACGAATGCAGGGGCGACGCGTGGATCGACGGCTTCCGTGAATTTATCGACGGCATCACCGATCAATATCGGCAAAAAATTCTTGTCGAAGGTCGAAGGGCGGCGTCTCTATCGCATCCCGTCATAACCTGTCCATACACCTCGGACAAAACCACAACGCGGTGCGACATCTGGATAGAGGGCTACAGACGATTTACCGCGAGTGTCCTCAACAATGGCTGATACTCGGTTCGCGGCTGTGGAAACCACCAACTCGCAATGGTCCGTTTTCGACCATCTCACGGATCGCACCCCTGTCGTTAGAGAAACGGACATGTGTGGACTGAGTAAGGATATCTTGGACTTGCAGAGGTCCTGGACCAGTTCCCGGGACTGGCCACGGCACGCCCGTTGCAGTAGCGGCTTCAACTGCGCGGCGGTCGGCGCCTTGCAGCGGTAGGAAAAAATCTGGAAAACTTTGGGGCACTGGTCTAAGTTAACTTCAACAGCGCGTGCTGCGGTGTCGCGGGTCCCCCCGAAATCCACGGAGACTTCGATCAACCTTCCAACAAAGGGAGCGCGAACCCATGTCTTCGACAGATCCAAAGGGCCGCATTCAATCTACCCTCCGCCACTTCCTCGACAACGAGGCCTCGGGCGGAATTATCCTCATGATCGTTGCCGTGTTGGCGATCATGACGGCCAACTCGCCGTTTGCAGAGGGCTATTTTCATGCATTGCATGTCTATATCGGTCCGCTCAGCGTGCAGCACTGGATCAACGACGCCCTGATGGGGGTGTTTTTCCTGCTCGTCGGCCTCGAAATCAAGCGCGAGATGCTCGACGGCCAGCTTTCCACCTGGAGCCGACGGATCCTCCCGGGAGCTGCCGCGGCCGGCGGCATGCTGTTTCCGGCACTGTTCTACCTCTTCTTCAACCGCCATGATCCTTCGGCGCTGAGAGGTTGGGCGATCCCGACCGCCACCGACATCGCTTTCGCGCTCGGTGTGATCTCGCTGTTCGGATCGCGCGTACCAGCATCGTTGAAACTCTTTCTTGCGGCACTCGCGATCATCGACGATCTGGGCGCCGTTATCGTCATCGCTGTGTTCTACACGGCAGACCTCAACCTGATGGCGCTTGCGGGCGCTGCGATCGTGCTCGGCAATCTCATCATCTTCAATCGCATGAAGGTGAAGGCGCTCTGGCCCTACCTCGTCTTGGGCGCCGTTCTCTGGGTTCTGGTCTTTGCCTCCGGCGTTCATGCGACACTGGCGGGCGTGATGCTGGCCTTGACGATCCCGCTGAAGCTGACGCCTGGCACGCCAGAAGCCGCCCACGATGAATCTCCACTCCATCGGCTGGAGCATATGCTTCACAAGCCGGTCGCCTTCGCCATCGTACCGGTCTTCGGCTTTGCAAATGCCGGTGTCTCTTTTGCTGGGGTAACAGCAGATGTCTTCGCGGAGCCTCTGACGATGGGCGTTGCGGCCGGCCTGCTTCTTGGCAAACTGGTCGGTGTTCTCGGAACGGTCGCGCTTCTCGTCAAACTGGGGCTGGCCGACCTGCCGGCCAAGGCAAGCTGGGGCCAGATGATGGGAACCGCATTTCTGTGTGGCATCGGCTTCACCATGAGCCTGTTCATCGGCCTGCTTGCCTTCGACGATCCTGCTGTCCAAGATCACGTCAAGATCGGCATTCTGATGGGCTCGGTCGCGGCCGGCACTGTTGGTTCGATCTGCCTCTCAGTCTTCGGGCGCCGGGCCAATACGTCAACATGAATGTCCTGAGATCCGACGTGCGGTCTTGTATCTCTTATTTCGAGATCGCTCGTCCGAAGAGATGAACCGTCCCGGGTTTGC
>UCEY01000092.1 GCA_900471605.1 Hyphomicrobiales bacterium | reverse complement strand
CGGACATAAAGGTCTGTCATGTGAAAGGACTGATCCATCAGGGCAACGCTCTGCCGCCATGCCTGCTGTTCCTCGATCCAGTTGGTGAATTCCGGCGGGACCGGGAACTGATAGCGGCCAGTCTGCGCGTTCTGCAGCATCGTGGCGGGATTGCCTGCGGCCTGAATTCTATCCTCTAAGGTCTTCATTTTGCTCCATCCATTTCTGGTTTCGATTTCAGGAAATTATTCGCCGCCGGAGCCGAGCCCGATCAGGGACGCCATCAGTTCCGGCGCCGCCTTGAGCTCCTGGCTCGAGCCCAGCCAGGAAATTCGCCCGCGATCGAGCACGATCACCGCGTCGGCCAGTTCGAGCGCGAGATCGACATGGTGCTCGACGACGATCGAGGCGATCGCCCCTTCGGTGCGGATACGGTTGATGGCATCGACCAGCAGATCGACGATGACCGGGGCGAGGCCTTCGAAAGGCTCATCCAGCAGAAGCAGCGACGGATTGCCGGCAAGCGCCCGGCCCATCGCCAGCATCTGCTGTTCGCCGCCGGAAAGTTGGCCGCCGCCGTTGGTGCGACGTTCATGGAGGCGCGGAAACAGGTCGTAGATGCGCGACACCGTCCATTCGCCGGGGCGGGCTGCGACTTTCAGGTTTTCCTCGACCGTCAGCGAGCGGAAGATTTCGCGCTGCTGCGGCACCAGCGCCATGCCTGCTGCATTTCGATGGTGCGGCTGCATTGTGCTGATATCGCGACCGCGGAAAGCGATGCGGCCGGTCGTCTGGACGGTCAATCCCATGATCGTCTCGATCAGCGTCGTCTTGCCGACGCCGTTGCGGCCAAGCAGCGCCAGCGTGCTCTTTTCCGGCAGCGAGAACGTCACGTCGTGCAGCACGCGTGCGGTCGCGTAACCTGCATGGATGGCTTCGACGGAAAGCAGCTTATCCATGGCGCCGCCCCAGATAGACATCACGCACCCGCTGGTCCTTGCGCACCGCATCGGGCGATCCGGTCAACAGAACCTGGCCGTCGACCAGGACGGTGATCGTTTCGGCGAAGCGGAAAACGAGATCCATGTCGTGCTCGATGATCAGCACCGATACGGTCGTCGGCAGGCCCTTCAGGAGGCCGAGCAATATCTCGACATCCTTCGCGGCAAGCCCGGCCGCGGGCTCATCGAGGAGCAGCACATTCGGCTGAAGCGCCAGAGCCAGAGCCACTTCGACAATGCGCTGCTGGCCGTAGGAGAGGCTCGAGACCAATCGGTCAGCCGCTTCCGCGAGGTTCAGGCGGGCGAGATGTTCTTCGATCCGCGCCGAGAGCTTCGCATCTTTGCTGATATCGCCGACAAGCCGCGCATCCGTCGCGTCATGTGCGACCATCGCCAATGCCACGTTCTCGGCGACCGTCATGGTCGAAAACAGCGAGTTGACCTGGAAGGTGCGGGCAAGCCCGCGTTTCACCCGCTCCGCCTGGGAAAGGTTGCCGATCTCCCGGCCGCCGAGCAGTATCTCCCCGGCATTCGGCTTCAGCACGCCGGTGATCAGATTGACGAGTGTCGACTTGCCGGCACCATTCGGCCCGATCAGCGCGTGGCGTGCGCCACCTGCGAGTGTGAGCGAGACATCGCGCGTCACCTCCAGGCCGCCGAAGGCCTTTTTCAGGTTTCGGATCTCCAGCGCGAAGCTCATGGCTTGCGCTCCTGTTTGCGGAACTGCCAGGTCAGCGCCGAGAAGCGGCCGACAATGCCGTCCGGCGCCAGCCAGACGACGAGCACGATCAGGCCGCCCAGGATGAAGAGCCAATTGAACGGGTCGATCGCCGCGGCCCGGTCCGACAGCGCGACGAAGACGATCGACCCGATCACCGCACCATAGAGCCGTCCGATCCCCCCAAGGATCAGCACGATCAGCACATTGCCCGAAAGCGTGAAGGCAAGCGTATTGAGGCCGACAAGCTTGGTAACCTGGGCCGAAAGCGCGCCTGCGATGCCGGCGAGCGCGCCGGAAACTGCATAGAGGAGGACCAGGCGATTGAGGACCGGCACGCCCAGCAGTTGCATGCGTTGTGAGTTGGAGCGAATGCCGCGCGCGACAAGGCCAAAATTCGAGTTGGCGACGATCCGCGCCAGCAGGAAAACGACGATAAGGACGCAGACGCTGTAGACATAGGCCGTGCGGCCGAAAAGATCGAAGCGGAACAGGCCGAGGACTGGATCGATCCTGTATCCGCTCAAGCCGTCATCGCCGCCGGTGATCGCACGCATGCTGTTCGCAAACTCATGCACCATGGTCGCGCAGGCGAGCGTCAGCATCACCAGTGTCAGCCCTTTCGCCCGCAGCACCACGATACCACTGAGCACGCCGAACAGGCCGGCAACCAGAGCCGCCACCAGCAGACCGGAAATCGGCTCCTGCCAGACATACAGAGCATAGAAGCCCGCCGCATAACCGCCGATGCCGTAAAACACCGCGTGGCCGAGGGTCTCGATGCCGCCATAACCGAGCGCCAGGTCGAGCGAGATGGCGAAGATGATCATGATCGCCACCTGGGTCGCAAGCGGCAGGTAACCGGGCAACAGGTAATAGACTGCTGCAAAAACGGCGAGCATCACGACTTCGAACCAGCCGAGGCGATGGGTTCGCAGCGCCGAGCGCATTTCCGGCAAGGCGGAGGGGTCGCGGAGTTCACGCATTCTGGAAAAGCCCCCTCGGCCGGATCAGCAGGAACGCGAAGACGGTGACGTAGATGACGAAGGCCCCCAGTTCGGGCAGGAAATATCGCCCGAATGTGTCGATTAGCCCGAGAGCGAGTGCCGCGAGGAGCGATCCCTTCAGGCTGCCAAGTCCGCCGACGGTCACCACCATCAGCACCAGGACGAGATATTTGAGCGCATAGAAAGGTTCCAGCGGCAGCATCTGAGCACCGAGAACCCCGCCGAGAGCGGCCAGCCCGCAGCCCGCCGCAAAGGCAATCGACAGGAGCCGGCCGACATCGATGCCGCAAGCGCGCGCCATGCGCGGATTGTCTATCGCTGCGCGCAACCTTGTGCCGAACGTCGTCCATTCGAAGGTCGTCCACAACAGCAGGGCAACGCCGGCGCTGACCGCAACGAGGAAGATGCGGTATTTCGAAACGGTCAGCCCGCCGGCAAGCCAGACGCCGCTCAGCGGCTCCGGCACCGGGATATTCTGCATCAGCGAACCGAAGATCAGGTTGATCGTCGCCACCATCAGATAGGTGAGGCCGAGCGTCATCAGGATCTGTCCGAACTCGTGCGTCCGGTAGACGACCCTGTAGATCGTCTGTTCGAGAAGGAAGCCGATCGCCATGGTAAGGAGAATGGCGATCGGCAGGGCGACGAGAAGCGGCAAGCCCATCCAGGAGGTAAGAGCGAGCGCCGCATAGCCGCCGATCATCGCGAAACCGCAATGCGCCAGATTGATGATCCGCATGATCCCGAGCGTCACCGTCAAGCCTGACGCGATCAGGAACAGGATCATTCCGTAGGACGCGCCATCTATGAACAAGGATAGCAAGGTCGATAGCGACGGCATCGATCTTCCCGTTCGTTCGAGTTCAACGATTGTTCGGCTCGCATAAGAGCCGGTTCAAGCAACCAGCCCGACTTATTTAGCCGGGTTGAGTTCCTTCCACGGATCCTTCACCGCCTGCTGGGTGGCGAGCGTCTTGTTGACAAGCATGCCGTCGCCACGCTTTTCGACGACACGGAGATAGACGTTCTGGATAATGTCGCGCGTCTTCGCATCGATGGTGATCGGCCCGCGCGGGCTCTGGATCGTCAGGCCCTTGATGCTTTCCATCGCCGCCTTGCCGTCCTTTTGACCCTTGGTCGCGCCGATCATGTGATAGACGAGCGCCAGACCGTCATAGGCCGCGACTGTCGCCAGATTGGGCAGTCCCTTGGCGCCGTATTTCTTGGTCAGCGCCTCGACGAAAGCCTTGTTTTCCGGATTGTCCTGATAGGGGCTGTAGGTGAAGACCGAATGGATGCCGACCGCCGCATCGCCGAGTGCCGGGAGATCGGTCTCCTGCGCTTCGGCGCCGACATAGACGTCGATGCCGGCTTTCAAGAGGCCGCGATCCACATAGGCCTTGAGAAAGCCGACGGACATCGGCCCGACGGGCATGAAGACTAGTGCCACGTCCGGCTTCGCCTCCTGGAGGCGTAGCAGGTAGGTCGAAAAATCCGTCGTGCCGAGCGGCACCTTGATCTCCTGCAGGATCTTGCCGCCCTTCTTCTCGAAGCCGTAGCGGAAGGAGTCCAGCGCATCCTTGCCCGGTGCATAATCGGCCGAAACGATGACGGCGGTCTTCTTGCCCTGGTCGAAGGCGTATTCGCCGGCAGGGGCCGCGACCTGCCACTGGGTAAAGCCGGTCCGCGTCAGGAATTCCGAAGCGCGCGTCACCGATGACGTGCCGGAATTGAGGTTGATCGTCGGGACCTCCGCCTCCGTCGCGATGTCGGCTACAGCCAGGATGGTGGGGGTGAACTCGAGCCCTATGATGTACTGCACGCCATCGCGCACCACGAGCTCCTGCGCGAGCTGCTTGGCACGCGCCGGCTCATTGCCGCCGACATCGCGATAGATGAGTTCCACGTCATAGCCGGAGGCCTTGCTCTTGTGCTGCTCCTGATAGAGGTCGAGCGCATTGCGGAACTGCACGCCCCAGGGGGCGTAAGGCCCGGAAAACGAACCCAGGACACCCACCTTGATCGTGTCCGCCATTGCCGCCGTGGACAGCGCCATGCCTGCCGCAAACAGCGCCGTCCCAATAAGATGCTTCAATGCTCCTGAAATTTTCATGAGGTCTCCTCCCCCAAAGCTCAAGACATGGATCATCGCTGCGGCTGCGCATGCAGCCACGGGTATATGCAGTTGAAAATAAGCGGTCCTCCGGCAGACGCCTCCTCGACGCCCATGACAAACAGCCTACGTCATTTTTAATTTGGATACAATGACGAATATTTAGCGCGCAATATCGCCATATTAACGCAAAATATTCGCTTTAATGGCATCTTTGGATGCAAACTATGAAGCGTTATATATCCTCTTCCTTGAGGAACGCGGCGATATCAGCCGCATTTGCTTCCGGATCGACGATCGGCAGCAGCCGGGAAGGGCCGAGATTGAACGGCCCCGGGCTGAGACCGAGGCTGATCTTGACCCCTTCCCCATGCTCCTGGAACAGGCGGCCAACGCGCGAGACATCCTTTGCGATCAGAGCCAGAACCATGTGATGGTGTTGCCAATGCGCCTGGTGCAGATGCTGGATGCGGTCGCCTTTGGCGATATCGTCGAACCGGATGGCCCCGGGGGAACCGAAGGGGACGCGATCCAGCAGCGAGATGATCTGCGGGACGATGCTGACGCCTGCGGCTTCCAGGATGAGGCCGTGAAACCGGGAATTCATGCGGGCATAGCGCGCTTCCCGCTCATGGAGCTCCGCGTTGGAACTGAAGATGTCATCCCCCTCCCGCAGGCAAGCCTTCAGCTCGGCAATGAGTTTCTGCGAAGGCCCAGCGGAAGCGATCTTCTTTGCGGCATAGGCTTCGATGATCGAACGCAGCTCGATCGCCTCCTTGACCTCCGCTACCTTGTACGTCCTGACGCGGTAGCCACGCGGCCCGGTGCGTTCCAGAACACCTTCCTCGACGAGAATGGCGAGCGCGGTGCGGATCGGCGTGCGTGAAACGCCGAGCGCTTCCGCAAGGCTTGATTCCGACAGCTTTTCCTCAGGACCGATCTTCCCATCGACCACCCAGGCCCGCAACGTGTCTATGACATGCCGCTGGCGGCTCTCCTGCTTCTCTTCGGCTGCCGGAGTTACTTCGGTGGTCATATGCACCATCCTATCGAGAGACGTGGCCTGCGCTTAGTCGAACCGTCTATGACTGCCTTCGACCTTCCACATATGAAGCCCCTGAGAAGGAAGGACAAGCGCGGGAACTGGATCGGCAGCGGTTGATAGTCGGCGGAGCGAACCCTTCTGTTTATCCGTCAACCGTTGAGCTGCATAACGTCACATCGCGCTTTTCTGCTTACCCTTACGCGATCTGTACGAAGTGGCCGTCGCCGGCTTCGGCGTAGGAACGCTTCGGCGGTACGTAATCGGCAGCGCGGAACGGGCTCTTGATCTCGTCGTTGGAAATCCGGCGCGTCTGGCGGCGGGAAGGATCGGCGATCGGCACCGCCGCCATCAGGCGCTTGGTATAATCGTGCTGCGGATTTTCAAAGACGGCCTGCCGCGAGCCGATCTCGACGATCTCGCCGAGATACATCACCGCAACCCGGTGGCTGATCCGCTCCACCACCGCCATGTCATGCGAGATGAAGAGATAACCCAGCCCATATTTCTCCTGCAGGTCGAGCATCAGGTTGATCACCTGCGCCTTGACCGACACGTCCAGCGCGGACACGCTCTCATCGGCGATGATCAGCTTCGGCTCTAGGGCAAGAGCGCGGGCAATGCAGACGCGCTGCCGCTGGCCGCCGGAGAATTCATGCGGGAAGCGGTCCGCCATCGATGCTGAGAGGCCGACGCGTTCGAGCAGCTCAGCCACCCGTTCCCTCGCTTCGGCAGCATTGGCCAGTCCATGGGTGACGATCGGTTCGGCGATCGCATCGCCGATGCGGATACGCGGATTGAGGCTTTCGAACGGATCCTGGAAGATCATCTGCGCTTCCCGGCGGATATCCGCCAATTGGGATTTGCCGGCTCCCAGGACGTTTTTGCCGTCGATCTCGATCGTGCCGGACTTCGCATCCGTCAGCCGGATGATCGAACGGCCGGTCGTGGACTTGCCGCAGCCGGATTCGCCGACGAGCGAAAGCGTCTCGCCCTGCCGCAACTGCAGCGAGACGCCTTCGACGGCGTGAATGCGGCCTACCGTCCTGCGCAGGAAGCCCTTCTTGATGTCGAACCGGGTCACCAGATCGTTGACCTTGAGGATCGGCGCGGCATCGCGCTTCACCGTATCCGCCGTCGGCTGAGGAGGCTGGATATTGCCGGTCGCCATGTCGACCTGCGGGAAGCGCAAAGGCCGGTCAAGCCCCGTCATGGAACCGAGCTGTGGCACAGCGGAGAGAAGCGCACGCGTATAAGGGTGCTTGGCCCCGGCGAAAATCTCCCGCGTCGTGCCGGTCTCGACGGCATCGCCGCGATACATGACCACGGTGCGGTCGGAGATTTCCGCAACCACGCCCATATCGTGGGTGATGAAGAGGACGGACATCCCTTCCTCTTCCTGGAGCGCCTTGATGAGTTCGAGGATCTGCGCCTGGATGGTGACATCAAGCGCCGTCGTCGGCTCGTCGGCGATCAGGAGCTTCGGATCGCAGGCGAGCGCGATGGCGATAACGACGCGCTGCCGCATGCCACCGGAAAAGTTCATCGGATATTCGTTGAGGCGCGACTTCGCCGACGGGATGCGGACCTTCTCCAGGAGCCGGACGGCTTCCGCCTCGGCCTGCGCATGCGACATGCCCCGATGGTGGACGAGGACTTCGGTGATCTGCTGGCCGATTTTCAGCACCGGATTGAGGCTGGTCATCGGCTCCTGGAAGATCATGCCGATGCGGTTGCCGCGGATGGACTGCATTTCGTCGAGCGGCAGGTCGAGCAGGTTCCTGCCCTCGAAGTCGATGCGGCCGGTGACGCGCGAATTGCCGGGCGACAGAAGCCGCATGATCGACATGGCCGTGACGCTCTTGCCGGAACCGGATTCGCCGACCACGGCGACGGTCTCCTTCGCGCCGATGTCGAAGCTCACGTCGTGCACGACGTTGCGCCATTCGCCGCCGACGCGGAACGAGGTGTTGAGATTGGAAATCGAAAGGATCGGATGGGTCATGTCTCAGCCTTCCCGCCGGGGATTGAGAATGTCGCGCAGGCTATCGCCGATCAGGTTGATGCCGACGATGAGCAGCAGAAGGACCAGGCCGGGGAAGAAGCTGATCCAGTAGTCGCCGGAGAGCAGGTATTCGAACCCGTTCGATATCAAAAGGCCGAGCGACGGTTCGGTCACCGGCAGGCCGATGCCGAGGAAGGAAAGCGTCGCTTCCAGCATGATCGCATAGGCGACGCGCATGGTCGCGACGACAATCAGCGGCGGCAGGCAGTTCGGCAGGATGTGCTTGAAGAGGATACGCCGGTCGGGAAGTGCCATGGACCGGGCCGCGTCCACGTAGGCGCGCTTGCGCTCCACCAATGCCGAGCCGCGGATCGTGCGGGCGTAATAGGCCCATTGGGTGACGATCAGCGCCAGGATGATCTTATCGACCCCCTGCCCGAGGACTGCGAGGAAGATCAGCGCGATCAGGATCGCCGGAAAGCTGAGCTGGATGTCGACGACGCGCATCAGGAACGAATCCAGCCGGCCGCCGGCATAGGCGCTGACGAGACCGAGGGAGGCGCCGATCACCAATGCGATCGCCGCACTCGAAATGCCGACGAGGATGCTGGTGCGCAGCCCGTAGAGGATGGCGCTCAGGAGATCGCGCCCCTGGTCGTCGGTGCCGATCAGGTAGACCATACCGTTCATGCTCTGCGAGCCGGGCGACAGACGTCCGTCGAGGATGTCGAGCTGTGACAGGTCGTACGGATTCTGCGGAGCGATCAAGGGTGCAAACACCGCGGCGAGAATGAAGATGACAACCAGAAGGATGCCGACAAGCGCCAGCCTGTCGTGCAGGAGCGCCGAAAGCATCTGGCGGAACGGCGAGCGCGAGCGGCGTGCCTGACCGTTGGCGCTGCCGACATGGACCGAACTTGCGGTATTCGTATCCTGGCTCATCACGAATTCCCTTCAAGACGAACGCGCGGATCGACGATCGAATAGAGGACGTCGACAAGGAGATTGATGACGCTGAACATCACGACGGTGATCATCAGGTAGGCGAGGATGACCGGGCGATCGAGAACGGCGATGGCGTCGATGATGAGCTTGCCCATTCCCGGCCAGGCGAAGATCGTTTCGGTCACGACCGCGAATGCGATCAGCGAACCGAGTTCGAGCCCGATGACCGTGATCAGCGGAATGAGCGTGTTCTTCAGCACATGTACGGTGACGATCCGACGTTCCGGCAGGCCCTTGGCACGCGCGAAACGGACGAAATCGAGCTGCATCGTTTCGAGCACGCCGGCGCGCGTGAGACGGATGATGAGGGAAATCTTGAACAGCGCCAGGTTCAGAGCCGGCAGAAGAAGATGGGACAGGCCATCCAGCGTGAAGAGGCTGACGGGAACGCCGAAAACCGGTACCGTGGCGCCTCGCCCGGATGCCGGCAGCCATCCCAGCTGGACGCTGAACAGCATGACCATCACCAGGCCGATCCAGAAGGTCGGAAGGCTGAAGCCGAGGATCGAGAAGGTCATCACCGATTTGGAGATCAGGCTCTTCGGCTTCAGTCCTGCATAGACGCCGAGCGGAATTCCGAAAACAAGACCGATGACCAGGGCCACGAAGGCAAGTTCGAGTGTCGCCGGCATGCGCTTGAGGATCAGCGTCAGCGCCGGCTGGTTGAAGACGAAGGAATTGCCGAGGTCGCCGGACAATGCGCGGGTGAGGAACAGCCAATATTGCTCCCACACCGGCTTATCGAGCCCGAAGGACTGGATGACCTGCAGGCGTTCGGTCGGCGTCGCCGTAGGGCTGAGGAGCACGTCGACAGGATTGCCGACTAGATAAAGGCCCACGAAAACCAGAACCGACATCACCAATAGCGTCAGAACCGTCTGGATCGACCGGCTTAAGAGATAACCGCTCATAGATTTCAGCCTCCCGGCGTTTCGGGACCGGGCGCAGCGCTTCCATAAAGCGAGATGCGCTCGATCAGCAGATTGATGAACCCCACCTCGTCCACATCGGTCACCACGGTGGCGTTCGGGGTGCGGTCCATCTTTTGGTAGAAGTCGGCATAGGTATAGCCCATCGTGAGCCCGGTGACCTGCGTACCGACGGTTGCCTTGCGGCTGGTGAAAAGCTCCGGCCTGATCAGCCACGCGATCGTCGTCGCGTCGTGGATCGGCCCGCCCGGCCGTCCGAAGCGCGCCATGTCACTGCGATCGAAGGTCGAGAAGAGATTGTAGAGCGCACCGCCCGCGGCCCCGCCGCGAGCGCCAAAACTCTTGAAGTGTTCCGCCGTGAACAGCGCCTGGAAGGTCATGTCGAGCGGCATCATCACGACCGGGACGCCGGAGCGATAGACGATCTCTGCCGCATGCGGGTCCGCGAGCACGTTGAACTCAGCCCAGGGGGTGCGATGGCCAAGCGCGGTGAAGGCACCGCCCATCGACACGATCTGCCGGATGCCACGCGCCACATCAGGGTGCTGGATGAGGGCAAGCGCAAGATTGGTCATCGGCCCGATGGCGCAGATGGTGATCGGCTCGCCGGCCTCGGCCGCTTCGCGCGCCGACCTCACGATGAAGCGCACCGCGTTTTCTTCCGACGGCGCGATGTCGCCGCGGGCGACGAGGTCATCGCTGAACGCGCCGATCTTGGCGTATTTTCCGAACACCTGTTCCCGGACCAGCGGACCGGCTGCGCCCGCAAAGACGGGTACATCGGTGCGGCCGGAGACGCCGACGATCTTGCAGGCGTTCGCCACCGTATCCTGCAGGGGGACATTTCCCGCGACGATCGACACTCCGAGCACATCGATCTCCGGCGATGCGAGCGCCATGAGGATGGCCGCGGCATCGTCCAAGCCCGGGTCCGCATCGATGATGACCCGTTGGCGGCTCATGCGACCGCCTTTTCGGCGTAACGCGAAAGGCGATCGAGGAAGAAGGCGATGATGCCTTCGGCATCCACCTTGGTCACGATATCCGCATTCGGCTCAAGGCCGCTCTTGCCGTACCAGTCGGCAATGGTCTGCCCCATGCACAGCTCGCTCTCGTGCTCGACGAACACGCGGGCGCGCTCGGTCGTAAAGAGATGAGGCGCGAGAAGGTAGGCGATCACCAGCGGATCATGGAGAGGCCCGCCGCGCGAACCGTAGCGGCGCACGTCGTTGCGATCCCAGAAGGCCATGAGTTCGGCAAGCGTCTGCGAGATGCGACCGCTGACATTCGAAAACTCTGCGACATGCTCCGGCTTCAGCATGACCTGATGCGTCGCATCGAGCGCCAGGGCAACGATCGGGATGCCGCTCGAAAA
Source organism: Hyphomicrobiales bacterium (assembly GCA_900471605.1). Taxonomy (GTDB): domain Bacteria; phylum Pseudomonadota; class Alphaproteobacteria; order Rhizobiales; family Rhizobiaceae; genus Neorhizobium. The sequence goes on along the minus strand of UCEY01000092.1, from coordinate 14,897 downwards.
CACGATATGTGCGGCATGCGGATCGGCCAGCACGTTGAATTCGGCGGTCATCGTCCGATTGCCGGGCTCGCGATAGGCGCCGCCCATCATCACGATACGCTCGATACCCTCGGCGACCTGCGGGTTCATCCGCAACGCCACGGCGAGATTGGTCATCGGACCGAGGCAACAGATGGTGATGCGCTTTTGAAGCGTCGCGGCAGCGGTCAGGGTATCGATCAGGAAATCGACGGCGGACCTGGGTTCCACCGTCTTCACCGGTTCCGGCAGCACCGTGTTGCCAAGCCCGGTCTTGCCGTGAAACTGGCCGTAGATCGGCTCACGCAGCATCGGCCGGAAGCAGCCGGCATAGACCGGAATATCCGTCCTCCGGCCGAGCTCGCAGACCTGCAGGGCATTGCGCACCGTGCGTTCGAGCGGCTGGTTGCCGCAGACGGGCGTGATGCCGATTATGTCGAGTTCCGGCGAAACGAAGGCGGTCAGAAGCGCGATCGTGTCGTCTATCCCCGGATCGCAATCCACGATGATCGGAATTGGAGTCATGTCGAATTTGCCCTTGATTATCGGTCGTATGCCGGCGCTCAGAGCGCTCCGACATCACGCAGAACCGCACCGATCTCGGCACGGGCCGCCTCGCCGAGCGCCACCTGCGGCGCCATCGGCACGCCGACCGGAAAGCCCTGAAGCTCGAGCGCCGCCTTGATGCAGGCGGCGATCGAATATTTCGCGAAGATCTCGTTGACGCGCCAAAGCGAACGCTGCAGTTCCATCGCATTTGCCCAGTCGCCGGCCTTCGCCGCTTCGTAAAGGGCAATGCTCTGACGCGGCACGATGCAGGCTGGACCGGCCATCCAGCCAACCCCGCCGATCATCATCACGCAGACCGGAATATGCGCGGAGGCGGCGAACACCTCCATCCGGCCGCGGGTCCGCTCGATGATGGAAAGCAGACGCCCGGTATTGGTCGAGGCATCCTTGATGTAGCGGATATTCTCGACCCGGCTCAAGCGTTCGATCACCGGGAGAGAGAGATCGGAACGCTGGAACTGCGGATTGGTGTAAAGCACGACCGGCCGCCCCCTGGCCGCCTTGGCGATCGCCGTAAAATAGGCTTCTACGCCCTCGTCGCTGACCGGGAAATAGGCTTCAAGAATAGCCAATATGCCGTCGGCTCCGGCGTCGACCATATATTCCGTCTGAGCAACCGCATCACTTGTCGACGTAGACGCCACGCCGGCGACAACGGGCACCCGGCCGCGATTGGCCCAGATTACCGTGTCGACGACGTGACGCCGCTGCTCTTGGGAGAGATAGGCAAATTCACCGGTGCTGCCGAGCGGCGTCAGGCCGTGGACCCCGGCGTCGATCAGGTGATCCACCAGATCCTTCAGCACGCCTTCCATGACGGCACCCGACTGATCGATCGGGGAAACGAGATAGGGAAAAACACCGCTGAAGGACATGATCGACCACCGCTTTCCGGATCAGTTCGGCTTCACGTAGTAGGGAAGCGTGTAGGCATCCGACCGGCCTTCAAAGGAAAGGCCGTTCTTCAGAGCCCAGGTGTTGGCGAGGTAAAAGACCGGGATGACGCCGAGATCCGTCATGGCGATCTCGGTCGCCTTCTTCAGGAGCGTCTCGCGCTTGGCATCGTCGAGCGTGCCGCGGGCTTCGCTCAAGGCCTTGTCGAACGCCGGATTGGAGTAGCGACCGCGATTGCCCTGCCCTGCCTTCTCGCCATAGGTCTCGAGGATCGGGCCAAGCACGCCCGAGGCTTCGCCGGTTTCGACAGCGGCGCCGCCCATGATGAAGCTGAATTCCAGATTGGAAGCGCGGGTAAAGTAGACGCTGCCCGGCAGCGTCACGACTTCCGTCTTGATGCCGATGCGGCTGAAGAACTGGCCGATCGCCTGCGCGACCTTGGAATCGTTCGGATAACGGTCGTTGGATGCGTGGAAGGTCAGCGAAAAACCGTCCGGATAACCGGCCTTGGCCAGCAGTTCCTTGGCCTTGTTCGGGTCGTAGGCATCGACCTTGATGGCCGGGTCATAACCGAAGTAACCTTCCGGAACGACCTGTCCGGCCGGCACGCCCTGGCCGTCCATGATGCGGTCGACGAGCGCCTCACGGTTGATCGAGAGAGAAAGCGCACGACGCACTTCCGGCTTCAGCAGCGGGTTCTTGCCGTCCGGGCCTTTGGCGAAAGGCGATTCCTCGCGGCCCTGGTCCATGTGCAGGTACATGATGCGGTTGCCCGCCACGTTGACGACCTTCAGCTTATCGGAGGCCTGAAGCTTGCGGGTGTCGGCAGTCGGAATGCTCTCGATCATGTCGACATCGCCGGAAAGCATGGCGGCGACACGGGCGCTGGCGTTCTTGAAGACGCGGAAAGTCACTTTGTCCCAGGCGGCCTTTTCACCCCAGTAGCTGTCGTTGCGGGCAACGATAACGCTGTCGTCCGGCGTCCAGGAGACGAACTTGAACGGGCCGGTGCCGATGACGCCCTTGCCCGAGTTCATGTCCTCGGTGGTCGTCTTTTCCATCTCGGCCGGCAGGATGGCGATGCGGCTGAGGTTGTTCAGAAGCAGCGGCGTCGGGCCGTCCGTCTTGATGCGGACCGTGAGCGGATCGACGGCGGTGACATCGGTGATGGCCTTCACATAGGCTGCGAACGAGCTTGGGCTGTTCTTCGATGCGAGCGGAACGCGCTTGATGCTGGCGACGACATCGTCCGCCGTGAAGTCGCTGCCGTCGTGGAACTTGACGTTCGGCCGCAGCTTGAACTCCCAGGTCGTATCGTCGATCGTCTTCCAGGACACGGCGAGTGCCGGCTGGATCTGCTGCTTGGCGTCCTGATTGACGAGGCCGTCGAAGATGTTGCGCGCCATGGCGCTGTTCGGGCCAACGACATAGAACTGCGGATCCATCGACGTGGTCGAGGCGGCCAGACCAACGGTCAGGTCCTTCGCATGGGCTGCGAACGGTACGGCAAAGACTGACGCTGCCAATGCGGCTGCGATCGTAAGGAATTTCATGATGGAGCTCCTCCGGGGTTTCCGAAATCCGCGCTCTCCCTGCGGATTGGACATGGCATTAAAGCCTCCGCCCAGAAAAGAAAAATTGCATTTGGTGTTCCATTCATGTCCTAATGTTATGGGAGCCTAAGCGCATGCGATTGAAACCACGACAGGTCGAAGCCTTCAGAAGTGTGATGATGACGGGCGGCATCACCGCTGCAGCCGAGGCGATGAACGTCACGCAGCCAGCTGTCAGCCGCCTCATCCGCGACCTGGAGGAAATCGTCGAGATCAGACTGTTCGAACGGGTCGGGACCCGGTTGATGCCGACAGCCGAAGCGACGCAGCTCTTCCGGGAGGTCGAGCGGCTTTATCTCGGTCTCGACCAGATCGCCCAGGCCGCCGACGATATCCGCCGGCACAAGAACATCGTGTTGAGGATCGCCAGCGTCACTTCGCTGGTGCGGCCCTACCTGCATCAGGCGATCATCGATGTCGTCGGCAACCGCCTGGACATCCCGCTGGTGATCGACGTCGAAAACAGCCGGCATATCTGGGACATGGTGGAGAAGAACCGCTACGATCTCGGCTTCGTCTTCGGCTCGCCGCGCATGGCCGACAAGAATGCGGTCCTGCTGCACGGCTCCCATGCGGTCGCCGCCATGGCGCCCGGCCACCGACTGGCGTCCCGCAAAGTCATCACCCCCGCCGATCTTCTGGACGAGCGCGTCCTGATCCCAGGCCGCAACTCGCCGCTCAGGCTGGCGCTCGACCGCGCCTTTTCGAATGAAGACCATCAACCGATCAGCACGATGGAAACCTCGATGCTGAACTGCTGCTATTTCGCGGCATCGGGAATGGGCGTCGGCATCGTCGATCACACCAGCCTTCGCTCCGCCGGCGCCGACATCGTCGCCATTCCGTTCGAGCCGAGGATCGAAGTCTCCTACTTCGCCATTCGCCCGTCAGGCGGACAGCGCATTGCAGTGCTGGACGACATCGTGAAGCGGATGGGTGAATTGATGGCGGAATAACGGTTGCCATCCGCGAGCGATGAGCCGGCCCGAGAAGGGTTTCAGCCGCTGATCGAAAGGTGTGGGGCTATTGTGAGGCCAATGGGATCGGCGTCCCGATCTAAGAGTGACCCAGCGGTATTTTCAATCGGGCGATTAAGCCGTGAGGCTGTCGCTTGAGAAACTCCAAAGTGCCTCCATGCGCGTGAGTAATTTCGGAGACTATGGATAAGCCTAAACCAAATCCTGCGCTGTTTTCCGAACGGGCGGCATCGATCTTGTAAAACGGCTCCAGTACCCGCGACCACAACGCCTCGGGGATGCCGGGGCCATCGTCCGCCACCTCGACAACGACGTTTTCCGCAACGACGCCCAGCGAAATTTCGACATGGCTGCCAAATTTGACCGCGTTTTCGCAAAGATTGTTGACGGCTCGAGTTATCGCAACCGGCTTGAAGCGCGCCGGCAGGCGATTTGGGCCGAAATAGCTCACGTTGTGGCCAATGTCGCTGAATTCGCTGCAGATCGTTTGAAGCATCGATGCCAGATCGACGATTTCCGCTGTCTCGCGGTTATGATCGTCACGCAGGTAACGAAGGCTTTCCCTTAAAAGGTCATCGATCCGAGAGATGTCGGCAAGCAGCATGTCTCGCAATTCACCCTCACAGGCACGCTCCGCACGCAGCCTCAACCGCGTCAACGGGGTTCGCAGATCATGGCTCACGCCGCGCAGCATCCGCGTCCGGCCCTCGATCATCGCCGTGATGCGATCGCTCATGCCATTCAGCGATCGTGCAACGGCGACGATTTCAACGCTTCCCTTTTCTTCGAAAATCATCCGTCCGGATGTGATATCGGCATTTGCCGCCGCCGCCGCAATCTTCCGCAACGGACGCGTGATTGCTCTCACGGCGAAGGAGGAAAAAAGGACGATCAATGTAATGAGCGCGACCAGGTAGTGCGGGCCACGGGCCAGGAGTTCGTTCCAGAAGGCCTTGTCCGGCAGCCCTCCCAAAACCAGCATCGTCTGTTCATCGACCTCGGCGGAAACGACGCGCTTGCCGTTAAGAAACGTCTTCCAACCACCCACCGGCGTCTGCGTTCCGTCAGGCGGGAACAGGAAGTCAACCACAGCATCAAGCGTGCTTTCTGCGGGAGATGTCGTTGTGAGTGTGGTTCTAAGGGAGCTGGGTTGCAGGGTCAGATCCCAGCCAGCGCGATTGGCGGCGAGAACGACGACATCCCGTTCCCCGGGTGTCGCGGTTTTCAGGATGGAACTGAGCGCAAAGACCCGATCCGCGAGGGTGTCGATATCAAGCATCGGATATTCATTGCCAACCCTTTGCTCAAGCATTGAGCCGCCCACGACAATGATGATGAGACCAGAAAGTATGATCGCCGTGATCTGGCTCTGAATAGTCGAAAGCGTAAAAAGGTGGCGGTGCGGCATCCAAACTCCACTCATGTGCTGCGCTGATCAACAAGTCTCGCGCCCTGCTGGGCACACGGTGAGGATACCCGAACTGCCGCTTGCGGTCGCGGATGTTTCCTTGTTCAAGCGTTACGTTTTGTTGCGATGGAGAATGGGGCCGCCCTCTCTTTCCGGACAACCGGGGAGCCGCAACAAAGCTTAACACAAATACACGCTCAGAACGGTTCCCCCATGCGACAAACGCCCCGCAGGACCCGCTTGTGATCTGGAACGGCGGGCCGATCACGCATCTGGAGCCCTCATGTCATACCATAAACGAAACAAGCGGCGTCTTTCACCGGTCGCGCTATGTGCTCTCCTCGGCCTTGCGGGACTGGTCTCGAAAGCCTCTGCCGCCGATCAGACCGGGCCGAATGACACGCCTGAACCGCCGTTCGATGGCGGACGATTCGACAATACCAAGCCCAAGCATGACTGGAGCCTGATCGTCGGCGCCGGCGCCCTCTACGAACCCAAATATGAAGGAAGCGACGAGTTCGAGGCGAGCCCCATTCCCTTCATCGTTTTCACGTATGGAGACTGGCTGGAGATCGACCCTCGCGGCGTCAGTGTGACGGCTTACAAGGCCAATGGATTTTCCGTCTCCGGAAATGTCGGTTACGAAACCGGCCGTAAGCACGATGACGGAGACCGCCTCAAGGAGCTCGGGGACATCGATTTTGCGGCGACTGTCGGAGCCAAGGTTGCCTATGAATGGGGTCCGGTCGAGCTCTATGCAAGCGTCGACCAGACGATAAACGGTAGCGAAAGCCTGATCGGAAAAGTCGGCGTAGAATATTCGGCACCAGTGACCGAACGACTGATGATTGGCGCCAAGGCAGAGGCAACTATCGCGAATGACAAGCATATGCAGGCCTATTTCGGGATAAATGCCGCCCAGGCAGCCCGCTCGGGCTTGACCGAATACAAAGCGCAAGCAGGCCTGAAGCGCGTCGACGTCTCGGCATCCGCCACTTATGCCTTGAGCGAACATTGGCTGGTTCGTGGCGAGGCTGGTGTTGGCGTCTTGACCGGAGACGCTGCCGATAGTCCGATCGTCGAGAAGAAGGTCCAGCCCTCGATATCGGCGTTTGTCGGCTATAAATTCTGATCGGGATTTGCGCCTTGGAGCGCAGGCAATATCAACAGAACAGCCGGGCTTGCCCGGCTGTTCTGTTTCGCAGGCGCGTTGACCTTTATCTCAGAATTCCTCTACCGCAGCGGTGAACGTGTATCCCCCGAGCCTGACAGTCTGCAGCATGGTCGGCTCCCTCGGATCTGCTTCGATTTTCTGGCGCAGACGGCTGATATGCACATCTATGCTGCGCTCGATGGGACCGGCCAGCCCGGCATGGGTGAACTGCAGCAGCTCTTCGCGTGTAATGATCCGGCCGGGATTGCGACAGAAGGCCAGCAAAAGATCGAATTCGGTCGTCGTTAAAGAAATGCGGGCGTTGCTCGGATCATAGACCTGCCGCCGCATCGGATCGATTACCCAGCCGTCGAACCGAAGCTTTCTCTGCCAGGTGCCGCTCGTCAATCCGTACGACGCCCGCCGAAGAAGGCTGCGGACGCGGGCGACGACCTCCCGCGGGCTGAACGGCTTGGTTATATAGTCATCGGCACCGACTTCGAGCCCTACGATCCGATCGACCTCCTCCCCAAGGGCGGTCAGAAGGATAATGGGGACGGTCCTTTCGGAACGAATGCGTTTGCAGATGCTGAGGCCATCCTCGCCCGGCAGCATGATGTCCAGGATAATGAGATCGAACAAGTTGTTTCGGAGTAGAGACTGCATCGACCGGCCATCTGCAGCGACAGTGGGCTGCATGCCATTTTCCTGGATTGTCAGCGCCAAAAGATTACTGATATCCGAATCATCCTCGACGATCAGTATCCGGGCGTTGGCGGAATTCGGCTGCATCGAACTGTTCCTGTGTGGGTGGCGCGTAACAATGCCTGCAGGATACCTCTCCAGATATTTCGCTTTGTTAAGTTTTATTGCGATGTCGCCGACGCCCCCGTGATTCCGGTTCCATCAGAATCTCTGGGCCGGCCTGCCGGCCGGCCCAGACGTCCAGCGCCGCTGCCGGCGGCGCCGGGTCCGTCAGATCTCAGCCGACTGGAGGAAAGGCCTGAAGATGCGGACGGCCCAATCACCGACACTCGAAACGATCAAGTGAAGCGAGGGAATAACGATCAGCGACAGGAGAGTGGAAACCAGCAGCCCGCCGATCACCGCAATCGCCATGGGGGCGCGGAATTCGCCGCCGTCGCCGATCCCGATCGCAGACGGCAGCATGCCGCCGACCATGGCGAGCGTCGTCATGATGATCGGCCGCACCCGCTCCGAACACGCCTCGACGATGGCGTCAAAGCGCGAGAGGCCCTGGGCTTCGCGGTGGATTGCGAAGTCCAGCAGCATGATGGCGTTCTTGGTCACGATGCCCATCAGCATCAAGATGCCGATGACGACCGGAAGCGACAGGGCACTGCCGCTCAAAAACAGGCCCGCCGCAACGCCGCCGATCGAGAGTGGTAGGGAGGCCAGGATCGTCCATGGCGCCAGGATGCTTCCGAATAGGAGGATGAGGACAACGAGAACCAGCAGGAGACCGGCTCCCATCGCCACGCCGAAACTGGAAAATACCTCGCCCTCGGTATCCGAGTCTCCCGTCGCCTGAATCCGAACGCCTTGCGGCAGGTTCTTGACGCTGTCCAGTTCCATAAGCCTGTCGAGCCCCTGGCCTGACGTCAGGCCGGAGGCCATATCCGCGCCGATCTCGATGCGGCGTTCGCGATCAAAACGTTCGATGGTGGACACCGATTCATCGAGACTCATGTCGACCACGGCGGACAACGGGACGGCGGTCCCGTCGGCAGCGGGCACCGTCAGCATTTCGAGCGTCGACAGGTCATTGCGAGCCCTGCTGTCCAGCAGGACGCGGATCGGAATCTGCCGCGAACCGTCGGTGAATTTCGGCAGACGGGTGTCCACGTCGCCAACGGTCGAAACGCGGATCGTTCGAGCAATCGCGGCCGACGACACACCGATCGTCGAAGCCTTGTCCATCTGCACCGTCATCCGCAGTTCCGGCCGCGTCGCCGCGTTGTCAGCCGTTGGATTGACGAAACTCTTGTCCGCCGCAAGCGTTGCGAGGATTGCCTCCGCAGCGCGCTGGGCGAGATCACTATCGGCGGAAAGGACCGCGAACGACAGGTCCCTTCCTCCTCGCGTATTGAGAAAACGCAGCCGCACGTCGGCAACGGCCGAAAGTGTTCTCTCGAGGCTCTCCTCTATTGCAAAGGATGAGCGGGCTCTTTGCGACTTGTGGAGGAGGTCGACCAGAACCACGGCATAACGCACATCTTCCTGCCCTGTCGTATTGGCGCCGGCTCGCACGAACACATGCTCTACCCCATCCTCCAGACGGACCAGATCGACGATCTCGTTCGTCGCCTTGCGGGTTTCGTCGAGGCCTGCACCCGGCGGCAGTTCGACGGAGAGTGTCAGACGGCCCGTATCCTCCTCCGGCAGAAATGCCGTGGGCAGCGATGCCATGACGACAAGCGCGAGAGCGAAAACGCCAAGGGCGCAGCCGACCGTCAACCACCGCCAACGGAGCGTGACCCGCAGCAACCCTTCATAAGCACGTGCGAGAAGTCCTTTTTTTTCCGGCGAAGCTGCATGACTCGTCATAATGTAGGCAGCCAAAATAGGCGTAATGAGCCGCGCGACGAGAAGAGAGAAGAAAACCGCTATGGCGACCGTCAGGCCGAACTCGCGGAAATAAAGACCGACCACGCCGCTCATAAAACCAACCGGGGTAAAGACCGCGATGATCGTCGCGGAAATCGCCATGACGGCAAGTCCGATCTCATCAGACGCGTCCAGCGCCGCCCGATAGGCAGATTTGCCCATGTTGCGATGGCGGACGACGTTTTCGATCTCGACGATCGCATCGTCGACCAGGATGCCGGTGACGAGGGTGATCGCCAGCAGGCTCAGGATGTTGAGCGAGAAACCAAGAAGATCAATCGCGAAAAAGGTCGGGATGATGGAGAGCGGCAAGGCGACGGCGGCAACGGCCGTCGCTCGCCAGTCGCGCAGGAACAGAAACACGATCACGATGGAAAGTGACGCTCCTTCGAACAAGGTCTTCATGGCCGAATGATAGTTACCCGCCGTGTAGGACACATTGTCTTCCACCAGCTTGAACTGAGTGCTCGCGTTGTCTGAACTGAGGGTGGCAAGTGCCGCCGCCACTTCCTGCGCCACCGCGACGTCGCTGGCACCTTGCGATCGATAGACGGAAAAGCCGATGACATCGAATTTGTCGAGAGTGGCGAAGGACCGGGGCTCCGCGACGGTATCCCGGACCTGGCCGATATCGCTCAACCGGATACTGGTCGTGTCCGACAGGGAGATTCGAAGAGCCGCGAGTTCCTGCACGCTTCGGGCCACGGCGGCGGACGTGATTGTTCGTTCCCGCCCGCTGAGGCTGCTCCTCCCGCCGGATCCGTCTATCTGGTTGTCGATCAGGTTCTGATTCACTGCATTTGCCGTCAGCGACAGCGCCTGCAGCCGGGTCGGGTCCAGTTCGACATGGATTTCCCGCTCAACACCTCCGATCCGCTCGACCCGCCCCACACCTTTGAGCCCCTGAAGTCTTCGCGAGACAACGTCGTCCACGAACCAGGACAGCTCCGAAAGCGTCATGTCCCTGTTGGTGACGGCATACGTCACCATGGACTGTGCCTCTTCCTCCACCCGCTCGATCACGGGTTCGTCGATAGTCTCCGGCAAATCGGAGCGCACCTTGACGACCGCATCACGCACGTCCGCGATGGCGCGATCCGGCGATACCAAGCCCAGCTCGAACTCGACTTCCGTGACGGAGCGTCCTTGCGTGACGGTAGATTTCATTTCCTTGATGTTCGGCAACGTCGCCACCGCATTCTCGACCGGACGCGTCACTTCGGTTTCGAGTTCGCTGGGCGTCGCTCCCGACTGTTCGACAGTGATCTTGACAACGGGTTCGATGATCGTGGGGAAATAGGTGATCGGGAGTTGGGTGAAACTGTAGAGGCCGACGACGATCAGCACGACGAAAAGAAGAAGCGACGGAAGTGGCTTGCGGATTGCCCAGGCGGAGATATTCATGCTCATCGCGTCAGGGCTCCCGTCCGATTTTCCAGCGATGCGGCGGCGGCAGGCACCCGGGCTTGAGGCTCAGGCGGCGATACTATGACGGCCTTGACCCGTTCCTCCGCCTTCAGGAAGGCCCCGGCCTTCAGCGCAATCGCCTCCCCGGCCTTTATGCCGTCGACGATCTCGACCAACCCTCCCTGCGAAGACCCGACGCTCACGCGGCGCACATTCACCACGCCATCGGAGATCACGTAGACATTGTGCGCGCCCCCGGCGCTTCGGACGGCAGAACTGGGTACGAGGATGTTTCTGCGCTCGGAGACGTCGATGGCACCACGGGCGAACACGCCGGGCACGAGCCTTTCATCATCGGCAAGCTCGACCCGAACAGTTCCACTTCTTGTCTTGGGGTCCAGTTGGGCAGCGTTCAGACGAATTCTGCCTTCTATGGCGCCATTTCGGCCAGGTAGAGTAACCTCGGCGCGCATGCCCTGATGCAGTCGCACGAAGCTTGTTTCGGTCACCTGCGCCACGAATTCCATGTCGTCGTCTTCGGCGATGACGAAAAGCGGCTCGGCCGACCCGGACGTCATCGCGCCTATGCGCGCGTTGCGGCTCAGTATCTTGCCGGCGCTCGGAGCCCGCACTGTGCTTCGCTCGACCGTCAGTTCGATCTCCTGCCGCTCGCGAGCGATCATCTGTTCTTCGGCTTCGGCGAGTTCCAGCGATTGACGTGCAAGCCGCAGTTCAGCACGGGCGCGCGCATAGGCATTCTGATGCTCCTCGAGGACGTTGTCGGCGATAGCGCCTTTCGGCTGAAGCGCGCGGCTGCGTTCAAGCTTCCTGCGGGCTTCATCCTCCGCAATCAGCGCCATATCGACGCGGCTGCTCTCGACGGCAACGGCTGCCCTGGCGCGCAGCAGGCTGACCGCGTTCTTCCCGAGCTGCATCTGGGCCTCCGTGGTGTCCAGGAGTGCAAGTGCTTCGCCCCGATCAACATGCTGCCCCGCCTCGACGAGGATCTGCCTGATCTCCTTACCGAGAACGGATGGATGAACCTGGATCTCCTCCCGCGCGGCGAGCGTTCCAACAACCTCGATCCGCTCGATGACCGCATCCTGCTGTGCGACCACTGCCGTAACCGGCATCTGGCGCTCCTCGGCAAGGGACCCCGTGGGCAGACAGAAGGCGACGAAGGCGGCTCTTGCGGCACGATTGGTGCTGTATCTCAACGCAGACAAGATCTTTGATGGTGCAGTCATGTGGCAACCCTATTTATATCGGAGCGCCGCAGCGCCCTTGTTTCGGATCGCACTGTACCGAGGTGAGTTGGCCACACTGTTTTGTATTCTTAAGAAATGTTTCGGCGTATCGGTCATCACGCCCGGCGGCTCCAGACGAGCGGATCGTCAATCGATCGAGGAAGGCCGCCGAGACGAACGGGAGCGACGAAATTTCCGTTTCATCGCTTCCCTCATATTTTGGCTGGCACATCACGCCTCCCCCCTGCCAAGGCGCGGACAGCCAAAATGTTTGATCGTGTGAACTTTTGTTTCAGGCCAACCGGAAGTAGGCGAGATCTGAAACAAATTTTAATATGGCCGCAAACCATAAACACGCTCCGCCGTGCTATTCAAAAAATCAGCAAAGCGCATATGGATGGTGAAGGGAGCCAGAGCTTGTCGGACGCCTCTCGGATTCTGATTGTCGAGGACGACACACTAATCGCCACCATGCTGCGCGATAGTCTTAACGAAAGTGGAATGATCGCGGAGATCGCCCAAGATGGCGTTGCAATGGATATGCGCATGCGCACATCCAATTTCGACTTGGTGATCCTTGATGTCATGCTGCCTGGCGAAAGCGGCCTCAGTCTGTGCCGGCGGCTACGGGTTACCACCAACATTCCCATCCTCATGCTGACGGCGGCCGACGCGGAAATCGACAGGATCGTCGGTCTCGAGATTGGCGCTGACGACTATGTGACGAAACCATTCAGCTTGCGGGAACTCATCGCGCGGATCCGCGGCCTGCTGCGGCGCGCGGCCTTGCCTTCGCTAAAGGATACAAGACAAAGGCAACTGCGGTTTGACGGATGGTTCTTGGATCCCATTAGACGACAGCTCTACGATCCAACCAACGCACGCGTCGGATTGACAACGCATGAGTTTGATATCCTGCTTGCCTTTTGCCGTAACCCGGGCCGCGTTCTGACGCGAGAAGAACTCTTGGGGGTAACCCATGCCGGTTTGGCCGGTCCAATCGAGCGCAGCATCGACGTTCACATCAGTCGATTGAGGCAGAAGATCGAGCATGACGTCCGCGATCCAGTTGTTATCAAGACCGTCCGTCTCGGCGGCTACATGTTTACCGCGAATGTCGAGGAACTATGAGGCTGAGGCGTTTTCTTCCCGTCACGATAAGAGGTCAGATCACGCTGATCATCGTTATGGCGCTGATCGTTGTCGGCGTCGTCGGCAGATCATTGGAGCAGTGGGCGGAAAACGCCGCCCCGGACATAGAAGACATCGCCACGCGCGTTGACATGGTGGCGGAGCTGCTGAAAATGGCTCCGCCCAGTACGCGCGAAGCAATCCTTTCGTCATCGCGTGCGGCCGGCTGGCATTTTTCGCTGGAACCCTTTTCGGTCAGCGAGACCTTCACCGGACCGTCGGAACTTGAGGGCGCGCTGGGCTTGGTCATCGACTTGCTCTTTCCAACCGATAACACCCCTCCGCCACCCGTGGGAGGTTGGCGGACCTTCTGGAACGGCGAGAGAGTGATTGCATCAAAGGTCGACGACGGCACGCTTCTCATCCTCTCCGGTTTTCCGGATACGATCCTGAACAGTTCGATACTGAACGAGGGCCCCTATTATTCTGTCGCCATCTTCGTCCTGATCGCGTTCTTCTTCATATTCGCCATTCGCGTCATAACGGAGCCAATCAAACGCATTTCCGAAGCGGCCACCCATTCGGACATCGCCAACAGCGCGGAAATTTTCGAAGAACGCGGACCTGTCGAGATCGTCGCGCTCGCCCATGCTCTCAACGCAATGCGAAGCCGGATACGGGTGATGGTCGAATCAAGGACACGAATGTTGCGAGGCATTGGCCATGATCTTCGAACCCCGTTGACCCGGTTACGGCTTCGGGCCGAGCGCATGGAGGACGGCCCGATGCGTGAGGGACTGTTGTCTGACGTCATGCGCATCGACAGCCTCTTGAACGAAGTTTTGAAATATCTCAGGGACGACTACGCGACCGAACCAATGCAACGGACTGATGTGGCGAGCCTGCTGCAAACCGTCTGCGCGGAGTTCAGCGATGTTGGCTTCCTGGTCCGGTTCGAGGGGCCAAATCGGATGATCATCGATTGCAAACCACTGGCAATCATGCGTGCGGTGACCAACCTTTGCGACAATAGCGTCAAGTTCGCAACTGAGGTCATTGTCGGCCTACGCAAAGGTAAAGCCGGCTGCGAGATCATTGTAACCGATAACGGACCCGGAATTCCGGAACATCTGAGAACACGGGTTTTCGAGCCCTTCTTCAAGGGAGACGACGCGCGCACCCGAGGGCAGGAAGGCTTCGGCCTCGGACTTTCCATTGTCGCCGACATCGTGCATGCCCATCATGGCACCGTCTCTCTTGCGGGCAATGCGCCAAGCGGCCTGATTTTTCAGATCCTTATCCCGAGCTACGTCGACACCAGGACGACGGTTGAGGCGAAGAGGCCCTCGCTTGAGGTGAAGTAGAAATACAGCCGCCTTGGTTGGATGGCGGGTAACAGCGCTGCCATTGCTCATCTCAGAGGTTTGGCATCGGTGTCGCCGCCCGATCGTTGCGGAGGATCGTCAGAACATGTATCCGGGCCGCCGGTGGCCGGACGCGATCTGGGCTGCGCTCGGGGCGGATGCTGCCGCTATGATGTCGGGGCTAAGCCCTCGGCACAGTTCGCAGCCAGTTCGACATCAGGTCGAACGCGTCAGGCCCGACGATTCGCCAGAACTTGCCCAGTCGAACCGCGCACGACGAGCGAAGCCTTGGTGATGGTCGTGGGGGTGATGGGGTTGCCTTCGCGGATGCTCTCAAGCACCAGCTTGGCGGCCGTTTCCCCGAGTTGTCGGGCATGCGTGTCGACCGTCGTCAGCGGTGGCATGGTGAACGCCGCGTCCCCGATATTGTCGAAACCCACGACCGAAACGTCCTGGCCGACCTTGAGGCCCAGCCGCTCCAGGCCCG
>UCEY01000035.1 GCA_900471605.1 Hyphomicrobiales bacterium | reverse complement strand
GCGCTGAGAGGTGTCACCTATAAACTAACTTAAGAGGCAGCTTTCAGCGCCCTGGCCGATCCTCGCCCTCGGGTTAAACCCGAGGGTCGCCCGAGGATGACGAAAAGAAACCCGAGATCGCCAAGGGGGAAGTGTGTCCATGAGAGCCGTCGAGGTCCCCTCACCCCGCCAGCTTCTTGTCCTCGGCTTGAACCCGGGGACCACCCTCGATATCCACCACCGCGAACGCGGCCGCGATCACCTCCGGCCCGGCGCCCGGGCGGGTGGCGTCGGTGGAAAGGATCTGGCGAAACCGCCTCGCGCCGGCAAAACCCTGGAACAGCCCGACCATGTGCCGGGTGACGTGATGCAGGCGCCCGCCGCGCGCGATCAGCTCGGCCGCGTAATCCATCATCGTGTCGCGCAGGGCCGGCCAGTCGGCCTCGGGGGTGGCAACCTCCGCGGGGTCGGCACCGGCCAGCAACGCATCCACCCCGGCCAGCAATCCGGTATTATGGTAGGCGGCGCGGCCGAGCATGACGCCGTCCATAGGGGCGAGATGATGGGCTGCCTGTTCCAGATCGGCGATGCCGCCGTTGATGCCGATGAACACGCCGGGATTTTCCCGTTTCATGGCATGGACGAGGCCGTAGTCGAGTGGCGGGATTTCGCGGTTTTCCTTCGGCGACAGTCCCTGCAGCCAGGCCTTGCGGGCATGGATCCAGACGGCATCGGCGCCGGCGCCGATCACCCGGGCGAGAAAATCCGGCAGAACCTGCGCCGGCTCCTGGTCGTCGACGCCGATCCGGCATTTCACGGTGACCGGCACGGTCGCCACCCGCTTCATCGCCTCGACGAGGCCGGCCACATGCGCAGGGTCGCGCATCAGGCAGGCGCCGAACGTGCCCGACTGCACCCGGTCCGACGGGCAGCCGACATTGAGGTTGATCTCGTCATAACCGTAATCGGTGGCGATCCGCACCGCTTCGGCAAGCTTGGCCGGATCCGAACCGCCGAGCTGCAGCGCGACCGGATGTTCCTGAGGCGAATAGGAGAGCAGCCTCTCGCGCGGTCCGTGGATGATCGCATCCGCCACCACCATCTCGGTATAGAGCAACGCCCTTTTCGACAGCTGCCGGTGCAGGAAGCGGCAATGCCTGTCGGTCCAGTCGATCATGGGGGCGACCGCGAAGACTTTTTCGCGACTAAAATATTGATTTTTCATGGCGTTCCAAAATTGCGTCAAGGCGTGTGTTCAAACCGCGCCGCCTTGTTTGGACCACTCTGTAGCACTTCCGACCATTTGAAACCATTCCCTCTCGCCCGCTACGCCTGGAACGATCGCCGCCTTCGCCGGTTAGCGGTCACGACCAGCAAAGAGGAAAACGCAATGGCAGCAACATCCGAAACCCGCGCCATCTTCGTGACCGGCCTCAAGAATGCGCATGCCATGGAAAAGCAGGCGCTGTCGATCATGAAACCCCAAGTGTCGCGGATCGAAAACTATCCGGAGGTCGCCGCGCGTCTTGAATGGCATATCCGCGAGACGGAGGGACAGATTGCAAGACTGGAAGACGTCCTCGAAAGCCTTGCGGAAGGTCATTCGTCGCTGAAGGACGTGGCGCTGTCCCTGACGGGCAGCATGGCGGCCATCGGACACGCCGTTACCGGCGATGAAATCATCAAGAATTCTCTTGCCAATTTCGCTTTCGAAAATTTCGAGATCGCTGCCTACAAGTCCCTCATCACCATCGCCGAGCATGGCGGTTTTCCGGGCTTGGTGCCGGTATTGAGGCACAACCTCGACGAAGAGATCGCCATGGCCCGGTGGCTGGACGACAATCTCGAAAGCGTCACGATGAAGTTCGCCTCGCTGAAGGAAGCGGGCCTGAGCGCCAAGGTCTGATCGCCATGCGTCACGGACCGCTCCGGCGACTGTCTTCATCCCTCGTTGCGGACAAAACCACCAGCTCGAAAATTTCGATGAATTCAGCCGGTTGCGGCAGGCCCCCTGACATGCGGACGCATGCCCTCCGGCCACGGCCTCGCCCCTGGGGCAACTCAGCCAAACGCGATTTCTTCGGCGGACCGTTCGATATCCTGGCGCCGATGCCGCCTCGGACGTCCCTTGCCGGCCAGGATGAAATCGAGCTCTGCGGCGAACGGTCCGAACCGGTCGATGAGCCGCTGGGCTTCCTGGGCGCTCAGGCCATAGTTGCGGACGAGATCCTCGGCCGCATATGTCGGCTTCCCGCCAGTCGGACCAGCCGTCTCGAGGGACTGGGGATCTGACTGCGCCAGGGCGGGCGACGGGGTCGGCCTTGCTGAAGGCTGCACGGGAGGCGAAGGATCGGGGATGGGTTGTCTTGGTGGCTGGTGCATGACTTTTTTTCTCTTTCGAAATGTCAACAACACAGCGCCGAGATGGTTCCGGGTCGATGCGGCCGCGAGGCTCGCCGTCTTTTCAACTATCGTTTCAAACCATGTGCCGGCGTGACCGGCGCCATCTCGATCGTCGGCATGCGCCACCCTCCCCTGGAGGAGCGAGCGCAGAGAACCGCAGCTCGAGCCGGATCGCGAACACCTCGTCGCGATCCGGTAGCCGAGCGATTGCCGATGCCCTATTCGTTGATCTCCGGCTCGACGACCCGCGCCAGATTTCGCAGCGACTCCTGCCAGCCGAGATAGCAGGCCTCCGGCGGAATGACGTCCGGCACGCCTGCCTGAGTTATGTTCACCTCGGTCCCGACGGAAACCTTCTTCAGCGTGACGGTCACCTGCATTTCGCCGGGCAGGTTGGGGTCGTCGAACCTGTCCGTGTAGCGCAGCCGCTCGCCCGCAACGAGTTCGACATATTCGCCGCCGAAGGCGTGGCTGTTGCCGGTCGTGAAGTTCCTGAAGGACATTCTGAATGTTCCGCCGACTTTCGGTTCCAGGTGATGCACCGTGCACAGGAAACCGTTGGGCGGAAGCCACTTGGCGAGGGCGTCGGCCTCGATGAAGGCGCGATAGACCTTTTCCGGGCTGGTCGCCAGGACGCGATGCAGGCTTATGGTATTCGGCATGGTCGTGATCCTTTCTGGATTGGCTTGGACGACTCTAAGGACGAACGGCATTTTGCCAATCCGACATCGGATCGATTTTTTCGACGCAAGAATTTTCGGCCTTCCCGGCTGCGGGGTTTCGGCCGTGATGCCTGCCGAGGCCCGCTGTCATCTCGATGCTTGCTGCCGCAACCCGACCGCCGAGCGACCGGAAAGGGTCGCTGGCGGAAGATCGCCGGCTTCAAGAATGTGCCACGAACACGGACTGTCAGGCCGCCTCGCTCCCGCAGCGGACGGCGTCGCATCATCAACCGACAACCCGATCCGAGCCTTGAAAAGCCGGGAGTTTCCGGCAATTGTGTTAGCTGGCTAATATCCTGCGGCGCCGGCCCGGTTTCTGCCCGGCTTATTGTTTATGAGAATGCCCATGCCCTTCGTCATCGCCATCATCACTCTTGCCGGACATATAGCGCTTCTTCTGTGGGGGACGCGCATGGTCCAGACCGGTATCCAGCGTGCGTTCGGGGCGAGCCTCCGGTCTTTTCTCGGTCGCGCGCTGAACAACCGGATCAAGGCCTTCCTGGCCGGAATGGGCGTGACGGCAATTCTTCAGAGCAGCACGGCGACCGGGCTGATGGCATCCGGGTTCGCGGCCGAGGGGCTGGTCGCTCTCGTCCCCGCGCTTGCCGTCATGCTGGGCGCCAATGTCGGCAGCACGCTCATCGTCCAGGTTCTGTCCTTCGACATGGCGGCCGCATCCCCGGCCCTCATACTTCTCGGCGTCCTGATGTTCCGCCGTACGCAGAACCCGCAGGTCCACGATCTCGGTCGTGTGTTCATCGGCCTCGGCTTCATGCTGCTCGCCTTGCATCAACTGCTCGACGTGTTGACGGAATATGCCGGCACGCCGGCATTTACCGCGGTTCTTTCGGCCGTATCGACCATGCCGCTCCTCAGCCTCCTGCTCGCGGCCGCCCTCACCTGGGCCGCCCATTCCAGCGTCGCGGTGGTCCTGCTGGTCATGTCGCTCTCGGCCCAGGGCCTGATCGACCCCTATCAGGCTTTCGCGCTGACCCTCGGTGCCAATCTCGGAACAGCGATCAATCCGGTTGTCGAGGGACAGGCCGGCCGCGATCTGTCGGCGAAACGGCTTCCTGTCGGCAACCTGATCACCAGGGTCGCAGGCGTTCTGGCGGCGCTCGCGCTCCTCTCGCCGATTGCTGGCCTGATGATCCACATCGAGAACGACGGCGCCCGGCTGGTCGCGAATTTCCATACGGCGTTCAATCTCGTGGTCGCGATCGTCTTCATGCCGCTTCTGACGCCCTTCGCCAACGCTCTCGTTAGGCTGATGCCGCAGCGGATCGACGAGAGCGATCCGGGCCAGCCGCGATATCTCGACCCGTCCGCCAAGGAAACGCCGGTCGTCGCGCTGCAGGCGGCGGCGCGCGAAGTCCTGCGGCTGGTCGACGTGCTGGAGGAAATGCTTTCGGGAACGAAGTCCGCGTTGACGAGCACCGATCGCCGCAGCCTCTCGGAGTTGCGGCAGAAGGACAACGTCCTCGATCGCCTGAACACGGCGGTCAAACGGTATCTGACGTCCATAGATCCCGAGGAGTTCAGCGACAGCGACAGGCGGCGGCTCGACGAAATTCTGCTGTTCTCCACCGGGCTGGAACACGCTGGCGACGTCCTCGACCAGAACGTGCTTCCCCATCTCGCCAAGAGACTGCGCCGGGGCATGACCTTCTCGAAGGAAGGACAGCACGAGTTGAACGGCCTTCTGGACCGCCTTTCGACCAACCTGCGCACCGCCGCGGCCCTCTTCATGTCGCAGGACGAGCGTGTCGCGCGCATGCTCGCCGACGAAAAGATCGTCTTCCGGCGGGCGGAACGCGACGGCACCAACGCGCATTTCAAACGGCTGCGCGACGGGGACATCGAGACGGCGGAAAGCACCTCCCTGCACTTGGACCTGTTGCGGGATTTCAAGCAGATCAATTCCCACCTTGTCGCAGCCACGGCCTATCCGGTCCTGGAACGGCAAGGCGAACTGCTTCAAAGCAGGATCACCCATCAGAACACCGCCGACCAGGTTCAGAACTAGCCGCGGTCACGTTTCTTCCGACCCGCCGGCTTGAAATCGACGAGCAGCGATTTGAGCTCGATCTCGCGAACGCGTCGCGCCGCCTCATCGGGGCTGACCCAGTCGAGGAGGCGCTGGCCCTGTTCCTTGAAATCGGTCCGGACCTGCGTGACCTCGATCTGGAACACGTCGACGATACAGGGAGCCACGTGGCCGTCGTCGAGTTCTTTAAGATAGGTGTAGCGGCCGACCGGTTTCTTTTTCGCCGCCCCGCTCACGCCTGCTTCTTCCCAGGCTTCGGTCGCCGCCGCTTCGGAGGGCTTTTTCCCCTTCATCGGCCATCCTTTCGGGATCACCCAGCGCCCGCTCTCGCGCGACGTGATCACCAGGATCTCGATACCGGGTCCGTCCTTCCGATAGCGAAAGCACAAGGCGCCGTATTGTTGGCGGAACGCACCGCCAAACAGCCTGTCGGGAACTGTCGCAAGCTGCCTGAGCAGCGTCTGGGATTTGTCCGGCCGGGGCTTCCCGGTTTTTTTCGTGGATTTCATGCCGACCAAACTATCGATCTTGCTTGTTGCTTCAATCGCCCGGGCATGTTTATGACAGATTTATGACAGTCAGCCGCATGGGAAGGTCGCATGGCATGATGAGTATTTTTCGCAGGCTGATGCCGCGTGAGGACAAGTTCTTTGAAATGTTTTCCAGGCACTCGAAGACCGTCGTCGCGGCAGCCCATGCGCTCGACCAGCTCCTCAAGGGCAATGACGTCGAGAAGAATTGCGAGCTGATCGTAGCCTTGGAGAACGAGGCCGACGACATTACCCGCGACGTTCTTCTCGCCGTCCGGCGGAGCTTCATCACGCCCTTCGATCGCGGTGACATCAAGGATCTCATACAGTCGATGGATGATGCGATCGACATGATGCACAAAACGGTCAAGACAATCCGGCTGTTCGAGCAGTCGGGTTTCGATCCGCTCATGCAGCAGATGGGCGGTGAAATCGTCAAGGCGGCAAACCTCGTTTCGGAAGCGATCCCGCTGCTCGACAAGGTCGGCACCAACGCCCAACGCCTGGCGGCGATCGCCGAGGAGGTTACCCGCGTGGAAGGCCGCTCCGACGACCTGCATGATCAGGGTTTGAAAGACCTCTACCGGCGTCACGGGGCGAGCGGCAATGCGATGGCCTATCTGATCGGTAGCGAGATCTACGGCGAGCTGGAAAAGGTCGTCGACCGTTTCGAGGATGTCGCCAACGAGATCAGCGGCATTGTCATCGAGAACGTCTGATGGACGCCTCCCTCGCCTTGCCGCTTCTCCTCGGCCTGATCGCCGTCGCGCTGTTCTTCGATTTCCTCAACGGCCTTCATGACGCAGCCAACTCCATCGCGACGATCGTCTCCACCCGCGTCCTGCGGCCGCAATACGCGGTTGCCTGGGCGGCGTTCTTCAATTTCATCGCGTTCCTTTTCTTCGGCCTGCATGTGGCGGAAACGCTGGGCACAGGCATCATCGATCCTGCGATCGTCTCTCCCCAGGTGATCTTCGCCGCCCTCATGGGCGCGATCATCTGGAATATTCTCACCTGGCTTTTCGGGATTCCCTCCAGTTCGTCGCATGCGCTGGTCGGCGGGCTGGTCGGGGCCGGACTGGCGAAGGTCGGTTTCAGCTCGATCGTCTGGAGCGGTCTCGGCAAGACGGTCGGGGCGATTTTCCTGTCGCCGGCCATCGGCTTCCTGCTTGCCCTTTTGCTGGTGCTCCTGGTGTCCTGGCTTTTCGTCCGGCAAACGCCCTTTGCGGTGGATCGGACATTTCGGGTGATGCAGTTCGTCTCCGCTTCGCTTTATTCCCTCGGCCACGGCGGCAATGACGCGCAGAAAACGATGGGCATCATCGCGGTGCTGTTGTTCAGCCAGGGATATCTCGGTTCGACCTTCTACGTGCCGTTCTGGGTGGTGATCTCGTGCCAATCGGCAATGGCGCTCGGTACGCTGTTTGGCGGATGGCGGATCGTCCATACCATGGGCTCGAAGATCACCAGGCTCAACCCGATGCAGGGTTTCTGCGCCGAAACGGGCGGCGCGCTGACGCTCTTCGGAGCGACCTGGCTCGGCATTCCCGTCTCGACGACCCATACCATCACCGGAGCGATCGTCGGCGTGGGCGCGGCGCGGCGGGTCTCGGCGGTCCGCTGGGGGCTCGCCGGCAATATCGTGATCGCCTGGATCGTGACCATGCCGGCGAGTGCGGCGATATCGGCGACCTTCTACGCCCTTGCCGATCTCCTGCAATAGACGGACTTCCATCCGGTCTTAGTCGCCGCGCAAATCCCGCGGCGACCTCGCGGACATCGATGTCCGGCGGCGGGTTTAGCCGGCCAGCGCCACCGCATCGGCGCCGGCTGGAATATGGGCCGGCGATGACGGATCGGTCGCCGCGAACCAGACCGCCTCGGCCACGTCGAGCGACCGGGTGATCGCCGACTGCTCCTGCTGCCACCCGGCAAAGACGCTCTGCGCCAGCCCGGAATAGGCCTCCGGGAAGCTGAATTCGCCCTGGGCGAGAGACCGCGCGTTCTCCCCGAACCGCGTCTCGGGTGACCTTCCCGGCTGTACGAGGCGCACGCGCACATCGAACTCGTGAAGTTCGAGCGCCAGCACGTCCGTGAACGCATCCACCGCCGCCTTGCTTGCGGTATAGACCGACAGAAGAGGAAGCGGCTTCAAGGTCACGCTCGATGCCACGTTGACGATGACGCCGCTTCGCCGCTGCCGGAACTGAGGCAGCACGGCCTGCGTCACCGCCATCGTTCCAAGGGTGTTGGTCTCGAAGATCTCGCGCGCGACAGCCATCGGCGTGCCTTCGAGGGCGTTCAGCCAGCCGATCCCCGCGTTGTTGACCAGCACGTCGATCGGTCCCGCGGCATCGATGGCGCGGCGTATGCTTTCCGGGTCGGTGACATCGAGAGGAAGTATCCGGAGATGCTCGGAAGCCGGCAGGATATCCTCGCGCGGCGTTCGCATCGTGGCGATGACCTTCCAGTTCCGGTCGCGGAAATATCTGGCGGTCTCCAGCCCGAACCCGGACGAGCAACCGGTAATAAGAACGGTTTTCATGGCGGCTCCTTCATGTGTTTGCAGCGCCAGACATCTAGACCGGCATCGCCGGACTGACTACAATCAGAAGTCCGTTTGTCATTCGCAAGAGTCCTGAAATGATCGATCCATTTGCGGAAGTCATCACGCTTCTCCGGCCCAGCGTGACTTTGACGAAGCTCGCGAGCGGTGCGGGGGCCTGGCACGTGGAGCGCCGCGAATCGGGACAACCTTTCTATTGCGCGATCCTGGAGGGTTCGTCTCGCCTTACGATCGACGGGCAGGAGCCGATCGAGCTGCGGGAGGGTGATTTCGTTCTGATCCCCTCGCCTCATGGCTTCACCATGACGAACCTTGAGCCGACGCCTTCGGAGGGCGTCGATCCGCTGACCGTCACCAAATTCGCGGACGAAACAAGGCACGGCAACCCGGACGGACCGCCCGACATACGTTTGATGGTAGGCCATTTCGTCTTCGGTTCGCCGGACGCGGCACTTCTGGTTTCGCTCCTCCCCGAGCGTGTGCATGTTCGCGGTGAAAGACGGCTCGCCACCCTCGTGAAGCTGCTCCGGGAAGAAGCGCGCGAACAGCGGCCGGCGCGGGACATGATCCTGGCGCGCCTGCTGGAAGTTCTGCTCATCGAGGCGCTCCGCTCCACGGCCAGCGCGGCTGCCCCGCCCGGGCTCCTGCGCGGACTGGCGGATGGCAGGCTCGCCGCGGCGATCCGCCGGATGCACGAAGATCCGACCCAGGACTGGACGGTCGAGCAACTGGCTCAGGAGGCTGCCCTCTCCCGCTCCGCGTTCTTCGACCGGTTCCGTCGCGCCATGGGCGTCACTCCGATGGAATATCTGCTTTCATGGCGCATGGCTCTGGCGAAGAACCTTCTGCGGCGCAAGGAAGGCGGCATGAAGGAAATCGCGGAACGTGTCGGATACCGCTCCGCAAGTGCCTTCAGCGTCGCGTTCACCCGGTTCGTCGGACTGCCGCCGACCCAGTATGCGCGCGAGGAAATGTCGTCATGAGCCGGCATCGGCTTGGCGTTGACGATCGCGTTATTGACGCGTGGGGCTCGGGATCGTCGGTTATTATTCCCGCGCGTCCGGGATCGTTGCCCGGAGCGCCTCCGAAAGCTGTCGCAGGCTGTACGGCTTCGGCAAGATCTCCACGCCTTCCGCGGTCGCAGCACTCTTGAGCATGTCCGCATAACCGGATGTCAGCAGAATGGGCAATTTGGGATGCGTTTGCTTGACCTGCTTGGCCAGATCCACGCCGTTGATGCCGCCCGGCATCATGATGTCGGAAAACATCAGATCGGGCTCGCTATCGGACGCGAGCACGGTCAGGGCCGCGGCTGCGCCGTCGACCCGGGTGACGGAATAGCCGAGCTGGTCGAGCATGTCGTTGACCAGCATGGCGACGCTGTCGTCATCCTCGACGACCAGAATTTTTCCCGCAACGCTCCTGTCCGCCTCTCCGTAAGCATGCGGCGAATGACCTCCGGCCAACCCCGCCTCGATCGACCGGGGAAGCCAGAGATCCACGGCTGTTCCGATGCCGGGCTCGCTGTTGATCTCGACCGATCCGCCGGATGCCTCGACGAAACCATAGACCTGGGCAAGCCCCAGTCCCGATCCCTTGCCGATTTCCTTGGTGGTGAAGAACGGCTCGAACACGCGTTTCAGAACCTCGGGCTGCATTCCGACGCCGCTGTCGGCGACGGTGATCTTCACGACGTCGGCTTTCTGGCCAGACGCATCGACAACGGAATTGGACGCGCTGATGACGATCGTGCCGCCTGCGGGCATTGCATCGCGCGCGTTGACGCACAGGTTCAACAGGACGAGTTCCAGTTCCGCCGGGTCGGCCTGTACCGGCCACACGCCCGCATCGACGTCGACATCGATGGTGATATCGCCGCCGAGCGTGCGGTCGAGAAGGTCGCGCATCTCGGAAATCTGGCGGCGAAGATCGATCGGCTGCGGCTTCAAAGGCTGCCGTCGGGCAAAGGTCAGCAATTGCCGGGTGAGTGACGCGCCGCGATTGACCGCCTGCAGCATGCCGCTCTTGATCCGCTCCCGCCGCACCGGATCGTCCCGTTTGTCGAGGATGTCCAATCCGCCTGAGATCACCATGAGGAGATTGTTGAAATCATGGGCCACCCCGCCGGTGAGCTGGCCGATCACCTCCATCTTCTGGGCCTGGCGCAGCGTCTCCTGGGCTTTCTTCAGCTCCTCGTCGCGAATTTTCTCGTCGGTGACGTCGCGGGCGCTCGAATAAAGCTTGTCATCGACGACGACCGCGACCCAGGAGAGCCAGCGATAATCGCCCTCCCTGGTGCGGCAGCGGTTTTCGAAGCGAAGCACCGGCAGGCCGCGTCCAGCCGCCTGGAAGGCGGTTTCGCTGGCCACGACATCGTCCGGGTGAAGGAGGGCGAGGAAAGGCGTGTCCAGGAGCTCCGCTTCGCTGAGGCCAAGTGTTTTCTGCCAGGCGGGATTGACCTTTTCGAACACCCCGCTCTCCACGTCGATCACCGAGAGCAGGTCCGGACTGTATCTCCACGTCCGGCCACGCTCGCGCGAATGCTCCAGAACGCGGCGCTCCAGATCTGCGTTCTGCTCTTCCAGACGCGCGGCGTTTTCTCTCAGGAACGCCTCATGCCGGTCCCGCGACAGCCTGATCGAAGCGGAAATGCGCCCCACCAGTTCCCGCGCCGAAAACGGCTTGACGAGATAATCATCGGCACCGGCGCGAATACCCTCCAGCCTTGCCTCTTCCCCGGCCCGGGCGGAAAGGAGGATGAAGGGCACGTCCTTGAGTTTCTCGTCGGCCCGTATCCTCGACAGCAGGCCAAAACCGTCGAGCCCCGGCATCATGACGTCGGACACGATGAGGTCCGGCCTCCTGCGGCGCACCGCCTCGAGCGCCGCCTCGCCATCAGCCGCCGTCTCGACCGTGAAACCGGATGTCGACAGCAGCCTTTCCACATAGGCCCGCATGTCGGCATTGTCGTCTGCAAGCAGGATATGCCCTGTCGGCGCAAGCGTTTCGGCCGCCTCGGCGCCCGCGGTCTGCGGTCTGGGGGCGGAACCGGCGGCATCGACCGTCGACAGCCATGACATCGCCTCGTCGACGAAAGCCCGGGTTCTGTCTTCATTGCTCTCGACCGGCTGGGAAGCCCTGATATGTTCCGGAGAGATATGCGCCTTTCCGAAGGGTATCGAGATTGTGAAAGACGTGCCTTCGCCGAGCCGGCTCTCGGCACGGATTTCCCCGCCCTGAAGATGCACGAGTTCCTGCACCAGGGCGAGCCCGATGCCGGAACCCTCGAAGGACCTCCCTTTGGCGCCCTCTATGCGGTGAAAGCGCTCGAACAGGCGCGGCAATTCCTCCGCCGCTATTCCCGTCCCGGTATCGCGGATGGTGATTTCGGCCTGTTCCTTGTCGTCCGACACCCGCACGTCGATGCGTATCTCGCCCCGGAACGTGAATTTGAAGGCGTTGGAAAGCAGGTTCAGGACGATCTTTTCCCAGAGATCCCGGTCGAGATACACGGGCTGGGGCAAGTCTGCGATATCGACGACGAGGTTGAGCCCTGCCTGCTCGCACGCCGATCTGAAGTTCGATGCCAGCTCGGCGGTCAGGCTGCCGATATCGGTCGGTTCGAACGAGGCCTGCACGCGCTGCGCTTCGATCCTCGAAAAGTCCAAGAGCGTGTTGACCAGTTTCAAAAGGCGAAGGCCGTTGCGCTGGGCGACGAGAATTCGCTCCCTGTCCTCGCGGGCAAGCCCCTCGGGCTGTTGAAGCACGTCGGCGAGCGGCCCGAGCATCAATGTCAGCGGAGTGCGGAACTCGTGGCTGACGTTCGAAAAGAACATAGTCTTGCTGCGATCGATTTCCGCCAGCGCCTCGGCCCGCCGCCGCTCGTCGGCGCGCGCGCGCACGGCGCTGACGGCGGCCGAGATCGCGGTCGAAAGCAATTCGTAGAACCCCATATAGGCATCGTCGAACGGCAGGCGCGGCGAGGCGCCGGCCACCACGAAGACCGGAGGCAGGTCCAGTCCAGGGACGGTGATCGGAAGAAGCAGCACGCGCTCCGGCGGCTCCTCATAAGGCCCCGCCCCCTTGAAGAGATCGGAAAACCCGGCGATCCCCAGAGTACTGTCTGCCGTCAACGCCTTCGCCATCAGCCAGGGCGTATCGGAATGGGCGTCGATGGTGGTGATGGAGGCCGGGGGCAAGACCGGCAGACCGTGATGCCCCGCCAGCATATAGGTGCTTGCATCCGGGGACAGATGGTAGAGAAGGAGAACCGGCAGATCGAATTCGAACGGCGCGAGCACTTCGATTATGCGCCGCAACAGGTCGTCCATGTCCTCTGCCAAAGCCACGCTGGCGTTCAGATCCCGCAGCGCCCGGGTCCGGCGTTCCGCCAGCATGGTCGCCGTCGTCTCCGTCACCGGATGGAACAGGCCGCCAATCTCGCCCGTTTCGTCCCGGATCGGCGAAAGCGAGAAGGTGAAAAACGTTTCCTCCCAATAGCCGTTGCGGGTCAGGAACATCCGCTGGTTTTCGAGGAACGACGTATTGCCTTGCCGCGCCTGGCGAAAGGGCTCGCCGATCGCAGGCCAGGCGCTTGCCCAGGTGACGCTATAGTCCTCCCCGAGAGCCCGGGGATGAGCGTCGCCGCACACCGTGCGATACCCGTCGTTGTAGATCTGGGTGTTCTCGTCGCCCCAGATCACGTTGATCGGGAAATTCGAGGCGAGGCAAAGGCTGACGGTTGTCTTGAGACTTTGGGGCCACTGATCGATCGGCCCGAGCGGCGTGTTGCTCCAGTCTTTGGTTCGAACGAACTCGGCCATTTCGCCGCCGCCGGCCAGGAAGTCGCCGGTGAGTATCTGCTGTGTCGACAACCAGGTAGCCCCCTTCTGGCACCGGCTTGGGAACCTAACACTCGATACAATGAGCTCCGCAGCTCAGCTGTTGTAATATCCGGTTGGTCCTCTTCGGTCCTCTTGGGCCGCTTCGATGCTGCGATTCCATGGCACTGTTCTCGATGAGAAAGGTCACCGCAGGAACAGGACGGCCCATCCAAGGGCATTCGACGAATCACTAAAATAGCCTAGCATGGACGATCAGGGGTTGAAATTGATCTTGATCAGGCTTCCCCGACCCGGAGCGCCGATATCACCGGAGAAATCGCAGCCTCTGAGGGTGTCCTCGGTGTCAAGGCTACAACCCGTTGCCGAATTGATCTGAGCTCGGCAGTGGCTGCAAGGGGCATCTCGAATCCGAAGTTGAGCCTCTCCCCCGCTTTTCCTCCGCGCTTGAAAAAGTGCTAGGATAAACCGGCAAATTGAGGGACAAAGGGCGCCACCTTATCCACCTCGCGCCCACAGTTTTCCAGGAAGTCTGCCATGCTTGCGACCGTGATCCCCATGCCCGAAACCGTTCTTCTGCCGGTCGAGGGGCTGGCGGAGGGCTTTCCGGTCCGCAGGGTCTATTGTGTTGGCCGCAACTATGCCGACCACGCAATCGAGATGGGCGGCGATCCGTCCCGCGAACCGCCCTTCTTCTTCCAGAAGAATGCCGACAATCTCTATGTCGGCGACAGCTTCCCCTATCCGGCGCAGTCGAGCGACGTGCATTTCGAAGCGGAGCTGGTGATGGCGCTTGCCAGTGGCGGCGCCGATATCGTCCTCGAGGACGCGCTTTCCAAGGTCTACGGTTATGCCGCTGGTATCGATTTCACCCGCCGCGACCTGCAGGACAAGGCCAAGAAGATGAGCCGCCCCTGGGAGGCAGCCAAGGCCTTCGAAAAATCGGCTCCGGTCTCCCCCCTCGTACCGGCTTCAAGGATCGGCCATCCGCAAGCAGGCGCCATCTGGCTCGATGTCAACGGCGCCCGCAAACAGTCCGGCGACCTGAACCAGATGATCTGGAAACTGCCCGAAATCATCGTCGAGCTGTCGAAACTCTTCGTGCTCGCTCCCGGCGACGTGATCATGACCGGCACGCCGGCCGGCGTCGGCCCGGTCGCGCGCGGCGATCAGGTCACCTGCGGCATCGATGGCGTCGGAAAACTGTCGCTGACGGTCGCCTGACGTAAAATTCACCCACACCACATCCGCCGACGAACCAGCCTGGGAGGAGAACCATGCCGCTTTACGCTCTCGGAGAATTTGAACCGAAAACCCCCGGCCCCGACCGTTACTGGCTGGCGCCGGATGCGACCGTGATCGGCAAGGTGGAACTTGGCGAGGATGTCGGGATCTGGTTCGGTTCGGTATTGCGCGGCGACAACGAGCCGATCGTGGTCGGCGCGGGAACGAACATCCAGGAAGGCGTGATGATCCACACCGATCCGCGCTATCCGGTGACGTTGGGCGAGAACTGCACGATCGGCCATCACGCGATCATCCACGGCTGCACCATCGGCGACAACTCGCTGGTCGGCATGGGCGCGACGATCCTGAACGGCGCGAAGATCGGCAAAAACTGCCTCGTCGGCGCCAATGCGCTGGTCACCGAAGGCAAGGAGTTCCCCGACAATTCCCTGATCGTCGGCTCGCCCGCGAAGGTGATGCGGGTGCTCGACGATGAGGCCGTCGAGAAGCTCAAACAGTCGGCGCTGCGCTACGTCGCCAACTGGAAGCGGTTCGCCCGCGACCTGCGGCTGCTTTAGGCGGCGCAGGCGCCGCACAGTCCGCGGATTTCGATCGTCGTCTTGGCGGGCTTAAAGTTCCGGGCCTTCGCCCAGTCGCCAAGCCGATGATCCACCTCGTGGTCGTGGAATTCCGATACATGGCCGCAGCTCTCGCAGATCGCGAAGGCGACGGTGCCGTGCCCGTGGCCATGTCCCTTGCCGCAGCATTCGCTTTCCGGATGGGCGCAGGCAACGAAGGCGTTGAGGCTTTCGAGCCGGTGAACCATGCCGAATTCCAACAGCTTGTCGAGCGCCCGGTAGACCTGCAGAGGTGCGCGAAAACCGTGGTCGCGCAGCCGGTCGAGGATCGTGTAGGCGCTCATCGGCGCATCCGACCGGGTCAGCACGTCGAAGACGAGCGACTGGTTCTTGGTCAGCGCCGGAGCGGATGTCGGTGTCGAGACTGGTGCGTTCATCATCGCACTCCTTGGTTGCCGGCCCTGTCGGCCGTGTTTTTCCCCGCCGCCGGGAGCAGGCTTAGAATGAAAAGTAGGAGCGCCGCGACCACAATGGAAGGGCCGGACGGCGTGTCGTAGCTGAGCGAGCCGAACAGGCCACCGATCACCGCAAGCGCGCCGATCAGCGAGGCGAGCACCGCCATCAGCTCCGGGCTTGCCGAAAACCGCCGGGCCGTCGCCGCCGGAATGATCAGGAGCGCGGTGATCAGCATGATGCCGACGATCTTCATGGCGATGGCGATCACCAGTGCCATCAGCAGCATGAAGAGAAGCCTCGTCTGCGCCGGCTTCATGCCTTCCGCCTCCGCCACGTCCTCGCTGACGGTGGATGCGATCAGCGGCCGCCACAGCCGGACGAGCGCCGCCAGCACCAGCACGCCGCCGCCCCAGATCAGCGCGATATCGGTGCGCGTCACGGCGAGGATGTCGCCGAACAGGAAGGCGATCAGGTCGATCCGCACCCAGGTCATGAAAGCGACGAGCACGAGGCCGATCGCCAAAGCCGAATGGGAGAGAATGCCGAGCAGCGCATCCGCCGACAGCGATTGCCGCCGCTGCAGCGCCAGAAGCAGCAAGGACACCACGACCGCGACACCGAAGACGGCGATCAGCAGGTTGATCTGGAAAAACAGCGACAGCGCCACGCCGAGCAGCGCCGAATGCGCCATCGTATCGCCGAAATAGGCCATCCGCCGCCAGACGACGAAACAACCGAGCGGGCCGGCGGTCAGCGCCACGCCGATGCCGGCGATCAGGGCGCGGGTGAAGAAGTCGTCAAGCACGGCCCTCTCCCTTCGCCTCGGCATGATCGCCATGATGGTGGTGATGCGGATGATCGTGATCATGCGCATGGCCATGTGCATCCCGATGATGGTGCCCGTCATCGGGATGGCAGTGATCGGTTACGGTACCGTCGCCATGCATCACCCGGCCGTCCGGCAGATGCGTGTGATCGTGGTGATGGTTGTAGACCGCCAGCGACCGCGAATTGCCGAAGAGTTTCAGGTAGTCGGCGCTCTGGCTCACCACTTCCGGCGTGCCGCGGCAGCAGACATGGCCGTTGAGGCAGATGACCGTGTCCGTGCCGGCCATGACCATGTGCAGGTCGTGCGAGATCATCAGGATGCCGCAGCCGGTCGTGGTGCGGATCGAACGGATCAGGTCGTAAAGCGCGCTCTCGCCGGCAAAATCGACGCCCTGCACCGGCTCGTCGAGCACCATCAGGTCCGGCTTGCGGGCGATCGCCCGGGCCAGCAGCGCGCGCTGGAATTCTCCGCCGGACAGATGCCGGACCTCGGCATCGATGAGGTGGGGAATGCCGGTCGATTCCAGCGCCGCCAGAAGATCGGCGTCGGCGAGCGGGCCGGTCAGGCGCATCAGGCGGCGCACGGAGAGCGGCATGGTCCAGTCGATTGCCAGTTTCTGGGGGACATAACCGACACGCAGGCCGGCCAATCTGGCAACCGACCCTTCATCGGGGCGCAGCACCCCGATCGCCAGCTTTGCGGTCGTCGACTTGCCGGCGCCGTTGGGGCCGATCAGCGTCACCACCTCGCCACGGCGGATCGAGAAATCGACGCCCCGCACCAGCCAGCGGCCATCGCGGCGAATGCCGGCATTGGCGAGCGATACGAGCTGGTTTTCGGCTTTGGGCCTGCGAGCCCGATTGGACATCAGCATGTTTTTCCGGATTCCCTGTTGTCAGTGGCTATGACACACGTTATAGCATAACGCAATTGATGTAATAACATTACGATGCAATGCAAGGACGCGGCATGAAGCTGGCTTCGATCTCTCTCCTCTCCGCGGCGGTATTGTCCGCCAGTGCAGGCACGGGTTCCGCGGCGCCGGACGTGGTTGTTTCGATCAAGCCCATCCATTCGCTCGTCGCCTCGATCATGAAGGGCGTCGGCGAGCCGAAACTGATCGTCGACGGCGCCGCCTCGCCGCATACGTTCTCGCTGAAACCCTCCAACGCAGCCGCCATCGAAGGCGCCGACGTGATCTTCTGGGTCGGCCCCGGCATCGAGGCTTTCCTCGAAAAGCCGCTGGACGCGCTGGCCGCTTCGGCAACGGTGATAGAACTCGGAGACGCGCCCGGACTGGAAAAACTGCCGTTCCGCGAAAGTGGCGCCTTCGAAGCCCATGATCACGGGCACGAGGCGGAAGAGGCGCACGGTCATGATCATGCCGCCGAGGCCCATGCCGATCATGACGACGACCATCACGATCATGGGGGTTTCGATACGCATCTGTGGCTCGACCCGATGAACGCCAAGGCGATGGCCGAGGAAATCGAAAAGACGCTGGTCAGCGCCGATCCCGCCAATGCCGCCGCCTACCAGGCGAATGGCGCGGCGCTGATGAAGGAACTCGATGCGCTCGACGCCGAGCTCCAGGCCACGGTCACGCCCGTCAGGAACAGGCCCTTCATCGTTTTCCACGACGCTTATCAGTATTTCGAGCATCGGTATGGAGTGAGCGTCGCCGGTTCGATCACCGTCAGCCCCGAGACCATGCCGGGCGCCGAGCGCATCGGGCAGATCCACAAAAAGGTAAAGGAGCTTGGGGCGACCTGCGTCTTCGCCGAACCGCAGTTCGAGCCGAAACTGGTGGCGGTGGTGACCGAAGGCACCCCTGCCCGCTCGGCAACGCTTGATCCGGAGGCAGCGACGCTTAAATCAGGTCCAGGCCTCTATTTCGAGCTGATGCGCGGGCTTGCGAACTCGATGAAGACCTGCCTGTCGCAAGGGACATGACATCAGGCGCCAGGAAGCACGGTCGCCGTCACGCATAGCGGCGAATGTGTGAGGCCTGCGGGAGGGAAGGCAATACCCCCGCAGGCCGATCCGTTTCTAGCGGCCAGCGACGAAGCTCGAAATCACGCCGCTGGCGATGCCGACCAGCAGGAAATCCTTGTCGACCTTCACCCAGTGGTAACCGCGCGGCGGAGCCGACAGGCGGTAACGGCGATAGTCGCGGATCTCCGCCATGCGCCGCCGCTCGGCAGCGGTCATGCGATGGCCCTTCGACCAGCGCGGTTTGACGACCACGACCTTCTTCTGAACCGTCACGGTGCGGGTCACCGTCCGGGTACGCTCCGGACCGGAGTGACGGTCCTGCGCCTGGGCGGCAAGCGGCGCGGCAAGCACGGTTGCGGAAAGAAGGATTGCAAAGAACTTTTTCATCAGGTGTCTCCTGGTGTTGACCACGCCCGGAAACTACGGCCCGAATGATGAACCCTACCTGAATTGTTGAATTACATTTCCGTAATGAAATTATGTGGTTGTGTAAATTTTCTGACACTTTGGGTTTGCTATATTAGCGCCTCATAAACGAAGCGATCGAAATCCGCGCTCTTTGCCCGCCCCGACGTGTCGAAGGCAAACATGCCCGCGAATGCGCCTGTGAACGAGCCGTGTTCGCCGCGGCCGCCCTCATCCGAGATGACGCCGGCGTCGAGTTTCGGGCCAAATACCTGCCAGTCGTTTGAGCCGCCGGCGCGCCAGAAGAATTGCAAGTCGTTGTCGCGGATTTCCATGGCGAGATGCACCGGGCCATCAGGCACCGAAACGCCGCTTCCCGCCGGAAAGCTCATTCGCCCGTGCGGGAAATCACCCGGGCAGGAGAAGATCGTCACGACGCGGCCGAGCTTTTCGTGCAGGGTGACCACCAGCGAATGGAACTTATGCCGATTGTAATAATGCGTCAGGCCGGCGACCTGCTGATAGGTGTCGGGTGAGAAATCGACAACCGTCTCGGCCCGGAAGGAATGATGTTCCTGGCGGCGGGCGACCAGGGACTGCTCGTACCAGGATCCGATGCTTTCGCGGCCGAAAAGGCGCAGGTGGCCCGGACGCTCGCTCAGGCTGAACAGGCGTTCGGGATGCGGCGTGCGCAGCCACTGGAATTCCGGCGGCAGGGTCGGCCCCTCGAAGCTCTGCTCGATGCGGGCGGGCCGTTCGATGCGCCTGGTGTCGCCCGGAGCCGGTACATCGATATCCGGCACCACGCCGCCCTGGGCGAGATAGAGCCAGTCGTCTTCCCAGATGCATTTCTGGATCGCCGTCTCGCGGCCGAGCGTGCAGCGGCGTTGCGGGGAAAGCGGCCGGCCGCAAAGATGCGTGTGATAGGCTTCGCCATCGGGCGTCTCGACATACTGGCCGTGGCCGGCGCGCTGCAGCACGGCCTTGGGATGATCCTTCGACGTGATCAGATGCGTCTGCGGATGCATCTCGTACGGCCCGTCGATCGACCGAGAGCGGGCCATGGTGACGGCATGATCATATCCCGTGCCGCCCTCGGCGGTGGTCAGGTAATACCAGCCGTTGCGCTTGAAGACATGCGGTCCCTCGACCAGGCCGAGCGGGCTGCCGGCAAAGATGTTTTTGATCGGGCCCTTCAGCGTCCGCGCCTCGAAATCCCATTCCTGCAGCAGGATGCCGTCGAAGGCCGGATGTTTTGGCGCGCCGCCATAGCTTTCGGTCCGATGGTTCCATTGCATGTTGAGGAACCACTTGCGGCCGTCGTCGTCATGGAAGAGCGTCGGATCGAACCCGGAGGAATTCACGTAGATCGGATCCGACCATTCGCCCTCGATGCTCGGCGAGGTGACGATGTAATTGTGCGCGTCCTTGAAATTGCCGTCGAAACGCTTGACGTCCGTATAGACGAGGAAAAACAGTCCTTCGGAATGGGAGAGGCAAGGCGCCCAGATGCCGCAGCTGTCGGGATTGCCGCGCATGTCGAGCTGGCTTGCCCGTTCCAGCGGCCGGCGTACCAGCGTCCAGTTCACGAGGTCGCGCGAGTGATGGATCTGCACACCGGGATACCATTCGAAGGTCGAGGTGGCGATGTAATAATCCTCGCCGACGCGGCAGATCGACGGGTCGGGATTGAAGCCCGGCAGGATCGGGTTGCGGATCATTAGCTTCTCCCAGAAACAAACTCGATCGGCAGGATGCCCCTCATCCCCCTGCCGGGACCTTCTCCCCGCTTGCGGGGAGAAGGAGGTTGGAGCGCCGACGGCGCCACGAATCCCCTCGCCCCGCGTGCGGGGAGAGGGTGGCGGCAGCCGGGTGAGGGGCTGCCGGGCGTTTATTCTTACCGTGCCGGCCCTGCCCGCTCGGCCGACTTGGCCCAGAGGTTGATGTCGGCGTCTTTGGCATAGGTGTCGATCTCGGCAAGTTCGGCCGCCGTGAACTCCAGGTTGTCCAGCGACCTGACGCAGTCCTCGACCTGTTCCGGGCGGCTGGCGCCGATCAGCGCCGTGGTCACACGACCGCCGCGCAGCACCCAGGCGATCGCCATCTGCGCCAGCGTCTGGCCGCGCTTTTCGGCGATCGCGTTGAGCGCCTTGAGGTTGCCGATATTCCGCTCGTTGAGAAAGGCGGGGCGCAGCGACTTGCCCTGCGAGGCGCGGCTGCCTTCCGGAATGCCGCCGAGATATTTCGAGGTCAGCATGCCTTGCGCGAGCGGCGAAAAGACGATCGACCCGATGCCGAGGTTTTCGAGCGTGTCGAGCAGGCCATCTTCCTCGACCCAGCGGTTGATCATCGAATAGCTCGGCTGATGGATGAGGACAGGTGTGCCGAGTTGCTTCAATATCGCCGTCGCTTCCTGGGTGCGCTTCGAATTGTAGGACGAGATGCCGACATAGAGCGCCCTGCCCGAGCGGACGATGTGATCGAGAGCACCGCAGGTCTCTTCGAGCGGCGTGTCCGGATCGAAGCGATGCGAATAGAAGATGTCGACATAGTCGAGACCCATGCGCTTCAGGCTCTGGTCGCAGGAGGAGATCAGGTATTTGCGGCTGCCCCATTCGCCATAGGGACCCGGCCACATGTTGTAGCCGGCCTTCGACGAGATGATCAGTTCGTCGCGATAACCCCTGAAATCCTCGCGGAGAATCTGGCCAAACGCCGTCTCGGCGCTGCCGGGCAGCGGGCCGTAGTTGTTGGCGAGGTCGAAATGGGTGATGCCGAGATCGAAAGCCCTGCGGGCGATCGCGACCTTGCGGTCATGCGGCGTGTCGTCGCCGAAATTGTGCCAGAGGCCGAGCGAGATCGCCGGGAGCTTCAGTCCCGAACGGCCGCAGCGGTTGTATTTCATGGTTTCGTAGCGGTTGGACGCTGGTTGCCAGGTCATGATCGAAATCCTCCGAATGAAATGCGGCGCGACCGGTTTCTCGACCGGCGCGCCGCATTCATAGCCGATCA
This sequence comes from Hyphomicrobiales bacterium, assembly GCA_900471605.1. Taxonomy (GTDB): domain Bacteria; phylum Pseudomonadota; class Alphaproteobacteria; order Rhizobiales; family Rhizobiaceae; genus Neorhizobium. The sequence continues at coordinate 83,680 of UCEY01000035.1, read as the reverse complement.
GCGCAGAAGCGCCAGCGCCTCGTCGATGCCGAGCGCCGCCGGCTGGGTGCAGGTGGTCGAAAGCTCGATGAACCGCCCTTCCTCGCCGGATTTCAGGATCGAGGTCATCACGTCGACGCCGTGAAGCGTGCGTTCCAGCGAGCAGCGGGCGTCGCGGCCTTCGATCAGCGCCATCGCCATGTCGGCAAGCCCGGCCGTACGATAGTTGGCGCGCGGCCCCTGCGGATGCTCCTGGTTGTCGATGCCGAACGGATGGTTCCAGGGCTCCAGCGGCCGGATATCCTTGTTGCGGCCGCTCGCCTCGACGGTGCCGCCGAAGAAGTTCGGGTCGGGCACGAAGATCGAGCCCTCGGTACCGTAGAGCTCCATATTGGCATGGCGGTGCGACCAGACATCCCAGCTGGCAGAGAGCGTGATCGTCGCGCCACTGACGAATTCGAGCAGCGCATGGATGTTGGTCGGTGTCTCGACCGGGATCGATTGTCCTTTGAAAGGTCCCTCGCTGGTGACATCGCGCGTCGGGCTCGCCATGGAGGTGAGCGCGCCGACCCGCTTTACCGGACCGATCAGGTTGATCAGGTTGGCGATGTAGTAAGGCCCAAGATCGAGGATCGGCCCGCCGCCTTCGAGGAAGAAGAATCCCGGATTGGGATGCCACATTTCCATGCCGGGGCTCATCACGTGGCAGGTGCCGGATGTGATGCGCCCGACGCCGCCCTCGTCGATATATTTGCGGGCGAGCTGATGCGCGCCGCCGAGGAAGGTGTCCGGCGCGCAGCCGACCGACAGGCCTTTCTCTTTGGCGAGCGCCTGCAGCGCCTTGCCTTCTTCGAGCGTGATGACCAGCGGCTTTTCCGAATAGACGTGCTTGCCGGCTTCGAGGATCGCCTTGGAGACGGCAAAATGTGCCGCCGGGATCGTCAGGTTGACGATCACGTCGAGCTCGTCATTGGCGAGCAGCTGCTCGATAGACTGCGCCTTGACGCCGTATTCCTCGGCCCGCATTTCGGCGGCCTGCTCGTTGATATCAGCGCAGGCGAGCACCTTGAGGCCTTTGAAGAGCGGCGACAGCTTGAAGTAGGTGGTGGAAATATTGCCGCATCCCATGATGCCGACGCCAAGTTCCTTGGGCATGGAAAACTCCGGAAAATGCTGTGATCAATAGGTCTTGAAGGAGGCGATCGAGCGGCTCAACAACCGGTCGAGATCCTTCGGATTGTCGTGTTCGAGGACGTAGTGCCTGGCAGACGTCTTCTTCAGCGCCGCCATCAGGTCCTTCCACGGGACGGTGCCGTGGCCGACGTCGGCCCAGCCGTCCTCGTCCGTGTTCTCGCCGGCCGGCGCGATATCCTTGACGTGGACGGCGGTGATCCGCTTGGCATAACTTTCGATCCAGGCGAACGGATCGGCCCCGCCGCGGATCACCCAGGCGATATCCGCTTCCCAGGCGAGATCCGGGCCGCCGGCGAGGATCTGCTCCTGCGGCGTCGAGCCGTCCGGCAGCGTCTTGAACTCGAAGTCATGGTTGTGCCAGCCGAATGTGTAGCCGGCATCCCAATATGGTTTGCCGACACTCTGCAGCCGCTGCCCGAAGGCGAACCATCCGGCGGCATCGGTCGGGCGCTGGTCGGCAACCAGATGCGGGCAATAGATCGCCTGGACACCGAGCGTTTTTGCGATCAGCAGTGCCTGTTCCGGCTCTTTCTCGAGCAGATCGATGCCGAAATGGCCGGTCGGCATCGTCAGGCCGTTGGCATCGAGATCACCTTTGAGCGCCTTCAGGCCCGCCTCGTCGAGCGTCGCATAGATGCCGCCAAAACCCTCCACCTCGGTATAACCCGCCTGGGCAACCTTCTTCAGGACATCGGAAAGCGGCGGAAAATTGCGTGCGCAATAAAGCTGAAAACCGAGTTTCGTCATGGTGTTCCTCCCTTGATAAAGACCTTAGCCTGCTGCCTGGCAGGAATAGAGGTCGTAGATGCGGAATTGCGGGATCGCGTCCGTCGGTGCGGCGGGCGTGAAGCGGATGCTGCGGCTTTCGCCGGAGGCGAGATCGAAGCCGTTGTCGGAATAACGGCCGGGCGTGATACTCTCGACCAGCACGAAAAGGGCAAGCCCCCGCGCGGTGATATCGAGATCGAAACCGCCATCACCTGCCGGAGATACGATAAGCTCGAGGCCGGCAGGTTCAAGCTCCAAAGCCTTGTAATTGCCCGGGGCATGATGGCCGTCGCCGTGCATGCCGTTCGAAGCGGTGAAATTCCAGGCCAGGATCACGCCGTCGGGAATATCTGTGGTCGGCAAGCTCAATGCGGTGACAGCGGCATCCGGCGTGCAGACGGCGGCGACGCTGCGAAGCGGGCGGCGCTCGCCTTTGAGCGTCAGGAGCGACAGGTCGAGCGTTATCGTCACGTCCTCGGTCGTGTCGTTGACGAGCGAGAAGCGGATTTCCCGACCGTCCCCGGATGGGATCGCGGCAATCGCGACCGGCTGGAAAAAGCGCCGCGCCATGTAATGCAGCACTTTCCAGCTGCCGCCGTAATCGAGGCTCGACCAGGAGGCGACCGGCCAGGTGTCGTTGAGCTGCCAGTAGAGTGCACCCATGGTGTGCGGCTTCAGCGAGCGCCAGAAATCGACGGCCGTCTTGATCGCCAGTCCCTGCTGCACCTGGCTCAGATAGACGAAATTGGCGAAATCCGTCGGGAAGCGGAAATTGCGGAACATGGTGGCGGCAATGCGCTCGTTGCCGCCGGCATTTTTCTGGTGATGCTCCATGACCGGCGAGGCGATGTTCATGTCCTTCGGCGCCGCATAGGTCTCGATGACCGGCAGTGAAGTATAGGACTGGAAACCGAATTCCGAGCAGAAACGGGGCTTGACCGACCGGTAATTGTCGAACGGCTTGTTCTCGTGCCAGACGGACCAGTAATGCATGTCTCCGGAACCGTCCGCGTGCCAAGCATCGCCATAGTCGAGATAGCCCGACGCGGGGCTGGACGGCCACCAGATGGCGTCGGGCGCGGCCTTGTCGAGCGCCTGTTCGATGACACGGTTCAACCGGTCGTAGGAGACGAGGTAACGGTCGCGATTCCCACGGGATTCCGGAAACCATGTCAGTGCGCCGACCAGTTCATTGTCGCCGCACCAGAGCACGATGGAGGGATGCGAGATCAGCCTGCGGGCCTGATAATCGACTTCCGCCGCAACGTTTTCGAGAAAGTCGGGCGTCGAGGGGTAGAGGTTGCAGGCGAACTGAAAATCCTGCCAGACCATCAGGCCGAGCTGGTCGCAAAGATCGTAGAACCAGTCCTGCTCGTAGAAGCCGCCGCCCCAGACGCGGATCATGTTCATGTTGGCGTCGACGGCGGAGCGCAGCAGGTCCTCGGTCTTTTCCGGGCTCGACAGCGAGAACAATGCATCCGCCGGGATCCAGTTGGCGCCGCGGCAGAAGATCTCCCGGCCGTTGATGCGAAAAGCAAAACGGCTACCGGCCTCGTCCGGGTCGGTCAGCAGTTCCACGGTCCTGAGACCGATCTTGCGGGTGACGGATTCTGTCGGAGTGCCGACCTTCAGTTCGTAAAGAACCTGCTCGCCACTGCCCGAAGGCCACCAGAGCCTCGGGTTTTCGACATGGAAGACGTGGCTGATAACCGTCTCGCCGGCGCGCACACCGCAATCGAGCCGGACCCGTTCGTCGCCGAACGAAAAGAACACCGGCAGCACGCCCTGCCCCTCGGCAAAAAGCGTCACCGTGACGATGAGATCGACCTCGCCCGCCTGATGTCTCTGGCTGGTGACGACATGTTCGATGCGGGCGGTTTCGAGCTTCTTCAGCGCGATCTCGCCATAGAGACCGAGCGGGGCGAGCGCGATGTTCCAGTCCCAGCCGAAATGGCATTGCGGCTTGCGCAGCATGTTGCCGTTCGGGATGGGTGAATTGGTCGTGGAATAGGGAATGTAGAACGGCTGGCGCGCCTGCCGCTCCACGGCTTCGGCGATGCTGGAGCGGAAGAGGATGCGGATCGTGTTCTCGCCGGATTTGAGCGCCTTCGATACGTCCGGGCGGTAGCGGCGAAAGCAGTTGTCCGCCTGCAGCACCGGGATATCGTTGACGAAGACGGTCGCGACCGTATCGAGATAGGTGATGTCGAGATACCAGGAGCCGGCAGGATCATCGAGCGTGAACTGGCGTTCGACCACCCAGTCCGTATTCGCGACCCATTGGACATCGTTCTCGTTGCGGCCGAAATACGGGTCGGAGATGATACCGGCTGTCTTAAGCGCGGTGTGCACGTCGCCCGGTACCGGCATCCCGGTGCGATGTCTTCCGTCGGCAGAGGCGAGCTGCCAGGGGCCGGATAGGTTGAACGTGGTCATTGCACCGGTCCGCAAAATTTACGACGTGCCGTGCTGGCCCCCCTCTGTCCTGCCGGACATCTCCCCCTCAAGGGGGGAGATTGGCTGGGCGCACGCGAGCCTCTCCTCATCGTAAGTCCTGCAAGCAGTGTGGGCGGCTGTAGGGTGATGGTCAGGCCATTTGTGATCTCCCCCCTTGAGGGGGAGATGGCCGGCAGGCCAGAGGGGGGTGCCGCCTGCCGCGACGGCAATTGCGTCAGGTGTAACCGTCCCACCCGCATCCGACTCGGGGAAACCATCAAATCCGCTCTTCCGTTCCCGCGTCGAACAGCGAAGCCATGCTCATGTCGAAGGCGAGGCGCACCTTGGCGCCGACGGCATAACGCCTTGCGCCGCCGATGCGGACCGACATCACGTGGCCGGCATGTTTCAGCCAGAGCAGGTTGTCGGCGCCCATAGGCTCCTCGATATCGACGATCGCCTCATGCACTTCACCGCCGGCGATGTCGCCGTCCACCTTGATGTGCTCCGGACGGACGCCGAGGATAACCTTGCGTCCGCCCTTCAGCGGCCCGTACGCGTCGTAACCGTCGAGCGAGAAGCTGACGCCATTGGTCTTGAAGACGGTATGACCGCCCTCCTCCGCCAGTTCGCCGGTCAAAAAGTTCATCGACGGCGAGCCGATGAAGCCGGCGACGAAACGGTTCTTCGGCCGGTTGTAGATGGTCACCGGATCGTCGAGCTGCTGAATGACGCCGCTCTTCATGATGGCTATGCGGTCGGCAAGCGTCAGCGCCTCGATCTGGTCGTGGGTGACGTAGATCATCGTGTTCTTGAGCGCCTGGTGCAGCCGCTTGATTTCGACGCGCAGTTCGGAGCGCAGTTTGGCGTCGAGGTTCGACAGCGGCTCGTCGAACAGGAAGACGTCCACATCGCGCACCAGCGCGCGGCCGATCGCGACGCGCTGGCGCTGGCCGCCGGAGAGTTCGGAGGGTTTGCGCTTGAGGAGCGGCTCGATCTGCAGGATGCCGGAGGCGCGCGCCACGCGGCGGTCGATCTCGTCCTTCGGAACCTTGGCGACCCGCAGGCCGAAGGAGAGGTTCTTTTCGACCGTCATCTGCGGATAGAGCGCGTAGGACTGGAACACCATGCCGATGCCGCGGTCCTTGGGCTCTTCCCAGGTAACGTTCCTGTCCTTGATGAAGATCTGCCCTTCGGTCGGCTCCAGAAGCCCGGCGATGCAGTTGAGCAGCGTGGACTTGCCGCAGCCAGACGAGCCGAGCAGGACCAGGAACTCGCCGTCATGGATATCGAGATTGAGGTTCTCCAGCACCTTGACCGAGCCGAAGGACAGCGACAGTTCGCGGATGGAAACGCTGCTCTGCGTGCGCGCGGAAACATTGTTGAGCATCAGGCTTACCCTTTGACTGCGCCGGCCGCGATGCCGCGGACGAAAAGCCGGCCGGAAACGAAATAGACGATCAGCGGAACCGCACCCGTCAGCAGCGTCGCCGCCATGTTGACGTTGTATTCCTTCACGCCCTGAACCGAATTGACGATATTGTTGAGCTGCACGGTCATCGGATAGGTATCCGGCCGGGTGAACACCACGCCGAACAGAAAATCGTTCCAGATGCCGGTGGTCTGCAGGATCATCGAGACGACGAAGATCGGCAGCGACATCGGCAGCATGATCCGGAAATAGATCTGCCAGAACCCCGCTCCGTCGATGCGCGCCGCCTTGAACAGTTCTTCCGGCAGCGAGACGAAATAGTTGCGGAACAGCAGCGTCTGGATCGGCATGCCGAAGATCGAATGCACAAGGATCAGGCCGTAGAGCGTGCCGTAAAGGCCCATTTCGCGCAGCGCGATGACGATTGGATAGATCATCACCTGATAGGGGATGAAGGCGCCGACGATCAGGATCGTGAAGAAGATCTCCGAACCCTTGAACCGCCAATTGGCGAGCGCATAACCGTTCACCGAGGCGATCGCGATCGACACGATCACCGACGGCACCGTGATGCGGACCGAATTCCAGAAGCCGCGCGAAAGCCCGTCGCAGTTGAGGCCCGTGCAGGCCTGTGCCCAGGCCTTCACCCAGGGCTCGAAAGTGATCTCCATCGGCGGCGAGAAGATATTGCCGAGGCGGATTTCCGGCATGCCCTTCAGCGACGTGACGACCATCACGTAGAGCGGCACGAGATAATAGAGCGCCGCCAGCCCAAGCGCGCCGTAGACGATGATATTGCGCGAAGAGAGCGTTTTGCGGGGACGTTTTCCCTGCGGACCGGCTTCCAGCCGGGAGCCGGCCTGGCCGGATATGGTCGGCATCGTGAGCGACTTATCCACGCTTGCGTCCTCCGAATTCGAGATAGGCCCAGGGCACGATGATGATGGCGACAGCGAGCAGCATCATCGTGGATGCCGCAAAGCCCTGGCCGAGGTTCTGGGCGAAGAACATGTAGTCGTAGACGTATTTGGCGGGCACGTCGGAGGCGATGCCGGGGCCGCCGCTCGTCTGCGCCACGACGAGGTCGTAGATCCTGACGATGCCGCTGGCGATGATGACAAGCGTGGTGACGAAGACCGGCCGCATCATCGGGATGATGATGAAGAGATAGGTCTTCCACATCGGGATGCCATCGACGCGCGCGGCCTTCCAGATGTCCTCGTCGATGCCGCGAAGCCCGGCGAGCATCAGGCACATGACAAGCCCCGTCCCCTGCCAGAGCGCGGCGATCAGGATGCCGTAGATGACGATATCGGAATTGTAGAGCGGATCGAACGTGAAGCTCGTCCAGCCGAGCGAGCGGATGACCGACTGTACCCCGAATTCCGGGTTGAGGATCCACTGCCAGACAAGGCCGGTGACGATGAAGGACAGCGCGAACGGATAGAGGAAGATCGTCCGGAACGTGTTTTCGAACCGGATCTTCTGGTCCATCAAGGCCGCCAGGAGGAAGCCGATGGTCAGGCTGAAAATCAGCGAGAAGCATCCGTAGGTCGCCAGATTCTGGATCGAGACGATCCAGCGCGGCGTATCCCAGAGCCGCTCATACTGGTCCAGGCCGACGAAGGACAGGCGCGGCAGGAGCTTGGAATTGGTGAAGGAATAAACGACGGTCCAGATCGTGCCGCCGAGGAAGATCACCACGGCCGTCAGCATCATCGGGATCGAGGCAATCTTCGAATTGAGATTGCGGAACAACTGGTTGGGTCGGCCGGGCTGAGTGTGCGCCGCCATGGTCAACTCCTCTGGATGGCAAAGGCTGCCGGAAGCAAGCAACCACCGGCCCCGCCCCTTTCGGACGCGGAGCCGGCTGTTGGATCGCTGTCGGTCGGATCAACCGGCTTTGGAGAAAATCGCGACGAAGCGCTTCTGGGCCTCCTCGGCCGTGATCGACGTATTGGCGAAGAACTGCGACATCAGGTCTTCCAGCTGCTTCTGGGTATCCTGCGTGATCAGCTGGTCGGTGCTGGTGACGACATTGCCCTTGGCAAGGATTTCGAGACCCTTCTTCATGCAGTCGTTGGCGGCCGCAAGATCGACGTCGCCGCGCACCGGCAGCGAGCCCTTCTTGAGGTTGAAGGCGACCTGGGTCTTGGCGTCGAGCAGCGTCGAGGCGAGCGCTTCCTGTGCCTTGGTCTTTGCCGCATCCTTGAGGACTGGGAAGTAGAAGGCGTCGCCAGCCGTCGAGATGACCTCGTTGACGCCGAGGCCCGGCAGGCAGGTATAGTCGACACCGGCCTTCTTGCCGGCCAGCTGGAATTCGCCCTGCGCCCAGTCACCCATGATCTGGCCACCGGCCTTGCCGGTAATCACCATGTTGGTGGCCTGGTTCCAGTCCTGGACATTGGTGCCCTTCGACATCTTGCGGGCGTCGTCGGCAGCCTTGAACACCTTGGCCATTTCCGGACCGGCCGCGACCTTCGCGTCCTTGTCGCCGTAGACCTTCTGGTAGATCTCCTTGCCGCCGATCGCGACCGTCAGCACGCTGAACAGGCCGGTCGACTGCCAGGCCTGGCCGCCGACCGCGAGCGGTACGATGCCGGCCTTTTCAAGCGCCGGAGCCGCTGCGACATATTCGTCCCAGTTCTTCGGAACCGCAACGCCCGCCTTCTTGAAGGCGTCGTTGGAAAGCCACAGCCATTGCCAGGAGTGGATGTTGAGCGGCACGCAGTAGATCTTGCCCTCGAAAGTGCAGGATTTCAGCAGGCCGGCGGGGCGTACGATCTTGTCCCAGCCTTCCTTCTTGGCGAGGTCGGTGAAATCGCGCATCAGGCCGGCCTGAACCAGTTCCTCGGCCTGGCGGCCATGGTTGAACTGGGTGGCCGCCATCGGATCGCCGCCGGTGATACGGCTGATCATGATCGGGCGGGCGGTGCCGCCGGAACCGGCGATTGCGCCGTCGACCCATTTGTTTCCGGTCGCGTTGAAAGCCTTGGCGAGCTCTGCGACGGCCGCGGCCTCGCCTCCCGACGTCCACCAATGCGTCACTTCGAGATCGGTGGCGTGAGCCGCACCAAGCGGCAGCGCCACGGTTGCAGCCAATACGGCCGCGATAGCACGAATATTCATGAGTCTCCTCCCTCACTGAAACGTTGCCGTAAAAACGTAGGCCAATCGCTTCTGTCGTGCAACCCGTTTTGCGAGAAAATATTCCGGAGTCGAGAAAATACAATCAAAAGAAGAATTTCCAGAAGTTGGGCGACGGCACAGCCAGGCCAAATCCGCGGAACAAGACGCAGAATTCCGGGGATAATGGCCGATATCACGACGCCAATCATTCGCGTGCGCACAAATCCTTTTCGCATATGCGTTGTGCAACCCAGGAGTATGGAAATTCGGAATTGATCAAAATTCCACTCGACTTTTTACCTGTATCGTTTCAGTTATTGATTTGGAGTGAGGATAAGGGAGGCGTCGCGACGTTTCCGGGCAAGCTTCGGCCCTTTATAGTGGCGATCTGACTCGGGCAGCGACGGCAAGCAATGGACGACAGCGGAAGATCAAAGACGGGCGGAACGCAGACGGCGGTCCGCGAGCGTCCAACCTTGAAAACGATCGCCTATATGACGGGCCTCGGCATCACCACGGTTTCGCGCGCATTGAAGGATGCGCCGGATATCGGCGCCGATACCAAGGAACGCGTCCGCCTCGTCGCCAACCAGCTCGGCTACCAGCCGAACCGTGCGGGCGTGCGCCTGCGCACCGGCAAGACCAATGTCATCGCCCTCGTGCTCGGCATCGACGAGGAGCTGATGGGTTTCACCAGCCAGATGGTGCACGGTATTTCGGAAGTTCTGGGCGGCACGCAATATCACCTCGTGGTGACTCCGCATTCCTTCCAGAAGGACCCGATGGTGCCGGTGCGCTATATCCTCGACACCGGCTCGGCCGACGGGGTGATCATTTCGCGCATAGAGCCGGACGATGCGCGGGTCAGGTTGATGACGGAGCGAAACCTCCCCTTCGTCACCCACGGCCGCTCCGACATGGGGATCGTCCACCCCTATCACGACTACGACAACGAGGCCTACGCCTATCAGGCCGTCCAGAAGCTGGTGGAAAAAGGTCGGCGGCGACTGGCCTTCCTCTCCCCGGGAAGCCGTTTCTCCTTCTATGTCCACAGCCGTATCGGCTTCGAACGCGGGCTCGCCGATTTCGGCGCCACCGAAGTGCCGATGGGCCGTGTGACCAGCGAAACTCCGCTCGATGAAATCCGCACCTATGCCGAACGGATGATGCGCGCCGTCGAACCGCCGGACGGCATCATCTCGATCAGCGGTTCGGCGACGATCGCGCTGGTGGCCGGCCTGGAGGCGGCGGGCAGGAAACTCGGGCACGACGTCGACGTGGTATCGAAACAGTCGGCCGATTTCCTCAACTGGATCCGCCCGGAGATCTATACGGTCAGCGAGGATATCCGTCAGGCCGGGCGCGAGCTCGCCAAGGCCCTGATGGCGCGCATCGATGGCGTCGGCCCGGAACTGCTGCAGAGCGTCGCAAAGCCCACGTGGTCGAAGATGGCGCCGAAGGACTGAGGCTTCCCCTCAGAGAGGGATGACGAGCCCATCTCGTCCGACGATCAGATCGCCGGAAAACGTCTCGCCAAGCGCCGCGCGCCAATCGCTCTCGCCGAAGGCCGGATCGTCGGCGGGAATGAGATGGTTGAGGGCAAGCCGCCGGACGCCTGCGGCCGTCGTGATCCGCCCCGCATCGGCCGCGAACGTGTGCGACGCGATCAGGTGTTCCCTCAGCCGTGCACCATTTCCTGTCCGCGATACGATGCTTTCGACACCCTGAGGCAACATCGCTTCATGGACGAGGATGTCGGCGCCCGAGGCGAAATCCGCCAGGGGCGGAAAATAGGCCGTGTCGGAGGAAAACACGACCGCCCGGTTCCCGCTTTCAAATTTCAGCGCGAAACAGTCGGTCACCGGCGGGTGATCGACACGCAGCGCCGTCGCGCTCAGCCCCTCCGTTTCCAGAACGAGGCCAGGACCGTATTCGTGGATGGTCACCAGGCTTTCGAGATCCGGCCGCCCCTCGTCGGCGATGCGGGTCGCAATGTCATAGGCCAGCGAGGCGAGAAATCCCTGCCAGACGGCTCCGGTGCCGCCGGGACCGTAGACCGTCACAGGATGGTCCAGACCGGTCGTCCAGGCCGTATGGATGAGCGGCCCGAGTTCCAGCACATGGTCGGAATGCAGATGGGTGATGAAGATGAGGTCGAGTTCGCGGAGCGGCATGCCGGCTTCCACAAGTCCGCGCGAGACCCCGAGACCGCAGTCGACGACGATGCGACGCCCGCCGAGATCGAGTAGCGTGGACGTCGGCGACGGGCCGCCCGGCCGAATGGCCGGGCCGCCCTTGGTTCCGAGAAGGACGAGCCGATCAGGCAAATTCGCTAAGCCCGCTGCCCCACGGACCGTGGTGCTTGTCGACGCCGTCGAGGCGGTCGAAACCGTGGGCGCCGAAGAAGTCGCGCTGTGCCTGGATGAGGTTCGCCGTGCCGCGACCGCGGCGATAGGCGTCGAAATAGGAAAGCGCCGAGGCGAGCGCCGGAACCGGCAGGCCGGAAAGTGCGGCATAGGAAACGACGCGGCGCAGCGGAGCGTCGGTATCCTTGACCATCTGCGCGAAGGCCGGCGTCACGATCAGGTTGGCCACATGCGGATCCTTGGTGAAGGCCGAGGTGATCTCGTCGAGGAAGGCCGAGCGGATGATGCAGCCGGCGCGCCAGATCTTGGCGATGGTCGGCATCGGCAGGTTCCAGCCATATTCCGCAGACGCGGCCGACATGATCGCAAAGCCCTGCGCATAGGCGCCGATCTTGGCGGCCAGCAGCGCGCTTTCGAGATCGGCGATGAAGGCAGCCTTGTCCTTCGGGGCGTCGGCGACCTTGGGCAGGCCGAAGATCTTTTCGGCGGCCAGCCGTTCGGTTCTCTGGGACGACAGGATGCGGCCGGCGACGGCGGCTTCGATGGCGGTCGCGGCAACGCCCATGTTCTGGGCTTCGATGACCGACCATTTGCCGGTGCCCTTCTGGCCGGCGGAATCGACGATCAGATCGACCATCGGCTTGCCGGTGATCGGATCGGCGGCTTTCAGAACCGTCTGGCTGATCTCGATCAGGTAGGAATTGAGGCGACCCTCGTTCCACTTGCCGAACACGTCACCGATTTCAGACGCGCTCATGCCGAGGCCGTCGCGCAGGATGCCGTAGATTTCGGCGATCATCTGCATGTCGGCATATTCGATGCCGTTGTGGATGGTCTTGACGAAATGACCCGCGCCGTTTTCGCCGAGCCAGGCAACGCAGGGCTCGTTATTGAACTTGGCGGAGATCGAGGTCAGCACCTTTTCGACGCGCTTCCAGCTGTCCTCGGTGCCGCCGACCATGATCGACGGACCATGGCGGGCACCTTCCTCACCGCCGGACACGCCCATGCCGATGAAGGTCAGGCCGCTGTCCTTCAGATTGTCGAAACGGCGCATCGTGTCGCGGAAATTCGCGTTGCCGGCATCGATCATGATGTCGCCGGCAGAAAGATAGGGCTTCAGCAGTTCCATCTGCTGGTCGACCGGATCGCCGGCCTTGATCATGATGATGATCGGCCGCGGCGGGCGGATGGAGGCGACGAATTCTTCCAGCGTCTCGCAGGGGATAAGCTGGCCCTGCAGTTCGCCGGCTTCAGCGTAGAACTTGCGGGTCGCTTCCGGAGACCGGTTGAAAACGGCGATCTTGTTGCCTTTTTCGGCGATGTTGAGGGAGAGGTTAGAGCCCATGACGCCGAGCCCGATAAGGCCGATTTCTGCCTGTTCCACGGATGTGCCTCCATATTGAGATTCGAGGGTGTTGTCGCATTCATATAGGCGAACGGCAAGGCGATGGCGACGCTAAACGATTAAATTTCCATGACACGAGACCGTGTTCGCCGCGAGCGGAAAGCCCCGCCTGACGTTGGTGCGCGCGCCTTGTGAACGCCCTGTTCCGATGCGAAAACGGGGACATGAAAGAGACCATGGATACGAGGACGGCCAGGCCCCTTCTGGCCATGCGTGCCGGCGCCTACCGGGAGCGGCCGGCGACCGGGCCGCTGGCAAAGCTGTTTTGCAGGGTCTGGTCGCATCGGCTGCCACAGGAGTTCGAAGGGCCGGTCGCGGTCGTGCCGGACGGCTGCTCCGACCTGATCTGGGCTGGCAGCCGACTGATGGTGATCGGCCCCGACCGCACAGCCGCCTTTCCGGCCCTCCCCGCCGGAGAAACCGTTCTTGGCCTGCGTTTCAGGCCGGGTGCAGCCTTGCGCTGGCTCGATGTCCCCTTGAGCGATCTGGTCGGGCAGGCCGTGCCGCTCGGGGATTTGCGACAGGACGTCCGCACGATCGAGGAACGGCTTGCCCAAGAGACGTGCCCGATCGCCAGGCAGGCGGTCTTGCGGATATGGGCCGAAAACGAGGCCTCGGCGGCCGCTGACCCGCAGAGCGACATGGGCACGCTTTTCGACTCGCTGCTTTTCGATCCTCTCGCCGGCGCTTCTCCGGAACGGTCCGCGCGAAAAACCTTCGGCGAACGAACGCTGCGCCGGCACAGCCGTGATCATTTTGGCTATGGCCCGAAGACGCTCGAGCGTATCCTTCGCCTGCAGGGCCTTCTTCAGCTGATGCGCCAGCCCGCATCGGGAGACCTTGCGATTGTCGCGCTTCAGGCCGGTTATGCCGATCAGGCGCATATGACGCGCGACGTGAAGGAATTGACGACTTTGACGCCAGGCGAGATCCGCAGGCAGCTTTGCGGCTGATTGTCCGTTTTGTTCAAGAACCGCCGCTTCTCTTCGGATAGACCAACGGAAAATCGAGGAGGCCATGATGACCACCCTGCCCGCCCGCATCATCCATATCGGCATCGAAAGGCCCTGGCGGCATGTTTACGCCTTCGCGAGCCGTCCGGAAAACATGCCGTTCTGGGCATCCGGCCTTGCCGCCGGGCTGACCCGCGATGGCGACGACTGGATCGGCGACGGCGGGCCGGTCGGCCTGGTGCGCGTGCGTTTCACGCCTGACAATCCGTTCGGCATCCTCGACCACACGGTGACGATGGAAAACGGGCTTGTCGTCGACAATCCGCTGCGTGTCGTGCCGAACGGCAACGGGGCCGAAGTCATGTTCACGCTTTTCCAGCGCCCCGACCTTGACGACGCGGTCTTTGAAGCGGATGCCGCTCATGTGCGCAAGGATCTCAAGGCACTGAAAAACCTGCTGGAAGAAAAGAAATAGGAGGGGCCGATGGGCACCAGGGGAGCCGATCGCAAGATCGACTATATCGAATTCAACGTGGAGAAGATCGAAGACGCCAAGGCGTTTTACGGCTCGGCCTTCGGTTGGACCTTCACGGACTATGGACCGGATTACTGCGAATTCCAGGACGGAAGGCTGACGGGCGGCTTTGCGAGGTCGACGGATGTAACAGCCAAGGGCGGTCCGCTCGTCATTCTCTTCGCGGACGATCTGGATGATGCGCTTGCGCGGGTCGAGAACGCCGGCGGCAGGATCGTCAAGCCGATCTTCTCGTTCCCCGGCGGGCGACGCTTCCACTTTGCCGATCGGCAGGGTTACGAACTCGCCGTCTGGTCGGACAGCTGAGAATCAGGCGGCCGGGCGACGGCGGCGGTCGGCGGTTTCCTGCATCACCAGGAGCGCGCCGATCAACTGCGACGAGCCGGAAACGCAGGGCGACATGCGGCAGCGGATCACCACCGTCTGCCCGTCGATCTGATCCGCATAGGTGAGCGAAATGCTCTCGCCCGCGAAACAACGGTCGAGGCTCGGCTTGAATTCGTTCTTGAAACGGTGGAGACCGACGAATTCCGCGAAATGCCGGCCGATCAATTCCTCGCGGCTCAGGTCGAGACGACGCGCATTGGTTTCGTTGGAATAGAAGATCCGATAGCCGGGGGCGATCACAACGATACGGTCGGAAATGCGGTTGAGCAGCGCATCGTCGAGAAAGCCGTCGGCCGTCGCATCGGCGATCACGGCATGTTCGGGCGATTCCGGCTCCGGCCGGCGATTGGCCGACAGACCGGTTTCCGGAACGACGTAGCGTTCGACAAGCATCTGCAGCAAATGTCCGTTGCGACGAACGCAGCCGCGGTCGTCTGCCTCTTCGTTCAGGAGATCGAGCGCGAAGCGGAACTGCGCCTGGATGCTGGCGGAATCCTTGCTCTGGCTCGAAAAGATGGCAAGCAGAAGCGGATCGAGTTCGCGATCGAGCGCGGTGGTGGCAGACGTGTCGTTACGCTCCACCGCCTGCCGAAGATCGGCATATTTTGACCAGAACAGATCGATCAACGCTTCCAAAACTGCCTCCCCCTCGTCCGGAGATTGTCGCCGATCCGTTCCCGAGGACCGACGCTCCCAGTATTCAATGCGAATCAGATTAATTTATCTCTCAGAAACGGACCCAATTTGTCGCCGGTGACTTAACGGAGAAAGTCCAGTTATACAATCCTCGGCTGCGGCATAATGTGATAGGTTGTCCGATTAAAGATACCGTTTGATATGCCACCGATCGTGGTACCAGAGCCATTGTTCGGGATATTCCCGCACCCAGCTTTCCACCTTGTCGTTGAGGATCTGTCCGGTGGCCTGGAGGTCGAGCTTGCCGGTCGCGTCGCGCGGCAATTCGATCTTCGGCTCGATCTCGAGCCGGAAACGATTGCCGGGCAGGCGGATGCAGCGGGCCGGATAAACTTCCGCATCGAACTGCCGTACCAGCTTCGCGAGCAGCGGGCTGGTCTGCACCGGCCTGCCGAAGAAGGTGGTCTTGAGGCCTTTCCGGAATTTCTGGTCCACCAGAACGCCGACACCGCCGCCGGTTTCGAGCTTGCGCGCCAGCGCGAAGGACGAACCGGCATGCGAGGGCACGAGCTGGCCCATGCGCGCGCTGCGGAAGGCGAAGACCTTGTCGGCGATATAGGGGTTGTTCGGCGGCCGGAACAGAACCGTCACTTCGAGGCCGAACGCATTGCCGGCGACCGGCAGCAGTTCGAAATTGCCCGTATGGGCGGTAAAGACGATGAACGGCCGCGGATTGTCGCGCAGGTCGGCGAAAATCGGAATGCCGGAAACTTCCACCCTGCCCGGCTTGTCCTGCTCCGGATCGAAATCGAACAATCTGTCGAGGAAGACGTATTCGGCGGCGAGCCTGCCCATATGGCCCCAGCTCGCGACGGCGATCTCCTGCAGCTCCTCATCGGTCTTTTCCGGATAGGCGTTGCGCAGATTGACCAGCATCAGCTTGTGGCGGCCGAGCTTCGGCCCGATGCGGCGCGCCATCCGGTCGGCGAACCGGATGCCCGGATCCGCCGGAAAGATCTTGAGGAAATTGAGGAGACCGAATGCGCTCTGCGCCACCAGCCATTGCTGGAAGTGCAGGAGCGCAAGAGCGATCCGGGTAACGAACATCTTCACGAGAGACGCCTCAGTCCATCCGGAGCACGATCTTGCCGAACACCTGGCGGGTTTCCATCCGCTCCAGCGCCTTGTCGATCTCGTCGAAGGTGACTTCCGTGTCGATCACAGGATGAACGATGCCCTGCGCCATCTTCTGCATGGCATCCGCCATGTTCTCCATGCGGCAGCCGAACGAACCGAGCAGCTTCAACTGCTGCTGGAAGAGCATCATCAGGTTCATGTCGGTCGAAACGCCGGAGGTCGAGCCGCAGGTGACGAGCCGGCCGCCGCGCTTCATGCACAGCATCGAGCCCGCCCAGGTGTCCTTGCCGACATGTTCGAAGACGACGTCGACGCCCTTCTTCTTGGTGAGCTTGCGCACCACGCCCTCGAAGCGGTCGGTGCGGTAGTTGATGACGTGATCGGCGCCGAGCGCCCTGGCGCGTTCGATCTTGTCGTCCGAGCCGACCGTGGTGATGACGGTGCAGCCGATCTTCTTGGCAAGCTGGATCGCCGCCGTGCCGATGCCCGAGCCGCCGGCATGCACGAGGATGGTTTCGCCCGGCTGCAGTTTCGCATTGTCGAACAGCATGTGCTCGACGGTGCCGAAGGTGACCGGTGCGAGCGCTGCGGCAACCGCATCGACGCCCGGAGGTGCCGGCACCAGCAGGCGGGCCGGCAGGTTGGCCTTTTCCTGGGCAAAGCCGTCCAGATGGAAGCCGTGCACGCCGGAAACATGTTCGCAGAGATTGTCGCGCTTTTCGCGGCAGGGCTTGCAGAGGCCGCAGGTGCGCGCGCCGTAGATCGACACGAGCTGGCCCGGCAACACGTTCGATACGCCCGGCCCGATCGCCTCGACCACACCGGAGGCTTCCGCACCGATCGTCAGCGGCATCTTGCGCTTGGCGAATGCCATGCCGCGCCAGCCCCAGACGTCGATATGATTGAGCGCGACGGCCTTGACCCGCAGGGTGACCTCGCCCGGGCCCGGGGCTTCCGGCTCGGGAATGTCCACCGCTTCGAGCTTCCGGTCGTCGATCAGTTGCAGAGCGCGCATAACAGGTCTTCCTTCGCCCGGAGGCGTCCAATTCGTCAAACGTGATTGGCGACGGTCTCTAAGCCGGTTCCAGCGTCATGACAAGGCTGGCGTTCTGTCCGCCGAAACCGAATGAGTTGGAAAGCACGGCCTTCGGCTGCCCGTCCCGCTTCTTGTGCGGCACGACGTCGAGCATGATCGTCGGATCGGGATTGGTGTAGTTGATGGTCGGCGGCAGCGTGCCGGTCAGCATGGTCTGGATCGAGAACACGGCCTCCACCGCGCCTGCCGCCGTCAGCGTATGGCCGATCATCGACTTGTTGGAGGAAACCGGGATTTCCTTCAATCGGTCGCCGAAGACGGCCAGCATCGCGCCATATTCCATCTTGTCGTTTTCGGGCGTCGACGTGCCATGGGCGTTGATGTAGCCGATGCCGCTTTCGTCCATGCCGGCATCCGCAAGCGCCGCATGGATCGTGGCGATGGCGGGTCCGCCGTCCGGCGACGAGCGGGTGCGGTGGAAATGGTCGGCCTTCTCCCCGCAGCCCTTCATGATGCCGAGCACCTTGGCGCCGCGGGCAATCGCCGATTCGAGCGATTCGAGCACCAGCGTCGCAGCACCTTCGGCGATGACGAAACCGTCGCGATCCTTGCTGAACGGCTTGGAGGCCTTTTCCGGCGGATCGTTCTGGGTGGAGAGCGCCGAGAGCAGCGAAAAGCGGATCAGCGCTTCGGCGCTGACCGAGCCGTCGGTCGCAACCACCAGCGAACGGTCGGTACGGCCCTGGCGGATCGCCTCGACGCCGAGCTGGATCGCGGTCACGCCCGAAGCACAGGCCGTCGAGAGGGTGACGGGCAGACCGCGCGTGCCGAACTTGTCGGCCAGGCGTTCCGAGATCGAGCCGAACTGCACGGCTTCGAGGAAGACCGGGTCGGGACGCTCGCGCATGGCTGCCAGGAAACGGTCATAGGCGTCGCCCTCGGCCTTCGACGGCGGGGCACGGTCGGCAAGTGCGAAACGGTCGCTCCATTCCGGCTCGACGGGCGGGGCGGCGAGGAAAAGCGGTCCGTCGAAATCGCCGGAAAGGCCCGACTGGGCGAGTGCCTCGGTGGTCGTCTCGCGGGCAAATGCGAAGGAACGCTCAACGGAATTTTCGGCAGGCACGGCGATGAAATCGACCGTGCCGGCGATCCGGGTGGACAGGCCTTCGGTCGGGAAACGGGTGATCTTGTGGATGCCCGACGTGCCGGACGTCAGCGCCGCCCAGTTGTCGGCCAAGCCCTGGCCGAGCGAGGTGATGACACCCATGCCGGTGATCGCAATGATCGGGCGGCCGAGATGATCCTTGAAGCGGTTGTCGCTCATCAAAATCTCCTTTACGCGGCCGAGAGGACCGCAAGGCCCTCGCCGCGCGTATAACCGACCGTCGTCACCACCGCGTGTTTCGCAGGCGTCGCCATCGGCTGTTCGTTCCGGGCATCGAATGTGGGAACTTTTGCCGCACCATCCAAGGTCAGCGCCGCCAGCGCCAGGCCGAGCGGGAACTGCGCTTCCATGCCATGGCCGGTCACGCCGCCGAACCCGCGGATCGCGGCGCCGGAAAACTCCTTCTCCAGGACCGATTTTTCGCGCGCGGCGAGATCGACCATCCCGCTTGCGCCGGAAAACACGACCGTATCCGCCTTGGAGATATCCGAGGCATGGCCGGCAAGCCGGGTCAGGCGCTTTTCGAGCCTGCCGTCGTCGCGATTGCCACGATCGCCCTCGATCGCATCGATGACCGCGTAGATATGCGCGCCTCGCGCTTCGGCATGGGCACGCGATTCGAGCACCAGGAAGGCGCCGACCGTGCCCATGATCATGCCGCCGCCATTGTCGGCCGAACGGGACCAGAGCGGATGCCAGTCGCCGGTCGCATGCGCCCGGATACCCTCGACGAGAAGGATGATGTCGGCGCGCTCGGCGACGAAGGCGCCACCGACCAGGCTATGGGTGGACTGGCCCGCCTTGATGCGGTGAAAGGCCGTCTCGACGGCGGAAATGCCGGCCGCCTCTTCGCCCATGAAGGTGCGCGACGAACCGGTGACCTTGTGAACGATCGAGATATTGCCGGCGACCAGATTGGAAAGCTGGGCCAGGAACAGGGTCGGACGAAGCTCGGTGGTCAGCTTCTCGTTGAGCAGCATTTCGCGGTCGTTGCGCTTCAGCGCCTCGTCGACGATTAGCGAATCGACCTTGATGTCGCGCTCGCCGCCGCCCGCAGCCACGATCATGTCCATGGAGGCGCAGGCTTCCGCGTCGGTCTTCAGGCCGGCATCGTCGAGTGCCAGGCCTGCGGAAAACACGCCGAGCCGCTGCCAGTTTTCCATCTGGCGCTGGTCGCCGCGCTTGGCGATCTGCGCCGACCAGTCGATTTCGGGCATCGGATGCACCGGATAGGGTGCAAAGCGGTCGGTTTCGACTTTCGGGGTTCCGACCTCGGTGGACGACAGAAGCGCGATATGCGGCTCCTTGCCGACGCCCTGGCTGGTGACGATCCCGATACCGGTGATCACGACATCATTGTCAGACTTCATAATGTCCTCTTTAACTCAACCGGCTTGCATGGATGAGTTCTTAAGCGCCTGCGGCGATCGCGTCCATCAGGCCGACTTCCTCGGCACGCTTGCGGACGATCGGGGCAAGCGGAATTTCGCTGAAGGGCATGGTGCGCAGCTTGAGCTGCGCGTCGCAGACCTTCTTGCCGGCGCTGGTGATCTTCGCCTTGGTCACCGCATAACCGGATCCCTCATGCTCCAGAAACGCCTCGATGTCGAGCACCGCGTCCGGCTCGACGAAGGTGCGCATCTTGGCGCCGTCGACCGACATCAGGAACGGCATGGCGGCGAAATCGGTGGCGGCGAGCACCATGAAACCGGAGGCCTGCGCCATGGTCTCGATCAGGAGCACACCCGGCACCAGCGGCATTCCGGGAAAATGGCCTTCGAAGACAGGGCTCTTGGAAGGCACGACCGATCGCGCCTTCAGCACCTTCGCCGTTAGGTCGACCGCTTCGACGCGGTCGATCATCTGGAAATATTCGAGCAGCATCGGATTGCCGGCCCGGGAAGATCAGCAATGATCAGCCCTTGGCCGCCTTCAGCTCGTCGATCTTGGCGCAGAGGTTCTTGAGGACGAAATATTCCTCGGTCGAAACCTTGCCCTCGTTCACTTCCTGGGTCCACTGTTCCAGCGGAATCTTGATGCCGAATTCCTTGTCGATGGCAAACACGATGTCCAGGAAGTCCAGGCTGTCGATGCCCAGGTCATCGATCGTGTGGCTTTCCGGCGTGATGGTCTCGCGATCGATTTCGCTGGTCTCAGCGATGATGTCGGCAACTTTGTCGAATGTAGCTGTCACGCCCATGTCCTCTGCAGAATATCAAAATCAAGGTTCCACATAGGGAAATCGATCACAAATGCCAATGGCCTCGTGTTCCGCCAGGAAAATTTGCACCGGAACTGTTGCCTAAACAGCAATCGGCCAGGTCCCGGCCCTACGCACCCGACGCCCGGCTCTCGACCAGCGCGGCGCGAATGACCTCGATCACCTCGCCTGAACGGACATCGGTGCAGACCCACTGGCTCGGCTGGCCGTCCCAGGCCGAACCGACGAATTTGCGGCCGCTGTCGGGTGCCTGGATCGTCTGTCCGTCGGCAATGCCGCCGCAGACGACCCGCACCGGACCGCCGCGCAGCGTGAAGAGATCGGGCCGCACCAGATAGACGCAGGCCGTGCTGTCATGCACCGCCATGCCGGCAATGCCGACCCGGCTCTTGTAGAATTCGATATAGTACTGCGACAGGTCGGAGAGCAGCTGCACCGACTTTTCGCCGGACTTGGCCATGTCGGCCAGGTATTCCGCCGTCATGATGGTCTTCATCGTCACGTCGAGGCCGACGATGGTGACCTTCCAGGGCGTGGTGAAGATGATGTCGGCGGCCTCCGGATCGCCATGGATATTGGCTTCGGCGGCTGGCGTGACGTTGCCGTTCATGTCAAAGGCGCCGCCCATGACGATGACTTCCTTGACCAGACCGGCGAAGTCGGGATCGGCCTGCAGCGCCAGCGCCAGATTGGTCATGCGGCCGACGGCGATCAGCGTCACCTCGCCCGGATTGTCGCGCACGGTGTCGATGATGAACTGGTAGGCGGGACGCGGCTCGAGCGGCCAGTCGACCGTCTCGGGCACGCCGATATTGCCGAGGCCATCCAGGCCGTGCACGACGGAAGCGGCGCGATCGTCGGTGCGCAGCGGATCGATGGTCCGGTCGGCGCCTTTGGCGAGCGGCACGGAAATTCCCCATTCCTTATGCAGGAATTGCGCATTGCGGGTGGTCAGGTCGAGCGACACATTGCCGAAAACGGTGGTGACCCCAATCAGGTCGATCTCGGGATGCCGGTGCAGGAAGAGCAAGGCCATTGCGTCGTCGACGCCCGGATCCGTGTCGAAAATCACCTTGTGCATATGCTTTTCCTCATTCGGCG
The DNA here is from genome assembly GCA_900471605.1 of Hyphomicrobiales bacterium. Lineage (GTDB taxonomy): Bacteria > Pseudomonadota > Alphaproteobacteria > Rhizobiales > Rhizobiaceae > Neorhizobium. The sequence goes on along the minus strand of UCEY01000035.1, from coordinate 61,797 downwards.
GCTTCAAAGCCGGGCACAATAACGCCAAACCGATGATGCGCAATCCCGGAAGCGACATGGCTGGGGTCCTGCCTCAGGCGGTTGCAGTCCTTGACGTTCGATGCGAGAAGCAGGCCGCGCCCGTCCGGGTGCGCTTCCGCTTACAGAGTCTCCCTCCCTTGACCGACCTCGCCTTCCAGTTCCTGTTCCTGCTGTTTCTTGCCGCCATATTCGCCGGTTTCGTCGATTCGATTGCCGGCGGTGGCGGGCTCATCACCATTCCCGTCATGCTGATTGCCGGCATTCCGCCGCTCGAATCGCTCGCCACCAACAAGCTGCAATCGCAGTTCGGCTCGGCATCCGCGACCATCGCCTATGCGCGGCGTGGTCATGTGAAGCTCAAAAGCCAGCTGCCGATGGCCGGGATGTCGCTGATCGGCGGTGCCGTGGGCGCCACCCTCGCCTCCCTCGTGCCGGCCGGCTGGCTTGCATCAGCGATCCCCTTCCTTCTGATCGCCATCGCGCTGTTCTTCGCCATCAAGCCCAATCTCAACGATACCGACAGTCACCAACGGGTGACGCCCTTCGTTTTCGGTGTCACGGTCGTGCCGTTCGTCGGGCTTTACGACGGCATATTCGGCCCGGGAGCCGGTTCGTTCTATATGCTGGGTTTCGTGCTTCTGGCGGGCTTCGGCATGCTGAAGGCGACCGCCCATACCAAGCTGATCAATCTCGGCTCGAACTTCGGTTCGTTCCTGGTCTTTGCGGCAACCGGTTCTGTGCTCTGGAAGATCGGTCTGATCATGGGCGTCGGCCAGTTCCTCGGGGCCCAGGTCGGCTCGCGGCTCGCCATGAAGAACGGCGCGAAACTGATCAAGCCGCTGCTGGTCATCTCGTGCCTGGCGCTTGCCGTGAAGCTGATCGCCGATCCCTCGCATCCGGTCCGCGTCTGGCTCGGCTTCTAGCCCTTCATCTTGAGAGGCAGGCCGGCGGCGATGAAAAACACCGCGTCGGCCGCCGCCGCGATCCGCTGATGCAGCCTGCCCGCATGGTCCCGGAATTCCCGCGCCATCCTGTTGTCGGGCACGATGCCGAGGCCGACCTCGTTGGAGACGAGAATGAGGTTCCCGGAGAGATTTTCGAACCGCCGCAGCAGCGTGGCGCCCGCTGCGTCGATATCGCGCTCGTCCATCATCAGGTTGGTGACCCACAGCGTCAGGCAATCGACGAGGACGACCTTGCCCGGCGCATCGATTTCGGTCAGCCGCTCCGCAAGCTCGAGCGGCACTTCGTGTGTGGTCCAGCCGTCTCCCCGATCGGCGCGGTGGCGGGCGATACGCTCCCGCATCTCGTCGTCATAGGCACGGCCGGTGGCGATGTAATGCCGCTCCAGGCCGCTCTCTGTCGCAAGCCTTTCCGAAAATCCGGACTTGCCCGAGCGGGCACCGCCGAGGACGAGGGTAACGTGACCGGTGCGTGTCATGGAGAAATGGCCTGAACCAGAGGGGACCGGACGATTCGTAGATAAGGAGGCGTCCGGCCCTGTTGGTGATGATGTCTCTGGTCAAGCATTACCGGGAAATGGTGCAGCTAGAAAGTGCCGCTGTCAACCGGCCCCGGCCTGCCGTACCAGACCTCGTCGACAAGCGCAGCCTCGGCTGACCCGGCCCGGGCCAGCCGATTTCGGCCACAAATCCACGTGATTGCCAAAGGACCTGCGGCCCCGGAGATGACAATCATGAATTCGACGACAATCGGAAAACGAAGCGTCCGCGGGCCAACAAAACAAGGCCCGCCATTGGACAGCGAGGGCAACCGGTACGCACTACCTGATCCGGCGCCAGGCGCGAGCTAACCGCTCGCCTGAAAAGCAATAACGCGACATTCTTACCGGATGGTTAGTGAACTCCGTAAGTTACGCATTTTTCTGCCTTTCCCCACGGCTCCCGATAAATACGCATTGGAAAAGTGGCCCAATCACCGAAAGCCAGCCGGCGAGCGAGGAGAAAACGCTCGACGTTCGGAGCGCGAAGCTCCGGCAGAAAATCAGGGGCCTGCTGGAATGGAGCAGCCCTGCCTCAAATGCGCCGGGTGGTGCGTGTTGATTTCCCGTAGGGAAACCATACGGTGATCCGAGCTGACATATAAATGCGCAGTATCTGTGAAAAGCTGTCACCATCGGTCGACGCCGTCGCTCTCAGTCGAAGTCAGTCCAGAAAGGAAAAGACCGGGTCTCAAGATGAAAAAAACCCTCGCCTCCATGGTCTTCGCCGGCGGTCTCTATGCCTTCGCGGGTTCTGCCTATGCCGATTGCGGTTCCATCTCGATCGCCGAGATGAATTGGGCTTCGGCCGGCATCGCAGCCAATCTCGACAAGATCATCCTTGAACAGGGTTTCGGCTGCACGGTCGAACTCGTTGCAGGCGACACGCTTCCGACCTTCACCTCGATGAACGAAAGGGGGCAGCCGGACCTTGCGCCGGAATTCTGGATCAATTCCGTCCGCACCTCGCTCGACAAGGCCGTTGCCGAAGGCCGCCTGGTGCTCGGTGCCGAAATCCTGTCCGACGGCGCCGTCGAAGGCTGGTGGATCCCGAAATTCCTCGCCGACGCGCATCCTGACATCAAGACTGTTCCGCAGGCGCTTACCCATCCGGACCTTTTCCCGGGTCCGCAGAAATCGGCCAGGGGCGCGGTCTACAACTGCCCGTCCGGCTGGAGCTGTCAGGTTTCGACCGCGAATCTCTTCAGGGCTCTCGGTGCAGAAGAGAAGAATTTCGACCTGATCGACACCGGCACGGCCGCGGGCCTCGATGGTTCGATCGCCGCCGCCTTCGAGAAGAAGACCGGCTGGCTCGGTTATTACTGGGCGCCAACCGCCTTTCTCGGCAAATACGAGATGGTGAAACTCTCCTTCGGCGTGCCGCATGACAGGGCCGATTGGGACGCCTGTACCGCTGTGCCCAATTGTCCTAACCCGAAGGTGAATTCCTATCCGACCTCGCAGGCCTTCACGCTGGCGACCAAGCAGTTTGCGCAGAAGGCCGAGGTGGCGATGGATTATATCAAGCGACGCAAATGGACCAACGCGACGGCCAACAGCGTGCTCGCCTGGCAGGAGGCGAACAAGAGCACCAATGAGGCGGCCGCCAGACATTTCCTGAAAACCAGTCCGGACATCTGGACCAAGTGGGTTGCGCCTGATGTCGCCGACAAGGTCAAGGCGTCGCTCTGAGCGAGCCGTCCGGACCGGCGTTGCTGGAGCCGCCGGCGTCGCGAAAAGGCGCGCGGCCGCAAGTTGAAATCATATAAAGACTTCTTTATATGATCTTTCTCAATTGCAGGGAGCGCCGACATGCCGACCGCCAACGCACTGACCGAACTTCTGGCCGAAAGAGGCGTGCTTCTGGCCGACGGCGCCACCGGCACCAATCTTTTCGCCATGGGTCTGGAAGCCGGCGAAGCGCCGGAATTGTGGAACGAGGCAGCACCTGAGAAGATCGAGAAGCTGCATCAGGATTTCGTCGATGCGGGCGCCGACATCATTCTCACCAATTCCTTCGGCGGCACGCGCCAGCGGCTGAAGCTGCACAAGGCGGAAGGCCGGGTGCACGAGCTCAACAGGCTTGCCGCGGCAATCGCCCGCAAGGTTGCCGATCGGGCTGGCAGGAAGGTCATCGTCGCGGGCTCTGTCGGCCCGACCGGCGAACTGCTGGTGCCGCTCGGCGCCATGACCTACGAGGACGCGGTCGCGGCCTTCGCGGAACAGATCGAGGGCCTGAAAGCCGGCGGCGCCGACGTCGCCTGGATCGAGACCATGTCCGCGCCAGAGGAAATCCGCGCAGCGGCCGAAGCCGCCGTCAGGGTCGGCTTGCCCTACACTTACACGGGTTCCTTCGACACCGCCGGCAGGACGATGATGGGCCTCGATCCCAAACAGATTCACGGCGTCGCGAGCGATGTCGGCGAAGGTCCGGTCGCGGTCGGCGCCAATTGCGGCGTCGGCGCATCCGATATCCTCTCCAGCTTGCTCGACATGACGGCGGCCGATCCCGATGCTGTCACCATCGTCAAGGGCAATTGCGGCATTCCCGAATTTCGCGGCTCAGAGATCTTCTATTCCGGTACGCCGCCGCTGATGGCCGAATATGCGAGGCTTGCCCGCGACGCCGGAGCGAGAATCATCGGCGGATGCTGCGGCACCTCCTGCGAGCACCTGGCCGCCATGCGCGCCGCGCTCGACGGTTATACACCTCGTCCGAGACCGACGATCGAGGAAATCGTCGACAAGATCGGCCCGCTGCGCAATAAGACCGCCAGCGAATCGGGCGGAGATTCCGGCCGGGAAAGACGTCGCCGCCGCGGCTGACGCACGAGGCTGAAGGACAAAGACATGGCAAACATATCCCCGATCGGCAGCCGGGAAACGGTGGCTGAAAGTCTTTCGAGTTTTTCGGCCGAGAACCAGTCCTGGCTGACGCTGCTGATGGAAAATCCGACCTCCGACGATCTGCTGCTCGACGGTCTGCACCTTTATCTCGACCAGGCCTCCGAGGCGAAATTCCTCAATTCGCTGAAACTGCAGAAATGCGGCGAATGGATCGGCAATACGGCCCCTGCCCGCCTGCAGATCCGGCTGATGGAAGCGGCGAAATCGAGCCAGCATCCGGCCTACGCCGCCTTCCGCAACGGATTGACCCGCTCCGGCGGACTGGAGCGGGCCTACCCGAAGGCCTGATTTACCGGCGGTCGAGCGTTTCGGCGAGCCGCACCAGATCGAGGAACCCGCCGCGATATCCGAATGCGTCCTCGCCGCGGGCATTGCGCGCCATGTCGAGGATCAGGCGGTAGGGATAGGCGTCGAGCGCATCGGTGCCGCGCAGCTTCTGCCCGAAGGCGGCCACAGCCGTGGCGAAGCGGACATCCTGGGGGGCCGAGGAAAAATCCCGCACCGCATTCATCTCGGTGACCGGCGTGGTGATCAGCTTGCTGGCATCGCCATCCGGCTGCTTGTAGCGGATTTTGACGAAGGCCATTTCATCGGAGACCGCAACCGGCGCGGCAGGCGCTGCCGGGCCGTAACGCAGCGGGTCGTTGAGCGCCGATGGGCTGCCCTTCGGCGTCACCTCGTAGATTGCCGTCACCGCATGGCCGGAGCCGATATCGCCCGCATCCACCTTGTCATTGTTGAAATCCTCGCGTTTCAACGCCCGGGTCTCGTAGCCGACGAGGCGGTATTCGGAGATCTGCTGCGGATTGAACTCGACCTGTATCTTGACGTCCTTGGCGATCGGGAAGAGCGTCGAACCGGCCTCCTCGACCAGCGCCTTCTGCGCCTCGGCAAGCGTGTCGATATAGGCGGCGGTGCCATTGCCGTTCTGGGCCAGCGTCTGCATCAAGCCGTCGTTGAGATTGCCCTCGCCGAAGCCCAGCACCGACAGGAAGATGCCGTCCTTGCGTCGCTGCTCGATGATGCGCTTCAACTCCTCGTCGCTGGACGCGCCGACGTTGAAGTCGCCGTCGGTCGCCAGCATCACCCGGTTGACGCCGCCCTGGATGAAGGCCTGGCGGGCCAGCCGATAGGCCGCATCGATGCCTGCGGCGCCGGCTGTCGAACCGCCCGGCCTCAGATTGTCGATCGCCGCGAGGATCTTGTCGCGTTCGCGGGCAGACGTCGGCTCCAGCACCGTCCCGGCATTGCCGGCATAGGTGACGATCGAAACCTTGTCCTCCGGCTTCAGCTTGCCGACCAGCAGGCGGAAGGCGCTTTTCAGGAGCGGCAGCTTGTCCGGTGCGTTCATCGAGCCCGAGACGTCGATCAGGAAGACGAGATTGGCGGCCGGTTGCGCTGCCGGCGCGGTCTCGAAACCCTTGATCGCCACATGCATCAGCCGCGTGCCGGTATTCCACGGTGTCGGCGTGACGGTGACTGTGGTGCGGAACGGTTCGGCGGCCGTCTGCGGCCGCGGCCAGTCGTAGGGGAAATAGTTGATCATCTCCTCGACGCGCACGCTGCCGGGATCGGGCAGCCGCCCTTCCATCAGCGAACGGCGGACGATGGCATAGGATGCCGTGTCGACATCGACGGAGAAGGTCGAGACCGGATCGGCAGCAACGCTTTTGACCGGATTGGTGTCCGCATTGGCGAAACGGTCGCGGCTTTCTTCGACCGGCGGCAGGATTTCGCGCTCGGCGGGCGCGTAACGCGGGGCTGCGGCCAATGGCATGGCGCGTTCGGCCATGGCCGGCGGTGCCGGTGCAGGCATCGGCGCCGTGGCTCTCAACGAAGCAGGCCCCGTGCTCCGCTGGGCTGCGCCGCTGGCCTCCTGCTTCTTCAGCACACGGGCGATATCCACCTCGCTGAAATCGCCTTGCTTCAAGGATGGAGCCGGCTGCGCGGCGGCATCGCTCTTTCGATCCGCGTCCTGCTGGCGCGGTTCGGCCGGCCGGGCGACCGGCGGCATTTGCACCTTTTCCGTTCCGGGTTTCGGCGCGTCGATGACTTGCGGCAGGGCGACCTGCCCCGAACTCGGCAGGCTGCCGCGGGTGATTTCGAATGTGAGCAGGGCAGCCGTCGGGATGATCAGAAGAGTGGCGAGCGCCGAGCCGGCGAGATAGCGGTGTTGGGTGACCATGCGGGTGCTCCAGATCCGGTTGAGAACAGAGCTTTGACGCGGCCGCCAGGAATTTCCTTTGCTGCGCGCCGCATTTTTTTCCGTTTCGTCGAAGGCCTGCATGGCGGCGGCAAGCGCACGGGCGCGCGCCGTACTGGAAGCGCGGGGCGCCGGGGCCAAGTTGCCGAGTTGGTCGAATTCGTCCGTCATGGTCAGACCGCCTCCTTCTTCAGAAGGTCCTTCAATCGTTTGCGCGCCTCGTGCAGATGCCAGGAGACCGTGTTTTCACTGCAGTCGAGAATTCCCGCTGCAGCCGCATGGGACAGGCCCTCGCTGTGAACCAGCAGAACCGCATCACGCTGTTTTTCCGGCAGACGTCGCACCGCCGCCCACAGCCAGTCGCCGCGCTCGTCTTCCTCCGGCGAAACATGGGCGAAAAAGATCGGATCGTTGGCGATCCGGTCCTGATCGCGCCGCCGTCGCGAGGATTGGCGCTGATGGTCGCGCACCGCATTCAGCGTCATCGTATAAAGCCAGGTGCGGAATGCCGACTGCCCCTTGAAGCTGCGGATCGCCTTGGCGAGGCGAATGCAGACCTCCTGGGCGATGTCTTCCGCATCGCTCTGCGTGCCGCACCAGCGCCAGGCGACCGCATGGATGAAATCGTAATGCATCTCGACGAGCGCTGAGAACGCGTTCCGATCGCCCTGGCATGCCTTATCGAGGATTTCCGCGCTCACTTGATCGCCCGCTTTTCCGCCGTTCAGAGCTTAGACGTTTCGCGCGGAAATTCCTTGGGGTATCCCGGAAAAAAATTTTGAGCTCACCGCATCAGCGCTTCCATGTGAAACCGTAGCTGCTCCGCCGGGTAGCGATATCGCGCGCCGACCGGACAGGCATTTCGGGCCGTACAGCCCGAAACCATGCATGTCGCCATGCCCGCATCGCTCGCAAGATAGGTGCGACATCGGGGAATATCGAAACCCGACAGGCCGACCGCATCGACGGGACAGGCCGACAGGCAAGGTTTCCCGACGCAGCTGTCGCAAGGATGCTCGGCTTTTCTAGACGCGGCTTCGATTGCAAACGGAAAACCGAGAGCGCCGCGATACCCGTGCCAGAGCCCGAATTGCGGATGGATGAGGATGCCGAGCGGCGAGGGCTTCAGGCCTTCGGCCCTCATCGCCCATTGCTGGAACGGCTGCCAGGGAGGATCGGAGGGGAAATAGGCCGTCGCAGCGAGACGCTCGGCGAGCGGCCCGACAAAGGCCTTCGACCATGTATCGAGGGGATCGGGGCCGTCATGATCTTTCCGCCATTGCGTGAAAGCCGGCCAGATCGAGCCGCCGGCATTGCCGAGCAGCACGACGGATTTGGCAGCGGAGCCGTCGCCCAGCAACGGCCCCTCGCCCGCTCCGAAATTCACCACGCCGCGGATCAGGATACCCTGTGGTTCGAGCGCTGCGGCAATCTCTGCCAGAACGGCTGATGCGCCCTTCACCGTGGCCCCTGGTATCGGTAGTGCGGCCGCCAGACCCCTTCCTGGATGAAATCGGCGACCAGCCTGGCGCCGCCTTGCTCCCTGGCGGCATCGGGCTCTCTTCAGGTGAAGGCGTCGGGCATCGAATCCTTGCGGTCCTTGATGAAGGCGAGCAGCGCCTCGTCGATCGCCGGGTCGAGCGGCGGCGCTTCGTAACTGTCGAGCCAGGAGCGGCAGAGCGCATTGGCGCGCTGCTCGATCCGCTTCTCGCCCTCGATCTCCCACTGCTCGAACGAGTTGTTGTCCATCAGCGCCGAACGATAGAACGCCGTCTGGAAATGCGCCTGGGTGTGCGCGCAGCCGAGATAGTGGCTGCCCGGGCCGACCTCGCGGATGGCGTCAAGCGCCTGGCCTTCTTCGGAAAGATCGACGCCCTGCGCCATCTTCTGCATCATGCCGAGTTGGTCCTGGTCGATCATGAATTTCTCATAGGACGACACCAGGCCGCCTTCCAGCCAGCCCGCCGCATGCAGCACGAAATTGGTGCCGGCGAGCAATGTCGTGTTCAGCGTGTTGGCCGATTCGTGCGCCGCCTGCGCATCCGGCACTTTCGAGCCGCAAAGCGAACCGCCGGTGCGGAACGGCAGGCCGAGACGCCGGGCGAGCTGGGCTGCGCCGTAAGAGACCAGTGACGGTTCCGGCGTGCCGAAAGTGGGCGCGCCCGACTGCATCGAGATCGATGCCGCGAACGTGCCGAACAGGACCGGCGAACCCTTGCGGATCAGCTGGGTCAGCGCCGCGCCGGCCAGCACTTCGGCCAGGATCTGCGTCAGCGTGCCCGTCACCGTCACCGGGCTCATGGCGCCGGACAGGATGAAGGGTGAAACGACGGAAGCCTGATTATGCCGCGCATAGACTTTCAGCGCGCCCAGCATGGTTCCGTCGAACACCATCGGCGAATTGGCGTTGATGAGGTTCAGCGTGACGCAATTGTTCTCGACGAACTCGTCGCCGAACACCAGTTTCGCCATCGCGATCGTGTCCTCGGCGCGCTCCGGCGCCGTGACCGAACCCATGAACGGCTTGTCGGAATATTTGATATGGCTGTAGACCATGTCGAGATGCCGCTTGTTGACCGGCACGTCTACCGGTTCGCAGACCGTGCCGCCCGACGAATGCATCGACGGCGCCATATAGGCGAGCTTCACGAAATTGCGGAAATCCTCGATCGTCGCATAACGGCGCTTGCCGTCGAGATCGCGCACGAAGGGAGGGCCGTAGACCGGCGCAAACACCGTCGCCTTGCCGCCGATCTGGACGTTGCGTTCCGGATTGCGCGCATGCCAGGTGAATTCGCTCGGCGCGGTCTTGAGAAGTTCGCGGCAGAGGCCCTTCGGGAAATGCACCCGGTGGCCCTGGACATCCGCGCCGGCCTTGGCCCAGAGATCGAGCGCTTCGTCGTCGTCGCGGAATTCGATGCCGATCTCTTCCAGGATAAGATCGGCGTTGCGTTCGATGAGAGCCAGCCCCTCTTCGTCCAGCACTTCGTAAACCCCGATTTTACGGATGATGTAAGGCAGGGACGGGCCGGGGCCGCTGCCGGCCCGCGCCGCACGGCGGCCTGCCGCTCCCCGCTCGCCGCGACCGCGTCTCGCGCCACCGCCTGCCGGTTCCGTCTCTGGGGTCAAATCGTCCATGTGCTTCCTCGCCTCCGCTTTGACAAGCGCCTCAAGCTTTTGATGAGCCATGCTAGGCCCAAGCGCAAGCCGAGCCCCGCCTTTCTGCGTCACGGGTTTGTACAGGACAGACATTCTCGCCGCGAACCTGCGTCGTTTTTCCGACGCGCCGCTGTCGCATACGAAAGAAATTGCCAAGCGAAATAAAGGTACAGATAGTCAAGACGGTCAGCGTCTGATTTGCCGGCTCGAACAGCCGGCCCCTCGAACGAAGGGAAGCATTGCATGTCCGACGACGAAATCATCCTGGCGGAACTTTCCGACGAAGAACTCGTGCAGCAGATGCACGACGATCTTTACGACGGCTTGAAGGAGGAGATCGAGGAGGCGACCAATATCCTGCTTTCACGCGGCTGGACGCCTTACGACGTGCTCACCCAGGCGCTGGTCGAAGGCATGCGCATCGTCGGCATCGATTTCCGCGACGGCATCCTGTTCGTTCCGGAAGTGCTGCTGTCGGCCAATGCGATGAAGGCTGGGATGACCATCCTGCGGCCCCTGCTGGCCGAGACCGGTGCACCGAAGCTCGGCAAGATGGTGATCGGCACGGTCAAGGGCGACATCCACGACATCGGCAAGAACCTGGTCGGCATGATGATGGAAGGTGCGGGCTTCGACGTCGTCGATCTCGGCATCAACAACCCGGTCGAGAACTACCTCGACGCGATCGAGCGGGAACAGCCGGATATTCTGGGAATGTCGGCGCTTCTGACCACGACCATGCCCTACATGAAGGTGGTCATCGATACGCTGAAGGAAAAGGGCATGCGCGACGACTATATCGTGCTGGTCGGCGGCGCTCCCCTCAATGAGGAATTCGGCAAGGCGGTCGGCGCCGATGCCTATTGCCGCGATGCGGCGGTCGCGGTCGAAACGGCAAAGGAATATATCCGCCGCAAGCACAACAGCCTCGCCGCCGGAGCCTGAGGCACCGGACGGCTTGCTGACGGCGACCTCTTAGCGCGCGGCGCGATCGACCCGGCGGCCAGCATCCTGCGTGGCGTTGACGGTGTTGGCCGCATCCTTGCCCATGCCGCGGATGGTATTGCCGCAGGAGGCGAGTGAAACCATCGTCGCGAGAAGTGCTGCGATCACCGTGACTGTCTTGGCCGTCATGATAGAATACTCCGATGAGAAGAGATGAGATCGTGGCGGAAATGGAATTTCCGGCAAAGGAACGTTCAACTCGCGAAAAAGTTCACGTGATCGCGTGCGGAGCGATCGCGCGCGAAATTCTCGCCGTTTCCGGGCAGCAGGGCCTCGGCCATATCGACCTCAACTGCCTGCCGGCGATCTGGCACGCCTATCCGCAGAAGATCGTCCCGGGGCTTGAAAAGGCCGTCGCCGAGGCGCGGAAAGCCGGCTTCGAAAAGATCTTTTTCGCCTATGCCGATTGCGGAACCGGCGGCGAGATCGACCGGCTCTGCGCACGCGAGGGCATCGCCCGCATCGAAGGCCCGCACTGTTATTCCTTCTTCGCCGGCAATGATGCGTTTGCAGCAAAAGCGGACGAAGACCTGTTCTCCTTTTTCCTGACCGACTTCCTCGCCCGCCAGTTCGAGGCCTTCGTTATCGAACCGCTCGGCCTCGACCGCCATCCGCAGCTGAAGGACATGTATTTCGGCAATTATCGAAAGCTCGTCTATCTCAGCCAGGAGGAGGACGAGGCGCTTCAGGACAAGGCGCGCGCGGCGGCCGGCTATCTCGGCCTGGAATACGAATATCGCTTCACCGGATATGGCGACCTCACGCAGGCGTTACGCTCGGTTTAACCGTTTCTTCGGTCCTTCGGCTAAAGAGTGCGGCCCTTACGCTGGTGCGGAGGGGACGATGCAGGACCGGAATTCTCGGATCGTGGTGATGACGTCAGGCGGGGTGAACCCGCAGGTGATGATCAACGCGCTGGCAAAACACTTTCCCGATCTGCATGTCATCGAGGAGCAGCCGGAATCGAAGGGCACGCTGCTGAAACGCCGCGCCCGGCGGTTCGGCTGGCTGACCGCGCTTGGCCAGCTCGCGACGATGATCGCCTCGAGGCTGACCAAGAGCGTTGCGGCAAGGCGCTCCGCCGACATCATCCGCGACTACGGCCATTCCGCCGAGCCGAACCCGGCGATCCCCGTCACGCATGTGCCATCGCTCAACGATCCGGCCTGTCACGCAGCGGTGACAAGCCTGAAACCGGCCGCGATCTTCACCATATCCTGCCGCATCCTCTCGCCCGCGACGCTTGCCGCGATCCCCTGCCCCGTCATCAATTTCCATGCCGGCATCAACCCCATGTATCGCGGCCAGATGGGCGGCTACTGGTCGCGCGTCGAAGGTGACGAGAAGAATTTTGGCGCGACCGTGCATCTGGTCGACAAGGGCATCGATACCGGCGGGACGCTTTACGAGAACCGCGTGACGCCGGCGCGCGCCGATACGCTCGCCACCTATCCGTTGCTGATGACCGCGTCTTCCGTCGACATCAGCGTTCGCGCGCTGCGTGACGCCATCGACGGCACCCTCAGACCGTACCAGCCGCAAGGTCTCTCCGCTCTCCGCTTCCCGCCGCCGGTCTGGACCTGGGTCTACCACGGGCTGACCCGAAACATCTGGTAGGCGCATCTGGTAAGGCCCTCCGGCATCCACGTCGTAATTGGCTGTGTGCGACGTCGTGGCAAGCGCAGTCTTGCCCGCCGCGCCCGTGCATGCTGCGTTCAACACGGAGGAGTTCATGGCCGATCGCATCGTCGTCTTCTGGCGGGATATTCCAGCGCAGGTGATCATCAAGAAGGGCCGCCAGACCGCCAAGCGGGAACTGTCGCTGCGCTTCACCGAGGCGATCGACATGTGCGCGATGCGCACCGGCGCCGCTGAGACTGACGACTATCTCGCCGAATGGCGCAAGGCCGATCCGATGCCCGTTTCCGACGATCTCGAAGCCGAGGCCGACAGGGCGGCTGGCGAGCTCGAAGCAGCCTATGACCGGGAAAAACTCGTCGCGCTGGTCAAGGCCGGCGGCCGCGAGACCGCCTGACGTTCAGACAACCACATCGTTTGGCGCCGCGTCGCGCGCCTGGAGGAAGACATGACCCGCACCATCGTCGCATCCGCAACCCGGGAGATCGTGATCGGCTTCGACCAGCCCTTCTGCGTGATCGGCGAACGCATCAACCCGACGGGCCGCAAGAAGCTCGCCGCGGAGATGATCGAGGGTAATTTCGATACGGTCATCAAGGATGCGCTGGAACAGGTGGCCGCAGGCGCCACCATGCTCGACGTCAATGCCGGCGTCACCTCGGTCAATCCCAACGAGACCGAACCGGGCCTGCTCGTGCAGACGCTCGAAATCGTCCAGGGCCTCGTCGATGTGCCGCTGTCGATCGACAGTTCCGTGACCGCGGCGATCGAGGCGGCGCTGAAGGTCGCCAAGGGCCGGCCGCTCGTCAACTCGGTCACCGGCGAAGAGGAAAAGCTCGAGGCGATCCTTCCCCTCTGCAAGAAATACGACGTACCCGTCGTGGCGATCTCCAACGACGAGACCGGCATTTCGATGGATCCCGACGTGCGTTTCGCGGTCGCAAGGAAGATCGTCGAGCGCGCCGCCGATTACGGCATCAAGCCGCATGACATCGTCGTCGATCCGCTGGTCATGCCGATCGGCGCGCTCGGCAGTGCCGGCCTGCAGGTCTTTGCGCTGCTGCGGCGGCTGCGCGAGGAACTGAAGGTCAATACGACCTGCGGGCTTTCCAACATCTCCTTCGGCCTGCCGCACCGCCACGGCATCAATGCCGGCTTCATCCCGATGGTGATCGGTGCCGGCATGACATCGGCGATCATGAACCCCTGCCGCCCGCAGGAAATGGAAGCGGTACGCGCCGCCAACGTCCTGAACGGCACCGACCAGAACTGCGGCAACTGGATCATGACCTATCGCGACCACAAGCCGGCCGAAGGCGGTGTGGTCGCGGCGGCGGCACCTTCGGCGGCGGGCGGCCGTCGGGGTGGCCGGGCGGCACGGGCTGGCGCCGGAGCGCGAATGGAGTAGATACAGCAATCATGGCGGATATTTCCAAGAGAGATCCCCTCGTCCTCTTCATGCCGTCGGGCAAGCGCGGCCGGTTTCCGGCCGGCACGCCGGTGCTCGATGCCGCGCGCCAGTTGGGCGTCTATGTCGAGAGCGTCTGTGGCGGACGGGCGACCTGCGGGCGCTGCCAGGTTTCGGTGCAGGAAGGCAATTTCGCCAAGCACGGCATCACCTCGTCCGATGATCACCTCTCGCCGCTCGGCCCGAAGGAAGAGCGGTACGATCGCGTACGAGGGCTTCCAGAAGGCCGCCGTCTCTCCTGCTCCGCGCAGATCCTCGGCGATCTCGTCATCGACGTTCCCCAGGATACGGTGATCAATGCCCAAGTGGTCCGCAAGGCGGCCGACGAGCGGGTCTTCGACCGCAATCCGGCGATCCGCATGTGTTATGTCGAGGTGGAAGAGCCCGACATGGAAAAGCCGCTCGGCGATCTCGACCGGCTGAAGGCGGCACTTGCCGCCGACTGGCATTTCGACGATCTCGACGTCGATTTCCATCTGGTCTCCAAGGTCCAGCAGATCCTGCGCAAGGGCGAATGGAAGGTCACCGCGGCGGTCCATAAGGACCCCGAGAACGACCGTGCCCGGCTTGTCGCGCTCTATCCGGGCCTCAAGAACGAGGCCTATGGCATCGCCTGCGATATCGGCTCGACCACGATCGCCATGCATCTCTCCTCGCTGCTGTCGGGCCGTACCGTGGCGTCTGCCGGCACGTCGAACCCGCAGATCCGCTTCGGCGAGGATCTGATGAGCCGGGTCTCCTATGTGATGATGAACCCGGATGGCCGCGAGGCGATGACATTGGCCGTGCGCGAGGCCCTGAACGGCCTGATCGACAAGGTCTGCAGCGAAGGCGGCGTGTCGCGGACCGATATTCTCGACAGCGTCTTCGTCGGCAATCCGATCATGCATCACCTCTTCCTCGGCATCGACCCGACGGAACTCGGCGGAGCCCCGTTTGCGCTTGCCGTTTCCGGCGCCGTGCAGGTCAAATCCGCCGAGATCGGCCTGTCGATGAACGAAGGCACCCGCACCTATCTCCTGCCCTGCATTGCCGGCCATGTCGGCGCGGATGCGGCCGCGGCGACGCTGTCGGAAGGACCGCACCGGCAGGACGAGATGATGCTGCTGGTCGATATCGGCACCAATGCGGAAATCGTGCTCGGCAATTCGACACGCGTCGTCGCGGCCTCCTCGCCGACCGGTCCAGCCTTCGAGGGCGCTGAAATCTCCTCCGGCCAGCGCGCCGCGCCCGGCGCCATCGAGCGTATCCGAATCGATGCGACAACGCTCGAACCGCGGTTCCGGGTGATCGGCGTCGAGCCCTGGTCCGACGAGCCGGGCTTCGCGGAGGCGGCGGCAACAACGGGCATTACCGGCATCTGCGGCTCCGCCATCATCGAAGTGATCGCCGAAATGTATCTCGCCGGATTGATCTCCGAGGACGGCGTCGTGGATGGCGCCATGGCGGAGCGTTCACCGCGCATCCTGCAGAACGGCCGGACCTTCTCCTATCTCGTCCATGACGGCGAGCAGCGCATCACCGTGACCCAGAACGACGTGCGCGCCATCCAGCTCGCCAAGGCGGCGCTCTATGCCGGCGTGAAACTGTTGATGGACAAGCAGGGTATCGACCATGTCGATCGGATCGGGCTCGCCGGCGCCTTCGGCACGTTCATCGATCCCAAATATGCGATGGTGCTGGGCCTTATCCCGGATTGCGACCTTGCCCGCGTCAAATCGGTCGGAAACGCCGCCGGCACAGGCGCACGCATGTGCCTCCTCAATCGCAGCTATCGCCGCGAAATCGAGGAAACCGTCAGCAGGATCGAGAAGATCGAGACGGCCCTGGAGCCAAAATTCCAGGAGCATTTCGTCCATGCCATGGCGCTGCCGAACAAGGTCGATCCCTTCCCGCACCTGGCATCGGTCGTGACGCTTCCGGAGCGCAAGGCGCTGGCCGAAGCTTCGGGGGATGGCGGCCGCAGACGTCGCCGCGGCCGCGAGTAACCTCAGGCCGCAGCGGCGACCATGGAGCCGAACGCCTCGCGGATGCTCTCTGCCACGGCCTTGCCGGGTACGGAAAGCTGCGGGGCGGTCAACAGCCGGATATCAAAGTTGATCAATTCCGGCAGGCCTTCCTTCGCGCCGAGTATCTGCATGTCATCGGTCACGTAAGAGCGCGGGAAAGGCGCGATCGCGAGGTCGGACAAGACCGCGGCGCGCTGCGCCATCGTGTGGGCGCTCGCATAGGCGATGCGATAGGTCCGCTTGTGTTTCTCGAGCTGGGCGATCGCATCCTGGCGCCAGACGCAGCCGTCCTCCCAGACCGAAATCGGCAGCGGATCGCGCAGATAGGCGGTTCCGCATTTCGCGCCGGCCCAGACCAGTCGCTCCGTATGGATCATCTCGCCCGCCGTCGCGAAAGGCCGGGTGGCGCAGTTGATCAACGCGAGATCCAGCCGCTGCTCGTCCATGCGCTTCCTGAGCGCCAGGCTCATATCGACGGTGACATCGACCATGATGCCCGGAAAGCTCTCACCGAAATCTTTCAGCACCTTCGGCAGAAGACGTTCGGCGATATCGTCCGGCGCGCCGAGCCGGACCACGCCGGAGAGTTCCGGCATGACGAAACGTGACACCGCCTCGTTGGAGAGCGCCAGCATGCGCCGCGCATAGGAAAGCAGCATTTCGCCATGCTGCGTCAGCGATACCGAGCGGGCATCGCGCAGGAAAAGCGTCGTCTTCAACTGCTCTTCCAGTTTCTTGATCTGCATCGAGACGGCCGAAGGAGTACGCAGAACCGCGTCGGCGGCGGTCGAGAAGTTGCCGGTCTCGGCAATCGCCACGAACGTGCGCAATACATCATTATCGAGCAGCGGAAGCGGCGGGCGGAATGGAGCGGTCATGTCAGCCTCTATCAATAATTCTGAACTTAAACACCATATCATTTCGTTTGATTGAATGTCAAAGGGGGCGCATAGTCAAAAGCATCGGAAGCAAGCGCCCATACCAAACAGAATTTCATGGGACGCATAAATTCTATCCGATTGATTGATGGATTGACAGCGTTCATCGTCCCGGCTGGGCGCATGTTCCGTCAAACACCCAAGGAGAACCGACATGACCATGATCACCTATCAGGAGAGCGATCGCTCCCGGCCTCTGACGTCGTCGTTCGCCTCGTTCATCCGCCCTGCCCTGACCGTGGCGGTAAGACTTCGCGATCAATGGCACCGCCGCCAAACCGAACGCATGCTGGAAGGTTTGCCGGCAGAAATCCGCAAGGACATCGGATGGCCGACGACCAATGCCGCATCGCATCGCCAATAACCTCCCAACCTCATGGCCCGCATACGATGACGTAAAGCGGGCCATGTCGCCCTCGGGCCGCTGCTCGGTGACGCCCGTTCCCCGATAGCCAGCGTTCGCTGCGACCGTTCCATGTCGCAAAATTGTTATTCACTTGTCGTCGAAAGTCCTTCTCCGCCGCCTTTTCCCGTGCCAATGTCGCTTTTGAAGAAAAGCGCAGGCCGCAACGTACGGCCAGGACAAGGGGAACAACGGCATGAATGTGATGAGCAAGGCCCCGACAGCGAAACGTTCTCTCGTCTTTTTCCTGGTTCCCCACTTTACCATGCTTCCGTTTGCGGCGGCAGTGGAGACCTTGCGAATTGCCAATCGCATGCTCGGATACTCCGCCTACACTTGGCGTCTCTGTTCCGTCGACGGTGAAAAAGTCTATTCGTCCAGTGGCATCGGGATTGAAGTCAACTCGTCGCTTGCCGACGAACGCCGCAGCCTGTCGGGCGAAAACCGCCCGAACATGGTTCTGGTCTGCTCGGGCGTCTACGTCGAGGAGTTCCAGAACAAGTCGGTCAATGCCTGGCTGCGCGAGACCTACAATCGCGGCATCGCCGTCGGCAGCCTCTGCACCGGTGCCCATGTCCTTGCCCAGGCAGGACTGCTGAACGGCAAGCGCTGCGCCATCCACTGGGAAAACCTGCCGGGCTTTGCCGAAGCCTTCCCGCAGGCGGAGGTCTATGCGGATCTCTACGAGGTCGATTCGAACCTCTATACCTGCGCCGGAGGGACCGCCTCGCTGGACATGATGCTGAACCTGATCGGCCAGGATTTCGGCGAAAACCTCGTCAACCGGGTCTGCGAGCAGCAGCTGACCGACCGTGTCCGCAACCCGCACGATCGCCAGCGCCTGCCGCTGCGCGCTCGCCTCGGCGTCCAGAACGCCAAGGTCCTGTCGATCATCGAGGTGATGGAGAACAATCTTTCCGAACCGCTGTCGCTGGTGGAGATCGCCGACGATGCAGGCCTCTCGCGGCGTCAGATCGAACGCCTGTTCCGCCAGGAAATGGGCCGCTCTCCGGCGCGCTATTATCTGGAGATCCGGCTCGACCGGGCACGGCACCTGCTCGTACAGTCGTCGATGCCGGTGGTCGAGGTGGCGGTGGCCTGCGGTTTCGTGTCCGCGTCGCATTTCTCGAAATGTTACCGCGAGGTCTACAACCGTTCGCCGCAGCAGGAACGCGCCGAGCGCAAGCTCAACATGAGCACGTCGCGCGCCGGCGTCGTGGTCTGAACTTCAACCGCGGCGGGTCAGCCCGCCGCCTGCAGCACGATCGTATAATCCGAAAAGACCTGGTTGCGGCCGTAGCTTTTTGCCATGAACAGGAATTGTTCTGCGGCATTCAGATAATTGTCGAAAGTCTCCGGACCGCAGACTTCGGCAAGGCCGATCGAGACGGTAATCGAAAACTCGCCGTCGCCGGAACTAAAGCGCATGCCCGCGATCTCCAACCTCAGCGTCTCGCAGAAATCCGTCGCGGCCTCACCGTCGAGGCCGACCAGAAGCAGCCCGAACTCCTCGTCGTCGAGCCGGGCGAGAAGATGCCGGCCACCTTTGCACGCAGCCTCCAGCCTGGCTGCGGTCGCCTTCAGGACCTCGGCGACCGTTTCCTCGCAATGGGTGTCGTTTAGCCGCCGGAAATAATCGATATCCACGATCGCGGTGGCGCAGGTCGTGCCCTCGGAAAGGCACGTTCCCACCAGCGACGGACCAACCCGGTAGAATTCCTTCAGGTTGGCAAAGCCGGTCAACGGATCGGCGGTCAGGCTCGCCCCCTCCATCTGCACCGGCGACGGCGCGGCCCAACCGTAGGTCAGACGCTCCGTCTCGCGGAAGTGCTGGCTCTGAAGATAGGGCATGCGCAAATCCTTGGAGGATCAGGCGACGTTCTTGACCGTCGGCTCCTGACGTTTCGCCTGCATCGACCAGATTTGAATGAGCGTATCCAGGTTCTGGTTGACGCGGCAGTAAAACTCCTCGTCGATGAACGGCCGCAGCATGAAATCGTTGCCGCCCGCCTTCAGGAAACGGGCCGAGAGCAGCCGGTTCGACGAGGACGACACGCCGATGATCCTGAGCTCATGCGAGCCGCGCACCGAGCGGATGCGGCGGGTCAGTTCGAAACCGTCGATATCGGGCATGTTGTAGTCGGTAACGACAAGGCCGATATCCGGGTTCTTCTTGAGGATCTCCAGCGCCTTGGCACCGTTTTCGGCGACGCTCACCCGGAAATTGTAGCGCTTCAGACGGCTCGAAAGCAGCGCCCGGGCCGTCGGGCTGTCGTCCACGATCAGCACATGGTGACGATGATTGGTGAGGAACCGGCAGACCGATTCGGCAAGCATCTCCACGGCAAAGACATTGTCCTTGAGGATGTAGTCGACGATGTCCTTGGTCAGCAGCTTGTCGCGGGTCTCTTCGTGGAACGTGCCGGTAAAGACGATGGTCGGGATCGACAGATCGACGAGATATTCCAGCGCCTCGCCGTTTTCCGCGCCCGGCAGGTTGATATTGGAAATCGCCAGCGTCACCGGCTCGCTCGAGCGGTCATAGGCGAACTGCAATTCCTCGAAGTTGCGGCAGATCTCGACTTCGATGCCGAACAGCTCCTTGAGCCGGGTACCGATCATCGAAGTAAAGACGTTGGAATCCTCCGCAAGCAGGATGCGGGAGTTTGCCAGTGATTGGCCGGAATACTGCATCCCGGAAATGCCGAGGAATGTCATGGTGCCCCTGTCAATAAATAATATCCCCTCTGCTAACAGCCGTATTACAAACGCTTTGCAGAACCGTTAATCCGGGCGCCCCCTCGTCCAAAAACGGAACAGGCGGCCCGAAGACCGCCTGTTAACGTCAATGATTTCTTACTTCTAGCCGGGCGTCAGGCGCGCAGCGCGACGTTGTCGGCGTCGAACGGACTTTCTGGGACGACGCTCGCATTGTAGAGATTGCCGAGAATCTTGATCTTCAGCTGGGTCCCCGCCTCCGCATAACCCGGCTTTACCATCGCCAGCGCCAGCGACTTGCCGATTCGCCAGCCGTAGGCGCCATTGGTGGCGCGGCCGATCAGTTCGCCTGCCTGATTGTAGATTGCCTCCGAACCCCGGGCGTCGACGTCGTTGGCCCCCTCGACCACCAGCGTGCAGAAATTCCACTTCAGGCCCTTCTCCTTGTAGGAGAGCAGCCCTTCCTTGCCGAGGAACTCCTTGTCGGTCTTGATGAACCGGTCGAGGCCGGACTCATAGGCATTGTATTCGATCGACATTTCACGCGGGATCAGCCGGTAGGATTTCTCGACCGACATTGAGAGCATGGCACGGATGCCGAAGGGCTTGATG
Organism: Hyphomicrobiales bacterium; assembly: GCA_900471605.1. GTDB lineage: Bacteria > Pseudomonadota > Alphaproteobacteria > Rhizobiales > Rhizobiaceae > Neorhizobium. Next base: position 41,215 of record UCEY01000035.1, on the reverse strand, counting down.
CCGAATTCGGCGCCGGCTTCCATCAGCTTGTCGAAGATGTAGTTCTGCATCTCGATCGGATGGTGCAGTTCCCAGCCGAGTTCGCCGACGAAGTTGACGCGCAGCGCATGGGCGGACGCCATGCCGACAGAAATCTCCTTGCCGGAAAGCCAGGGGAAATCCTTGTTTTCAAGGCTGGTGCGGGTGAGCTTCTTCAGAACCTGCCGGGACTTCGGGCCGGCGAGAACCAGAACACCGAACTTCTGGGTGATCTGGGTGAGCTTCACCGAGCCATCCGTCGGCGCGAGCTTACGCAGATAATCCTGGTCGTGCGCCTCGTAGGCGCCGGCCGAGACGAGGTAGAAACGATTCGGCGCCCATTCGTAGACGGTGAATTCGGAGCGCACGCCGCCTTGTTTTGTCAGAAGGTGGCAGAGCGCGATGCGGCCGCGTTTCTTCGGGATCGCGTTGGCGAAAATCCCGTCGAGGAAGGCGCGCGCACCCGGGCCGGACACTTCCATCTTGGCGAAGGCGGACATGTCGAGCACGCCGACATTCTTGTGGACGTTCTTGATCTCGTTGCCGACATGCTCGAAATAGTTCGAGCGGCGGAACGACCATTTTTCGACGATCCGGCCGTCTTCCAGCGCCGGTGCATGGTTGTGGGCGGTCAGCACGTCCACGCCGACACCGAGTTCTTCCTTGGGCACCTCGTAGCCTTGCGGCGCGAACCAGTTGGCGCGCTCCCAGCCATAGACGGAGCCAAAAACAGCGCCCATCTTCTTCAGCCGATCATAGACCGGCGTGGTCTTGAGCGGGCGCGCGGCGGAGCGCTCCTCGTCCGGATAATGCATCGTGAAAACATTGGCATAGGCCTCTTCGTTCTTGGCGATGAGGTAGCCTTCCGTTGCGTAAGGTCCGAAACGACGCGGATCGACGCCCATCATGTCGACGGTCGGTTCGCCATCGACGATCCACTCGGCAAGCTGCCAGCCGGCGCCGCCGGCGGCGGTGATGCCGAAGGAATGACCCTCGTTCAGCCAGAAGTTCTTGAGGCCGGGTGCGGGGCCGACGATCGGCGAACCGTCCGGCGTATAGGCGATCGCACCGTTATAGACCTTCTTGATGCCGACGTCTCCGAATGCCGGCACGCGAACGATGGCAGTCTCGATATAGGGCATCAGCCGGTCGAGTTCTTCATTGAAGAGCTCGTATTCGCTCTCGTCCGACGGGCCGTCGACGTAACAGACGGGCGCGCCGACTTCGTAGGGCCCGAGCAGCAGGCCGCCATTCTCTTCGCGCATGTACCAGGACGAATCCGATTCGCGCAGGACCCCCATTTCCGGCAGGCCCTTGGCCTTGCGCTCCTGGATCGCCGGATGCGGCTCGGTGACGATATACTGGTGCTCGACCGGGATGACCGGAATGTTGATGCCGACCATCTCGCCGGTCTTGCGGGCGAAATTACCCGTGCAGGAAATGACGTGTTCGGCCGTGATCTCACCCTTGTCGGTGGTCACCTTCCAGAGCCCGTCCGGCTGCTGTTCGATCGCGGTCACGGTCGTGTTGCGGTAGATCGTGGCGCCGAGGTCACGCGCTCCCTTGGCAAGTGCCTGGGTGAGGTCGGCCGGCTGGATATAGCCGTCGTCCGGATGCTGGATGGCGCCGAGAATGCCGTCCGTCTCGCAGAGCGGCCAGATCTCCTTGACCTGTTCCGGCGTCAGGACGTTGACGGTGACGCCGATCGTCTCGGCGATCCCGGCATAATACATATACTCTTCCCAGCGGTCCTTTGTACGGGCGAGACGGATGTTCGAGACTTTCGAGAAACCGACATTCATGCCGGTCTCCTCCTGCAGTTCCTGATAGAACCGCACCGAATATTTATGCAGCTGGCCGACCGAATAGGAAAGGTTGAAGAGCGGTAGCAGACCTGCGGCATGCCAGGTCGAACCGGAGGTCAATTCCTTGCGTTCGATCAGGACCGCGTCGTTCCAGCCCTTTTTCGCCAGGTGATAAAGCGTCGAAACACCGACCACGCCGCCGCCGACCACCACCGCCCGTGCATGTGTCTTCATGGAATGAACCCCTTTTCGGCCTCGTGTGGCCTCTTCGCAAACTGAAGGGACTATGCAATTCCGGCAGGCGAGCCAAACGCCTGATTACGACATGCCGAGAGCCAGCCCGCGACGGTTATCAGAATGGCCGCGCGGGCTGCGGGAGCGGATCGTCACGCACCGCCTCTCGCATCGCCCTCCTCCGACAGGATCGGCTTGCCGCGATGGAAGACGATTTCCTGCTGCGGGAACGGGATCTCGATCCCCTCCTCCCTGAACCGCTTGAGGATGGCGATCCTCAGATTGTTGCGAATCCTCAGGCCTTCGCCCATGTCGGCCAGATGGAACCGCAGTTCGAAATTCAGCGAAGAGGCGCCGAAGGTCAGGAACTCCACATGCGGTTCCGGATTGCGCAGTACTTCCGGCACCTGGTCGACCAACTCCAGAAGAATGTCCATCACCTTCTGCGGATCGCTGTGGGAGCTGACCGCGACCGGCACTTCCGAACGCCCGATCTTGTTGCGATGCGTCCAGTTGCCGACCGGGGAATTGATGAGGTCGGAATTCGGCACGATGATCGACTGCTTGCGGAACGTCTCGATCTCGGTGGCGCGCACCGAGATGCGCTTGACGATGCCTTCCGTCGCCCCGGTCACCACATGGTCGCCCACCTTGAACGGTCGCTCGACAAGCAGGATCAGTCCCGACACAAAATTCGACACGATATTCTGGAGGCCGAAACCGATGCCGACCGACAGGGCGGACGCGACCAGCGCGAAGCTCGACAGGTCGATGCCGGCAGCCGAGACACCGACGATCACCGCAAGCCCGATGCCGAGATAACCGATACCGGTCTTGACCGAATTGCGGACGCCGAGATCCACCTGGCTGCGCGCCAGCACGTTGCCGTCGATCCACTTCTGTACCCAGCGCGTGACGACGAAGCCGAGGCCGAAAAGCAGGATTCCGCCGAAAATGCCGACGATCGAGATCGAGATATTGCCGATTCGGATCTGCGTGAAGAAGCTGTAGATCCAGGCTTCGATATCCGCGATCTGGAAACCCCAGGTCAGAAGAATGAGGGGGATGCCGAGCATCAGCGCGAAGGCGTAGATGCCCAGTCCCGCGACAAGCCCCGCCTGATCGAGCGATACCTCGCCGAAATGAAAGCGTTCCGCCAGCCGCCGGCCGGCGGCCGTATCCGTGAACGCCCCCTGTTTCGAAATCGCCCTGCCGGACAGGAGGCCGATATAGATCAGCACGATCACCGCGCCGGTCAGCACGATCTGCGTCGAGACGAACCGCGCGAGCCCCACATAACCCGTCAGCACCGACAGGATGAGCAGCAGGCCCATGACGCGCAGGAACAGCGGGAAGAAGCGCGGCCAGCGATGCCCCGGGGCATCGAGATCCTCGCCTTCGACAAGCCGCGGCTTGATGAAGGAGATGGCGATCAGGATGAGCCCGATGATGACCGAGGCGAGCAGGCTCTTGACGATCGTCAGAACCAGCGGCGAATTGAGCGCCTCGCTGATCGCCCCGAGCAGATAGTCGAGCCCGTTGACGATCGCCATGGCAAGCACGGCCAGCGTCAGCAGGCGCGCGCCGCGATTGGTGATCCGCACCAGCCGCCATTCCGGCTCCCCGGGCGCCAATACGCCGTAGGTGAGCTTCCAGACGAAATTGACGAACCAGACAAAGCCGAAAAAGGTCACCACGATCGGCGTGATATCCGCTCTCAGCACATTGAAGCCGTCGAGGAACAGGAACGAGGCGACCAGGAAGGCGGCGAGCGACACGGTCTGGACCACGGTCGACCAGAAGGCCACCGACAATCGCTTTATGTAGGGGGGATGTTCCTGGTCGCTGCGCCGGATGAAGCGCCCGAACAGCCGGTAGCCGCCGGATAGGAAGAGCATGGCCGCGCCGAGCGACAGCGCCAGGGCCCCCAGCAGCTGCAGCTTCTTGAACTTCCACACGAAACCGATCCAGTTGCCGAAGGTCGAGCCGAAGTTGCGGATCTCCGCGACCAAGGCGTTGCCGGCATCGGTGAACAGTTCGCCCGACAACTCGGTGTGGCGGAAGAGCGTCTGGGTAAACAGCGCGCGGCGAAGGTTGGTGATCGTGTTGGCGAGCTGGGTGGCGCTGTTGGAAAGCTGGCCGGCGTCGTCGACGATGATGTTGAGCTCCGAACGCTCGTTCAGCAGCCGGTTGCGCTCTTCGACAACCGCCGGCGCTTCCGGAGGCTGCCCCGCCGCCGGCGGTTCGCCAAGGCTCTTGAGGCGGGCCTGGATCTGTTCGACGCGCGTGCGCATCGCATCCGACGTGGAGCGCATTTCGCCGACGATCGCTTCGGCCTGAACCCGAAGTTCCGCCAGGCGCGCATCGTCATCCGCGTCGCTCTGGATCCGGTTGCGGAAGGAATCGAGCTGCTGCCGGATCGCGTCGATCTTGCCCTTCATGTCCGAATTGATGGAATCGGCGGTGACGTTTGGCGGCACCTGCTCCTGGCGCTGTCCCTGGGCCTGCTGCTGCGCCTGGGCGAAAGCCTGCGACGGCAAGCTCAGCGGGGCGGCTGCGATCAGGAGCGCTGCGAGGACCGCGCGGGCCATCCGCCGCATGGTCGAAGGGCCGGTCGTGATAAGGTCTGCCAAATGTCTGCTCTTTGTCTTTCGATCGGATTCGCCCGCGAAAATAGAGTGACTTCTGGGCGAAGAAAAGGAATGGTGTAGCGCCTGGTCGCGAATTGGAACAATTCGTGGAACCTGGAACATTTCCTCGCGTTTCCCCGTCCCAACAATCTACTGAGGGTAAGTCATGGAACAAGCAGGTATCGGCTGGATCGCAGCCATCATCATCGGCGGCATTGCCGGCTGGCTCGCCGAAAAGTTCATGAAAAGCGACATGGGCGTCATCATGAACATCATTCTGGGCATTGTCGGCGCCATCATCGCCAATGCCATTCTCGGCGTCTTCGGCATCGTGCTCGGCGGCTGGATCGGCTACCTGATTGCCGGTTTCATCGGCGCGTGCATCCTCATCGCCGTGGCGCGCATGTTCCGTCGTTAGCCTTTGAGATCAGAAACCGGCGCCGGGCCGGGCCAGATATTCCAGCTCGGCGGCGGTCGATTCCCGGCCGAGCAGCGCATTTCGATGCGGGAAGCGGCCGAACTGCCGGATCACCACGCGGTGACGTTCCGCGTAATCCAGATAATCGGCATCCCCCAGCAACGTGAAGAGCTCCACCGAACGATCCTGATCCGCGAGGACTTCCGAATGTTCGAAGGGGAGATAGAAGAAGCCGCGCTGTTCGGGCAGCACCGCCATATCGGCACCGGCCTCGATGGCAAGCCGCGCTTCCCGCAAGGCCAGCCAGTCGGCGGCGAAAGCCAGCGGCGAACCGCGATAGAGATTTCGCGAAAGCTGGTCGAGCACGATCACCGCCGCCAGCCGGTCTTCCGGCGACGTGCGCCACGCATCGAGTTCGCCGCGCGCAAGCGAAAGATGGGTGGCCGCGAAATGCTTGCGCATCGCCTCGTCGAGCGCCTCGTTCTTCTCGAACCAGTCCTTGCGGCTCAGTTCCCTGAACCAGAAGGTGAAAACTTCCTCGGGGGTCTTTATGCCGTCCTGCGCCATGACCTATCTCCTCAGTCGAGACGGAGTGCGGAGATATCCTTGCCCAGCATCCGGGCAAGGGCCTCGACCACCATATTATGATCGTCACGCTGCGGCAGGCCGGAAACCGTCACCGCCCCGATGCACCCGCTGCCGGCAACCTTGATCGGGAAGCTGCCGCCATGCGGGGCGTGGTCGATCGAGGAAATGCCGTACCGGTTATCCACCGTGTCGCCCTGCAGCTCCAGCTTCCGTCCGATCGCGTAGCTGGACTGGAAGAAACGGAGCACGAGATTGCGCTTGCGGCGCACCCAGTTCTCGTTGTCCGCGGTGGTGCCCGGCAGAGCCGTGTAGAAGGCCGACATCGAATGCAGCTGCACGTCGATGACCACGCTCAGCCCGCGCTCGACGGCCATGTGCCGAAGCAGCGAACCGAGATCCCAGGCGGTCGTCAGGTCGAACCGGTCGAAGACCAGCGCCTTCTCCTGCTCCGCGATCTTCGCCATGTCTTCTTCGATGGTCATGCCTTTTCCTCCGCATCACGATTGCGGGGATTGATGACGGCAAAGCGGCCGAAAGTAAAGTTACTCCGCGGCAGCGAGTTGGCGGACCGGAAAGAAGGCGGCGAGCTCCTCGACGGCAAAGCCGATCCGCTGCTGCAATGCCTCGGAGACGATGCGGTAGTCGGCGAAATCGCGATCGGACGCGTAGACGGCGGTCGGCAGGGTATGGGCCATGAAGAACCCGAAGAGCGGCCGAAGCTGATGTTCGACCATCAGCGCATGCCGGTCGCCGCCGCCGGTGGCGGTGATCAAGATCGGTTTGGCGCGCAGCTGTTCCGGATCGATCAGATCGATGAAGTGTTTGAAGAGCCCCGGATAGCTGCCCTTGTAGGTCGGCGAGCCGACAATCAGGAAATCGGCCTCGACGACATCGGCCAGCACCTTGGCGGCTGCCTCGTCGAGATCGCCCTGACGCTGCGCCTGGCCGAGCGACGGCCCGACATCGGCGAGGTCATGGACCGTGGTGTCGAACCCATATCGCTCGCCCGCGATCGAAGCGATGTGATTGACCAGCGCAAAAGTCTTGGAAGGACGATTATAGCTGCCCGCGAGGCCGACGAGTTTCAGGGCCATGTAAATTCCTTTCGGCGCAATGACTTGCTCAAGATTAGCGTCGATGCCGCAGCATGAAAGCAAGGAACCTGCCGCAGATACTCCGTCAGGAGAAAATCATGCTCACGGAACGCCCCATCACGCGATGCGGGCAGGCCGCGGCGCCGTCCGGGCGATTTCGGCCGCGATCGTCTCGGCAAGCGCCTTGGCCTGCACGCGGATATCCGGCACAGCCGTGATCTCCCAGAACTGGCCCGCGGTCAGCGCCCCGGCCGCAAACAGGCCGGGCTGTGGCCGGCCATCCGGATCGAGAACGCGGGATTGCCTATCGACGGAAATACCAAGCCCGAGTTCGTCCATTGCGATCATCTCCCGGTTCCTCATCTCGGTCAGCAGCGGCGAATGGCCGATGCCGGCGCGCTCCATGCCGGTGCAATTGACGATCCAATCCGCGTGGAAGGAAACGTGGTCCTGCGTGCCGCGGCGCCTGAAATGGACGCTCGCACCGGCGCCATCCCTGCCGATCGAGCGGAGGAAACCGGCATGCACGGTCACCGTGCCATCCTTCAGGAGCGCGTTGAAGCGGGCGAACACTTCCGGGGCGATACGGTGGCGGTGGATGTTCCACCAGGCAAGCGCATGCCGAAGGAAACGGGAGCGCTGATCGACGCCTAGCCCCTGCCACAGGGCCTGGGTCTGCGGCCTCAGTCCGTCAACCACGCCGCGCCAGTCGGCCCCGTTCTCCACCTGCCGCCGCAGGGTATGCAAGAGCGTGCTGATCTCTCTGCTCTCGGGCAGGTCCGGAGCGACGGGAGTGGCGCGTCGGGTCGGGTGCGGATGCGGCACCAGTCCGCGCCGGGACAGGACATGGATGCGGCCCCGATGTCCTTGGGCGCGCAGCGACAGCACCTGGTCGATCATCGTCAGGCCGGATCCGAAGATACAGACCTCGTCGGTGCGGCCAAGACGCGACAGCCACCCGAGCCGCCAAGGATTGTCGACGATTCGGGAGCCGAGGCCGGGATCGATGCGATCCTTCGGCAAAGGCAGGTCGGCATTGCCGACGCCGAGCGCCAGAATGACGGTGCGGGCCCGCAGTTCACCGGCATTGTCGAGATGAAAGACGATCCCGTCCCGCTCGCACTGAACGCAGGCGGTCGCCTTGGCCCGGATGAAATCCACATGCGCGCGCCGCTCGCGGGGCCTCAGCAGCGAGGCCAGCGTGTCGCGCAGATAGAGGCCGTAGTCGCCCCGCGAGGCAAAATCCTCCGGAAAGGCCGCCCTGCCCTGACGCCGCAGCCATTCGACGAAATCGTCCGGGCGATCCGGAAACACGCTCATCCGGGCCGCCGGGACATTGAGCCGGTGCAGGTAGAATTCGGTGCGGTAGGCCGTGCCCCGCCCGAAGCCCGGGTCGTCGCCGACCACGGCGATCGAAGCAGAGGACGGCAGGAAACGCAGGAGGTTGATGGTAAGCGCGATTGCCGAAAAACCGGAACCGACGACGGCGACATCATAGGTCATCAAGCACACACTCCTCGTCCTTGGTTGATCTGGGGCGAAAGGCTGTCTTGGAAGCTGCGGGAGCAGGACTTGGATCTGCTTCCGCTGGTCGCTTCAATCTCTACCAACTTAATAGAGATTGACGAAGAGTAAAGGCGTTTTCGCGGTCCCTGTCAGTTGCAAGCCTGTTCAGGGCGCGGCAGCGTTGGAAGCTCGGCGCTCGGATTGGTATTGCTCGGCGTCCCCGGCGGCTGGCAATGATCTTCCTGGTCGACGGTGCCCGTGGTGCTGTTGGTCGTCGTGGGATCGGTGACGCCGGGAAGCGTCGTGCCCGTCGAGACGCCGGAATTGGCATCGGGCGTGGTGGTTGTCGCAGTCCCGGGCAAGGTCGTGGCGCCCGTGCCGGACGTCTGGGCCAGGACGGGTGCGGCCGAAAGCGCGATGGCGGAAAATGCGATAAGCCTCGTCAGCATCTGTAACTCCTCCGGTTGATCGGAGGAAATAACCGCGAGCGGGCTCACTTGGTTCCGCGGGCCGCCTTCGGCCTGCCGACGTTCAGCCGGGCATCATTTCGTGGATCGAGGAAAGCAGCAGGTCGTGCTGATAGGGTTTCGGCAGAAAAACCGTATTGGTGGGCAGCAGCATCGGGTCGAGGCTGACGACGCCCGACGTGATGATGATGCCGATGCTCGGCCGGATCGCGCGGATGCGCTGGGCAAGCTGGATGCCATCCATGGAACCCGCCATGTTGACGTCGGTAAAGACGATATCGATATCGGCGCGATTGCGGAACAGCACCATGGCCTCGTCGGCATTGCCTGCCTCCAGCACCTGGTGTCCGACCTCCTCCAGCGCATCGAGCGTGGTGAATCGGATCAGCGGTTCATCCTCGACGACGAGGACAACAGCTTTCTGCGCCATGAACGTCTCCTTCATCCTTCGGACGCTTGCCCCCTGGCCTCAAAAAGCAAGAAATCCGCTCCACGACGCGGCAAGGTGGGGACACGCTCCGCCGAGAGGCCATATAGGAGACAGGTGAGTCGCGACAAGTGGAACTTAACCGGGAGTAAACAAGCTATTACCGGGGGCATTTGTCATCCTGTTGGCGCCCTGTCCTTCGATAATGGATAATGCCGTTTGACAGAATGAAAATCCGCTTGCCAAGCGCCCTGAAATATCCTGTACCAATCCCCACGAAAAAGTGACTAGAAGATCAATTCAGCCTTCCACCCTCATCCACTCCCCTATTCAGGTTCACGCTTCATGATGGAACTCTTCACCGCGGCCGGCTTTGCGGCTCTTCTCGAGGTCATTGCCATCAACCTCGTTCTTTCCGGCGACAATGCCATCGTCATCGGCCTTGCCGCCGCCGGTCTTCCTGCCGCGCTTCGCAAGAAGGCGATCCTGTTCGGGATCACGGCGGCAACCGTGCTGCGCCTCGTGTTCGCGGTCATCGCCACCTACCTCCTGGCGATCAAGGGGCTTCAGCTTGCCGGTGGATTGCTGCTGGCCTGGGTCTGCTGGAAAATGTGGAGCGAACTGCGCGAAGGCCAGGGTGACGATGCCCATGCCGCCGCCGAAGCGAAGGAAAGGGCCGCCGAGAAGACATTTTTCCAGGCGGCCACCCAGATCGTCGTCGCCGACGTCTCCATGTCGCTCGACAACGTGCTGGCCGTCGCCGGCGCCGCCAAGGAGCATTCGACGGTGCTGATCATCGGCCTGGTCGTCTCGATCGCGCTGATGGGGGTTGCTGCCAACTTCGTCGCCAAGCTCCTGTCCCGGTTCCGCTGGATCGCCTATCTGGGCCTGGCCGTCATCGTCTATGTCGCGCTCGACATGATCTATCAGGGCTCGATCGAAGTCCTGCCGCTCATCCAGGGCGTATAAGCTTCCGTCAGGACCCCGATCCGGGTGGTGATCGCCATCCCCATTCGTGTTGCAACGGCAGGCAGCAGCTTGGTCCGCGCCTCACGCGGGAGAGGGTAACGGAGATCGCACAAATGCGATAGTGTCTTGATTTGACACAGGAAAGTTACCCTTCGCTCACCAAGCCTTTGACATTTGGGCCGTTCCCATTGATCATGTTCTCCAAGCAAAGCTACGTGGCCTCCAGCCGGCATGACGCCGGTTAGGGGCTCGCGGACCCCCTGCTCGCGAGAGCTGGTGAGCCCCGTCCCAGTCAATGAGAACGATCTTGAGCCATAGCCACGACGATCATCATCACCCTCATGACAATGACCATGACGGTCATTCCCACGTCGATTGGCGCGAGCACGGCGTGAAGGTCATTCCCGGCAATTCGCTCGATCCCAACACCGCCCAGACCCCCGGCATGAACCGCGCGACCGCGATCAACAACGCCCGCGCGGGCGCCGAAAAGATCTGGGCCGGAACGGTCACCATCCACGCCAACGCCAAGACCGGCGCCCATCACCACGGCGATCTCGAAAGCATCATCTACGTGTTGAAGGGAAAAGCGCGGATGCGCTGGGGCGACAATCTCGAATTCGTCGCCGAAGCTGGCCCCGGCGATTTCATCTACGTGCCGCCCTATGTGCCGCATCAGGAGATCAACGCCAGCCCCGACGAGACGCTGGAATGCGTCCTCTGCCGCTCCGGCCAGGACCCGGTCGTGGTCAATCTCGACATAGAACCTATCGAGAAGCCGGAAGAGGTGTTGTGGAAGGACCCGATCCACAAGTAGGAGCGTCCCGCCTGGCCGCGTCCCGGCAGACCGACCAACGAGGTCTTGAGGCGCTGAATGTTGTGATCGGCGCAAATACCGCCGCAATCTGCGCTTACGCTCCCCACGCTGGAGATTGACCCCGGTAAGCCTCTCCTTTAGAAGGCGGCATTCCGTTCCGAAGCAAGGACTTCGGGATTTTCTAACGCTCCGGAGCTGATGCGGATGGCGCTGTTTCCGCGGGACAAGCGGACGAGAAACGGACGTCGACAGGAAAGCCTCCTGTCGCGCTGGCCGGTTTTTGCCGCTGCCCTGCTGATCGCCGCCCTGTTCGGCCTGCTCTCCGGCGTCGTCAAGGACGTGCAGTTCCCTCGCGGCGCCGTCTCGGCCGACAAAAGCAACGACACGCCGCACCTGACTAAGCGCGAACCCTTGCGCGCACTTGCCGCCATGGACCGCAAGGATGGTACGGGCGCTCATTGGCAGACGGCCGGCGGCGCGCTGGAAGCCCGCGCCATCGAAATCAGCTTTCCGGTTTTCGCATCGGCCTTTGCGTCCAAACAGTCTTCCGATCCGGCAACCTCGCCGTTCTGGCACGGGTCGCTCCCGCGCGCGCCGCCGGCGCGCGCCTGAGACGACCGCGCCCCGTGGCGCTCCCATGATCACCAATTAAGGCCGCCCATGCCGATCGCCCCCGCGCGTATCATGGGCTCAGCAGGATTAGAAACATGAGAAATTCCCCGTGGCTGGTGACGACCTATCTCGCCATCATCTTCCTCGGCATTCTGGTGGCGCTGCCGAACGTCATTCCGCAGTCGACGCTTGACCGCCTTCCCGCCTGGCTGCCGCACAGCCGCGTCTCGCTCGGCCTCGACCTGCGCGGCGGCTCGCATCTCGTGCTGGAAGTCGACCGGGCCGACCTGATCAACGAACGCGTCCAAAGCCTGCTTCAGGAATCCCGCCGCGTATTGCGCGAAAAGAACATCACGACCACCGCGATCCGTCGCACCGGCGATACCGTGACGGTCGCGCTGCGCGACGCTGCCCAGCGTGGTGCAGCGGTCACCGAACTCCAGACCCTTTCCAACCCGGTCAGCTTCGGCACCACCGTCGGTGCCAGCGATCTCGCGATCACCACGCCTTCCGACAATACGATCTCGGTCGCCCAGACCGAAGCCGGCATCAATTCGCACATCACCGCCGCAGTCGATCAGTCGCTCGAGATCATCCGCCAGCGCGTTGACCAGGTGGGCGTCGCCGAACCGACCATCCAGCGCATCGGCTCCGACCGCGTTCTCGTCCAGCTTCCGGGCGAACAGGATCCGACGCGTCTGCGCCAGCTTCTCGGCTCGACCGCCAAGATGAGCTTCCATCTCCTCGGCCAGCAGGGCGAGGCCGGCGTCACCATGCTCGCCGACGAGCGTGGCAACCAGTATCCGGTCCTCGACCGCGTCGAGCTTTCCGGCGACCGGCTGACGGATGCCCGCGCCGCCTTCGATCAGCAGACCAACGAGCCGGTCGTCAACTTCCGCTTCGATTCGGCCGGCGCCAACCGCTTTGCCCAGATCACCCAGCAGAATGTCGGCCGTCCCTTCGCGATCGTGCTCGACAACAAGGTGCTGAGCGCGCCGGTCATCCGCACGCCGATCACCGGCGGCTCGGGTCAGATCTCCGGCGGCTTCTCGGTGTCGGAAGCCAATACGCTCTCAGCACTGCTGCGCGCCGGCGCACTGCCGGCCAAGCTTACCGTCATCGAAGAACGCACCGTTGGCGCCGATCTCGGCGCCGACGCGATCCAGATGGGCCTTTATTCCGGCCTCGTCGGCTTCGTCCTCGTCGCCGTCTTTATCCTGGTCCTCTACGGCACCTGGGGCATCCTCGCGAACGTCGCGCTGCTGATCCACACCATCCTGACGTTCTCGGCGCTCACGCTGGTCGGCGCGACGCTGACGCTGCCCGGTATCGCCGGTATCGTTCTCGGTATCGGCCTTGCCGTCGACGCCAACGTGCTGATCAACGAGCGTATCCGAGAAGAAACGCGTAAAGGCCGCGGCGCCTTCGCCGCCATCGACGTCGGTTTCAACCGCGCCTATTCGACCATCGTCGACGGCAACATGACCGCACTCATCGCGGCGGCCATCCTGTTCTACTTCGGCTCTGGTCCGGTGCGCGGTTTTGCCGTCACCATGGGTCTCGGCCTGATCATCTCGATGTTCACGTCGGTCGCCTTCGTCCGCGTCACGATGATCGCGCTGACCCGCCGCTTCAAGCTGAAGGTCTTGAACATCCGGCCGCTGATCCCGTTCAGCCCCTATGACAAGCACATCCAGTTCATGAAGGCGCGCTTCTTCGGCGTGGCGGTCTCCGCCATCCTGTCGATCGCCTCGGTCGGGCTGTTCTTCTATCCGGGCCTGAACTACGGCGTCGATTTCCGCGGCGGCATCCAGATGTCCGTCAAGACGCAAGGTCCCGCCGACCTCGCCAAGTTCCGCGAGGGTCTGAACACGCTCGACCTCGGCGAAATCACGCTGCAGTCTTTTGGCGATCCGAACACCATCCTGGTGCGCGCCCAGCGTCAGGAAGGCGGCGAAGAGGCGCAGACGGCGGCCGTCACCAAGCTGAAGGACGAGGTCGTCAAGATCGACTCCACCGCCACCGTCCAGGGCACCGACGTCATCGGCCCGAAGGTCTCGGGCGAGCTTGCCATTGCCGGCTTCCTGTCGGTCTTCATCGCCAGCGTCGCGATGCTGATCTACATCTGGGTGCGGTTCGAATGGCCGTTCGCGGTCGGCGCCATCGTCACCCTGGTGCTCGACGTCACCAAGCTGGTGGGCTTCTTCGCCATCACCGGCCTCGACTTTAACCTCACGGCGATCGCGGCGGTGCTGACGATGGTCGGTTATTCGGTCAACGACAAGGTCGTCGTCTATGACCGCATGCGTGAAAACATGCGGCTCTACAAGTCGATGCCTCTGCGGGAACTGATCGACAAGTCGATCAACGAAACGCTGGCCCGAAGCCTCTACACCAATGCCACCGCCTTCCTGTCGCTTCTGCCGATGGCGATCTGGGGCGGCAGCGCGGTGGAAAGCTTCGCGGTGCCGATGGCGTTCGGCATCCTCGTCGCCGGCGCATCGTCGGTGTTCATCGCGGCCCCGATCCTGCTCTTTCTCGGCGACTGGCGCAAACGCCATGCCAAGAAGCCGGAGGCGGCTGCCGAAGAGGTCGAAAACGCCACCAAGGCCTAATCGACCACCCGAAATGCAAGGAAGGGCGGATTTTGATCCGCCCTTTTTCATGTCCACAGATACCGAGACCCATGCTCGATCTTGCCGCCTATGCGGGGCTCTTCTCCGCCGCCTTCATCGCCGCGACGATCTTTCCGATGCAGTCGGAGGCAATTCTCGTCGGCCTGATCCTGAGCGACCGGTATTCGCTCTCGGGTCTGCTGCTGGTGGCGTCGATCGGCAACACGCTGGGCGCCGCCGTGAATTGGCTGTTGGGGCGCGGCGTCGAGCGTTTTCGGGACAGCCGGTGGTTTCCGGTGAGCGGGGAGAAGCTGGACAGGGCGCAGGCCTGGTACCGTAAATACGGAAAATGGTCGCTGCTCTTGAGCTGGATGCCGATCGGCGGCGACGCGATCACGGTCGCAGCCGGCGTGCTGAAGGAGCCGCTGCCGACCTTTCTGATCCTCGTTTTCATCGGCAAGGCGCTGCGCTACGTGGTGCTCGCCGCCGCGACGCTGAGCGTTGCCTGATCAGCCGCCCTGCCCCTCGTTTCCGAATTCGGCAAGCACCTTCCAGAAATCGCCGAAGAACCGATGCGCGAAGGTTTCCAGCGACGTGCCCGGCGGCTGCTCGTTCCAGATTTCTCCGCCGGCCCGCAGGGCGCCGATCACCACGGCGGCCAGCAGGCGCATGCGCAGCCGCTCCTCGTCGCTGCGGCCCCTCGCCTTCAGCGCCTCGGTAAGCTTCGCTTCGAGCTTTGCATATTTGAGCTGGTCACGGGCCTTCAGCGTCGGCGTGCGCCGGATCAGTTCTCCGAGCGCCATCGTTCTTTCGTCGGCTGCCGACACGATGGCGCTCACAAGGCCATGTTGCACCGCCTTGACGGCAGGCTCGTCCGCCGGCCTTGACGCGATCGCCGCCATCATGTGGTCAGCAAAGCCGTCCTGCCAGGCGAACACGACCTCTTCCTTGGAGGGAAAATAGTCGAAGAAACTGCGTTTCGACACCTCGGCGCGTTCGGCGATCTCCTCGATCGTCGTATTGTCGAAGCCGCGTTCGAGGAACAGGCTCATCGCCGCTTCCTCGATGCGTTCGCGGGTTTGCCGGCGCTTGGTCTCCCGCCGGCCTTCCGTCGCGCCACCCGTCGTCTTGGTCATTTCATCCGCAGTCTTGCTCAGCCGCCCGTTTCGTCGGCATTCTCGATCGGGCCGGTCTCCTCGACACGATACCTGGAACGCTCCCGCGTCAGGTCCAGCGGCTTGCGGCGGGAGATCCGGTAGACGGAAGCGGGCGGCAGGTTGCGTACGGTATGGCCGACATGGACGGCCTTCAGGCCGAGCCGGTCGAGGATCGGGCGCGGCACCGGGCAGCGCGGGCCGTAGGTGAACTGATAGAAGGAACCGCCAGGGCGGATATAGGTAAAGGCGCCGCCGAGGATCGCGGTAATCTTGCGCGGGGACATGGAAAGCAGCGGCAGGCCGCTGACCACCGCGCCGACGGGATCGCCCTCGAAAATATCCTCGTGCGCCAGCTTGGCCGCATCCATCTGCAGAACCCGCGCTTCCGGAAACCGCCGCTGCAGGCCCGGCACGAATTCCGGTCCGTATTCGATCAGCGTCAGATCCGATTGCGCGACGCCGCGGGCAAGCAGCGCGCGGGTGAAAACGCCGGTGCCCGGCCCGAGCTCGATGACCGGCCCGTCGATCGGCGCGATTTCCTGGGTCATCAGCCTGGCGAGCGAGTCGCCGGACGGCGCCACCGCCGCCACCCGCAACGGATTGCTGATCCAGGAACGGAAGAAATGCAGGAAATCGGAGAATGCGGCATCTGCTCTCATGGTCAGAGACTCACCGGTTTGAAGATGCGATCGAGTATTGCGCCGACCTTCACAGCCTGAATGGCAATTCCAAGGCATAAAAACCTCCGTTATGAAAAAACAGGCCTTTCGGCGGCAATTTTGTGCGGCGCAGCGTTTGCATCGCCCTCATTTAGGAAATATTTGCACCGAGTGCAAGATTATCGTGGAATTTTGCCTAGTCCTTTCGGTCTAGCGGGAAACAGCCGAAACCCTCGCATTTTCTCGGGAACAACCGCCGCTTGTTCCCATTGAGCAAACTGATGCGGGAGTTTGATCATTCAAGGAGGAACTTATGGAAGGGTTGGGTACGGAAACGGGCGAGCAGAAGACCGAACTGCATCGGGTGATGGGGCCTGGGCTGCTTCTGCTGTTTATCGTCGGGGATATTCTCGGCACGGGCATCTACGCCCTGACCGGCCAGGTCGCCGCGCAGGTCGGCGGTGTTGTCTGGCTGCCCTTCCTCATCGCCTTCGTCGTCGCCCTCCTCACCGCTTTCAGTTATCTCGAGCTGGTCACCAAATATCCTCGCGCCGCCGGCGCCGCCCTTTATACCCACAGGGCCTTCGGCATCCATTTCGTCACCTTCCTGGTGGCCTTCGCCGTGATGTCCTCCGGCATCACCTCCGCCGCGACCGCGTCGCGTGCGTTCGCCTCCAACTTCGCCACCTCGCTCAGCCTCGATCTTGGCGCCTGGGGTGTGCCGCTGATCGCCGTCGGGTTCATCGTGCTGGTCGCCGCCATCAATTTCCGCGGGGTCGGAGAAAGCGTTAGGATGAACGTGCTGCTGACCGTCGTCGAACTGACCGGCCTGCTGATCATCATCGGGATCGGCTTCTGGGCGATCGCCGGCGGCCAGGGCGACGTTTCCCGCGCCTGGACGTTCGCGGCGCCGGACAATGGCGGGGTCTTCTGGCCGGTGATCGCCGCGACCACGCTCGCCTTCTTCGCCATGGTCGGTTTCGAGGACTCGGTCAACATGGCCGAGGAATGCAAGGAGCCGAGCCGGATGTTTCCGAAAGTGCTGCTGACTGGCCTTGGCCTCACAGGCCTCATCTATGTCCTGGTGGCGATTTCGGCGATCACGCTTGTGCCCGCCAGCGAACTCGGCCAGGGCGAGACCCCGCTCTTGAAGGTCGTGCAGGCCGGCGCGCCAGGCTTCCCGATCGGCATATTCGCCGTCATCACCATGTTCGCGGTCGCCAACTCGGCGCTGATCAACATGATGATGGCGAGCCGCCTGATCTACGGCATGGCGCGCGAAGGCGTACTGCCCTCGGTGCTTGGCAAGGTCCATTCCGGCCGCCGCACGCCCTATATCGCGATCGGCTTCACCTCGCTGCTCGCGGTCGGCCTGATCCTGTTCGCCGGTGGCGTCCCGGCGCTCGGCGGCACCACGGCGCTCTTGCTGCTCTGCGTCTTCGCGATCGTCAACGTCGCGGTGCTCGTCCTGCGCAAGGACACGGTCGGGCACAAGCATTTCCGCACGCCGACCATCCTGCCGGTGCTGGGCGCCATCTCCTGCGCGTTCCTCGCCGGCCCCTGGACCGGCCGCGATCCGGTCCAGTATCTGATTGCCGCCTGCCTGCTCGGCCTCGGCGTCGTGCTCTGGGTCGCGACGGTCAGCATCATGCGGACGTCGAACCAGCCCGCCTGAGGTTCAGGCCTTGCGACGGACCGAAAGCCGCCCGTCCTCGCCGATATGCGGCACTACGTCGAGATAACCGGGTATTTTCGAATGCCCGGTTTCGATCGCATGGGAATGGGTGGCGGTAATGACCATAACGTCGGCACCCGCTGCCTCGCCCGCCTTTATGCCGGCCATCACATCCTCGAACACCAGAACATCGGCCGGGCTGACGCCGAGGCGTTCCGAGCCGAGAATATAGCCTTGCGGGTTGGGCTTGCCGACGGTGACGTCTTCGGCGGTCACCATGTAGCGCGGCAACGGAATGCCGGCCGCCGCAAGCCGCACCTTGGCGAGCTCGATCGGTGACGACGTGACGATCGCCCACCGCTCGGGAGGCAGAGCCGACAGGAATTCCACCGCGCCCGGGATCGGCACCACGCCTTCGACATCCTCGATCTCGCCGCGCAGGATGCCCTCCGCCTCGATAAGCGGATCGATGCCCGGCAGGTTCAGCGCGCTGATCGTGTCGATGCCCCGTTTGCCATGCATGGTCGGCAGGAATTTCTCGACATCCAGTCCCATCTTCGCCGCCCAGCGGCCCCAGACGCGTTCTGCCGAAGCGAGTGAGTTCAGGATTGTTCCGTCCATATCGAACAGGAAGGCGGCATAGGTCTTTTCGGGAATCGAGATTTCGGCATCGGGAAGGGCCACGGAAAAATCCTTTTTCGTCAGGCTCCGACTCAAAGGGGAAGCGGCCGGAAACGCCGACCTCCGAGTAATGGCTATGATGTCGGAAGGCAATTCTGCGAATGCAAATCCGGCCGCCGCCCGTGCTATTTCGTTCGCGAATGCATGAACTGCGAAAGGGCGACGCCCATCGCGATGCCCACGGCGATACCGATGCCGATATTGTCGAAAACGGCCGTCCCGAACACCGTACCCAGGCCGACGCCGATAGCTATTCCAGTTGCAATGGTCATGGCCCGACCTTTGCGTCCTCAGATGGCGAGAGTTTGTCGGTCATCCTTGTCTTCCTGCCTCGAAGCGATAGAACTTGGCGACCAAGCCGGACAGGGAGGGTGTTTTGGCCGAAATTTCCGTAAGGCATGCCGATCTCGCCGACCGCGGCGTGCTGATCACCGGTGGCGGGTCCGGCATCGGCGCCGCCCTGGTGGAAGGCTTCGCTGTCCAGGGCGCCAAGGTCGCATTCATCGACATTGCCGATCAACCGAGCCGCGAGCTCGTGGCGCGGCTCGCCGGGACCGCCCGTCATCCCGTGCTCTATCTGAAGGCCGACCTGCGCAATGTGGCCGATACGAAAGCCGCCGTCGACACGGCTGCGCGGGAACTCGGCTCGCTGTCGGTGCTGGTCAACAACGCCGGCTGGGACGACCGTCATGAATTCGAGACGGTGACCGAGGAATACTGGGACAACGCCCAGGCCATCAACATCAAGCAGATGTTCTTCGTCTCCCAGGCCGCCGTCCCTCACCTGCGAAAGGCAGGCGGCGGCGCGATCGTCAATTTCTCGTCGATCGCCTACCTGCTCAACATGGGCGGATTGCCCGCCTATGCGACCGCCAAGGCCGGGATCATCGGCCTGACCAAGAGCCTCGCCGGAAAGCTCGGCCCCGAAAACATCCGCGTCAACGCCATCCTTCCCGGCATGATCGTCACCGAACGGCAGAAGAAACTCTGGCTGAACGACGACAGCATCACGGCGATGGTCGAGCGCCAGTCCCTGAAGCGGGTGCTGGTGGCGGAAGACCTTGTGGGGCCCTGCCTGTTCCTTGCTTCAAACGCGTCCGCCGCCATGACGGCCCAGACGGTCGTCATCGACGGCGGTGCGCTCTAGGAGCGGTTTTCGATCCGGACTCACATCAGCGAGCAGACATAAAAATACCGCGCGGGTTCCCGGTGGAAAGAACCCGCGCGGCGCCGGAGGATGACCTTACTCCGCTGGAGAGAGAGCGGGAGCCGCCTCCTCCGTACCGTGCTGCCGCAGAGGACGGCTGCCGGTAAGCAAACGTGCCAGCATGTAGAAGACCGGTGTCATGAAGATGCCGAAGAACGTCACCCCGATCATGCCGGAGAACACCGCGATACCCATGGCGGAGCGCATTTCCGCACCCGCGCCGGTCGACACGACCAGCGGCACGACACCCATGATGAAGGCCATGGAGGTCATCAGGATCGGGCGCAGGCGCAGGCGGCTCGCCTCGACCGCGGCCTGGAACGGCGTTCGGCCTTCGAACTCCAGTTCCCGGGCGAATTCCACGATCAGGATCGCGTTCTTCGCCGAGAGACCCACAAGCACCACAAGCCCGATCTGGGTGAAGATGTTGTTGTCTCCACCGGTCAGCCAGACGCCGGTCAAGGCGGCGAGCACGCCCATCGGCACGATCATGATGATCGCGATCGGCAGGGTCAGACTTTCATACTGGGCTGCGAGCACGAGGTAGACGAGCAGCAGCGCCAGCGGGAAGACCACGATGCTGGAATTGCCTGCGAGGATCTGCTGGTAAGTCAGGTCCGTC
Organism: Hyphomicrobiales bacterium; assembly: GCA_900471605.1. Classification (GTDB taxonomy): domain Bacteria; phylum Pseudomonadota; class Alphaproteobacteria; order Rhizobiales; family Rhizobiaceae; genus Neorhizobium. The sequence continues at coordinate 21,014 of UCEY01000035.1, read as the reverse complement.
CACTCGAAGTCGATACCCGCGGGCAGCGTCTCGTCGAGGATCTTCGTAATCGCAGCCTCAGCCTGGCCGGACGAGAAGCCCGGAGCCGGAGCGCCGTTGATATCGGAGGACAGGAAACCGTTGTAGCGGGTCGCCCGTTCCGGACCGGTCTGAGCATCCACCTTCAGCAGAGCCGAGAGCGGGATCATCTGACCGGACTGCGAACGGACCTTCAACTGACCGATGTCTTCCGGCTTGGCGCGGAACTTGGCGTCCGCCTGCACCCGGACGCTGTAGGTGCGGCCGAAGGCGTTGAAGTCGTTCACATAGAGCGAGCCGAGATAGATCTGCAGCGTTTCGAAGACGTCGGTCACCGACACGCCGAGCTGTTCGGCCTTGGCGCGGTCGAGATCGGCATAGAGCTGCGGCACGTTGATCTGGAAGCTCGAGAAAATGCCGGCAAGTTCAGGCGTCTGATAGGCCTTGGCGATGACCGCCTTGGTGGCCTCGTCGAGCGCCTGATTACCGAGGCCTGCACGGTCCTCGATCTGCAGCTTAAACCCGCCCGTCGTGCCGAGGCCGTTAACCGGCGGCGGCGGGAACATGGCGATATAGGCGTCCTGGATGGCGCCGAACTTCTGGTTCAGCTGCATGGCAATCGCACCGCCAGAAAGCTCCGGCGTCTTGCGGTTTTCGAAGTCGTCCAGAACCGCGAAGACGATGCCGGCATTCGAGCCGATCGTGAAGCCGTTGATCGACAGGCCCGGGAAAGCGATGGCGTGTTCGACGCCAGGCTGTGCCAGGGTGATATCGCTCATCCGCTTGATCACGTCTTCGGTGCGGTCCAATGTGGCGCCGTCCGGAAGCTGGGCAAAGCCGATCAGATACTGCTTGTCCTGTGCCGGCACGAAGCCGCCCGGCACCGCATTGAACATGCTGTAGGTCGCACCGACGAGAGCCAGATAGATGATCATCACCAGGCTCTTGCGTGAGAGCAACCCGCCGACCGTGCGGCCGTAGCCGTTGGAAGCCGCACCGAAGACGCGGTTGAAACCGCGGAAGAACCAGCCGAAGATCGCATCCATGAACCGGGTCAGCCAATCCTTCTTGGCGTGATGGTCCTTGAGCAGCAAGGCAGCAAGTGCCGGCGACAGCGTCAGCGAGTTGATCGCCGAGATGACGGTCGAAATCGCGATCGTCAACGCGAACTGCCGGTAGAATTGCCCGGAAAGCCCGCTGATGAAGGCGAGCGGCACGAAGACCGCGACGAGAACCAGCGCGATCGCGATAATTGGACCGGAGACTTCCTTCATCGCCTTGTAAGTCGCATCACGCGGACTTAGGCCGCCCTCGATATTGCGCTCGACATTTTCCACCACGACGATCGCATCGTCGACGACGATACCGATCGCCAGCACGAGGCCGAACAATGTCAGCGCGTTGATCGAGAAGCCGAAGGCATACATGACCCCGAACGTGCCGATGATCGAGACGGGAACGGCGATCAGCGGAATGATCGAGGCACGCCAGGTCTGCAGGAAGATGATGACCACGAGCACGACGAGCGCGATGGCTTCGAGCAGCGTATCGATGACCTTCTCGATCGATGCGCGCACGAATTTGGTCGTATCGTAGACGATCTCGTATTTCACGCCCTGCGGCATCGCCAGCTGCAGCTGGTCCATGGTCGCCTTGACGTTGTCGGCGATCTCGATCGCATTCGAACCCGGCGCCTGGAGAACCGCGACGGCAACGGCCGGACGACCGTCGAGCAGCGAGCGCAGCGTATAATCAGCAGCACCAAGCTCAATGCGGGCGACATCCCGCAACCGGGTGATTTCACCGTTCTGACCGCTCTTCACGATGATGTTGCCGAACTCTTCCGGGGTGCGCAGGCGCCCCTGGGCATTGACGTTGAGCTGCAGGTCGACGCCCTGAGGGTTCGGCGAGGCACCGATAATGCCCGCCGCCGCCTGGACGTTCTGGCTGCGGATGGCGTTCGAGATATCGCTTGCGGCCAACGAATGCTCGGCAGCCTTCTGCGGATCGATCCAGACGCGCATCGAATAGTCGCCGGCGCCGAACACCTGAACCTGGCCGACGCCCTGGATGCGGTTCAGCCGGTCCTTGACGTTGAGCGTTGCATAGTTGCGCAGGTAGGTGATGTCGTATCGGTCGGAGACGAGGTTGACCACCATGATGAAGTCCGGCGAGCTCTTGACGGTCGTCAGACCGATCGAACGCACTTCTGCCGGCAGGCGCGGTTCGGCCTGGCTCACGCGGTTCTGAACGAGCTGCTGCGCCTTGTCCGGGTCGGTGCCGAGCTTGAAGGTGACGGTCAGCGTCATTACGCCGTCGGAGGTCGCCTGGCTGGACATGTAGAGCATGTCCTCGACCCCGTTGATCTGCTCTTCGAGCGGCGTCGCGACCGTTTCGGCGATGACCGTCGGGTTGGCGCCAGGATAGGTGGCACGCACGACAATCGAAGGCGGGACCACATTGGGATATTCGGAAATCGGCAGCGACCGCATGCCGATCAGGCCCGCGACCACGATGAGGATCGACAGCACGGCCGCAAACACCGGCCTGTCGACGAAAAACCTGGAAATATTCATGTCAAAGCCCTCTCTCCGGGGTTGAACAAGAGGCGAAACGGTCCTGGCTCGCGGCCAAAAGGCCGCAAGCTCCACGAACCGGAACTGGATGAGCGTGGGGGGAGACGGCGGACTGGCCGCCGCTCAAGGCATTACTTGTTGGCGACTTTCGCCTCTTCCTCGGGCTGGACGACGGCGCCCGGACGAATCCGCTGCAAGCCGTTGACGACGATCCGGTCGCCCGGATTGAGGCCCTTTTCGACGATCCGCATGCCGTCCACCGCCGTGCCCAGCTCCACCTGCCGGTACGCAACGGTGTTGGCCGCATCGACCACGAAGACGAACTTCTTGTCCTGATCGGTGCCGACGGCCTTTTCACTGACCATCAGGTGATCCTGCGCCTTCGGCTGGCCCATGCGAACCCGCACGAACTGGCCGGGGATCAGCTTGCCGCCCGGATTGTCGAAGACGGCGCGCACACGGATCGTGCCGCTCGAGGCGTTCACCTCGTTGTCGATCAGCTGCAGCTTGCCGCGGATCGGCGTGCCTCCAGCCGCAATCGTGTTCACCTCGACCGGCACCTGTTCGATTGCAGGTGCACCGTCGACGACCGGGAGATCGGCGAGCGTCCGGGTCACCAGCTCCTCGCCGGCGTCGAAGCTCGCATAGATCGGATCGGCCGAAACCAGCGTCGTCAGCGGGGCGGACGCGGAACCTGCCGCCACCAGGTTGCCGACGGTGATTTCCAGCTTGCCGGCCCGGCCGGCGATCGGAGCCCGGATCTCGGTATAGTCGAGATTGAGCTGCGCCGTCTTCAGAGCCGCCTTCGCCGACTGGAGGTTGGCGAGTGCTTCGCTCTGGGCGCTCTGGCGCTGGGCAAGATCGCTCTGCGAGATGGTATTCTTCGAAACGAGGTTCTTGCCCCGCTCGAGTTCCGTCGAGGCAAGCTCGACCCTTGCCTGCGCCGACGCCACCTGGCCTTCAGCCTGGGCGACCGCCGCCTGGTAAGGCTCCGGATCGATGCTGACGAGCAGGTCGCCCCGCTTCACCAGCCCGCCTTCGCGGAAATGCACCGACTGGATGGTGCCGGCAACCCGCGGACGGATCTGGACGCGATCGACCGCCTCCAGCCGCCCGGAGAATTCCTGCCAGGTGGAAACATTGCGCGGCTCGACGGTGGCGACCGTCACGGGGACGGCCGGAGCGGCAGCCGCCGCCGTCGCAGGCGCGGCCTGGGCGCCCTGCGGCAGATCGAGATAGACCGAGGCGCCCGCGATCAGCGCAGCCGTGCTCAGTCCAGTGCCCCACAGGGCCCAGCTTTTGATCTTCGATGTCATCTGTAGTCTCCTTACGGCCTCGGGAGTTGGCCGTTATTTACCTTCAAATATGCTATGCTTCGTACTTAATTCCTGGACAAAACCGGTGAATTCGGTGCTGAGCGCCTTCATCCACTGGCCGTCGCCTTCTCTGTAAATGCCCGTCCAGCCGCAGCTGGCCGGGAAAATCTTCTGCCTGACCGAAACGCCGGCTTCGCTCAGACGCGTCGCATAAGCGAGCGTTTCGTCGCGCAGCGGATCGTCCTCCGATGTCACGACGAGTGCCGGTGCGACACCCGAAAGCCGCGAACAGAGACAGGGAGCGGCGTAAGGATGCTGAAACCCGCAATGGGAGCCTAGATAATGGCTCCAGCCCTCCGCCCAGCGCTCGCCCATGCCGATCGCATCCGCCTTGCGGAAGGATTGCGTCGTCATCATCGGGTCGATCATCGGCGACAGCAGGATCTGCCCGCTCAATTCGCCCGGCATCAGATCGCGCGCCTTCAGCGCCACGCCGGCCGCGACATTGCCGCCCGCCTCGTCGCCCGCAACGAAAAGCTGCGATTTGGCGCTGCCAAACTGCTTGCGCCGTCCCGCCAGGCATTGCAGCGCCGAAAAAGCGCATTCCATCGCCTGGGGAAACATGTTCTGCGAAACGCTGCTATAATCGGCTTCGAGCACCACGGCGCCGGCTTCCGCCAGCGCTTTGGCGACCGGCCGTTCGTTTTCGTCGCGCCGTTCGTCGAGAAAGGCCCCGCCTCGCAGGTAAAGCACCAGCGGCGGAACCTTGGCTCTGGCAGGTCCTTCATAGACGCGCATCGGGACAGCCGGCCTGGCCGACTTGTCAAACGCGATATTTTCCCACTGCGCCATCATTGAAAAACCCTCGGCCAAACCCCTAGTAAAAACGGGGTGCTTGCCGTCAATCTTGAACCTGATATTATTATTCGGGTGAAATCACACAAGCTAACGGCATTCGACAACACTATTCCATTTTTCGGAACAATGTTGCGGCGCAGCAGGAATCAAGACAATGGATCAGCTTTCGGCAATGCGCGTATTCGTTCGCGTCGTGGAAACCGGCAATTTCACCCGGGCCGCGGCCACCCTCAACATGCCCAAAACGACGGTTACCAATCTCGTCCAGAGCCTCGAAGCCCATCTGCGCACGACGCTGCTCAACCGCACCACCCGCAAGGTCATGGTGACGACCGACGGGGCGCTCTATTACGAGCGGGCCATGCAGCTCCTCTCCGAAATCGACGAACTCGACGGCAGCATGTCGAATTCGCAGGCCCAGCCGTCCGGGCGGTTGCGCGTGGAAATGGCCGGCGCCTTTGCCGACCTGCTGGTCATTCCGAACTTATGCGATTTCCACAAGCGCTATCCGCAGATCAGGCTCGACATCGGCGTCGGCGACCGGCTGGTCGATTACATTGCTGAAAACGTCGATTGCGCCTTGCGCGGCGGCACTCCGACGGACCAGTCGCTGATCGCCCGCAAGGTCGGTGAAATCGGCATGAATGCCTATGCCGCACCGCTCTATGTCCGCAATTTCGGCTCGCCCGAGCGCCCGAAGGACCTCGAGGAAGAGCATTTCTGCGTCGGCTACCTGAACGCCCAATCGGGCCGCGTCATGCCGATGACCTTCCGCCGTGAGGACGAGGAGATCGAGATCCAGCCGCGATATGTGGTGTCGGTCAACGACAGCCGGACCTATGTCAACGCCGCGATTTCCGGCATGGGCGTCATCCAGTCGCCGCGTTTCATGGTGAAGGACAAAGTGGAAAAGGGCGAACTGGTCGAAGTTCTCTCCGACTGGCATTGCGAATCGCTGCCCCTCTACATCGTCTATCCGCAGACCCGCCACCTCTCCAACAAGGTGCGGGTCTTCGTCGATTGGCTCGCAAAGCTCGTCCAGAACCTCAAAGTCGAGGAAAGCCGCGAGCAGATGCGCAAGGCGAGCTAGGCCAGCTTCTCCCTCGGCCATCAGCAAGGCGCCGACCGCATCGATGTCGGGCCTCCCACGGTGCGGGGCGTTGATGCCCCGACGAAGTGTCGTCCGAACGGGAACAGGCCCCGCATCCCCAATCGGTCAAGAAATCATGCCGCCCGCGAAGGAATTTATGCCTCGGATCGCGTCGGGGTGATAAAGCGGTCGGATGTTTGTTCGATGATTGGAATAAAGACCGCATGACGCGTTGGGGACATGTCACGATCGCCGTTCTGGGCGGCATCGCCGCAGCTCTGCATATCGGCAAGGTGCCGCCCGCCATTCCCATGCTGCGTTCCGAACTCGGCATCGATCTGGTGGCCGCCGGCTGGCTGATGGGCCTGGTCAGCGCGCTGGGCGCGGCCGGCGGCATCCTGATCGGCCGCTTCACCGATTACCTGACGCACCAGCGCGCAATGATCCTCGGCCTCGCTCTGCTGATCGCCGGCAGTCTGATCGGCGCCCTCACCCATTCGCAAACGGTGATCTTCGCCAGCCGCGCGCTTGAAAGCGTCGGCCTCATCATGGTGTCGGTCGCGGCCCCCGGCCTGATCGCCGCCTCGGTCGAGCCGCGCGACATGGGCCTCGCCTTTGCGTTCTGGGGAATCTGGGTGCCGGTCGGCGTGTCGATGATGATGATGATCTCGCCGTTCCTGCTGCCGAGCTTCGGCTGGCAGGGCTCGTGGATCTTTGCCGCGCTGCTCAGCATCGTCCCGATGATTGCGCTGCTGGCGATGCGCGTTCCGGAACAGCAGGGCACCGGACATCCGGCGACGTCGCTGCTGACGGCCGTCAAGCTCACCGCGTCCCGGCCGGTATCGTGGATACTCTCGGGCATTTTTGCAGTCTATAGCGCAAGCTTCATGTCCGTCTTCGGGTTCCTTCCGACGCTGCTGATCGAGGAAATGGGCATCGGCCTGACGGCCGCGTCGATCCTGACCGCGCTCGCGGTGCTGGCCAACGGGGTCGGTAACCTGATCGGCGGCGTCTTCGCCCGCTGGGGCGCCCCGCGCTGGGTGCTGATCGGCGGTCCCTGCGTGATGCTGAGCCTCACGGCATTCATCGTCTTCGGGCACAGCTTTCCGCTGTGGATGCGCTACGGTGCGTCCGTGCTTTATGCGGTGTCGGGCGGCGTCCTGCCGGCAACCATCATGGGGTCGCTGCCCGTCTATGCGCCGCGCCGCGATCTCGTCGGCACGTTCTCCGGCTTCGTCATGCAGGGCTCGAATATCGGGCAGGTCTTCGGACCAATGCTGCTGGCCTCGATCGTCGCCGCCTCGGGCTGGCAGGGCGCGCCTTTCTACATCGCCGCGGCAACCGGGCTCGGCCTACTTCTCGCGCTCTATCTGCGCCAGATCGAACGGCGCATCGCCGCCGCCCCGCGTGAGACCTCCCGGCCTGCCTGAAAGGCCGGAACGCCGTCTCGAAGATCGAGAGGCCCGGATTTGCGGGACTGGCATGCATCGCGAATTCGGATAGTCTGCCCTTGATCGAACCGGGGAGCCAGATCATGAGGCATCACGTCGCCGCGTCTTCCAAAACCTGCGCCTGGGGTTATTTCGACGCCGCCCTCGAACCGGTGCTGACCATCGATAGCGGTGACACGGTGGTGATCGATTCCGTTTCCGGCCCCGCGGAAGTCCTGCCCAAGGAAGGCTTCACCATCCTTCCCGAACATCTCGAAATTCATGCGAACTGCCGGCCGATCATGCAGGGGCATATCCTCACCGGACCGGTGGCCGTGCGCGGCGCCAAGCCGGGCCAGGTGCTCGAGGTGAAGATCCTCGATGTCGAGCTCCGCCAGGACTGGGGCTACAACGTCATCCGCCCGCTGGCCGGCACCCTTCCCTACGATTTCGAGACGTCACGGATGATCACCATCCCGCTCGACAAGCAGCGGAATGTCGGCCGCCTGCCCTGGGGGCTCGAGCTGCCCCTCGCCCCGTTCTTCGGCGTCATGGGTGTCGCTCCGCCGCCGAACTGGGGCCGCGTCACCTCGATCATGCCGCGCGCGCATGCCGGCAATATCGACAACAAGGAACTGGTCGCCGGCACAACCCTCTATCTGCCGATCTTCAACGAGGGTGCCCTGTTTTCCTGCGGCGATGGCCACGGCGCCCAGGGTGACGGCGAGGTCTGCATCACCGCCATCGAAACAGCGCTGCGCGGCACGTTCCAGCTCACTGTGCGCGAAGACCTCGATTTCACCTACCCCCGCGCCGAAACGCCGACCCATTACATCACCATGGGCATGGATCCCGACCTCGACCAATGCGCCGTGGTGGCGCTGCGCGACATGATCGTGCTCCTCGGCGAAAAGGGCGGCCTGTCGCGCGAGGACGCCTATACGCTCTGCAGCCTCGCCGGCGACCTGCGCATCACGCAGACCGTCAACGGCTGCAAGGGCGTCCATATGATGATCGCCAAAACCCTGGTCGACCGCGCCGCCTGAAGCTCTAGGTCAGCCGAAAGGCGACTGGCACTGGCGGCGCGGGCCGCCGGCAAAGGGCTGATAGCTGTTGTCTTCTGGCTGATAAGACCGATAACGGGCGAAACACCATTCCTCATGGGATCCGGCCGGCGCGCCGGTGTCGATCACCTGCGACTGGGCATAACCCGACGCTCCGTCACGGGCTCGTTGATCGGCGCGAGCGGCTTGTGTCTCCGGCAGCGGCTGCAATTCATCCTGCATTGGTAGCGATTGCGGCTGGCTGGGCATCGGCGCGGCGGAAGCCGAGACCGTTGAAACACCCGGTGCCTGGCATTGCCGGCGGGGGCCGCCGCTGAGCGGCTGGTAACTGTTGTCCTCCACGCGGTAGGACTTGTATCGCGCGGCACACCAGTCAGCCTGCGCAGGATCGGCCAGGGCTTTCCGCTGCTCCTGCGGCTGCGACACGCCGTCCGAGTGCTGCGGATTAATGGATGCTGTCACGGTATGATCGACAGCCGCAGCCGGCTGCGGGACGGCCGCCCCCGTCTGTCCCTCGGCCGCCACCGTCACGGCAGGGCTCGCCGGGGGCAGGCGTTGATAATCCTGTTTCACGGTATCGACGGCCTTCGGCTGCGACGTCCAAAGATCGGGCGTGTCCATATGGGCGAATTTGTGGGGCTCGGGTTCTGCAATCACGTTGGCGGTGATGATCACACCGCTCAAAAATACCAGCACGAGCAGGACAAGGCTTCCCAAGAGCAAAAGGATTGGCTTCACGACCGCGCTCCCATTTCCGTTTTGCAGTCCAAATGCCGAATCAGGCGCGGGAGTTCCCCTCAAAGCACCAAAACAAACAGGACCGGAGATCACGGATGATGACAGGGCGACATGCGCCCGTCTTCGGCCAACTCTTCGCAAGAGGAGATGGTGGGTGATGTAGGGCTCGAACCTACGACCCGCTGATTAAGAGTCAGCTGCTCTACCAACTGAGCTAATCACCCAAGAACCATCTGTGCGAGGCGTGCTCGCCAGCGGTGTGAGGGGCGTATAAAGGGGATCGTTCGGCTTGTCTAGCGGCTCCGTCAAAATTCTTCGCCTGACCCGATAAAAAATTCCGCCATGCGGATTTCGGCTCCGGGGAAAAGGTACCGCGCCCTTGGAGACGAGGCAAAGACGAAACGTTTCAAAGTCTTAGTGCGTCACAATATCGCAATCTTCGCCAAGGCGCGAAATTCACAGATAGAGCGTGCCTTCCGCGATCTTGATCGCCTGGCCGCCGATACGGGCCCTGGCTATCTCACCCTCCTTCACGTCGATATGCAGGTGGATGAAGGACGGCCGTCCCATTTCCACGCCCTGCTCGACCAGCACGGGGTGATGGCCGTCCGGCAGCGCGTCGAAATGCCGGATCGCTCCGGAGAGGGCGGCGACCGCAGCGCCCGTGGCCGGGTCCTCGGAAATCCCCATATCCGGCGAGAACATCCGGGCATGGAATTTTGCCTGGTGGTTCACGCCGCTGCGGCAATAAACATAAGCCGACGCGAGCGAGCCCTCGACGAACGGCGCGGCTTTTTCCCACAGAGCGATATCGAATTCGAGATTACGGACCGTCGCGAGATTGTGCAGCGGGATCATCAGGAAGGGCACCCCGGCGCTCCAGATGGAGGCGACGTGGTTCTCGAAGCCGATGTCCGTCGACTTGACGCTTAGCGCATCGGCAAGACCCTGCCGGTCGAGCGGAAGCTCGATCTGCACCGGCTTTCTCGGCAGGTCGAATTCGGCAAAACCCGCCTCGCCGGCCCGAAGCCGCACGGCGCAGCGCACCGGCCCGACATTTTCCTCCAGCACGCAGACGAGATCCATATCAGCCTGCCCGGCCCCATGCTCCGTCCCATGATTGAGTTCGGCGAGCGCCACCGCTGTTCCAACGGTCGGATGGCCCGCAAACGGCAGTTCCCGGCCCGGCGTGAAGATGCGCAGGCGCGCGGCATAGGCGGCATTCGCGGAGCCCTGAACGAACACCGTCTCGGAGAGGTTCATCTCCCTGGCAATCGCCTGCATGGTGTCGTCTTCGAGGTCATCCCCATCGAGAATCACCGCCAGCGGATTACCGGCAAGTCGTCGATCGGTGAAGACGTCATAGATGCTGTAGCGACGGGCCAACCACACCTCCCCGTGTTTCAATGGCGCCAAACTGCCCGACCGGTCGGCTCAAAGCAACCCCTGTTCAGCGCATCGAATGACCGAAAAACAGATCGAGAATCGGGAACATCAACGGGCTGTAGGGATGCGCGCCGCGATCGGCCGACCGGATCGCCACCGCACCGGCGATCTCCTTTTCCTCGTCGTGCACCATATGGGCGGCGATGCGCGCCAGCATCTGCTCCGCCGCGAGGTCGAAACGATAGAAGCGGAATCCGACGACCCGGTGCCCGCTATGGCTGGCGAAGAACTGCGGCTCGACCCTGGCCTCATCGAGATCCAGGCCGGTCTCTTCGAGCACCTCGCGGCGCATATTGGCCTGGAGATCGAGCTTGCCATCGACGATGTCGAGAAGATCGAGTGATCCCGCGGCGCAATAGACCTGGCCCGGATTGGCGGTCCTCTCGCTCATCCGGACGGCGATGATCGCTCCATCGGACGAGACGAGCACGGCGAAGCCAAAGAGGTGGAAGGCGCCCGCCGGATCCCGCTGCTTGCGCCACCACAGCAGCGTCGAATAGGGGATGACATGCGCCTCGCCGATGATCACGCCGTCCCGGAACGAAAGTCGGTTCTGCAGCACCATCTGGCCGTTGAAGAGATGCGGATTGGCCGCCGCCTCAAGCTCCCAGTTCGCCTCGATCTCGCTCTGGTGGGCCGCATAGAGCGGGTGAGGCCCGGGCAGAACCGAAAGATCGAAGGCCTCGACCTCGAAGACAGTGTTTTCGGCGGGCCAGCCGCCGGTCGCCTGGATAGTCATGCGAGCTCCAGCGACATGACGACGGGGCAATGGTCCGATGCCTTCGGCCGGTCCCAGCCGATGCGCGGAAACCGCTCCACCTCCTGCCCCGGCGGAAAGACGGTACGATAGGGCTGCCCGCCGCGGATGATCTCCGGCACCCCGCCGGAATTACGCTCCGCCAGCGCCGGCGACAGCCAGATATAGTCGAGCTGGCAGAGATGCTGCTCCTCCGGCCCGCGGGCGTGATAGAGCGTCCAGCGGTCCATCACGTCGCGGCGCGTCATCGGGTTCACCACGAAACCATCCTCGGTAAACACGTTGAGCGCGCTCACCGCCTCGCGCCGCGGCTCGAACCGGTAACCTTCGCGGCGGGAGCCGATCACCTGAACCTTTTCCTGGTAATCGTTCATGTCGCCGCAGATCGCGAAATTCTTGTCCGCCGTCCGGCCCTTGCCGAAGCGACGCTCGACGATCTGGCGCACAGCCCTCGCCTCCGCCATGCGGATTGCCATCGTGCCGGTGCGACCGTCCTGCCCGTCGCGGGCATTGCCCATGGATTTGAAATGAACGACGAACAGCGAGAAGGGTTTTCCCCCGACCGTCAGCTCCAGCTCCAGGCAGTCGCGCTTGAAGATCTTGTCATGCGCCTGGTTGCTGAGCGCCAGTTCGTCGTTGAAGAGATCGAGGTCCTGATAGGTCAGCATGGCGTGGCTGCGCACGTCCAGCACCTCGATTTTCTCGCCGCCGCGGGTCTCCTCGCGCATCAGCACCGCGACGTCGATGCCGCGCGAATCATTGCCCTCGACCAGGTATTTCTGGCGGTAGCCATTGCCGACCATGCGGTAGAGATAGCCGTATTCGAAAGCCTGCAGGGCCGGCATGTTGTCGACCTCCTGCAGACAGAGTATGTCGGCGTCCGCATCGGCGATCGCCAGCGCCGAGAGCTGCAGCGTATCGTCCGTCTCGGCGATCATCCGGGCCTGTTCGAGCTGCTGGTAGACCGCCTTGTCCTGCACGTCATAGAGCCTGAGCACCCTGTCCTGCCGGAGCTGGTTGCGCCAGCCGGAAAAATCGAAGCGAGTCATCAGGTTTTCGATGTTGAAGGTGCCGAGACGTAGAGACATCAAATCCATCCTGTTGCGGTGTCACCTTAGCCGGCGCGGCCCACAATAAAAGTAACCAAATCAGGAAATTTAAGGCGCAAGCCGTCTGCCCGAGCGCCAACCTCGATTGCGGAGAAATCAAGCCGGTGCCATCTTCGCCGGCGGGGCGGCCCGGTCACCGATGGAAAGCGATCGCCGAGGGGAACGGTCTATGAAACGCGAAATCCTGATATCTCTTTCCATCTGCGCCATGCTTGCGGGTACGGGTACGGCATTCGCCGACAGTTTTGGGGCCATCGCCTATTCGCCGCGCACGGCCGCGCTCGGCTGGTCCTATGACCATCAGACCCAGCGAAGCGCCGAGCGAACCGCGCAGTCCAATTGCGACGCCAGCGACTGCCGGATCGCAATCTGGTTCAAGAACGGCTGCGGCGCTGTCGCCAGGGGTTCTGACGGCTGGGGAGCCGGCTGGGGCGGCGGCCGCAGGGAGGCCGAATTTCGAGCCATCCGCTCCTGCCGCCAGAACACCGGCGGCTGCCACGTCATCCGGTGGCAATGTTCCGGCGCCGAATAGGGTTCCGGCTTAAAGACGCCAGGCCGAGCGTATGACGATGGCGAGCCTGTCCGCGACCTTGACCGGATGGCGGCTGAACGCGCGCAGGGTCTGCCCGTCCGGCAGGGCAAGGCGCAGCGCATAACGTTCGCCTTCGAACAGGACCGAAAGGACGGTCACCGCGGCGCCCTCGGCGGCGATCTCGACGTCCTGCGGACGGACAAGGATATCGGCGCCCGGCCCCACGGCACGATCGGCCAGCACCAACTGCATGGCAGGCCAGTCTAGAATCCGCCTGTCACCGGCCGGTGACGACAGCGACAGGATTGCCCCCTGCCCCACGAGACCGCCGACCAGCCGGCCTTCCGGCCGCGCATAGATTTCCTCAGGCGTCGCCACCTGCAGCAGCCTGCCCTCGGACATCACGGCGACATCGGTCGCGAGCGCCATCGCTTCCGCCTGATCGTGGGTGACATAGATCATCGTCGCGCCGGAGCGGGCATGGAATTCGCGAAACGTCTCCTCCATCTCCTGGCGCAGATGCCGGTCGAGATTGGCGAGCGGCTCGTCGAGCAGCACGACATCCGGCTCGGTAACCAGGCAACGCGCGAGCGCCACGCGCTGCCGCTGGCCGCCGGAAAGATCGGCCGGCCGGCGGTCCGCATAGGTTTCGAGATGCACGGCAGTGAGCGCGTCCCTCACCTTGCGGTCACGCTTGTCGCCGGAAATGCCGCGCACCTTCAAGGGATAACCGACATTCTCCGCCACGCTCATATGCGGCCAGAGCGCATAGGACTGGAAGACCATCGCCATGTTGCGGTGTTCCGGGGGCACCATCTCGCCCGCATCGGCCAGCACTCGTTCGCCGAGCAGGATCGAGCCGTCGCTTGGCTGCTCGAAACCGGCGATCATCCGCAGCACCGTCGTCTTGCCGCAGCCGGACGGACCGAGCAGGGCAAGGAAACCGCCTTCGCGGACCGTCAGCGATATGTCGTTGACGGCCGCCCGGCCGGCCATGTCGAATGTCTTGGAGAGGCGGTTGAGGATCAGCTTCGCCACGGGACCACACCTTTGGGCAGACGTTTCGCCATCAGTTCCAGAAGGATCATCATCGCGATCACCATGACGACGACGAGGACCGACAATGCCGCGGCGATGTTGAAACTGCCGCTGTCATCGAGATTGTAGATCAGCACGCCGAGTGTCTGGGTGCCGGCCGACCAGAGAAGCGCCGAGACGGTCAGTTCGTTGCAGGCAATCAGGAAGACGAGGATGACCGAAGCGCCCGCGGCCGGCGCCACCAGCGGCACCAGGATATCGGCAAGCCGGCGCGCAAAACCGGCGCCGGAAAGCCGCGCCGCCTCTTCGAGCGACGGATCGAGCTGGCGGAAGGCACTGACGACCGGTTTCAGGCTGACGGCGAAGAAACTCGAGAAATAGGCGATCAGGATGATCCAGATCGTCCCGTAGATCGAGATGCCGATCACCGGAATAGGTGCGGCAAACAGCAGGATGAAGGCGACCGCCAGCACGATGCCCGGCAGCGCATAGGGGATTTCCGCAAGCGCCGAAATGAGCCCGGTAAGGCGGCTCCTGCTGCGCACCAGGAAATAGCCGGTCAGCACCGTCACCACCAGGAGACCGAAGGCGGTGGCAAGCGAGAGCGAGAGCGAGTTGGCGAAGGCGGTACGCGTCGCCGCCTGGCGCACTAGGATTTCCTCATAGGCCTTGACGGTGACGGTCGCCGGGCTGAGCGGCACGCCATAGGCCGGCGCCAGCGAGCTTGCGACAAGGGCGATGAGCGGCATGACGAGGATGAGGAAGATCGTCAGCCACAGCATGAGCTCGGCAAGCCAGCGCCAGGCGCCGAGACGGAACACCGCGACCTGACCCGAAAGGCCGATCACGCGATAGTCGCGGCCGCGCAGCACCCGTCCTTCGACCGTAAGCCCGATGATCGAGAGAATGGCGATCAACGCCGACAGGACCGAGACATCGGCAAAGGTGCCGGGGCCGAAAGCCGCGAATTTCGAATAGATCAGCGTCGGCAGCGTATAGATCCCGGCCGGAATGCCGAGGATCGCCGGAATGCCGAAATTGCCGACACAGGAAACGAAGGCGATCGCCGCGCCCGCTGCGAGACCCGGCAGCGACAAGGGCAGGATGACATCCTTGAGCACCTGCCAGGAGGACGCCCCGGAAAGCCGCGCCGCCTCGACCGCATCGCGCGGCAGCGCCAGAAGCCCGGCCCGGAGCGACAGGTAGACGAGCGCCGCGTTCTGCACGCCATAGAGCAGCGCGATGCCGCCGATCGAATAGAGCGGCTGAGGCGAGCCGAGCGGCGGCGCCAGCCCGATCGCCTTCAGGAGCGCGCTCGAAGGCCCGGTCATGCCGATCCACGACAGCGCCGTCACCTGCGGCGGGATCATCGTCGGCAGCATGAACAGGAAGCCAAGGAGAGCCTTGCCGCGGATGTCGAACAGCGTCAGCAGAAGCGCAAAGCCGCCGCCGAGCACGACGGCCGCGATCATTCCGAAAAAGGAGGTCGACAGCGTATCGTAGACCGACCGCCAGAGACCGGGATCGGACAGAAGTTCGCCTGCGCCGCCCCGAAAGGCCGACATGATTCCGGTCGCGGCAAGCCGTCCGAGCGGCAGCACGCTCAGGCAGAAGATCACCGTTACGACAAAAGGAAACAGCCAGCGTGGCTGGCTGTTTCCCCGATTTCGAGATTGTCTCATCAGGCGCTTATATCAGCCTTTGATGCCGAAGATATCCGCGAAGCCCTTGACGTCCTTCTCGGAGTTCTTGAGCGCATCGGGAGCGTTGATCGGCAGGACCTTGATCGTCTCGCGCGCCGGGAAGCCGGGCGGTACGGCCATGCCGTTGCGTGCCGGGATGTAGCCGAGCTTCAGGAAACCTTCCTGGCCCTTCTGGGAGAGCACGTAGTCGATGAACTTCTTGGCATTGTCCGCATGTTTGGTCGAAGCGAGGATCGCAGCCGGCTCGGTGACGGCGGATACGCCTTCTTTCGGGAACACGAACTCAACGGGAGCACCCTTCGCCTTTTCGCGGATCGGCAGGTAGTCGACGACGAAGCCATAGGCCTTTTCGCCCGAAGCGACCGACTTCAGGATCGCGCCGTTGCCGCCGGCGGCAATCGCGCCATTCGCCTTGAGGTTCTTGTAATAGTCCCAGCCGAGGCCGGGCACGCCGGCAAGCGTCTGGGCGTGGATGAGGGCCGCACCCGAAGCAAGCGGGCTCGGCATGGTGACGAGGCCCTTGGCTTCCGGCTTGGCAAGGTCCGCCCAGCTGGTCGGCTTCATCGCGGCCTGGGTGTTGTAGATGATGCCGGTGGTGATCAGCTTGGTCGAATAATAGAAACCGTCGGCGTCATAGAGCGCCTTGTCGTAGTTTGCCGCCTCGGGCGACTTGTAGGCCAAGAGCTGGCCGGCCTGCTTCATGCGCTCCAGCGTCACCGTGTCGGCAATCAGGAGAACGTCGGCGGCCGGATTGCCGGCCTGGATCTCGGCATTCAGCTTCGCCATGATCTGCGGCGTCCCGTCACGCACCCACTGCACGTCGAGGCCCGGATTGGCGGCCTTGAAGCCGTCGACCGTCGCCTGCGCATCCTCGTTCGGCTGGCTGGTATAGAGCACGAGATCGGCGGCCTCAGCGGCGCCGGCAATCATGCCAAAAGCCACGAGGGCGGTGAAAGCGGAAAGAAGGTTCTTCATCGGAGCGTCCCTGTTCGAACATAAGCTGCGGACGATAAGCATTCCTGCTTGACAGCCATGTGACAGACTGTGAGCAACGCCGATCTTGCCATGTGTTTTACCAGCGGCTGCCGGGATTCGAAGGCTAAATTTACTGTCCGCCGGTCATTCCGGCACAGCGCCCGCCAGAACCCCGCCACTTCAATTGTTTTGCAACCAAATCCTGCCATCTCCTGCACAAGGGTATATTTCGGGGGCGTGGGATGAAAAACCGGGAAAACTGGCGCGCGCGGCTGCGCTATGGGTTCGACAAGAGCATGGCAGGCGGCGCGATCGCGCTGATCGGCTGGCTGGCGGTGATATCGCTCATTGTCATCCTCCTTGCAGGCGCCCTGCTTGCGATCACCGGCATCGCACCGGAAGGCGGGCAACCGGTCGGATTCCTCGAAGGCGCGTGGGAATCGCTGATGCGCACCATGGATGCCGGAACGATGGGCAGCGACCTCGGCTGGAGTTTCCGCGCCGTTTCGCTGGTGGTGACCATCGCCGGCATCTTCGTCTTCTCCGCCCTGATCGGCGTCATCTCGTCCGGGCTGGAAGAGAAGCTCGACGAGCTGCGCAAGGGTCGTTCGCGGGTGCTCGAAACGGAGCACACGATCATCCTCAACTGGTCGCCGTCCATCTTCGACGTGATCTCCGAACTCGTCATTGCCAATCAGAGCCGCCGCAATCCCCGCATCGTCATCATGGCCAACAAGGACAAGGTGGAGATGGAAGACGAGATCGCCGCCAAGGTTGCCGACCGCAGGAACACCAGGATCATCTGCCGCAGCGGCGACCCGACCGATCTCTATGACCTCGGCATCGTCAACCCGCAGACGTCGCGGTCGATCATCGTCCTGTCACCGGAGGGTGACGATGCGGATGCGCAGGTGATCAAGACCGTCCTCGCGCTGGTCAACGATCCCAACCGGCGGCCCGAGAAATACAGGATCGCCGCGGAAATCCGCAACGCCGACAATGCCGACGTGGCAAGGATCGTCGGCGGCGACGAAATGCAGCTGGTGCTCGCCGACGACCTGATCGCCCGGATCGTCGTCCATACCAGCCGGCAGGCGGGGCTGAGCGCCGTCTATTCCGAACTGCTCGATTTCGACGGCTGCGAGATCTATACGCTCGAACAGCCGGACATCGTCGGCAAATCCTTCGGCAATGCCGTCCTCGCTTATGAGAACAGCACGCTGATCGGCCTCCGCGACAAGGACGGCGCCATCCACCTCAATCCCAACCCGAACCAGGTGATCGTCGCGGGCGATCGCGCCGTCATCATCGCCGAAGACGACGACTCGATCAAAACCTGGACCGGTGACATGGGCATCGACAAGACGGCCATAAAGGCGATCGTCAGGCGCGGCAAGACCGCGGAGCGCACGCTGATCCTCGGCTGGAACCGCCGCGGCCCGATCATCGCAAACGAGCTTGTCCGCTACGTGGCGCCAGGCTCACGGCTGACGATCGCCGCCGACACGCCGGAATTCGAAGAGGACGTCGCCGGGCTCGACCTCGACAAGGCTCTGCTCGCGGTCGAACACCGGGTGATCGATACCAGCAGCCGCGCCGCGCTCGACGCGCTCGACATACCCTCCTACGACCACGTTCTGGTCCTCGGCTACAGCGACAGCATGATGGCGCAATCGGCGGACACCCGCACGCTGATCACGCTGCTGCAGCTGCGCAAGATCGGGGAGACGGCCGGCAAACATGTCAGCGTCGTCAGCGAGATGATCGACGTGCGCAACCGCGAGCTCGCGGAAGTCACCCGCGCCGAGGATTTTGTCGTCAGCAACAAGCTGGTGAGCCTGATGCTCGCCCAGGCCTCCGAAAACGAATCGATGGCGGCGATCTTCGGCGAGCTGCTCGATGAAGCCGGATCCGAGATCTACATGCGGCCGATGAGCGACTATGTGGATATCTCGAAACCGGTGAACTTCTTCACGGTCGCGCTCGCAGCCCTTCGCCGGGGCGAGATCGCCATCGGACACCGCCGCCAGCGGCCGGGCGAAACAGATGTCAGGAACCTTGGCGGCGTGGTCGTCAATCCGCCCCGTACCGAAATGACCGCCTATGCCGATGGGGACATGCTCATCGTGCTCGCCGCCGACTGAGCGGCCCGCTCCACACCGAAGGTCCCCGTCAAGGGAACGCGGGCGATGCTCGGGCTTGACCCGAGCATCGCCCGCCGCCCCTTTTTTTGATAGGCAGCAGATCCTCGGGTCAAGCACAAGGATAACACCGAGAGGATGCAAGGCCTGTCAACCGGATGAGCCTGCGATTTTGCGGCAGGCTTTCCGGTTCATGGGATCTGCTCAGGCCGCGGCTCGGATCGCGTTGGAGATCAGGCGGCCAAGCCGCTTGATGCCTTCGTCGATCATCGCCTCGTCGGCGCAGGAGAAGCTCATGCGCAGCGTATTGGCATTGCTGCCGTCCGCATAAAACGCCTTGCCGGGAACGAAGGCGACCTTTTCCGTGGCGATCGATTTCGCCAGCAGTTCGGCGCCGTCCATGCCTTCCGGCAGGGTCACCCACACGAACATGCCGCCTTCCGGGCGCGTCCAGGTGGTGTTCTTCGGCATATACTTGTCGAGTGCCGCCAGCATCGCATCGCGGCGCTTGCTGTAGACAGCCTTGATCTTGGCAACCTGGGCATCGAAACCCCGCGAGGCGACATGCTCGATGGCGATCTGGTTGATCGTCGAGGAATGCAGGTCGGCCGCCTGCTTCATCAGCACCAGCTTGCGGATCACCGGCATGGCGGCGACCACGAAACCGACGCGCAGGCCCGGCGCCAGCGTCTTCGAGAAGCTGCCGCTGTAGATCGTCCGCGTGTTTTCGATGCCGCCCTTGCGGGCGATGTCGAGCGCCATGATCGGCGGAATGGCCTCACCGTCATAACGCAGATGCTGATAGGCGGCGTCCTCGAGGATCGCGATATCGAGTTCGTCGGCCAGCGCCAGCAGCTTTTCGCGGCCGGCCAGATCGATCGTCTCGCCGGTCGGATTGGAGAAGTCGGCAGACAGATAGGCGAACTTGACGGCGCCGCCGGTCTTGGCCGCGGTGTCGCGATAGGCTTCCGGCGTGCGGTTGCCGTTCAGCGACAGCTGGTCGTAATTCGGCTCATACGCATTGAAGGCCGAAAGCGCGCCGAGGTAGGTCGGCCAGGTGACGAGCGCCGTATCCTTCGGCGACAGGAACAGCTTGCCGAGATAATCGAGCGCCTGCTGGGAACCGGAGGTGATGAACACGTTGTCCGGGGTGCAGTCGATGCCGATCTTGGCGACGTCGCGGGCGATCCATTCGCGCAGCGGCTTGTAGCCTTCGCTGACCGAATATTGCAGAGCCGAACCGACCTGCGCGCTTGAAAAAATATCCGAATAGGCTTCCTTGAAGGCCGCATCCGGAAACAGCGCCGGATCCGGAATGCCGCCAGCAAACGAGATGATGTCGGGCTGGTCGAGCAGCTTCAGCAGTTCGCGGATTTCAGAGGCGCGCATGCGGCTGGAGCGCGTCGCAAAGATTTGTTCCCAATCAAGCACGGAATGTTTCCTCTTATTTCAATTTTCTTTGCCCGATCTTTACACAAAGATCGATAGGTCAGCAAGGCTGACCTATCGGGCCGATGGATTTTTTTCGATCACATTTTGTGTTCGAAAGGATTGAGAACCGGAACGGCCAAAGGCTCAAAATCCCCGATATTGCGGGTTACGACAGTCATCCGATGAACGATGGCTGTGGCGGCAATCAGGCAATCCTCAATCATATGATCCGGACGGCCATGCATGAGGCGGGCCCATTCCCTGAATACATCGGCATCGGCATCAAGACATCTGACCGAAGCGATGATCATCTCCAGCCAATGTTCTATCTCGTCAGCTTCCCGTGGATCGTTCTTACGCGCCATTTCAATACCGGCTTGAATCTCTCCGGCGGAAATGCCGGCAAAATGCAGCGAAGAACTCGGCACGGATGCCAGCCAGGCCAATACTGCCCCATGCGGCTTGCGCCGTCGAAACTCGGACAGAACGTTGGTATCCAATATGTACATCGGATATCAATCGTCGAAGTCTGGAACGGGCCGGCGCTTCCAGCCACCTCGCACTGGAGCCTCCAGATCGAACCGTGGTCCCGGCCCGAGAAGCAATTCCTTCAAATCCGGCTTGGCTCTTTTTTGGAGATTTTCCCATTCATCGAGCGAGACCAGTATCGCTTTCGGTTCACCCCGCTTTGAAACCAGTTGCGGCCCCTCTTCCAAAGAAGCGTCGAGCATCTCGCTGAATCGAGCCTTGGCATCCTGAACCGGCCATTGACGCATGCCACTCTCCATCTGA
>UCEY01000086.1 GCA_900471605.1 Hyphomicrobiales bacterium | reverse complement strand
GCACGACGGGAGAAAGACCGCCCCAATCGTTGTGGAAGCGGACCGGGATGTCCTCACCAAAAAAGACATCGGAGGCGAGTTCGCGCCTGAGCGCCTGGATGAATTCATCGGTCATGCAAGCCGTCCCTCGAAATACCGTCGATGGAGGTCAGCTTATCTGCCGTTTATGGTAAAGTGAATATACCTTTGGATTTTCTTCCGCAGAAGAATGGCGGGCAGGATCGCAATGCTATCGCGGCTTGCAAAATCCCCGACAGCCCAAAATAAAATCGGCGGCCCCGCAAAAGCCGGCCCGCCGATGCTCCCTGGGAGGAGTTTTGGGTTTCAGCGCGAGGCCCCGGCCACGCGTTTCCGTTCGTCCTTCATGAAGGCGATGTCACCGACGACGCGCACGCGCACGCGACGTGCGTCGCCGGGCAGATAGGCGATCGGAATGTCTTCGGTATCGAGCGTCACGATCGTATCGGGGCTGGCGCCGGCTTCGACCGCGCGGGCGCGGGCAATCCGGTCGGCCTCGGCGATCGCCTTTTCGCGGGACATGTCGGAGAAAACCTGGTCGACTTCGCCGGACACCTGCGCCATCGCAGCACCAAGCGCGTTCGCCACGCCGGCATGTTCGACGCGCAGCACTTCGCTCGCGCCTTTCAGCTTTTCCGGGATCAGGAACGCCCCGCCGCCGACAGCGATCAGCTGCACGCCTTCGGCCGAGGTCTTCATCCGGTCGACGCCGTCTTCCACCATCGCCTCGACGCGCTTCAGGAGGTCTGCCACCAGCGCCTTGTCGAGATGCTTCACCCGGTCGCGATCACCGATCTCGACGAGGCCTGCGGCAACCGCCACGTCCGTCGTCGTCAGCGTATCGCCACCGAAGACCAGCGCCTTTTCGGTGATCCGGTAGCCCACCGAGCGCGGCCCGATCTTGCGGGTTTCCGGATCGATGATCGTCCCGCCGCCGAGCGCCATCGGCAGCAGGTCCGGCATGCGGAACAGCGTGCGCACGCCGCCCACTTCGACGACATTGTTCGCCTCGCGCGGAAAACCGCCGACGAGGCAGCCGATATCCGAGGTGGTGCCGCCGACGTCGATAACCATCGCCTCCTTGAGGCCGGTCAGGAAGGCTGCGCCACGCATCGAGTTGGTCGGGCCGGACGCAAAGCTGTAGACCGGGTTGGCGGCCGCGACATCGGCCAGCACCACCGTGCCGTCGTTCTGGGTCAGATAAAACGGCGCATCGACGCCGGCCTGTTTCAGTGCGTCCTTGAAGGCATCGATCGTCTTGCGGCCGAGCCCCTGCAGGGCCGCGTTCAGAAGGGTAACGTTCTCGCGTTCCAGAAGGCCGATGCGGCCGAGCGTATGAGAAAGCGTGATCCGCGTGTTCGGAATCACCGAACGGACGATCTCCGCCGCCTCAAGCTCGCATTCCGCCGTCAACGGCGAGAAAAGCGCCGTGATACCAACCGAATCGACGCCCGCATCGCGGATCTTCATCGCCGCCTCGCGGATTTCATCCTTGGCGAGCGGCACCAGCGGCCGCCCGTCATATTCATGGCCGCCATGCACCATGAAGGAGAGCGGATCGACCGCATCGCGCAGCTCGTCCGGCCAGTCGACCATCGGCGGCAGCGAGGCACCGGCCGGCATGGCGATGCGGATCGCCGCGACCCGGTCGAGACGTGCGCGCTCGACCACCGCATTGGTGAAATGCGTGGTACCGATCATCACTGCGTCTACCGGCGCCGAACCCGGCGGCTGCGAGGCGACCACATGGCCGATGACGTTCACCACGCCCTGCATCACGTCCGAGGTGGTGGGAAACTTGATGGCCGAGAGGACCTTCTCGCCATCGATGAGCACGGCATCCGTATTGGTGCCGCCGACGTCAATTCCGATCCGCTTCATGCTGCAAACACCGATTTGAAATCCAGGTCATATCCGAAGGCGCGCGGGCCCACGTGTTCGAGGCCCTTCGGGCTCGTCAGCACCTCCGGCGCCGGAAGCGCCACGACCGTGACGCGCTGGCCGTAGCGAACCGTCTCGGTGCCGATCGCCTCGCCCGACACCGTGTCGAGCAGGCAGATCAGGTCCGGCGTCATGGCGATCGGCTGGCCGTCGCGGAAGGCGACCGCCCATTCGTTCTGGAAGGCCAGTTCCACCTTCGAACCGCGATCGCCGTCGAGACCCTCGATCATCGCCGAGCCGCGCAGGAAGCCGCCCGTCGTGGTGCGGTCGACATCGGCGACCTTGCCCTTGAACAGCACCTTGCCACCTTCATGGGCAAGCACCGCTTCGACCGGATCCGTATGCGCGGCGCGGGCGTCGAGCACGGCGCGGCCGAGGCTGACCGCCTTGGTGACCGTGTAGAGCACACCCCAGTCCTTGACTTCGCGGCCGGTGCGCGGCGCCTTGCAGGTCGCCGCCGTCGAGCCGACTTCGGTGCAGATCTTGCGGGAAATCCGCTCCATCCACTTCCAGGACGCGGCCTTGGCGACCACCGCCTCGTTGTCGCGGCAATCGACCAGCGTCAGCGGATACATCGGCAGGTCGCCGATCGCGAAGCTCGTCATCTGCGCTTCCGGATAGGCACGGCCCATCGCATCCGCATCGACGACCGGAATGTCCAGCATGGCGCCGGCGAGGAATGGCGACAGCGCATTGCCGCCGCCGATCTCCACGCTCATCACGGCGCGGAACTTGCGGCCGGTATATTCTTCCATCAGCTGCATGGCCCGGGCGAGGTGCGCGGGATCGACGAGGCGCTCCTGGCCGACCAGCGGCGCGCCCATCTTGGAGACGACCGCGACGGCATCGCCGTCATCGAGCGCCTGCGGGTCGATGAGCTTGACGCGCTTGCCGTCCTTGTAGAGCTTTTTCAGGTTGAGCTGCGCCAGATAGGGGCTGCCGCCGCCGCCGGTGCCGAGAATCCAGGCGCCAACGGCAAGCGGGTCGATCTCGCCCGCTTCGAAATCACGGATCATGTTTACCTCCGAAGAATGTGCTAGAACCTAGCCATGAGTGACGAAGGATGCCTATAGGGGACTGCCCCTAGAATGAGCTTGCCTTGATTTTGGGCATGGCCCGCGCAATCATGTTTGACGATCGAAAAGGACCGATTCCCTGCACATGACGAAGAGCCCCTATGCGCTGGCCCCGACCTCGCCGGAAGGTGCTGAACCGCACCATCGGGTGATGTTCCTGAGCGTCGGCCAGACGCCGCGTGCCGATCTCATCGGGGACATGCTGACCAATCTCGACGTTCCCATCGAAGCGCTCGAAATCGGCGCGCTGGACGGGCTTTCCAAGGCGGAAATCGACGATCTGAAAGTGCGGCCGGGCGAACAGAGCATCGTCACCCGGCTTTCCGACAATACCGACGTGGTCGTCTCCAAGCCGCGCATCGCCGAGCGCATGGCGAAGATCGCCGCCGCCTTCCAGCCCAACGAATTCGATCTGGTCGTCATCCTCTCGACCGGCCTGTTCCGCGATTTCGAAAGCACCTGCCCGACCGTGAACGCCCAGCGGGCCATGGAATCGGCGGTGATTTCGCTTGCGGCGCACGGTTCTTCCGTCGGCCTCATCCAGCCGCTGCAGCAGCAGATAGCCGAACTCGATATCCCCGCACTCGCCCCCTACAAGATCTGCGCCAGCTACGCCGCCGACGGCGACCGCAAGCTCTTGGCCAGCGCGCTGGTCGATCTCGCCGATGCGGAAATCATCGTCCTCAATTCCGTGAGTTTTACCGAGGCCGACCGGCAGATGGTCGCGAAGGCCAGCGGCAAGCCCGTGGTTCTCGCCCGCCGCATCGTCGCCAGCGCCATCCGGCTTCTGCTGCATCGGTCGCAGCCCGTCACCCTGCCGGGCGTTTCCCCGGAATTTGCCGAAAAAGTCCTTCGCCTGACGCCGCGCGAGCGGCAGGTCCTGTCGCTGGTGGCCGAAGGTCTTTCCAACAAGGCGATCGCCCGCCAGCTCGGCATCAGCCCCAAGACCGTCGAGATCCACCGCTCGAATGTGATGAGCAAGATGGAGGTCACCTCCTCCAACGCGCTCATCCGCATGGTCGTCGCCGCCGGCCATCCGTGATCGAAAACAGCGTCGCGCGCGCAAGAAAATTGCGCCAAAAGGCGTCTTTGCCTAAAAAATGATCGTCTTGACCATGTCAGAATCATGTCGTTCTAGGGGCATTACCCTATAGTGAAGCCGCGCTTCCGGGCGTTAGGCTCCCTGTCGATAATGCCATGCAGGGAACGAACAAGAGCATGCCTTCCACATCCAAGATCGCCTTCGTGACCATCGGCCAGACGCCGCGTGTCGACGTCGTTCCGGAAATGATGGCCGAGATCGGCATCGGTCTGCCGGAAGGTCGCGTCGAGTTTCGTGAATTCGGCGTGCTCGACGGTTTGAACCCGGCTGAACTGGACGCGATGCGGGCCGTGGACGGCGAACATTCCTTCGCGACGCGTCTGAAGAGCGGCGAAGAAATCGTCACCTCCAAGGCGCGGACCGAAGAAAAGCTGAATGTCCTCTTGAGGGAGATCGATGCGCAAGGTTTCGACCTTGTCGTCCTTCTCTGCACCGGCACCGCGATCGATCCGCTCGAAAACACGCTGGTCGTCGAAGCCCAGCGGATCGTCGATTCGACCGTCGAGGCGCTCGCCGCCTCCTCCCGCAAGCTCGGTGTCATCCTGCCGCTCGAACGGCAGGTGAAGGATTTCGCCGATCGCCATGTCTTCAGCGGCGAGCCGAAATTCGTGGCCGCCTCGCCCTATGCCGGCGACGATGTCGGCGAGCGGGCGAAGACGCTGGAAGGCTGCGACCTCATCGTCATGCACTGCATGGGGTATTCCGCCGCGATGCTGGACGAGGTGCGCCGCGCCGTCGATGCCCCGGTTCTGTTGTCGCGCCGCGTCGTCGCGGGCGTCGTCCGCCAAATGATCTGATTACCGAGCCACATGAAAACAGAGGGAACCACATGTTCGGAAAAATCCTGAAAACCGTCGCGGTCGCGGGGCTTCTAGCCTCCTCGATCCTCGCCTCGCCGGCGAACGCCTTCGAACGCACCGACAAGGGCAATGTGATCGTCTTCGGCGGCCGGCAGGCGATCCCGGTCCTCGATCCGCATGTCCGTTATGACTGGTCGACGCGCATGATCCAGCAGTCGGTCTATGATGCCCTGGTCAAGTACGAAGGCAATCCGGCCGAGATCAAGCCCTGGCTCGCCGAGAAGTGGGAAACCAGCGCCGACGGCAAGAGCTGGACCTTCCACCTTGCCAAGAACGCAAAATTCCACAACGGCGATCCGGTGACCGCCGAAGCGGTGCGCTACTCCTTCGAGCGTGGCCTGAAGCTCAACAAGGGCGTCGCCTGGATGCTCAAGGACTTCCTGGCGCCGGAAAACATCGTCGCCGTGGACGCCAACACCGTCCGCTTCGACCTCAAGGCGCCCTATGCTCCGTTCCTGTCCTTCCTGCCCTGGTGGTTCGTCGTCAACCCGGCCGAGGTGAAGGCCCACGAAGTGGATGGCGACTACGGCCAGAAGTGGCTGACCGACCATGCCGCCGGCTCCGGCCCGTTCAAGCTCGGCCGCTGGGAACCGAACGTTCTCTACGAGATCGAAGCCAATGACGGCTACTGGAAGGGCTGGCCGCAGGGCGAGAAGAACCGCCCCGCCGGCGTCATCTACAAGATCATCCGCGAACCGGCCGCCCAGAAGGCTGCCTTGCAGCGCGGCGAAGCCGACATCGTCGAAGGTCTGACGCCCGACGACTATATCCAGATCAAGCGCGTCCCCGGCGTGGTCATCCAGGACCACAAGGGCATGACCACGTTCGGGATCAAGTTCAACACCCAGAAGGGCCCGACCGCCGACATCAACCTGCGCAAGGCGATCGCCTATGCGGTCGACTACGATGCGCTGATCCAGATCTACAACGGCGCCGCCTCGCTCGAAACGAGCCCCCTGCCGGACGCCATGAAGGGCTTCGTCTCGGTTCCGGGCATCCCGCGCAAGGATCTTGCCAAGGCCAAGGAATATCTCGCGAAATCCGCCTATCCGAACGGCGGCATCACCCTTCCCTACGTCCATGTCGCAGGCCTCGAAGAAGCCCGCCGCATCGGCCTCGTGCTGCTCGACAACCTGAAGGAACTCGGCATCACCGTCGAGGTCAAGCCGGAACAGTGGCCGAACATGGTCGCCGCCGGCTCCAAGGTCGAGACCTCGCCGGCCATGACCTCGGTGTTCACCACCCCGGTCTCGACCGACCCGGACGCCGTCGCCTACCAGTACCACAAGGCGAGCTGGGGCCAGTATTATGCGATGATGTTCTACGACAATCCGAAGGTTTCGGAGATGATCGATCAGGCCCGCGCCGCCACCAGCTGGGATGACCGCGCCAAGCTTTATGCCGAGATCCAGAAGCAGATCGTTGCCGACCAGCCGGAAGTCTTCGGCATGCTGCAGAACCGCCGCTGGGCGCATCGCGACTATCTGCAGGGCTTCCAGTTCAGCCCGGTCCGTTTCACCGGCGAAGTCGATCTCTATCCGATGTGGGTCAAGGCCCAATAACAACTGGCTTGCGTCTCCTCCTGCAGCCAGCATGATGCGCATGGCCCGGACCATCCCAACCGGCCGGGCCATGCGCAGTTTTTTAGAGAATAGCCACCGGAGAAGACGATGTTGACATTCGCCTTCCGCAAAGTGCTGACGCTGGTCGGAACCATGATCGGCATTGCGGCACTCACCTTCGTCATCACCAATGTCGCGCCGGGCGATCCGGCCCGCCTGGTCGCCGGTCCCAATGCGACCGAGGACATGGTGGCGACGATCCGCACCGAATACGGTCTCGACAAGTCGCTGCCCGAACAGTTCGTCGTCTATATGGGCGATCTCGTCACCGGCGATCTCGGCCAGTCGATCGTCACCACGCGGCCGGTGCTGGAAGAAGTGCTGCGTTACGCGCCGGCAACGCTGGAACTGGTGTTCGTCGCCATGGCGCTCGGCATCATCGTCGGCGTGCCGATGGGCATGCTGTCGGCCGTCTACAAGGACGGCCCAATCGACCACGTCACCCGCATCTTCTCGATATCCGGCGTCGCGCTGCCGGCCTTCTGGTTCGGCATCATCCTGCAGCTGACATTCGCGGTCGATCTCGGCTGGCTGCCGGTCTCCGGCCGCCTGCCGCTGGTCACCCGCCCGCCGCAGACCGTCACCGGCCTGCTTCTCGTCGACAGCCTGTTCGCCGGCCGGCTGGATACGTTCTGGACGTCGCTGCAGCACATCATTCTTCCGGCGATCGTGCTCTCCTTCCCCTGTCTCGCCTCGATCCTGCGCGTCAACCGCGCCGAGATGATCGAAGTGCTGCAGTCCGACTATATCGTCGCGGCGCGCGCCCACGGCATCGCCTCGTTCCGCATCGTCGCCGTCTATGCGCTCAAGAACGCGCTGCTGCCGACGCTTGCGATGATCGGCCTGCGCTTCGGCTGGATGCTCGGCTCCACCGTGCTCGTCGAAACCGTGTTCGACTGGCCCGGCATCGGGCTTTATGCCGTTTCCTCGGCGCTTTCGTCGGATTTCAAGCCCGTTATCGGCGTTACGCTGGTAATCGGCTTCTTCTTCATCGTCGCCAACACCCTCGTCGATCTCGCCTATGCCTGGATCGATCCCCGCCTCAGGAGCGCCTGATGACGACGCCCGTGGAACTCTCCCGCCCCCTCACCTTCCGCGAACGGCATGAAAGCAAGATCCGCCAATGGCGGCTTTATGCCCACATGTTCGGCAAGAGCTTTTCCTCCATGCTCGGCCTCGGCCTGGTCGTGCTCTTTCTTTTGCTCGCCGCACTTGGCCCATGGCTCGCGCCCTATCCGGCGGATACGACCGGCGCCTTCAACATGGCCAACAAGCTGATGGGACCGAGCGCCGCCCACTGGTTCGGCACCGACGAAATGGGCAGCGACATCCTTTCGCGCGTCATCATCGGCGCCCGCACTTCGCTCTGGATCGGCCTGATCATCACCGGCGTCGGCGCCATCATCGGCGTGCCGCTCGGCATCATCGCCGGGTATCGCGGCGGCTGGGTGCGCGCCGTCATCATGCGCATCACGGAACTCTTCCTCGCGGTACCGGGGCTTGCCCTCGCTTTGGCGATCGTCGCAGCCCTCGGCCCCGGCATCACCAATTGCGTGCTGGCTCTGTCATTGGTCTGGTGGCCGGGCTACGTGCGGCTGGTGGAGGCCAAGACGCTGTCCGTCAAGGAAGAACTGTTCGTGGAATCGGCCCGCTCGATCGGCGCCAAAACGCCCTGGATCCTCTGGCACCACATCCTGCCGAACTGCATGTCGCCGATCATCGTCAAGATGAGCATGGACATGGGCATGGCGATCCTGTCGGCCGCCAGCCTCGGCTTCATCGGGCTGGGCGCCCAGCCGCCGGCACCCGAATGGGGCGCGATGATCTCGGTCGCCCGCACCTATATGCCGGACTGGTGGTGGTATTCGCTCTTCCCCGGCGCTGCGATCTTCCTCACCGTGCTCGGCTTCAACCTGCTGGGCGACGGCCTGCGCGACATTCTCGATCCCCGGAGCCGCGACCGATGACCGGACCTCTTCTCGACATCAAGAATTACCGGCTCGACATCGGCACCTTCGACGGCCCCGTGCATGTGCTCAAAGACATCAACCTGACGGTCAACCGCGGCGATACGCTCGGCATCGTCGGCGAAAGCGGTTCCGGCAAGACGGTACTGGTACGCTCGGTGCTTGGCATCGGCCCGCGGAACTCGAAAGTCGTCGGAGGCGGCATAACCTTCGACGGCCAGGACATTACCGCGCTGCCGGAGAAGGACTGGACGAAGATCCGCGGCATCCGCATCTCGATGATCTTCCAGGATCCGATGACTTATCTCAATCCGCTCTTCACCATCGGGCGGCAGATTTCCGACGTCATCGCCGCCCATGAAAAGGCGGCCGGCCACGGCGTTTCCCTGAAGTCAACCCGCCGCGCCCGCACCGAGGAACTGCTCGACCAGGTCGGCCTGCCAAACCCGGCCATGCTGTTCGACCAGTATCCCCACCAGCTTTCCGGCGGCATGCGCCAGCGGGTGCTGATCGCCATGGCTTTGTCGGGCAAGCCGGATATTTTGATCGCCGACGAGCCGACGACGGCGCTCGACGTCACCGTCCAGGCGCAGGTCCTCGACCTCATCAATTCGCTGGTCGCAAAACTCAACCTCACCGTCATCATGATCAGCCACGATATCGGCGCGATCGCCACGATCGCAAAGCGCTGCGCGGTCATGTACAAGGGCGAGATCGTCGAACAGGGCCTGACAGCGGACATTTTGAGCGCCCCGAAGCACGAATACACCAAGCGGCTGCTCGCCGCCGTCCCCGACATCGATACCGCCGCAACCAAGGTTGCTGCCCAGCCGGCGGTCGCCGAGCCGGAAAAGCCCGGCGTGCTTCTGCAAGCAGTCGATCTCAAGAAAGTCTACCGCAGCCAGTCCGGTTCGGAAGTCGTCGCCGTCAACAACATCAGCCTATCGGTCGCGACCGGCGAGATCTTCGGCGTGGTCGGCGAATCCGGTTCCGGCAAATCGACGCTGGCGCGCATGCTGCTGCGCCTGATCGAGCCGACCTCCGGCGACATCATCTTCGACGGCCGGAACATCTCCGGCCTGGCCGGCGAACCTCTGCGGTTGATGCGCCGGCACATGCAGTTCGTCTTCCAGAATCCACATTCCGCCCTCAACGGCCGCCACACGATCGGCGATGCGATCGGCGAGCCGCTCCGCATCCAGACGGCGATGAGCCGCCGCGATATCGAGGCGCGCGTCGAAGCGCTGCTCGACATCGTCCAGCTGCCGAAGATGTTCAAGTACCGCTATCCGCATGAACTGTCCGGCGGCCAGAAGCAGCGCATCTGCATCGCCCGCGCCATCGCGCTCAATCCGCGCCTGCTGATCCTCGACGAGCCGACCTCGGCGCTCGACATCTCGGTGCAGGCGCAGGTGCTCGACTTCCTGCAGGAGCTGCGCGCCGAACTCGACCTCACCTATGTCTTCATCTCGCACAACCTCGCCGTCATAAGGCAGATCTGCGACCGGACCATCGTGATGAAACGAGGCGAGATCGTCGAACAGGGCGAAACCGAACGCCTCTTCCTGTCGCCGCAGCACGAATACACCAAGGCGCTGATCGAAAGCGGACGCAAAACCTCGCGGGCAGCGAACCTTGCAGCTCCTGCCGGCTCGTGATGAAACGAACCCCGCCAAAAAATAATTGTGCAGCGCAGCAACGTTCCCCATATAGGGGACGTTGTCACTGATCACTGCCATTCCGGCAATGATGGCCAGGAGGCATTATGAGATCGTTGTCGGATACGCTGGAGCGGCTTGCCCGCCTGAAATCACTCGGTCGCGACCAGACCGGCGCACCCAGCCATCTGGAGGAACTGAGCGGTTTCGGGTCCAATCCCGGTACTCTGGCCGCCAGGATATACGTCCCCTCCCTGCTGCCAGAACATCCCGCCCTTGTCGTCGTCCTGCACGGATGCACCCAGACCGCGTCCGGTTATGACCACGGAACCGGATGGTCGAAGCTCGCCGAACGGCACGGCTTTGTCGTCCTCTTTCCCGAACAGGTCCGCGCCAACAACGGCAATCTTTGCTTCAACTGGTTCCTTCCGGGCGACACGCGCCGCGGCCAGGGTGAAGCGCACTCGATCCGCCAGATGATCGAAACCGTCGTCTCCCGCTACGGGATCGATGCGGCGCGCATCTATGTCAGCGGTCTCTCCGCCGGCGGCGCGATGGCCAATGTCATGCTCGCCACCTATCCCGAGGTCTTCGCCGGCGGAGCGATCATCGCCGGCCTGCCCTATGGCGTCGCCGCGACGGTTCCCGAGGCCTTCGACCGGATGCGCGGGCAAGGCCTGCCGGGAGCGGCGGCACTTCAGTCGCGGCTCAGAGCCGCTTCCACCCATCAGGGCCCCTGGCCGACCATTTCCGTGTGGCAGGGCACCGAGGACAATACGGTCGCCGCGGCCAACGCGCAGGCGATCATCGATCAGTGGCGCGCCGTTCACGAGGTCGGCTCACGGCCGGATGTCGATGAAATGGTGGACGGCCAGTCGAAAACCGTCTGGAAGGATGCCCGCGGCAGGCAGGTCATCGAATATTACAGCATTGCCGGAATGGGTCACGGAACGCCGATCGACCCCGCGCTCGGCGACGAGAACGCCGCACCCTATCTGCTGGATGTCGGCATATCATCGACGCTTCATTCGGCAAGAAGCTGGGGCCTGCTTGGCGAAGGCGAGGAGCCGAGGCAGGCGAAGAGCGACGGCCCCACGCGGGCCTCGACCTCTTCCCGCCAGGCCAAAGAGCCTGAAGGTATCCAGCAGATCATCGAGAATGCGCTTCGTATGGCCGGCCTGATGCGCTGATCGGCTGGACCTCGCTTTCGTCGCGCAAGGATGAGGCATGAAGGAACAAGCGTGGCGGCGGCCAGGGGGAGAGGGAATGGCCGCCGCCAGACGCTCCCGGCTTAAACGCCGGAAGCAGCGATATCCGCATCGAGACGTTCGCGAGCCTTCTTGGGCAGTTTCGCGGTCTTGATGGCTTCCAGATTGGCAGGCGCGTTGCCGACGACGACAAGGCCGATCATGCCCATGCCGACATGCGGCGAGCATTTCACGGCATAGGCACCTTCAACGTCGAAGGTGACCTTCACGCTTTCGTTCATCTGGCCCTTGAACGGCTTTGCGCCTTCCGGGATCAGGCCGTCGATGGTTTCGGCATTGTGGGACTTGTCGGTCGGGATGAAGGTCACGGTATCGCCCTTGGCGATCTTGAGGGAGCTCGGTTCGAAGACCATCGCGCCGTCCTTGCCCTTGTTGAGCATATGCACTTCGAAGTCGGCCGCCGACGCCACCGTCCCGCAGACAGCCGTGACCATCGCCGCGCCGAGCAGGGATGCCAAAATCTTCTTCATTTTCTTAACTCCTGTTCTGAGAAGCCCTCGGCTTCGTTGGAATTCACACTAGAGCAAAAGGACCGCCGCTCTTTGACCTGCGACAAACGGTTTGGAGTTTGCTCTCGGCCGCCCGGATGCTCATGTTGTCCAGCCCGCCTGGCGAAGCGTCTTCAAGAGCGGCGCATACCAGCGGGTGGACTTGACCAGGCGAAAGCCCAGATTGTCCGGCGGCGTTCCGACGGCGCAGCCGCCGCCTTTCGGATCGCGGATGAACGAACTCATCGGCGAGCGGTGCGTGCCCACGGTCACGTAGACGCCGCAAATGTCCTCGGAGGCGCGAAGGGAGCCGTTCACATAAAGATGGACCCTGCGATGGCAGGTGGATGTCCACTCCCAGATATTGCCGCCGAAGTCGGCCAGGCCGTATTCGTTTTCCCCGAAACTGCCGGTCGGCCGGGGTGCGGGATCGCCCGCGGCCCGCTCGCGCGCTTCGCGCTCGTAATCGGCGAGCCACCGCAGCGCGGGGTTCTTGCTGTCCGGGTCGAGGCCCAGAGCATCGTCCGGAAATCTCTTGCCGGCTGCCTGCGCCAGCTGCTCGTCGGTCGGCAGGGTCCAGTATTCTCCGGTCACCTCGGAGAGCCAGCGGGCATAGGCCGTGGCGTCGTCGAAGCTGACGCCGGTAGCGGGAA
This sequence comes from Hyphomicrobiales bacterium, assembly GCA_900471605.1. GTDB lineage: Bacteria > Pseudomonadota > Alphaproteobacteria > Rhizobiales > Rhizobiaceae > Neorhizobium. The sequence continues at coordinate 10,090 of UCEY01000086.1, read as the reverse complement.
CCTCCCTGCTCGATGTCGCCGCTTCGGGCGATCTGCAGGCGCCCGCGGTGACGCATGCCCGGTATTGCGAGGCCGTGACCTGATTTTTCATGATCGTCAGGCTCGGCCCTGCGGCCACCGTCTTCATCGGCGCATCGATCGGGACCGTGCCCTTCAGATATTCCCCGTCGCTTCTGTAGCTGTAGCTGCGGGGCGGAACGACGACTGTCGCCGGCTCATAGACCGCGCCCTCTGGGGGTGCAGGCTTCATGAAACCCGCCTGATGGAAGATACCCGCCGCCAGCACGGCGATCAGCGTGATCGGAAGCCCGGTATGGAGGAGCGAGAGCTTTGGCCCGTCGTGTGTGCATGGCATGTTCGCCTCCCGAGGCGAAATCTGGCGCTTGCAGGGGATGAAGAGCGGCCGGGAGCAGGCTCATGCCATGTTCCCGGCCATTTCCGATCAGCTGCCGCTCGGCGCGACCACCGATGTCATCAGGTCGTCGTTCCAATCACCGGTGACCTTGAAATGCGCCGCAGCGCCCAGTTCGAAGGCCTCGATCAGGTTGTGGTTGACGTAGGCGTATATGCCCGGCTGCTGGAAGGTGTAGAACGCCGCACCCGCAGCGCCGCCCGGGATGAACCAGGTTTCCTGGTCGAGTTCCGGAGGGTTGGCGAACTTGCCGGTCGCCCAGACATAGTCGCCGTGTCCGCCGATGAGATGGGGCCGGGTATCGCGGTTTGCCTGCGAATGGACGATCAGCACCTTCTCGCCGACAGCGGCGGTCATGGCGTTCTGGCCCGTCAGGGCACCGACGGCACCGTTGAAGACGATATGCGTCGGGGTCAGCGTCCGCATGACCTTGAGCGTGTCTTCATAGGCTTCGCCGGCGCTGGCGTATGTCTTGAACTTGCCGTTCTCGTCGCGCGGCACATAGAAATCCTGTTCACCCACATAGTAGATCTTGTCGTAGGTCAGCGGTTTCCCGTTGCCGTCCTTGAGGCCGTCGCGCGGCAGCACCATGATGGCGCCGTTCATGCCCGAGGTGACGTGCCAGGGCACCATTCCGGGAGGTGCGCAATGGTAGACGAAGACGCCGGCCTTGGTTGCCTTGAACCTCAGAACGGTCTTCTCGCCGGGATTGACCACGGTCAGCGCCCCGCCGCCAAGCGCGCCGGTCGCCGAGTGGAAATCGATATTGTGCTGGAGCTCGTTGGTATCGGGATTGATGAGGGTGAGTTCGACATAGTCGTCCTGATGCACGACCATGAGCGGGCCCGGAACCGACCCGTTGAAGGTCATCGCATTGATCTCGGTGCCCTCCTTGTCGAGGACGAGCTTCTTCTCATGGATGGTCAGGGTAAATTCGACCACCTTCGGCGGGCCGTCGGCCTTCTGGGTATGGGCGTGGACGAAAGGCGGCTTGACGAGCTCGACCTTTTCGCGCCGGAGCTTCGAAAGGTCCGCCGGCTTCATCTTTGCCGGCGGCGCTTCGTCCGCATGGGCGAAAGAAGCCTGTACGACCGGTGCGATGGCGCCCACAAAGGCTGCCCCTGCAAGGATCGAGCGTCTGGTCATCTGAATCTTGTCGGTCATGGTTTCTTTCCTTCGGAACAAGGGGCGGAGTAAATCGCCGTCCTCTGGAAAGAGAATTTATGTCCAGGCCGCCCTCTGCTCTTTGACCCGAAACAAACAGGGCATGGCCTTTTACTTGCGCTTTCGCAAGAAATGCGGGGAAACGTGGTCCCGTGAAGGACAACTGTGTCCCGCTCCGGCCCGAGTTTCCTATTCCTCTAAATCGCGTAGCGCTGAATAGCATCCCGGTTCAGGGATATCCCCCAGCCGGGGGCGTCCGGGATCCGGGCCGTTCCGTCGACGAGCTCTATCTTCTCGTCGTAGAGCGGCGCGAACCAGTCCACATGCTCGAGCGAATGAGCCGTCGGCACATGCGCCAGCAGCTGCAGGCTCATTTCGGGGAAAAGATGCGACGAGACCGGCAGGTCGAAGCTCGCTGCCAGCGCGCCGACGCGCGCGAATTCGGTGACGCCGCCGACCCGCTGGAGATCCGGCATGAGGATGGAGGCGGCACCCGTCTCGATCATCCGCCGGAAACCGTAGCGGGTATATTCGTTCTCACCGGAAGCGACCGGCATGCGCAGGGCTTTCGCGACCTTTGCCGAATCCTCTAGCGCGTGGGCCGGCACCGGTTCCTCGAACCATGCAATATCGAGCGGCGCCAGCGCATCGCCGAGCTTGATCGCTGAATCGACGTCGAGCACCTGGTTGGCATCGATCATCAGTCCGATCTCGCCGCCGATTGCCGCCCGGACGGCCTTCGCTCGCGGCAGGTCCACGTCGATCCGCCCGGCAAGCCGCAGCTTCATCGCCTTGAACCCGGCCGCGACAAACCCTTCCGCCTGGCGGACGAGTGAAGGAATGTCCTGGGTGAGCCACAGGCCGCCGCTCGCATAGGCCGGGATGGTTTCCCGGCTGCGTCCCAGCATCCGCGAGATCGACAGCCCGGCGCGCTTGGCCCTCAGGTCCCACATGGCGCCGTCGATCGCAGAAATGCCCATGATCGAGACGCCGGTGAAGCCGATGAAGTTGATGCGCCGCCAGGCATCGGCCCAGAAGGCGCCGGTGTCGTCGGGATCCCGCCCGATCACCGCATCCCGCAGCACATGAACCATGCTGTCCAGAAGCTTCAGCTGTTCCGGCCGGATGGTGAAGATCAGGTTTTCGCCCCGCAATCCTTCGTCGGTGACGAGATCGATCACGATGCAGGAGAATTGATGAATGGTCGCCGTGGCATTGCCGAGCGGTTCGGCAAGCGGCAGGCTGACGGCGGTGGTGGTGAGATCGGTGATTTTCATGGGATCGTTACCGGTTCAGGGAGCGGGGAGGCTCGGTATAGATGGGATCATCGACGAAACCGCCGCCCTGCCATTTCGCCTGGGATGAGCCCTTATCCGGAATGCCGGGATTGCGCTCCACCTCGGCTCGATAAATCTCCGAACTGTCCTTCGGAACCCATCCCAGATAGGCGGATGCGGAATTGTCCCACCATTTCGGCTGATTGTCCGAAACGCCCCAGATCGTCGGGCAACCGAGATAGGGCGCCCTGAGGACCCTCTCCGCGAGCGATGCCATGTCGTCGAAGCTCAGCCAGATCGACAGCATCCGAACCGTGGTCGGTCTCGGCCAGCAGGCGCCGATACGGACGATTGCCGTTTCCTGGCCGAATTTGTGGAAATACATCTGCGCCAGCCCCTCGCCGAAACATTTCGAGGCGCCGTAGAGGCCGTCCGGCCTGGTCGGCTGATCGACGCCGATGAACTGGTCCTGCCGGTAGAAGCCGACGGTGTGGTTGCTGCTGGCAAACAGGATGCGCGGCTTGCCGTGCTCGCGCGCCGCTTCGTAGAGATTGTGCAGGCCGCGGATATTGCTGTCGAGAATGCTGGCAAAGGTGTTTTCCGAGGGAATGCCGCCGAAATGCAGGATGCCGTCGCATCCTTCGACCATGCGGCGGACCGCATCCGGATCGGCAAGATCGCAGGCAAACGGCTCTTCGTTGGCCGCGACATCGTCGAGAGGGGCGATATCGGAAATGCGGATCATTTCCGCCAGGTGCCCGAGCCGCTGGCGCATGGCCTTGCCCATGTTGCCGGCCGCCCCGGTAATCAGAAGCCGTTTCATGCCCATCCTCCTCGACATCGCGCCGGCAATCTAGAAGGCGCCCCGAATGCTCGTCAACTCATAATATGACATCCGCCAAGGAAAGAGAACTTCCTCGAATTTCAGTATCAGGACTCCTGCGAAGATGATGCGAAATCCGTTTTCCTGTCGCCATATCGGTTGACGAAGATTTCCTTTTCAGTCTTCATACAACGCGGCATCTCATGTGACGTCATACTCTCATATGAGCGCCTCGAATGGAGGAAACCCAAATGAAATGGATGAAGCATGTGGCGCTCGCCACGGCGCTGACGCTGTCTGCGCCGGTTGGCGCTTTCGCCGATACCCCCGCCGACCAGCTGATCGTCGGCCTGAGCATGAACAATATCCTGACCCTCGATCCGGCGGCGATTTCGGGCCGCGAGGCGACAGGCGTCATCGCCAACCTCTACGACACGCTGGTGGAGCTCGCGGCGGACAAGAAGACCGTCAATCCGGGCCTCGCCAGCTCCTGGACGATCGCCGACGACGGCTCCATCACCTTCACGCTGAGGGACGGCGCGAAGTTCACCTCGGGCAACCCGGTCAGGGCCGAGGACGTCGTCTGGTCGATCAAGCGCAATATCAGCCTCGGCCTGGTCGGCGCGGGCGTCTGGTCGTCCTTCGGTTACAAGGCCAACAATATCGACCAGCTGCTGACGGCCGACGGCAACAAGATCACCCTGAAGCCCGCCCAGCCGACCGATCCGCAGCTCACGCTCGACATCTTCGGCAAGCCGGATGCCAGCGCGGTCGTCGACATGAAGACCGCCATGAGCCACGAGACCAACGGCGACAAGGGCGCGGCCTGGCTGAAGATCAACGTCGCCGGCTCCGGCGCCTTCAGCCTGACGCGCTGGGCCTCCAACGAAATGCTCATCCTGACGCGTTTCGACGACTACTGGGGCGAAAAACCGAAGATGAAGCGGGTCATCTTCCGCCACATGCCGGAATCCCAGACCAAGCGGCTGATGCTCGAAAAGGGCGACGTCGACGTGGCCATCGGCCTGTCGGTTCCCGATATCGCAGCACTTGGCAAGAACAAGGACGTCGAAGTACAGAGCACGCCGAGCTCGGGCTTCTACTTCCTCGCCGTGAGCATGAAGGACGAGCGCTTCAAGAACCCGGATGTCCGGCTCGCGATCCGCCACCTGATCGACTATGACGGCATCAACAAGACGATCATGCCGAACTACGGGACCAAGCGTCTTCGCCCGGTCGCCGAAGGCGTCGTCGGCAGCCTGGCCGATCCGGACTACAAGGTCGATGTCGCCAAGGCCAAGCAGCTGCTCGCCAAGGCGGGTTATCCCGACGGTTTCCCGGTCCGGCTGCTGACGCTCAACGAGCCGCCGTTTACCGACACCGCCACCGCCATCCAGGCGACGCTGGCCCAGGCCGGCATCAAGGCCGAAATCGTCCAGGGTGCCGGCGACCAGATCTACGGCCCGATGCGCGAGCGCAAGTTCGAAATGATCGTCGGCCGCGGCGGCGGCGGCCAGGAGCCGCATCCGCATTCCAACCTGCGCGCCCTCGTCATCAACCCGAACAATGCCGACGACGCCAAGCTCAGCGGTATCATCGGCTGGCGCACGTCATTCTTCGACCAGCAGCTGAACGACATGTCCGCCAAGGCACTGGTGGAACGCGACGCGGCGAAGCAGAAGACGGCCTATGAAGACATCCAGAAGCGCTACGAGGAACTCGTTCCTGCACTCCAGCCGATCTCCGCGGTTGTCGACAGCGTCGTCTATCGCGCCGACGTGAAGGGTTATGTGAACCACTACGGCTGGACGGTCCGCCTGCGCACCGTCTCGAAACAGCGCTGATCAGAAGCTACCCAAGTCCCTCCCAGGACGGCGCCCGCAACTCCGGTTGCGGGCGTTTTGCGTTGATCGCTTGCAAGCTTTTGTTCCTTGGCGAACTCCTCCCGGTTCAACACCGGAGACGTGGACAGATACTCGGGACAGGCCCGGGCATGACGGCAAGGGCGCGGCAAGGCAGGGGCAAAGCACACGAAAAAGCCGGCAGGTTGGACCTGCCGGCTGCTCCCGGAGAGAGGGTGGAGAGGAGGACGCTTATTCAGCCGCCTGCGCCCCGAGAGCATTGTTGCGATAGGGCTCGCAGAGAGCTTCCATCATCTTGACCTCTTCCGCGGTCAGGTCGGTCAGCGGGGTGCGGACCGGACCGGCATCGAAGCCCATCAGCCGCACGCCGGCCTTGATCGCCGACACCGCGTAACCCTTCTGGCGGTTGCGGATTTCCATGAACGGATAGAAGAAGTCGATGAGGATCCGGTTGGTGGCGGCGGTATCGCCGGCCCGCAGCGCCTTGTAGAACGTCTGCGCCAGCGCCGGCACGAAGTTGAAGACGGCCGACGAATAGGTGGTGACGCCGGCGCCGAGATAGGCGTCGGCGAAAAGCTCGGCTGTCGGCATGCCGCCGAGATAGGTCAGGCGGTCGCCCATGACGGCGGTGATCTTGCGCACCAGGCCGATATCCCCGGAACCGTCCTTGAAGCCGACCAGATTGGGGCAGGCCTCGCAAAGGCGCGCCAGCGTTTCCGCCGTGAGGATCGAATTGTCGCGGTTATAGACCATCACGCCGATGCCGACCGACTGGCAGACGGTCTTGATATGCTGGTAAAGGCCTTCCTGGCTGGCATCCATCAGGTAGTGCGGCAGCAGAAGAATGCCGTCGGCACCGGCCTTTTCCGCGGACTTGGCGATCGAGACCGCGATCCGCGTGCCGTAACCGCAGCCCGAAACGATCGGCGTGCTGCCGGCAGAAGCCTTGGCGGCGGCGATGATCTCCGGAATTTCGGAGGGCTCCAGCGAGAAGAACTCGCCCGTGCCCCCGGCGGCAAACAGCACCGTAGCATCGAAACCGGCCAGCCAGCCGACATGCTTTTCATAGGGCTCGCGGTTGAAGAGGCCATCCGTGCCGAACGGCGTGACGGGGAACGACAAGAGGCCGGCGCCGAGCGCACGCTTCAGTTCATTTGGATCCATAGACATGGCTGTCCCTTCCTGGTTGATTTCCGGAAGGCTACCAAGTCATATTATGACTGTCAACACTTATATTATCTTTATGGAAATCTCAGGCCCGGCGTATCAGCGACCGGTAGCGCTGCTGGCTCCCCTTGAGATGCATGCGCATGGCATCGCGGGCGGCCGAATCATCGCCATCGGTGATTGCTCGGGCGATATGGGCGTGCTCGTTCTGGATCTGCGTCAGGTATTCCGCCGGCGAAATGTCGACATCGCCCTCCTGCAGCAGCGATCGCGGGATCATCTGTTTGCCGATCGCTTCCAGGAGTTCCCGGAAACGCGGGTTGTTGGTGGCGTCCGCGATGGCAAGGTGGAAGGCCCGATCGCTCTCGACGGTTGCCGCGCCGGCGGCGATCTGGCGCTTGATCGTCTCCAGACATTCGAAGATCAGTTCCTGCTGCGCCGGTGACGAGCGGATGGCCGCAAGGCCCGCCGCCTCGATCTCGATGGCGGCGCGGACTTCCAGCATTTCGATGATCGACGAAACGCGGCTGGCATCCACGCTGCGGAAGCCGCTCTGCAGCCCGCCTTGCGGCGCCAGGACGAAAACGCCGACGCCGTGGCGGACCTCGACGAGGTTGTCGGCGCGCAGCGAAGCGATCGCCTCGCGGATGACCGTGCGGCTGACCTGGTATTGCAGCGTCAGCCCGCTTTCCGTCGGCAGCTTGTCGCCGGGTTTCAGCTCCCCGTTGGCAATCGCATCCCGCATGCGCCGGCCGACCGTCTCGACCAGATTGCGGCCTTTTCGCGAGGGCGCTTCTCCAGTGATGTTATCTGCTCTCTTCAATGTCCGCCCGCTCCCTCGCTCTGGCATTTCAGTCACTTAGAGGGGTAAAACCCCGCTACATTGTCAAGCGCCGGGCAAGAAATTTGTTGACGCAAAGCCCTAGACCTATAGTATGAGATGACCTATGAGGTATGATGACATGACGGAGCAACCCATTCGCCGTTGATCCGCCCACGAGGGAAGAATGCTCAAGAGACTGCTTTTAACCGGCGCCGCGGGCGGGGTCGGCCGGGCAATTCGGCCGATGCTGAAGGAAATCGCCGAACACGTCGTTCTGTCGGATATCGGCGAAATCACCGATGCGGGCGCGCACGAAACCTTCATCCAATGCGACCTTGCGGATGCCGCGGGTGTCGCAAGGCTGGTCGAAGGCGTCGACGGGATCATTCACCTCGGCGGCATTTCCGTCGAAAAGACCTTCGACCTGATCGTTGAGGGCAATATCGTCGGCCTCTACAATATCTACGAAGCCGCGCGCCACAACGGCCTGCCGCGCATCGTTTTCGCCAGTTCCAACCACGTCATCGGCTATTACCGGCGCGATCAACGGCTCGACAGCACGGTCGTGCCGAAACCGGATTCGCTCTACGGGGCCTCGAAGGTTTTCGGTGAGGCGATCGCCAGCCTCTATTTCGAGAAATTCGGGCAGGAGACCCTGTCGGTCCGCATCGGTTCATGCTTCGAGAAGCCGGCCAACACCCGCATGCTGGCGACCTGGCTCAGCTATCGCGATTTCTTCTCGCTCTGCCGGCGCGCCTTTGCGGCGCCGCGGATCGCCCACACCATCGTCTACGGCGCCTCGGCCAATGACGAGCAGTGGTGGGACAATCGCAATGCGGCCTTCCTCGGCTGGAAGCCCGAGGATACATCCGCGAAATGGCGGGTGGAAGTGGAAGCCGCAGCCGGCAGGGAGGATCCGACCGATCCGGCCGTCATCTACCAGGGTGGTGCCTTCGCCTCGGCCGGCCACCCCGACGAGGCGTGAACGACAGATTGTTGCCGCCCGTTCGGCGGCGCCGATCCGGCCTCGGCCGGGTCCCCGAAATGAAATGGCGAGGGCTCGTCCCTCCGCTTCTGACAGGAGGAATTTCGTGAAGATCGTAGACGTCAATGTGCGGGTATTCTCCCATACCACGCGCCGCCACCAGGATACCGCTGGCCATGCTCATCCCGGCCCGCCGCACAAGGTCAACCTGGCGCTGCTCACCATCGTCGATGACGACGGCGCCGAAGGTTATTGCTTCGCGCCGCCGGAAGTCATCCGCCCGCACGTGATCGACAAGTTCGTCAAGAAAGTGCTGATCGGTGAAGACCCGTTCGCGCGAGAGCGCCTGTGGCAGAACCTCGCCCACTGGCAGCGCGGCAGCGCCATGCAGCTGACCGACCGCGCGCTCGCGATCGTCGACTGCGCCCTCTGGGACCTCGCCGGCCGCAAGCTCAACATGCCGGTCCACAAGCTGATCGGCAGCTACCGCGAAAAGATCCCGGCCTATGGCTCGATCATGTGCGGCGACGAGCTGGAAAACGGCCTCGCGACGCCGGAAGATTACGGCCGCTTCGGCGAGAAGCTCGTGGCGCGCGGCTACAAGGGCATCAAGCTGCACACCTGGATGCCGCCGGTTTCCTGGGCACCCGACGTCAAGATGGACTTGAAGGCCTGCGCCGCGGTCCGCGAGGCGGTCGGCCCGGATATCCACCTGATGATCGACGCCTTCCACTGGTATACCCGCACCGAAGCGCTGGAACTCGGCAAGGGCCTCGAAAAGCTCGGCTTCGCCTGGATCGAGGAGCCGATGGACGAGCAGAGCTCGGCCTCCTATGCCTGGCTTGCGGAAAACCTCGACATTCCGGTCCTCGGCCCGGAAAGCGCCGGCGGCAAGCATTTCAGCCGCGCCGAATGGATCACCTCGAAGGCCTGCGATATCCTGCGCACCGGCGTCCACGACGTTGGCGGCATCAGCCCGGCGATGAAAAGCATGCATCTCGCCGAATCCTTCGGCATGAACTGCGAGATTCACGGCAACGGCGCACCGAACCTGATCGTCGCGGCCTGCACCAAGAATGCAAAATGGTACGAACGTGGCCTGCTGCACCCGTTCCTCGAATATGACGACGGCTTCGAATACCTGAACGCCCTCGTCGATCCGATGGACGAGGACGGCTTCGTGCATATCTCCGACAAGCCCGGCATGGGCGAAGACATCAATTTCGACTTCATCAACGCCAATCTGGTCAGCTGAACCGTTTAATCTGCCTCCCAAGCAGGAAAGAGAAGCCCGGTCCCTTTTTGGGGCCGGGCTTTTTGTTTTACCATCGGGGTCGCCGATGAGTGGATCCCCGGGTCGAGCCCGAGGATGACGAGTGTGTGGGAGTGGCTTGCGACAACAGCCGCCGTCCCGCTTGCTGAAACCACGACTTGGGGCACGCCTGATAGCCCCTCTCTCCTTCGTCATCCTCGGGCTCGACCCGAGGATCCACCCACCAACGATCAAAACCCTCGGTAAATTCACCGATTTCCGGCCTTCGGCCAGCATTCTAGAGCCCCGCGCAGTCGCCTGCCGT
>UCEY01000036.1 GCA_900471605.1 Hyphomicrobiales bacterium | reverse complement strand
GCAAACCCGGGGCGGTTCAGGTCTGCAAATCGGGAGAGGCTTACACTGGCATACAGATCCGACCATGGGGCGCGTGGACAAGCGCCGCAAGGGCGGTGCGACGTATTATCGAGCCAAAGTAGTCTCGACTGGTGCGGCCCGAGCTATGAAATTGGCCTCACGAATCTGCGCCATTGCGACAGCGATTGCGCGCTCCACGGGCTCGATAAGCATAACGTCTGGATCGTTTGCGATGTATGCGAGCGTTTGTTCGATGAGTGCTTCACGCTCGGGACCACGAACGTGATAGGCCGAGGCGTAGCGTTCGAGAAGCGGTTGCAATATGGGACGTGAAGATCGAGAAGCAAACATGGCTTCACCTCCATTCAGCAGGCGGGAGCACATCGTAACTCTCAGGCATCGGCGCCTACACATTCGGTGGCCGATGATGTTTCAACATAACATGCCGGGAACAATGAGCCTATGTCATTTGACATGACGCGCTACGATTTGGCGTTTTGTAAAAAGTCGATCGTTCGCGAGGGTATCAAGGCGCAGGACCGAAGCCAAGCATGAACAACCGCCCAGTCAGCAAGACTGCACCGGCAGCCTTTCCAATCGCGAACGCCTCTTGGCAACCTAGTGCCGCGGCGAGAGGCCGCAACGGATCGGGGAGGGTGATGTGCCGCCGGCACGAATTGGGCTCAGTGCGATCGGGAGCGGTTCTGGCGCCCGCAACAGCGAGTCCGGCTAGAAGGGCGGTTAGGTTGCCAGCGCATAGCGGTTCACCACAATTCCGCATTCATATGCCCTTTGAGCCAAGCAGGCGGAGCTTGCGGAAACCGGCTTGGTCGAAAATCCGGGTCCCGCCGCCGAGAGCTGCCGGATTGACGTAGAATTGGAACTCGTCAACCAACCCGGCCGCGATCAACGCCGAGGCAAATCCCGCTCCGCCGAAAACGGCGATGTTATTACCTGCTTCGGCCCTCAACGCGCCAACTTCATGCGGAAGGTCTCCGCTCCTGACTACCGTGCGCTCCCATCGGGACTTCTCCAGCCTGTCGCTCGGCACCACCTTTTGCACATCGACAATGCGTTGCGCGAAGGCATAGAACGGGTCCTTCGGGTATCTCTTCGCCGCATTGCCCCAATGGGTCAGATAGCCTTCCTCCACCATCTTCCGGCTCAGCAATATGGTGTCGATGGACCGGAAGTGGGCATTGAAATCCAGCTTGAGCGCCTCGTCCGCTCCGCCGCTCTTCGCCTCGACCTGGGCCTCCAGTTCAACGCCGTAAGCAGGAGTCTTGAGAGGAATTCGGGCGCTTCAAGAGGCCGCGACGAGTTATTTTTTGCCCAGATGTAGGTTTGGCCGACACTCATTCGTCATGAAGGCGTAACCCTCAACCGATCGGTCACGGAGAACGCAAATGGCCAAGGTCGCTTTCAATATCAGCATGTCCCTCGACGGCTTCATTACCGCAGGAAACCAGACCAGGGAGGAACCACTCGGCAAGAATGGCGAATTTCTTCACGAATGGTTCTTCAACAGCGGTGCAGAGGGCGATGCATATGTGCAGCGCCTCACCAGCACTATCGGCGCCGTGATCTGCGGCCGCAAATGCTATGACGACTCGATCCCATACTGGGACGAGAACGGGCCCACAGGGCCGTTAAAGCTGCCGCTTTTCGTTGTCACCCACCGGCCGTTACTCGCCTCGCACAGCGCTGGAATCTATCACGCGGCTGGGACAATTCCCGACGCGGTGAAGCAGGCGAAGTTGGCGGCCAGAGGCAAGGATGTGAGCCTCATGGGCGGAGCCGACGTCTTTCGCCAAGCACTGGCTGGCGGGCTTGTCGACGAGATCGAGTTACATATCGTGCCGGTGGTCTTTGGTGCTGGGACTCGCCTGTTCGACACGCTGCCCAATCAGATCAAGCTTGAACCCACCAGCATGCTCGAGACGCCGTTCGCGCGGCATATCGCCTATCGCATTGTGAAGTAAGCAAATGCAACCAGCCCTGTCTGACCAGGGTCCGGTCCCATAAATGTGCTATACGCGGGAAATCGCGGGTTAGCGGTTCGAGTCCTCGCAAGGGCGTATCACACCTGGTTAAGCTGAGTTCTATTGGAGAATCTCCTTCAAAGTTCCCACGAATGTCTGTGCCGCAAGCGATAAGGGGCGTCGTTTGGGGATGATCATTCCAATTGAGACGGGAATGCGCGGCTCGAACTGGCGCACCGCTATGTGGTCGAGTTCGTTCGCATCCCAGACCGAGAAGCGGTCGACGAGCGCCACCCCGCGGCCCCGTTCGACGAGGCGGCGAATGAGCTGGCTCTGGTTGGAGATCAGGTAGTTCGAGGGCTTTACGCCCTCGTCGGACAGGGATCGGAAGATCGCCGCGCCGAAAGGTACTGAGCGAGGATAGGTCACGAATGGCTGATCGGCAATGTCGCTCGCCAGGATGATCCGATGTTGAGCGAGCTTGTGGTCGGGCGGCATGATGCAGACCATGGACGAGGTCTTCAGCGTCTGCGTCATCAGGTCGGACTCGTGTTCGGGGTGGTGTACCAGCCCGAAGTCGTAGTTCCCGCGGCTGACATAGGAATGAATCTTGTCAGAATCGAGCAGATCCACCTGGACCTGAATGCCCGGATATAAGTTGTTGAAACGCTCGATCGCCATCGGGATGAGGGCGGTGCTGAAGGCCGACAGGATGCCGATGTTCACATAACCCTGCACCATGGCTGTGAGATCGAGCGAAAGGTTCTCAAAAACTGTCAACTCATCCATCAGCCGCGCCGCGTGCGAAAAAAGGAGTTCGGCCTCCGGCGTCGGACGCAATCGTCCCGCGCTCCGCTCGAAGAGCTTGACGCCCGCAAAATCCTCAAGCTGCTTCAACGACTTGCTGGCGTTCGGCTGGGTGGTGTGGAGCACCAGCGCCGCCTCCGTCACCGATCCGGTCTTCATGAAGGCGGCAAGTGTGTCGAGATGTCTGAGCTTGATCCGTCGCATGATCTGCACCTCCAAGAACATTCCATTTTGGAATGGAAAGCTCGATTAATTGAATTTTACAAGATGCGATAGTCGATTTTAGATCATGCCCATGACAGGCAAGGCGTCGGCGTCAAGCTGCAGCCACAGTGCAGAAGACCAGAGCATCATGGGCAATATCAGGGTCGGCATCGATGTCGGCGGAACCTTTACAGATTTCACGGTCCTCGATGACGAGACCGGAAACATGAGCCATTTCAAGGTGTCCTCGACGCCTCACGATCCTTCGGAAGCGATCGAGACCGGCATCGCGGGCTTTACCGAGCGCGGCCTTCATACATCCGACGTGGTCCATTTCGGCCATGGCACGACGGTCGCAACCAACATGGTCATCGAGCGTCGCGGCGGAAAGACCGGTCTGCTAACCACCGAGGGCTTTCGTGATGTGCTGGAAATCGGCCGTCAGACCCGTCCCGATCTGTTCGACATGAGCGTTCGAAAGCCGGACCCGCTGGTTGTCCGTCCGCTGCGCCTCGAAGTGGCGGAACGTCTCGGCCCAACCGGCGAAGTCATCTTGCCGCTCGACGAAGCGGGCGTCAAAGCCGCTGCGGAGCGCTTCAAACAAGAGGGCGTGGAAGCCGTCGCGATCGGCTTCCTGCATTCCTATCGTAATCCCGCACACGAGCAACGTGCCGCCGAAATCATCCGCAAGCACCTGCCGGATGTCTTCATTTCGCTGTCGAGCGACGTCCTGCCCGAATTCCGCGAATACGAGCGCATTTCGACCACCGTCATGAACGCTTACCTGATGCCGCGCATGGATGGTTATCTCGATCGCTTCATGACCCGGTCGCGCAAGGCCGGCGTCGAGGCAAAGCCCTATACGATTCATTCCAACGGTGGCCTCATGTCCACCGAGACGGCGCGCAACTATCCCGTCCGGACCTGCCTCTCCGGTCCTGCGGCCGGTGTTGTCGGCGCGTCTCTGGTGGGCAAGGCGGCGTCCTTCCCCGACATCATCACCTATGACGTCGGCGGCACCTCCACCGACGTCGCGCTGATCGCCAATGGCAAGCCGGCCTATTCCACCGACCGCGAGGTGGCCGGTTACTCCATCCGTTGCCCGATGGTCGACGTCAACGTCATCGGCGCCGGCGGCGGCTCGATCGCCTGGCTCGATGATGCCGGCGGCCTGAAGGTCGGCCCGCAGAGTGCCGCCGCAGTTCCGGGACCTGCCGCCTACGGCAAGGGCGGAACGGATGCGACGATCTCCGACGCCAATATCGTGCTGCAGCGGCTCAATCCGGTCGCGCTTCTCGATGGTGCCATGCCGGTCGATCGCGAGGCGGCCCTCAAGGCGGTCAGCGTCGTGGCCGAGAAGATCGGCCGTTCGGTCGAAGATACCGCATGGGGCATCATCCGCATCGCGGTCGCCAACATGGCGCGCGCCATCCGGGCGGTCTCCATGGACAAGGGACACGACCTCAAATCCTTCGCGCTGATGGCTTTCGGTGGCGCCGGCCCGCTCCACTCCTCGCTGGTGGCTGCGGAAACCGGTCTGAACACCGTCATCATTCCCGAATCTCCCGGGACGATGTGCGCTCGCGGCGTGCTGCTGTCGGACGTGACGCGCGATTTCGTCTCGACACAGATCAAGCGCGCTCAAGGGGAGGCCTGGCTCGATATCACATCGGCGGTCGAAGGCCTCGAAGTCCAGGCACGGGAGTGGCTCGAAGCGGAAACGATCCCCGATGAGAAGCGTGCGTTCCAGCACATCGCGGAAGCCCGCTATGCCGGCCAGAACCATGAAATCCGCGTCGAGGGCATTCTATCCACGGCGGAAGATTTTGCCGCCCGGTTCGCGGAAGCCCATCGCGTCGTCTACGGTTATGCGCTGGACGACCATCCCGTCGAGATCGTCAACCTGCGCGTCCAGGCGATCGGTCACGCGGGCCGACCGCTCCAGACGGTGCCGGGCGTTGCCGGCTCCATGAAGGAAGCGATCGTCGGTGAGCGCGAGGTCTATATCGATCCGCAAGCCGGATGGCGGACTGTCCCAGTCTATAAACGGGCTGCGATGCCGCAGGGTGAAAAGTTCTCCGGTCCCGCGATCATCGAAGAACTGACCTCGACCAGCTATGTCCTTCCCGGGCAGTCGGGCGTCGTCGACGCCTATGGCAACATCATCCTCAGCTTTGTGAAGGACCGTGCGTGATGCAGCAGCACGTCAGACCAACGCGCGAATTCGACGCCATCGAGATGGAGGTCTACTCCAACCGGTTCATGTCGATCACGGACGAGATGGGGTTGAGCCTCGTGCGCTCGTCCTTCTCGACCAATATCAAGGAACGCAAGGATTGCTCGGTCGGTCTTTTCGACGGCCGTGGCCGGCTGATCGTGCAGGCGTCCCATATTCCGGTCCACCTCGGTTCGCTGCAGGGCGGCGTCGCGGCAGTGCTGGAAAACTACAGGCTTGAGGATATCAGGCCGGGCGATGCCTTCATCTGCAATGATCCCTATCTTGCGGGCGGCTCGCACACGCCGGATATCTCCATCCTGACGCCCGTTTTCTACGAAGGCCGTCTCTGCTTCTTCGCCGCCAATCTCGGCCATCATTCGGATGTCGGCGGCGGCGTTCCCGGTTCGTGTGATCCGAGCCAGACGAGCATCTTTGCGGAAGGCCTGCGCATCCCCGTGCTGAAGATCGCCCGCGAAGGAGTTCTGGACGAGCAGATCGTCAAGCTCATCAGCACCAACAGCCGCGATCCGCTGGAACGTATTCTCGACCTCAAGGTGCAGATCGCCACCAACGAGATCGGCCAGCGCAAGCTCGTGGCGCTCGCCGACCAGTTCGGCATCGCCACGGTCGAAAAAGCAATCGACGACCTGATCGCCTACTCGGAAAGCCGCCTGCGCAAGCGCATCGGCGATCTTCCCGACGGCATCTACAGGGGCGAAGCCTTCATCGACGGCGACGGCGTCGGTTACGAACCCTGCCGCATCGAGGTGGCGATCAAGGTCGAGGGCGACGGCATCACCTTCGATTTCACCGGCACAGACGTTCAGGCGCGAGGTGCGGTCAACATTCCCAAGACCGCTCTCGATGCCACCTGCTATTACACGATCAAGGCGCTGCTCGATCCGTCGCTGCCGCCGAACGAGGGCATGGCGCTTCCCGTGACGATTGTTGCGGAAGAGGGCACGCTGGTGCGTCCGAAATTCCCGGCTGCGGTCGGCATCCGCTCGACCAGCTGCCAGCGCGTCGTCCGGGCCATCTTCCAGGCCTTCGCCGACGTGCTGCCGAGGGAAAAGGTATTCGCCTCCTCTGCCGACATGAACGCGACGATGATCTTTTTCGGTCCGCACAAGACCCGCGAAGGCAATTTCGTCTATCTCGAAACCGTAGGTGGCGGTGCGGGCGCAAGCCTCGAGCATGACGGCATGAACGGCATTCAGGTGCACATCACCAACACCTCCAACCTGCCGGCCGAAGCGCTCGAAATCGAATACCCGCTGATGGTGCGCCGTTACGCGCTCGCCACCGGCTCGGGTGGCGAAGGCCACACGACGGGCGGTATGGGCATTGTCCGCGAAGTGGTCGCGATGACGGATGGTGTGCGAGCGAACGCCTCGTGCGAGGGGCTGCGCACTCCGGCTGACGGCGTTTTCGGTGGCGGCCAGGGCGAGGCCGCGCGGCTGAAATTCGCGAATGCCGGCGGGACGGTCAAGGAATACGACATCTCGATCACCAACATCCTGATGAACCGCGGGGACAGCCTGTTCCTGCAAACGCCGGGCGGCGGTGGCTTCGGCCGTGCTTCCTGAATTCCCTTTGGAGAATGAATAACATGGCTCTCGAAAACCTGACGCCGAGCGACGAACAGATCAAGTCCGCTCCGAACCCGAACTACCTCGAAGGCGACTATCTGAAGGGCGTTCTGGAGATGACCTTCCGGGATGGCAACCCGGTAGCCGAAAAGCTGGTTGATGAAATCTTCTCGTCGCGGCAAATCGAATCCATCTACCTCATCGGCGCCGGCGGCTCGAACTCCTATATCGAGCCCGTCAAGTACATCCTCGACAAACATTGCGATCTCAGGATCGAGCGCATCAACTCGACGGAACTCGAAACCCGCCGTCCGAAGCCTGTGAACGAGAAGGCAGTCGTTTTGCTGACGTCGCATAATGGCGAAACCGAGGACACCGTGGTCGCCGCCCGCTGGGCGAAGACCACCGGCGCCGTCACCGTAGCGCTGACTTCCGGCCACGACAGCGGCCTTGCGAAGATCTGCGACTACCTGCTGCCCTACAGCAAGGAATTGCCGGGCATGCCGAAGACGATGATCGCTTATCTCTTCGCCGCCCATTTCCTGAAGCGCCTCGGCAACCCGGTCGGCGCCCAGCTCATCGCCGATCTGGAAGCGATGCCGGCCAAGCTGCACGACATCAAGAATGCCGAGCGCGAGCGCGGCATGGAACTCGCCCGTCGTTACAAGGACGAGAATATCTACTACGTTCTTTCGAGCGGCATTCTGTCGGCGCTGAACTACCAGTATTCGATCTGCATCTTCAACGAGATGCTGTGGCTCGACGCGTCCGACATCCATTCGGGCGAATTCCGCCACGGCCCGTTCGAGGTGGCCGATCCGGACATGGCCTATGTCTTCCTGATGGACAACGGCGAGAACCGCAAGATCGACCAGCGGGCGCTGAAGTTCACCCGCCGCGTCACGGACAAGATCATTACCTTCGATGCGGGCCGCTACGAGGATGTCTCGCCGCTTCTGTCTCCCTTCGTGATTGGTGTCACCTGGTACTGGTTCGCGCATACGCTTTCGGTTCTGCGCGAGCATCCGCTCAGCGTGCGCCGTTACATGTGGAAGGTCGACTACTGATGACGAAGACGTCCGCTGACATCGCCTTCAATCCCGGCGTGAGAGTTTCGCGCCGGGTCGGGTTGTGCGATCGGCGGATGTCCTACCCGTCTAGGCACCGCAAGACAGGGAAGGCGGTCAGGGAATGATGACGCCGGACAAGACATATTCGGGCCTCAGGGTCCTCGGACTGGGCGACAATGTCGTCGACCGTTACCTGCATACGGGCAAGATGTACCCGGGCGGCAATGCGCTCAATTTTTCGGCCTACGCCAGGATGCTCGGCGCGGAGGCGGCTTTTCTCGGCACGTTCGGCACGGACGCCGCCGGCCGTCATGTGCGCTCCACGCTGAAAGAGCTTGCCATCCCAACGCCGCTCTGCCGGATTGTCGAAGGCGAGAACGGCCATGCGGATGTGCGCGTCGTTGACGGAAACCGCGAATTCGTGTTTTCAAACAAGGGCGGCGTCGCGCGCGAAAATCCCTTCACGCCGGACCAGGCCGATTTCGACTATATCGCCGGTTTCCGCCTCGTGCACACGAGTTGCTATAGCCATCTCAATCCGCACCTGGCGGTATTGAAGGACGCAAGTGCTCTGCTCTCCTATGACTTTTCCTATCGCTGGCAGGTGGACGATCTGATCGGACCCATAACGCCGCATCTTGATTTCGCAGCGCTTTCAGCGGGCGACGTCGGTCGCGAACGCGGTCTTGCTGTCCTGCGCGAAGCCGTTTCCAACGGCTGCAGCGTGGCCTTGGCGACCTTCGGACCGGAAGGCGCCACGGCCTATAACGGCGAGGACTTCGTTTCGGTCCTGCCAAAGCCCGCCAATGTCGTCGATACGCTCGGTGCCGGCGATGCGTTCATCACAGCGACGCTCCTTTCGCTGCTCGCGGCAGGCTGGACGCGCGGCAGCCGACCTTCGGCGGACGCCATCGCGATCGCCATGGAAAAGGGCAGCCAGTTTGCGGCCGAAATCTGCGGGATCGACGGCGCATTCGGCCATGCCGCTCCCATCACCACCAACGAACACGTCTGAGAGGAGGTCGGATGCTCGAAGTCAGAAACCTCTCGATCGCCTTCAAGACCAGCGCCGGGCTGAAGTCCGCGGTGCGCGATATCGATTTCACCATCCGGCCGGGCGAAATCCTCGGGCTCGTCGGTGAAAGCGGCAGCGGCAAGACCATCACCTCGCTTGGCGTGATGGGGCTCCTGCCGCCGAATGCAGTGGTCACCGGCGGCGAGGTTCTGGTGGACGGCGTCGACATCCTGAAGCTGCCGCCGGCGGAACTGCGCAAGCTGCGTGGGCGCCATATCGCCATGATCTTCCAGGATCCGATGGCATCGCTCGATCCGATCTTTACCTGCGGCGACCAGATCGTCGAGGCGATCCTTCTTCATGAGCCCATCGGCCGCGCGAATGCGCGGCGGAAGGCTCGCGAACTGCTGGAAAAGGTCCTGATCCCCGATCCCGATCGCGCCATGCGCTCGTATCCCCACGAGCTGTCCGGCGGCCAGTGCCAGCGTATCATGATCGCCATGGCGGTCGCTTGCCGGCCGCGCATCATCATCGCCGACGAGCCGACCACCGCGCTCGACGTCACGGTGCAGAAACAGGTGCTCGAGCTGCTCCGCGAATTGAACGAGGAAGTCGGCGCGGCGATCCTGCTGATCACCCACGATCTCGGCGTCATCTACGAAGTCGCCGACCGCGTCGTGGTCATGTATGCCGGCGACAAGATGGAGGAGGCGACCACCGCCGATCTCTTTGCCGCCCCGCAGAGCGAGTACTCCAGGGCACTGATCGATTCCATGCCGTCGCTTGGCCGCGAGGCCGAACGGCTGCCGGTGATCGAGCGCGATTCATTGGGCAAGGTAAGGAGCGTCCGGCCCGAGCCGCGCGCCCGCCCCGCATCTTCCGGGCCGACGCCGGCGGAGGCCGATCGCCCGCTTCTAGAAATCCGCGATCTCTGCAAATCCTACTGGGTCAAGCCTGCGCCTCTCGCCATGCCGGTCGAGATGTGTGCCGTCGATCATGTCAGCCTGTCGGTCGCACCGCGCACGACGCTTGGCCTCGTCGGCGAATCCGGTTGCGGCAAGAGCACGCTCTCCCGCGCAGTCATCCGGCTCTACAAGCCTGATTCCGGCCAGATCCTGTTCAAGGGCAAGGACATTGCCGGGCTCTCGGACAAGGAGATGCGGCCTTTCCGGCGCGAGATCGCCATGGTCTTCCAGAACCCCTACGGTTCACTCAACCCGCGCCAGACGGTCGCCCAGCTCGTCGAGGCGCCGATGGTGATCTTCGCCGACGGCGACGCGGTGGGCCGTCAGGGGCGGGTCCGCTCGCTGCTTGAAGCCGTTGGCCTGCCCGCCACCTCGGCCCAGAAATACCCGCATGAATTCTCCGGCGGTCAGCGGCAGAGGATCGCCATCGCCCGCGCGCTCGCGCTAAAGCCCTCGCTCGTCATCTGCGACGAGGCGGTCTCTGCGCTCGACGTGTCCGTGCAGGCGCAGGTCCTCAATCTACTGAAGGACCTGCAGGCGGAATTCGATCTGACCTATCTTTTCATCTCCCACGACCTTTCCGTGGTCGAGCATGTCAGCGACACGGTCGCGGTCATGCAAAGGGGCAGGATCGTCGAATACGGAACTGCTGCTGCGATCTTCGGCAATCCCCAGGAGGCTTACACCCGCATGCTGCTGGATGCCGTGCCGACCGTCGGTTTGGTTCGCGGCGGAAAGGAGGCCCCATGAACACCTCTATTGCAGGAGCGCTGCTGCTTGCCGCACGAAAGCTCCTGACGGCCTTCATTCAGCTTCTCGTCGTCGCCACGTTGATCTTCTCCGTCATGTACATCATGCCGGGTGATCCCGTGCTCCTGCTGCTCGGCACCGACAGCAATCCGTCGCCGGAGGCAATCGCCTCGATGCGCAGCCAGCTCGGCCTCGACCAGCCGGTGCTCTCACAATATTTCGTCTGGCTCTGGAACGCGCTGCATCTCGATTTCGGCAAGTCCCTGACCAACGGCTATCCGGTCGCCAATTACGTGATGCAGAACCTGCCGCGCACGCTCGAGCTCGCATTCGCGGCGATTATTATTGCGGCGCTTATCGGCGTTCCGCTCGGTATCGCCGCCGCGCTCAAGCGGGGCAGCATGCGCGATACGGTGCTGACCTCGATCGCGACGATCGGCATATCGGTGCCGGTCTATATCATGGGCACGCTGCTGGTGCTGTTCTTCAGCCTGAAACTCGGCTGGCTTCCGGCAAGCGGCTATACGGATATCTCGCGCAACGTGCTGGAGCATTTCCGCAAGCTGGCCTTGCCGGCTCTCGCTCTGGGCTTCGGTCTGGCCGCGTCGATCGCCCGCATGACGCGTTCCTCCGTGCTGGAAATCCTCGGCCGCGATTTCGTCCGCGCATTGCGTGCCAAGGGCATGTCCGAACGGCGGATCATCTGGCAGCACGTCCTGCGCAATGCCGCGATCCCGATCGTCACGATCATCGGCCTGCAGCTCGGCAACCTCATGGGCGGCACGGTTCTCGTCGAAGCCATGTTCAACTGGCCGGGCCTCAGCACGCTGCTTGTCGGCGCGGTATCGGCGCGGAACTATCCACTGGTCCAGGGGGCGATGCTTGCCATCGCCGCGGCGTTCATCCTGATCAACCTGGTGGTGGAGCTGCTCTACAGCCTGCTCGACCCGCGCATCCGGAGGAAACGCTCGTGATCCCCGAGGCAGTTCTCCGCGCGACCCGCAGCCAGCCATCCTTCCTTGCCAGCACCGTCCTGCTTGCCGCAGTCGTCTTCATCGGCGTCTTCGGCAGCTGGCTTGCCCCGCAGGACCCGTTCCTGCTCAATCCGCAGATGGTCAATCAGGGCAGTTCCGCTGCCCATTGGCTGGGCACCGACGAATTCGGCCGCGACCTGCTGAGCCGCCTGCTGATCGGGGTCCAACCGACCTTGCTCGTGGCGATCGGCGCGACCGTGATTGCCGGGGTTTTCGGAACCATGATTGGCATCATGGGCGCCTATGGCCGGCCGCTGATCGCATTCCTCATCATGCGCAGCGTGGATATCATGCTGAGCTTTCCGCCCATCCTCCTGGCGCTGCTGGCGGTCGGGTTTTGGGAAAGCGGAATCTTCAGCCTCGCCGTCGTCATCGGTGTTCTCTACATCCCGCATTTCGCCCGCGTCGCGCATGCCGCAACGCTGCAGGTCTCGCGGATGGAGTTCATGGAGGCCGAACATGCGATGGGCGCGTCAGCCCGCCGCGTCGTTTTCACCGCCATCCTGCCGAACATCCTGTCGCCGTTGGTAGTGCAGGCGACGTTGACGGTCGCGGCGGCCATCCTTCTGGAATCCGGCCTGAGCTTCCTCGGCCTCGGCATCGTGCCGCCGGAGCCCTCCTGGGGCCAGATGATCGGAACCGCGCGCGGCTATCTCGGCCAGAACCCGATGTACGTGATCTGGCCGTCCCTTCTTCTCGCCCTGACGGTGCTCGCCATCAACGTGGTGGGTGACCGGCTGCGCGACATTCTCGATCCACGTCTCAGGGAGGAGTAACGGACATGGCAATTTCGCATCCACAATCACAAGCAAAAAGGGGTACAGCATGAAAAGAAAGATCTTTGGGCTCGCCTTGGCGCTGGTATCGAGCGTTTTAGCTCACCACGCGCTTGCGGATGGCGGCACGCTCTATTTCGGCATTTCCGGCGAGCCGTCGACGCTGGAAAGCACGATCAATGCTGGCACGCCGGCCCGCACCATCCGGCTCGCGATCCATCGCGGCCTTTTCAACTACGGCGCCGACGGCAAGCTCTCGCTGGAGCTTGCCGAAAGCTACAACGTCGCTCCGGATGCGCTCAACTACACGTTCAAGCTGCGCGACGCGAAGTTCCACGACGGTTCTCCGGTCACCTCGGCGGACGTCAAGGCGTCCATCGAGCGCATGACCGCCAAAGACAGCAAGGCGACTTACCGCAACGAACTCGGCGTCATCCAGTCGATCGAGACGCCGGACGCCAAGACCGTGAAGCTGGTGCTTTCCAAGCCGTTCGTGCCGCTGGTGCATTACCTGGCGCTTCCGGAATCGGCGATCATTCCGGCGGCCTGGATCAAGGCGCATGGTACGGATCCGAACGCCGCGCCGGTTGGAGCCGGTCCCTTCAAGTTCGCCACCTGGGAGCGCGGCCGCGAGCTGACCGTCGAGAAGTTCGACGGCTACTATAAACAGGGCAAGCCGCATCTCGACGACGTCCATTACGTCTTCTACGGCGACGAAAACACTCGCGTGAACGCACTGAAGTCCGGCGATGTCGATATCATCGACTACGTTCCGTGGAAGGATGCCGCGTCGATCGAGAGCAGCTCCGACCTGAAGCTGGCGAGCACCACCGGCCCGTTCATGATGCTGCAGTTCAACACCAAGTTCGAACCCTTCTCGAAGCCGGAAGTGCGGCAGGCGATTTCCTATGCGATCGACCGCGCAACCGTCATCAACACGGCCTTCAACGGCCGCGGGACTCCGCTGTTCGGCGTGGCGATCCCGGAAGGCTACATGGGGTATTCGAAGGACAAGGCAAACTTCTTCAAATATGACGTCGCAAAGGCCAAGGAACTGCTCGCCAAGGCAGGTTATCCGAACGGTTTCGAAGCTCGGCTGCTCTCCACCTCGCAGTATGGCTTCCACAACAACACCGCGATCGCCGTCCAGGCCGAGCTTGCCAAGATCGGCATCAAGGCGAAGCTCGATCTTCCCGACTGGTCTGGCCGTATCGCCAAGAACAATGCCGGCGACTATGACTTCCTGGTCGCCGGCACGGCCGGCGACATCGCCGACCCCGACTGGCTCAGCAACTTCTTCTACGGCGGCCAGCAACTGGTGCGGCTCAACAATTCCGCCTATTTCAACGACACGGTGATCAACGACCTTCTCGACAAGGGCCGGGTTACGCTCGACGCCACCGAACGCGAGAAGATATATAGCCAGTTCGTGGATCGTGCCTTGGAACAGTCGCCGTTTGTGTACCTCATGTGGCGTGACCAGAGCTTCGGTCTGAGCAAGAAGGTCAAGGGCTTCACCAATATTCCGGGCTTCCTGACATTCCAGTCGGGCATCACCGTCGAAGACACGGAGGTGGAGTAAGCCTGGGATAATAGTCTCGTTGCCCCCGACCTTTCAGGTTGGGGGCAGTTCCGCATCTGGCCCACGCCATCCCTCGATCATTTTCTCGGATTGCTCGGAGGTTGATGCCTGGGATGTGGCGTGAAGCTTACTTCAATTGCTATTTCGACTATGACATGCCTTCGCTCGTTCCATACGCTTTGCGCAAGTGAACGATGACACGGAACGCCGACTGACCATTGACGATGTCGCGAAGGCGGCAGACCGCATCGGT
>UCEY01000037.1 GCA_900471605.1 Hyphomicrobiales bacterium | reverse complement strand
GGGGCGCTGAGAGGTGTCACTTATAACTTAACTTACGAGGCAGCTTTCAGCGCCCCGTCCGAACCATGATCCATTCCACGGCGAGAGATCGCGCGTGAACGACAAGGCGTGTCCTTTCCCCTACCCCACCGAGCGAAGACGGCTTGCGAACCAACCCCAGGAGGTGAAAACCGGCAAATATCCGGGCCACAGGAACCAATGGTCATCCGGCGTGTTGGAAGGACGCAATCAAGATCAACAAACCGTTATCTTTCAGGAGGTTCACCATGGGACGCGGCATTCTGCTCTGGCTTCTCGGCATCCCACTACCGATCGTCATCCTTCTCGTCCTCTTCATGCGCTGAGGAGGTAAACATGCCCATTTCATCCGCGGGCTCCGCGGTCGCAACTCCGGTGGAGTCGTCAAGATCCGCGATCGCATGGGGGCCGATCTTCGGCGGCGCGGTGGCCGCCATCGGCATCAGCCTCATCCTCATTCTTTTCGGCTCCGGCCTTGGCCTCACCATGATCTCTCCCTGGTCGGGTGAAAGCAGTTCGGCCGCGACGGTCGGCATCAGCGCGGCGATCTGGCTGGTGGTGGTGCAATGGCTTTCGGCCGCGCTGGGCGGCTATCTGACCGGCCGGCTGCGCACCAAATGGGCCGCCGTCCATACCGACGAGGTGTTCTTCCGCGATACCGCCCACGGTTTCGTATCCTGGGCCGTGGCGACGGTGTTCGTGGCGGGCTTCCTCGCCTCTTCGCTCGGTTCGCTTGCCGGCGCCGGCGCGCAGGCGGTGGGTTCGGCGGCGGCGACTGCCGGCGTTGCGGGATCGGCAGCGGTAGCCGCCTCTTCCGACACTTCATCGGCGGGCAATTCGTCCTCGGGCGGCATCGACATGGCGACGTCCTATTTCACCGATGCGCTCCTGCGTCCGCAGCAGGCGCAGGCGCGTGCCCAGAACAACGATGGGGCAGCAACCGCGGAAGTGTCGCGCATTCTTCTCAATGGCGCCGTGAACGGCGGCGTGCCGGAAGACGACAAGGCGTACCTTGCAACCATCGTCGCTGCCCGCACCGGGCTTTCGCCGCAGGATGCCCGGGCCCGCGTCGATGCGGTCCTGAAGCGGATCGAAGACGCCAAGGTCGCCGCCCAGAAGGCCGCGGACGAAGCCCGCAAGGCAGCCGCCACCACCGCCTTGGTCGGCTCGTTGTCGCTGCTCGTCGGCGCGTTCATCTCGTCGGCTGCCGCCGCGCTCGGAGGCCGCCAGCGCGACGAGGAGGAAGACCTGCTCGTCGCAACGCGCTACTGATCGCCACGATCACGATCGAGCGGCCGTGTGCGAACGCGGCCGCTCTTTTCGTCTCAGGGCTTGCCGGCCCGGACATGCAGGAAGATCGGCGCGACGCGGGTATCGGCAACGACCGGTTCGGCCAGCGCCACCTCTTCCGACGCCATCGGCTCGCCGAAGGCCTCGATCACCAGTCCGGCCTCGATGATCATCGACACCCAGGTGGTCAGCGTCCGGTGGAAACGCGGCACCGAAAAAGGCGTCAGCCCGGCCCGCTCCTCGGCCGGAATTTCCGAAAACAGCCAGCGATCGATCCGGTCCGCCTCGTCGAAATAGTCGGCGATCTGCACCGCCACCGCCTCGCCGGTCTCGTCGCGGATGTTCTTGCGCGTCGGTGGCACGAAGCAGGGATGCAGGATCGAAAACTGCAGGAAGCCGCCAGGCTTGAGCACCCGGTAAATGCCCTTCAGCACCTCGCGCTGGTCGGCCATGTCCATCATCGACATGAAGGCGGTCACGAAATCGAAGCTGTCGTCCGGGAAGTCGATCACCTGGCCGTCGCCGAGCACGTAATCGATGCCGAGCGGATCGGCGGCCTCGGTCTCGCGGGCGTAGCGGATGAAGGTCGGGGCGATGTCGAGCCCGGTCATTTCCGCCCCGCGCCGCGCGACTTCGCGGGTATTGGTGCCCTCGCCGCAGCCGAGATCGAGGCCTTTCAGCC
Source organism: Hyphomicrobiales bacterium (assembly GCA_900471605.1). Taxonomy (GTDB): domain Bacteria; phylum Pseudomonadota; class Alphaproteobacteria; order Rhizobiales; family Rhizobiaceae; genus Neorhizobium. Next base: position 28,176 of record UCEY01000037.1, on the reverse strand, counting down.
CGGCGACGGGCGGCAGCATGTCGAGAAAGGCCGGGGTGTTCAAGGCATCCCGATATTTGTCGTAACCCGCCCGCGAATAGATCGTCCAGGTCTCGGCATTGCCCTCCCAATGGGCGCCGACATCAGTCGCATCCATGCTCGTCTCCTCTCAATCGTCGGTTGGGCGGCGAGCTATATCCGCGACGGATGACAAAGGGAAGACGGTGGGGGCAAAAGAAAAAACCTTCCGGCAGCACAACCGCCGGAAGGTTCTGATCGGAACAGGCTCCGCCCCGAGGCGTCGGACGTTACTGCAGCGTGCGCTGGTAAGGCTGCATGTCGGCCGGAGTGCCCGGAGCAACACCCGCTTCGCCGCCGTCGAGGCCGGTGGCGACGACCGAGACGCGGAACTTGCCGTCGAGACTGCGGTCGAAGATCGCGCCGACGACGATATCGGCATCATCCATGACCTCGTCGCGGATGCGGCTTGCGGCCTCGTCCACCTCGAACAGGGTCATGTCGGAACCGCCGGAGATCGAGATCAGCACGCCCTTGGCACCCTTCATCGAGATGTCGTCGAGCAGCGGGTTGGCGATCGCAGCTTCCGCCGCGAGCAGAGCGCGGCCGTCGCCGGAGGCCTCGCCGGTGCCCATCATCGCCCGGCCCATGCCCTTCATCACCGATTTCACGTCGGCGAAATCGAGGTTGATGAGGCCTTCCTTGACGATCAGGTCGGTGATGCAGCCGACACCGGCAAACAGGACCTTGTCGGCGGTCATGAAGGCGTCGGCGAAGGTGGTCTTGGCATCGGCGATGCGGAAAAGGTTCTGGTTGGGGATGACGATGACGGTATCGGCGGCGCGGCGCAGTTCCTCGATGCCGGCATCGGCCGTCTTCATGCGGCGGTTGCCTTCGAAGGTGAACGGCTTGGTGACGACGCCGACGGTCAGGATGCCGGCATTGCGTGCGGCCTGGGCGATGATCGGCGCGGCACCGGTGCCGGTGCCGCCGCCCATGCCGGCGGTGACGAAGCACATATGCGAGCCGGACAGGTGATCCATGATCTCGTCGATCGATTCTTCCGCCGCAGCGCGGCCGATTTCCGGCAGCGAGCCGGCGCCGAGGCCTTCGGTCACGTGGGCGCCGAGCTGGATGCGGCGGGAGGCCTTGGAGGTCGCCAGAACCTGGGCATCGGTATTGGCAGCGATGAAGTCGACGCCCTCCAGCTCCTCGGCGATCATGTTGTTGATGGCGTTGCCGCCGCCGCCGCCGACACCGATCACGGTGATCTTCGGCCGCATTTCGGTAATCTGGTATTTCTTGCCGTCCGTCATCGCAATCTCCTTGGCATCGGCACCCGCCGGCCGGGCGGCCTGGTGGCACCCGAATCACATGTATTTTAGCTGGGCAACAAGGCAGAGGCTTGGCGAAAGAACAAGCTCCGCCGCGCAGAAAGCGGCTGAACGAAATTTTCCACAAGTTGCGTGGAACTTTTTTCGTTCAGAGCAATTGTGAGGATTCGATCACAAAAGAGAGAGGAGCCCAGCGTATCATGTCTACGTCCGCTGCACGTACGTCCATCGCCGCCCCCGATGAACATATCCTCACCGTTCAGGAGGCTCTCGAACCGCTCTTTCTTGCGCTCGAAGAGGAGGCGGAGATCAAGATGATCGCCGCTGCCGTCAAAGCCGGCTGGTCGGTGGAGGACGCCGTCACTGCGATCGACGAGCTTCGCCGGACAGAGCTCGTGTCCGCCAGCTGGGCCCATTGATCCATCACAAAAACTCGTTCGCCTGAGCGCCGAAGATGTCCTAAACCTGCCGCACTGCAACAGGGTGCCGCGAGGATTTCATGACCATCAGGAATATCTGCATCTACGGCGCGGGCGCCCTCGGCGGCACGTTTGCCGCAAGGATCGCGAGCGGGCTCGGCACCGAGGCGAACGTCTCCGTCGTGGCCCGCGGCGCCCATCTTGCCGCGATCCGCGAAAAAGGCCTGACCGTCGAGCGGGAGGGTGATGCCGCACCGCTCAATGCGCGTGTCGCCGCGACCAGCGATCCGTCTGAACTGCCGAAGCAGGATCTCGTCATCACCGGCCTCAAGGGCCATCAGCTCGCCGATGCGGCCGAGGGGCTTGCGAGCCTGCTCAAGGACGGCACGCGGGTGATCATGATCCTCAACGGCATACCGTGGTGGTATTTCCATGGAGACGCCCCAAGCGGACATGCGGAACGCCAGCTTTCCGAACTCGATCCGCAAGGCAAGTTATGGCGACTGGTCGGGCCGGAAAGGGTGATCGGTTGCGTCGCCTATCAGGGGGCCGAGGTCATCGAGCCCGGCATCATCCGCCTCAACGGCGACGGCCGTTTCTTCCTTGGCGAGCCCTCCGGCGAGCTCTCGCATGACCTCGCATCGATTTCGGAACTTCTCGGCCGGGCCGGCCTCAACATCCTGCCGACCCAGCGCATCCGGGACGCGATCTGGACCAAGCTGATGGGCAATGCCGCCTACAATCCGATCAGCGCGCTGACCCGCGGCCGGATGGACAGCATCATGAACAATCCGCTTCTGGTCGCACAGGTCGGCAAGGTGATGACCGAAACCAGGGCCGTCGGCGAAGCGCTCGGCGCGGTCTTCAGCGGAAGCGTCGACGAACAGCTCAACCGGTCAAGCGGTTTCGGCCCGGTCCGGACCTCGATGCTGCAGGACCTGCTTGCCGGCAAGGCTCTGGAAATCATGTCCCTGACCGGCATGGTGGTGGCGCTCGGAAAGCTCGCCGGCGTGCCGACACCGACCTGCGAGACGGTGCTGGCGCTGACCGTCCAGCTCGACCGGGAAACCCAGATCGAGCGCGAAAGCCTCAGAAATTGATTCAAGTATTTCTAAATTAGAATCCAAAAACGCGAACAAGCATTTGAAAAACAGAGACGATGCCGGCTTGCAGCCGGCGTCCTACAGAGGGACCGAGGCCACTTCTTGACCTCCGCCCAGCCGGGGCATTGGTCCTGCCGCCCAGGACCGCCGACGGCAAGCCGGCGCCGACAGCGCGATCCGCAAACGTCTCGCGCAAAAGAAAATCCCGCCGCGAGGAAGCGGCGGGACAGTTGGATTGGAGGTCAAAAATTTATTGTTGTACGGCGGCTGCAGGGGACGAAAGCCGCCTGTTGTCTTCGGCGCGGCATGGGGACTGTGCCGGCACTGAAGCTGCTGTTCAAAGTGCTAAACACATAGGTAACCGCAATGTTCCACCATTCGTTAACGACGTGTCGTTAAGATTGATGAACTTCTATGTTGGCATTGATGAGGCAGGAATGGCCGTTCCGAATTTCCGCTTTACTCATTACGATCTGAAACCGCAGCGCGCGGGGACGGCGATCGAGGTGACGTTGAATGCGGTGAATAACGTGCGCCTGATGAATGCCGCCAATTTCCAGCGCTTTACCGAACTGCTCGATTTCAAATATGTCGGCGGGGTCGCCAAACGTTCCCCCATCCGCCTGGTTATCCCGGAACCGGGTCATTGGCACGTGATCGTCGATATGGAAGGCCATCACGGTCTCGCCGAATCCTCGGTCAAACTGATTGGCGCGCCGGCCAATATCGTGGCTCAGAAGCAGGCGTCCTGACCGGCTCTTGAAAGAATTTCACTTCGCGTTCCGTTCTTTCCGAAGCTTGGCCCACCAGTCGAGCCGCTTGCGGATGTCGCGCTCGAAACCGCGCTCCGGCGGATCGTAAAACGTCTGCCGGCCCATCTTTTCCGGAAAATAATCCTGACCTGAAAAGGCGTCCGGCTCGTCGTGGTCGTAACGGTAGCCTTCGCCATATCCCTCGCCCTTCATCAGCTTCGTCGGCGCGTTGAGAATGTGCTTGGGCGGCAGCAGCGAGCCGTTTTCCTTGGCGGCCCGGGTGGCGGCCTTGAAGGCGTTATAGACAGCATTGGATTTCGGCGCGGTCGCCAGATAGACGCAGGCCTGCGCGAAGGCGAGCTCGCCTTCCGGCGAACCGAGATAATCATAGGCGTCCTTGGCCGCATTGCAGACGACCAGCGCTTGCGGATCGGCAAGGCCGATATCCTCGATCGCCATGCGGACCAGCCGGCGGCCGAGATAAAGGGGATCCTCCCCGGCATCGAACATGCGCGCCAGGTAATAGAGTGCCGCATCCGGATCCGAGCCCCGCACCGACTTGTGGAGCGCCGAGATCAGATTGTAATGGCCGTCCTGGGCCTTGTCATAGACCGGGGCGCGGCGCTGGACGATCTGGGTGAGGCCCGTCGTGTCGAAGACCTCCCCTTCCCTTGCAGCGCGCCAGACCTCTTCGGCAAGCGTCAGCACGGCCCGGCCGTCGCCATCGGCCATGCGGATCAGGCTGGCGCGCGCATCCTCGTCGAGCGGCAGCGGCTTGGCCTCGGCCTGTTCGGCACGGGCCAGAAGCTCGCTGAGGCTCTCCTCGTCATGGCTGCGGAAGGTCAGGACCCGGGCCCGCGACAGGAGAGCGGCGTTGAGTTCGAAACTCGGGTTTTCGGTCGTGGCGCCGACCAGGATGACGGTGCCGTCCTCCATAACGGGAAGGAAACTGTCCTGCTGGGCGCGGTTGAAGCGATGGATCTCGTCGACGAAAAGCAGCGTCTGACGGCCGTCCATGCGGCGCAGGCGCGCCGTCTCGAACACCTTCTTCAGGTCCGCGACGCCGGAAAAGATCGCCGAAATCTGCTCGAAGGCGAGCCCGGCCTCGCCGGACAGCAGCCGCGCCACCGTTGTCTTGCCGGTGCCCGGCGGCCCCCAGAAGATCATCGAACCGAGCGAGCCACTGTCGATCATCCGCCGCAACGCGCCGTCCTCGCCGGTCAGGTGCGGCTGGCCGGTGACTTCGGCCAGCGACTTCGGCCGCAGGCGATCGGCGAGCGGCCGCCGGTTGGCGACCTCGTCGGGAACCTTCGGCGCGAAGAGATCACCGCTCATCGAAAGAACTGCCTGATGCGCTGACCGTCGCGCTCGATCTCGACCCGCCAGAAACCCGGATCGTCGTTCAGCATCGTCTCCATGCCCTTGGTGGTGGTGACGGCAGTGCCGTTCAACGAGATCAGGATGTCCTTCGGCTGGAAGCCCAGGCGGGCGGCGGGAGAGTTGCGCGTCACGTCGGTCACGATCACGCCGCTCTTTTCGGCCGGAATGTGCATCTCCGTCGCAAGCTTCGGCGAGAGATTGGCGATCCTGAGGCCCGCGAAGGGATTGCGGCCCTCGACCAGCCGTTCGTCACGCGGCGTGGTTTCCGGCGCGGTGTTGAGAGCGAGATTGAGCTTCCGCTGGCCGTCACTGGTCTGGACGGTCAGTTCCGCCTGCTTGCCGAGGCCGGCAGTGGTGAGGCGATAACCGAGCGCATCGGGATGTTCGACGGGAATGCCGTTGACGGCAATCACCACTTCGCCGGGCTTGAGGCCTGCCTTGTCCGCCGGTCCGCCTTCGACGACGCGGGTCACCAGCGCGCCACGGGCAGTCTTGAGGCCGAGCGCCTCGGCGACATCCGAATTGACCGCGTCGAAGCTCGCGCCGACGAAGGGACGTTCGAAGCTGGTCTTGCCCTGGGAAGCGGCGGCGAGGAAGACCTTCACGAGATTGGCCGGAATCGCGAACCCGATGCCGTTGGAACCGCCGCCGCGCGAAAAGATCGCGGTGTTGATGCCGATCAGCTCGCCGTTCATGTTCATCAGCGCGCCGCCGGAATTGCCCGGATTGATCGACGCGTCGGTCTGGATGAAGAAGCCGAAATCGCCGGTCGTGACCTGGTTGCGGGCAAGCGCCGAAACGATGCCGCTCGTCACCGTCTGGCCGACGCCGAACGGATTGCCGATCGCCAGCACCAGATCACCGACTTCGACACGGTCGGAATCGGCGACCGGTAGGACCGGGAAATGTTCCTTCGACTTGATCCTGAGGACGGCGAGATCGACGCTCTCGTCCTTCAGCACCACGTCGCAGGGGAATTCGCGGCCATCGGCGAGTGCGATCTTGATATCGTCGGCGCCTTCGATGACGTGGTTGTTGGTGACGACCAGCCCGTCTGCAGCAAGGATGACGCCGGAGCCCAGCGACGACTGCTTTTCCGAGCGGTTCGGCATGCGCTGCCCGAAGAACTGTTCGAAGAAGGGGTCGCCGGCAAAGGGATTGAGGCGCTGCACGACGCGCTCGGCATAGACGTTGACGACGGCGCCGGCCGTCTGTTTGACCAGCGGCGAGAAGGAAAGCTGCATTTCCTGACGGCTCTGCGGCACGACCTTTTCCTGCGCGACCGCCGCCACGGGCATCAGGAGAGCAAGGGCGAGAAGGCCGGTCGACACGCGCTTCAGCATGGTCAGCATGTAAGTCCTCATTTTCAGAAAATCCGGATCGATTTGTAGCGCGGGACGCTAGAAAGAAAAGGTGGCGGAACAACGGAAACCATGGCGAAAACCGTCAAGGTTTTCACCCTATATAGGGCCGATACGCGGAGAAAGACATGACGTGGTTGGCAAAGGCGAAAGGCTGGGCGAAACGGCTGAAACGCGACGTTCTGGCGCTCTGGCTCGCTGCGCGCGACCGCCGCGTGCCATGGCATGCGAAGCTGGTGGCGGGCTCGGTTGCTGCCTATGCGCTGTCGCCGATCGACCTCATTCCGGATTTCATTCCCGTGCTCGGTTATCTCGACGATCTGCTGATCGTGCCGCTCGGCATCGTGCTCGCGGTAAGACTGATACCGGAGCCACTGATGGGCGAGTTCCGCCAGGAGGCCGAGCGCTGGGCGGAGCGTCCGGTGAGCCGCACCGGCTTCGCCTTCATTCTTGGCGTCTGGATCTGTTGTTTCGTCTTCGCGCTCTGGAGCCTCCTGGAACTCACCTGATCTCCAGGCGTTGCGCATCGAGATCAGGAGTGCAGCCATGAGACATCTTATCCCCGCCATCGCCCTCAGCGGCCTTCTTCTCGGCCTGACGGCAACAGCCTTTCCCCGGACCGCATCGGCTGCGAGCTTCGATTGCGACCGGGCCAATCTTGCCGCCGACGAGAAGGTGATCTGCGATACGCGCACGCTCAACGATGCCGACGTGAAGATGGTGACGACGTTCGACATCCTGACGAGCCTGATGGCGATGGGCAACCGCGGCAAGCTGCAGGACGAGCAGAGCGCCTGGCTGAAAAAACGCCAGTCCTGCGGTGAGGATGTGGAGTGCATCAGGGCGGCGTATGGCGATCGGCTGAAGCAGCTGGATGAGGCTTACAAGAATTTGGATCGGCCGTTGTGAGGCGAGCATAAAGCTCGATCATAAAACTTCGACAAGCGGCTCGCCGCGTTCCAGCGCGTTGATGATCTCCGGCAAGGCCTTCTCAAACCAAGCGAGCAAATCGCGGCGGCGCGCATTCGGCAGGCGGATCCAGACGATGGACGGCCCTGACTGCAAAAGCGCCTTGCGCTGAGCGAAATCCTCATCCTTGGTGATGACCACCGCGTCGAAGGCTTCGGCGAAATCCCATATTTCGAGGTCGGGAGCAGACTGTAGGCCGCAATCGATGACGTGCTCGGCCTCATGCCCCTGCTCAGTTAGCCAACGGGCGAGAGCCGGAGGTAGCTGCGCATCCACCAAAAAACGCATCAGGCGACGCGCAGCACGGTATGATCGCTTTGGCGCGCGGCATATTCCAAAGCCGCAACGATGTCCAACGCTTCCAACAGCGGATAGTCCTCCAGAATTTCTTCGTGAGTTGCCCCTGAAGCGAGCAACTGCAGGACATCTTTCACCCGGATGCGCAGGCCGCGAATCGTCGGACGTCCCGAACAGATATGCGGATCAACGGTGATGCGATGAAGCTCGGACATTTCTCATCCCTTGGACGCGGAAATGTCAGCATAACATAAAGCGCCGCCAGGAGAACCTGACGGCGCTTTCGATCATTAAATTGGCGATTGGCCTTAATCCGTTACTCCGGCAGGATGCGCACGGCGCCCTTGTCGGCGCTCGCGGCAAATGCGGCATAGGCCTTGAGTGCCGTGGTGACATTGCGCTTGCGGGGCTGCGACGGCTTCCAGCCGAAAGCGTCCTGCTCTTTGCGGCGCTCGGCGAGTTCGGCTTCCGAGACCGCCAGGTTGATCGTGCGGTTCGGGATGTCGATCTCGATCTTGTCGCCTTCGCGAACGAGGCCGATCGTGCCGCCATTGGCCGCTTCGGGAGAAGCATGGCCGATCGACAGGCCCGAGGTGCCGCCGGAGAAACGACCGTCAGTGATGAGAGCGCAGGCCTTTCCGAGGCCCTTCGACTTCAGGTAGCTGGTCGGGTAGAGCATTTCCTGCATGCCCGGGCCGCCCTTCGGGCCTTCGTAGATGATGACGACGACGTCGCCGGCGACGATCTCGTTGGAGAGGATTGCCTTGACCGCGGCATCCTGGCTTTCGAAAACGCGGGCCGGGCCGGTGAATTTCAGGATCGAGTCGTCGACGCCGGCGGTCTTCACGATGCAGCCATCGACGGCGATATTGCCCGTGAGGACTGCCAGGCCGCCATCCTTGGAGAACGGATGTTCGACCGAGCGGATGACGCCCGCCTCGCGGTCGGTGTCGAGTTCGTCCCAGCGCGCATCCTGGCTGAAGGCGACCTGGGTCGGGATACCGCCCGGAGCGGCGCGGAAGAAGTTGCGGACGGTTTCGCTGTTGGTGCGGGTGATGTCCCAACGATCGATGGCATCACCCAGCGTTTCGGCATGGACGGTGTAGCAATCACGGTTGAGCAGCCCACCCTTGTCCAGTTCGCCGAGGATCGACATGATGCCGCCGGCGCGGTGGACGTCTTCCATATGCACGTCGGCCTTGGCCGGCGCGACCTTGGAGAGGCAGGGCACCTGGCGCGACAGCCGGTCGATATCGTCGAGGGTGAAATCGACCTCGCCTTCGTAGGCGGCGGCGAGGATGTGCAGAACCGTATTGGTCGAGCCGCCCATGGCGATATCGAGCGCCATGGCGTTTTCGAAGGCCTGCTTGGTGGCGATCGAACGCGGCAGGACCGAAAAATCTTCCTGCTCGTAATGGCGGCGGGCGAGATCGACGATCAGGTGGCCGGCCTCGACGAACAGGCGCTTGCGGTCCGCATGGGTGGCGAGCGTCGAGCCGTTGCCGGGCAGCGACAGGCCGAGCGCCTCGGTCAGGCAGTTCATCGAATTGGCGGTGAACATGCCCGAGCACGAACCGCAGGTCGGACAGGCCGAGCGCTCGATGACCTTGACGTCCTCGTCGCTCATCTTGTCGTCGGCGGCGGCGACCATTGCGTCGATCAGGTCGAGCGAATGGGTCTTGCCCTTCAGCACGACCTTGCCGGCTTCCATCGGTCCACCGGAAACGAAGACAGCCGGGATGTTGAGGCGCATCGCGGCATTCAGCATGCCGGGGGTGATCTTGTCGCAATTCGAGATGCAGACCATGGCGTCGGCGCAGTGGGCGTTGACCATGTATTCGACCGAGTCGGCGATGATCTCGCGCGACGGCAGAGAATAGAGCATGCCGTCATGACCCATGGCGATGCCGTCGTCGACGGCGATCGTGTTAAATTCCTTGGCGACGCCGCCAGCCGCTTCGATCTCGCGGGCGACGAGCTGGCCGAGGTCCTTCAGGTGCACGTGGCCGGGCACGAACTGGGTAAACGAGTTGACCACCGCGATGATCGGCTTGCCGAAATCGCTGTCCTTCATGCCGGTCGCGCGCCAAAGCCCGCGCGCGCCTGCCATGTTACGGCCATGGGTCGTGGTTCTCGAGCGGTAAGCTGGCATGGTGTTGTCCTCGATCTCTTGTTCGGGCCGGCACAGTCTACCGCTTTCCGGAGACGCGCGCAAAAGCCCGTGGTTTTGCGGCTTTCCTAGCGCAAAGTGCTCGGAGTGTCACTATCATGACAGGCCAAAGCGGTACGGTTGGCAAGACCTGCCGTCGGACGGGGCTGCATCACCTCTCCCGCAGTTCGTCGGGATGAATGTCGAAATGGTCGAGGATCATCTGGACGTTGCGGCGGTGCGACTTGAAGAAGAGGTCGAAGACATCGCCCGCAAGCGGTACGCTGCCGACGATGGAATCGGCGGCGATGTTGCCGAGCATCCGGGTGAGCTTTGCGGGTGGCAGGCCGAGCTTGCGTGCTTCGTTGACGATATAGAGGCCGACCAGCGCGCCGCCCGCATCGCCGACGAGCGGGATGAGGCCGAAGACGGAATCGGCGCCGAAACGAATGCGGGTGCCGGGAATGCCGATCGCCGTATCCATCAGCCTCGCAATGCCCGAAAGACGGCGCAGGCGCCGCAATCTCTCGGCGCGACCGGCAAAGGCATCCTGGCTTGCGGCATCCCATGTGCGTGCGGCCATCTGAAATCTGCTCCTGTCGGGCGAACGGCCCTATGATGAGAACTGAATAATCGGAAATGGGGTTCCATCGATCGCATTTCCATCCGCAAACCTTCGGTTTTTCACGCAAACGTGGTCCGGCACAATCCCGGCGCTGCTGTGAAACCTTTCGGTTCCGCGTTACGTATAGGATGAGGAAGGCACACGCTGCCGCAGAGGAGATCCCCACATGCCCGCCTATCGTCCGCCGCATATCGCGGCTTCCGAAATCACTCCCCGCGACATCTACATGTCACGCCGGAATTTTATGGGTGCTGCGGCTGCGGCCGGGCTTGCCTTTGCCGGCGCGGACAGCGCTTTCGCCGCGCCGCTGACAGCCAATCCCAGCGCCTACAAGCTGGACGAGACGCTGACGCCGAAGGAAGCGGTCACCACCTACAACAATTTCTACGAGTTCGGCGTCAACAAGGAGGATCCGGCCGCCAATTCCGGCGATTTCAAGCCGGTGCCGTGGTCGGTCAAGGTGGACGGCATGGTTGGCAAACCGAAGCAATTCGGGCTCGAGGAACTGATGAAGATGAACCTCGAGGAGCGCACCTACCGGATGCGTTGCGTCGAGGGCTGGTCGATGGTGATCCCGTGGATCGGCTTCCCGCTTTCCGCGCTTCTCGACCAGGTCGAGCCGCTCGGCAGCGCCAAGTACGTCGCCTTCGAAACCGTGGTGCGGCCGGAGGAAATGCCCGGCCAGAACGGCTTTTTCCAGGCGCTGCCCTGGCCCTATATCGAAGGGCTGCGGCTCGACGAGGCGCGCCACCCCTTGGCGATCCTTGCCGTCGGTCTTTACGGCGAAACGCTGCCGAACGCCAACGGTGCGCCGATCCGGCTCGTCGTGCCGTGGAAATACGGTTTCAAGAGCATCAAATCGATCGTCAGGATCTCGCTCGTCGAGAAACAACCGGAAACCACCTGGAAAAACGCCAACGCCCGCGAATACGGCTTTTATTCCAACGTCAATCCGGCAGTCGATCACCCGCGCTGGAGCCAGGCGACGGAACAGCGGATCGGCGAAGGCGGCTTTTTCGGCGCCAACCGCCGCCCCACCCTGCCCTTCAACGGTTATGCCGATCAGGTGGCAAGCCTTTATGACGGCCTCGACCTGAAGGCGAATTATTGAGAATGGCGAGCCTCCCCGCCCTGCCCCGCCGCTATCACAAGGCCAGCGTCTGGGCGCTTTACGTGATCGGGCTTTGTCCGGCCGCCTGGTATTTCTATCTCGGGCTGACCGGCGGGCTTGGCTTCAACCCGGTCAAGGAATTCGAGCACCAGCTGGGCATCTGGGCGCTGCGGTTCATCATCGCCACGCTTTCGATCACGCCGCTGCGCGACCTCGCCGGCATCAACTGGATACGATATCGCCGGGCGCTCGGGCTGATCGCCTTCTACTACGTGCTCCTGCATTTTTCGGTCTACGTGTCGCTCGACCTGCGCTTCGATTTCGGCGCTGTCGGCGGCGATATCGCCAAGCGGCCCTATATCACCATCGGCTTTGCCTGCCTGCTGCTGCTGATCCCGCTTGCGGTCACCTCCAACAACTGGTCGATCCGCAAGCTCGCCCAAGGCTGGAACAAGCTACACAAGCTGATCTACCTGATCGCTGCCGGCGGGGCGCTCCACTACGTTCTGGCGGTCAAATCGGTGACGTTGGTGCCGTTCATCCATATCGCGCTGATCGCGCTTCTGGTCGCCTACCGGGCGGTCAGGCGGCCGGTCCTGAACTGGAAAAAGGGCAATGCCAAACCGGCAAAGCCCGCAGCTTCCCGGAGTGCCAGGCAGAACGGCTGACGCGCAGAACGGATTGTCTATCGCAATCCGGATGCATTCCCCCAAACGCAAAGAGCCGGATCCATCGATCCGGCTCCTTTCGCATCCAGCCGCTTTCGCGGCCGCTCAGAAATGCTTGCGGAACAGCAGTCTGTCGAGCGACAGATACCCTCCCCCGAATGCGGCGTAGAGGAAGGCGCCTCCGGTCCAGAACAGCGATGCCAGTTCGGCCTTGCCCTGAACCTGCTCCAGGAAGACATGACCGCCATCCTTCAGCCGCATCAATGCCTGCGGCGTGAACAGCTGCTGGCCGGTTGCCTTCAGCGCCTCGATGCCGGCCGGGGTCAGGAAAGCCTCGCCATAGGGGTGCGTGACGTGGAACCAGAGCGTCATGGCCAGCATGACGCCATTAGCGAGCGCCACGGGCCGCGTGAACAGGCCAGCGGCGATGAACATGCCGCCGAAAAATTGCAGGGCGGCCAGGAAGGGCGACCAGAACCAGCCCGGATACATGCCGATATTCTCGACGAAACCGACCTGCGCGAGCGGCGCGATGATCTTCGGCCATCCCTCGATCACCAGCATGCCGCCGACCGCCAGCCGGAATATGCTCCAGGCCATGGGCTGCGCCAGCTTGTCATATACGGGAGCCAAAGCGGGAATGACGAGTTCTTCTTTCGCATTCTCAAAAACTACGTGTTCAACCATTTTCGTAACCTCACGATCTTGCCTCAATGCCGAGACCTTATCGCTTTGGCGGGGGAAGCTCTTGACGCAGGTCAAGCTGCCCGGTCGATCGGTGGGAATACCCGTCAGAATGACCGAAAACGCAAAAAGCCGGGCGTTTCCACCCGGCTTTTTCAATTCCGACGATGCGGACAGAATTATGCGGCTTCGGCAGCTTCTGCTTCGGCAGCAACGCGTGCCTTGTCGGCTGCGCCCTTTGCGTCGACATCGCGTTCAACGAACTCGATGACGGCCATGGCAGCGTTGTCGCCCTGGCGGAAACCGGCCTTCATGATACGCAGGTAGCCGCCGTTGCGGGTTGCGTAACGCGAAGCGATGGCGTCGAACAGCTTCTTGACGGCGTCCTGGTCCTGGATCTGCGAGATCGCCTGACGACGAGCGTGCAGGTCGCCGCGCTTGCCGAGGGTGACGAGCTTTTCGACGATCGGACGGATTTCCTTCGCCTTCGGAAGGGTCGTGACGATCTGCTCGTGGGTGATGAGCGAAGCCGCCATGTTGGCGAACATCGCCTTGCGGTGGCTGGCGGTACGGTTGAGCTTGCGGCCGGCTACTCCGTGGCGCATGGCTATTCTCCTTTAATGCAGGTACCCAATTCTTCTAGGGCCTGCCGTTTCCTGGCACATACGGGCACTTCGATCTTTCGATCAGAGGCCCGCTGTTTGACGGGGAAAGGCAGTCGAAACCTGCCTTTGTTGATTTCAGTACTGGTCTTCGTAACGCTTGGCGAGATCTTCGATGTTTTCCGGCGGCCAGGCGGGAACTTCCATACCCAGATGGAGGCCCATGGATGCCAGAACTTCCTTGATCTCGTTCAGCGACTTGCGACCGAAATTCGGAGTGCGCAGCATTTCCGCCTCGGTCTTCTGGATGAGGTCGCCGATGTAAACGATGTTGTCGTTCTTCAGGCAGTTGGCCGAACGGACCGAAAGCTCCAGTTCGTCCACCTTCTTGAGAAGCGCCGGGTTGAACGCGAGTTCGGTAACCGACTCTTCCTCGACGTCCTTCTGCGGTTCGTCGAAGTTGACGAAGACCGAGAGCTGGTCCTGAAGGATACGGGCAGCGAAGGCAACGGCGTCTTCACCCGTGACCGAGCCATCGGTTTCGATGGTCATGGTCAGCTTGTCGTAGTCGAGAACCTGGCCTTCACGGGTGTTTTCCACCTTGTAGGACACTTTCTTGACCGGCGAATAGAGGCTGTCGACCGGGATCAGGCCGATCGGAGCGTCTTCGGCACGGTTACGATCGGCGGGAACATAGCCCTTGCCGTTGTTGACCGTGAATTCCATGCGGATTTCGGCGCCCTCGTCGAGGGTGCAGATGACATGGTTCGGGTTGAGGATCTCGATATCGCCAACCGTCTGGATGTCGCCGGCGGTGACCGAACCCGGGCCCTGCTTGCGCACGACCATGCGCTTTGCGTCGTCGCCATCCATCTTGATGGCGATTTCCTTGATGTTGAGCACGATGTCCGTCACATCTTCCCGGACGCCCGGGATGGAGGAGAACTCATGCAATACGCCGTCGATCTGCACGGCGGTCACAGCCGCACCGCGCAGAGACGACAGAAGCACGCGGCGAAGCGCGTTGCCGAGCGTCAGGCCGAAGCCGCGCTCGAGAGGTTCGGCAACCAGGGTTACCTTGGTGCGGCCGGAGGAGGAAAATTCCACCTTGTTCGGCTTGATCAGTTCCTGCCAGTTCTTCTGGATCATCACTAAATACCTTCCGTTCGTTGCCACCATCCAATCGTGGCAACCGAGCATGAGGAGCACCGATCGGAACGATGTCCATCGGCGATATGGGTAAAGCCGCCGAGCCTCCGGGGAGGATCAGGCGGCTATTCCCGAGTTCAGACGAGAGGCCGCCCAATTCTCAACAAGAGATCCGGCAGCCTCTTCGAGTTCCGACGATCAGACGCGGCGCTTCTTGCGCGGGCGGCAGCCGTTGTGCGGGATCGGGGTCACGTCGCGGATCGAGGTGATCATGAAGCCGGCAGCCTGGAGAGCGCGCAGAGCCGATTCACGGCCGGAACCCGGACCGCAGACTTCGACTTCCAGCGACTTCATGCCATGCTCCTGAGCCTTCTTGGCGCAGTCTTCGGCAGCGATCTGAGCGGCGAACGGGGTCGACTTGCGCGAACCCTTGAAGCCCTTCGCACCAGCGGACGACCAGGCAATCGCATTGCCCTGTGCGTCGGTGATGGTGATCATCGTGTTGTTGAAGGTAGAATTGACGTGGGCAACGCCCGACGTGATATTTTTACGCTCGCGTCTACGGACGCGGGTGGCTTCCTTGGCCATTTTATCCCTTTCGTTGATCTCTGCACCGCCGTAATTCCAGCGGCTCCACCTTCAGGCGAGCAATCAATAACTGTTGGCGAGCAGGACTAGTCACCGCTCACCAACACTGCTCACCCGAAAATTACTTCTTCTTACCGGCGATCGCCTTTGCCGGACCCTTGCGGGTGCGGGCATTGGTGTGCGTGCGCTGACCGCGGACCGGGAGGCCGCGGCGATGACGCAGGCCGCGGTAGCAGCCGAGGTCCATCAGACGCTTGATGTTCATCGCGGTTTCGCGACGAAGGTCGCCTTCGACCTGGTAGTCGCGGTCGATGGTTTCGCGGATCTGCAGGATTTCCGAGTCCGTCAGCTGATGGACGCGCTTTTCAGCCGGAAGACCGACCTTCTCCATGATTTCCGATGCGAATTTCGGGCCGATCCCGTGAATATAGGTCAGCGCGATGACAACGCGCTTCGCAGTCGGGATGTTGACGCCAGCGATACGTGCCACGCCTATTCTCCTTGTTCCAGTTGCCATCCGGCAAGTGGTACTTCTTCCATGAAAGCAGCCCGATAGAAGGCCGCCAGTTCAAACACCATACGGAACAGGTCAAAACGACCGGTCTCGGATGTCCTTGCGGGAAATCCGCGCCGATCGCTAAAGCTGTCGCGAGTTGGCGCGGTGTTTAACGGAATCAGCGCTGAAATGCAACCGCTCCGCCCAAGATTCTTTAACAGATCGATGACGGCTCAGAGAGCCGCCAGGATATTTTCGATGTCGGACGTGACCTTGTCCATTTCCGCCATGCCATCGACAGCCTTGAGCTTGCCCTTGGCATGATAGTAACCGATCAGCGGCGAGGTTTCCTTGTAATAAACCTCGAGACGCTTGGTCATGGTCTCGGCATTGTCGTCGGGACGACGTTTGAAATGCGTCGAACCGCACTTGTCGCAGACGCCTTCGCTCGACGGCTTCTTGTCCGTGTCGTGATAGACCGTACCGCAATTCGCGCAGGAATAACGGCCCGAGACGCGGCGCACGAGCTCCTTGTCGTCGACACGCAGCTCGATGACGACGGAGAGTTCGAGACCCTTGGCCTTCAGCATCGCCTCGGTGGCATCCGCCTGCACGAGCGTGCGCGGAAAACCGTCGAGGATGAAACCGTTGGCGCAGTCGGGCTGGTCGATGCGCTCGGAGACGATCGCATTGACGATCTCGTCGGAGACGAGGTTGCCGGCGTCCATGACGGCCTTGGCGCGCTTGCCCACCTCAGTCTCGGCGGCGACCGCCGCACGCAGCATGTCGCCCGTGGAGAGCTGCGGAATTCCGTGCTTTTCCACGATCCGCTGGGCTTGGGTCCCCTTCCCCGCGCCCGGCGGTCCTAAAAGAATCAGTCTCATCGTCCCCTCTTTCCTCCGCGCAGTTTCGACTTCTTGATCAGACCCTCATACTGCTGCGCAATGAGGTGCCCCTGAATCTGTGCTACCGTATCGAGGGTTACACTGACAACGATCAAAAGCGAAGTCCCACCAAGGGCTAATGGCACGCCGGTGCGGGCCACCAGGAATTCCGGCAGGATGCAGACGAAGACAAGGTAGATCGCGCCGATGACCGTGATTCGGGTCAGCACATAATCGATGTATTCGGCCGTGCGCTCGCCCGGACGGATGCCCGGAATGAAGCCGCCATGTTTCTTCAGATTGTCGGCGGTGTCCTTCGGATTGAAGACGATCGCCGTGTAGAAGAAGGCGAAGAAGGCGATCAGCAGGCCGTAGAACAGCATGAACAGCGGCTGGCCGTGGCCGAGCGCCGAGATAACCATCGTCGCCCAGGCCGGCAGTCCGGCGTTGCCGGCAAAGCCCGCGGCGGTCGCCGGCAGGAGCAGCAGCGACGAGGCGAAGATCGCCGGGATGACGCCCGAGGTGTTGAGCTTCAGCGGCAGGTGCGACGTATCGCCCTGGAACATGCGGTTGCCGACCTGGCGCTTCGGATACTGGATCAGCAGGCGGCGCTGGGCACGTTCGACGAAGACGATCAGCGCGATGACGCCGATCGCGACGACGAGCACGGTGAGAATCAGCGCGGTCGGAAGCGCGCCGGTGCGGCCGAGTTCGAGCGTGCCGGCAAGGGCGGTCGGCAGACCGGCGGCAATGCCCGAGAAGATGATCAGCGAAATGCCGTTGCCGATACCGCGCGAGGTGATCTGCTCGCCGAGCCACATCAGGAACATGGTGCCGCCGAGCAGCGTCACGACCGTGGAAAGCTTGAAGAACCAGCCCGGATCGACCACGAGGCCCTGGCCGCTTTCAAGGCCTGCCGCAATGCCATAGGCCTGCAGCGTGCCGAGCAGCACCGTTCCGTAGCGGGTGTACTGGTTGATGATCTTGCGGCCGGCCTCGCCTTCCTTCTTGAGGTTTTCAAGCGAGGGCACGACCGAGGTCATCAGCTGCACGATGATCGACGCGGAAATGTAGGGCATGATGCCGAGCGCGAAGATCGCCATGCGCTCCACTGCACCGCCCGAAAACATGTTGAAAAGTCCAAGGATACCGCCGGCCTGGCCGCGGAAGGCCTGGGCATAGGCTTCGGGGTTCAGGCCCGGAAGCGGGATGTGGGTGCCGAGGCGATACACGAGAAGTGCCGCAAGGGTAAACCAAAGCCGCTTCTTGAGGTCCTCCGCCTTGGCGAAGGTCGCAAAATTCAGATTGGAGGCAAGTTGTTCCGCTGCAGAAGCCATGCAATTCTCCGCCCGACCAATTCTCCGGCGGCGGGGGAAATGCCAGGTCCGGAAAGCAGTCTAAAAATTCAGGTTCACAAAAACCGGGCGCGCGAGATTGCGAATGCAATCGGATGCCTCACCCTGTTTTCCGTATGATCCCGGTCAGGCGACCAACAGGATCGCTTCGGGATCGTGAGGCTCACATATGGAGATAAAATCGCCCGGTGTGAAGCACAAACCGGGCGATTTCTAAACGATTTATTCGGCTGCCGCTTCGGCGACGACGAGCAGCTTGATCGAACCGCCGGCCTTCTCGATCTTCTCGACGGCGGCCTTGGAGGCGCCGGCGACTTCGATCGAAACCTTGGCGGTCAGCTCGCCGTCGGCGAGGATGCGAACGCCGTCCTTCGGACGACGGATGACGCCGGCAGCCTTGAGGGCAGCCGCATCGACCGTTGCCTTCGGATCGAGCTTCTTGGCATCGATCGCGGTCTGGATACGGCCGAGCGAAACGGTGACGTAGTCAGATGCGAAGATGTTGTTGAAGCCGCGCTTCGGCAGGCGACGATAGATCGGCATCTGGCCGCCTTCGAAGCCGTTGATCGCCACGCCGGAACGGGCCTTCTGACCCTTCACGCCGCGACCGCCGGTCTTGCCCTTGCCCGAACCGATGCCGCGACCTACGCGGATACGGTCCTTGGAAGCGCCTTCGTTGTCCTTGATCTCATTCAGTTTCATGGTCGTGTCCTTCCGTCTTACTTCTCGTCGACGACGCGAACGAGATGCTGGACAGCCCGGATCATGCCACGAACGGAAGGCGTATCTTCCAGGGTGCGGGTCCGGTGCATCTTGTTGAGGCCGAGACCGATCAGCGTCTGACGCTGTACGGCCGGGCGGCGGATCGGGCTACCGGTCTGTACGACCGTAACCGTCTTCTTGGCATCTGCTGCCGGGGTGGCTTTCTTGGCCATTATCGCTCTCCTTATTCTTCCTGCGCATTGCCGGAAGCGGCGCGGCGAGCCTGAAGCGTTGCATACTTGATGCCGCGCTGTGCTGCTACGTCCTTCGGATGCACCTGATGCTTCAGGGCGTCGAACGTGGCGCGAACCATGTTGTAGGGGTTCGACGAACCGGTCGACTTGGCGACGACGTCATGGACGCCGAGCGTTTCGAATACGGCGCGCATCGGGCCGCCGGCGATGATGCCGGTACCAGCCTTGGCCGAGCGCAGCAGGACCTTGCCGGCGCCGTGACGGCCGTTGACATCGTGATGCAGCGTACGGCCGTCGCGCAGCGGTACGAAGATCAGATCGCGCTTTGCGGATTCGGTCGCCTTGCGGATGGCTTCCGGCACTTCGCGTGCCTTGCCATGGCCGAAGCCGACGCGGCCCTTCTGGTCGCCGACGACGACGAGAGCTGCGAAACCAAAACGACGGCCGCCCTTGACGACCTTGGCGACGCGGTTGATCGCGACCAGCTTGTCGACGAATTCGCTATCGCGCTCTTCGCGGCTCTGGCGATCTTCGCGCTGGCCTCTTCTTTCTTGTGCCATTGTTCTTTTCCTTTTTCTTTTCCGGGTGCAATGGGCAATTTCCGGGAGCCAACCATCCCCCGTCCACGACGGACCAGGATGGAACGACTGATGCGTGCGGCGAACCGCATTTCGCCCGCCTCCCCTTCTTCGGGAATGCGGGCGAAAATTCTTAGAAGCTCAGGCCGCCTTCGCGGGCAGCTTCGGCAAGTGCCTTGATACGGCCGTGGTAGATGAAGGCGCCGCGGTCGAACACGACTTCCGTCACGCCGGCCTTGGTGGCGCGTTCTGCGACCAGCTTGCCGACGGCGGCAGCTGCCGCAACGTCAGCACCGGTCTTCAGCGACGTGCGCAGACCGGCGTCGAGCGTGGAAGCGGCAGCAAGCGTGCGGCCGGCCACGTCATCGATAACCTGGACATAGATATTCTTGGACGAGCGGTGAACCGACAGACGCGGACGGCCGTTTGCGACCTTCTTGATCTGGCGGCGAACACGGCTCGCACGCTTGGTGAGTGCTTCTTTTCTGGTAGCCATGATCCGTCGTCCTTACTTCTTCTTGCCTTCCTTGCGGACGATCCGTTCCTCGGCGTACTTGACGCCTTTGCCCTTGTAGGGCTCGGGACCGCGGTATTCGCGGATTTCCGCGGCAACCTGACCGACCTGCTGCTTGTTGATGCCGGTGACGACGATTTCCGTCGGCTTCGGCACGGCAATGGTGATGCCTTCCGGGGTCTGGTAGACCACGTCGTGGCTGAAGCCGAGCGCCAGCTGCAGGTTCTTGCCCTGCATGGACGCGCGGTAACCGACGCCGTTGATTTCGAGCTTGCGCTCAAAACCGTCCTTAACACCCTTGAAGATGTTCTCGATCATCGTGCGGGACATGCCCCACTTCGAGCGAGCGTCCTTGGTCTGGTTAGCCGGAGCGACCGCTACAGCATTGTTTTCGAAGGTTATCGTGATTTCGTCGTTGGCGACGAAAAACAGTTCACCCTTCGGGCCCTTCGCGGTGACCTTCTGGCCATCGACGGTTGCCGTTACACCTGCTGGAACCGGGACGGCTTTTTTACCGATACGAGACATTTTTAAATCCTGTCTGTCCGTTATGGAGTTCCCCTGCTCTGATCTTAGAAGACCGAGCAGAGAACCTCGCCGCCTACGTTCTGTTCGCGAGCCTGGTGATCGGCCATCACGCCCTTCGGGGTCGAAAGGATGGTGATGCCGAGGCCGTTCGCGACCTGCGGAATGGACTTTACCGAGACATAGACCCGGCGGCCCGGCTTCGACACGCGGCCGATCTCACGGATCACCGACGCGCCTTCGTAGTACTTGAGTTCGATTTCGATCTCGGCCTTGCCGTTACCGTAGTCGATTTCCGAATAACCGCGGATGTAGCCTTCAGCCTGCAGGACGTCGAGAACGCGTGCACGCAGCTTGGAAGCAGGCGTGGAAACGGTCGACTTGCGGCGGGCTGCGCCGTTGCGGATACGGGTGAGCATATCGCCCAAGGGATCAGTCATGGTCATCTAACGATCTCCTTACCAGCTCGACTTGACGATGCCCGGCACCTTGCCGAGATTGCCCAGCTCACGAAGCGCGATACGCGACATCTTGAGCTTGCGATAGAAGGCGCGCGGGCGACCGGTGACTTCGCAACGGTTGCGGATACGCGTCTTCGAGCCATCGCGCGAAAGCGAGGCGAGCTTGATAGTTGCCTTGAACCGCTCTTCGATCGGAAGTTCCTGGTTCATGATGGTCGCCTTCAGGGCTGCACGCTTGGCAGCCTGGTTGGCAACGGTCTTGCGGCGGCGCTTGTTCTTTTCAACTGCGCTGGTCTTCGCCATATCGGAGTTCCTTTTAAACGCTCGTCGTTACGGTTACTGGCGGAACGGGAAGTTGAACTCTTTCAGGAGAGCCCGTGCTTCGTCGTCCTTGGTAGCCGTCGTGCAAACGATGATGTCCATGCCCCACATCTGATCAACCTTGTCGTAGTTGATCTCAGGGAACACAATGTGCTCCTTGATGCCCATGGCGAAGTTGCCACGGCCGTCAAAGCTCTTCGGGTTCAGGCCGCGGAAGTCGCGAACGCGCGGAAGCGCGATGTTGATCAGGCGGTCCAGGAATTCGTACATGCGGGCGCCGCGCAGGGTTACCTTCGCGCCGATCGGCATCTGTTCGCGGACCTTGAAGCCGGCGATCGAGTTGCGGGCGCGGGTGATGACCGGCTTCTGGCCGGCGATCGCTGCGAGGTCGGCCGCAGCAACGGTCGGCTTCTTGGAGTCGGCAGTCGCTTCGCCAACGCCCATGTTGATGACGATCTTGTCCAGCTTGGGGATCATCATGTCGTTTGCGAAGGAGAACTGCTCCTTCAGAGCGGCGCGGATACGGGAATTGTATTCCACCTTGAGCCGCGGCTCATACTTTGCCTCAGCCATCGATCACATCTCCCGTACGCTTGGCCACACGCACCTTCTTGCCGTCGACGACCGAGAAGCCGACGCGGGTCGGCTTGCCGTCTTTCGCGACGATCGCGATGTTCGACAGGTGAATGGACGCTTCCTTGTTGATGATGCCGGCTTCCTGCGTCTGAGACTGACGCTGGTGGCGCTTCACCATGTTGATGCCACGCACGACGGCGCGGTCTTCCTTCGGCAGAACCTGGAGGACTTCGCCCGTGCGGCCCTTGTCCTTGCCTGCCAATACGACGACGCTGTCGCCCTTCTTGATCTTGTTCATCGCATGAGCTCCTTACAGTACTTCCGGAGCCAGCGAGATGATCTTCATGTGGTTCTTGGCGCGAAGTTCGCGCGGAACCGGTCCGAAGATACGGGTGCCGATCGGCTCTTTCTTGTTGTCGATGAGGACCGCTGCGTTGTTGTCGAAGCGGATGACGCTGCCGTCCGGACGACGGATGTCCTTGGCGGTACGCACAACAACCGCCTTCATCACGTCACCCTTCTTGACGCGGCCGCGCGGGATCGCTTCCTTGATCGAAACGACGATGACGTCGCCGATCGAAGCGTACTTGCGCTTGGAGCCGCCCAGCACCTTGATGCACATGACACGACGTGCGCCGGAATTATCCGCCACGTCGAGGTTTGTTTGCATCTGAATCATGTCAGGTCGCCTTTTTCTAATGACCGGAACGACCGGGCGCAAAAACGCCCCGTTTCGGCTTATGGACAGAATCTCATTGTGCGCGGGTGGGGTCTTGCCAAGGTGGTTTCCTGAAAAGGACCTTCCCTGCGCTCAAAGCAAAAGAACGCTCGTTTCCGAGCGTCCTGCGCCAGTGGGGTGCTTCATACAGGATTCTGCGCCGGGCGCAAGGCCCAGGCGCGAAATCCGAAGCAAATTAAGCCTGGGCGGAAACGACCGTCCAGGTCTTGTCCTTGGAGATCGGTGCGCATTCCTGAATGGAAACGACGTCACCTACCTTGTACTGGTTGTTCTCGTCATGCGCCTTGTACTTCTTGGAACGGCGGACCGTCTTCTGAAGCAGCGGATGCGCGAAGCGGCGCTCGACCCGGACAACAACGGTCTTTTCGTTCTTGTCGGAAACTACGACGCCCTGCAGAATGCGTTTCGGCATATTATTTTTCCTTAGGCCTTGGCTTCTGCCGCCTTCTGGCGGGCAATGGTTTTCACGCGGGCGATGTCCTTGCGAACTTCGGTGATGCGCGAGGACTTCTCGAGCTGACCGGTTGCCTTCTGGAAGCGCAGGTTGAACTGCTCCTTCTTCAGGTCGGCGAGCTTGTCCTTGAGCTGGTCGGCCGTGAGGCCGCGAACGTCTTCGGCTTTCATGTGCCTTGCTCCTTACTCTGCGATGCGCTGTACGAAGCGCGTCTTGACCGAGAGCTTGGCTGCGCCGAGACGAAGCGCCTCGCGGGCGAGCTCCTCGGAAACACCGTCGATCTCGAACATCATGCGGCCGGGCTTGACCTTGCAAGCCCAGTATTCGACGCCGCCCTTACCTTTACCCATGCGGACTTCGGTCGGCTTTGCGGTGACCGGAACGTCCGGGAACACGCGGATCCAGACGCGGCCGGCGCGCTTCATGGCACGCGTGATCGCGCGGCGGGCCGCTTCGATCTCGCGGGCGTTGACGCGGTTGGGTTCCTGGGACTTCAGGCCAAATTCACCGAAGGCCAGGTCGAAGCCGCCCTTGGCCACACCCTTGATGCGACCCTTGAACTGCTTGCGGTACTTGGTACGCTTTGGCTGCAACATTTTCTTACTTCTCCGAGCTTATCTTTCGCCAGCGTTGATCAAGCGTTTTCGCGGCGGCGATCGCCACGATCACCGCGGTCGCCACGATCACCGCGTTCGCGGCTGGCGGGACCCTGCGCATCGCCTTCCATGGCGCGACGTTCAGAAGCCATCGGATCATGCTCAAGGATTTCGCCCTTGAAGATCCAGACCTTGATGCCGCAGATACCGAATGCGGTTTCGGCTTCAGCCGTACCGTAGTCGATGTCCGCACGCAGCGTATGAAGCGGCACGCGACCTTCGCGATACCATTCGGTACGGGCGATTTCAGCACCGCCGAGACGGCCGGCGCAGGTGATCTTGATGCCTTCGGCGCCGAGACGCATGGCCGACTGAACGGCACGCTTCATCGCACGGCGGAAAGCCACGCGGCGCTCGAGCTGCTGGGCGATCGACTGGGCGACGAGCGTCGAGTCGACTTCCGGCTTGCGCACTTCAACGATGTTGAGATGCGTTTCCGAATTGGTCATGGTCGAGATCTTCTTGCGAAGCTTCTCGATGTCCGCACCCTTCTTGCCGATGATCAGACCCGGACGAGCCGAGTGGATCGTGACGCGGCACTTCTTGTGCGGACGCTCGATGACCACCTTGGCGATGCCGGCCTGCTTCAGCTCCTGCATCAGGTATGCGCGGATCTTCAGGTCCTCATGGAGGAGCTGACCGTATTCCGCGTTGTCGGCGAACCAACGGCTGTCCCAGGTGCGGTTAATTCCGAGGCGGAAACCGATCGGATTAATTTTCTGGCCCATTATGCGGCCTCCCCTTTTTCCTCGACTTCGCGAACGACGATCGTCAGATGCGAGAAGGGCTTCTCGATCCGCGATGCACGGCCGCGGCCGCGAGCGTGGAAGCGCTTCATCACGATCGACTTGCCAACATAGGCTTCCGATACGATCAGAGCGTCGACGTCGAGGTCATGGTTGTTTTCGGCATTGGCGATTGCAGACTCGAGGGTCTTCTTCACCGTGCCGGCGATGCGCTTGCGCGAGAATTCGAGTTCCGCAAGCGCGCGTTCGACCTTCTTGCCGCGGATCATGGCGGCAACGAGGTTCAGCTTCTGGGGGCTGACGCGGAGCGTGCGCGCAACTGCCTGCGCCTCGTTATCCTTCAGCCGGCGTTCGGTCTTAGCCTTCGCCATGATTACTTCCTCTTCGCCTTCTTGTCCGCGCCGTGACCGTAGTAGGTACGGGTGGGAGCGAATTCACCGAACTTGTGTCCGACCATGTCTTCGTTGACGCTGACCGGAATGTGCTTCGAGCCGTTGTAGACGCCAAACGTCAGGCCAACGAACTGCGGCAGGATGGTGGACCGGCGGGTCCACATCTTGATTACTTCACTCCGTCCGCCTTCGCGCACCTTCTCAGCCTTCTTGAGAAGATAGCCGTCAACAAACGGACCTTTCCATACTGAACGAGCCATTAGTGACTTCCTCTCTTACTTCTTGCGCTGATGGCGCGAACGCATGATGAACTTGTCCGTGGACTTGTTCGAACGGGTGCGCTTGCCCTTGGTCGGCTTACCCCAGGGGCTGACCGGATGACGGCCACCCGAGGTGCGGCCTTCACCACCGCCGTGCGGATGGTCAACCGGGTTCATGACGACGCCGCGGTTATGCGGACGCTTGCCGCGCCAAACCGTACGACCGGCCTTGCCGTCGTTGATGTTGCCATGGTCCGGGTTGGAGACGGCGCCGACGGTTCCGAGGCAGGAGCTCGGAACCAGACGCTGTTCACCCGAATTCAGGCGAAGGATCGCCATGCCGGCATCGCGGCCGACGAGCTGTACGTAAGTGCCTGCAGAGCGGGCGATCTGACCGCCCTTGCCCGGCTTCATCTCGACGTTATGAACGATCGAGCCGACCGGGATGTACTGCAGCGGCATGGTGTTGCCGGGCTTCACGTCGACAGCCTTGTCGGAAGCGATGACCTTGTCGCCGGCAGCGAGACGCTGCGGAGCGAGGATATAGGCCTGTTCGCCATCCGTGTAGGTGATGAGCGCGATGAACGCGGTGCGGTTCGGGTCGTATTCCAGACGCTCGACCGTGCCTTCGACGTCGAACTTGCGACGCTTGAAGTCGATCAGGCGATAGGTACGCTTATGACCGCCGCCGATGAAGCGGGCGGTGATACGGCCATAGTTGTTACGACCGCCGCTCTTGCTCAGGCCCTCGGTGAGAGACTTGACGGGCTTGCCCTTCCAGAGGCCGGACCGGTCGACGATGACCAGCTGGCGCTGGCTCGGGGTCGTCGGGTTGTAGCTTTTCAATGCCATTATCTTATACCTCAGAGACCGGTGGAGACGTCGATCGTCTGACCTTCGGCCAGGGTGACGACAGCCTTCTTGACGTCCTTCTGCTTGCCGATGAAGCCGCGGAACCGCTTCACCTTGCCCTTGCGGACAAGCGTGTTGACGGCCGTGACCTTCACGCCGAACAGCGCCTCGACGGCAGCCTTGATTTCCGGCTTGGAAGCAGTCTTGGCAACGTTGAAGACGACCTGGTTCTGCTCGGATACCAGCGTCGACTTTTCGGTGATCGAGGGAGATACGATCACATCATAGTGGCGAATGTCGGTCACTTGAAACGCTCCTCTAGAGCTTCAACCGCCGCCTTGGAAAGCACCAGCTTGCCGCGACGCAGGATGTCGTAAACATTGATGCCCTGAACCGGCAGAACGTCGACGTTCGGGATGTTCTGGGCTGCGAGCTTGAAGTTGCTGTCGAGCTCAACGCCGCCGATGAACAACACGTTGGTGAGGCCGAGCGAAGCGAAGGAACCGGCAAGCGCCTTGGTCTTTGCTTCGGCGGCAACCAGGTTGTCGACGATGATGATGTCTTCAGCCTTCATCTTTGCAGAGAGGGCGTGACGGAGAGCCAGCGCGCGAACCTTCTTGGGAAGGTCATGCTCGTGGCTGCGGACGACCGGGCCGTGAGCCTTGCCGCCGCCGCGGAACTGCGGAGCGCGAGCCGAATGGTGACGAGCGCGGCCCGTACCCTTCTGCTTGTACATCTTGGCGCCGGTGCGCGAGACTTCAGCACGACCCTTGGTCTTGTGAGTGCCCTGCTGCTTCTTGGCGAGCTGCCAACGAACCATGCGGGCCAGGATGTCTTCGCGGGGATCGAGGCCGAAAATCTCGTCCGACAGGGCTACCTTGCCGGCGTCTTTTCCCTCGAGGGTCTTGACGTTATATTCCATGTGCTTGGCTCCCTTACTTCGCGGCCGACTTGATGGCATCGCGAACGACGATCCAAGCGCCCTTGGAGCCGGGAACGGCACCCTTGACGAGGATCAGGCCACGGTTCTCGTCGGTGGAAACGACTTCGAGGTTCTGGGTGGTGATGCGCGTCTGGCCCATGTGACCAGCCATGCGCTTGCCCTTCCAGACCTTGCCCGGATCCTGGTTGTTACCAGTCGAACCGTGCGAACGGTGCGAAACGGACACACCGTGCGTGGCGCGGAGACCGCCGAAGTTATGGCGCTTCATGGCGCCGGCGAAACCCTTACCGATCGAGGTACCGGTGACGTCCACCAGCTGACCCGCCGTGAAGTGACCAGCCGTCAGCTCGGTGCCGACATCGATCATGTTGTCTTCGGAAACGCGAAACTCGACGAGCTTCGCCTTCGGCTCGACTTCGGCGACGGCGAAATGGCCGCGCAGCGCCTTGGTCGTGTTCTTGACCTTGGCCGTGCCGGCACCGAGCTGAACGGCGGTGTAGCCATTCTTCTCGACGGTGCGCTGAGCCACTACCTGGCAGTTTTCCAACCGCAATACGGTTACGGGAACATGCTCGCCTGCGTCGTTATAGACGCGGGTCATTCCCACCTTCTGTGCAATTACACCTGAACGCATCGGTTCAATCCTTCTCACTCAGTCTGAAACCCTGGCCGAAACCAAAGTCTCAGAGCTTGATCTCAACATCGACACCAGCGGCGAGGTCGAGCTTCATCAGCGCGTCCACCGTCTGCGGTGTCGGGTCAACGATATCGAGAAGGCGCTTATGCGTGCGCATCTCGAACTGCTCGCGGCTCTTCTTGTCGATGTGGGGGGACCGGTTAACCGTAAACTTCTCGATGCGGGTCGGAAGCGGAACGGGGCCCCGGACGCTTGCGCCGGTGCGCTTCGCCGTCGACACGATCTCGCGCGTCGACGCGTCGAGAATGCGGTGATCGAACGCCTTCAGGCGAATGCGGATATTTTGGCCGTTCATTCGACGTTATCCTTGTTGTCTGTTTATCCACGTGCCAACCCAATAGGGCACGGGTTGTTCTTTCTTACCTTAAGGCGGACCACCGGTTTCAAAGATCGAAGGGGACACCGAGGATACGGCGTCCCTTTCCACTCTTCGGGCCTTCGGCCCACCTTATTCGTTCTTTGCCTGCCTCGAAGCCGAAGCAGCGGGCAAATCACGCTCGCGCGCCATTTGCTACATTTTTGTGTCATACGCAAGCGGCGAAAGCCGCTTGCGTTAAAACAACTTACTCGACGATCGAGGCAA
>UCEY01000082.1 GCA_900471605.1 Hyphomicrobiales bacterium | reverse complement strand
CCCCGCCGAACGCCGGCAGGGCAGAGGGGGGTGGCGACAAGCGCTTCTTCGCGAATGGGGACTTCTATCACCCGGATCGCAAGGCACGTTTCGTCCCGGTCCAGGCGCCAGCCACCGACCGCACCAATGAAAAATACCCGCTGACCTTGAACACGGGCCGCATCCGCGACCACTGGCATACGATGACCCGCACGGCCAAAAGCGCCCGGCTTTCCGGCCATATCGCCGAGCCCTTCGCGGAAATTCATCCCCAGGATGCGATGCAGCTCGGCATTCGCGGCGCCGGCCTGATCGAACTCGAAAGCCCGCATGGCAGCGCGATCGTCCGCGCCCTCCTCACCGAACGCCAGGCGCGCGGAAATATCTTCGTTCCGATGCACTGGAACGACCAGTTTGCCGCCAAGGCCCGTATCGATGCACTGGTCGCGCCCGTCACCGACCCGTTTTCCGGCCAGCCGGCCTCGAAGAACGTTGCCGTTGCCGCCAAACCCTTCACCGCGTCCTTCTACGGCTTTGCGGTCTGCGCCTCGAAGCCCGAAAACCCGCAGGCGGATTATTGGGCGCTCGCCAAGGCCGATGGTGGCTGGCGGATCGAACTGGCCTTCGCGGACTTGGCCGAGGACTGGGTGGCGTGGTGCCGGACCGCCTTCAGCATTCCGGCCGGGATCGAGCCGCTCGGTTATGCCGACCATCAATCCGGCGACCTGCGCCTCGCCTTCTTCGAGGGCGGAAAGCTGCTCGCCGCGCTTTTCCTGGCGAACGAGCCGGTCGCCGTCGCACGCAACTGGGCGATCGGCCAACTCGTCATCGAACACGCCGACCTGCGCAAGCGCTTCGCGATCGTTGCCGGCCGTCCCGGCGCCGATCAGCCGGACCCCGGCGCCACCGTCTGTTCCTGTTTTTCGGTCGGCGTCAACCGGATCATCGGTGCCGTGCGAGGCGGCTGTCACAGCGTCGAGGCGGTCGGGAAAGAAACCAATGCCGGCACCAATTGCGGCTCCTGCCGCGCCGAAATCAGGGGGATCATCGATGGATGTCTTGCAGCAGCCGCGGAATGAAGTGCCCGCCCGCATGGCGCCGCTGGCAAAGCTCCCGGTCTTCTGGGCGCTCGAAGGCCGGCGCGTCATAGTTGCCGGCGGATCGGATGCCGCAGCCTGGAAAGCCGAACTGCTCGCCGCCTGCGGTGCGCAGGTGAATGTCCATGCGGAAGAACTCTCCGAGACTTTCCAGAGGCTGATCGGGCGCGGCGCGGAACATCCGCAAGGCGAATTCGTCCATCACCCGCAGGCGTGGAACGCTTCGATTTTCGAAGGCGCGGCAATTGCGATCGGCGACTGCGAGGATGAGAACGAGGCGGAAAGCTTCTTCCGGGCCGCCCGCGCAGCCGGTGTGCCGGTCAACGTCATCGACAAGCCGGCTTTCTGCCAGTTCCAGTTCGGCTCGATCGTCAACCGCTCGCCGGTCGTTGTGTCGATCTCGACCGATGGCGCAGCCCCGATCCTCGCGCAGGCGATCCGCCGCCGTATCGAAACCCTGCTGCCGGCCTCGCTGAAAAGCTGGGCGGAACTCGCCCAGTCGCTGCGCGAAAAGATCAACGACCGCCTGGCGCCCGGCCCTCAGCGACGAGCCTTCTGGGAACGTTTCGTCGACCGCGCCTTCGGCAGCGAACCGGGATCGGAGAGCGAAGCCGCGATCCTCGCCGATGCCGGCCGCGTGGCGGTATCCTCGGCGGAGAAGGGCCGCGTCACCCTCGTCGGGGCCGGTCCGGGCGATGCGGAGCTCCTGACGCTGAAGGCGGTGCGCGCGCTGCAGGCGGCCGACGTCATCCTGTTCGACGACCTCGTCTCCGACGAAGTGCTGGAACTCGCGCGCCGCGAGGCCAAACGCATGCTGGTCGGCAAGCGCGGCGGCCGGGTGAGCTGCCGCCAGGAAGACATCAACGACATGATGGTGAAGTTCGCCCGCGCCGGCAAACGCGTGGTCCGCCTGAAATCCGGCGATCCGATGGTCTTCGGCCGCGCCGGCGAGGAGATCGAGTGCCTGGAGCGGGCGGGCATCCCGGTCGATGTGGTGCCGGGCATCACCTCGGCCAGCGCCATGGCTTCGCGGCTTGGCGTGTCCCTCACCCATCGCGACCATGCGCAGGGCGTCCGTTTCGTCACCGGTCATTCGCGAAAGGGCGCGCTGCCCGACAATCTCGACTGGAAAAACCTCGCCGATCCCCGGACCACGACCATCTATTACATGGCGGGACGCACCGCGGGCGAGATCGTCGGCAAGCTCACGGATGCCGGGATGACGCACGACATGCCGGTCGTGATCGTCAGCGCGGTGACCCGGCCGAACGAACAGCGCTGGGCCGGACCGCTGAACCAAATGGCTGCGGCCATGGCAAAGATCGGCGTCGACGAACCGGTGCTGATCGGCATCGGCCACGTATTCCGCAAGGCCGATATCGCCGGCTGCGCTGACCGGAACGACCAGATCGCGGCGAGCACCTGAAAAAGGGGCGGATGAAACCGCCCCCTTCCGTGAAGTTCATCGCGGCGCGGACGCCGAACCTTCCTTGTAATAGGAGACGTAGCTGCTGTGCAGCCGTTCCGGCGCGCCCGGATCCGCATAACGATGCAGCTCCGACATCTCCGTCTTGTTGAGGATCACCCCGACCGTTTTCGACGCGATCTGCGGTTCGGACCGGATGACCGACTGCACCGCCTTGGCGGGCGTCACGCCCCATTCGGTGACGAAGACGAAGCCGTCGACATAGGGTTCGAAGGCCTTGGCGTCGATCACCGGGATGAGCGGCGCCAGGTCGACGACGATGACGTCGAACGTGTCCTTGATGCTCTCCAGGAAATGGCTCATGCCGGAGGAGGCGAGAAGTTCGCTCGTATGAGCGAGCTGCTTGCTGCGCGTCGTCATCGGCAGGATCGTCAGGCGCGAGCGGCGATCGACGCGCGCGGCACTGGTCCATGGCGTCTTCTGCAGCACCACCTCGATCAGCCCGACCTCCGGTTCGGAGGCCAGCATGCGGCTGAGGCCGGGATTGCGCAGGTCGGCGTCGATCACCAGCGTCCGCACGCCCGTCGAGGCGATCAGTCCGGCGAAATTGGCGGCGACCATGGATTTACCCTCGCCCGGCAGGCAGGAGACCACGCCGATGACCCGGCATTTCCGCTCCTGCAGCATGATATCGCAGGCGAGCTTGGCGTTGCGCAGCGTCTCGGCGAACTGGGACCGCGGCGCTTCCACCGCAACCCGCATCAACCGCCGGAACGAGATCGGATTGCCGGGAGGAGCGGCGGCCGCCTCGGCCTCGGTCGGTGCCGGCGGCGGCGTTTCCTCGGCACTGGCACCGCTCACCTTCGGCAGGTAGCCGAGGAAGCGCAGGCCCAGTTTCTCCTGCACGTCATCGCCGGTGCGGAAGAACCGCTCGCGGAATTCGAGCAGCGTCGCCGCCGCGCCGCCGATCAGCAGACCGAGCACGATGGAGAGCGCCATGGTCAGCGTCTTGCGCGGGCTGGATGGAGCGGTCGGCAGGCCGGCGTCGGAGATCACGCGCGCCTTGGCGATCGGGAAGGACTGCCGCTGGGTCGCTTCTTCGAAACGGCCGAGATAGCTTTCATAGAGCGTCTTCAGCGCCGCCGCCTTCTGCTCCAGCTCGCGCAGCTGGACCATCGAGACATTCGCCAGCGAATTGCGGCCTGCAACCCGCTCGATACTGTCGCGCAGCGACTTTTCGCGCGAACTCGCCACTTCGAATTCGTTGCGGAAACTGCCGGTCAACTGCTGCAGTTCCCGGAAGATCTGCTGCGAGAGATCGCTCTTTTCCGCCTTGAGCGCGACCGCCTGCGGATGGTTCGCACCGAACTGCTGGATGATGCCCTGCTCGCGGTCAGAGATGTTGATATACCGCTTGCGCAGGTCCTGAATGACCGTGTTGTCGGTATCGCGGGCCGAAATGACGGCGTTCTGAACCGCCGCGTCCGGCCCTTTGTCGATGATCGCCTGATATTGGTTGTAGCGTGCCGAGGCCGTCGCCGCATCAGCCTGCGCAACGATCAGCTGGCTGTTGAGATCCGAAAGCTGCTGGGTCGACAGGAGTTCGCCGCGGGGGGATACGAGGTTGTGCTCGGTCTTGTACTGCTCGACGGCAAGTGCCGCCTGCTGCGAACGGCTGTTGAGGTCGTTCAGTCGCTCCTGCAGCCAGAGCGAAGCCCGCTCCGTCGCATCGAAATTGGCGTTGAGCTGTTCCGTCAGATAGGAATCGGCATAGGTCTTGGCGATCGTCGCGGCAAGCTGCCGGTCCGGCGAACGGAAAGACAATGCGATCACCGAACTGCGGCCGGTGCGCTCCACGGTCAGCGATTGCTGCAGGACGGCCGCGGCCTTTTCACGCCGGCCCATCCGCACACTCTCTTCCGAAGGCGGCGGACTGCCGGGCGTCAGAAGCGCGACGACGCTGCTGATGGCGCTCTTGGCAAGATCGATCGGCGATTGCGGGGGATTGACCACGGCCTCGTTCTGGTCGAGCTGCGCCTTGTCCACCACCCTCAGGGCCAGCGCCTTGGATTTCAAGATTTCGACCGCGCTCGACATGCGGTTGTCGATCTGCTGCGCCGTCTGGCTGTCCGGCGGGTCGTCGGCATAACGCGAAAGGTTTTCGTCGACCAGGATCTGCGTCATGGCGGTGTAGATCGGCTGGGCCATCACGAGATAAAGCCCGGCGAGGGCAATGGTCGCGATGAGGCAGACGACGATGACGCCCGAACGACGGATCGCAGCCGCCCAGAGCTTGTCGAGATCGATGAACGTGTCGTTATCCCGCGTTTCGCTCGGAAATATCGTTCTCGGCCTGAAGTTTACCTGATCCATAGGGCTCACTTTCTGGAGCTTGAGGCGGCGGATGGCAGAATTGGCCGCCATCCGCCTTGGATGATTTTAACGCTCGTTACGCAGCTTTGACCCGGGTCTCGTGCGACATCATCAATTGCTTGATGGAGGCGTAGATCTCGGCCCCCATGTCCTGGCGAAGCATGGCGAAGGCGACATTGGCTTCGATGAAGCCGCGCTTGCTGCCGCAATCGAACGTGCGTCCCTGATAGGGATGCGCATGGAACGGCTGGACCTGCGCCAGCTTGTGCATGCTGTCCGTCAGCTGGATTTCGTTGCCGGCGCCGCGTTCCTGGCGGGCCAGCAATTCGAAGATTTCCGGCTGCAGGATATAGCGCCCATTCAGATAATAGTTGGACGGCGCCTCCGCAGGCTTCGGCTTTTCCACCATTCCCGTCACCTCGAAACCATGCGGCACGTTTCGGCCGACACCGACGATGCCGTAGCTCGACGTCTCTTCGGGCGCGCATTCCTCGACCGCAAACACATTGCCGCCGACCTCTTCGTAGAGATCCATCAGGCCCGCCATGCAACCCTGCGAGCCGTAGGAGACCATGTCGGGCAGAAGCAGGGCGAAGGGTTCGTTGCCCACCAGTTCGCGGGCGCACCAGACTGCGTGGCCAAGCCCGAGCGGTACCTGCTGGCGCGTATAACTGACGGTGCCGGCGACCGGCAGCATCTTTTCGAGCTGGGTGACCTGCACGGTCTTGCCGGAACGGGTCAGCGTCGCCACGAGTTCCGGCGCACTGTCGAAATAGTCCTCGATTGCGGTCTTGTTGCGGCTGGTCACGAAGATGATGTTCTCGATTCCCGCCTGCATGGCTTCGTCGACCGCATACTGCACGACGGGCCGATCGACGATCGTCAACATCTCCTTCGGCATGGCCTTGGTGGCCGGCAGGAACCGAGTGCCGTTGCCTGCGACGGGAATCACCGCCTTTCGAACTGGTCTTTTCATGTCCATTCCTTCGTCCTTTCTGAGGGCGCCCCGCCCTGTTGATCGGATTTTCAGTTGACGTCGGCCGTTCTCACCAGCCGACGCATGCGGACGGCGATCGGCATGCGCAGAAGTCGGAGCGCACGCGGGTTTTCGATCGCCGTTTTCAGGAAGCCGCCGACGGAACCTTTCTTGATTTCGTCGACGAGCGTGAGAAATGATCCCGCTTCGAGAATGCTGCGGGTGCGTTTTCGCTGGGCGGCCATGGCCTTCGCATCCAGCTTGTAGCGGGCAAGGAAGGCACTGTCGGTGGCCAGCATCGCATCGAGATGGCTCTGTTCGAGCACCCGCGAGATCGAGCCCTGGCGCAGATGATAGACATAGCCGATGTCAGGCACGATCGCGCAGCGGGCGCCACTCGCCAGCGCCGACGCGAGCAGCAGATAGTCTTCGCCGACCCGCAGCGTCTCGTCGAAGCGCAAGCCGTGGCTCTCCAGAAACGCGCGCTCGAAGATCGGCTTCATGTAGCCGAAGTTGAAGGTCGACTGGAAAATCACGTTCGAGCCGATGAAATCGGCGAGCGTCATCACCCCGCGCCGCTTGAGCTCCTGCCTGGAGAACATGGCGTGCGGTTCGCCGCGATCGAAGGGGATGACGTCGAGATTGTCGACCACGATCTGCGCCGCGGCCGCTTCCGCCCGTTCCAGCATGGCCAGAAGCCTGGCGGGATAGATCGTGTCGTCGGAATCGAGAATGGCGATCCAACGGCCACGAGCTGCGGCAAGCCCGGCATTGCGGGCGGCGGCCGGCCCGCCATTGACCGCCTGGGCGATGAGCCTGACCCGCTGATCCGAATAGCCTTCGGCGATGGCCCGGGTTCCGTCCGTCGAACAATCGTCGACGACGATGACTTCGAGTGTCACGCCGATCTGCGCAAGCGCGCTGTCGATCGCGCGCGCAAGCGTTTCCTCCGCGTTATAGGCGGCGATCACGAAGCTCACGTCCGGCTGAAAATCCGGGGACTGCAGATCATTCAGGGTCATAGGGCTTCGGCGGCTCCGTATTGGCGGATCTCGCGAATGCCGAGCGTGCCCGAGACCGCACCGGCATGGAGTGCGGCGCGAAGGGCATAGCGGATGCGGGTCACCGGAGATGGCAGGGTAACCGCCGTCAGCGCCAGGCAATAAACGAGCTTCAGGCAGGCAAGGCCCGTCTGCTTGAGGCGGCCGAGACCGGAATTCTTGGTCGCGAGAATGCGCCCGTGCGTCTGGCCGGACCGGAACCTGCGCTTGGCGAGCCAGGAAAAACTCGCGCGCTTTTCGGGAACCAGTTCCTCCACCATGGCATCCGACGCGAATTCGATCCGCCCGCCGGCATCGGTCAGCGCGGTGAAGAAATGCGTGTCCTCGCCGCCGCTCTGGCCGAGCGACAGCACGAACCTGCGGCCCGCAACGGCCGGTGAGCGCAGGTCAAGGAGGGTATTGCAGGTATAACCGGTCCTGATCTGCCCGCCGACCCAGACCGGCATGGTCGAGTGGAAATCGCCCTTGCGCATCCAATCGGCGCTCTGCGTTCCGTAGACCGCTCTCACCGGGCCCAGAACCGCATCCGCTCCGGTCCGTTTCGCCACGGATACCAGCCCCACCAGCCATTGCGGCTCCGCCGTCTCGTCGTCGTCGATGAAGGCGAGGTAATCCGCATCGCTTTCGGCGAGGCAGGCATTGCGGGCGATCGAGATGTTCGATTTCGGGCAATGCACGTAGCGGATCGGGAACGGCGAGCGTTCCCGCAAGCTGTCCACCAGCCCGCTTGCGCTCGGACCCGCGTCGTTGTCGGCGACGATCAGGCGCAGTTGCGCGCCCGCCGGAACGGCGATTTCGAAGAGCGAGGTCAGCGTCTCGGCCAGTTCCGGCCGCCGATAGGTGCAGATGCCGATATCGATGCGGATCGGCTTTTCTTCTGCCGTCATCAAGCGGCCCTCCGTGGGCGGATGCCGATCAATTCCAGCCAGAAGCCTGCCGACCAGGCGAAATGCATGATCATCGCCGAAAGCGAGGCAAGCAGGCCATAGGGGTTCTTCTGCCCGACCGCGAGCCAGAACCCGTAGCCGATGCAGGCGACAGCCCAGATCGCCATCGGCAAGGCGGCCCACCAATAGAGAAGCGCAAGCAGCGCCCCGACGACGACAGGAGCCACCGCAAGCGGGACCGCCTGCCGGAGCTTCGGGATCGAGCGGTGCTTGATCAGGTTCTTCGCCCGGCCGCGGCCATAGGCGAGATATTGCCGGAAGAGTGCCAGGGCGCTCGAACGCGGATAATAGGTCATGTAGGTCTTAGCAGTCATCCAGATGCGGAAAGCGCCGGCGCGAAGCCGGAAATCCAGCTCGGCATCCTCGTTATGGCTGAAGCTTTCGTCATACCCCCCGACGGCCCGGAAAGCCGAAATCCGCATCAGCGCATGGTGGCCGTGATCGACCCATTCGCCGCCGCCACCGGCGCGATGTTTCGACCCGCCATTGCCGAGCTTGGAATTCTGCGCCACCGCGGTCGCCTTCTGGAAAGTGCCGAAGCCGACCGTCTCCATGCCGACCACGACGGAATCGGCGTCCATGTCGATCGCCTCCTGCAGCAGCGTGCGGCAGTAGTCGTCGGGATAGTCTCCATGCGCGTCGATGCGGATGAGAAAGTCCCGGTCGTCGCCGAAACGATCGACCGCGAGGTTGATGGCGGCGCTCTGGATGCGCTTGCGATTGCCGAGCAACAGCAGGTCCCGGATCTCGGGGATCAGCTTCTGAACGATCTCCGGCGTACCGTCCTGGCTGCCGCCGTCGGCGACCACGATCAGCATGTCCATGTCGCCGCGCTGCTCATTCAGCTTGCGCAAGAGCGGCGCGATCGTTGCTGCCTCGTTCAGGCAGGGGATCACCAGGAGCGTCCGGGTGTCGGAAATCCCGGTATTGGAGTGAGAACGCGAAACCATACTCCACCTCACGATCGCACGGTTGAAACGGCCGGCAGGTCTGCCGGCGACGGGACGTTGGGATGTAGGGCGGCAAGCCGGGAGACAAGGGCACGGCATTCCGCCGGCCCCGTGACCCACTGGCTGCGCTCGACGGCGGCAAGCCGGGAAAAGAGTTCGGCATAACGCGCTTCGGTCATCTCATCGAAGAGCGCCTGGAGGCTGTCCGGCGTCACCTGATTGCGCACCAGGCCGATGCCCCGCTTGCCGATGAACCGGCCGGTCTCGGTACCCGCGAGCGCGATCGGCACCGCGCCGTAAAGCCCGCCTTCATAGAGGCGGTTCGGCAGGAGCCAGCTGGAATTCAGCCCTTCCTCGAAAAAATCGATCGCCCAGGTGAACTGTACGTCGCCGTAGATCGCGGCGAGATCCTCCGGATTGCGGTAGGCGCCGTGGAATTCCACATGCGGGGCGGCCGCGACCTTCGCATCGAAATCGTCGAACTCGCCATAGGCGGGGCGGCCGCGCAACACGATCTCCACCTTGCCGTCCATGCGGTTGGAAAAATCGATCAGCATGTCGAGCGACCTGCGGCACCGGATCGCACCGAACCAGCCGATCCGCCAGGGTCTTCCCGGCTCCGGTGGACGCGGCAGCGGCGGTTCCGAAACCGGTTCCGGCGCGATGGCAAGCACCTTGTTTTCCAGAAGCAGGACCGGCAGGTCGAGACCCGAAAGCGGCCTGAAGAAATTGTCCACGAAAGCCGGCGAACTGGTGATCAGCAGGCTGGCGCGGCGGCCGAACGCCCGCTGCGCCGCCCGCATCGCCCGGCCTTTCATCCCCGCATCGAGCAGCAGCCGGTGGATATCGAGGCATTCGTAGACGATCGGGATCCTGCTATCGAACAGCGATGCGGCGCGTCCCGCCAGCGCTAAAGTTTCCAGATTGCGGGCGATGATGACGTCGGGCGGCGCAATGCCCGAAAGCGTGCGCTTCAGCACGGTGCGGGCGGCGACAACGGCACCTATGCGTTGCGCAAAACGGCCGTCGGCAGTCTTGCCGAGCGAGATGGTCGTCACATCCGGCTCGTCGGCGAGAACGTTCGAGCCGCGCTCGAAGCCGGCGACGGTCACGGTCGCGCCGCCGGCCTTGAGGGTCAGCACACGGCGCCGGATAGCCGCATCGGCCATGTCATGCGCCAGATAGAGAACGTTCAAAGTCAAATGGTTCAACTCCTTGTGTCGAGCGATGCAGCCCTCGAAAATCGCAGGCCAGCAAACCGCCGATAGCGGTTCAGTCGAGCGTGCAGAGCACGGATTGCGGGAAACGGCACTCCTCGCCGAGGGCGGTAAACGCCACCCGGTCGACGGTCATCGAGGTCGGCTGGCTGTAGGAGAACGCGCCCATCCATTGTTTGAGCGTATCGGTGCCCCAGAGGCTGAGGAAAATCTTCTGGGGGTTCTGCGGTATCTTCGCCTTGTCCGTTACTTCGTGAACGAGCTTGCCGTTCACGAAGTAACGGAGGCGGTTCTCCTCCCAGATAAACGCGTAGTCGTTGAAACCCTGATCCGCGCCGCCTGCGACCGGCACCAGCTTCTCGTTGTTTCCCTTGGCCGAAACATACTGATTGAGCTGAACCTGGCCGGTATTCTTGCCGAGCACTTCGAAATCGATCTCGTCGTGAGGCTTCTTGTCGGTCGGGCCGATAAAGGTGAAGAACGCCGAATTGAGGCCGGCGCCCGTCGCGGATTTCATCCGGACCTCATAGGTGCCGTACCCGAAACGCGCCTTGGTCTGGATCTCGCCGCAGGCAAAGTCCCGGTCGCCGGTCTTGCCTTGGCTGAAGGTCAGCTGCAGCTGGCCGCCGTCAGTCTTCACCTGGTTCTTGGACCAGGTGCAGTTCTGATGCTTGCCGTTGTTCCAGCCGTCCGACACGTACCAGACGGAGCGGTCGAGACTGTCGAAATTCTCCACGAAGGACTGACCCGTGGCGCCCTGCTGGGCATATGCTGCGGGCGAGAGAAGCCCCGACACCGCCGCAGCGATGATAACCTGGCAGGTTCGTTGAATCTGTCTGGCTTTAGCCGTCATGTTTCACCTGTGCTGTTGCGTTATTGCGGGTTCGCCGGAACGGGTAGCCCCGGCGGGCGGATGGGATTTGAGGGCGGCCGAAAGCTTCGCCTTGCGGCCGCGGCTGCCCGTCAGCACCTCGTAGAGACCCGGCATCGTGCGCGAGACGAGCTGGTTGCTGACGAAAAGGATGATGAAGCTTGCGACGACCGCCGATCCGTAGAAGAGCGGATAAAGATCATCACCCGCCACGCGGTTCCACACCATCCACATCAGGACGAGCAGCGGAAAATGGCTGCAGAACATCCAGAAGCTCAGGCTTCCGGTGGCCGCCAGCCGCTGGCCGATCCGGGAACGGATGGCGATTGCCGACATCAGCCAGAAGCCGCCGGCGCCGAGGATCGACAGGGCATTGCGCGCCAGATCGAGCGCCCAGGGGAAATCCGGGCCGGTCTGATAAAGGCCGATCGAGAGCAGCACGGCGGCGGCGAGCAGCACCGCGGTCCCCAATGCCGCGAAACGGTCGACGCCCTTGAGGTTGACGCCGTTGAGCGCCAGGAAGATGCCGAGGGTGAAGCTGAACAGGATCGATTTCTTCAGCACGATGCCGATCGTCAAGTCTGGAATGATCGCAACCACGAACAGCACCGCGAGCGTCGGACCTGGAAAACGGCGCACGAGAAGGGCGAGAACCGGCGACAGGATGATGCAGACGATCAGATCACGCAGGAAATAGAGCGGAATGTCGATCGGCAGCCCTTCCGTGGCGAAGGCCTGGCTGACGGCTTCGCGCGGCGAGGCGTTCCAGAGATCCGGAAAATACCCGATGCCGATCTCGGCGCGCTGGATGACCAGCACGGTCGCGAACAGGCCGAGGTTCCAGATCAGGAACGGCACGAGGACGGTCCTCGCCTTGGAGCGAAGCGTCTTGGCGTAGTCGAACGCCTCCCAACCCCGCTGGAACAGCAGGTAACCGGAAATGGCGCTGAGGCACGGCACGCCGATACGGAACAGGCTGTCCCCGAGGAAAACCCTGAGCCAATCGAAGAAACCGTTCAGCCCTAGGAACGGACTGGTCGCCGGATCATGCGGCACGTGAACGAAGACGATGCCGGAGATCAGCAGGATACGCATCAAATTGATACGGGAGGATACGTTTTGATCGACAGTCAAACGAGTCACCCTTTTTGGGCAGTGCCTCCCGTCACCGCCGTTTCAATCAGAGCAGACTTGAGCCCGCAGTCAGGCAAAAAGGATCATGCCGAGATTGGCGCAAAATGTGGCGGCGCAGCAAAAACGAGCCCGTGACACGTTCTTCGCGGTTCGGAGCGGCCGTCATCCGATCGCCGGGCCCGGCGGCTCCTGCTTATGGTTTGCAGGGGCTCAAGGCATATTTTGACCCGGCGGATTGCTGCGCCGCAGCAGCACAAAAAAATCTTTTTGCAATAGACCGAAATGGCTATCGCTTTCGTATCTCCATACCTCCCCCTCCTGGGGCGGGATTCAAATGTGGCGGAATATGGGCAAATCTGCGACACATTCAGGCAGTGGGCACCGTCGGTGCATTGCCCATCTTGCGGCGGCGCACGAGCTCGAGAATTTTCCTTAAAAGCGCGCGTTCGGTCAGCAGGAACAGCACGGAATAGAGGATCGCGCCGACCGCGCCGCCTGCCAGCACTTCCAGATAGGGGTTCGTCAGCCGCTCCGCGAAGATATGCAGGAAGCCCCGGACGGCGATCGCCATCACGAAGGCGGTGATCATCGACCGACTGCTGGTCAGCAGGCCACGCAGGAACGGAATGTCGTCGACGCGGAATACCGCCCAGGAATAACCGATGAGGGTAACGGCGTTGACGACGCAGAGCGCAACCATCGCATCGACGAGGTCGCCGTAAGAAGCGGCAATGGCGATGGCAGCCGTCGTGGCGATCGCCCGCAGCACCGCCGACCAGAACAGCACCCGGCCATGCCCGGTTCCCTTGAGATAGGGGATGAAGGTGCTGCAGGGGGTGACGATCGCCTTCGACAGGGCAAGCAGCCCGAGCACCGGCCAGGCATAGGCCCATTGCGGCCCGAACAGCACCAGCATCGCCGGCTCCGCGATCGCCCAGAGCCCGAACATGGCCGGAGCGAGGATAACCGTCGTCACCTGCGTACTCAGCATCAACGCGTCCGAGCGGCGCTTGCGGTCGTCGCCCATCAGGCTGAAGGCGGGGAAAAGAACGCCCATGACGGCGGAAAGGACGACCTGGTTCGGGATGCTGGCAAAGCGGTTGGCGGCCGAATAGGCGCCGGCATCGGCCAATCCGAGCATCCGCGCGATCACCACCATCGGCGACTGGAAGGTTACGAAATTGGCAATCTCCGACCCCATCAGCCCCGAACTGAAGGCCAAAAGCGGCACGATCTTGCGGGGTTTCATCGAGAACCGCGGCATGTAGCCGACGACCGCATACAGCCCGACAAGCCGGATCAAAGCGGCGGAAAACAGCTGCATGACCAAGGCCCAGACACCAAAACCGAAGAAGGCGAGCGCGACCGCCGCAAGCGCCGCGGCCGATTCGGAAATCGTGCTGAGCACCGCGTCCTTGCTGAAATTCATCTGCCGGGCGAGCAGCGAATAGGCGACGTCACCGGCAAGCTGCAGCGGAATGAGCAGCGCCATGATCCTCAAAAGACCGGCGCTTTGAGGGGCTCCCATCAGGCCCGCCAGATCATCGGCACCGAAGAAAAGCACCACCGCCATCAGGCCCGCCATGGCCAGATTGGCCCAGAAAACCGTGTGGACGGTGTCCATGTCGCCGTCCCGATCGACGACCAAAGCGGAGGTCAGGCCGGCCCCGCCGATCATCGCCAGAAACTGCACGACGGTGAGTGCCACGGCCACCGATCCGAAGTCTTCCGGGGTCAGCAGTCTTGCCAGAATGGGGACCGTGACAAATTTCAGCCCGAATGTAGCGGTCTTTGAGAGCACACTCCAACCGACGTTGGTCGTGATCGTCTTCACGCCTTGGCTTGGAGCCATATGATCAAATCCTGTTACTGGAGGTCATTCGATACGGCAGCGAACTGCCGTCAACCCGGAGCCCGACAAAAGTCAGCGGCTTGCAATTCTTTGAAAAAGCAGGGGCGAAAACATGGCGACGTTCACGGTTGTTATCCCATTTTACCAAAAAGAAGCCGGCATTCTTCGCCGCGCGCTGAAATCGATCTTCGATCAAAGCTATCAGGACTTCGATATAGTCATTGTCGATGACGAGTCACCCCTACCCGCCGAGATTGAGCTTCAAGGCATTGAAGATACTTGGAAATCCCGCATCCGCGTGATCCGTCAGCCGAATGGCGGACCGGGGGCGGCACGCAATACCGGCCTGGACAACATTCCCGCCGCGACCCGTTTCGCGGCTCTGCTCGATTCCGATGACCTCTGGCTGCCAGACCATCTGAAAAACGCCTATGAGAGCATGACGCGCTTCGATGCGGAGTGCTACTGGGCCTCGATGCAGGCGAGCGACGAGTTCTATTATCACTTCGGCATGGCCGAACTCGAACAGGCTGAGGGCGGTATCCGGCTTTCCGAAAAACCGCTTCTGATCGAGATGCCGGATCTGGCGAGCGTGATGCTGAAGAACTGGAGTTTCCTGCATCTCTCCTGCATGGTCATCGCCCGGCCGGTCTTCGAAACGGTCCGTTTCGACCCCTCG
This sequence comes from Hyphomicrobiales bacterium, assembly GCA_900471605.1. Classification (GTDB taxonomy): domain Bacteria; phylum Pseudomonadota; class Alphaproteobacteria; order Rhizobiales; family Rhizobiaceae; genus Neorhizobium. The sequence goes on along the minus strand of UCEY01000082.1, from coordinate 22,943 downwards.
CTGCGGCTGGCAGCCGAAGACGTGCTGTTTTTTGTGGACTGCATCCTCAAGTCGAAGCGAACCCTGCTCTGCGACGAGGAAGGCGCCGCCCGCGGCATGGGCCTCAATATCTTCCACAGCATCGACAACCAATCGCCCCAGTTCCTGCGCCAGCAGTTCAACACCTGGGTGGCGCTCGACACGCTGGAGGAACGCTTTCGTTCCCGTCCGAACGACGTCGCCTCGATCGCGTCCTACAAGAACACCGCCCGCAGGCAGGCGCTCTGGAGCCAGGCCGGACGGGTGAAACGCCGCCAGGCTCCGGACCTCGGCCTGCTCGCCCGCTGGATGGTGCGCGATCCCGCGCTACTCCGGGCGGCATTCGAACTCGGGGCCGGAAAACTCGGCCGCGGCGCACGCTAAGTGCTTGTGTTTCCTTTTCAATCCATCATCCCACGGAGGCCCGCATGAAAGCGTACTACTGGGAATCTCATCACGGCAATTTTGGCGACGATCTCAATCTCTGGCTCTGGGATGCGCTGCTTCCCGGCTTCCGGGACGTCCATCCCGATACGATGCTGGTCGGTGTCGGCACCGTCCTCAATCCCACCCTCCTGCCTGTCGGGCAGAAGAAACTCGTCGTCGGCAGTGGTTACGGCTACGGAACGCCGCCTGATGTCAGCGATCCCTCGGAATGGGACGTCCGGGCGGTCCGCGGGCCGCTGACGGCCGCAAAACTCGGCCTGTCTCCCGACAAGGCGATCACCGATCCGGCGGCGATGATCGCCGACATGCCGGAATTCCAGAACCTGCCGAAAATCCACAGGAAAACCTTTGTTCCCCATTGGGAATCGGCCGAGTTCGGCATGTGGAAGGCCGTCTGCGAACCCGTCGGCCTCACCTATCTCGATCCGCGCGGCGAAGCGAAATCGGTCATCCGCCACATCGCCCAGTCGGAAGTGATCATCGCCGAATCCATGCACGGCGCGATCCTTGCGGACGCCTTCCGGGTGCCGTGGGTCGCAGTCAGCAGCTCCCGTTCCATCAACAATTTCAAGTGGAACGACTGGGCGGCGTCGGTGGGGACGACATACGAGCCGCGCTACGTGCCGGTCTCGACGCGAGCCGAAGCGGTGGCCAAGCGCTCGCGCTTCTGGGGCATCAGCTTCGGCGACCCGCAGCCCGCGCATCACGTGGCACCGGATTCCCACGGCGACGAAGTCCTGACCCGCACGCAACCCTCGCAGACCGGTCTTCGCGGCATGGCCAAGCAGTTTCTCGCCGCTCCCTCCGTGCTGGCGCTGTGGCAGGCAAGCCGCACAGAACCACGGCTCAGCCCCGACGAGACGCTGAACGAGCGCAAGGAGAAGTTCCGGACGATGCTGGAAGGGATCCGCCGCGACTATTTTTGAGCGGCGGGAATGCCGGGCAGAAGGTAGCGCATACCGGGCGGCTGGGCCTGCGGCTTGGAGGAGCGGGCGCGCAGGAGATCAAGCTTGTCGAGGAAGATACCCTTGGCGACGGCCGGCAAAACCTGCGGGCGGGAGAGCACGTGGCGGATGGCAGCACCCTTCCCCGCCTGCGATTTGACGTCTAGAAAGGCGCGCAGCTCGTAACGGTCGCGGATAAAGTCGCGATGCCGGACGATGATCACCCTTGCCTCTTCGCTGAGCGCCGGGTCGGTCAGGACCGTATTGTCCGCCTCGTAGAACTTGCGCAGGTCCTCGGTAAGATGCCGGCCGCTTAGCGAATCCTGGCGCACGATGGCGCCGTAACCGCAGTGTTCGATCACCTTGTAGCGCGCGCCCCTGGCGAGCGCCCGGACGTAGAAGTCGTAGTCCTCGCCGAAGCGCATGCTCTCGTCATAACGAAGGCCGTGGGCATCGAGAAACGCCCGGCTCATCACCGGCTTCAGGAAACCCGTCTCGCCGCGTTTGACGCCACGCTTGGAAATATTGCCTTCCACGAATTCCGTCAGCGACATGGTCCGCACCCGCGCCTCGAACCGTTCCGGCCGGATCGACTCGTTCAGTTCGTAGATGAAGGCGATATTGTCGGCGATGAAATCCCAGCCGTCCTCCGCAAGCATCGGCTTGAACCGGCCGGCAAAAAAGAAGTCGTCGGCATCGAGGATGCTGATCAGCGGCGCGCTCGATATCGCAATCGCATGATTGCGGGCAGCGGACGGGCCGCGATTCTTTTCAAAAGAGACAACCGTCAACCGTCCTGACCTGTCGTCGGCTCTGCGCGCCACATCGGCGGTAGCGTCGGTAGAACCGTCATCAACCACCACGACCTCGCTGACATGCACCTCGTTCAAGGCGGATTGGATTGCGATTCCAATCGTTTCCGCGGCGTTCCTGGCCGCGATGATGACGCAGATGGTCTCGGAAGAGTTTCCAGCCATAGCCTTCTCCATAGTTGCCGACCCGGCAACTATGGGCTCAGGAAAATGGCCCTGGTGTGAATTTGGCGGAAAAAAGCGAGACGGCGGTCAGGTATCGCCGGCCGGCAGGTTCGGCGCGGTATCGGCACGCAGTCCGTCGCGCCGGCTGCCGTCCTTGGGGCTTTTGGCTGTGGCGGCGGCATCCGAAGTTACACCCGCGTCCCGCATCTGCTTTTCACGGCGCACGAGATAAAGGACCGCAGCAAAATATCCCGCCTGGATGAGAACCGCACAGATCAGCGTCTGAATAAACGCCGTATAGAGCGACCCCGTCATAAAATACGTAGCCACCGCGAACACGATCAGAGTCCCTGTCATGCAGATAAAGACACGGGGCGCGTACATGATCGTTCCTCCCGAACATAACTGTTCAGTTCGTGGGTTTCAGGCTCCTCTCCCGATAGAACAACCATATGAGTCTGCCGGAGAGGATTCAAGTTTTCCGATCTCGATAAATGCCAGACTAGTAGTGAAACTTTCGTAAGGTCGGTGTGGTTCCGAATGGATAGTGCCTCCCGTCACTCCCCCTTCCTCACAGTACCACAAAGCCTTCGCCGCGATTCCGCCACATTTTTGCCCCGTTCCGCCTCAGTTGGATGGAACTTCCGGGTCACCCTTCTCGAGGCGCCTGAAACCTGATCAACTTTTGTTACAAAGCTCACGAGAGCCCAAGACGCGCTATTGCAGCGCAGCATTGTATTGCGACGCAGCAAGAATGGGCCTTTGGTCCCGACCGCAAGCTTCTTTGGTCCCCATATCGAAGAGCGGCAGGCTCTATGACTAGGCGGCCTACAAGGGGGAACCCGAGGTTAAGTTTAGAGCGGCAAGCGAATATTAGCTACTAGATCGATTTTACACGTCCTCGACAGTATTGACTGCCCTTTCGGCGTATATCTCGCAAGTTGTTCCCATCCAATCGCGAGTTGGAAATCGGCCCTGGCGCTGCGCCGGAGGCCGTCGGGGAGAAAGTTTGACCTTCATCAAATTGCGAACACAGACTTATCATCACATTAACGCTCAATGACGCGCCGTAATGGCACCGACTATCGCAAAATCTCAATGGAGTTCACTCTATGAAGTCAGCGACACGTTCGGCAGGTTCGCCGTTCTCAACGTCAGACCAAGCCCGCATGATCCTCCCGACCGGGGGGCTGGCAAAACGAAGTTTCGATATCACCGCCGCCGCCCTGGCCCTGATCCTCTTCAGTCCCATCTTCCTGATGATCGCGGCACTGGTGAAGTTTTCCGACAATGGCCCCATCCTCTATGGGCATCGTCGGATCGGCCATAACGGCCGCAGCTTCAAATGCCTCAAGTTCCGCACGATGGCCGTGAATGGCGACGAAGTCCTGCGAAACCATCTGAAAGCCAATCCGCAAGCCGCCGAGGAATGGCGAGCGACGCGCAAGCTCAAGACCGACCCCCGCGTGACGGTCGTTGGCACCGTGCTGCGCAAGCTCAGCCTCGACGAGCTTCCGCAGCTTTTCAACATCCTGCGGGGGGAAATGAGCGTTGTCGGTCCTCGCCCCGTGGTGGATGAGGAACTGAACCTCTACGACAGCTTTGCGGCCTATTACCTGAGCACGCGCCCCGGCCTCACCGGCCTCTGGCAGATCAGCGGCCGCAATGACGTTTCCTACGAAACCCGTATCGCGTTCGATACCCAATACGTCCAGAACTGGTCGCTCATCGGCGACGTCGCAATCATCGTTAAGACGATCCCCGCCGTCTGCATGGCGCGCGGCAGTTACTGATCATCCATCCCCTCTGCCGATGCTCCGGAACCCTGACGGGTTCGGTGGGTTTGGCGAGCTTCGAGCGCGGACATGCTTCCGCGCCTTTTGAAGGAAAAATCCATGCAGACACAAATCGCCTCCGCAAGGAGCCTGCGTGCTTTATGTTTTCTGGCCGGTGCGATGACAGTCGCGCTGGCCGGTAGCGCAACTGCGGACGACAGCGGCTATCGCCTCGGCGTGATGGACAAGCTTCGCGTCCGCGTCGCCGAGTGGCAGCCGGCCGAAGGCACGGTCCGCAACTGGGACGCGGTCAGCGGCGACTACACCATCGGCCCGACCGGATCGCTCTCGCTCCCCTTCATCGGCGACCTTCCCGCAGCCGGCAAGACGGCGGGCGAAGTGGCGAAAACCATCGGCGAGGAGCTGCGCGGCAAATTCGCATTGCGCAACCTGCCGTCGGCCTCCGTGGAGATCGCCCAGTTCCGGCCGGTCTTTCTGGCCGGCGACGTTCATACGCCGGGCGAATATCCCTACGCGCCCAACCTGACCGTCCTGAAAGCCGTCAGCCTCGCGGGTGGCCTTCGCCGGTCCGATTCGGGCCAGCGTTTCGCCCGCGATTTCATCAACGCGCGTGGAGACGCTTCCGTTTATGATTCGCAACGCTCGCGGCTTCTCGCCCGCCGAGCCCGGCTGCTGGCCGAAGTCGCCGGCGCGGCCGAACTGAAAATCCCCGCGGAACTCAAGGATGTCGGCAATGCCGACAAGCTGATCGCCGGCGAGGCCTCGCTGATGAAATCACGGCGCGAGCGCTACGAGCTTCAGCTGAAGGCGCTCACCGACTTGCGGACACTGCTCGAAAACGAGGTCCAGTCGCTGAGCCAGAAGACCGAGACCCAGAAGCGACAGTTGCAGATCGTCAGCGAGGACCGGGAGAAGATGGCCAAGCTGACCGAACAGGGTCTGGCAACATCCAGCCGCCGCATCACCGCCGAAGAAAGGGCAGCCACCATCGAATCGAATCTCCTCGATATCGATACGGCAACGCTTCGCGCCAAGCAGGATATCAGCAAGGCGAACCAGGACGAGATCAACCTGCGCAACGACTGGGAAGCCCAGCGTGCCCAGGAACTGCAGGACACCGAGGCCGAACTCGAAAAGCTCGGGCTGCAGCTCGGCACCAGCCGCGAACTGATGTCGGAAGCCGTGGCCCAATCGGCCGAAGCGCTCAAATTCGATCCCGCCGGCAAATCCGCCACAATAAAATACACGGTGGTGCGGGATGACGGACGGGGGCCGAAAGAGGTTGTCGTCGGCGAAAACGACAAGCTTCTTCCCGGTGACGTCATCAAGGTCACCGCCGAACTGCTGATGCAATGAGGGCCGCATGAGGATTGCCAGATCCGCGCTGATCGACCCGGCTCACAATGAAGTCTACGGCGTGGCCGCGGTCGCGCTGTCCTTCTTCATGTTCGCCTATTCGAGCCGGTTCGGCCCGATTTCGATCCTGGTCTATTACAGCCTCTGGTTTGTGCTGGTGCTTGCCGATTATCGGCAGGCACTCGGCAACTACCTCAAATATCTCTGGATCTTCGGATTCGCGCTGTTCTGCTTCATCTCCGCCTTCTGGTCCCCGGCCTTCGGCATCTCGCTGCGAACAGCGATACAATATCTGACGCATGTGGTCTGCGCGCTGATCGCCATGCGCACCATCAGCGTTCTGACACTAACCCGAGGCGCGATTCTCGGCACCGCGATCGTGCTGGTGTATTCCATACTGTTCGGCACCTATCTCTACGACGCGATCGACGGCAGCTACAGTTTCGTCGGCGCCTTTTCCTCCAAGAACCAGCTCGGCTTCTATGCCTCGCTCGGCCTTTTCTTCGCGGCCTCCTACCTGCTCATCTGGCGGCAGAAAGGTCTGTGGCTGATGGCTTCCGGCGGCGTCGGGCTTCTGAGCGCATATTGCCTTCTCGCCTCGCAATCGGCGACCTCGGCGATCACCACCGCGGGCGTCCTGGCGCTTTGCGCCGGCTACATGCCGGTCGCACACCTTTCCCCCAACCATCGCAAGCTGCTGGTCGCCGGGCTGGTGGTCATCGGCGTGGTTGCGATAATCGGGGCGCTTCAGATCGGCGCAGTCGACGCCGTTCTCGGCATCTTCGGCAAGGATTCGACACTGACCGGACGAACCTATCTCTGGCAACAGGGGATCGAAGCGGTCCGCGAACGACCCGTTCTGGGCATCGGTTATCAGGGTTATTGGGTTGCCGGCTTCGCCGATGCCGAAAGGCTGTGGGACGATTTCTTCATTACCGGCCGCAGCGGCTTCCATTTCCACAACACGTTCATCGAGGTCGCCGTCGAAACCGGCCTGATCGGGCTCGCTCTCCTCTGCCTGATCATGCTGACGAACGTCTTCGGCCATCTGAGCGCGATGCTGAGCCGCAACCGCGATCCGGCATCGACGCTGTTATGCGCATTGAGCATCCTGCTGCTGATGCGGGCTTTCGTGGAAGTCGATGTACTGTTCCCGTATCAGATCGGCTCGTTCCTGATGTTCTACGCCGCAGGCCGGCTGACACTCCGCCGCGCGCACACTCCGTTTGCTTACCCCGCCGGAGGGCGGCGGACGATCATCGCCTGAGCTTTTCAAAAAGGTGGGCGGCGAGCCGAAGCGCCAGCGCCACCGCCGGCAATGTCGGGTTGGCATGGCCTCCGGTCGGAAACAGGCCGCTGCCTGCGAGATAAAGGTTGGTTATGCCGTGCACGCGGCAATCGGCATCCGTCACACCCTCTTCTTGCGTTTCCGACATCCGGCTGAGGCCGATCTGATGGTAGCCGTCGAAAGCCTGGTTGAGCACGGCCTGCCGACGCTCCGAAGCCTCATGCAGATATTCCAGCCGGCCGAGCCTTGCCACGCGCAACCACATATCGAGGATCTCGTGCGATTTGAGAACAGAAGCCAGGTCCTGTTCCACCACCCGATAGTCGACGGCGAGGGCGCCCCGCCTGCCCTTTCCTTCCTGCGGCTGAAGGTAGACCCGGCTTTCCGGATTGGGCACCTGCTCGGCGTGATAGCGAAGCAGATAGCGGCCCTTAGGATTGATGAGCGTGCGCCACGGTTCGATCCGCCGCTCCAACATGTTGAGAAGCGATCCGAACAGATCGAGCGGGGAGCCGCGATCGGCGCGGATGTTCCGCCAATGCTGCCGGCGGTCGATATTTTCCGGTCCCCTGGCCGTCGGCGCCAGGCCGTTGGAGAGATGGCGATAGAGGCCGAATGTCCTGAGGAACAGATAGATGAGCGACAATGCGCCGGAGCCATGCACGGGGTCCGCGACCGAAATAGCGTCGATCCAGAAGACGCAATTGAGAAGCTTCTCTTCCGCCTGGATCGCCGGCGCGATCTGCGACCTGCGCCGGAAGACATAACCCTCCTCGTCCGCGTTGAAGGCGAAGTGGTTCGCGATCTTCGGCCTGTCGAACTGCACCACGGCAATGTAGCCGGTGAGATGCCCCTGATAGAAGCGGCCGAGCGGACCGTCGGAGCCGCCCATTGCCTCCGGCCGCTTCTCCCGCAGGGCAAGCAGCAGGCGGACATTCTCCAACCCTCCGCCGGCAAGGACGAAGGTCCGGGCAGTGACCGCGATTTGCTGTCCGTCTCTGTAAGCGGCGAGACCTTCGACACGTTCGCCGGAAGCATCGAGCGTGACATCGGTGACGATCGCGTTGACGAAACGAATGCGATCGGAGGCCTTGAGCCGCTCCCCGTAAATCGGCCCGAGAGCGGGAAAACTGCTCCACCGCTCCAGGGCATTCGTGTCGATCCTGCTGTCGGAAACACCGATCGCTTCCAGGGGCGGCTCGCCTGCATTGCAGCTGAGGAATGTCAGCGCCTCGGCATAGTGGCGGCGAAGTTCCTCGTGGGAAATCGGCCAGCCGGAAAAAGGCACATGATCCCGTGCCTCGAAATCAAGATCGTCGAAGGTGACGCACCGGCCGCCCCAGAGCGCCGACGCACCGCCGATGCCTGGCCGCGACATGGCCATGGAGGGAGCGTGATGGCGGTTGGTGAATTCGATATCGCCGGCACCCGTGACATTCGCCGCTCCGCCCGCGCCCATCTCGACGAGGGTGACAGAGAGGCCCAGTTCCTCCAGCTTGAAGGCCAGCGCCAAACCGACAGGGCCTGCACCCACGATGCAGACATCCGCCGATCCCGTCTCAGAATGTCCTGACGCCATGGATGCCGTTTAAGAGAAAGCCCTGGACTATCCGCAGATAGCGCGTGTTTCCGGAAATGGAACCGCCTATTCGGATGAGGCTCGAAGCAAGCTCCGTTTCGATTTGGGCGATACGCGGCACCGGTTGCCGAGGATCCCCGCGAGCGGCGATCACATGGATGTCTTTAGAAGCTGACGGCCTTCGGCTCGATGGCCACCAGGCGGCCGCCGTCGATCTTGTAGAGGCCGATCTTATGCTCGGCCATTCCACTCGGCGTGAAGCGGAACAACCCCGTCACGCCGCGAAAACCGGTCTTAGTCATCAGCGCTTCCGGCGTCAGGGCCGCAGCGCCCTTGCCTCTGACGATGCCGGCAGCGACCGCGATACTGTCGTAACCTTCCGCCGCATAGACCGTCAGTGACCGCTTGTTGAAGCGGCGATAACGCTCGCCGATCAGCTGGGAAGCATCCGGATCGATCCCTGCGATGATGACGTTGGCGGCGGCCGGATCGGCATGCAGTTCCGTCGGCCAATGGCTGGTGCCGACCACGACCAGCTTGGAGAAGGAGGTCCTTGCAGCCTTCAGGATAGGACCGACCGCCGCCGAATCCCCCATCAGCACCAGTGCGCCGGCGTCATCCAGCAGAGCCTTGTTGCGGGTGAGCAGATCACCCGGCGGCCCGGCGGGATCGTAGCGGACCACGCCGATCAGCGCACCGCCGGCTTGGCCGATCGCGGATCTCAGCCGCTCCTCATCGACACCGGCTAGGGTATTGGGCGCCAGGACCAGAACCTTCTTCTGGCCGGCCGCGATGGCCGAACGCACGCCTCTTGCGGCGCTCGCCACTTCGTCGAAGCCAAAATTGAACACTTTCGCGCCGCTGACCGGGCTTGAAAGATTGATCAGCGGCGGCCGCTGATCGGCCGGGACGGCCGCGATCGCCGCCGTGGTCGCCTGGGGCGCGTAGCTGATCAGCAGGCCGGAATTGCGTGCCTTGGCAGCGACAAGCGCCGGGGCAACCGCAGCCGGCCCCTGCGTCACGTCGATTACCTTGATCTTCATCACGCCGGCGTCGTCGAGTTCGCCGATGGCAAGAGCTGCGCCGTCGCGTATGTCGCGCGCCGCGCCGTCATAGAGGCCGCCCGGAGACCTGGTCAGAAGCAGGGTTATTTCCGTCGAGCCGCGTCCGAACGTTTCCTCAACCATGGATGGCGGCGGCTTGAGCGCCTTGTCGTCCAGAACCTTGTCGGCAACGGACGAGGATTCGCATCCGGCCAATATGGCGGCGGCAGACAAGCCCGCCAATGACAAGCGCACCGGACGCAGCCACCCGGTGGCTCCAAGGATCTTGCGAGCGATATCGGCAAGATTGGGCCGATGGAAAAACGAACGTCCCTGGGGCATTTCCTCGATCAATCTACGGCCTTCTTGGTTGTAGCGGCGGCATGCTAGCTCAGACAAAACCTATTAACAAGCGTCCAAACATAAATATAAAATTTTACGCATATTCTCTCAAATAAGTTATTCTTAGCTTATCTATCTTCAAGAACCAGAAATTCAGAAGGCTTTGCTATTTTCTCTTCAACAAAGGAGACAGAAAATGGCATACAAGAAGAATACTTTAAAAGCCACAATCGCTTCGCTCATCGCATTACCATTCATTGCTTCGACTGCAGCTTCCGCGCCAACCTCCACACAACAATTCCCGATCAATACTGGATCTTCCGCATCGATTATCGGAAGTCACGTTCTGGAATATCTTCCGCAGCCGCTTCCGATCATGGCTTCCTTTGCCTTCGGCGCCGTGCAGGCCAGCGCGGCATTTCAGACACTCGCCCAACTCGGCTCGAAGATAGCGTTGCCGGCGGCTAGACCTGCGGGCGTGACCGAAGTTGCGATCAAACCGGCCGACCTGTCTCCCTCCAGGCGTTTGGGAGATCCGGCACCATCCAACACCGCCGTGTTCGACACGGTCGCCATCCCCTTCAAGCGTCTGGCGGCATTGAAGAAGCTCGCCCCCGCTCTCGAAGAGATGGACAATGGCACTGCCGTGAAGTGCAACGGCAAGGGCTGCAGCCCGGCTTTTGCCGCGATCCAGCTTGTCGGCGTCAACACCTCGCAGTCGTCGCTTCGCGACAAGCTGAACGCAGTCAACGCGGCGGTAAACCAGTCCATCCGTTACCGCACCGACCAGGATGCCTACAATGTCGCCGACCGCTGGAGCACGCCGCGGGAGACGCTTAGCCTGCAGCAGGGCGATTGCGAAGATTTCGCGATCCTGAAAATGGCGGCACTTCGCGCCGAAGGCGTCGATCCCGAACAGATGGCGATCGTCGTTCTGTTCGACCAGAAACGGCATTTCTACCACGCGGTCCTTTCGGTCGAAGCCGGCGGCAAGTTCTTCATCCTGGACAACATGCGCAATCAGGTTCTCCTCGATACGCAGCTTCCCGATTATATGCCGCTCTATTCCATCAAGGGCGGCAAGGGCTTCCTGCATGGCTCACGCCGCAAGGACCAGAACCTTGCCATGACGACGCCGCTGGAAAAGATTGCGCCGGGCGAAGGAGCAAACTTCTAAGTTTTCCTGAACTCTCTTAAGGCCGGAGGCGAGGCGCTCCGGCCTTGAACCTTGAGAGCATCAATAACGGGAAATATAGCCGATCAGCATCGGCTTTTCGTGCGCCGGAGCAAGCGCCAGATTGATCTGCCCTTTGATGATCTGCCGGGCACAGGAGATCGTGAAGCCGGTATTCAACGTCTTGCCGCGGTTCATCTGCAGCGTGTCCATGGCATCCTCGATCTGCGTGTCGATCGAAAATTTCAGGCTCTTCATCAGCTGCGACGGATCCTCCCCGACCAGCCTCTGCCGAAGCATGACGAGAAACGGCTCGTTGAAGAACTGCAGCCGTTTTTCCCGCGTCAGCACGACAGTCGGCGACGGCGACGCCTGGACCAATGCGTTGAGGTTCTCGAGCGAGGACACATCTTCGACCGTCGCCAGCCGTCCGAGCGCCCATTTGAGACTGAGGACGCGCAGCAGCGAGGTCAGATTGCCCGCCTCGGGCATCTGAGCGGCCGTGTATTGAACGAGATCGCCCGTGGTTATCTTGCCCGCCGCCGACATGCGGCTGAGGCCTTCCCAATAGATTTTCTCGAGCCTGATGCCGCGACGCTCGCCATTGCGCGCGACGACGGCGCGAAAACGCGGCTCGACTTCTTCCTTGTCGATGATCGGCAGCGGGTCGCCCGCAGGTTCGATGACGGACATTGAAAGCGCACCTGATTTCATTGGAGTTTCTACCGTTCGGTAAGCGCGTCGGAGCGTGCCCGATTGATAGGCTTCATGAGGTAGCTGAGGACTGTCTTGCGGCCCGTCATGATTTCGGCGGACGCAATCATGCCGGGGATGATCGGATAGGACTTGCCGTTGCGTTCCAGCTCCGACTTGTTGGTCTTGACCTGGACGAGATAATAGGTTTCGCCCTTTTCCTTCTCGACGATACTGTCGGCCGAAACGTTGGTGACTTCGCCCTCCAGCCCGCCGAAGATCGCGAAATCATAGGCCGTGATCTTGACGATCGCCGGCTGGCCGCGGCGGACGAACGCGACGTCGCGGGGCGATATGCGCGCTTCGATCAGCAGCGTATCGGCGGTCGGAACGATGCCGGCAACCACCCGGCCAGGATCCACATAGGCCCCGATCGTGTTGACTTCGAGGGTGTTGACGATGCCATCCACCGGCGAGCGGATGTCGGTACGCTTGACGCGGTCCGAAGCGCCGCGGATCGTTTCGTCGATCACCGAAAGTTCGGCCAGCGCCTGGGCCTTGTCGGTCAGCGCCTGCTGGCGGATGGCCAGCGAAATCTCACCCACCTGGAGCTTTGCTTCATCGACCGAACCGCGCAGGCGCGGCAGGCTTTCCTGATAGACTTTGAGCTGGCCCTGCTGATCGGTGAGCTGGCTTTCGACCGTCAGAAGCTGGGTCTGCGCGACCAGCCCCTTTTTCGCCAGCGGCCCATAAAGGTCGTGCTGGCGCGTGGAAGACGCGATGTTCTGCTCCAGCCGGTCGATATTGGCATTGGCTTCGCTGAGTTCGTTCTCGCGCTGCCTCACGCGCCCTTCGAGAACGTCGAGCTTGTTCTTGTAACTGGCCTTGTTGGCCGAAAACAGCCGGTCTTCGTTGTCGCAGACGTTCTTGGCGACCGAAAGCACATCCGCCGGGCATACGAACGGCTGGTCGTAGGCACCTTTTTCTTCCAGTTGCAGGCGCGCGATCTTGGCGCCGAGCGCCCTCGCCTTGGCGACGGATTCGCCAAGCGTGGATTCGGTCGTCGTATTGTTCAGCTGAATGATCAGATCGCCCTTGCGAACCACCTGGCCGACCTGAACGGCGATTTCCTGTACAATGCCGGCTTCGGAGGACTGGATGATCTGCGTCTTGGAAACGGGAATGACCTTGCCTTCGCCGCGGGCGATCTCGTCGATCTCGGCAAGCGCCGCCCAGGCGAGAAAGGTCGCCATGCAGGCCGCCACCAAACCGACCAGCATGCGGGCGAAAAACGGAGGATTGTCGTGAACGCCTCTGCTCACGGCTTTGCTCCCTTGCCCTGCATCGCCTCGAGCACGGCCGCCTTCGGGCCATCGGCAACGATGCGGCCCTTGTCGATCACCACCAGCCGGTCGCACAGTTCCAGCATGCTGAAACGGTGCGTGGCGATCAGCAGCGTCGTCTCGCGGTTGAATGCGGTCGACAGCTTGGCGAGCAGATGACGTTCGCTCGCAAGGTCCATGGCGCCCGACGGCTCGTCGAGGAAAACGATCTTCGGCTTGGTCAGAAGCAGGCGTGCAATCGCCAAAGCCTGTTTCTGGCCGCTGGAAAGGTTGCTGCCGCGCTCGCCGACCGGCATGTCGAAGCCGCGGGGATGGTTGGACACGAACTCATCGACGCCGGTCATCCGCGCCACGTCGAGCAATTCCTCATCCGTCGCATCGGCACGGCCGATCAACAGGTTTTCCTTGACGGTTCCCGAAAACAGATCGGACGACTGCCCCGCCACGGCGACCGCGGAGCGGACTTCGGACATGTGGTACTGGCGGATATCGACCCCGTCGATCAGCATGCGGCCGTCCGAGGGAAGGAAGAGCCCGTCGAGAAGCCGTCCAAGCGTCGTCTTCCCCGAACCGATGCGCCCGATGATCCCGACCCGTTCGCCGGGGGCGACGGTCAGCGAGAGCTGGTTGATGACCTTGTAGTCGGATCCCGGATACTGGAACGAAACGTTCTGGAAGCTGAAGCCACCCCGCTTGATCTCGCGGTTCACGAAACCAACCGTGGACGGACGGTCTTCCGGCTGTTCCATGATCTTGTCGAGGATCTTGAGCGATGTCATCGCCTGGCGGAAACGGGCGAGCGCCATGGCGATCTGGCCAAGCGGCGCGCCCGCGCGGCCGGCCAGCATGACGGTCGCGATGATCGCGCCCATCGCCAAATGCCCCTCGGAGAACTCGTAGGTACCGGCGATCACGATCAGAACGCTGACCATCTGCTGGACGAGATTGGTGAGGTTCACCGCATTCGAGGAGACATGCTTGATCTCTTCGCTGGTGCGGCTCGAAAGCTTCATCAATTCCTGCCAGCGACGCAGCATGCCGGCCTCGGCCCGAAGGCTCTTGACGGTCTCGATCGTCGAGATGGTCTCGACCAGCAGCGACTGACGGCGCGACGCCTCGTTGGTCGCGGCCGCCATGCGGTGGCCGATCTTGGCCTGGGCATGCAGCCCGATCAGCACCGAAAGCACCAGCGCCACCGCCGGGATCACCACAAGCCAACCGGAAAGCGTATAGATCACGATCAGGAAAATGAACACGAACGCGGTATCGATCAGCAGGCCAACCGTGTTGGACGTGAAGAATTCGCGCACGAACTCGTACTGCGTCACGCGATTGGCATATTCGCCCGTCGATAGCGGACGCGACGCCATGGTCGAATTCAGCACCTTGTCGAAGATCATCTGGGAAAGACGCAGGTCCGCGTTGCGGCCCGCGTGGTCGATGAGCGCCGCACGGGCTGTCTTCAGCAGGAAATCGAACGTGTAGGCAAGCGTGATGCCGATCGCCAGCACCCAAAGCGTCGGAAACGCCTTGTTGGGCAGCACCCGGTCGTAAACGTTCATGGTGAAGAGCGGCGAGCCGAGCGCGATCAGATTGATGAACAGCGCAGCCATGATGACGCGCATATAGGTGCGCCAATAGGGAACCAGCGCGCGCAACAACCAGTGGCGCCGCTCGATTTCGCCGGCCGTACCGACCGAGGCGTTATCGGACGAATTCTGATAATACAGAGTGAAGGCAAAACCGAAGCTCGGCTTCAGAGCCGCAAGCTCGTGCCGCGTCAGCTTGACCGGATTTCCCGAGGCCGGAACCAGGTCGGTGATGTAGTTTCCGTCGGTATCGGTTTCCAGCAGCGGCAGCACGCCACCATTTTCGAAGGCGATGATAGCGGGGCAATCGAAATTGCCCTCGCGACATTCGCGTTCGCCGTGACGGATAACCTCGAGCCCGATGCGCTGCGCAAGATGCTCGACATCGTCCAGTTCGAGAGATTCGGAAACCTCGTCCGGCAGGCCGGAGAAGAGAACGATGTCTGACGTCGGGCGTCCGTAAAAGCTCGCAACAGACCTGAAGGCAGTTTTAAATGTCCGAAACGGCGTAGTATCTGCGTGGTCGAGCTTTACGTTGAGCATCTTTTCCTTGCCAATCCGTTACTGTCGGATCGGCGCCAGGAGATCCATGGGCATGCCAGCCTTTTGACGGGAGTCAATTTCGACATAGCCAGGATTCGTGACGCCACCCGGGACAGTGAACTCTTTCCGGGCATACGCCTCAGCCTGGCCGACGGGCTTGAGCTTCATCGACTGAAGCAGACTGCCTGATGCGGCCAAGATCTTGTATTCGGCGAAAAGCGAAGCAAACCGTGCGGTTTCCGCAAGAATGCTGGTGTTGAAACGGGTATTCTGGGCATCCAGAACGTCGAGAAGCGAACGCTGGTTGACCTTGAACTGCTCGCGATACGAGGAGACGAGGCTGCCGTTCGTCGACGACTGACGCGCCAGGATCCCGGACAGTTCGCCGCGGCCACTGCGCTCGTTCCATGCGGAGCGAATCGATTCTTCAACCTCGCGATGGGCCTGCGCCAAACCGTAACGCTGTTCGCTGGCGCGACGGATCTGCTCCTGCTCGCGCGCCTGATCGATACCGCCACGATAAAGGTTCCAGCGTGCGGTCAAACCGACCTGGACATCGTTGGTATTGCCCTGGTTGCCGTCGATGTCGTTGCCGACACGGGCGCTGCCCTGAAGATCGACCTTCGGAAGATAATTGGCGCGCGAACCGCGAACCCCGGCATCCGCCGCATCCACATCGGCATCGGCCGCATGAATCTGCGGGCTGTTCTTCTTGGCGATGAAGATCGCGTCATTGAGCGTCTTCGGAATGAATTTCGCGAGCGATATCGGCTGCTTGACCGGACCGATAGGCTCACCGACCGTCTTCAGGAAGCGGATCTTGGTAAGCTCCAGCTCTTCCTGGGCTTCCCGCAACCGGGCCCGGGCGGCTTCCAGTCGCTCACGGCCCTGCAGGCGGTCGGCATCGGTCAAGGCACCGCCCTGGATGCTTGCGCCGATATCGCCGAGGATCTGATTGTGGGCAGCGACGTTCTGCTGGGCGATAGCGACGATCTTGGACTGCAGGATATACTCGAGATAATCTTGAGTAACCTGAAGGGCCAGGGACTCGGATCGCTCGACGACACGGAAGGAAGCGCCATCAACGCGCGATGCCTGCTGCTCGACCTGCGAACGGCGGCTGCCACCGTCAAACAACGTTTGAGTAATGGTCAGGCTTGCATCGGACGGAGAATAGGTTTCGTAGTCACGGGTAAGTGTACCTGTACTGCTGTTGGACAGTCTTCGACGACCAACTCCGGCCTGCAGATCTATGGAAGGAAGATAAAGACCCCGCGCCTGCCGCAGTTCAAACTCCACGGCTTCGCGATTTTCTACCGCCTGCATGATTTGCGGGTTGGTTTTCAGGGTCTTCGCTACTGCTTCATCGAGCGTCATCGCATTGGCGGGCGCGTTAAACACAACCCCCAAGGCTACGGTCGCCAACAGTGTCGCCCAAGTTCTTTTGCTCTTAAACAATCGGAAGCCCCTCGCCGATGTAAACCCCATTGCGGCATTCATATACTGCGGCGATTTCGTTGGAAAGTATTATCATTTTTGATTTAGGCGCCCAAGCCCGCTTCGAATATTCCAGAGGCTAGGGTTAATTACCAAATGGAAACTATCTATCTCGCTGTTTTTTCATGAGAAATTTAACAAGCAAAATTATCGCTCAAAAACTTGTGGTTTAACGTTTAGTTACGCAGACGTATACATTTACCTCTTGTGTAGCCTCCGAGACACATGGGCGAAGCACGCCCGATAGTTGGCCGCAAATCACGCCACGCCCCCGGAGGTGTATAAATTCCGGAGACTCAAGGTTTAGCGTTATTTTATTGATCAGCAGTTGCTGAACGAAGAAAAGGCGCTCGCGCGCCTTTCCCGTTGTTTCGATTTTGAGCAACCGTCACTTAGACGTGAGAGATGTTTGCCGAGTGCTTGTCGTCGTCGAAGAGGATCTTGACCGCTTCGGTGTGATTCTGGAGCACGGCGACATCCTTCCAGCTGTCAGTCGCGACCTGAACACTGACGGTCGTGTCGTTACCGGCAATGGTGGTGCGGACGTTCGCGGCAGCCTCTTCACCGGTTGCCTGGTGACCAAGCAGGGTATCGAGGAGCTTCGAAACATCGACCGCATCGCCTTCGCTCGACTTGTAGTCGGTGATGACGTCGGCCATGTCGAGTTCGTGCAGGGCCGAAGGATCGAGCACGAACGTATCCGCGCCGGCACCGCCGGTCATCTGCGTCAGACCCGGCAGGGCGGTGAGGATATCATCACCGTCCGTACCGACCAGGACGCGGTTAGGCTCGTCGCTGAACAGCGTGTCGAAGCCGACTTCCACGAAGGAGCCCGTCGAACCGTCAGCGTAGTTGAACGTGCCTTGTGCAAACAGCGCCTGGCCGTCGATATAACCTTCCGCGCTGTGGGCATCGAGCGAAATGCCGGTGATGCCGTAGTCGTGGAGGCCCTTCAGCTCGCCGGCGTCGCTGATGCCGTTGCCGTTTGCATCCTGCCAGACCAGCAGCTTGTCGAAGCCGGTGTCGGAGGCATCGATCTTGCCGTCATGATTGACGTCAAGCGTCGAAAGCGCCGCCACACCGCCGGCATGCGTGCCGCCGCCAAAGTTCGGGGTGAAGATTTCCGAACCGTTGTCGATCTTGCCGTTGCCGTTGACGTCGAAGGCAAGGATGCCGTCGGTCTTGGTCCAGGCAACCTGATCCTTGTGGCCATCGGCATCGATGTCGAACTTCACGCCATCTTCGACCGAGGTGAAGGTAAAGCCGTTGTGGTCGAGATCGAGGATGATGGGGTCTTGACCCGGCGCCTTGATAGAGACCTGCAATTCATAGGCCTGCGCGCCGGGACCAAAGGTGGAGAAGACATAATTATCCGACCCAGGCCATGTCTCGACTGCTCGCCCAACCTGAAGATAGTAAGTTCCTGCATTCAGGGTCGCAGACAGGTAGGATTCGTTGGCCGAACTGCTGCCACCATCGACCGGGTTGCCTTGGTCGTTTTCAGCAATGGTGGTGTTGTTCGCAGAATTGCGGATACGGATCCAGGTGTCCATACCGGTGTTGTCGATGTCGAAGGTAACAACGGTTCCATTCTGAGCGACGACGAACTTATAATAATCCGTCTGGCCCGGCGACGCCTCCGCCTTAATGGTGATCGACGGAATTGTCGACGCATCTGTGATGTCGGGATCATTGGATTTGACGAAGACGGGCGTGGCTCCGGTGCCATTCAGGACATAGGCCGAGCTTGAAGTGTTCCCTGCACCGCCTGTGCCAATATTGTAGACGTTTGCCGTCGCCGGAAGCACTGGGTCCGTTGCTCCATTGATAGTCACCGTTACCAATTTCGCTGTTCCATCCGCCGTCGTGACGGTGAACGTATCAGTCAGTTGGCTGCCCGCATTCAGCGCATTGACGGTCGCGTTGGTGTTGTCCAACGCATAGGTCCAATGCCCGGTCGCATCGATCGTGTAAGTACCGTAACCGTTTGATGTAGCTGCCGCCGTATTCACCACCGTCCAGCTATCTGCAACTCCGTCGACGTCCGTCGAATTGAGGTCACCGGTCACGGTTGGCGTTCCGGCATTAGCGCTGGTCGCCTCCGTCACAGTGCCCGTCCCTACACCATTGATCACCGCGGCGTCATTAACACCGTTAATTGTGATCGTCGCAGTTGCTGTTGAAGTGCCTCCGTGACCATCGTTGATCGTGTAGGAAAAGGTATCGGTTGTGCTTTCGCCAGCATGAAGCGCCTGCAACGTCGCGGAAGACGAAGCGCTGTAGCTGATCGTGCCGTCGTTATTCAGGGTGACGGTGGCGCCAGCGGCGCTGTTGGTAACGGAAGTCACCGTCAGAGTGTCGCCGTCGGCATCAGTGTCGTTGGCGGTTAGCAGCGTAGCAGCGAACGTCTTGGTAACATCCTCGGATATGCCGCCGTTGGTGATGGCGCCGCCGACTTCGATCACATAGCCGTTTGAACCGCTGCTTGAGCTGGTACCGTCATTCCACCAGCCGTCCTTGCGGGCGAGAAGATAGTCTTCACCGATGCCCCAATTGTCGTTGGGCTCATAAACATAGCCGGGAGTAGCGGCGATTGGCCAGGAGTTGAAGCCTGAAGCCGTACCTTGAACGCCATTGGCATCGACATTCGTAGTCGTCCAGAAGGTCGTGCCCGCTTCCGGACCTGTAACCCATTTCCAAACGCCTTCAGTCCCAGCGTCAGACGCGCCAAGCCAGTAGAACTTGTTAGCTCCCATCAGCGACTGAATAAAAGCATTCTCTCCGGCGCTGGTGACCGTTGCCAGATAACCGCCGGCACTTTCCGCGTTGTTTACGGCCGTCGACCAACTTACTTGCGAATTGACGACCTTGTAGTAGTGGCCGTTATCCGTGTTGAGAGACCATCCCGTGCCACTTGGAGCAGGAGTTGCACCGCCGCCGAACGATAGCGTATCGTTTACAGCCACCGGCGCATGATTATTGGTGATCACGGTCGCAGTTGCATTGCTGGTGACGGTTTCGCTGAAGTTCTGGCCATCGATATAGGTGGTCTTGACAGACAACTTGTGCCCTACATCGGCGGCCGTAAGGGTATAATCCGCCGCGCTTACGCCAGTATCGTTGCCGTCACGAAGCCAGGTGTGGACGACATTGGTCGGCGCGCCGTCAGCGTCGGTACCCAGCGTGGCGTGCAGAACGTCACCGACCGTGGGCGGGGTAGCCGGGGTGCTATCGGAAATCGAGATGGTTGCCTGGCCATCGTTGACCGCCGTAATGCTGACGCCGATCGAACCAGTCGATATCTTGGTATCGCTATGAACCAGATGGTCGGAAAGCGTGGCGCTATCGACGACGGTCGCCGAAACGCCGAGGTTGAAGTTGCCGGCAAAATCGTGCGGCGGCGTCATCGTCAGGCCGTTGGTGTTGACCCCGGCGGCATTCTCGATGACCCAGACCCCGTTCACCAGAGAGCCTTGGTTGAAGGTCGCACCGGCCGGGAAGCCGGACAGTTCGATCTTCGTGACCTTCTCGGAACCGTCGGTATCGCCAACGGCGATGTTGAGGCCGATGAGGGCGGCAGCATCTTCGCTGCCGGAGCCGGAACCGGAGATCGTAGCGGTGTCCGCGATCGGACGAACGTCGATGGTAACGGTACCCGTGCTGCTCAGGTTTCCATCGGAAACACCGTATTGCAGGACCGCATATCCGCTCTCGTTGGCCAGCGGCTTGAAGTACAGAGTACCATTCTGTTCAAACGAGATGGATCCGCCCAGCTGACTTCCGACGGCAATGCCGTTGGCCGTAAGGGGACTGCCCTCGATGTCGCTGTCATTGGCGAAGAGCTTCAGGCCCGAGATGGCGGTGTCTTCGTCCGTGACGTAGACATCGTTCGTTACGATCGGCGCGTCGTTGACCGGGGTTACCGTGAGGGTGAACGTGTCAGACACGGACAACGAACCGTCCGACGCCGTAACCTTCACGTCGATGGCACCGTTCCAGTTCAGATCTGGCGTGCCGCTGAACGTCATGGTGGCGGCATTGAAGTGCAGCCAGCCAGGCAATGCGGTGGTGCCGTCAGCCAAGGTAGCGGTATAGGTCAGCGAGGCCGAGTCGACATCGCTGAATGTGCCGCCGGGAACCGTGAAGCTGAGCGCGTTATCTTCTGCGATCACTTGGTCGGCGATGGTGCCATTCAGAACCGGAGCATCGTTGGTGCCGGTGATGTTGATCGTCAGGCTGGCACTCGATGTCAGACCATGGGCATCCGCCATCGTGTAGGTGAAGACATCGCTCGCAGCCGCACCCTGGCCAAGCGCCTGGGTGTCGCTGTCATTGTTATCCAGCGCATAGGCATAGCTGCCATCGGAATGGATGGTGAGCATGCCATAGGCGCCTGCGATCATGACGTCACCGTTGCCGGCCGGAACGGCTGTCGCCGGGCCTGCACCGAACTGGATCGCAGTCACATGCTTGCTGTCGAAGGCATCGGCGTCGGTGTCGTTGGTCAGAACGTTGCCGGTCGCCGAAGCATCACCCGCCGTGCCGTTGGCAACGCCGCCGGCTTCGACCACCGGGTCACCGGTATTGTTGTCGGTAACCGCATGCGGCGCGTCGTTGATGAGGTCGATCGCCTGCATCGTGCCGCCGGCGCCGCCATTTTCGCCCTGGAAGGTGAACTGTTCGATATTCTTCGCCGTCGCCACGACGTGGCCGCCCAGGCTGAAGGTGAAGGTACCGTCAGTTGCCCTGACGATGTCGTAGTCGGACCACTTGCCGGCAAGCTTCACCGTATCGATGTCGCCGCCCGTGGTATCGTCGAGGTCGTTGATCTCGACCTTGGTGCCGACCAGGCCGGTCAGGTCGATGGTGTCGCTGCCGACGCCGCCGTTGATCACAACCGTCGTCGGCGCGATGGCCGTGCCGCCCAGGTCGCCGACAGCGATGCTGTCGCCGGCACTTCCGAGCGTCACTTCGATACGCTCGATTTCGTCGGCGCGAACGGTCGCACCATTGGCGCCGGTATAGCTGACCACAATGTCGGTGGCGTTTTCGGCCGGGACGATATCCGTACCGCCGATTGCCTTCGCGATGTTGAAGCTGCGCTGTACCGCATCACCGGCAATCTTGAGCACGTCATAGTCCGGGTTGCTTGTCCCGGTTTCCGACCCGCCGTCGATGATGTCCGCGCCGGTGCCGACCTTGTAGAGGATCGTATCGTTGCCTTCGCCGCCACGGATGGTGTCTGCGCCGGCCGAGCCTGTGATGGTGTCGTTGCCGGCACCGCCATCGAGGGTGAGCGCCACACCGCTCAGATTGCTGGCATTGATGACGTCATTGCCGCCCTTGGCTTCGATGACGAGCTCGGAAGTGCTGATCCCCGAAATGGACGGAATGCCGTTGCCGTAGACCTGCAGGAGGTTGGAATTGCCTTCGATCGTGATTGTCTCGGCGGCGTCCTGGGTGCGGACCGTGATCTTGTCGGCGCCTTCGGCCTGATAGAGCACCACCGACTCGATGTTGGTGGCGTTGACGTCGACAACGCCATCGCCGTCGACATCGAGGCTGAAACCGGTCGAGGTCACGGTCAGAACCGCGGATTCTGCGGTGGCGTTTCCGGAAGTCAGGAGAACGTCACCGTTAGCACCGCCATCAATGGTGTCCACGCCATCGCCGATGGCATAGTTGAAGGTGTCGCCACCGGTCCCGCCGTCGATCGTGTCGTTGCCGAGACCGCCGGTGATGTTGTCGTTGCCGCTGCCGCCGTTGATCGTGTCGTTGCCGGCGCCGCCCCAGATTTCGTCACTGCCGGCGCCGCCTTCGAGGATGTCATTGCCGCCGAGGCCGGAGATCAGGTCGTTGCCGTCGCCACCCTTCAGCGTATCGGCAGCAGCACCGCCACCGATCGTATCGTTGCCGCCGGCGCCGTCGATCAGAATGCCGAGACCGTTGTCGCTGGTATAGTTCGCATCCATCAGGATGACGTCATTACCATCGGAGCCGACGACTTCTTCGATGCCCGAGAAGGTCGGGGCACCGGGATGATAGTTGTCGAGCACAAAGCCCGCCGAGCTTTCCTTGTCGAGCACGACCTTGTCATACCCCGTACCGCCGATGATGGCGTCGCCGGTGCCCGCAAGACCGATCAGCGAAACCGACGCCGTGGTACCGTCACCGAGAAGAACGGCGCGCGGCCCGTAGGGACCGGCATCGATATCGGCGCCGAGGACGATCGTGTCGTCACCTGCACCACCATTGAGCGTGTCGTTGCCGTCGCCGCCTTCGAGGACGTTGGCGCCGTCATTGCCGATGATCGT
>UCEY01000043.1 GCA_900471605.1 Hyphomicrobiales bacterium | reverse complement strand
CGAGAGGCGAGACTGTCGCATCTCTAACTGGCCCAACTGTCGCATTACTAAATAGCCCCTACAAACGAAGATCAGATAATCTATCTTATGGAACTGACCGATACTCCCGGAAAGCTGGTCTCTCGATCCCTTCGGCAGTCCGGCTCCGCTCGCCACTACCGGGCAACGGCAAGGATCAAAGTTCGACGGCGACTTCGATCGTCAGGCCGTCATAGGCCGGCTCGACATGCGGCGGCGTTTCCGCCATCACCGTGTCGTAGTCGAGCGGAAGATGCATGTGCGTCAGGATCGCGCGTTTCGGCGCGAATTTCGCGATCCATTCAAGCGCCTGTTCGAGCGACAGATGGCTCGGATGAAATCTGTATTGCAGCGTATCGATGATCAGCACGTCGAGCCCGCCGAGCCTTGCGACACTTTCGGGCGGAAAATCGCTGACGTCGCTGCAATAGGCCACGTCTCCGATCCGGAAGCCCAGCGAATGGATGTCGCCATGGACCTGCAGATGCGGCAGGAAACGGATTTGACCGCCGGGCCCGTCGATGATGATCGGCTCGTCCATGGTCTCGATCAGGAACGGCCGGACGATCGGCGGATAATTGCCGCCAGGCGGCGTTTCCAGGCAGTAGCCGAAGCCCTGGCGGATCCGGTCCATGGTGAACGGATCGGCATGGATCGGAATGCGATGGTGCTGCAGGATGAAATAACCGCGCAGGTCGTCGATGCCGTGCAGATGGTCCGCATGCGCGTGGGTATAAAGAACTGCATCGACCCGTTGCACCTTGGCGGCGATCATCTGCTCGCGAAAATCCGGCCCCGTATCGACCACCACGACGGTGCTGCCGCCGTCGGGCGCGATCTGCTCGACCATGAAGGCGGCGCGGGTGCGGCGGTTCTTCGGGTTTGCCGGGTCGCATGCGCCCCAGTCGCCATTCAGCCGCGGCACGCCGGGCGACGACGAACAGCCGAGAATGGTGAAGCGCCGCCGATAGATCGCCACCGGTCAGAGCCTCGGCATCTTGGAGAAGATGCGGAATGCGTTCTCCGTGGTGATCCTGGCGATTTCCTCATAGCTGACGCCCATGCATTCGGCGAGCACTTCGGCGGTATTGACCACGTAGGACGGCTCGTTGCGCTTGCCGCGCCAGCGTTTTGGCGCCAGATACGGCGCGTCGGTCTCGACCAGCAGCCGGTCGAGCGGCACGGTTCTGGCGATCGCGCGCAGGTCTTCGGATTTCGGGAACGTCAGGATGCCTGAGAACGAGACGTAGCCGCCGAGCTCGACGCCGATCCGGGCAAGCTCGGCGCCGGACGAGAAGCAATGCAGGATAAAAGGGAAGGCCCCCTTCCCGCTTTCCGTGGTCAGGATCTCGGCCATGTCCTCGTCGGCGCTGCGGCTGTGGATGACGAGCGGCAGGCCGGTTTCGCGGGCGGCAGCGATATGGCGGATCAGCCCGGTCTTCTGGTCGGCCGGCGTCTGGGTGTCGTAGAAATAGTCGAGCCCGGCCTCGCCGATCGCGACGATCTTTTCATGCGCGTTGGCGAGCCGCACCAGGTCTTGCGTCTGGATATCCAGCTCTTCGCCCGCATTGTTCGGATGGGTTCCGACCGAGCAGAAGACCGACGGATATTGCTCGGTGAGCGCCAAAAGTCCGTCGAGTTTTCGCACCCGCGTCGAAATCGTCACCATCTGGCCGACGCCGGCCTCATGGGCGCGCGACACGATCGCGTCGCGCTCCTCGCCAAAATCGGCAAAATCCAGGTGGCAATGGGTATCGATCAGCATGGAAAAGGCCTTACGCGCCCGCTTCAGGCGCCACATAACGCGGGAAGACCGGCGTCGGTGCTTCGAGCGGCGTACCGGGTGTCAGCCGTCCGGCCTCGCCGAGCGCGGCGAAATCCCGCTTGTCGGCCGGCGCGGCCACCAGATCGAGCAGCTTGGCCGAAGAGCCCGGCATGAACGGCTGCAGCAGGATGGCGATCTGGCGCACGACTTCCGCCGTGACATAGAGCACCGTGCCCATGCGGGCCGGATCGGTCTTTTTCAGCACCCACGGCGCCTGCGCCGCGAAATAGCGGTCGGTATCGGACACGACGCCGATGATCGCCGCCAGCGCACGGTTGATCAGCTGCTTGTCCATTTCCTCGCGGCAGATGGCGATGAGGCCGTCGGCCGCCGCCAGCAGCTCCCTGTCGGCATCGGTCAGCTCGCCCGGTTCCGGCACATGGCCGTCGCAGTTCTTGACGATCATCGACAGCGAACGGCTTGCAAGATTGCCGATGCCGTTCGCCAGATCCGCATTGACGCGGGTGGCGATCAGCTGGTCGTTGCAATTGCCGTCCTGGCCGAAGGAAATCTCGCGGCAGAGATAATAGCGCACGTAGTCGAGCCCGAACTTCTCCAGAAGTTCGAACGGATCGACGACGTTGCCGAGCGACTTCGACATCTTCTCGCCGGCATTCAGCACAAAGCCATGGGCAAAAACGCGCTTCGGCAAAGGCAGCTTCGCCGACATCAGGAAGGCCGGCCAGTAGACCGCGTGGAAGCGGATGATGTCCTTGCCGATGATATGCACGTCCGCCGGCCAGTATTTGGCACGCGGGCCGTTCGGGTCTTCCATATAGCCGGTGGCGGTGATGTAGTTGGTCAGCGCGTCGACCCAGACATACATGACATGGGCCGGGTCATTGGGTACCTTGATACCCCAGTCGAAGGTGGTGCGCGACACCGACAGGTCGCGGAGGCCCGACTTCACGAAGGAAATCACCTCGTTGCGGCGTTCGTTGGGGCCGATGAAATCCGGGTTTTCCTCGTAATGCTTCAGCAGCCTGTCGCCGTATTCGGAGAGCTTGAAGAAGTAGCTCGACTCTTCCACCCATTCGACCGGCGTTCCCTGCGGCCCGTACCGAACGCCGTCCCGCACAGACGTTTCGTCCTCGGCGT
Organism: Hyphomicrobiales bacterium; assembly: GCA_900471605.1. Lineage (GTDB taxonomy): Bacteria > Pseudomonadota > Alphaproteobacteria > Rhizobiales > Rhizobiaceae > Neorhizobium. Next base: position 211,682 of record UCEY01000043.1, on the reverse strand, counting down.
AGAACGCCTCGTCGCGCACCGAATACCAGCCGGCATAGGTGTCCTTGTAGATGTCGCCATTGTCGGCCATCCGGTTCCAGATGTCCCTGGAAGCCTCGTGGTGGCGCGGCTCGGTGGTGCGGATGAAATCGTCGTTGGATGCGTTGAGCAGCTTGCCCATCGAGCGGAATTCACCGGAATTGCGCTCGGCCAGCGCTTCCGGCGTGATGCCTTCGGCGCGCGCCGTCTGCTGCATCTTCTGGCCGTGTTCGTCGGTGCCGGTCAGGAAGAACACATCCTTGCCGTCGAGGCGCTGGAAGCGCGCCATGGCATCCGTCGCGATCAACTCATAGGCATGGCCGATATGCGGCTTGCCGTTCGGGTAGGAAATCGCGGTGGTGATGTAATAGGGCGTCTTGTCGGACATCGGGGCACTCGGGCGCGTGGATCTGGGGCACTTGGGGATTCAGCTCATGCCGCTCTTAGCGCATGTTTCGCGGATGCGAAACACAAAGTTCCGGCAGAGGTTCCCACCCCTGCCCTCACGTCAGCGCCGCGCTGCGTCGAGGATCGAGAGGATCGTCTGCTTGCGATCGAGATTATAGGCCTGGGCGATGGTGATCTTCTCGTTCATGTCGCTGACGAGTTTCGCCTGCCGGTCGGCCGTCGGGAGATCGCCGGCCAGGGCGGCGTGGCGCGCGCGGTCGATCAGATGGTCGCTCAGGTGTTCGAGGAAAAAGCCGAAGATCACGTCGCTGTCCTTGCCGGACAGCACGTCCGCCAGCCGGTGCATCGCCTTGCGGGCCGTCGGCCCGTCGGCGGCGATCACCTCCTCGAAGGCGGAGATGATCTCGGTGCCCCCGTAGTTCAGGAGTTTCAGGGCCTGGGAAACGCTGCCCTTGGATAAACCCAGCACCATTTCCTCCGTCTTGCCGCCATCGAGCCGCGTGCCCAGACCTGCCAGCGCCCTGGAAAGGTCCTGGTCACCGAGCGGCGACAGCCGCAGCGACTGGCATCGTGAGCGGATCGTCGGCAGCAGTTTTCCCGGGGCATGCGAGAGGACCAGGAAGAGCGCGCGGCGCGGCGGTTCCTCGAGGATCTTCAGGATGGCGTTCGCGGCATTGCGGTTGAGGTCGTCGGCCGGATCGATGATGACGATCCGCCAGTTGCCGGTGCCGGATGTCTGGGAGAAGAAATGCCCTGCCCTGCGCACCTCGTCGACGGTGATCGCCGTCTTTACCTTGCCGGTCTTTTCGTCCACCGGGCGGGCCAGATGCAGCAGGTTGTGCGAGGCGCCGGAAGCGATCTGCCGGCTGACCGGCGAATTGAGATCGGGATCGGCCAGATGGTCAGGCGCCGTCGCAGGATCAGGATGGGACAGAACGTGATTGGCGAAACGGAAGGCGAGCGTCGCCTTGCCGATGCCTTCCGGCCCTTCGATCAGGATGGCGTGATGGCCTTTTCCGGAGCGGTAGCTGCGCGCCAGAAAATCCTCGGCTGCGTGATGGCCGTAGAGATGCGGATTGCGCGCCGGCGGCACGGCGCCGTCCAGAATGCCGGCTGCCTCCTCGCTCATCCGACCGATTCCGCACTGCTCTTCTGGGTGAAGCTCAGTTCGCGCACCAGCGGCTCGACGATCGCGAAAATCTCATCGGCGATCTCGTCTTCGGAACGCTCGGCATTGACCACCCGGCAACGTTCCGGCTCCGCTTCGGCGATTTCCAGATAGGCTTCGCGGCGTTTTTCGTGCGTCTCGATCTCCTCGCGCTCGAAGCGATCGGGCGCGCTGTCGGCGCCGCGCTTGCGGGCACGCTTCAGGCCGACTTCGGCCGGCAGGTCGAGGATCAGCGTGCAATCGGGCACAACCCCGTTGATCGCCACCCGCTGCAGCGCCTCGATATAGTCCGGTTCCAGATTGCCGGTGACGCCCTGATAGACCCGCGAGGAATCGATGAACCGGTCGCAGAGCACGATGGCGCCGCTTTCGAGCGCCGGCCGGATCACCTCCTCGACATGGTCGTTGCGGGCGGCGGCAAACAGGATCGCCTCCATGCGCACGCCGAATTCTTCCGCAGCTCCGGAGAGCAGAACGTGGCGCACGGCTTCTGCCCCCGGCGAGCCGCCAGGCTCCCGGGTCATCAGCACGTCATGGCCGCGGCGGCGCAGCTGATCCGCCAACCGGCGAATCTGGGTGGATTTGCCAGCCCCCTCGCCGCCTTCGAATGTTACGAACAATCCGGAATGTTCTGCCACGCGTCTTTCCGCACTCATATTATGCTCAAGCTTATAACCCATATGGGTGCGCTGCGAAACATCGGGTTGTCAAAGCCAGAAGAACATAAGTTCCAGCAGGGCATCCGTCGCCTGGCTGACGAGGCTGCCGGTTCCGACGGGCTTTGCCGTTACCAGCGGCACTTCGCGCACCACGCGGTCGCCGGCCGAAATTCTCAGCACGCCGACATCCTGGCCTTCCGTCACCGGAGCCCGGAGCGGCCACCGATAGACGATTCGCCCGGACAGGCGATCGGGATTGTTGGCGGGGAGGTAAATATCGACCGGCTCCCTGGCGATGAGATCGACATGGCTCGACGTGCCGCCATAGACGCTTGCCTGGCCGATCACCTCACCCTGTTTGAACAGGACCCTGGTCTCGAACGAGGAAAGCCCCCATTCGAGCACGCGCCGCGCCTCTTCCAGACGTTCCTTGTCGCTTGCGAGCCCGCCCATGGCCAGGAACAGCCGCGTGCCGTTGCGAGCAACCGACGCCACCAGGGCATAACCCGAACCCTCCGCAAAGCCGGCGCCGAGCCCGTCGACGCCGATCCCGAGCGAAAACAGGGGATTCTTGTTGCGCTGGAAAATCTTGTTCCAGGTAAAGTCCGGCTGCGCATAGATCGGATAGAATTCCGGATATTCGCGATAGATATGGCGGGAGAGCTCGACAAGGTCGCGCGCGGTCGTGCGGCTCTCCGGGTCCGGCAAGCCGGTGGAATTGCCGAAGACGGAGCGCCCGAGACCGAGATCCTTGGCGCGCGCCGTCATCCGGGCCGCAAACTCCCGCTCGGAATGGGAAATACCCTCCGCAAGCACGATGCAGGCGTCGTTGCCATTCTGGACGACGACGCCCTTGACGAGGTCTTCGACGCGGATCTGGGATTTCAGCGCCGCGAACATGGTTGTCGTGCCCGAGGGCGCGCCGCCGGTGCGCCAGGCGAATTCGGAAACGGGGAAAGTGGTATCGCGGGTGATCTCGCCGCGCTTCAATGCACTGAAGACCAGTTCCATGGTCATCAGCTTGGCGAGCGACGCCGGCGGGAAACCCTGGTTTTCATTGGAGGCAAGCAGGACCGTGCCGGTTTTCGCCTCGACCATGTAGACCTGTTTGGCCTTGGTCACGAAAGCGGGCGGCGGCTCCTGCGCGCTTGCGGCGCCCAAAGGTGCACCGGCTTGCAGGAATACCAGACAGAAAAGAATCAGCAGGCGCCGCATGATCACCCCACGAACCGTTCCTGCCCATGCGTAGCAGCGGCGATTGCACCCCGCAATCGCCCTTCAGTCAGCGCACGGGCTTTTGAGCGGACCTGGGGCCTTCCAGCACCATGTTGCCGAACATGACCTGCGGAGCTCTTCCCTGCGGGGCCGATGCGTAGGCCGATTCCAGGCTCCGCGCCTGTGGCTGCCGTGCCTGAGCTTCGACCGGATAGGAAGAGGCAACCTGACGGGCCGGCGCGGCAACGGCGCCGGCCACCGGCCGCTCCATCGGGAGCGGGCCGACATGCGGCAGCATCGAAAAATTCTCGAACGCCTCGAAGGCCTGGGGCGCGGCGGAGGCCGGCGCCGGGCCGCTCGGCGTGCGGCCCGCCAGCGCGGTCGGACGCGGCATGGGCGAGCCGTAGCTCTGGAGCTGATCGCCGAACGTCTGGTTCGATGCGACCATCACGCCCGTTGCGATCTGGCCCTCCGGCCGGATCGACGGCAGGCGATCGCCCTTGCGGATGTAGGACGCCATCAGGAACGGCATGTCATTCCCGTCCATGCGGGCGCGGCCGACATATTGCACGTTGACGCGCGCCGTGCCGATCCGCTTCATGTCGAGCATCTCTGCCGTCTTGTCGGAAACGTCGATGATGCGGCCCGGATGATACGGGCCGCGGTCGTTCACGCGAACGATGACCGAGGTGCCGTTGTCGACATTGGTCACCCGCGCATAGCTCGGCAGCGGGAAGGTCGGATGTGCGGCCGACAGGTGATCGCTGTCGTAAACTTCGCCATTGGCGGTCAGGCGACCGTGGAAGGCCGAGCCATACCAGGAGGCAAGGCCGCTCCTGTTATAATTCGGATCTTCCTTGGGAACGTAGGTCTGGCCCTTGACCTCGTAGGGCTGGCCGACCATGAAGCGCCCGCCCCCCTTCGGCACGGGCCGGCCATCGCTTACCACGCGCGGGCTGGCCTTAACGCCGTATTCCTTTTCGGAGAAATATTCCTTGCTTCTGGGCTTCGACTTGGTCGGCGCCTCCGTCGTTGCGCAGGATGCCATTCCCGCACAGACCATCGTCACCCCGAGCCATTTCGCACCCAGCGAAAGCTTGCCGCCACTCAAACCCAAACTCATCCGTCCCATGCCGCCTTCACTGCAATAGGCTGCCAGCGGCCCTCGCGACCGCATCGCTTTTCACAGCCATTGAACCGGTCCGGGACATACCCCTATGCCACGGACGCAATGGAGATGAACTCTTGCTAGCAACGTGGCGAAAATGCGAACGAAATCGGGCAAATAGATAAAATTCTATTTGATATGGTTAATGATTAATAAAGATTGATTGTTTGGAAACCAAGTCTAACCGCGCATAGACTTTCCCCTACGCAATTAGATCTCCGGTTCATCATGCCACTGCGTCTGGAATGACAGATGGCCGGTCAACACCGGGTGGCCCCGTTCGTCGCGGACTTTGATGGAGATCGCCCCGTTCTGCCGGTCGGGCAGTTCATCGCGGGCGAGGTCCGCCAGGATCCGGCTCACTTCCCGCGTCACCCCCTCGCGGGTCGACACTTCCTGCCCCTGATCGTCACGGACAGCTCCGTCGCCATTGATAAGATCGAAGAAATATCGCGCCATGCCATGCTCACTGCCTTGATACGACGACCGAATAATTGATGCGGAAATTTGTTCCGGCCGACCGTCAGCCATTCCAAGGGATCATATGACCTCCTTATTCGTTTCCATCGGATACTGATCTCCATCGAGGAAAGCCGTGATCGATCCCTTGCTTCTCAACCTCGAACAGCATGACGTCCTTACCGACGAGGAGCGCGACATACTCAGGCGCATCGTGGTCCGGGAAAAGCGCTTTTCCGCCGGAGAGGATCTTGTGGTAGAGGGTTCCAGGCCGGGCCAGAGCAGTCTGCTCGTCGAGGGGTTCGCAGCCCGATACAAGCTGACGGCTGAGGGCATGCGGCAGATTACGGCGCTCCACGTCGCAGGCGACTTTGTCGATCTGCACGCCTTCCTGCTGAAAACCATGGACCACGGTGTCGTCGCCCTCTCGCCATGCCGCGTCGGCCTGTCAGATCATGCGGACCTCAAGATCGTGACGGAACGCTACCCTCACCTCACCCGCATGCTGTGGCTCGACACGTTGATCCACGGCTCGATCCACCGCGCCTGGATCGTCGCCATGGGGCGGCGCTCCAAGGCATCCCATCTCGCCCACATCCTTTGTGAACTCTATGTCCGGCTGGGGGTGGTCCGCCGCACCGACAGCTGGAGCTTTCACCTGCCGCTTTCGCAAAGCGAGATGGCCGACGTGCTCGGCCTGTCGCTCGTCCACATGAACCGCGTCATCCAGACACTCAGGCGAGAAAGCCTGATCTCCTGGAACAATCAGACCATCACCATTCTCGACTGGGAACGACTGAAGGAGGTGGCGGAATTCGATCCGACCTACCTGAGCCTTTCGGCGGAGCCGCGATGAGAGGGGTCTGGCAGGATCCGAAAATGCAATACTGGCGGGCGGCGCCCGAGGGAGATGAGAACTATGAGATCGGATTGTGCGCGGTGACGATCCACGTCGCGCCGTCGATCATCACCGACCGGTCGCCGGGGCGGCCCGCGAAGGCGGCACGAACCGCGGCAGAGGCGCGGGCGCGGATGTCGTCGGGCTGATCAGCGAGCGCGCGCGCGAGCGGGCCAACCTCGAACGTCATCTCCACCGCGTCGTCGATCGCCGCGTCGCGCGTCGCGCCCTCGCCAAACGCGATGGAAGCATCGAAAGGCGCGATAGCGATATCGTTGAAACCGGCCGCCGTCAGGATGCGCGCCACCCGCCCCCGGTCGCCGAACGAGAACGGGCCGGGCGTTTCGGGATCGGGCGGCGCCGTCGGCGGGATGATGCCCTTGATCGCGGCGATCGGCAGGCGCACCCAATCGTTCTCGGCCATGCCGCGCCAGCAGACGAAAGCGACCCGCCCTCCCGGCTTGAGCGCACGGCGCATATGACTGAACGCGCCCGTCGGATCGCCGAAGAACATCACTCCGAAGCGCGAGAACAGGATATCGAACGTGCCTTCGGGCAATTCGGCGCTGCTGGCGTCGGCCACTTGAAACAGGACCGGCGTATCCTGCGGCGCCAGCGCGCGCGCTCTGCCGATCAGCGGTTCGGATATGTCCACGCCGAGCACATGGCCCCTCGCGCCGACGCGGGCGGCCAGATCCAGGCTGGACGCCCCCGCGCCGCAGCCGACGTCCAGCACGCGTTCGCCCTCAGCGGGCGCGGCGGCTTCGATCGCGGCATGGCCGAATACCGCCATCATGGCATCGAGCCGGGCTTGGTAAGCGACCCAGCGCTCCCCGCTTTCGCCAGTCCAGTCGGCGACCTGATCGGCATTTTGCTGTGCCATGACATATCCTTGTTCTGCAACCCGAGAAGGAATCGGTGCTCTCAAGCCAGCATCGACTGCTGGGCGAAGATACCCGCCATCGCGCCTTGCCATGTTGCCGTGGTGACAGAGGGGATACCGGGGTTGGCGAGGTCGCCGGCGGCGTAAATGCCGGGCATGCTGGTTTCGCGGCGCTCGTCGGTCTTGAGGGCAATGCCGGTTGGCGTATCGACCGTGGCGAGGCCCAATGATTCATGCAGGCTTGCGGACGGCTTGTTGCGCGGATGCGCGAACAGGATATCGACCGCGACATCGGGGCCGGTATCGAGCTTGATGGTGGCATCATGGCTCCCGTGACGGGTGATCCCGGTGATCCGGCCATCAACGACAGGTACCTGGCGGCCCGCCAGATCGGCCCGGATGTCGGGTGCGATGTTGTGCCCGTCGGCGAAGACGGTCAACCTGTCGGTCCAATCGTGAAACAGTCTGACCTGATTCATCGACTGCGGGCCCGACCACACAAGGCCCCAATGCTGGCCGGCGACTTCAAAGCCATCGCAATAGGGGCATGGGATGACAGATGTGCCCCAGCTTTCGGCAAAGCCTGGAACAGCAGGCATCTGGTCAACAACGCCGTAACTCAGGATCACGCGGCGCGCACTTAGGGTTTCGCCATCGCCGGTGAGGACGGAGAAATTGTCGATGGCACCGGAGATGTTGTCGGCGCGGGCATTGACCATTTTGATCGCAGGATATCGCGCTAGTTGCTGCCGCGCCTCGGTCAGGATGGCCGATGGTGGCTTGTCATCGTGGCCGAGCACGCCATGCGAGCGGCCGGCGAAGCGATTGCGCGGCAGGCCGGTGTCGAGAACGGTGACCTTGCGGCGGGCACGGCCGAGCTGCAGGGCGGCGGCGAGACCGGCAAAGCTGCCGCCGATGATGATGACGTTATCCATGGGGATGGGCTCCGTGTTACGGGTGGAGGGGGTTGGGTCTGGCTTGGCGCGAAACGCGCTCGAAACGGGTAGCGAACAGGGCTTCGGCATCGGCGAGAAAGTCGCCCATCACTGTATTGATCGACCGGACCATGCCGCGTTCGATATCGCCGGGCAGCCCGGATTTGGAGGACATGGTTGAGACCTACCCAATGGCTTGCATGTTTTGGAAACTGTATGGTATCGTAATTCAGGAATTAGGATACTGTCAAGTACTGGAACTGTCGTGACCGAAAACAGCCAGGGCCGACGCGGCCGCCCCGCCAACGAGGCGCTTGGCCAAACGATAGTCGACGCCGCGGGCGAACTCTTTGCGGAACTGGGTTTTCAAGGGACGACGTTGGACAAGGTCGCCCAGCGAGCGAAGATATCCAAGCTCAGCATCTATCGGCACTTCGAGAACAAGGAGGCGCTGTTCAGCGCTGCCTTTGCGGCCCGCTGCAATCAGTTTGTACCACAGGCCCTTTTCGAAGGGGTCGACGGTTCGGCCGAAGATCAGCTCATGGCGGTGGGATCATCCCTGCTTCGCACGCTGTTGCGCCCGGACGTCCGCAATATCGAAGCCGTGGTCCTGGCCGACAAGACGAATCAAAAGTCGTTAAGCCAGCTTCATTACGAAGCCGGCTCTGCCCACATCATCGCCCAAATCGAGGCCCTGTTGCGTCGCTTGCACGCGAAGGCGGTTCTGAACGTGCCCGATCCTCTCCAGTCCGCCCGCTTGTTTGGCGCGCTTTTCAAGGGATCCGATCTCCTGAGTATCGCACGTTTCGATGAGGCGAGAGCAGAGGACGACAACGAAATCGAATCCTATTGCCGGTCGGCCGTCACCATGTTCATCGCCGCGCACGGCGGCAACGCCCACGCAGGCGGATAAGCATCTGATTGCTCCGGGCAGCCTGGCCGGGGCCGTCGTCAAGGCGCTTTGTCATGGTGGGCCGGGCTACACCGCAAGCGGCACGTTTGCGCATGGCCGCGTTTGGGATCTCGATTTTCCCTGCGGATAGCTTGCTCCGGTCGAAAGATACCGCACTGCCGGCCCGGGCACGCAAGTATCGGGCAATAGCGTGGAAACGGCGGTTCCTGCGCCGCATGGCATGTGCGGTGATCGGCGGCGATATCGGATCATGGAGGGACATCGGCGGGGCTGGCGGAAGAGGTGGGATTCGAACCCACGGTACGGTTTCCCGCACGCCGGTTTTCAAGACCGGTTCCTTAAACCACTCGGACACTCTTCCCTGTGCGCTGGCTTTATAACGGGAGCCCGTCCAGCGTCAACCTCGTCTCATTACCGGTCCTCGGCGAAACTCCTGAGCGTTTCTCCCGAAAGCCGGTAGCGGATCCATTCGGACATCGGTTCGGCGCCGATCGCCTCGTAGACGCGGATCGCCGGTTCGTTCCAGTCGAGCACGCTCCATTCGAACCGGCCGCAACCGTTCTCCACCGCGATCCGCGCCAAGCGCTTCAGCATCGCCTTGCCGGCGCCGAGACCGCGTGCCTTCGGCGTCACGTACAGATCTTCGAGATAGAGACCGTTCCTGGCCTGCCAGGTGGAATAGCTGAAGAACCAGATGGCCATACCGACGGGTACGCCGTCCTGTTCGCAGACCAGTGCTCTGGTCACGGAGGTCTCGCCGAAAATGGAGCTCCCGATCGTCTCGACGGTCGCCGCAACCTCGTGCTCGGCTTTTTCGTAGATCGCCAGTTCGCGGATGAACCCGAGCAGCGTCGCGGCATCCCCGCGGACGGCCTCACGTATGGTCAACGCCATGGAAAACCCTTTGAATTGAATGGGCTGAAGCTATGTCTTGAAGCGGAGTTCGGTGTCAAGACACATACCGCCGCGGTCACTCGGCGGCGGTCTTGATCTCGACGACTTCAACTTCGTAGGAATAACCGTCGAGCATGCCATAGGCCTGTTCGATGTTCTCGATTTCGGTCTCCGCCTTGCCGATCGCATCGTCGATCGCCTCGCAGCGGGACCGTAGCATGCGTCCCAGCACGTCCGCGTCCGGCTTGCGGCCGATCCGGTCGATATGGTTGCGGATGCGGGCGCGGTGCCGCTCCATCTCGAGGATGTGGAAGCGGGCGTTGACGATCTTGTCGGTGAGCTTGCGGCGCATGGCGGCGACCGGATCGAAACTGCCCGGCTCGCGTTCGTCGAGAATGATCTCGTTGACCAGGGTCTCGAGAATCACCAGGCCCTGCAGGTCCTTGGTATCGGCGAGTTCCGGGTCGTAACCCGTATCGTCATAGACCTTGCGGCGAACGGGATCGGAAAGCAGTTCATAGGATGCCGTCAGTTTTCCAAACGCATCGACGTCGCCGCCGGCATCGGGATGGACCGTTTTCGCGCGTTTGCGATAGGCCGACTTGATGGCAACGCCATCCGCCTCGCGCGAAACACCAAGCATCTCATAAGGGTCGATCACAGTGTCACCTGTTTTCGGCAAATCCGATTTCATTGTCTAACGGCTAAGGCCAGTTGCCTCAACCCCTCGCCCACGGTTATGGCCAATTATGGGCAGGGTCACGCCCCTGCCCGTCTTTCCCACAGACCAGTCCGATCGGGCTATGTTCTGCGGCGCGGCCAGGCCAGACGGCGGCCTTCGGCGACGGGAGCCATCAGGAAGCTGACTGCCACGCAGGGCAGAAGCACGAGGAAGGTCGCGACAAGGCTGACATGTTCGGCGATGAAACCGAGCAGCGGCGGGACGCCGATCGTCGACAGCATCAGCGTCAGCGACAGCGCCGCAAGATTTTCCGACGGCTTGCCCTTGCCGAGCGCGATCGTCGTCGAGACCGCCAGCGGAAAGGCAAGCGCCACCCCGCAGCCGATCAGGAAAAGCGCAATACCCGCAAGCGTCAGGTTCGGCGTCACCACCAGAAGCGTGACCCCGGCTGCGACCGAAACGGCCGAGGCCCTGACCAGGACCCGCGGGCCAAAACCGTCCCGCAGCATGTCGCCCGACAGCCGCGTCAAGCCCATGCCGACGGTGAAGGCGGCATAGAGCATGCCGGCAATCGCCGGATCGGCCTTCAACTGTTCGCGCAGGAAAAAGATGCCCCAATCGTAGATCGCGCCCTCAACGATGCAGAGGCCGAAAACCATTACGCAGATCAGCAGGATCGTCCGGTCGGGAAGCACGTAGGCCGAACCTTTGCGGTCGGGCGGCGTCTCCGGCGCCGGCTCCTTCGGCGTAACCCAGAAGACGAACAGGCAGGCGGCGATGACGAAACCGGTAGCGAGCGTCTGCTGCACGAAGGGAGTCACCGCCTTTTCGGCGAGGAAACCGGAACACAAGGATCCCACCAGCAGCCCGACCGACCAGAAGCCGTGGCTGCGGGACAACACCTTGCGGCCGGTGCGCTGTTCGATGCCGGCGGAAATCATGTTGGCGGCGACGTCGAAAATCGTGCGGAAAAAACCGAACAGAAAAAAGCAGATGACAAAGCCTGTGACCGGCAGGACGGTCAGGGCCGGAGTAAGAAGAGCGCAGATCGGCAAGGTGACCAGCGCCGTCAGCCGCGGCGAGAAACGATCGTTGATGCGGCCGGCGATCGGCAGGGCAAGAAACGTGCCGACCGGAGCGCTGAGCAGGGCCAGCCCCAGCGCCGCCTTGTCGATCCCCATCGAGGCCTGAATGGCCGGCAGCCGGGTAAACAGCGAAATGAACAGGATCGCATTGCTGAAATAGAGCAGAGCGGGCGGCAAAAGGCTTTTCATCGAAATTGCATGTCCGGGCGAATCAAAATTCCCGCCGCATTCCTGACAGCGTCGCCGCCCATCGACAAGCGGCGATAGCGGGACCCTGCCCTGCGCCGCCTGCGGGCGGAATATCGCGAAAATGTGCGGATAACGGCGGCGTCTGCATCAACGCGTCATCACCCTGTCATCCTTCGCATTTCGCCTACCTCGAAGAAAGGCGTTGCGCGGAAAATCAGCAGGCGTCATCTTCTCCTTCAGCCGAAAAGCGCTAGCCTTCTGGTGCTCGCCCCTGGAGAAAGTCCGATGCTCGTTCGATTTGTCGTGCTGTGTCTCGCTCTCTGTTTCTTTACAGCAGCCAAGGCCGAGGATCCGGTCGCCAATGCCCAGGCGGTGATCGCGAGCCAGATCGCCGCGCTGATGCATAACGACGCGGAAAAGGCCTATTCCTTCGCCTCGCCCGGCATTCGCAGCCTCTATCCCAACAAGGACCGGTTTCTGGATATGGTCCGCAAGGCTTACGAGCCGGTCTATCACGCCGGCAACTACGCTTTCGGCCGTTCGAAAATGATCGGCGGCGGCGAAGTGGTGCTGCAGGAGGTGATGATCAGCGCCAAGGAAGGAAAGGACTGGACGGCCATCTACGAGATGCGGCTGATGGACGACGGGTCCTACAAGGTCAACGGTGTGCGGATGATCCGCAACACCGCCAGCCAGGGCATCTGATCGCGAGGCTCCACCAGAGCCCGGCCGGAGGCCGATCGGACAAGCCGATCAGACCGGGTCGATATCGCCCTTGGCCCAGGCTTCCTGCGTCTCGGCATAAAAATCCGCGAACCGGCCTTCGGCGATCGCCTGGCGGATGCCCTTCATCAGGTCCTGATAATAATTCAGGTTGTTCCAGGAGAGCAGCATGCCGCCGAGTGCCTCGTCGGCGCGCACGAGATGGTGCAGATAAGCGCGGGAATAGTCGCGGGCGGCCGGGCAGTTCGATTCCTCGTCCAGCGGCCGCATGTCCTCCGCATGGCGGGCATTGCGGATATTGACCTTGCCGCGGCGGGTGAAGGCGAGCCCGTGGCGGCCAGACCTTGTCGGCATGACGCAGTCGAACATGTCGATGCCGCGCGCCACCGATTTCAGCATATCGTCGGGGGTGCCGACGCCCATCAGGTAGCGCGGCTTTTCGAACGGCAGGACGGGAAGCGTCGTCTCCAGCATTTTCAGCATGACGTCCTGCGGCTCGCCGACGGCAAGCCCGCCGACCGCATAGCCCTTGAGATCGAGCTGTTTCAGGCCCTCGGCGGAACGGATGCGCAGGTCCGGCTGGTCGCCGCCCTGGACGATGCCGAACATCGCCTTGCCCGGCTGATCGCCGAAGGCGACGCGGCAGCGTTCGGCCCAGCGCAGCGACAGTTCCATCGCCCGCTCGATCTCCTTGGGTTCGGCGGGCAGCGCCACGCATTCGTCGAGTTGCATCTGGATATCGGAGCCGAGCAGGCCCTGGATCTCGATCGAGCGCTCCGGCGACATATGGTGCAGGCTGCCGTCCACATGGCTTTTGAAGGTGACGCCCTTCTCGTCGAGCTTTCTCAAGCCCGACAGCGACATCACCTGGAAACCGCCGCTATCGGTGAGGATCGGATGTTTCCAGCGGATCAGTTCATGCAGGCCGCCAAGCCGCGCGACGCGCTCGGCGCCCGGCCGCAGCATCAGGTGATAGGTATTGCCGAGAATGATGTCGGCGCCGGTGTCGCGCACCTGGTCGAGATACATGGCCTTGACGGTGCCGACCGTGCCGACCGGCATGAAGGCCGGGGTGCGGATCGTGCCGCGCGGCATGGTGATTTCGCCGAGCCTGGCGCCGCCATCGGTGGCCTTGAGATTGAACTGGAAAGTCTCGGTCATCGGTTGTCCCGGAAAAGCAGGCTGGAATCGCCATAGGAATAGAAGCGGTAGCCGGTTTCGATCGCGTGGGCATAGGCCGACCGCATCGTTTCCAGCCCCGAAAAGGCCGAGACGAGCATGAACAGCGTCGATCGCGGCAGATGGAAATTGGTCATCAGCATGTCTACCGCCCTGAAGCGGTAACCGGGCGTGATGAAGATGCCGGTCGCGCCGCTCCACGGTTTGATCGTGCCGTCATCGGCCGCGGCGCTTTCGATCAGTCTGAGCGAGGTGGTGCCGACGCAGACGATGCGGCCGCCAGCACGCTTCACCGCGTTCAGCCTTGCTGCGGTCTCGGCGCTGACATGGCCGATTTCCTGATGCATCTTGTGGTCCGCGGTGTCGTCCGCCTTGACCGGCAGGAACGTGCCCGCCCCGACATGCAAAGTGACGAAATGCCGTTCGATACCGGCGGCATCGAGGGCCGCGAACAGGTCCGGCGTGAAATGCAGCCCGGCGGTCGGAGCCGCGACGGCGCCCTCCTCGCGGGCATAGATGGTTTGGTAGTCCTTTTGATCCTGCGCATCTTCCGGGCGTTTCGCGGCGATATAGGGGGGCAGCGGAATATGTCCGACCGCCATGATCGCCTCGTCCAATGCCGGGCCGGAAAGGTCGAAGCGCAGCGTCACTTCCCCACCCTCGCCCTTGTCTTCCACGGTCGCGGCAAGCGAACCGATCAGGCAGGCATTGCCGGAATGGCCGAATTCGATCCGGTCGCCGATCTTGATGCGTTTGCCGGGCTTGGCGAAAGCCTTCCAGCGATCCGGCGCGACCCGCATATGCAGCGTCGCGGAAACCTGTTGTCCGCCCGCCCCCTCCCGGTGGCGGACGCCCTCGAGCTGCGCCGGTATGACCTTGGTGTCGTTGAAGACCAGGGCATCGCCCGGTTTCAGGAAAGCCGGCAGATCGGATACACGGTGATCGGCAAGCACCGGCTCGCTTTCCGGCCGAACCACGAGCAGCCGGGCGCTGTCGCGCGGGCTTGCCGGCCTCAGCGCAATGTTTTCTTCCGGCAGATCGAAGTCGAAGAGATCGACGCGCATTATATTCCCGAATTCGCTTCTAGGTCAGTTAGCAAGGCCCTAAAGCGATCAGTCTGAAAATCAAATACAAAATCTGCTCCGCCAGCGGACAGGTAACTTTTTCCTCTAGCCGACAATGCACGAGAACCGACCGCTGCATCGATGTCGATTTTTCTAAACCGCGCGAAAGCTCGATCATGTGCATGTGTTACGGCATCGCGAGCCTCGGAAGTAAAAGGGAAGTTTCGTTCAAAAAGCTCGGACATTTTTTGCTTAGATATGGAGGATAACCTCAACACCTCTGGCGATAAGGCAACCTCGTGGGCATTAAAAAGCTCAATCGGCACGACATCAGCATGGAGATGCGCGGCATCGACTGCGGCTTGATGGACTTCACCAAAGCTCTGCGTTTCCGAAAGATCAATAAAGATGCGCAGATAAGCAAAATAGCAATTCGCTGAAAACAGAGCCGAGTGGATATGTGACCTTAGAAAATCTGAGGCTGCGAGTATTCTATGACGCTCGTGTTCCTCCCTAGTCGACCTCAAGAGGTGCCCAGCTCTTTTGTTCAGCTCATACCAAAAGGGGCGACTTGCAGAAAGCAAGTCCGATGTCTGAAGCCGTGCCCGAACGAGCACGGCTCCTAAATCAGCTACTGTATAGCTATTTGGCGGGTTCACCGTTAGGCGGTGACGTCGGCGGCGACGCGGACGGAAACGATCGAGTCCGGATCCTTGACCGGCTCGCCCTTCTTGATCTGGTCGATGAAGTCCATGCCTTCGATGACCTGGCCCCAGACGGTGTACTGCTTGTTCAGCCACGGAGCGTCGGTGAAGCAGATGAAGAACTGCGAATTGGCCGAGTTCGGGCTCTGCGAACGGGCCATCGAGCAGGTGCCGCGCACGTGCGGAACGGCGGAGAATTCAGCCTTCAGGTCCGGCTTGTCGGAGCCACCCATGCCGGCGCGCGACGGGTTGAAGCTCTCGGAACCCTGCTTGCCGAACTTCACGTCACCGGTCTGGGCCATGAAATCGGGAATGACGCGGTGGAAAACGACGCCGTCATAGGCCTTTTCGCGAGCGAGTTCCTTGATGCGGGCGACGTGGCCCGGCGCGAGGTCTGGCAGAAGCGAGATGACGACCTTGCCCTTGGTGGTTTCCATGATGAGGGTGTTTTCCGGATCCTTGATCTCGGCCATATGCTTTCTCCTTGGTACGGCGCCCGATTGTCATCCGCGACGGGGCGCCCTTCGTTTATTTCCAGCGGCTTTACGTCTTGCCGCTTACTTCTTGCCGACGGTGACCTTGATCATCTTGTCGGGGTCGGTGACTTCGCCATTGCCGCCCTGGCCGCGCTTGATCTTGTCGACGAATTCCATGCCCGACACGACCTTGCCGACCACGGTGTACTGGCCGTCCAGGCTTGGATACTTGGTGAACATGATGAAGAATTGCGAGTTTGCGGAATTCGGGTCCTGCGACCGCGCCATGCCGACGATGCCGCGCTCGAACGGCACCTTCGAGAATTCGGCGGGAATATTCGGCATTTCGGAGCCGCCCATGCCGGCGCGGGCCGGGTTGAAGCTCTTGCCGCCCTGCTTGCCGAACTGGACGTCGCCGGTCTGGGCCATGAAGCCGTTGATGACGCGATGGAAGACGACATTGTCGTATTCGCCCTTGGCGGCGAGCGCCTTGATCTGGGCCACGTGTTTCGGCGCGACTTCCGGCATCAGCTGGATCACCACCGGGCCGTCCTTCAGCTGAATGGTCAGGATATCATCGGGCGCGGCGAGAGCCGGCAGGATCATCGACGCGAGGGCGAAAGCGCCGGCAACGGCAAGACGAAGCAGTTTCATGGAAAGAACTCCGGGGTTCGAAAACGATCAGCGTTTCAGCTTGTTGTTCAGGGCCTTGAGGACCGCGGCAGGCACGAAGGCGCTGACGTCGCCGCCCATCGCCGCGATCTGCCGGACCAATGTGGCCGTAATGGGCCGCGAGGCGGTGCCCGCCGGCAGGAAAACCGTCTGGATATCCGGCGCCATCTGGCGGTTCATGCCGGCCATCTGCATCTCATAGTCGAGATCGGTGCCGTCGCGCAGACCGCGGATCAGAAGGCTGGCGCCATTGGCACGGGCGGCATCGACCACCAGCTTGTCGAAGGCGACGACGGAGACGTGGCCGGCCCTGCCCGGCAACGCCTCGGCGAGCGAGGCGCTGATGAGCTCGGCACGCTCTTCGAAGGTGAACATCGGCACCTTGCCCGGATGAATGCCGATCGCGACGATCACCTTGTCGGCGACATTGAGCGCCTGGACGAGCACGTCGAGATGGCCGTGAGTCATCGGATCGAACGAACCGGGATAAAAAGCGGTAGTCATGCCGAGGTCCGGGCCTGTTTCAGCGAAATTTCCTGGCGCCTTTTGTCACGGAAGCCGCCTTACCGCAAGCATCTCCAATTCTGAACGAAATATGAATGGCCCGTTCAAGGGCATTTCAGCGGCGCTGTGGTCTTATGACGATCGTGGCGGGCGCAAGACCCGTCGGTATATCGGGAGAAACGACCAGAAATGCTGGCTTTATTGGTGTTGGGAGCCGTGGTTCTCGCTTTTGCACTGGAAGCCTTCATCGTCGCCTTCGGGCCGGAAGACGCCTGAACGATTTCGAATTCTGAACGCCAGATGAACAGAGCATTCAAGATGGCTTCAGAGCGACAAGGTTAAGTAACCCTCAAAATGCGGTGGAACCTGTTTGCGCGATGCGCGTTCAGGCTAACAAGAAGGACATATGGCGATGATCGCGAGAAGGAAAACGGTCATGCTCGACAAGATCACCATGATCAACCTGGTCTGGACGGCCATGATTGCGGTGATGCTGACGGCAACAGTAACCCTTTATCAAGATAAATCCCAATTGGCAGATCTGAATTATCCGCAGGTAACGGCTCGTTATAGCGATCTCTCTTACTACTGAGGCGGATACACGGACGAGAAAGGAACCCCATGTTCGTGACGTTGACAGTACTCGCAGGTTTGATCAGCATCATGTTCGTGGCTTCCGTGGCCTCAACGATTTCCGAGCTTAGGCGCGAACGCGCCGACATGAAGGATTTCAGGGATTTCGCGCGCCGCCACAGCGCATTCTGACGAATTGCGCCGCGCTTACGATTTGCGCGCTCTGACGATTTCAAAGTAGCGAACCGCGTTCACGCAGACTTCCCGTCGCAAGCGGTTCAAACAAAAGCCGGAGGATTTTCATCCTCCGGCTTTTTTATTTGCCCGGTGCTTGATGGGGGTGCGGCTTATTCAGCCGCCCCCTCGTCCGTCGGTCCGGCGTCCGTCGTCCCGGTCTCCGGGGCAGCGGCTCCGAGATCGCCGGTCTCGCTGACGATTTCCTCCGGCAGGCCGTTGCCGTTTTCATCGTCGCCTTCCGGCTCGCTGATGCGCTCGACCGAAACGACCTTCTCGTCCTTGGCCGTCGAAAAGATCGTGACGCCCTTGGTGGCGCGGCTGGCGATGCGGATGCCGTTGACCGGCACGCGGATCAGCACGCCGCCATCGGAGACGAGCATGATCTGGTCGTTGTCCTCGATCGGGAAGGCGGCGACCAGTTCGCCGATCTCCGCGGTCTTGGACGTATCGGTGGCGCGGATGCCCTTGCCGCCGCGGCCCGAGGTGCGGAAGTCGTAGGACGAAGACCGCTTTCCAAAACCCTTTTCGGAGACCGTCAGCACGAACTGTTCGCGAGCCTTCAGCTCTTCGTAGTCCTGGTCGGAGAGCTGTCCCTCTTCGGTGACTTCCTCGCCGACCAGTGCGATGTCTTCTTCATCGACACCTTCTGCACGACGCTCGGCAGCCGAACGCTTCAGATAGGCAGCACGCTGCCACGGCTCGGCATCGACATGCCCCAGGATGGTCATCGAGATCAGGCGGTCGCCATCGCCGAGCGTGATGCCACGGACGCCGATCGAATTGCGGCCTGCGAAGACGCGAACCTCATCGACCGGGAAGCGGATCGCCTGCCCGAGCGCAGTCGTAAGAAGCACGTCGTCGCCAGGCTCGTTGAGGTCGAGATTCGGGCCCTTGCAGGTCTCGACGGAGAGGATTTCGTCGCCCTCCTCCTCCAGCTTCATGGCGATCTTGCCGTTGCGGTTCACCTGCACGAAGTCCGACAGCTTGTTGCGGCGAACGGTGCCGCGGGTCGTCGAGAACATCACGTCCAGGTTCTCCCAGGTCGTTTCGTCCTCGGGCAGCGGCATGATCGTGGTGATGCGTTCGCCGGGCTCCAGCGGCAGCATGTTGATCAGCGCCTTGCCGCGGGACTGCGGCGTGCCGATCGGCAGGCGCCAGACCTTTTCCTTGTAGACGATACCGCGCGAGGAGAAGAACAGAACCGGCGTGTGGGTATTGGCCACGAACAGGCGCGTGACGAAATCCTCGTCGCGCGTCGCCATGCCGGAGCGGCCCTTGCCGCCGCGACGCTGGGCGCGGTAGGTGCCGAGCGTAACGCGCTTGATATAACCGAGATGCGACACGGTAACGACCATGTCCTCGCGGGCGATCAGATCCTCGTCGTCCATTTCGAGGCCGGCGTCGAGGATCTGCGTACGGCGGGGGGTGCCGAATTCGTCACGCACGGCAGCGAGCTCGTCCTTGACGATTGCCTGGATGCGCAGGCGCGACGACAGGATGTCGAGATAATCACTGATCTCGGCGCCGATCTTGTTGAGCTCGTCACCGATTTCATCACGGCCGAGCGCCGTCAGGCGGGCGAGACGGAGCTCGAGGATGGCGCGGGCCTGTTCCTCGGAAAGATTATAGGTGCCGTCCTCGTTGATACGGTGGCGCGGATCGTCGATGAGGCGGATCAGAGCATCAACGTCCTGAGCCGGCCAACGACGGGTCATCAACTGCTCGCGCGCCGTCTGCGGATCGGGCGCGCGACGGATCAGGAGAATGATCTCGTCGATATTGGCGACCGCGATCGCCAGGCCCACCAGGACGTGGGCGCGTTCGCGGGCCTTGCGCAGGAGGTACTTCGTGCGCCGGCTAACCACTTCCTCGCGGAAGGACACGAAGGCGCGCAGCATGTCGAGCAGCGCGAGCTGTTCCGGCTTGCCGCCGTTCAGCGCCACCATGTTGCAGCCGAAGGAGGTCTGCAGCGGCGTGTAGCGATAAAGCTGATTAAGAATCACATCCGCATTGGCATCTCGCTTCAGCTCGATGACGACGCGGTAACCCTGGCGGTCGGATTCGTCGCGCAGGTCGGAAATGCCTTCGATGCGCTTTTCGCGCACCAGCTCGCCGATCTTCTCGACCATCGTCGCCTTGTTCACCTGAAAGGGAACCTCGGTGATGATGATCTGCTCGCGATCGCCGCGCATCGGCTCGATCGCCGCGACACCGCGCATGATGACCGAGCCGCGACCGGTCTCGTAGGCGGAACGGATGCCGGCCCGCCCGAGGATGAGGGCGCCTGTCGGAAAATCCGGACCGGGAATGATTTCCATCATGTCCGGCAGCTCGATCGCCGGGTTGTCGATCAGGGCGATGCAGCCGTTGATCACTTCCGACAGATTGTGCGGCGGAATATTGGTTGCCATGCCGACGGCGATGCCGCCTGCGCCGTTGACCAAAAGGTTCGGGAATTTCGCCGGCACCACGACAGGCTCGGACAGCGTGCCGTCGTAGTTGTCGCGGAAATCGACGGTTTCCTTGTCGAGATCGTCGAGCAGGGCATGGGCAGCCTTCTCGAGGCGGCACTCGGTGTAACGTTCGGCCGCCGGCGGGTCGCCGTCGATCGAACCGAAATTGCCCTGGCCATCGATCAGCGGCAGGCGGAGCGACCAATCCTGCGCCATGCGCGCCAGCGCGTCATAGATCGCCGAGTTGCCGTGCGGATGGAACTTACCCATCACGTCCCCGGTGACGCGGGCGCATTTGACGTATTTCTTGTTCCAGTCGATGCCGAGTTCCGACATGCCGTAGAGGATGCGCCGGTGGACCGGCTTCAGTCCGTCACGGACGTCAGGAAGGGCGCGGCTGACGATGACGCTCATCGCGTAATCGAGGTAGGACCGCTGCATCTCTTCCATGATGGAAATGGGTTCGATGCCTGGAGGCAGCTTTCCGCCGCCGGGTGTGCTTTGCTCAGTCAAATCGGATCACGATCTCTGTTCGGAATCAGTTTCTTTTTTATAGCGGAAAGCGGTTCCGAGCGCCAATTTCCACCGTGGTTTTGAACAGCTTTTGCGGCTTTAACGCGGCTTTTGAACGGGGTCGGAACAGGCCGCGACGTGGATGGAGTGGGCTTTCTTTCGCTGTCAGCCTGTCCTAACAATCTTCCGATGCGACTGCAAGGATCGCGGTCTGACAGGGAGAGGATATGGCGACCCCCGATATGCTGGTCAATGCCCTGACCACGATGCTCGTGACACTCGATCCGCCCGGGCTGGCGCCGGTCTTTCTGGGGCTGACCGTCGGCATGACCGCCGTCCAGCGCCGCCAGGTCGCCTTCCGCGGATCGCTGATCGCCTTCGGCATCCTTGCCGTCTTCGCGCTGTTCGGCTCCAGCGTGCTGGGTCTGCTCGGCATCTCGATCGGCGCCTTCCGCATCGCCGGCGGCCTGCTGCTCTTCTGGATCTCCTTCGAGATGGTGTTCGAGAGACGCCAGGAGCGGAAGGAAAAGACATCCCAGGCGGCGATCACCATCGACCATATCCACAATATCGCGGTGTTTCCGCTGGCGCTGCCGCTGATTGCCGGACCGGGCGCGATCTCCGCCACCGTCCTGCTTTCCGGCACCCTGCCCGGTGCCCTCGACCGCGCGCTGCTGATCGGCGTCATCGCGCTGATCATGCTGCTCGTCTACGCGACGCTTTTGATCGCCGAGCGGCTCGACCGTTTTCTCGGCGTCACCGGAAGGGCGATCCTCACCCGTCTGCTCGGCGTCATCCTCGCGGCGCTTTCCGTCCAGTTCGTCGTCGACGGCGTGCGCTCGGCCTTCAATCTCTAGGCCTCCGTACCGACGCACGTCCCACTTAGGTAAGACGTGGGCGACAGAACGGAATTTTCTGCTAGAACGCGATCAAAGCCCACCTCGATCGAAAGTTTTCATGATGCGCCGCCTGTTGCGCCGGCTCCTGCCGGAAGCCACCCCCGTCAGCCCCAGAGAAAGAATGCGTGCGGCACTTGGCGCGCTCGCGGGAATTCTGGTGACGGGACTGCTGGGAAGCCTGGCTCTGAAGGCGGATGCGACCCTTCCAGCACTGGTCGCGCCGATGGGGGCTTCCGCCGTGCTGCTGTTTGCCGTGCCTTCCAGCCCGCTTGCGCAGCCCTGGTCGATCCTGGGGGGCAATATTGTCGCGGCCCTGGTCGGGGTGACCGCGGCTCTTTTGATAAGCGACCCGTTCCTGGCGGCGGCTGTGGCGATCGCGGTCGCCATCGCCGCGATGATGACGCTCCGGTGCCTGCATCCCCCGAGCGGCGCGATCGCGCTCACCGCCGTGCTCGGCGGGCCGACGATCCACGCACTCGGATATGGATTCGTGATCTGGCCGGTGGCCGGCAATTCGCTGGTCCTGCTTATGATCGCGCTGATTTTCAACAATCTGACCGGACGTCGTTACCCGCACGCGCACAAGCCGGCGACGGCCGACCACGGCACGACCGATCCCGCCTCGATCCAGCGTATCGGCTTTGCCTCCGCCGACCTCGACGACGTGCTGAAAGAATATGACGAGTTCCTGGATATCGATCGCGACGACCTCGAAACGATCCTGCGGCGGACGGAACTGCGTTCCTACCGGCGGCGCGCCGGCCACCTCGATTGCGCCAGCATCATGTCACGCGATGTGGTGGCAGTGGCCCCGGACAACTCGCTGAAGGAGGCGCACGACCTGATGCGCGTTCACCATTTCAAAGCCCTGCCCGTCACCAACGACAGGGCGGAAGTGGTCGGCATCGTCACCCAGACCGATTTCCTCGACAAGGCATACTGGACGAAAGGCCGGCCGAAGATCGGATTTTCCCAGCGCCTGCGCCTCGTTCTGTCGGGCGCCAGCGCGCCGAACGACACGGTCAAGGACATCATGACGACCCCGGTCAAAACGGTTGGCCCGGACACACCGATCGCCGACGCCATCGTCATCTTCGCCGAAGAAGGATTGCACTACCTGCCGGTAACCCGGGAGAATAACAAGCTGGTCGGGATCCTGTCCCAATCGGACGCGCTGGTCGCGATGCTCGCCGACAAGGCTGCCGCCTGATCAACAATTCAGGCAGCCGCCGTTTCAGAAACCGATGCCGATCGACCGATCAGAACGGGATGTCGTCGTCGAGATCACGCGAAAAATTGCCGCCCGAGGACTGGCCGCCGGAGGACTGGCCGCCACGGCTCGAACCGCCGGCAGGCCGACGATCGTAGTCGTCACCGCCGCCAAAATCGTTGCCGCCGAAATCATTGCCGACGCGATTGCCGCCACCGCCGCCGTAACCGCCACGATCGCCGCCGCCTTCGCCGCGGCCGTCCAGCATGGTCAGCGTCGAGTTGAAGCCCTGCAGCACGATTTCCGTCGAATAACGGTCGTTGCCGGTCTGGTCCTGCCACTTGCGGGTCTGCAGCGCGCCTTCGATATAAAGCTTGGCGCCCTTCTTCACATATTGCTCGACGACCTTGCAGAGGCCTTCGTTGAAGACCACGACGGTGTGCCATTCGGTCTTCTCGCGACGTTCGCCATTGTTGCGGTCACGCCAGGTTTCGGACGTGGCAATGCGAAGGTTGGCGATCGGCCGGCCGTCCTGCGTCCGGCGGATTTCAGGATCAGCCCCCACATTCCCCACCAGGATTACCTTGTTCACACTACCGGCCATATTCGTCACCTCATCTGCCGCCCGCCTGGCGGCACCAAAAACAATCGCACCACTTTATCCCATCGGGCGCTGCCATTGGGTCTTTGCGATCTTTAATCCACAGGCAAATTTGTTCTTTATTTGTTCTAGTTTATTCCTATAGTGCTGTCAACCGACTCAGGGAACGGCGCTGCATCGCGACAGTTTCGTCTCGACAGCCGCGGATCAATCACTACATAAGGGCTTCAATCCTCCCGAGAGCATGAAGATGAGCGAACTGAAGAGCATTTCCATACGTGGTGCGCGCGAGCACAATTTGAAGGGCATCGATCTCGATCTGCCGCGCAATTCGCTGATCGTCATGACCGGCCTGTCGGGTTCGGGCAAGTCTTCGCTCGCCTTCGACACGATCTATGCGGAAGGCCAGCGGCGTTATGTCGAAAGCCTTTCGGCCTATGCGCGCCAGTTCCTGGAGATGATGCAGAAGCCGGATGTCGATCAGATCGACGGCCTGTCGCCGGCAATTTCGATCGAGCAGAAAACGACCTCGCGCAACCCGCGCTCGACGGTCGGTACGGTCACCGAGATCTACGACTATATGCGCCTGCTTTTTGCGCGCGTCGGCGTGCCCTATTCGCCGGCAACCGGCCTGCCGATCGAAAGCCAGACCGTCAGCCAGATGGTCGACCGCATCCTCGCCTTCGAGGAGGGCACGCGCCTTTACATTCTGGCGCCGATGATCCGCGGCCGCAAGGGCGAGTACAAGAAGGAACTCGCCGACCTGATGAAAAAGGGGTTCCAGCGCGTCAAGGTGGACGGCCAGTTCTACGAGATCGCCGACGTTCCGGCGCTCGACAAGAAATACAAGCACGATATCGACGTGGTCGTGGACCGCCTCGTGGTGCGCTCCGACATTTCCGCACGCCTGGCGGACAGTCTCGAGACCTCGCTGAAACTGGCCGACGGGCTGGCAGTCGCCGAATTCGCCGACAAGCCGCTGCGCGCCGAGGATACCGCAGCCGGCGGATCCGCCAACAAGTCGCTCAACGAGACGCACGAGCGGGTGCTGTTTTCGGAAAAGTTCGCCTGCCCGGTCTCCGGTTTTACCATTCCGGAAATCGAGCCCCGGCTGTTTTCGTTCAACAATCCCTTCGGCGCCTGCCCGACCTGCGACGGCCTCGGTTCGCAGCAGAAGGTGGATGAGGCGCTGATCGTGCCGGAACCCGCCCGCACGCTGCGCGACGGCGCGATTGCGCCATGGGCGAAATCCACCTCACCCTATTACAACCAGACGCTCGAAGCGCTCGGAAAAGCCTTCGGTTTCAAGCTGTCCAGCCGTTGGAACGAGCTTTCCGAGGAGGCTCAGAAGGCCATCCTGGAGGGCACCGAGGAAAAGATCGAATTCCACTATGCCGACGGCGCCCGTTCCTACAAGACGGTCAAGAACTTCGAAGGCATCGTGCCGAACCTCGAACGCCGCTGGAAGGAAACCGACAGCGCCTGGGCGCGCGAAGAGATCGAACGCTACATGTCGGCCGCTCCCTGCCCGGCCTGCAACGGTTTTCGCCTGAAGCCGGAAGCTCTCGCGGTGAAGATCAACAAGCTGCATATCGGACAGGTCACGGATATGTCGATCCGGCTTGCGCGCGACTGGTTCGAAGTGCTGCCGGAACAGCTGAACGCCAAGCAGAACGAGATCGCCGTCCGCATCCTCAAGGAGATCCGCGAACGCCTGCGCTTCCTGAACGATGTCGGCCTCGATTATCTCAGCCTGTCGCGCAATTCCGGCACGTTGTCGGGCGGCGAAAGCCAGCGCATCCGGCTCGCCTCGCAGATCGGCTCGGGCCTGACGGGCGTGCTCTACGTGCTTGACGAACCGTCGATCGGCCTGCACCAGCGCGACAATGCCCGCCTGCTCGAGACGCTGAAACACCTGCGCGACATCGGCAATACGGTCATCGTCGTCGAACATGACGAGGACGCGATCCTGACCGCCGATTATGTGGTCGATATCGGGCCGGCCGCCGGCATTCATGGCGGACAGGTGGTCGCCGAAGGCTCGCCCCGCGAGGTGATGGCCAATCCGAAATCGCTGACTGGAAAATACCTGTCCGGCGAGCTCGGAGTGCCGGTTCCCGTCGACCGCCGCAAGCCCAAGAAGGGCAAGGAAATCAAGGTTTTTGGCGCCCGCGGCAACAATCTGAAAAATGTCACCGCCGCCATTCCGCTCGGCGTGTTCACCGCGGTCACCGGCGTGTCCGGCGGCGGCAAATCGACCTTCCTGATCGAGACGCTCTACAAGTCCGCGGCACGCCGCGTCATGGGCGCCCGCGAAATCCCGGCCGAGCACGATAGGATCGATGGTTTCGAACATATCGACAAGGTGATCGATATCGATCAGTCGCCGATCGGCCGCACGCCGCGCTCCAACCCGGCGACCTATACCGGCGCGTTCACGCCGATCCGCGACTGGTTCGCCGGCCTGCCGGAGGCAAAGGCGCGCGGCTACCAGCCGGGCCGTTTCTCGTTCAACGTCAAGGGCGGCCGCTGCGAAGCCTGCCAGGGCGACGGCGTCATCAAGATCGAGATGCACTTCCTGCCGGATGTCTACGTGACCTGCGACGTCTGCCACGGCAAGCGCTACAATCGCGAGACGCTCGACGTCACCTTCAAGGGCAAGTCGATCGCCGACGTGCTCGACATGACGGTCGAGGAAGGCGTCGAGTTCTTTTCGGCGGTGCCGGCGGTGCGCGACAAACTGCAGTCGCTGTTCGATGTCGGCCTCGGCTATATCAAGGTCGGCCAGCAGGCCAATACGCTTTCGGGTGGCGAGGCGCAGCGCGTCAAGCTAGCCAAGGAACTGTCGAAGCGCTCGACGGGACGCACGCTTTACATCCTCGACGAACCGACGACCGGCCTGCATTTCCATGACGTCGCCAAGCTTTTGGAAATGCTGCACGAACTGGTGAACCAGGGCAATTCCGTGGTGGTCATCGAGCACAATCTCGAAGTCATCAAGACGGCCGACTGGATCATCGACATCGGCCCGGAAGGCGGCACCGGCGGCGGCGAAGTGGTCGCAGCGGGAACGCCTGAGCAGATCGTCAAGGAAAAGCGGTCCTATACGGGCCAGTTCCTGAAGGAACTGCTGGAGCGCCGGCCGGCCAAGAAGGTGGAAGCGGCGGAGTGACGGAGACGATCCTTTCAAGGGTGCTGGGTCTGATCGGGAACGGAAAGTTCAGGGTCTCGCTTCATGCCTTGAGGGAACTGGAAAATGACGGATTGCTCATCGAGGCCCTGATCGACGGAATTGGGAATTGCACCCTGGTCGAGGAGTATCCCGAATACCACAAGGGGCCTTGTGTCCTGATTCTGCAATTTGACGAATTCGCGCGGCCCATCCATCTTTTATGGGGCATTCCGGCGGGGGCGGATGAGCCGGCGGTTCTGATTACCGCCTACCAGCCGGATCCGGATAGATGGAGCGAGGATTTCACCGGAAGGAGGCGGCAATGACAAGGCACGCGTCGCAGCTCATTCGCGAAGGGAATTATGTCGCGGAAGTCGATATCGAACTTCACGAGGATGGCGGGGAATGGTCCCCTACCGTCGGCTTGGACGATATCCGCAAGCTTGACAGGGTAAGACGGGCGCTGAGATCCGGCGATCTCGACGGCGCCGGCCGCGACGCCACCGTCTTTCGGCTGGTGCCGCACCGAGGTTCGGGAGCGCCGGCTCTTGGTTTTCACGATAACGATCAGGACGGGTTTGAATCATGACCAAAGCCGGCACTATCCGCACGGGCATCGGCGGCTGGACTTTCGAGCCGTGGGAAGGCACGTTCTACCCTGAAAAGCTGGCGAAGAAGAAACAGCTCGAATATGCGGCCGGCAAACTGAAGGTCATCGAGGTCAACGGCACCTATTACGGGTCGCAGAAGCCGGAGACCTTCGCCAAATGGGCTTCCGAAGTGCCGGACGGCTTCATCTTTTCGCTGAAGGCCAGCCGTTTCACCACCAATCGCAAGGTTCTGGCCGAGGCCGGGGAATCGATCGAAAAATTCCTGACCCAGGGGCTGACCGAGCTCGGCGATCATCTCGGGCCGTTGCTCTGGCAGTTCGCGCCGACCAAGAAGTTCGAGGCCGACGATTTCGAGGCATTTCTGAAACTGCTGCCCAACAAGCTGGATGGCCTGAAGCTGACCCATGTGGTCGAAGTCCGCAACGACACGTTCAAGGTGCCGGAATTCATCGCGCTGCTTTCGAAATACAATATCGCTCCCGTCTGCGCCGACCATTTCGATTACCCGATGATCGCGGATGTGACGGCCGATTTCGTTTATGCGCGCCTGCAAAAAGGGTCCGACGAGATCAAGACCTGTTATGCGGAAGCGGATATGAAGGCCTGGGCAAAGAGGCTGGAGACCTGGTCCGAAGGCGGCGTGCCGGATGATCTGCCACTGATCGACGGGAAGCGTGAGGTCAAGAAGGAGCCGCGCGACGTCTTCGCCTTCTTCATCCACGAGGGCAAGGTGAATGCGCCTTACGGTGCGATGGCGATGCGCGAACTCCTGGAGAGCCGCGGCTAACCTAGGGATCCAGCCAGACGCCGGCATGGGCGGCGAGATCCTCGGCCGTCATGCCTTTGCCGGACCGCCTTGCCGCTTCGCCATGCAGGTAGACGCCGGCCGCCGCGGCCTCGAAAGCGGGCAAGCCCTGGGCGAGCAATGCACCGATCATGCCGGCCAGAACGTCGCCCGAACCGGCGGTCGCCAGCCACGGCGGTCCGTTGGTATTGATAAAGGCACGTCCGTCCGGGCTGGCGATCACCGTGTCGGCGCCCTTGTAGACGATTGCGGCATGGGAGCGGGCGGCGGCAGTTATGGCCTTTTCCACCTTGCCCAGATTTTTATCCGCGGCGACGTCAGGGAAAAGCCGCGCAAATTCGCCCTCGTGCGGTGTCAGCACCAGATGAGGCTCGCCACCGGCAAAGGCATCGAACAGATCCGAGGGCTTTTCCTTGAAAGAGGTAATGCCGTCGGCGTCGAGCACCAGCGGTCGATCCTTCAATGTGAGTGCAAACTCCCTCGCCTTCTTGCCGATGCCGAAGCCCGGCCCGAGCACGAAGGCAGCAAGCTTTGCGGTTTCAAGCCAGTTCTCCAGGTCTTTGACCTCATCGACCCGATGCAGCATGATCGCGGTCAGCGAGGCCGCATTGACCGGCATGGCATCGCCCGGCGAAGCGACCGTCACCAGCCCTGCGCCGGCCCTCAGCCCCGCACTCGCCGAAAGCCGGGCAGCGCCGGTCTTGCCCGCTTCTCCGGAAAACACGGCCAGATGGCCGCGTCGGTATTTATGGGTCTCGCTTCCCGGCTCGGCCAGAAAGCCTCGCCACTGGTCGGGTCCATTTTCCCTCGTCTCGCCGGCAACCTCGCGGATGATGCGGGTTGGAATGCCGATATCGAAAACCTCGATGTCACCGCAGAGCGACCTGCCCGGCAGCAACAGATGGCCCGGCTTGCGGGTCATGAAGGTCACCGTATGGTCGGCCTGAAAGGCGGCGCCGAGCGGCACGCCCCGCCGGCCGCAGAGGCCCGACGGCAGATCGACGGCGATAACCGGCATCTGCGCCTCGGCAACCTTGCGGATCACCTCGGCGACGATCTCAGGCACGTCACGCGTCAGACCGGCGCCGAACAGCGCGTCGACCACCACGTCGCCGGTCGCCGGCAGGTAGGCTTCCAGCGGTCCGGATGGCCGATGGCAGAGGCCGCGCGCCCGCCTCGCATCGCCCTTCAGCTTCTGCGGATCGCCGAGATGATAGACATCGACGACCCCTCCGGCGTCGAAAAGCGCGCGGGCGGCCACATATCCGTCGCCGCCGTTGTTTCCGGGGCCGCACAGCACGACAAAACGCAAAGCGCCGGGAAAATGCCGAAGCGCGGCAGCCGCGACCGCCTGGCCGGCCCGCTCCATAAGGTCGAATGACGGGATGCCGGATCGGGCGGAAGCGGCGTCCGCCGCCGCCATCTCGTCAGGCGTCAAAAGCAATGAGATAAGCGACAAATCCATAGGCGTTATTGAACGCAAAGATGGTCAGAAAACAAGCGCCATCGCCGCCGGCAATGTGCATAAATAATATGCAAATGCCCAAAATAAGATCTCCACCTCTCATGTATTCGCGATCACTTATTTTCCCGAAAATCTCCAAAAAACTCCGATTCCTGCGCCGCAACGCACAATTTCTGAGAAAAACGGAAGCAATTTTGCCACGGCAGCTGCTGTTTTATCGGGAATCCGTGCAAAACCGCATTGTTTTTTTGAAAGTGTCGTGGGAGTTTGGCACGATAACTGCATTGCCATGGGCGAGCGGGTAGAGGCCTGCTTCAGGAGAGAAGCGGAGATAGAGTTTCTCATGAAAAAGATCGAAGCGATCATCAAGCCTTTCAAGCTCGACGAAGTGAAGGAAGCCCTTCAGGAGGTCGGCTTGCAAGGGATTACCGTGACCGAAGCCAAGGGCTTTGGCCGCCAGAAGGGCCATACCGAGCTCTATCGCGGCGCGGAATATGTCGTAGACTTCCTTCCGAAGGTCAAAGTCGAAGTCGTCCTGGCGGACGAGAACGCGGATGCCGTCATCGAAGCCATTCGCAACGCGGCACAGACTGGACGGATCGGAGACGGCAAGATATTCGTCTCCAACGTGGAGGAAGTCATCCGCATCCGTACCGGTGAAACGGGCGTGGACGCCATCTAAACGCCCCTGCATCCAAACGCCCCGAGGCCGAAGGCCGGGGCTTCATCGTCATCGCACATCGAGGAAGGTCATATGACGAGCGCAAGCGAAATCATGAAACAAATCAAGGAAAACGACGTCAAGTTCGTGGACCTGCGCTTTACCGACCCCAAGGGCAAGCTGCAGCACGTCACCATGGACATCGCGTCGGTCGACGAGGACATGTTCGCCGATGGCGTCATGTTCGATGGTTCCTCGATCGGCGGCTGGAAGGCCATCAACGAGTCGGACATGGTGCTGATGCCGGATCCGGCGACGGTCCACATGGACCCGTTCTTCGCGCAGTCGACCATGGTCATCTTCTGCGACATTCTCGATCCGATTTCTGGCGAAGCCTATAACCGCGATCCGCGCGGCACCGCCAAGAAGGCCGAAGCCTATCTGAAGGCATCCGGCATCGGCGACACCGTGTTCGTCGGCCCGGAGCCGGAATTCTTCGTCTTCGACGACGTCAAGTACAAGGCCGATCCCTACAATACCGGCTTCAAGCTCGACTCGTCCGAACTGCCGTCCAACGACGACACCGACTATGAGACCGGCAACCTCGGCCACCGTCCGCGCGTCAAGGGCGGCTACTTCCCGGTTCCGCCGGTCGACAGCCTGCAGGACATGCGCTCGGAAATGCTGACCGTGCTCGCCGAAATGGGCGTGGTCGTCGAAAAGCATCACCACGAAGTGGCTTCCGCCCAGCACGAGCTCGGCGTCAAGTTCGATACGCTGGTGCGCAACGCCGACAAGATCCAGATCTACAAATATGTCGTGCACCAGGTCGCCAATGCCTATGGCAAGACCGCGACCTTCATGCCGAAGCCGATCTTCGGCGATAACGGCTCGGGCATGCACGTGCACCAGTCGATCTGGAAGGACGGCAAGCCGACCTTCGCCGGCGACGAGTATGCCGGTCTTTCCGAAAGCTGCCTCTTCTACATCGGCGGCATCATCAAGCACGCCAAGGCGATCAACGCCTTCACCAATCCGACGACGAATTCCTACAAGCGTCTCGTCCCGGGTTACGAAGCGCCGGTTCTGCTTGCCTATTCGGCCCGCAACCGCTCGGCTTCGTGCCGCATTCCGTTCGGCACCGGTCCGAAGTCGAAGCGCGTCGAAGTGCGCTTCCCGGATCCGCTGGCAAACCCGTACCTCGCCTTTGCCGCCATGCTGATGGCCGGCCTCGACGGCATCAAGAACAAGATCCATCCCGGCAAGGCCATGGACAAGGATCTCTACGACCTGCCGCCGAAGGAGCTGAAGAAGATCCCGACCGTCTGCGGCTCGCTCCGCGAAGCGCTCGAAAACCTCGATCGCGACCGCAAGTTCCTGACCGCCGGCGGCGTCTTCGACGACGACCAGATCGATGCCTATATCGAGCTCAAGATGGTGGAAGTCATGCGCTTCGAAATGACGCCGCATCCGGTCGAATTCGACATGTATTATTCGGCCTGATCCGATCAGCGCCTTTTGACCTGGAGACGGCGGGCCGCAAGCCCGCCGTTTGCCATTCCGCCGAGTCTTCATGGCTTGTGCCCCATTGCCGGTGTACCGATGCCCTCCCCCAAGTCTTTGCAGCCGCGCCCGACCGACTGGCTGATCTTCGTCCTCGTGCCCGTCTTCTTTTCCAGCAACCTGATCTTCGGGCGCGGGGTGATCGGCGAGATCGGGCCTTTCATCACCGCCTTCATCCGCTGGGCCGGGTCGACGCTGATCATGGTGCCGCTGCTTTATCTCGACTGGCCGGCCGCCTGGACCTTCGTTCGCCGGCATACCTGGCTCTGGCTGTGGCTGGGTTTCCTCAGCATCGGCATCTGCGGCGGCTTCGTTTATTGGGCGCTGACGCTGACGACGGCCTCGAACGCGACGCTGATCTACACGACATCGTCGCTGTTCATCATCCTGTTCGAATGGCAGTTTTCCGGCCGGCGGATCGGCGGCCGCGAGCTTCTGGGCATGATGGTCGCATTCGCGGGCGTCGCGGCGATCGTGCTGCGCGGCGATTTCGGCGCATTGGCGCATCTGAATTTCAATATCGGCGATCTCGGCATGCTGGTGGCGGCGATTGCCTTTGCGATCTATTCGATCCTGCTGCGCCGCCCGGCCGCCCAGGCGATCCGGCCGTTGACGCTGTTCGGGCTGATCGCCTTTTCCGGTTCGCTCCTGCTGCTGCCGCCAGCGATCTTTGAAATCTTCCACGGCGGGCTTTTGCCGACGACCGTTTCGGCCTGGTCGAAGATAACCGGCATCATCCTGTTCGCCTCGCTTGCCGCCTTCTTCTGCTTCCAGCATACCGTGAGGACATTCGGACCGGCGACGGCCGGGATCACGCTCTACATGATGCCGCCGGTCTCGATCATCATGGCGGTGATCTTCCTCGGCGAGACGTTCGAAACATATCATGCGGCCGGTATCGTTCTCGTTCTCGGCGGCATAGTCCTGGCGACGGCCCGGCCGCGGCGGCAGGCTAAGCCTTAAGTCTATCCCGTGGAACGATGCGGGCCGGTCCGCATTAATCTCTTGATGTCGGAGAATTTTATTCCCACATTAGGATGCGAAAGGACATCGCACCATGAAACAACGCAACGCTAAATTCACCATCGGAGAAGTGGTTCGCCACAAGGTCTTTCCGTTTCGCGGCGTCGTGTTCGATGTGGATCCGGAATTCGCCAATACGGAAGAATGGTGGAATTCCATTCCCGCAGAAATCCGGCCGAGCAAAGATCAGCCGTTCTATCATCTCCTGGCGGAGAATGACGAGACGGAATATGTCGCCTATGTTTCAGAGCAGAACCTGGAACACGACGAAAACGATGCTCCACTGCGCAATCCGCAGGTCTACCAGATCTTCGATCGCGGCCCATCCGGCCAGTTGAAGCCCAAGATCATACTGGCCCACTGAACCCAACTCCCAAGCAACTTGAAAGCGTCGGCCTTCAGCCGGCGCTTTTTTCATGCCCCGGAATCAGAAAGCCCGGCACATGGCCGGGCTTTGAATTGTGGGCTTTCCGCGAAAAGCTTACTGGCCCTGCTTTGCAGCGTTCTGGGCGTCTTCCAGCTTCTTGCGGGTCTCTTCCGCCTTGCGCTGCATGCCCTCTTCCAGGCTGCGCTGGCTCTGGGCAATCTGTTCCTGCGGCATGGCCGGACCATCGAACACGCCGGTGAAGCCGGTCAGCGGAACCTTGATCGGGTTGGGAGCGCGGCGGAAGTTGATCGAGGTGAAGATCACTTCGCTGCCCTTCTTGAGGCTGGCGATCATGGCGTCCGTCAGCGGCACTTCGGCAGTGCACTTGTCCGGAAGGCAGACGATATAGTCGAGCTTCTGGCCCTTGCCGCCATCGATCTGCATGACGATGCCGGGCGGTACGAGACGCGCGGTCGGGACCGAAACCTGCAGGATCTTGCGGTTGACCTTGCCTTCGACCGTGATCAGGCCGACCGCGGTGATCAGCTGGCCGTTCTGGGCTGCAATGATGTTCTGCACGACGCAGAGATCGTTGTCGTCCTGCTTGGTGCAGGTCTTGAACCAGCCGAGCGGCGGTGCGCCAGGAGCGGCCGCTGCCGGAGCATCCTGTGCAGTAGCTGCAACCGGCAGCGCGATTGCGCCGGCCGAAAGAGCGAGAGCGGACATCGCCGTCCGCAGAACTTGGGTTGCCTTAAGCATCATAACGAGATCCGTCTCCTGAAATCCGCTGGGTACGGCAGACGCCGTCAACTCCCTCGGGGTGTCCTACTGCCTGTGACCTGTCGGTCAAATGAGGCAATTGAATGACCCGCCCGTGTGGGCAACCTGTTACATCGGGCGGGCGTCGATATCCAGTCCTTCTTTCGTATTTTTTGACAAGGAGTTAACGTCGGCGATCATTCTTTTGCGCATGGCGGTGGTTGGTAGGCCTCCTGGCATGCGCTATTTTGCGGGAGAATCAGCGAGGATTTCACCGTCATGGGTCCCATGCGACGCTTCCTTCCCCTCATCGCCGCGTTTCTGATCGGGGTGCCGGCCTTGGCCGAGCCGGTGCATGGAATTGCCATGCACGGCAGCCCGGCATTGCCTTCCGACTACAGGCATTTCCCTTATGTGAACCCGGACGTGAAGAAGGGCGGCAAGATCACCTATGGGGTCGTCGGCACGTTCGACAGCCTCAATCCATTCATCCTGAAAAGCATGCGCACCTCGGCGCGCGGCATCTGGGACCCGGGCTTCGGCAATCTTCTCTACGAATCGCTGATGACGCGCTCCAGCGACGAGCCCTTCAGCCTCTACGGCCTGCTGGCGGAAAGCGTCGAGTGGAACGACGAGCGGAGCTTCATCCAGTTCAATCTCAATCCCAAGGCGAAATGGTCGGACGGTCAGCCGGTCACCCCGGACGACGTGATCTTCTCGTTCGAACTGCTGCGCGACAAGGCCCGCATTCCCTTCTCGTCGCGGCTGGCGCCCGTCGCGAAAATGGAAAAGGTCGGCGAACGCGGCGTCCGCTTTACCTTCAACGAAAAGGCCGACCGCGAATTCCCGCTGATTCTCGCGACCGGCACGCCGATCCTGCCGAAGCACGCGATCGATGCAGCGACCTTCGACCAGTCGACGCTGAAGCCGCCGGTCGGTTCGGGCCCTTACCGGATCAAGTCGGTCTCGCCGGGCGAGCGGATCGTCTATGAGCGAGATCCGAATTACTGGGGCAAGGATATTCCGGCCAAGGTGGGTTTTGACAATTACGACCAGATCACCGTCGAATATTTCCTGCAGGACAATACGCTGTTCGAAGCCTTCAAGAAGGGCGAGATCGACATCTATCCGGACGGCAGCCCGACACACTGGACCCGTGCCTATGATTTTCCGGCCGCCCAGAATGGCGATGTGGTCAAGGATGCGTTCAAGCCGCAATTGCCGACCGGCATGCTCGGTTTCGTCTTCAACACGAGACGGCCGCTATTTGCCGACGTCAACGTGCGGGCCGGCCTGTCGCTCGCCTTCGATTTCGAATGGGCCAACAAGAACCTTTTCGAGGGCGCCTATACCCGCACCGAGAGTTTTTGGCAGAACTCCCCCCTCACCTCGCTCGGCAAGCCGGCGGACGAACGGGAGCTGAAGATCCTCGGGGCGATCAAGAACCGGATCGAACCGGCGGTCCTCGATGGCACCTATCACCTGCCGAAAACCGACGCGTCCGGCGCCGACCGCAAGGTACTGCGCGATGCGGTCGAGTTGCTCAAGAAGGGCGGCTACACGATCCGGAACGGCAGGATGTCGGACGCTTCCGGCCGACCGCTCGCGTTCGAGGTGATGACCCAGAGCCAGGACCAGGAAAAGCTCGCGATCGCCTATCAGCGGACGCTGAAGATGATCGGGATCGACATGTCGATCCGCACCGTCGACGATGCGCAATACCAGGCCCGGTCCGGCAATTTCGACTACGACATGATCGTCAAATCCTATCCGCAGTCGCTGTCGCCCGGCATCGAGCAGATCGGGCGCTGGGGATCGGATTCGCGGGATCGCGACGGCAGCTTCAATTTCGCCGGCACCGCTGATCCCGATCTCGACAAGCTGATCGAGACGATGCTGACGGTACGCAGCAAGGAGGATTTCGAGGCGGCGGTGCGGGCTTACGACCGGATGCTGATTTCCGGTCACTATCTCGTTCCGCTCTATCACATCGCGGATCAATGGGTGGCGCGGCGCAAGTATATCGGTTATCCCGAAAAACTGCCGCTCTACGGCTACCAGCTCAACATCTGGTGGGACAAGCGCGCACAGTAATCCAGCCTGTTTCGGTTACCGGAGAAAGGACGCCGCCATGGAGCGCGTAACCATCGACATCGTTTCGGATATCGTCTGCCCCTGGTGCTATCTCGGCAAGGCGCGGATGGAACTGGCGGTCGCGGAAGTTCAGGACGAGATCGGCGTCGATATCAACTGGCGTCCCTACCGGCTCAACCCGGATCATCCGCCCGAAGGCGTCGATCACCAGGCCGATCTGGCCGCCAAATTGGGCGGCAAGGACGCGGTCGAACGTGCCCATGGCATGCTGAAGAAACTCGGCGAAGAGGTCGGCATCACGTATAATTTCGAGGCGATCAAGGTCGGCCCCAATACACTCGATGCGCATCGCCTGCTGCATTGGGCGATCGTGGAAAGCCGCGAAATCCAGGACAAGGTGGCGACCGCATTGTTCAAGGCGAATTTCGAGGAAGGCCGCAACGTTGGCGACCACGCGGTGCTCGCCGATATCGCCGAAAAATGCGGCCTCGACCGCAAGGTGATCGAGAGCCTGCTGGCAAGCGACGCCGACAAGGATACCGTCCTTGGGGAAATCGACGCAGCGCAGAAAATGGGCGTGACCGGCGTGCCGTTCTTCATTATCGATGGCCAGTATGCGGTGAGCGGCGCCCAGACGCCTGACGTCTTTGCCAATGCGCTGCGCGAGATCGCCAAGCTGAAGGCGGAAGCCCGCAAGGGCATGATCTGAACGGATAAACGCGTGCGTACCGACCAGACCCTGAAAGGCGTTCTTCTCGCCTTCTCCTCCTTTGCCGCCTATTCCTGGAGCGATGCAAGCGTCAAGATGATCGAGGGGGCGCTGACGCCCTACGAGATGGGCTTTTTCGGCGCGGTCTTCATGCTCGCCGGCTTTCCCTATCTGATGAAGCCGGGCGACCGCTGGCTCGACGTGGTGAGAAGCACGAACCGTCCACTTTGGGTGCTGCGTTTCTTCTCCGCTGCGATGGGAACGGTCGGCAGCGTCGCGGCCTTCACCTATCTGTCGATGGCGGAAGCCTTCGCGCTGATCTTCCTGCTGCCGTCCTTCGTGACGATCATGTCGGTCGTGTTCCTCAAGGAGACGGTCGGCATCCGGCGCTGGAGCGCGGTGATCATCGGTTTCGTCGGCGTTCTGGTTATATTGCGCCCGGGCTTCCGCGAGGTTTCGATCGGGCATGTCGGAGCGGTGTTTGCGGGGCTTTCCGGGGCGATCTCGATCATCGTCTATCGCGCCATCGGGCCGTCGGAGAAGAACATCTCGCTCTACGGCGCCGGTGTCCTTGGCGTCCTCGTCATCCTCGGCGTGCTGATGATCCCCGACTTCCGCTGGCCGACCCTGTCGCAATGGGCGATGCTCGCCGGATACGGCCTGCTTGGAGCGCTGGCCACCGTCTGGCTGATGTATGCCGCCAATCATGCGCCCGCCGCCGTGATTGGCCCAACCCAATACAGCCAGATGCTCTGGGCCATCCTGTTCGGTTATCTCGTCTTCGGCGACAGGATCGACCTTCCGATGCTGATCGGCATCCTGCTGATCATCGGCTCCGGCCTGCTGACGCTGGCCCGCGAGCGGGCACGCGACGTGCCCTTGCCCGCGTCGGTCGCGACCGATCCGCAGGCCGCTGCGGTCACGGTCCCGAACAATAAATCCGATATGTAATTATGTTTTCGCCAGTTCGGCGAACTGGGTCATCACCTGAGCCGCGGCCGACAACCGCTTTTCCGGCGACGGCAGGTCGCGGGTGAGGAACACGCTGTGGTCCGGACGGATCTTCGCCATCGTCCCCTGCTTGGCGATGTAGCCGACGAGATTGGCCGGGTTCGGGAACTGCTTGTCGCGGAAGGTGACGACGATGCCCTTCGGACCGGCATCGAGCTTCTCGACATTGGCCTTGCGGCAGAGCGACTTGATATAGACGACCTTCAGGAGGTTCTGAACCTCGGTCGGCATCGGGCCGAAACGGTCGACCATTTCCGCGCCGAATCCGTCGATCTCCGACAGTTCCGTGAGTTCGCCGAGACGGCGGTAAAGGCCCATGCGCAGATGCAGGTCCGGGACGTAGGTTTCCGGGATCATCACGGTGATGCCGACGGAAATCTGCGGCGACCAGCCGGTATCGGTGATCTCGTCGTCGCCCTTTACTTCGGCCACGGCCTCCTCCAGCATCTGCTGGTAGAGCTCGAAACCGACTTCCTTAATATGGCCTGACTGTTCCTCGCCGAGCAGATTGCCGGCGCCGCGGATGTCGAGGTCGTGGCTCGCCAGCTGGAAGCCGGCGCCGAGCGTGTCGAGCGACTGCAGCACCTTCAGGCGCCGGTCGGCCATCGTCGTCAGCGTCTTGTTGACCGGCAGGGTGAAGAGCGCGAAAGCGCGCACCTTGGAACGGCCGACGCGGCCGCGAAGCTGGTAGAGCTGCGCCAGGCCGAACATATCGGCGCGGTGAACGATCAGCGTATTGGCGGTCGGCACGTCGAGGCCGGATTCGACGATGGTGGTCGAGAGCAGCACATCATATTTGCCGTCGTAGAAGGCGTTCATGATGTCTTCGAGTTCGCCCGCCGCCATCTGGCCATGGGCGACCGCGACCTTAAGCTCGGGAACATCGGACTGGAGAAAGGCCTGAATTTCCGGCAGGTCGGCGAGCCGCGGGCAGACATAGAAACTCTGGCCGCCGCGATAGTGCTCGCGCATCAGCGTCTCGCGAATGACCAGCGGATCGAAGGGCGAGATGAAGGTGCGGACCGCCATGCGGTCGACCGGCGGCGTGGTGATCAGCGACAGTTCGCGCACGCCGGTCATGGCCAGTTGCAGCGTGCGCGGGATCGGCGTTGCCGACAGCGTCAGAACGTGGACGTCGCTCTTCAGCTCCTTCAGCCGCTCCTTGTGCTTGACGCCGAAATGCTGCTCCTCGTCGATGATCAGCAGCCCGAGATTGGCGAACTGGATGCCGGCGCCGAGCAGCGCGTGGGTGCCGACGACGATATCGACCTTGCCGTCGGCGAGATCCTTCTTGGTCTGTGCGAGTTCCTTGGCCGGTACCAGCCGCGAGGCCTGCTCGACCTTGATCGGCAGTCCGCGGAAACGTTCGCGAAAGGTCTTGAAATGCTGGCGGGAAAGCAGCGTGGTCGGCACGACGACCGCCACCTGTGCACCGTTCATGGCGGCGAAGAAGGCCGCGCGCAGCGCCACTTCCGTCTTGCCGAAACCGACGTCGCCGCAGACGAGGCGGTCCATCGGCCGGCCGGCGCCGAGATCGTCGCGGACGGAATCGATGGCGTTCGCCTGATCCTCGGTCTCGTCATAAGGGAAACGGGCAGCGAATTCGTCGTAAAGCCCTTCCGGCGTGGTCAGGACCGGCGCGCGGCGGGTGATGCGGGTGGCGGCGATGCGGATCAGCGCGTCCGCCATGTCGAGCAACCGCTTCTTGAGCTTGGCCTTGCGGGCCTGCCAGGCGCCGCCGCCGAGCTTGTCGAGCTGGGCTTCCGCCGCATCCGAGCCGTAGCGCGACAGAAGATCGATGTTTTCGACCGGCAGGAAAAGCTTTGCCTGATCAGCGTAATGCAGTTCGAGGCAGGCGCGCGGTGCGCCAGCCGCCTCGATCGTCACCAGGCCGACGAAGCGGCCGATACCGTGTTCCGCATGGACAACCAGCGAACCTTCGTCGAGGCCGGCGACTTCGGTGAGGAAATCCGCGCCACGCTTGCGGCGCTTGCCGCGGCGGACCATGCGGTCGCCCAGAATGTCCTGTTCGCCGATGACGGCGATCCTGTCCGTCTCGAAACCGGCCTCGAGGCTCAGAACCGCCGACGCCGCCTCGCCTTTTTCCAGCGTATCGAGATCGGCGAGCTTGTCGATCTGGCGGATACGCTTCAGGCCACGCTCGTCCAGCACCTGCAAAAGACGGTCGAGCGAACCGGCGGACCAGCCGGTGACCAGAACCTTGATGCCCTCTGCACGCTTGTCGGCGATATGCTTGACCACGAGATCGAAGACGTTGACGCGCTCATCGCGGTCCTTGTCTTCCGTCTGGTTTTTCGCCCAGCGCGGACCGGCATGCGCATCCAAAGTCACCACCCGGCGACCTTCGGCATCCATCTCGTTGAACGGCGTCAGGCGCAACGCGTTGACGGCGTCGAGCGCTGCGGCAAACGATTTGCCGTCGAGATAAAGCTGGCCCGGGGAAACCGGCTTGTAGGGGGCAGCCTGTGCGGCAGCGCCCTTGCCCTGAGTGCCGGAATCCCGCCGGGCGTCGTAATAGTCCGCGACGAGTTTCGAACGCTCGTTCGCCGCTTCGCGCGCGGTATGGTCGGTGACGATCCGAAAACCCTTGAGATAATCGAAGGCGGTTTCCAGCCCGTCGTAGAACAGCGGCAGCCAGTGCTCCATGCCGGGATAACGGCGGCCTTCGGAAACCGCCTGATAAAGCGCGTCGTCGCGGGTCGCGGCGCCGAACAGGGAAAGATAGTTCTTGCGGAAACGGCTGATCGTATCCGGCGTCAGCGTCACTTCGCTCATCGGATTGAGGTCGAGGACGCGTGCCTGGCCGGTCGTGCGCTGGCTCGCTGGATCGAACGAGCGGATCGATTCCAGCGTGTCGCCGAAGAAATCCAGCCGCACCGGTTCTTCGGTGCCCGGTACGAAGACATCGAGAATGCCGCCGCGCACGGCAAATTCACCGACTTCGCGGACCGTCGCGACGCGCTCGAAGCCGTTGCGCTCCAGCCGCGCGGCAATGTCGTCCATGCGGATCTGGTTGCCGGGCTTGGCCGAGAACGCCAGGCTCTCGATGATCTCGGCCGGCGCGATCTTCTGCAGCATCGCATTGACCGTGACGAGCACGATCGCCGCATGCGGCTTTTTGCGATGCGAGATCAGGCCCGATAGCGCCGCAAGTCTGCGGGCGGAGACATCGGCGCTGGGCGACACGCGGTCATAGGGAAGGCAGTCCCAGGCGGGCAGCGTCAGGACCGGGATTTCCGGCGCCACGAAGGAGAGCATCTGCTCCAGATCGGGCATCCGCTGCCCATCCGACATGACATAGGCGACCGCCTGGCCGGCGCGCGCCAACTCGGCGAGAACCAGCGGTTCCATGCCGGGCGGCACGTTGCCTATGGTCAGCGGGCTCTGGGCCGCCGCGATCTTCTTCGCGTCGAAACCGGGAATCATCGGGCCAGAATTCATATCTTGTTTCCGAGCCTTGCCTCCAGGGAGGCCTTGGTGACGGGATCGAAATCCGGCGTATAGGCAGCGACCCGCGCGAAAAGCGGGGTCTTCATGCGCTCCGGCAAGGCTTGCGCGCCGGTGATCCAGGCGTGCAGATCGTGGTCGTCCTCGCCCATGATCGCTTCGAACTCGTCGAGCTCCGCGTCGCCTAACGCGGCGATCTCGGCCTCCGCGAAACTGCCGAAAACCAGGTCCATCTCCCTTATGCCGCGATGCCAGCAGCGATAGAGGATGCGCCGGCGGCGCGGGTCGAGATCCGCGCTGGTGCGGGATAGTCCTGTCATGGCGGTGTCCTTGTTTTGCCGTTCATATAGGACGCTTTTCCGCCCTCGTCACCTTGCCAAATGGGCAAAATCCATCGCATTTTGCGCGCCATGCGTCCCGCCATACTCGATCCGCTGTTCTCGCCCGTCGCCTCGCTTGCCGGTGTCGGGCCGAAGCTCGCCGAACTGATCGCCCGCGTCACCGGCCGCGATGACCCGGACGATTGCCGCGTCGTTGATCTGCTGTTCCATGCCCCCTCCTCGCTGATCGACCGGCGCCACCGGCCTGGCATCGCGCTTGCGCCGCAAGGGGCGATCGTCACGATCGAGGGGCGGGTCGACCGGCATCAGCCCCCGCCGCCCGGCAAATCCAACATGCCCTATCGAGTCTTCCTGCATGACGATACCGGGGAACTGGCGCTCACCTTCTTCCGCGCCAAGGGCAACTGGCTGGAAAAATCGCTGCCGGTCGACGAGATGGTGATGGTGAGCGGCAAGGTCGACTGGTTCAACGGCCGGCCTTCGATGGTGCATCCGGATTTCATTGTGAAAGCCTCCGAAGCGGAGAACCTGCCGCTGGTCGAACCGGTCTATCCGATGACGGCCGGCCTGACGCCGAAAGTGCTGCGCCGGGCGATCGACGGCGCGGTCGCCCGGCTGCCGGAACTGCCGGAATGGGCCGATGCGGCGCTGACAGCTCGCCAGGGTTTCCCGTCGGTGGCGGAGGCCTTTCGCGGGCTTCACGATCCGCGCGACGCGGCGGATATCGATCCGCAATCCCCTGCCCGCCGCCGGCTCGCCTATGACGAATTCCTCGCCGGCCAGGTGTCCTTGTCGCTGGTGCGCCAGAAGGTGCGCAAGGTTCCGGGCCAACCGATCCGGGTGAAGGGCGATCTGGCCGCAAGGATCATCGCAGGCCTGCCCTTCTCGCTGACGCCGAGCCAGAAAGTGGCCGTCGGGGATATCATCAGGGACATGGCCGCCGAAGACCGGATGCTGCGCCTGCTGCAGGGCGATGTCGGGGCCGGCAAGACGCTGGTGGCGCTGCTCGCCATGTCCGCGGCCGTCGAGGCCGGCGGCCAGGCGGTGCTGATGGCGCCGACCGAAATCCTCGCCCGCCAGCATTTTGCGACGATCTCGAAGCTTGCCGGTGCTGCCGGCGTGACGGTCGAGGTGCTGACCGGCCGCACCAAGGGCCGCGAGCGCGACCAGATCATCGAGCGGATCGCCTCCGGCGAAGCGCAGATCGTCATCGGCACCCATGCGCTGTTCCAAGATGCGATCAACTATCACAATCTGATGCTCGCCGTGGTGGACGAGCAGCATCGGTTCGGCGTGCACCAGCGCCTGCGGCTCACCGCCAAGGGCATTTCCCCGCATATGCTGGTGATGACGGCGACGCCCATTCCCCGCACGCTGGTACTCGCGGCCTTCGGCGACATGGACGTCTCCAAGCTCACAGAAAAACCGGCCGGCCGCAAGCCGATCCAGACCGTCACCATCCCGACCGAGCGGATCGGCGATATCGTTGCCCGGCTCAGAGGGGCGATCGGCGAAGGAAAAAAAGCCTATTGGATCTGCCCGCTTGTCGAGGAATCCGAAGTTTCCGACCTGATGTCTGCGGAGGAACGCTATGCGGTGCTCGCCAGGGAGCTTGGCCGCGATGTCGGCCTTATCCACGGCCGCATGAGCGGGCCGGAGAAGGATGCGGTGATGGCCGCCTTCAAGGCCGGCGAGCTGCGGCTCCTGGTCGCCACAACCGTGGTCGAGGTCGGCGTCGATGTTCCGGACGCGACGATCATGGTGATCGAGCATGCGGAGCGATTCGGGCTCGCCCAGCTCCACCAGTTGCGCGGCCGCGTCGGGCGCGGCGACGAGGCTTCGACCTGCATCCTGCTCTACAAGGGACCGCTCAGCGAAACCGGCCATGCCAGGCTTTCGATCCTGCGCGACAGCGAGGACGGATTTTTGATCGCCGAGGAAGACCTGAAACTGCGCGGCGAAGGCGAGCTGCTCGGCACCCGTCAGTCCGGCACGCCGGGTTTTAGGATCGCCAGCCTGGAGGCACATGCGGACCTCCTGGAGATCGCCCGCAAGGATGCGGCCTATCTGCTGGAGCGGGATCCGGAACTGAACAGCGAGCGCGGCCAGAACATGCGCGTGCTGCTCTATCTCCATCGCCGCGACGAGGCGATCCGCTTCCTGAGAGCCGGATAGATCAGGCCTGCATTTTCGGCGCCGGCAGGACCGCGGTCGGTGCGCCGGGAACGGGCTTGTAGTCGGGGGCGATCAGGCCGCCGGAGATCAACAGCTTGGCGCCTTCTTCCGGCGTCATGTCGAGCATGACGATCTTGCTCTTCGGCACGAACATCAGGAAACCCGCCGTCGGGACCGGCGTCGGCGGCAGGAAGACGCCGACCATTTCCTCGCCATCGGCATTGAGTTTGGCGGCGATCTCGCCCTGCGCGTCGCCGGAAATGAACACCAGCGCCCACATGCCGGGGCTCGGGAACTCGATCAGCCCGCATTTCTTGAAAGAGGTCGACTGTTCCTTCAGCACCGTCTCGAAAATCTGCTTCAGGCTTTTGTAGACGGTGCGCACCAGCGGCATGCGGTGCAGGACCGATTCGCCGACATTGACGATCGAACGGCCGATCAGGTTCTTGCCGAGAAAGCCGATGATGGTGATGAACACCACCGCGATCAGAAGGCCGGTGCCCGGAATGGTGATGTTGAAATAATACTGCGGGTCGTAGCGCTGCGGAATGTAGGGCGTGACCCAGCTATCGGCCCAGTCGATGAAGGTGAAGGTGAGCCAGATGGTGATGGCGAGCGGTGCGCAGATGATCAGGCCGGTTAGGAAGTTGTTCCTGAGGCGGCCGGCCAGCGATATTCGCTCTGGACTGTCGCTCATTCGATTTCCCTGCACACCCTAAGCATTGCCGCAATCATCTGTTGCGACAATGCCGGATGCGATGTTGCGATGCAAGGAAAAGCCGGTGGATATCACTCCACCGTGACGGATTTCGCCAGATTGCGCGGCTGATCGACATCGGTGCCCATGAACACCGCCGTATGATAGGCCAGAAGCTGGATCGGCAGCGAGAAGATCATCGGCGCGATGATCTCGTCGACATTCGGCAGTGCTATCGTCGCCATGGTCGGAAGCTTGGAGGCCGCCGCCCCCTTTTCATCGGTGATAAAGATGATCTTGCCGCCCCGCGCCGCCACTTCCTGCATGTTGGAAACGGTCTTTTCGAAGAAGCGGTCATGCGGTGCGATGACGATTACCGGCATATGCTCGTCGATCAGCGCGATCGGCCCGTGCTTGAGTTCGCC
Source organism: Hyphomicrobiales bacterium (assembly GCA_900471605.1). Lineage (GTDB taxonomy): Bacteria > Pseudomonadota > Alphaproteobacteria > Rhizobiales > Rhizobiaceae > Neorhizobium. The sequence continues at coordinate 166,954 of UCEY01000043.1, read as the reverse complement.
GGCGGCATAACCTTCCGCGTGGATATAGGAGATTTCCTTGAGCTTCAGCGCGCCTTCCATGGCAAGCGGGAAGCTGGTGCCGCGGCCGAGATAGAGCACGTCCTTGAAGCGCGACAGCTCGCGCGACAGCGACTCGATCTGCGGCTGGATGTCGTTCAGCACCCGGCTCATGATCCGCGGCATTTCGGCGAGGTGCCTGACCATCGCCTTCTCGTCGCCCGCCGTCACCGTGCCGCGGGCGCGGCCGGCGCCGATCGCGAGTGCGGCGAGCACTGCCAGCTGGCAGGTAAACGCCTTGGTGGAGGCGACGCCGATTTCCGGGCCGGCGAGGATCGGGAAAATCGCATCCGATTCGCGGGCGATGGTCGATTCCTTGACATTGACGACAGCGCCGATCTTCAGCCCATTGTCCTTGCAGTAACGCAGCGAGGCCAGCGTATCGGCGGTCTCGCCCGACTGGGAAATGAACAGCGCTGCCTGGGATGGCGACAGCGGCAGTTCGCGGTAACGGAACTCGGAGGCGACGTCGATCTCGACCGGCAGGCGCGCATAACGCTCGAACCAGTATTTGCCGATCAGGCCGGACAGATAGGCGGTGCCGCAGGCGGCGATTGCGAGGCCAGAGAGCTTTCCGAAATCGATCGCCGTATCGTTCGCTTTCACCGTATGGGCGGCGAAATCGATATAATGGCTGAGCGCATGGGAGATGATCTCCGGCTGCTCGTAGATCTCCTTCTCCATGAAGTGGCGGTGATTGCCCTTGTCGACCATGAAAGCCGCGGCCTGGGAGATCTGGCTCTGCCGCTTCACCGGCTTGCCATCATAGTCGATGATCTCGGCGCCCCTGTGGGTCATGATCGCGCAGTCGCCGTCGACCAGATAGGTGATCTCGTTGGTGAAGGGCGACAAGGCAATCGCGTCGGACCCCAGGAACATTTCGCCGCGGCCATGGCCGATCGCCAGCGGCGGTCCGAAACGGGCGGCCATGATCGTGCCCGGGTCGTCCTCGAACATCACCACCAGCGCATAGGCGCCGGAAACGCGGTTCAGCGTCGCCAGCATGGCGGCGCGGTGGTCGAGGCCCTGGCGGGTATATTTGGCGAGCAGATGCGCGACGACTTCGGTGTCGGTCTGGCTTTCGAAGACCGCGCCTTCGGCGAGCAACTCGTCCTTCAGCTCGGAAAAGTTCTCGATAATGCCGTTGTGGACGACCGCGACGCCATCGACGAAATGCGGATGGGCGTTAGTCTCGTTCGGGACGCCATGGGTCGCCCAACGGGTATGGGCGATACCGATCGTGCCGGGCAACGGCTCGGCGTCCAGCTTCTTTTCGAGATTGAAGAGCTTGCCCTCGGCGCGGCGGCGATCCATGCGGCCCTCGTGGACGGTCGCGACGCCGGCGGAATCATAACCGCGGTATTCGAGCCTTCGCAGCGCATCGACCAGACGCGCCGCCACCGGCGAATTTCCGACGATCCCGACAATCCCGCACATGAACGACCCTCTTCGCTTCGTTGAACGCTTCCTGAAACCCGGGCGAATTCCTAGCCGATTGCGGGTTTTGCGCAATCGGCCCGCCGGTCACTTTCGATGTCGGAAAGTAACGCGCAAACGTTAATGGCCGGGTTCCTTCCGGGCCTTCTTGGCGGCCTTGAAGGCGAGCGCCCGCTCGCGAAGGATTTTCGCGCGCTCCGGCTTCACTTCCTGGCGGGCACGGCCAAGCGCCAGCGCGTCGGCGGGGACGTTTTCGGTGATGACGCTTCCCGATGCGACATAGGCACCGTCGCCGATCGCAACGGGGGCGACGAGCGACGAATTGGAACCGATGAAGGCGTTGGCTCCGATTCGCGTTTCGTGTTTGTTGACGCCGTCATAATTGCAGGTGATCGTGCCGGCGCCGATATTGGCATGGGCGCCGACAAAGGCGTCGCCGATATAGGTCAGGTGGTTGACCTTGGCGCCCTCGTCGATCCGGGCATTCTTGACCTCGCAGAAATTGCCGACCTTGGAGCCTGCAGCAAGATCGGCGCCGGGGCGGAGCCGCGCGAAAGGCCCGACGGTCGCACCGCCGCTCACATGGGCGCCTTCGATATGCGAGAACGCGTGGATCACCGCGCCGCTGTCGATCGTCACGCCCGGGCCGAAGACGACGTTCGGCTCGATCAGCGCGTCCTGGCCGATCTGCGTATCGTAGGAAAGGAAGACGGTTTCCGGGGCGATCATGCTGACGCCCGAGACCATCAGTTCGTGGCGGCGGCGCTCCTGCCAGAGCCTTTCGAGCACGGCCAGTTCGGCGCGATTGTTGCAGCCCGCGACCTCCGTTTCCGGCGCATCGACCGCCACGACCTTGCCGCCGCGAGCACGGGCGATCTCGACGACGTCGGTCAGGTAATATTCGCCCTTCGCATTGTGGTTGGCGATGCTTTCCAGCAGCGACAGCGCCTTGCGGCCGTCGATCGCCATCAGGCCGCTATTGCACCAGGTGACCTTGCGCTCCTCCTCGGTCGCATCCTTCTCCTCGCGGATGGCGGTCAGTTCGCCGTTCTCGACCAGGAGCCGGCCGTAGCCGGTCGGCTTGTCGGTATGAAAACCGATCACCACGACATCGGCACCGGCCGCCAGCCTTTCCCGCGCCTCGGCGAAGGGAGCGGAGGTGACCAGGGGCACGTCGCCATAAGCGACCAGGATGTCGTCGTAACCCCGCGCGATCGCGTCCTTCGCCGCCAGCACGGCGTGGCCGGTGCCGCGGCGCTCCGTCTGCGGGAAGGCTTCCACGGAAACGCCCTCGACAGCGCCGGCCCTGGCAACCCCATCCGCGTCGCGACCGACGACCAGCGCCGCTTCGGTAACGCCCGTCGATGCCACGGCCGCCATCACATGGGCGATCATCGGCCGGCCCGCGATCGGATGCAGCACTTTAGACATCGACGATTTCATCCGCGTGCTGTCGCCAGCGGCGAGGATGACGGCAAGGCAGGAACGGCTCATCGGGATTCTCCTTCTCAGGCAATTTGCCGCTTCATATCAGCAAGGTGATTGAAGTGCGATAAACGCCTTATGTTTGGCCGAAACAAAAAGGGCGCCCGAAAGCGCCCTTGATTTCCTTTTACCCGATCGCTGCCCGTCGCTTCAGGCTCCGGGCGTTCGTCGTTCGAAACGATCACTGGATCGTTTCGTCGGCTACGCCGACCACTCCTCACTGCGGCAGCTTGTCGTCCACGCCTTCGACATAGAAGTTCATGCCGAGCAGCGTGCCGTCGTCCGACTTTTCGCCGGCCTTCAGCCAGGCCGAACCGTCCTGCTTGTTGATCGGGCCGGTGAACGGATGCAGTTCGCCCGACTTGATCTTGGCTTCGGTCTCTTCGGCCATCGCCTTCACGTCGTCCGGCATGTTGGTATAGGGCGCCATGGTGAGGATGCCGTCCTTCAGGCCGTCCCAGATCTGCTCGGACTTCCAGGTGCCGTCGAGCAGCGCCTTGGTGCGCTTGATGTAATAGGCGCCCCAGGTATCGACGATCGCGGTCAGCTGCGTCTTCGGGCCGGCGGCGATCATGTCGGACGCCTGGCCGAAGGCGAGGATGCCGCGTTCGGAGGCGACCTGCATCGGAGCGGTCGTATCGGTGTGCTGGGTGAGGATATCGACGCCCTGGTCGATCAGCGCCTTGGCGGCGTCGGCTTCCTTGCCCGGGTCGAACCAGGTATTGGCCCAGACGACCTTCAGCTTGAAGTTCGGGTTGATCGACTTGGCGCCGAGTTCAAAGGCATTGATGCCCATCACCACTTCCGGAATCGGGAACGAGGCGATGTAGCCGGCGACGCCCTTCTTGGACATCTTGGCGGCAATCTGGCCCTGGATGTAGCGGCCTTCATAGAAGCGGGAATTGTAGGTGGCGAGGTTGGGAGCGGATTTGAAGCCGGTCGCGTGCTCGAACTTCACGTCCGGGAATTTCGCCGCGACCTTGACGGTCGCATCCATGAAGCCGAACGAGGTCGTGAAGATCAGGCTGCACTTCTCGCGGGCGAACCGCTCGATGGCGCGCTCTGCATCCGGGCCTTCCGGAACGTTTTCGAGGAACTTCGTTTCAACCTTGTCGCCAAGCGCCTTGTCGAGCTGCTGGCGTCCGAGGTCATGCGCCTGCGTCCAGCCACCATCCGTCTTCGAACCGACGTAGATGAAGCAGACCTTCTTCTTCTCCTGGGCCTGGGCGCCGGTCGAGAACCCGCCCATCAGGGCGGCCGATGCGGCAAGGGCGATAATCAGTTTCTTCATTTCCTAACCTCTATTGGCTTGAAGACGTTTTGTTTTTGGTTCCGCGGTCACCGGTCGGGGACAAAGGGTTTCCCGAGCGAAGCCGGCGTATTGATGAGCGTCGTGCGACGATTATGCGAAATGATGATCAGCACGACAATAGTCGCCGCATATGGAAGTGCGGACAGGAATTGCGACGGGATGACGATGCCGAGATTTTGCGCCACGATCTGTGCATGCAGTTGCCCGATGCCGACGGCGCCGAACAGGTAGCCGCCTGCGAGAATCCGCCACGGTCGCCAGGAGGCGAAAACGACGAGGGCGAGCGCAATCCAGCCACGACCGGCCGACATGTTTTCCACCCATTGCGGCGTGTAGACGAGCGAAAGCTGCGCACCCGCCAGCCCGGCGCAGGCTCCACCGAACATGACAGCCAGATAACGGGTGCGGATGACGTTGATGCCGAGCGCATGGGCGGAAGAATGGCTGTCGCCGATCGCCCGCAGCTTGAGGCCGGTGCGGCTCCTGAACAGGAACCAGTTGATGCCGACAACGAGCGCGACCGACAGGTAGAAGATCAGGTCCTGGCTGAAAAGGACGCGGCCGAAGAACGGAATGTCCGAGAGAATCGGAAAGACGATCGGCTGCAGCTTGATGCCGGGCTGGCCGACGAAAACTTCGCCGATCTGGCCGGACAGCCCGAGGCCAAGGATAGTCAGCGCAAGACCGGTCGCGACCTGGTTGGCGACCAGGGTCAGCGTCAGGAAGCCGAAGAGCAGCGAGAACAGCCCGCCACCGAAAATGCCCGCGAGGATGCCGACATAGGGGGACCCGCTCAGCTGCGCGGCGGCGAAGGCGCACACCGCGCCCATGATCATCATGCCCTCGACGCCAAGGTTGAGCACGCCCGAGCGCTCGGTCACCAGTTCGCCGAGTGCGGCAACGACGAGCGGTGTCGACGCGGTGATGACGGTAAGAAGGATCGCCTCGAACATCAGGCTCTAGCCTCCGCCGTTTTCCCACCCGCAAGGATCAGCCGGATCCTGTAGTGGATCAGCGTATCGCAAGAAAGCACGAAGAAGAGCAGCATGCCCTGGAACACCCTCGCCGCCTTGTCGGAAATCTGCAGGGCCGCCTGCGCCGCCTCGCCACCCAGGTAGGTCAGCGCCAGTACCAGGCCGGAGGCGATGATGCCGAGCGGGTTGAGGCGACCGAGGAAGGCGACGATGATCGCCGTAAAGCCATAACCGGGCGAGATCGAAGGCTGCAGATGGCCGATCGAACCGGAGACCTCCGAAATACCGGCAAGGCCCGCGAGCCCGCCGGAAAGAAGCATGGAGAACCACGCCATCCGACGTGCGGAGAAGCCGGCAAAACGCCCTGCCCGCTCCGACTGGCCGAGCACGGAAACCTCGAAGCCCTTGAGCATGAAGCGCATCATGAACCAAAGCGCCATGGCCGCGACGATCGCGAAGATGAAGGCCCAATGGGCCCGGCCCGAGTCGAGTATCTCCGGCAGCACCGCCTCGACCTGGAAGCTCTTGGTGACCGGGAAGTTATAACCTTTGGGATCCCGCCACGGCCCGCGTACCAACCAGTCGAGAAACAGCCCCGCAATATAGACGAGCATCAGGCTGGTCAGGATTTCGTTGGTGTTGAAACGGGTCTTCAGCAGTGCCGGGATCGCCGCGTAGAGCGCGCCGCCGATCACCCCCATGACCATCATCATCGGCAGGATCGCCCAGGAATGCCACTCGGGATAAAGGACCGGCAGGATCGAACCGGTGATCGCCCCGATGGTGAACTGGCCTTCCGCGCCGATGTTCCAGTTGTTGGACCGATAACAAACCGCAAGGCCCACCGCGATGAGGATCAGCGGAGCCGCCTTCACCGCCAGCTCATGCAGCGACCACACCTCCAGCAAAGGCTCGACGAAATAGATGTACAGCGAGCCAAGCGGGCTCTTGCCGAGCAGCCAGAACATGATGGCGCCGAACACGAGCGTCAGCAGAAGCGCCAGCAGCGGCGAAATGATCGAGAACAGCGTCGAGACGTTGGCGCGCTTCTGGAGTTCAATGCGCATGCGCCGCCTCCGGAATGGAATGGCTTTCGTGGATACCGCCCATCAGGAGGCCGATGCGCTCCAGCGTCAGCGTGCCGGCCGGATGCGGCTCGGAAAGACGGCCTTCGGAGATAACGGCGATATTGGTCGCCACCTCGAAGATCTCGTCGAGATCCTGGCTGATCACCACCACTGCCGAGCCCGCTTTCGCAAGGTCGATCAGCGCCTGGCGGATACGGCTCGCGGCACCGGCATCGACGCCCCAGGTCGGCTGGTTGACGACGAGCACGGCGGGCTGCCGGTCGAGCTCGCGTCCGACGATGAATTTCTGCAGATTGCCGCCGGAGAGCGAGCTCGCCTGCGGGTCCTCGCCGCTTTTGCGGACATCCATCACCTCGCAGATGCGGCGCGTGGCGGAGCGGATCGCGTCGAAGCGGATGACCGAAAACGCACCGCCCGAAAGAAAGGCCTTCCTGTCCGACTGGCTGCGGGCAAGGAGAAGATTGTCCGACAGCGCCATGGCGGAGACCGCGGCATGGCCGTGGCGCTCTTCCGGCACGAAACCGGCCCCGAGCAGCCGGCGGCCGTTGATGCCGGTGCGACCGACCGCCTTGCCGCGGATGCGGATCGCTTCGTCCCCGGCGACCGGATATTCGCCGGAAAGCACGTCGAATAGCTCGCCCTGGCCGTTGCCGGCCACACCGGCAATCGCCAGCACCTCGCCGGCGCGGACCTTCATCGACACGTTCCTGAGCGCCACGGCAAAGGGCGTGCGGGCCGGCACCGAGAGATTGCCGACTTCAAGACGGATGTCGCCGAGTACGGTTCCGGCATCGCGATGCACTTCGGCGACATCCGAACCGACCATCATGCGGGCGAGCGAGGCCGGCGTCTCCTGCTTCGGATCGCAGGCGCCGGTGACCTTGCCATGGCGCAGAACGGTGGCGCGGTCGCAGATGCGGCGCACTTCCTCCAGCCGATGGCTGATATAGAGAACCGAACGGCCCTCGGCCTTCAGCTTGAACAGCGTCTCGAACAGCCGGTCCGCCTCCTGCGGGGTCAGCACCGACGTGGGCTCGTCAAGGATGATCAGCTTGGGGTTCTGCAGCAGCGCCCGGACGATCTCGATGCGCTGGCGTTCGCCGACCGACAGGTCCGCCACATGCGCCTTGGGATCGAGCGGCAGGCCATAGGCTTTCGAGAGAGACGCCGCTTCGTCCGAGATCCTTGCCAGCGAAATCTTCGGGTCGAGCGACAGTGCGATGTTTTCGGCAACCGTCAGAGCCTCGAACAGCGAGAAATGCTGGAAGACCATGCCGATGCCGAGACGGCGGGCTTCGCCGGGCGAGACTATCGTCACCGGTGCGCCCTCCCAGAGGATCTGGCCGGCACTCGGCTGCAGCACGCCGAACAGCATTTTCACCAGCGTCGACTTGCCGGCGCCGTTCTCACCGAGCAATGCGTGGATTTCACCGGGTGCAATATCCAAATCGATCGCGTTGCAAGCCGCGAAGCTGCCGAAAAGCTTGGTCAAACCTCGAACCGACAGAAGCGGAACGGCCGCCGGACCTTCGGATAACGTCACTGAACCCCCTCGTTCACTGCGGGCCTCACCTTCTGCGAGGTTTTCACGGCTGCACAGTGTATTGATTTAGCCGACATCCGGCGATCACCCCGGACATTCGACTGATATTGATACCTTTTTTGTTGCTTCGCACAACAGTAAAGACATGGGGGTCCGGGAACGTCCAACTATTTTCCAAGACTGGGGAAAAGCTGGAGCACGCCGCCGATGCAATAGAGATAGATGCCGCTCAGAACGACCCCGTAGACGACCCAGGCCGGCGTCGCGAAATGAAGCAGCAATGAATAGCCGCCGAGTGCGCACCAGACGAGGCAGACCGCCAGATTGAGCGGACGCAGCCGCTTGACGCGCACCGGATGCAGAAAGTTGATCGGCAGGAAGGTCAGAATGACCGAGACCGAGATCACCACCAGAGCCGCAGTGGCGCTCGCATCGATGACGAAAAGCGTGAAGACCACCATGTTCCACACGACCGGAAAGCCGGAGAAAAAATACTCGTCCGTCTTCATGCCCATGTCCGCATAATAGACCGCGCTCGATACGACGATCGCGCCCGCGGCCACAAAGGACCATGGCTCGCCGATCATGCCGCTCTGGTAGAGCGCGAACGCCGGCAGCAACACGTAAGTCACGTAGTCGATGATATTGTCGAGCGTATCGCCCGACCAGTTGGGCAGCACTTCCTTGACCCGCACCTTGCGCGCGATCGGCCCGTCGATGCCGTCGACCAGAAGCGCCAGACCCAGCCACCAGAACATGTCGACGAAACGATGCTCGGCCGCTGCGACCACGCCGAGGAAGGCCAGGAACGATCCGGATGCCGTCAGGAGATGGACCGAAAAGGCGCGGATTTCAGCGTACGGGACTTTTCTGTAATTGAAGATTCGTCTGATCACGCGTCAGTCCCGCCTTTCCCACATCCGGCGAGGTATGCGGCCATTCCTCGCGCATTGCAACCAACTTCGCCCTGCCGGCCGGCATAAAGCCTTGCTTTTTCTATGCTGCGCCGCCGTGTCCCATGGATATCCGTCGGCTGACGTTCTAGATAATCGGTAAGGACACTTGCAGAGCAGGACGACGGACATGGAGCATTTCGAGATCGCCGTGGTGGGCGGGGGGCTTGCCGGATCGGTTGCCGCGCTGGCGCTCGCACGGGCGGGACGCAAGGTGGCGATGATCGCGCCCCTTTCCGAAAAAACCGACGAACGCACCACTGCGCTGATGGATCATTCGATCCGCTTCCTCGAACGGCTCGGTCTCTGGGAGACTATCGCGCCGTCGGCGGCGCCGCTCTCCGTCATGCAGATCATCGATGGCACCAAGAGGCTGCTGCGCGCCCCGACGGCGCAGTTCCGGGCGCAGGATGTCGGCCTCTACGCCTTCGGCTACAACATTCCAAACAGGGCACTCTCGGAAACGCTCGATGCTGCGGTGGCCGCCGAGCCTAATATCACCAAGGTGGCGCAGACCGTCGAAACCTTCGATTTCTCGGCCGAAAGAGTGATGCTGACCTTGTCGGACGGCACGATCGCCAGCGCCGATTTCGTGGTGGGTGCGGACGGCCGCCAGTCGAAGGCACGCGAAACCGCCGGCATCGGCGTGCGCCGCTGGTCCTATCCGCAGTCGGCACTGGTGCTGAATTTCGCCCATACCCTGCCGCACGGCAATGTCTCCACGGAATTCCACACCGAAAGTGGACCGTTCACCCAGGTTCCCCTGCCCGGCCTGCGCTCCAGTCTCGTCTGGGTGGTGAAGCCGGACGAGGCGCAGCGAATGCTCGGACTTCCGGCCGGAGAACTCTCGCGGCTCGTCGAGGACCGCATGCAGTCGATGCTTGGCAAGGTGACAGTCGAAGGCACGCCGCAGGCCTGGCCGCTTTCCAGCCTGATGGCCGAGCGGTTCGGCAAGGGCCGGCTGGCGCTGATCGGCGAGGCTGCGCATGCCTTTCCGCCAATCGGAGCGCAGGGCCTCAACCTGTCACTGCGCGACATCATCGCGCTTTCGGAACTGCTCGTCGCCACCGGCGAACGTCCGATCCCGGGCGATGCCGGCGACCGCTTCAACCGGCGCCGCGGGCCGGACATCGTCAGCCGCACCGTCGGCGTCGATCTTCTCAACCGATCGCTGCTGTCGGATTTCCTGCCCGTGCAGATGCTGCGCGCCGCCGGCCTGCACATCCTCACCAGCGCGCCGCCGCTGCGGAACCTGCTGATGCGGGAAGGCATCGAGCCCGGCCGGGGCCTGCGCGCCGTCGTCGACGCCTTACGGAAAGAGATCCGGCGGTAAGGTGCCGGAGTTGATGAGGTAGAGCAGCACCGGCAGCGTTGCCACCGACGCGACGGTGATGATCAGGATGCTGGCGGATGCCCTTTCCTGCCAGACGCCGTATTGCTGGCTGATGACGAAAACATTGGTCGCCGTCGGCAGCGCCGACAGCAGCGTCGCCGAATAGATCCAGACGGGATCGAAATTGCCGATCAGCGACAGGACGACATAGGTGGTCATCGGCAGGAATATCAGCTTGAAGACGGTGATATAGCCGATCTCCACCGGCACCCGCTTGATCGGCCTCAGCGCCAGCGTCACCCCCATGGCAAACAGCGCGCAGGGTGCGGCCGCCTGGGCGAGGTAGTCGATGAGGCGCTGGAAGGCAGCCGGCGGCTGCACTGCAAATGCCGCGAAGCAGAAGCCGAGCACCGTCGAGATGATGAACGGGTGCAGCACGACTTTTCGCACGATATCGGCAACGACCTCTCCGGCGGGGCGCTTGTCGCCACCGGCAACCGCCATCATTGCCGGTGCGACGATGAAATGGGCGGCGTTCTCGAAGCAGACGATCAACGCCACCGGCACCGCCGCCGCCTCGCCGAAAGCGAGCAGCGCCAGGCCCGGCCCCATATAGCCGATATTGCCGTAGGCGCCGGCAAAGGACTGGATGGTGCAATCGGCAAAGGAATTGCGGCGGATGAAGAAGCCGATCAGGAAGACGACGAGGAAGACGAGGTAGGTCGCGCCGATTTCGCCGAAGATGAAGTCGGCGCGGGTCAGCTGTTCGACCGGGGTGCGCGACACGAGCTTGAAGAACAACGCCGGCAGGGCCGCGTAGATGATGAACGTATTCATCCAGCCGAGCGCTTCGGCCGGCTGTTTCGTCACTCTCGCGGCAAGATATCCGATGAAGATCAGACCGAAGAAAGGCAGCAGCAATGCAATGATGTCGGCCATCGGTTTCCTGCCCGCTGACCGGGTGTATGAGAAGACGCTTTCCGTTAGCCGATTTGCATGAGGATTGGAAAGGTCTGCTGGAACCAGATCGCGGCAGATGTGACGAAACCGAAGATGAAGGCGAGCCCGGTCAGAATCAGGAAGACGCCCATGACCTTCTCGACCAGGCCGAGATGACGACGGAAGCGGGTGAGGAACCGCATGAAGGCGCCGGAGAAACCGGCGGCGATCCAGAACGGTACGGCAAGGCCGAGCGAATAGATGGCGAGCAGCGCCGCCCCTTCGCCGACTGTATCGCGGGATGCGGCAACGCCGAGGATCGCGCCCAGCACCGGACCGATGCAGGGCGTCCAGCCGAAGGCGAAGGCAAGCCCCATGACATAGGCGCCGGAAAGCGTTGCCGGCTGCCCGCCACCCTGGAAGCGCGCCTCGCGTGCAAGAAGACCGATCCGGAAGACGCCCAGGAAATTCAGGCCCATGACGATGATGATCAGGCCACCGAGCTTGGACAGGAGATCGAGATGCTGGCGCAAGAGCACGCCGATCGTCGAGGCGCCGGCCCCGAGCGCCACGAAGACGGTCGCAAAGCCGAGCGTGAAGAACAGCGCCGATTTCAGCACCGCGCGGCGTGTCCCGCCTCCCGAATCGACGACCGCCGCCCCTCCGCCGCGAAACTGGTCGACCGAAATGCCGGCCATGTAACAGAGATAGGGCGGCACGAGCGGCAACACGCAAGGGGAGAGAAACGACAATGCGCCGGCAAGAAGCGCACTCAGCAGTGATATTTCGGCAATCGACACGTCTGGCTCCGGAAGGCGGGCCTTTCCGGAAGCCCGCGTCTTGGCACTTGAGGTAATGGCCTGACGCTGCGAATGCCAATCACCTTTTCGCACGGCCATGGAAAAGCGTCAGATAGCCGCATTTTTGCTGTTTTTGCGGGTTGACCGCAAGAGGTCACCTGCCTATGTTCCGCGCACTTTCAAGGACGCGCTCACCGCGGCCACGGGAGAGCGTAGCTCAGTCGGTAGAGCAACTGACTTTTAATCAGTAGGTCCAGGGTTCGAATCCCTGCGCTCTCACCATTAAAATTTCCTCATCTTTCCCGCTGAACCCGTTCATTACAACCGCGTCACGTTTACACGGCAATCCGGGGCTGCGTTGAAGTAACCCGAATTCCCGCAAGTCATTGAAAAACAATATCTGCGCAAGCAACGCCCTGGCCTGGAGCGCAGGATTGGGCCCAAAATTCGGCAAAGCGCGGCGCTGGAACCTTATTTATTATTAAGCTGACCTGCGCCGCTTCGGGGCGTATTTCTATCTGCAAGACTGAATGCTGCCGGCGACCAGTTGATGTCGCGACGGCAGGGGCAGTTCCAGGACCGTTCACCAAAGGTGGAGCCCTCACATGCGCTCAACTGTTCCGACAAACCAGTATTCCACGGTGCCGCCGGCGCCCTGCCCGGTCTGGCACCTCACCGGACCGCCCGGCGATCGCTTTCGATCGTATGGAGCCCGGGTTGTTTCGCCTGTCTCCCGGTGATCCGGCCGTCTGAAGCAGCGGCTTTGCTCTGAAACCGCTTTCAGCCTCGCAACCTTCAAAATCCAACCGATCAGTCGCCCGCCTCTCGGGCGGCGTCGATCCCTCATGCCCTGAATGCGCCCGCCTCCCGGCGCCGGGACATGCAGACAAAAGCAGAAAGGAAGACCTTCATGTCCAATATCCTTCGCAGACATCGGATCGCAGTACTTCTCGGCGCCGCCATCGTTGCGGTCCCGCTCGCCATTCCGGTCATCCAGGGCACCAATGCGGCGCATGCGGCAACGATGGCAACGGCCGCTGCCGGCTCCGTTTCCGGCGTCGTCGCTCCGGGCGGCTCGTTTGCGCCGATCGTTTCGGCCGACAAGCCGGCGGTCGTCACCATTACCACCACGATGAAGGCGCAGAACGTCGCTTCCGACGACGGTTCGTCCTCCGGCGACGATTCGCCGTTCGACGAGCAGTTCCGGCAGTTCTTCGGCCAGCAGGGCATCCCCGTGCCTCGCCAGATGCCGCAGCAGCGCCAGGCGCCGCGCGCGGAGGCTCTCGGCTCCGGCTTCGTGGTCACGGCGGACGGCTACATCGTCACCAACAACCACGTGATCGACAACGCGATCGACATCAAGGTGACGCTCGACGACGGCACCGATGTTCCGGCCAAGCTGATCGGCGCCGATCCGAAATCCGATCTCGCCGTCATCAAGATCAAGGCGCCCAAGCCGCTCACGACCATCGCCTGGGGTGATTCGGACAAGCTCAATGCCGGCGACCAGATTCTGGCGATCGGCAATCCCTTCGGCATCGGCACGACTGTCACGGCCGGCATCGTTTCGGCCCGCGGACGCGATCTGCACAGCGGTCCCTACGACGACTTCATCCAGATCGACGCGCCCATCAACCATGGCAATTCCGGCGGCCCGCTGGTCGATCTCGAAGGCAAGGTGGTCGGCATCAACACCGCGATCTATTCGCCGAATGGCGGCAGCGTCGGGGTCGGCTTTGCCATCCCTTCCGATCAGGCCCAGAAGGTCGTCGCCAAGCTGATGAAGGACGGCTCGATCGAACACGGCTTCATCGGCGTGCAGATCCAGCCGGTGACGGCGGATGTGGCGGGCGCCATCGGCCTCGACAAGCCGGAAGGCGCGCTGGTCGCCAATGTCAACGACGACACGCCGGCTGCCAAGGCCGGTGTCCAGACGGGCGACGTCATCACCGCGCTCGGTGGCCAGGCGATCAAATCCCCGCGCGACCTGTCGCGCATGGTGGCCGACCTGACGCCCGGCGCCAAGGAGGGCCTGACCGTCTGGCGCCAGGGTGAAAGCCGCAATCTCAGCATCACCGTCGGCGGCAACCAGCCCGACCAGCAGCAGGCGTCCGCCGACAAGGGCGACAAGTCCATGCAGGGCGCCCAGCGGGTGCCGACCATCGGCATCGGCCTTGCCGACATCACCCCCGACATCCGCCAGGCCCTGAACCTGCCGCGCCGGGAAAACGGGGCCGTGATCGAAAGCGTCGCTCCCGACAAGCCGGCCGCCGACGCAGGCCTGCAGCCCGGAGACATCATCGTCTCGATCAACCAGCAGCCGGTAAAATCCGCCAAGGAAGCCAAGGCGGCGGTTGCCGAAGCCGGCAAGTCGGGGCGCAAGTCGGTCCTCTTGCTCATCCAGCGCGGCGAGAACCAGACCTTCGTCGCGGTTCCCTTCTCGATCGGTTGAGCTCTGCCCCTTCTTCGTCCATCAACGCCGCCCCGTTTTCGCGACCGGGCGGCGTTCCTGGTTCGCGCCTGGCCGCTCGCCTTGCGAGACGCATTCCAAGGCAGCGACCAGTTCGGCAAACCTTTTCCTCGCCCGAGCCAGAACGAGCGCGTCGGCGATCGGCCTGTCCACCACATCCTCAAGCACCCGGACAACCCGGCGCGCGGCGGCTCTCGACTCGCGGGACGCCGTCTCGCCGACCGCGATTTCGGCCGCGAGAAAATACATCCGCCGATAGCTGCCGGCTTCGGCGGCCGCCTTGATCCACGTCCTTTGAGATTCAGTCATGCCGCCTTAGATGGGAGAGGCCTTTCGAAAGTCAGGCGAGCGATGACGGTAGAGTCAATCTCATTTTAACCAAAACCCAGGGATGAATTACCGTCCTCTGATGAAATCGATGCCGGAACCTTAACGAGTGCAAACACGTTTGCTCGGCCGAAGGAGCATCCATATGCGCATTATATTCATCGTCATGATCGTTTCGGTACTCAGCATCCTGGCTTTCAAATATGCCGACCAGTCACTCGGCGGCGGCGAAATCATGGCTTCTCCCATGGAACTCTCGGCCCGGAACTGAAGAGCGCATGACGCGGTCGATCTCTTGACGGCGGCCTTCGGAGCCGCTTGACCGTTCCGGCCTCGCCGCCATAATCCTGCGGTCCCGTCCAAATACAATTTCCCACTACGAGAGGTTTTCATGGCCAAGCCAAAGATTGCGATCATCATCGGCAGCACGCGCGACGTCCGTTTCGGCGACAAGCCGGCACAGTGGATTTA
Source organism: Hyphomicrobiales bacterium (assembly GCA_900471605.1). Lineage (GTDB taxonomy): Bacteria > Pseudomonadota > Alphaproteobacteria > Rhizobiales > Rhizobiaceae > Neorhizobium. Next base: position 151,765 of record UCEY01000043.1, on the reverse strand, counting down.
CGACACCGCGTCGAAGCGCGACGACATGGATTTCGAGATCGTCGACCTGCGCGATTTCCCGCTGCCATTCTTCAACGAAAAGGCGTCGAACGCCTGGGTTCCCACCGAAAGCGAAGTCGGCCGCCGCTGGCAGAAGAAGGTCGCCGAGTTCGACGGCTATATCTTCGTCGTCGCCGAATACAACCGCTCGATCACGGCGGCGCTGAAGAACGCGCTCGACTATTCCTATCCGGAATGGAACCGCAAGCCGGCAGCGGCAGTCGGATACGGCAGCGTCGGCGGCGCACGCGCGGTCGAACATTTTCGCACGATCGCGGTCGAGCTCCAGATGGTCCCGACGCGCCCGGGCGTCCACATTCAGGGCGCCGATTTCTTCGCGGTCTGGCAGCAGGGCAAGGCGCTTGCGGAACTCACCCATCTGGAACCCGGCGTGAAGACAATGCTCGACGATCTTTCGTGGTGGGCGACGGCGCTCAAGACGGCGCGCGAAAAGGCCTGACTGCCGTTCACGCAGCATTGATTTCAGGGTTCCGGCGCAGGCCGGAACCTTCCCATCTCCCGGGTGTTGTCAGGCAATAGAGGAGTGTTGCCATGCGCACCCAAAATGTCCTGATTGCCTTGGGATCCGCCATCGCCGGCGGGTTGGTCGTCGCCCTTCTGATGCATCCGGCCGGCCCCAGCGTGGCTGCGAAATCAGACCGGCTCAGCGGTTCTCCGGCTGAAACCGCCTTCCTGCCGGAACGTTTCGGCGTTCCCGGTACCATTCAATAAGCCGGACACCTCAAGGTGTGATCTGAAACGGAAAGCCGGCGCCCCTTGAGAGGCACCGGCTTTTTATGTCCAGCCAATCAATGAACGGCCTTGCCGCCCTCTTCCTCTTCGAATGTCACCGCGACATTGCCATCGGCCGACAGGCGAACCCTGTTGCCTTCGATATCGGCGACAAGTTCAAGCGGGACGAAGTGATGGTGGCCCCGATGGCCGCCCTCACCGCTGTCCTTCCTGGTCAGCTTGATACGGCTGCCTTCGACGCGGTCGACCGTTCCGACATGAACACCGTCCGCGCCGATGACTTCGGCATGTTCCTTGATTTTCGCAGCATCGATCATGGGAAATCTCCTTTTCTGCGTTCCGACAACGCATGACTGGAGATATCGATGCATGCTCTTCGTGAAACGCCCGCTACCCGATCGATTACTGATGCAGGGTGTAGGTGTCCATCTTGCAGATGTCCTGCGTGTCTTCCATGTCTTCGAGTTTGGAATCCTCGGAGAATTCGAAGCGCAAGTCGTATTTGCAGGCGCGGCGGCCATCGCGGATGGTGATCTTGACGCTCTGGCCCGGCTCCAGCACGTCATCGCCGAAAACGTCTTCCTCCCAGTTATCCACGCCTTCCGGAGAGGTATAAAAGCGCTCGAGCGTACCCTTTGTCTTGTTGATCAGGGTGAACACAAGATCGTCCGCGGCGTGGGAGGCACCCGCTGACACCAGAATAGCCACAAAAGCGGCGGCTAATCCGCAAAATTTCTTAACCATGACACAGCCCCTCTACCCTTGATTGGGTGTAGTACTACTACAGGCCGGCCATTAAATCATGATGAAGCTTCGCGTATTCTTGCGGCGATGCAGGTTACCGATATTTAAGTTTCATGCGATCGGGTTTCATGTGATTGAGAGACTTGAAGAAACTCATCCGCCGACCATGCTTCCGGCGGATTTGCGCCACATCACGGCGAAGCGGGAGATTTAGCCCCGGTTGCATCCCTATCCAGCAAAGGACAGACCGTTGAACGTGCAGAACACACCCGACCCGGCAGCAAAGACCGGCGACGCGCCCGACCTCGCCGCGATCCTGGCCAAGTCGGGAGGGGGGCGCAAAAAGCGTCGCTGGATCTGGCCGACGGTCTTCATCGCGCTCGTTGCCGCCGTCGTCGGCGCATACAGCTATTCCGGCGGCAGCGGACCGCGCTACGACTACACGACGCAGCCGACCAAGCGCGGCGGACTGTCGGTCATCGTCACCGCGACGGGCTCGGTTCAGCCGACCGATCAGGTGGACATATCCAGCGAATTGTCCGGGACCGTCCGCAGGGTCAATGTCAGCTACAACAGCACGGTCAAGCAGGGCGATGTCCTTGCCGAACTCGATACCAACAAACAGGAAGCGGATGTGCAGAGCGCCCGCGCCCAGCTGGCTTCGGCACGCGCCAACGTATTGAAGGCGGAAGCCGAGGCGGCCTCGGCCAAAAACTCCTTCGACCGCCTGACAGGCCTCGTCAGCAATCGCATTTCGACCCAGCAGGAACTCGATGCGGCGAAATACGCATACGATTCGGCGCTCGCGACCAAGGCCATCAACGAGGCTGCCGTATTGTCGGCGGAGGCCAACCTGCGACTGGCGGAGGTCAATCTTTCGAAGCTCAGGATCGTTTCGCCGATCGACGGCATCGTGCTCACCCGCGACGTGGATCCGGGGGCGACCGTCGCCTCCTCGCTCAATGCGCCGGTGCTGTTCACCATTGCCGGCGACCTCAAGCGCATGGAGCTGCAGGTGGCAGTCGACGAGGCGGATGTCGGGCATGTCCAGGAAGGCCAGACGGCAAAATTCTCGGTCGATGCCTATCCCGAGCGCAATTTCCCGGCAACCATCGAGGCGGTGCGGTTCGCGTCCGAAACCGTCTCCAATGTCGTCACCTACAAGGCGATCCTGACGGTCGACAATGCCGATCTGCTGCTGCGCCCAGGCATGACGGCAACCGCCGACATCACCGTCCAGTCGGTCACCGACTCGCTGCTGATACCGAACGCGGCGCTGCGATATGCGCCGCCGGCCACGGCGCGCAGCCGCGGGAATTTCCTCACCCGGCTGTTTGCGCCGCCACGTCCGCGCAGCAATCGCGGCAGCGAAGATGCCTCTGGTGCGGCCCGCGCCGTCTGGGTTCTGCGTGCGGGCGTGCCGACGCGGGTACAGGTCGAGACCGGTCCGACCGACGGCCAGTTCACGGTGCTGAAATCCGGCGAGATAAAGGATGGCGATCTCCTGATCACCGATGCCGTCGCCCGGGCGACCTGAGGAGAGCTCCGGTGACACTTCCTCCCATCATCGCCTTCAGGCAGGTCTCGAAATTCTACGGCCACGGCGAAGCGACGATCCGAGCCCTCGACCGTGTCGACCTGTCGATCGCGGCCGGCGAATTCGTCTCGATCATGGGGCCGTCCGGCTCGGGAAAATCCACGGCGATGAACATCATCGGCGGGCTCGATATCCCCTCCTCCGGCGAATACCTGTTCCAGGGCATCCCGACCAGCGGTTTCGACCGCGCGCAGCTGACGCTGATGCGGCGCCACATGCTCGGCTTCGTGTTCCAGGGGTTCAACCTGCTTGCCCGCACATCGGCGGTCGAAAATGTCGAGCTGCCGCTCGTCTATCGCGGCATGGATCAGCGCGAGCGGCGCAAGCGTGCGCTCGTCGCGTTGGAACAGGTGGGCCTCAAGGGCCGCGAAGGCCATACGACCCAGGAACTGTCCGGCGGCCAGCAGCAGCGCGTGGCGATCGCGCGCGCCATCGTCACCGATCCCGCCGTTCTGCTCGCCGACGAACCGACCGGCAATCTCGACACCAGGACCAGCATCGAGATCATGGAACTGATCAGCCGGCTCAACCGGGACAACGGCATCACCGTCATCATGGTCACCCACGAGGAGGACATCGCCGCCTACGGCAAGCGGCTCTTGCGCTTCGTCGACGGCCATCTCGCCTCCGATCAGTCGCAGGTGAAGGAGCACGACCATGTTCTTTGAGACCGCCAAACTGGCCTGGCGGGCGATCAGCCGCAACATGCTGCGCTCCTTCCTGACGGTGCTCGGCGTGGTGATCGGCGTCGCGGCGGTGATCGCCATGGTCACCGTCGGCAACGGCACGACGGCAAAGGTTCAGGCGGAGCTGTCGCGCCTCGGCACCAACACGCTGTTCGTCCGCCCCGGCCAATGGGGGCCGGGACGCGCCAGCAGCGAGGCCAAGCGCTTCAACGACAAGGATGTGCTGGCGATCCGGGAACAGGTGACAGGGCTTCGCGCCGTGGCGCCCGTGAACCGCGGCACGGCGACGGTGATCGCCGGCGGCGCCAACCACTCGTCGAGCGTGATCGGCACCAACAACGACTATCTGATCGCCCAGGACTGGGACCTGTCGCTCGGTCGGCCGTTCCTCGCCAACGAGGACCGCGGCAGCCAGGCCGCCTGCATTGTCGGCGAGACCCTGCGCAAGGAGCTGTTCGGGGCGGGAAATCCCATCGGGCAGAACATTCGCGTCAGCAATGTCGCCTGCCCGGTCGTGGGCGTGCTCGCCGCCAAGGGCCAGTCCGGCATGGGCGACGACCAGGACGATACCGTCATCATGCCGCTGAAGCTGCACCAGCGGCGAATCGGAGGGACGACGACGATCAGCAGCATCATCCTCTCGGCACAGGGCGGCGTGGCGACCAGCAAGATCCAGTCGGACGTCGAAAGCCTGCTGCGCGAGCGGCGCAGGATCGCCATCGGCCGCGACGACGACTTCTCGGTCAACGACATGTCGCAGATCGCTGCCGCGATGACCGGCACGACCGTGCTGCTGACCGGCCTGCTCGGGGCAGTCGCGGCCGTCAGCCTGCTGGTCGGCGGCATCGGCATCATGAACATCATGCTGGTTTCGGTGACCGAACGTACCCGCGAGATCGGCATTCGGCTGGCGATCGGCGCGCTGGAACGGCAGGTGCTGACGCAGTTCCTCGTCGAGGCGGTGATGCTGTCGATCTTCGGGGGTGTCAGCGGCATCGTGACCGGCCTGGCGCTTGCCTATGGCGTCGTGAGCGTCCTCGGCGTGCCCTTCGTCGCCAGCCCGACGATCATCCTGCTCGCCTTCGCCTTTTCCGCGGCGATCGGCATGGTGTTCGGTTATTTCCCGGCCAGGCGCGCGGCTCAGCTCAACCCGATCGAGGCGCTCCGCCACGAATGAGCCGGGGCGCGCGGGCCTCCCATCGCGCCGTCCGCAACAGTGTATACGTCTCGCTGATATATCAGCTTTGCTTGCTATTCCGAAGACGACATGGCACTTTGTGATATATCAGGGAGGGCAGTTGCATGGCATCCGAGGCGGAACCGCTCAGCAGGCAGGCGTTTCGCCGGCTCGAAAACCTGATCGTCACCATGGAGCTGCAACCCGGCGCGCTGGTTACGGAAAAGCAGCTGATCGGCCTCGCGGGCCAGGGCCGCACGCCGGTGCGCGAGGCGATCCAGAAACTCGAATGGCAAGGCCTGATGCGGGTGCGCCCGCGCGTCGGCCTGCAGATCACCGAGCTCGTCGAGAGTGACCACGAAAACATCATGCAGGTGCGGCGCCAGCTCGAACCGGTTGCCGCGATGCTGGTTGCGGAACACGCCGGCGAGGAACAGCGCAGCGCCCTGCTCGACTGCGCCAAGGCAATGGGCACCGCAACGGCGACCGGCGACATCGCCGGCTTTCTGGAAGCCGACAAACGTTTCGACGAGATCCTCGAAGACGCCTGCCCCAACCGGTTCCTCATGTCGGCGCTGGCGCCGCTCCAGACCCATTCCCGGCGGCGGTGGTTCTCGACCGCTTCAGTCGAACGGATGGATCAGGCGGTTACGCAGCATGTCGCCGTCATCCGGGCCATCAGATCAGGCGACGCGGAGGCCACGCGAAGAGCGATGGAAACGCTCCTCGCCTATCTTACCGATTCATGAGGGAGATCAGACGCGGGCTTCGGCTTCGCGCTGTTTGGCAAGCGCTGCGAGATCGGCAGGCTTCAACTCGACCGACTCGCCGCAGCCGCAGGCGGACGTCTGGTTGGGATTGACGAAGGTGAAGCCGGAACGCATCTGCGTCACCTCGAAATCCATCTGGGTGCCGAGGAGATAGAGGACCGCCGAAGGCTCGATCCAGACGGCGGCGCCGTCATGCTCGATCCTGTCGTCCTTGGCGTTCGGCTCGGTGACGAGATCGACGGTATATTCCATGCCGGCACAGCCGCCCTTCTTGATCCCGACCCGCAGGCCCTTGGCCTCCGGTCCGGAATTGGCGACGATCTGCCTGACGCGAGCCGCGGCGGCATCGGTCATGGTCATAATGGCAAAGCCCATCGGCTCATTCTCCTTCCGCACACGGATTCAAGGTCCGGTGTTTCACGATGTAAATGTAATGCCCGTCCGTAAACGGATCAATACCAGCCGACGGCGACCTGCGCTTCTTCCGACATGCGCTCCGGCGTCCACGGCGGATCGAAGGTCATCTCGACTTCGACGCCGGACACGCCTTCGATGGCGCCGACGGCGTTTTCCACCCAGCCCGGCATTTCGCCGGCAACCGGGCAGCCGGGTGCGGTCAGCGTCATGACGATCTTGACCATGCGGTCGTCCTCGATGTCGATCTTGTAGATCAGGCCGAGTTCGAAAATATCGGCCGGGATTTCCGGGTCGTAGACCGTTTTCAGCGCTCCGATGATGTCGTCGCTCAGGCGCGCCAGTTCATCGGCCGGGATTGCGGACTGGATGATCCCTTCCCGGGCATCCCACTTCAGTTCCGTTTCGTCGACAGCCATGACAAGGCTCCCTCAACAAGAAATTAGCCAAAGAAATTGCGGGCGTAGTCGAGCGCGTCGGCCAGCGCATCCACTTCGGCACGGGTATTATACATGCCGAACGATGCCCTGCATGTGGAGGTAACGCCGAAGCGCTTCAAGAGCGGCATGGCGCAATGGGTGCCGGCGCGCACCGCAACGCCCTTGCGGTCGATCACCATCGACACGTCGTGGGCGTGGATGCCGGCAAGCTCGAAGGAGAAGATGCCGCCCTTGCCCGGCGCGTTGCCGATGATGCGCAGCGAGTTGATGGCCCGCAGGCGTTCTACTGCATAGGCCGCCAGATCCGCCTCGTGGCGGGCGATCGCCGCGCGGCCGACCTTTTCCATGTAATCGAGCGCATAACCGAGCCCGATTGCCTGTACGATCGGCGGCGTGCCGGCCTCGAAACGGTGCGGCGGGTCGTTATAGGTGACGATATCCTCGGTGACCTCGACGATCATCTCGCCGCCGCCCTGGAACGGGCGCATCTCGCGCAAACGATCTGCCTTGCCGTAGAGCACGCCGATGCCCGATGGGCCATAGAGCTTGTGTCCGGTCATCACGTACCAGTCGCAATCGATGTCACGGACATCGACCGGCATGTGCACGGCCCCCTGGCTGCCGTCGATGAGGACCGGAATGCCGCGCTCATGGGCTATGCGGCAGACTTCCTTGACCGGGACCACGGTGCCGAGCGCGTTCGACATATGGGTGATCGCGACGAGCTTGGTCTTTTCGGTCAGGCTCTTTTCGAAATCCTCGATATGGAAAGCGCCGTCGTCGTCGACCGGCACCCAGACCAGCTTGGCGCCCTGCCGCTCGCGGATGAAATGCCAGGGAACGATGTTGGAATGATGCTCCATGATCGTCACCACGATCTCGTCGCCCTCGCCGATGTTCGGCATGCCCCAGCCATAGGCGACCGTGTTGATCGCCTCGGTGGAGTTCTTGGTAAAGACGATCTCGTCGACCGAGCCGGCATTCAGGAACCGGCGCACCTTTTCGCGCGCCGCCTCGTAGGCGTCGGTCGCCGCATTCGAGAGGAAATGCAGGCCGCGATGGACGTTTGCATATTCGTTGGAATAGGCGTGGCTGATCGCGTCGATCACCACCTGCGGCTTCTGGGCCGAGGCGCCGTTGTCCAGGTACACGAGCGGTTTGTTGCCGTGCACCATGGTCGACAGGATCGGGAAATCCCGCCGGATGGCTTCGACGTCGTAGGCAGTAACCGGTGTCGTCTGGTCCATTTCAGACCCTTTCATGTCGCTCTCAAGGAGCTACCGCAGAAGGTTTATCGCAGCCTTGCCGCTTGCTCCACGTCATCCTCGGGCTTGTCCCGAGGATCTGTCCACGCCTACCTTTTTTGAACCGGCTGGGATCCTCGGGACAAGCCCGAGGATGACGCGAAGTGGCATGGCCTTAGTCAGTCAGCGGCCCCAACTTGGCGGGGACACTGTGATTCCCTCAGGCGTGCTTTTCAAGCCAAGCCGAAATGACGCCTTCCAGTGCCTCGACCAGCTTTTCTTCTTCGAGCTCCTCGACGATCTCGGCGACGAAAGCGTTGACCAGCATGGCACGGGCCTTCTTTTCCGGAACGCCGCGGGCCATCAGGTAGAAGAGATGGCTGCTCTCGATATCGGCAACCGTCGCGCCATGGCCGCAGACCACGTCGTCGGCGAAGATTTCGAGTTCGGGCTTGGCCGAGAACCCGCCGTCGTCGGTCAGCAGAAGCGTGTTGCAGGACATCTTGGCGTCGGTCTTCTGGGCATCCGGAGCGACCCGGATCATGCCCTGGAACACGCCGTTGGCGCGGTCGAACACGACGTTGCGGATGATCTCCGTCGAATTGGTGTGCGGCACGTTGTGGCCGAGCACCAGCGTGACATCCGTGTGGCTTTCGGCGCCGAGCAGGTTGACGCCGCGCAGCATCAGTTCCGCACCTTCTCCGACCACGTCGATGCGCAGTTCCTGGCGCACCAGCTTGCCGCCGGCATTGATGACGAACAGGCGCAGCTTGGCCTTGGTGCCGAGCTTTACCCGGATCTGGCCGAGATGGGTATCCTCTGCAGCCTGCTGCTGCAGGATGATCCATGTGATGTCGGCGCCGTCCTCCAGCGTGATGTCACTGATCGAGGACACCAGCGCCGCACCCTCCGTCACCGACCGGTGACGTTCGATGATCGTCGCCTTGGATGCGGCACCGAACGAGACCGGGAAGCGCGTATGCACCTGACCCGCGGCATGCAGGGCCTGTAGTTCGATCGGCGCGTCCAATTCCGTATCGGCCGGAACGGTGAGCGCATAACCATCGCGCACGAAGCTGCCGTTGATACGGCCGATCGCATCGTCCTTGTCGAGCGCCGTCAGGCCGGCAGCGGCCGAACCGTCGGCGAGCCTGTCCTTGAAGAGTTCGATCTCGACGCCGTCCACGGCGGCCTTCGCATCTGCCTCGCCCTGAAGGATCGAGAGGACCTTCGACCCCTCGACCAGCGGCGCGATCGGATCGATGGCAGAAACCTGCGCCGCGTCCGGGACGCTGCGCATCAGGTTCTTGAGGTCGGTATAATGCCAGGCCTCGATGCGGCGGGTCGGCAGGCCGGCCTTCTTGAGCTCGTCCAGCAGCCGGTCACGCGTGCCGATGACGGCGCCATTGCCGGGCAGTTCGCCGATCTGGGCGCCGAAGGCTTCCACCAACGCGGTTTCGGCAGCCGTGAGACGGCTTGTCGTCTGCATGTTCATGACAACATCCTTCCCTTCAGGCCGCTTAAGCCGCTTCTCCGATGATATCGGCATAGCCGTTCTCTTCCAGCTCGAGCGCGAGCGCCTTGTCGCCGGAGCGGATGATCTGGCCCTTGTAGAGAACGTGGACCGTGTCCGGCACGATGTAATCGAGCAGGCGCTGATAGTGGGTGATGACGATCGTGGCGCGATCCGGCGACTTCAGCGCGTTGACGCCGTCGGCAACGATCTTCAGCGCGTCGATGTCGAGGCCGCTATCGGTCTCGTCGAGGATGCAGAGCTTCGGCTCGAGCAGCGCCATCTGCAGGATCTCGGCCCGCTTCTTTTCGCCGCCGGAGAAACCGACGTTCAGCGGACGGCGCAGCATGGCCTGGTCGATCTTCAGCTTTTCGGCAGCGTCCTTGACGCGGCGCATGAAGTCCGGCGTCGTCAGTTCCGCTTCGCCGCGCGCCTTGCGCTGTTCGTTCATCGCGACCTTCAGGAACTGCATGGTGGCGACGCCCGGAATTTCGAGCGGGTACTGGAAGGCGAGGAAGATGCCCTTAGAGGCGCGCTCGGCCGGGTCGAGCTCCAGAATGCTCTCGCCGTTATAGAGGATGTCGCCCTCGGTGACTTCGTAATCCTGGCGGCCCGACAGGATATAGGAAAGCGTCGACTTGCCGGACCCGTTCGGCCCCATGATGGCGGCGATTTCGCCGGCCTTCACGGTCAGGTTCAGGCCGCGGATGATTTCGGTGCCGTCTTCGGCGATACGGGCGTGCAGGTTCTTGATCTCAAGCATCTTGTCTTCCTGTTCATACAGCGGGTTCAAGGGCCGCCTTCTGTGACCGCTTGAGGCAGCGGTCCGTTTTCTGATCCGTCATCCTCGGGCTTGTCCCGAGGATCTAAGCCTTCAATTGTAATCGCCCCACGACCGCGTATTCGGATGGGGTCGATAGACATTCTCGATTTCGTCTATTCGCTCATAAAGGTCGATCCAAGTCGGATTGAAATCTTCTATGAGCTTGATCTTCCATTCCCGCAAATAGCGCTTCAAGGACTTCTCGCGCTTTATCGCCGCCACGATGTTCGGATGAGTCTCGAACCACACCAGATTTTTAGCCTTATATTTCTGAGTGAAGCCCTTCTGTATCTCATTGCGGTGTTCCCATGCGCGTCCCTGCAAATCGCTCGTGACGCCGGTGTAGATCACACCCCGTGGCTTGTCGGACATCATGTAGACGAACCCGGTCATTCCTATCCCGTCGGCCTTCGCAGATCCTCGGGACAAGCCCGAGGATGACGTCTTTCAAGCGTTTAGCCGACGCTCCCCTCGAGCGAGATGCCGATCAGCTTCTGGGCCTCGACAGCGAATTCCATCGGCAGCTGCTGGATGACGTCCTTGACGAAGCCGTTGACGATCAGCGCAATGGCTTCCTCTTCGGGAATGCCGCGCTGCATGACGTAGAACTTCTGGTCCTCGGAGATCTTCGACGTCGTCGCCTCGTGCTCGATCTGCGCCGATGCGTTCTTTACGTCGATATAGGGCACCGTATGGGCACCGCACTGGTCGCCGATCAGAAGACTATCGCAATTGGTGAAGTTGCGCGCATTCGCGGCCCGGCGGTTGATCGAAACCTGACCGCGATAGGTATTGTTCGAATTGCCGGCGGAAATGCCCTTGGAGATGATGCGGCTCGAGGTGTTCTTGCCGAGATGGATCATCTTGGTGCCTGAGTCGATCTGCTGGTAGCCGTTGGACACGGCGATCGAATAGAACTCGCCCCGAGAATCGTCGCCGCGCAGGATGCAGCTCGGATATTTCCAGGTGATCGCCGAACCGGTCTCGACCTGCGTCCAGGAGATTTTCGAACGGGCGCCGCGGCAATCGCCGCGCTTGGTGACGAAATTGTAGATGCCGCCCTTGCCCTGCGCATCGCCCGGATACCAGTTCTGCACCGTCGAATATTTGATCTCGGCATCGTCGAGGGCGACGAGTTCGACGACGGCGGCGTGAAGCTGGTTCTCGTCGCGCTGCGGCGCCGTGCAGCCTTCGAGGTAGGATACGTAGGCGCCTTCCTCGGCAATGATCAGCGTGCGCTCGAACTGGCCGGTATTCTTCTCATTGATGCGGAAATAGGTGGACAGTTCCATCGGGCACCGCACGCCCTTCGGCACGAAGACGAAGGACCCGTCGGTGAAGACGGCAGAGTTCAGCGTGGCGTAGAAATTGTCCGACTGCGGAACGACCGAGCCCAGATATTTCCTCACGAGCTCCGGATATTCGCGGATCGCTTCGGAGATCGACATGAAGATCACGCCGGCCTTCTGGAGCTCCTTCTTGAAGGTGGTGACGACCGAGACCGAGTCGAAGACGGCGTCGACGGCAACCCGCGGCGTCTCGACGCCGGCGAGAATTTCCTGTTCGCGCAGCGGAATTCCGAGCTTCTCGTAGACCTTCAACAGCTCCGGGTCGACTTCCTCAAGCGACTTCGGGCCGGCGCTGCTTTTCGGCGCGGCGTAATAATGGAGGTCGTTGAAGTCGATCTTCGGATATTCGACGCGCGCCCAGGTGGGCTCTTCCATGGTCAGCCAGCGGCGATAGGCGTCGAGACGCCATTCCAGCATCCAATCCGGCTCCTGCTTCTTGGCCGAGATGAAACGGATGATCTCTTCCGAAAGACCTTTTGGCGCCTTGTCCACTTCGATGACGGTTTCGAAACCGTATTTGTACTGGTCCACATCGATCTGGCGAACCTGATCGATTGTTTCCTGCACGGCAGCCATGTTCTTACTCCAAATCTTGCCGGTTCAAATTCCGGCAATTCTTGTCATCATTCCGGGGGGACAGTCGTCACCCTCATGTAGGCGCCAGAAGGCGGTTTTCACACCTTTTGGCAAGCGGAAATTTGCACTTGCGCAATTTTGGAAGCGGTCATGCCGCCTCGCCCGCCGGTTTTCGCCGGCCGGCTATCTTGGCGAAGGCGACAAGCGCCCGCGCGATGTCGTCCTGTGTCGTGTCGGTCCCGAGCGAAATCCTCAGCGCCCCGAGCCTGGGATCCTGCCCCATGGCCGTCAAAACATGGCTTTCGCCAACTTTTCCCGCGGAACACGCGGAGCCGGCAGACAGCGCGATGCCCTCGAGATCGAAAGCGATCTGGCCGGTTTCCGACTTCAGCCCCGGCAAAGTGAAAAAGCAGGTATTCGCCACGCGCAAAACTGTTTCGCCATGGATGATGGCATCGGGGGCGGCCTGGTGCATTCCCGCTTCCAGCCGGTTGCGAAGCTCTTCGATCGACGCGTTGCGCTCGCGGAGATTTTCGCGCACCGCCTCGGCCGCAGCGCCAAAACCGACCACCGCGTGGAAATTCTCGGTGCCCGAGCGGTGCCCCTTTTCCTGACCGCCGCCGCGGATCAGGGGTTTGGGCATCAGCACCTCGCCGCGCGAGACCAGCGCTCCGACGCCTTTCGGACCGCCGATCTTGTGCGACGACAGGATCAGGAAATCGGCGTCGAGGGCATTGATATCCACCGGAATGCGTCCGACAGCCTGAACAACGTCCACGACCATCAGGCCGCCATGGGCGTGGGCGATCGCGGCCGCCTCCGCCACGGGCTGGATGATGCCGGTCTCGTTGTTGACCAGCATGACGGCAACCATCGGTATGCCGGTGCTGCGATCATGCGCAGCCAGCAGCGCTTCGAGCGCCGACAGATCGACGATACCGGCCGGCGTCACCGGCACTTCGGTCACCTGAACCGGATCGAAACGGCCACCCTCGCGGATCGCCGGATGCTCGATTGCGGAAACAAAGAGGCGGCTGACCGCCAACGGCGCCCGGCCCATCCGAAAATCAGCGGTCAGCACGTGATTGGCGGCCTCCGTCGCACCGCTGACGAAGGTCACATGCGCCGGATCGGCGCCAACCAGCGCCGCCACCTGCCGGCGCGCCTTGTCGACTGCCGCGCGCGCCGCCCTGCCCTCGCCATGCACCGAGGAGGCATTTCCGGGCAATTGCAGCGCTTCCAGCATGGCCGCGCGGGCCGGCGCGCTCAAGGGCGCCGTCGCGTTCCAGTCCAGATATGTGCGGTTCAGCGCCATTGCCTGATCGGCTTCCGTTTCTAGATAGATGTTGAATTACACATAGGCGGACGGGGGACCCGCATTTTCCTTGAAATTTCCGTCAGCCTTGCCTTATGAGACATCGCATCGGGCGCGCATTTGGATGTCGCCCAAAGTTTCGAATGGTTCTAAACTGAGTTTTAGAAAAGCTGAGCGCATTCGTCAAGTCAAACTCGACGCGAACTCGTTTGAACCTGAACATATTGACCGGAGTACCGATGCCCGAAGTCATTTTCAACGGCCCAGCCGGCCGCCTTGAAGGTCGTTATCAGCCATCCAAGGAAAAGAGCGCCCCGATCGCCATCGTCCTGCACCCGCATCCGCAGTTCGGCGGCACGATGAACAACCAGATCGTCTACCAGCTCTTCTACATGTTCCAGAAGCGCGGTTTCACAACACTCCGGTTCAATTTCCGCAGCATCGGTCGCAGCCAGGGTGAATTCGACCACGGCGCAGGCGAACTTTCGGATGCCGCGTCGGCGCTCGACTGGGTCCAGAGCCTGCATCCCGATTCGAAGAGCTGTTGGGTCGCCGGTTATTCCTTCGGCGCCTGGATCGGCATGCAGCTTCTGATGCGCCGACCGGAGATCGAGGGTTTCATGTCGATCGCGCCGCAACCGAATATCTACGACTTCTCGTTCCTCGCCCCCTGTCCGTCATCCGGCCTGATCATCAACGGCGACAGCGACAAGGTCGCGCCCGAAAAGGACGTCAACGGCCTCGTGGAAAAGCTGAAGACCCAGAAGGGCATCCTGATCACCCACCGGACGGTCGAGGGCGCCAATCACTTCTTCAACGGCCAGGTGGAAACGCTGATGGCCGAATGCGAGGATTACCTCGATCGCCGCCTCAATGGCGAACTGGTGCCGGAACCGGCCGCCAAGCGCATTCGCTGAGCTTTTCGAAAGACAGTTGGAAACGGCCGCTTCGGCGGCCGTTTTTTATTTGTGGGCGTTGATCGCTGCCGGCTCCGGATAGCCGGCGGGCCGTGCCTGCTTGACGCGATTGCGGCCGGAGCGCTTGGCCTGGTAGAGAGCCGCATCGGCGTCCCGCATGGCGCCCGCAAGAGCGTCTCCCGGCGCAAGCTCCGCCACGCCGAAACTCGCGGTGACCGCGAAGGAGGACGGGAGCGCGCTCACGGTTATCTCCATCGTCCCGCCCCGCAGTGCCTGCGCAAACAGCGTCGCCATGTCGAGCGTCGTATTGGGCAGGAAGATGGCGAATTCCTCGCCGCCGATACGGCCGACCACGGCGTTCTTGGCGGCGCGTGTCCGCAACAGATCGCCGAAAGCCTGGATCACCAGATCGCCGCCGTGATGGCCATAGGTATCGTTGATGCGCTTGAAATGGTCGAGATCGCAGATGATCACCGCGTGCCCGCCCTTGGGCGCCAGTGCCATCGCGGCCTTGACGCCATTCTCGAAGCCGCGACGGTTGGCGAGACCGGAAAGCGTATCCTTTTCGGAATTGCTGCGCTCGTCCGCCATGATCTCCAGGACCAGAACCGACAGCAGGGTCAACCCGACGGCGACCACGAGAACGGCCGTCGAACTCTGCGAGATCAGCGCGTAATTGGTGCCGATGTAATCCTTGGCGGTCGTGCCGGCCCCGGCAATCACCGCAAGGCTCGCCTTGGCGAAAAAATGCAGGCCTGTCGCCACCAGCAGATAGCCGAGCGCCCTGTCGATCGCCAGCCGGCGGGTGGACGAAAACACGGCCGCGGCGCTCGTCAGCAGCATCAGGGCAAATGGCGTCTGGTAGGAAAAGGCATGCGCCGCCGTTCCGCGCGGCAGATCGTAGATCAGCAGGTCGACAACGATGCTCGCCAGCAGGAAACAGCCGGCCCGGCCGGGCGCGACCTTCCGGCCATAGAGTTCTCCGATGCCGATCCTCAGCAGGATCATGCCGCCGAGCACCGATGCGAAGGCGCCGATCGCCCAGAATTTCGTCAGACTGGTATAGGCGACCAGTAGTTCGCAGACTGCCGACAGCGAAGCGACGGTAAAGGCGGCGGCAAACCACAGCGCAGCCGTTCGCGAGCGGCTGCGCGTCGAAACCACAGCGAAAACCGCGCCGAAGCAAATGGCGATGATAAAATTCACCGCGAGAAAAAAGGCAGCCCCGTTCATCAGCCCATCAATGCAGCAGACCTGCACGCCACCCGGTTACCGTGTCCCGGCGTAGATGTTAAAAGCCCACGAAACAAGAAATCGTTAATGCCTAAAACATTGGTGGCGTACCGGCCGATTTTATCGCGCGGAAATTGCAGAACGCCGCGATCCTCCGAGGTGCATTCGGCACGTTGATAGCAGCCAGCATCACTTTTGAAGTGATTACCGGCAAAAACAGTGCTAGAGGCGCGGCCACATATCCCAAACCTCACCCTGCCAGAGTTAGATCATGTCCAGGTTCAAGTCCGATTTCCTCCGCACGCTCGACGAGCGCGGTTTCATCCACCAGGTCTCCGACGAGACCGGTCTCGACGAGCTGTTTTCGAAGGAAATCGTCACCACCTATGTCGGCTACGACGCGACCGCGACCAGCCTCCATATCGGCAACCTGATTTCGGCCACCATGCTGCACTGGCTGCAGGAGACCGGTCACCGGCCGATCGCGCTGATGGGCGGCGGCACGTCGATGGTCGGCGACCCGTCGTTCCGGGACGAACAGCGCAGGCTGCTGACGCCGGAAGCGATCAACACCAATATCGAAGGCATCAAGAAGATCTTCTCGCGTATCCTGCGCTTCGGCGAAGGCAAGAACGATGCCCTGATGGTCAACAACGCCGACTGGCTTCTGAAGCTGAACTATGTCGAGTTCCTGCGGGATGTCGGCCGCCATTTCTCGGTCAACCGGATGCTGTCCTTCGACAGCGTCAAGCTGAGGCTCGACCGGGAGCAGTCGCTCTCCTTCCTCGAATTCAACTACATGATCATGCAGGGTTACGACTTCGTCGAACTCAACCGGCGTTACGACTGCCGGCTGCAGATGGGCGGTTCGGATCAGTGGGGCAATATCATCAACGGCGTCGATCTCGGCCACAGGATGGGAACGCCGCAGCTCTACGCCCTGACGACACCGCTTCTGACGACCAGTTCGGGCGCTAAAATGGGCAAGACCGCCTCGGGCGCCGTCTGGCTCAACGAAGACGTCTTCAGCCCCTATGATTTCTGGCAGTACTGGCGCAACACCGAAGACGCGGACGTCACCCGCTTCCTGAAGATCTTCACCCGTCTGCCGCTCGCCGAGATCGCCCGGCTGGGCGCACTCGGCGGCTCGGAAATCAACGAGGCGAAGAAGATCCTCGCCACCGAGGCGACCGCCATCGTGCATGGCCGGGAAGCGGCGGACGCCGCGGCCGAGACTGCCAGGACGACGTTCGAGGAAGGCAGGCTTTCCGACAACCTGCCGTCGGTCGATGTGCCGACCGCGGATCTCGAAGCCGGAATCGGCCTGCTGTCGCTCGTCGTGCGCGCCGGCCTTGCCGGCTCGAACGGCGAAGCGCGCCGTCACGTCCAGGGCGGGGCCGTGCGGATCAACGACCAGCCGGTCAGCGACGAGCGCATGATGATCGGCACCGGCGAGATCACCGGCGACGGCGTGATCAAGCTCTCGCTCGGCAAGAAGAAGCACATCCTCGTTCGCCCGGCCTGAACCGGGCGCATCGATAGCACATCGAAAAGGGCCGCCGCGAGCGGCCCTTTTTATTGGAACTCGAAGATCTGGCGGAAGATGCCGGGGGCGATCAGCGACAGCGGGTTGACGGTGAGCCTCGGCTTCTCGAAGGGACCTTCGAGCTTGAAGGTGATACCGAGCAGGCCGCGATCGCGGCCGTTGCCGAGAATGGCGCCGATCAGCGGCAGTTCGCCGAAGAGCCGGTTCAAACCATAGGCCGGCATGAAGGTGCCGGTCATTTCCATATTGCCCTTGGCGTCGCGCACCAGGCCCTGGAAGGTCGCCCCGATCTGTTCTCCCCGCAGCACGCCGTTTTCCACCGCAAACGAGCCGTTGCGGTAGAGCAGACTCGCGAAACCGCGCTGGAATTTTGCGGAATTGACGTCGATATTCTTCTTCGTCGCGGTGTTCAGGCTGCGCCCCTCCTGGTCCGTCGTCGCGACAAGCGATTGAAGCTTGGCTTCGTTGACCAGCGAGAAGTTGCGCAGATCGATCGCGCCGCTCCAGGCGTCGCCCTGCGCCTTCAGCCGCAGGTTCAGCAGCCCGCCGCGCATGTTTTCGTAGAGGTTCATGAAGCGGATGATCGCGCCGGCGTCGCCGCTGGTGATCGAGATCGTGTCGCCCGCATTCATCTCGCTGACGACAGCCTGGCCGCTTTCCGTCGAGCCGGAAAAATCGGCCGTCGAAATAGTGCCGCCGCGGCTCGAGAACAGGAACGACACGTTCGAGAGCGTCTGGTCGTTGAACCCGATCATGCGTTCGAGCTTGCCGCGCACCGTGGCGTTGCTCGTGTCGTCGTTACCGCGCTTGGCTCCGCCGCCGCCGCTTTTTCCGCCCGCGCGGATCTTGGTGACGACGGGGCGCATATCGACGACGCCGCCGCTGATCGAAACGTCGAAACTGCCCTTGGTGCGTTTGACGTTCACGGCATAATTGTCGGCGGGCGAAAGCTGCATATGCGAGAAGTCCGCCGACGTCAGGCTGCCGCCGTTGAGCGCCAGGCTGCCGCGTGCGCCAAAACCGTCGCCGGAGAGTTCGAAATTGCGGATATCGGTATGTTCGCCCGTGCCCGCGAGCTCGAATTGCGCCTTGGCCGGAATGCCGCCGCCCTTGGTCCATCCAAGCCACGGCACGGAAAGGGTCGCACGGCTGAGATCGAGCGAAACCGCCTGGCGGGCCTCATCGATACGGGTCAGTTGCGCCGTCACAGTGCCGTCGATCACGTCGGACAGACCGGGAGCGAGCTTTTCGCGCTGGTCGTTGTTCAGCACGGTCTTGATGATCCGCTCGCGCTTTGTCGGGGATGCCGGATCGACCGGCTCGATCAGCGTGATGTCGGCCGGCACGTCGTCGATCGTCCCCTTGGCGGCAAGCCGCGCCGTCTGGGTGTCGATATCGAGCGTGCCGTCCAGGCCGGCGATCCTGCGGCCGGAAAACTGCGGGCCAAGACCGACATCGTCGAGCTCGATATGGGCCGACCAGGTCGGCTTCGGCGGCTTGTGGGCCAGGATCAGACCCATGCGGGCCTTGAGGTCGACGCGGGCCTGGCCCGAAAAATCCTCCGGCTTGAACTCCGTCCCCTTCAACGCATTGATCGGCTTGAAGTTCGCAAGCTCCGTCACCGCATCGGCCGGTCCCGCGATCTTGAGCGAAAGATCGGCCATCAGCGGCTTGGCGTACGTCGACGGTATCGAGAACCGTCCGCCTTCAACGGCGACGAACCGGCCCGACGGGAAGAAGGAGGAGGCGCGCGCGACATCGACCTGCATCACCTCGCCCTTCAAATCGAAGCGCCCGTCGATATCGCGCAAGGGGGGGACGTCGCCGGGCAGATTGATGCGGGCATTGGCAAGGTCGAAGCCGATCTGCAGCTCGTTCTTGTCGAGCTCCATCGGAATGCCGGGTCCCTTCATCCGGCCGGCCGGAATGAAAACGGCGATCGAACCGTTGGTGATGGTGCCGCCGAACATGTTGTCCATCACCCAGTCGCGCGGCTTGCGGGCCATCCAGAACGGCCAGAGCTGCTTGACGCCGGTCACTTCCATATGCGGCAGTTGCGCGCCGAAGCTGATCTCGGGAGACTGGTTGCCGAACCGCACCTTCAGGGCACCGGCCATGCGGCCGAGAGGGCTGGAAACGGCCATTTCATCGAACTGAAGCTCGCGGTCGGCCGAGAGGTAACGCCCGTTCGCCTTGAGGTCGAAGCGCGCCGGCTGCTCGCTTGCCGAGGCGCCGACGGCCGTTCCGCCGCTGATCAGGACATCGACGCCGAAACCCGGACGCTTGTCGTCCGCGTTAAGCCGGTTGAGATCGATCATCGCGCCCGTGAACGGCAGGATCGTCGGTCCGAAACGCACTTCGGATTTCCGCAGCTCGATCGAATTCTTCGAGAAGTCGTAGGCAATGTTGATATTGGCGCCGCTCAAGGGCTGCTGGATGCCGTCGAAATAGAAATGGCCGGGTGACTGGCGAAGCGTCGCCGTGATCGCCGGCTTGACGGTCTCGCGTGAGCGGACCGCCGAAAGATCGAGATCGAGGGAACCTTCGATCCCCTCGCGCGGCTGGCCGTCCTCGGTTTTCTGCAGCATGAAGGACGTCACTTCGAGACCGGTCAGCTTGGCCGAAAGCGACGACGTGACGCCTTCGACGGTCTTGGACGCTGCCACGAGAACGGCTTTGCGGCCGTTGAGGCTGATCGCGCCGTTGATCACGACCTCGCCTTCGGCGCTGCGCGTCAGATCGATATCGTCGACGACCAGCACGATCGGCTTGCGTCCGGGTGCCGCCGGCAGCAGGATTTCGATACCGGCTATGCTGACGGAACCGGTCCCGGTTCGTTCGATCAGCGCCCGGGCTTCGTCGAGGCGCTGGAAGATCTCTTCCAGCAGCGCCGGCATGGCATCGATGCGAACTTCCGAAATCGGCAACGGATCGCCGGAGGGTAACTGCGCCGTGTCCAGACGGATATGCTCCGCCTCCATATGTTTGATCGAGATGCGCCCGCCGAGCAGCGCCAGCGGATCGATCGCCATGCGCATGGCGCCCGCACGGCTCAAGTGTTCGCCGGTCGCCTGTTCGACGATATCGACGTCGCGGGCCTCCAGCGCAAGACGCAAGCCCGAATCGAAACGGATGGCGGTCGAGCCGACACTTGCCACGTAGCGCGGACCGATCGCATCGTTGATCGCGTTCTGGGCACGCGACGACAGCGTGCTGTCGACCATGCCGCCTTCGATCGCGAAAACCGCGCTGCCGATCGCAAAAAACACCAATAGAAGGAAAAACAGGACGCTCTTGCCGAATCGTCTGCCGCGCCGGCCTGGCGGCGGGCAGCTCACGATGATCGGATCCTCGACCTGCGCGGAGGGCAATTCATGCAGCGGAGTGATTTCTTTCCGGCTGAAACTGACCCTTTCTCCACGAATTTCCGACATCAGGCTGAGAACTCATCTTTCTGCATTCGCATTGGTGCCGGGCGCGACGGCTCTGGACGTCGCCCGGGCGACTATATACCGATTGCGGCGAATATCACTCAAGATACCGGCGAAAGAAAGGAAATCCATGGGCGACTTGACGATCGGCAATATCGCACCGGACTTCGAACTGCCCCGCGACGGCGGCGGCACCGTTTCCCTCAAGACGTTTTCGGGAAAACCCGTCGTCCTCTATTTCTATCCCAAGGACGATACCGAGGCCTGCACCAAGGAGGCGATCGCGTTCACGGGCCTTTTGCCGGAATTCGAAAAAGCCGGCGCTTCGGTGATCGGCGTGTCGCCCGACAGCGTCAAGAAGCATGACAAGTTCGCCATGAAGCATGGCCTTTCGGTCATCCTTGCGGCAGACGAGGACACTGCCCTTGCCAATCTCTACGGGGTCTGGAAGGAGAAGAGCATGTATGGCCGCACCTATATGGGCGTGGAACGCACGACCTTCCTGATCGGCGCGGACGGACGCATCGCCCGGATCTGGCCGAAGGTGAAAGTCGCGGGCCATGCCGAGGAGGTGCTCGAAAGCCTCAAGGCGCTGTAAGCAGGAGACAATCCATGGCGGGCGAGTTTTCGATCACGTCGCTTCGGGGCGGCGCCACGACGGCGATCCTGTCGGCCGATCTCGACATCAAGACGCGGCTCGCGCAGGAGACCGCCACCCGCTGGTTCGAGCGGCGGCTCTCGCTGCGCTCTCCGCTCGATCCGCCCCTGCCCGAGCGTCCCGGCCGGCCGGCAAAGCCAGAGCTGGTGCCGCCCAAGGCGGTCGGCAAGCGGTCGCTGCACACCACGAGCGGCCGGATCGCGACGCTGCATGCGATTGCCCATATCGAGCTCAACGCGGTCGACCTGGCGCTCGACATCGTCGCCCGGTTTGCGACGGAGCCGGTGCCGAACTCCTTCTTCGACGGCTGGATGCAGGTGGCCTTCGAGGAGGCGAAACATTTTCGCATGGTACGGGCCCGGCTGAACGACATGGGCGCCGACTACGGCGACATGCCCGCCCATGACGGGCTGTGGCAGGCCGCCCATTCGACCCGCAACGACCTCACCGCCCGGCTCGCCGTCGTGCCGCTCATTCTGGAGGCGCGCGGGCTCGACGTGACGCCGTCGCTGCAGGCCAAGATGCGCGAGACCGGCGACCTCGAAAGCGCTGACATCCTCGACGTCATCTACAATGACGAGAAAGGCCATGTGGCGATCGGCGCCAAATGGTTCCGCTTCCTCTGCGCCCGCGAGCGCAAGGATCCGGCGGCGACGTTCCAGCAGCTGGTCCGAGCCAATTTCCGCGGCGCGCTGAAGGCGCCGTTCAACGATATCGCCCGCGCGGAAGCCGGTTTGACGCCGTCGTTCTACCGGTCGCTGACCTCCACCAGCTACGCCTGAACGCCCCGAATTAAAGCGTTCGTTAACCATATCCATGTGTAATCCCGCCAATGGAACAGCGGCTGAACGAGTCGCATCTCCGGGAGATCCGCGTGGCGAAGGGAACCGAAAACCGGGTATTTGGGAAGCGGGCGCCTCAGCACGTTCTCATTTTCGCCAGCGGTGAGAAGATCCGCCACATGACGGTGCGGCCCTGGATGGCGGCACTGGCCTTCTGCTTTCTCGGCGTTTTCGCGATCGGCTATCTCGGCGCCACCTCCTATCTGGTGATCCGGGACGACCTGATCGGTGCGACCATGGCGCGACAGGCCCGCATGCAATACGACTACGAAGACCGGATCGCGGCCTTGCGCGCGCAGCTCGATCGCATCACCTCGCGCCAGCTGCTAGACCAGCAGGTGGTCGAACAGAAGGTCGAAAAGCTGCTGGAACAGCAGAACGCCCTCTTTTCCCGCCATGGCAAGCTGGGTTCGCTTCTGAACCGCGCCGAGGAATCCGGCCTTACCGCTCCGGAAACACCGGCACCGACGGCACTTCAGCCACCGGCCAGGGAACGCCAGGCTTCGCTTAGCGGTGGCGGCGGCGGCATCCAGGCGATCGAGAAGCTGCTCTCCGGCGAGACTTCCGCCGCGCCGCTCCAGGCGCCCGCTGCGCTCGGTTATGCGCCGCTGCGGGAAAACATCGCCGATCGCGCCGACCGGGTCTTCTCCAAGGTGACACTGTCTCTGAAGACCATCGAGAACGAACAGCTGGCCAAGATCGCCAACCTGACGACAGGGGCTTCGGAAACCGCGGACGCGATCGCCGCGATCCTGAAGCGGACCGGTGTCGAGGTCGCCTCGCTCGACAAGGCAGCTGACCCAGCGGCCGAGGGGGTCGGCGGACCCTATGTCGCGCCGCAGACCAATGTCGGCGCCTTCGATGCATCGCTCGACGAGCTCGACGCCGCACTCAGCCGGCTGGAAAGCGTGCGGGAGACGGCGCGAGACCTGCCCTTCGGCAATCCCGCGCCCGGCCGCCCGGTCACCAGCCGGTACGGCAACCGCATCGATCCTTTCCTCGGCCGTCTTGCGCTGCATGCCGGCATCGATTTCCAGGCGTCCACCGGCGACGACGTGAAAAGCACGGGCGCCGGCAAGGTCATCGCCGCGGGCCCGACGAGCGGCTACGGCAACATGGTCGAGATCGACCATGGCCAGGGCATCACCACCCGCTACGGCCACATGTCGAGGATCCTGGTGAAGGAGGGCGACGAGGTCGCCGCCGGAGACGTCATCGGAAGGGCGGGCTCCACCGGCCGCTCGACCGGCCCGCATGTCCATTACGAGGTGCGCCGCGACGGCAATCCGATCGATCCGGCCCACTTCCTCAATGCCGGCATGAAGCTGACGACCTACCTCAATTGAGGTCGGTTCCCTGTCAAAAGACAATCCTTCGCCGGCTGACCGGTAGCCGGCTTGGCCGGTGAATATCTTCATTCACCAATCCGGCGGCCAATCGCCTTGCTTTCCTTGACTTTTGGACATTTTGGTCCTATGTCGCGGGCCAGTTGTCGGCCGGCATGCGCCGACTCCCATAGTGTTCGCGAAGAACCGGAACGGAAACAGAATTCCCTTTGACCACATTTGCTGATCTTGGCCTGAGCCAGAAAGTCCTCTCCGCTGTCACAGACGCGGGTTATACGATCCCCACGCCGATCCAGGCGGGAGCAATCCCGCATGCGCTGCAGCGCCGCGATATCTGCGGCATCGCGCAGACCGGCACGGGCAAGACGGCCTCCTTCGTTCTCCCGATGCTGACGCTTCTGGAAAAGGGCCGCGCCCGCGCCCGCATGCCGCGCACCCTGATCCTCGAGCCCACTCGCGAACTCGCGGCCCAGGTCGCCGAAAACTTCGAGAAATACGGCAAGAACCACAAGCTCAACGTTGCGCTCCTGATCGGCGGCGTATCGTTCGAGGAACAGGACCGCAAGCTCGAGCGCGGCGCCGACGTGCTGATCTGCACGCCCGGCCGGCTGCTCGACCATTGCGAACGCGGCAAGCTTCTGATGACCGGCGTCGAAATCCTCGTCATCGACGAAGCCGACCGCATGCTCGACATGGGCTTCATTCCGGATATCGAACGGATCGCCAAGATGATCCCGTTCACCCGCCAGACGCTGTTCTTCTCCGCGACCATGCCGCCGGAAATCCAGAAGCTCGCCGACCGCTTCCTGCAGAACCCGGAACGGATCGAGGTCGCCAAGCCCTCCTCGACCGCCAAGACGGTGACGCAGCGGCTCGTGGCTTCGCACAACAAGGATTACGAGAAGCGCGCCGTGCTGCGCGATCTCATCAAGGCCCAGGAAGACCTTAAGAACGCGATCATCTTCTGCAATCGCAAGGTCGACGTGGCGGATCTTTTCCGTTCGCTCGAACGGCACGGCTTCTCGGTCGGCGCGCTGCATGGCGACATGGACCAGCGCTCCCGCACGACGATGCTGCAGAATTTCCGCGACGGCAATATCCAGCTTCTGGTCGCGTCCGACGTCGCCGCGCGCGGCCTCGATCTGCCGGATGTCGGCCATGTCTTCAACTTCGACGTACCGATCCATGCGGAAGACTATGTCCACCGCATCGGCCGGACCGGACGCGCCGGCCGCTCGGGCCGGGCATTCACCCTCGTCACCCGCTCCGACACCAAATATCTCGACGCCATCGAAAAGCTCATCAACGAGAAGATCGAATGGCTGAACGGCGACATCTCCGCCCTGCCCGCCCCCATGGAAAGCCATGACAACGAACGCGGTGGCCGCAAGGGTCGCGATCGTGATAAGGAGCGCGGCCGCGGCAGACGAAGCGATTCGGCACGTGCCGATTCTGGACGCGGGGATTCGAGTCACAAGGCTGACACGAAGATCCAAGATAATCCGATTGAAGCAGTCGAAGAGGCATTTGTGGAAGCTAGGGTGGAAAACGTGAAACCGGAGCGCAAGGCAGACAGGAAGCCCCAGAACAATGGTGGCAACCGGCACACGCGGCCAAGCCCGGCACCCGCCAACGACGACAATCGCGAGCGTCGCCAGCGCTATCACCGCGACCATGACGACGGCCCGACCCCGGTCGGCTTCGGCGACGACATCCCGGCTTTCATGCTGATCGTCGCCAACGCCGCAAAGGCCTGAAAAAACGTCCGTGGCAAAACCCGGCATTGATTTCCCCGGCGTCGGCGCCGGGCTCGTTATCCTTCGCGACGACGGCAAGGTTCTGCTTTGCCGTCGGCTGAAGGCGCCGGAAGCGGGCTTCTGGAACATTGTCGGCGGCAAGGTCGATCCGATGGAGCCTTCGTCCGAGGCCGCCCGCCGCGAGGCGGAAGAGGAAACCGGCCTCAAGATCGGCAAGGTCGACTTTCTCTGCATGGCGGAAGAGATCATCGAGGCCGACGGGCAGCACTGGATCTCGCTGATTTACGTCACCCGTGATTTCACCGGCGAGCCCTCGCTCACGGAGCCGGACAAATTATCGGATATCGGCTGGTTCGACCCGAACGATCCGCCGCAGCCGCTTTCGGCCTTTTCCGCCAGAGCCTTTGCCCATCTTCCAAGGTGAAATCAAACGAAAGCCGCCTCGGAGAACCGAAGCGGCCGACTTGATGAAATCATTTTGACAGAATTTCCGGACGGGCCCCCGATCGAAAGATAAGGCAGTCCACGTCCCTCAATACGAAGCGGACGGTAGGCGCTTCATAGCCTGCCAATCAAGATGCTAAATCTAGTACTTGAGGACGAACTCAGGACTTCGCGTTGAAACGGACGGCGGCCTCGAAGGCGAGTCGCACCCATTTCCGCATCTCGTCGGGATCGTCAAACGCGTCCTCCGGCACCGACCAGTAGGGCATCAGCACGGGTTTGCCCTTCTTTCCCTCATAAAACCATTGCTTGGCGCCGGCGCCTTCGAATTCCGGCGCGCTCACCGCATCGGCCTTCAGCATGATCTCGCCGCGCAGGTCGATGGCGACGATCAAACCATCGTAATAGATGCCTTTGCCGCCGAACATGCGGCGGATCGAAACAGGCCCGAGCCCTTCGAACATTTCCTCGATGTCGCGATTGTCCATTCGCCTACCTTCTCAAAACGCCGCCTGCGGCCGTCACCGCCTCGGGTGTATCGACATCCAGATGCGCGGCAGGCCCGATGTCCACGTCAATCACCGAGAGCCCCGAGTTTTCGATGATCGCGCGGGCACCGACATCGCCTTCCAGCCGCAATACGGCATCGTAAGCTATGCGTGGAAGGATGATCGGGTTGCCGCGTTTTCCATCCGAGACAGAACGGACCACGACACCGCCACCGGCCTGGCGAAAGGCCGCGATCAGCATGTTCAGGTGCTCCGTGGTGACGCCCGGCATGTCGGCCAGCATGACCAGAATGCCGTCCTTCCCGGCCAGTTCAGGGCTTGAAAAGCCGGAAACCAGCGAACTTGCCATGCCGGAGCCGTAGTCCGGATTGAAACGGGAGCGCAGCCCCAAGCCGGACAACGCCATCTCGATCTCGTCGCGGCGATGGCCGGTCACCGCGACGACGGGCGAGGCCTCGGATGCCAGCAGTATTCCGGCGGTGCGGCGGACGAGCGGAACGCCGTCGAACTCGGCGAGCAGCTTGTGCGGCCCGTCCTTGCCCATGCGCCGCGCCTGGCCGGCCGCGAGCATCAGCGCGCCGACCGACAGCGTCGCCGCTTTTCCGCCCATGGCATCGCGCGGCCTTGGCCGGGTCGGGATTTCCATCAGCAATCCTCCGACGCCCATGCCGGTAATGTCGAAGGAGGTCGGCGTCTCGCCCGCCATCAGCCGGTTCAGCACCCAGTCAAAACCATTTTCCTTCGGCGAGCGGGCACAGCCGGGCGCGCCCAGCACCGGGACAGTGCCGATCCGCCCGAGCACCAGGAGATTGCCCGGGTCGACAGGCATGCCGACGTGATCCACCTCGCCGCCCGCGCGGCGGATGGCGGCGGGAATGACATCTTCCGGATCGGCCACCGCCGAGGCGCCGAATACGATAATCATAGCCGGCTCATCAGTTTCGTCGAGGTTAAGGCGTTGAAGAACCTCAGTGAGCCGGGTCGCGGAATGCGGAATCCGGATCTCCTTGATTAGCCGGCTACCGGATGGCGCCAGCCTCTGCTCCAGCAGTTTGGCGGTGCGGTCCATGACCGACACCTTCAGCGAAGGAAGTTCGGTCGCGATCAGCGTCACCGCGCGGGGACGGAAGGCCTTTACCTCGAAAGCGACCGATTCCGCCAGCAGCGCCGCCGCCGCAGTGACCTTTGCGCCGCTCACGGCAAGCGGAATGATCTTGACGGTCGCCACCATGTCGCCGGCGCGCACGGCCACATGGTCGGCAAGACAGGCAAGCGTGATCGCCGGGTCGATGCGGTTCAGCGCATCGACCACCGACTTGTCGGCGATGAACAGCCCATCAACCTTGGCATAAATGTTGACGCGGCCGGTAGTCGCCTCCGAGAAACGCAGATTGTCCGGCGCGATCGCCTCGACAATCGCCTGCGCGGCGTCGTCCTCCAGCATGTCGCCCGGTTCGAGCCGGACTGCAACCACGGATTGGACGCCTTCTTCCGAAAGCCGCGCGATATCATCCGCCGACAACATCTGCCCTTTCGGCATGCGGCCCGCGGGGAGCCTTATGCTGTGGGCGAGAACCACGCCTTCCGCCTCGCCAAGTTCGAACGTCCCGTATCGCATGCGCGTCACCCCGCAGTGACGAGATCGCGCCGGCGAAACGCCTGGACGATCTGGGCAAGCGTCGCCAGCGCGATTTCGGCGGGGCTCGCGGCACCGATATCGAGCCCGATCGGGGCTGCGATACGGCCGATCTCGTTTTCGGTGCGGCCCATCTCCTTCAGCCGCTCGACGCGCTTTGCATGGGTCTTGCGACTGCCGAGAGCGCCGACATAGAAGCATCCCACCCTCAACGCTTCGGACAGCGCGAAATCGTCGATCTTCGGGTCGTGGGTAACGGCGGCCAGCGCCGTGTAGGCGTCGAGCGGGCGAACCTTCAGCACGTCTTCCGGCCAATCGGCGATCAGTTCGACGCCCTCGAAACGTTCTTCCGTCGCAAAGGCCGTGCGCGGATCGATGATCGTCAGGTCATATCCGGCAACCGGAGCCAGCCTGGCGAGCGCCTGGCTGATATGCACGGCGCCGATCACCACGATGCGCGGCGGCGGCAGATGGACATTGAGGAACAGGGACTGTCCTTCGATCTCGACCGTTCCCGCCTTGCCGCTGCGAAATGCCTTGGCGATCTCCTCGCCAAGCGGACCGGAGGCGGCGTCGCCTTCGAGGATCACCGTCACCGCGTCGCTGGCGAGATCGGTCACGACCACGGCAGCCCTGCGGGAACGCCTGGCGGCGTTGAGCTTCGTCAGTGCTTCGAGCTGCATCAGCCGAGCCTTTCCACATAAACCCGGATGCGGCCGCCGCAGGACAGACCGACCCGCCAGGCGGTTTCGTCGGCGACGCCGAATTCCAGCATTTTCGGAGAACCGCTCTCGATCACCTCGAGCGCTTCGGTGATGACCGCACCTTCGACGCAGCCGCCCGAGACGGAACCTTCGAAATTGCCTTCGCCGTCAATGACGAGATGACTGCCGGTCGGCCGCGGCGCCGAACCCCAGGTTTCGATCACCGTTGCAATCGCCACGTCGCGGCCGGCATGCTTCCAGCTCTCGGCGGTCAGCAGCGGGTCCAGAATTTCGGAAACAGTCATGCGACCCTCCTCATCTTCAAGTAGCGCCGCGGATCCGCGGCCTTCGTATGGTCATCCGACAGCGCGGCGGCGAGATCGGCAAGCGATTGTAAATTGTGGACGGCGCGAAACTCGTCCACATGCGGCAGCATGGCGCGCACGCCGCGCGCCCGCGCCTCGAACCCGTCGAAGCGCAGCAGCGGATTCAGCCAGACCAGGCGGCGGCAGGAACGGTGCAGCCGGTCCATTTCCCGTTCCAGCTCCTCGACACCCTCGCGCTCCAGGCCGTCTGTGATGAGGAGTACGACCGCGCCCTGTCCCAGCACGCGGCGCGACCAGAGCCGGTTGAATTCCGCAAGCGTCGCGCCGATCCGGGTTCCGCCCGACCAGTCGCGCACCGCATCGGTACAGCCGGACAAAGCCTCGTCCGGATCGCGGCGACGCATCTGGCGGGTGACGTTGGTCAGCCGCGTGCCGAACAGGAAGGTATGCACCCGGGTGCGCTTTTCGGTGAGCGCATGCAGGAAATGCAGGAAGATGCGGGTATATTGGCTCATCGAGCCGGAAATGTCGGCAAGCACGACCAGCGGCGGCGGTTCGGTTTTGCGCTCGCGAAACCGTGGCAGGATCAGATCCCCGCCGCTCTTCATCGCCTGGCGCATGGTGGCGCGCGGATCGATTCTTGGCGGGTGATTGGACGGACGGAAACGGCGGGTCGCCACCTTGTCGAGCGGCAGGGCGAGCCTGACCATTTCGCGGCGCGCCTGGACCAGTTCCGCCGCGCTCATCTGGGCGAAATCCATGCGCTTGAGGATTTCGCTTGCTGAGGTCGTGAAGCGGGAATCCACTTCGATCTCTGGCGGCTTCCTGCGGTTTGGGGTTTCCGGCAGGTCAGCGGTGAGCGCCTCGCTGACACGTGTCGCTCCAGCCTTCTGTTTTTCCCGTTCGCGATTGTCGGCGGCCTTCGGCGACATCATCGCGATCATCTTGCCGACCAGGTCGCGTGAGCGCCAGAACAGGCGGAACGCCTCGTCGAAGACCGGCTGATCCTCGTGCCGCTTGACGTAGACGGCCGACAACGCCGCGTGGAACTCCTCGCGGGAACCGATGCCGATCGCGTCCACCGCGGCAATCGCATCGGCGGCAGCGGCGGGCCCGGTCTTCAACCCGGCGCGGCGCAGCACGCGGGAAAAATAGACGAGATTGTCCGCGAGCCGGCCATCGTCGCGCCTTCCCGCGCCGGCCGGGACCGGCGGGACGATCAATCCGTCGTTGCCGAAGCCAGCCGCCATGATCCCTATCCCGCCGCCAGAAGTTCTGCCTTGACTTCGGAAAGCACCCGTTCGCCCTCGCCGCCTCTGATACGGGCGATGTCGTCCTGGTATTTCAGAAGCGTGCCGAGCGTGTCGGCGATCGTTTCCGGATCGAGCGCGATCCGGTCGAGTTCGGTCAGCGCCGTCGCCCAGTCGATGGTTTCGGCAACGCCCGGGTTCTTGAAGAGATCGATCGTCCTCAGCTTCTGCACATAGGCGACCACCTGCCGCGACAGGGTTTCCGAACATTGCGGCACCTTGCGGCGGATGATCTCCAGCTCCTGGGCCGCATCCGGATAATCGACCCAGTGATACAGGCAGCGCCGCTTCAGCGCGTCGTGGATCTCGCGGGTGCGGTTGGTGGTGATGATGACGATCGGCGGTTCTTGCGCCTTGATCGTGCCGAGTTCGGGGATCGTCACCTGGAAGTCCGACAGCACTTCCAGCAGGAAGGCTTCGAACGCCTCGTCGGTGCGGTCGAGTTCATCGATCAGGAAGACCGGCGCCGGGCCTCCAGGCTGGCCGAGCGCCTGCAGCACCGGCCGGCGGATCAGATGGCGTTCGGAGAAAAGGTCCGCCTCGATGCGCGTGCGGTCTTTGACGCCGGAGGCTTCCGAAAGCCGGATGTCGAGCATCTGGGCCGGATAGTTCCATTCGTAGACGGCCGAGGAAATGTCGAGGCCCTCGTAGCATTGCAGCCGGATCAGCGGCCGGTCCAGGCCCTTGGCCAGAGCCTTGGCGATCTCGGTCTTGCCAACGCCCGCCTCACCTTCGAGGAAGAGCGGGCGTTTCATCTTCAGCGCCAGGAAAATCACCGTGCCGAGCGAGCGGCCGGCAAGATAATCCTCAGCGCCCAGAAGCGCGATCGTCTCGTCGATGGAGCTCGGGATGGAGGTGGACAGACTGCCCGTTTTTCCTTGCGCCATAATTAAGCCCTTTCAAACGGCGTTCTACAATGTACGAAAGCCGCGGTCCAGATAGATGAGCGAGGGGTTCGCCTCGCCGAGATGCATGGCCTTCACTTCGCCGAACATGACGAAATGGGTCGAAACCCGCTTTATGTCGGTCAGCCGGCAATCGAAGCTGACGACCGCGTCTGCAAGCACCGGGGCACCGGTCACCAATGTCTTCCAGTTCCCGAGCGCAAACCGCTCGTCGGCCGGCACGCCGCTCAACCCCGCAAAACCCGTCGCCAGGGCCTGATGATGCGCCGTCAGCGAATTCAATGCAAAAATGCCGCTCCTCTCGAATATGGCATTGTTGACGTTGCTGCCGTTGAGGCAGACAAGCACGGTCGGCGGATTGTCCGAAACCGAGCAGGCTGCCGTCACCGTCACGCCGCGGCGCACGCCTTCGAACTCCGTCGTCACAACCTGGACATGGCCAGCGTATCGCGCCATGCCGTTTCGGTAGTGGACGGGATCGAGAAGAGGCTGGTCCGTCAAAGGCATCTCTTGAAAGGCATCCGGGGGCTGATGTCAGTCCCGCATTACTCTGCGAGATATGGTGGCAAAGGCGCAAGTTGTCCATCGGAGTTGCGGCTTTTTACCTTCAAAAGCCGATTCTCTTTGACGGCTGCGATCAGAAAGCTAAATGTCAGTTCGAAGAAGAATCCCAGGGAAAACATGACAGCACGACGTTTCATCATCGCCGGACTGCTGGCTTCGTTTCTCGGATGCGGACCGGCATCGGCGGCAGTGATCGGCGTCGTGGCGCCACGCTCCGGTCCATATGCGCCGCTCGGCACCCAGGTCTTTTCAGGCGCGCGCGCGGCGGCGGAAGCGGGCGGCGATACGATCGTCGAGATCGACGAGAGCTGCGACGAGAATGGCGGCGCTGCCGCCGCCAAAACCCTCACCGATGCGAAAGTGTCCGCCGCCATCGGTTTCCTCTGTGTCGAGACGCTGTCTACGGCATTGCCGATGCTCAAGGCGTCCCAGATCCCGGCCCTCACGATCTCGGTGCGTTCGAAGATCCTGATGGAAGACACGTTGCGCAACGGCTGGCCGTTCTTCCGCATGGCGCCGGCCGAAGGCGACGAGGCGGAAAAACTGTCCGAAACCATTCTGAGCATCTGGAAGGCGGAACCGATCGCGCTGGTCGAGGACGGCACGATCTACGGCCGCGAGCTTGCGAGCGCCATCCGCCAACGTCTCGAGCCGATGGGCATAACCCCGATCTTCACCGACACGTTCCGGCCTGGCCAGGAACAACAGGTGGCGCTGGTTCGCCGCCTCGCCAAGGCGGGCGCGAGCCATGTCTTCGTCGGCGGCGACCGCAACGACATGGCGATCATCGCCCGCGACGGCGCTTCCGAAAACATTCCGCTGACCTTGCTTGGCGGTGACAACCTGCGTGCGGCCAACCGCCCGGTTCCGTTGCGCGACGGTGTTCTGGCCGTCGCGCTTCCCGATTATGCCGCCCTGCCCTCGGCGTCTGCCGCCGTCGCCGCGCTGCGTGCGAAAAACATCGATGCCGACGGCTATATGCTGCCCGCCTATGCCGCTGCCGAACTCGTTCACCAGGCGGTGACCGCGGCCGCGGGCCAGCCGCTGGTGCAGACGATCGGCAGCCGCTCCTTCAATACCGTGATCGGCCCGATCGCCTTCGATCGCGGGCATGAACTGAAGGACAATCCGTTCCGCTTGCTGGAATGGCGTGGATCGACGTTCATGCTCTCACGCCCGGCGACCGACTGACGATTGTTCCGCCCGCGCCGCAATGTTAGAGGGAGCGCCGACAACCGGAGATTTTCGACCCATGACGCTCGCCCCGCACCTGCCGATCCGCATCGCTCCCTCCATTCTCGCCGCCGATTTTTCCAAGCTCGGCCAGGAAGTTCGCGACGCCGTCGATGCGGGGGCCGAATGGGTCCATCTCGACGTGATGGACGGGCATTTCGTGCCGAACATCTCTTTCGGACCCGACGTCATCAAGTCCTTGCGGTCCTACACCACGGCCTTTTTCGACTGCCACCTGATGATCTCTCCCGCCGATCCCTATCTCGAAGCCTTCGCCAAGGCCGGCTGCGACGGTATCACCGTCCATGTCGAGGCCGGGCCGCACCTGCACCGTTCGCTGCAGACGATCCGCTCGCTCGGCAAGAAGGTCGGCGTCACGCTCAATCCGGCAACGCCGCTTTCCGCCATCGAAAACGTGCTCGACGACATCGACCTGATCCTGATCATGAGCGTCAACCCGGGTTTCGGCGGCCAGAAATTCATTCCGGCGATGGTGGACAAGATCCGTGCCGCCAAGGCGATGATCGGCAACCGGCCGATCGAACTGGAAGTCGACGGCGGCATTACCGCAGACACGATCGGTGCGGCGACGGCCGCGGGGGCCAATGTCTTCGTTGCCGGATCCGCAGTTTACAAAGGTGATGGAATCGCGGCCTATCGTGAGAATATCGCGCGGCTGAAAGCTGCGGCGGAGGACGGACGCAGATGATACCACGCTTGCGATCTTCGGTTCCTGCATTTGCGGCAATGCTGTTTGCCGGTTCCACATCCGCTGCCGATATCGCAAGCGTGCGCCCCATCGGCTTTTCCGCCGACGGCGCAGTCTTCGCCTTCGAGGAATACGGCATCCAGGACGGATCCGGTTTTCCCTATGCGAACATCTACGCGCTCGACCTCAACAAGGACACCTATCTGCCCGGCACGCCGTTCCGGGTCCGGCTGGAAGAGGACGGCGCAACGGTCGCCAAGGCCCGCTGGCAGGTCCACAACGCTGCGGATGTGGTGGTCGAGACCCATGAGCTCACCAATCATCCGGGCGAACTCGTCGCCTTCAACCCGATCACCGAAATCGGCACCGACCCGCATCAGCTTCGGTATCGCAGCGTGCCGGCCATGCCGCCCGTCGGGGAAGCCAACACGCTCGTCCTCGAAGAGGTCCCGCAGCCGCTCGGCCCGCAATGCGAGGGCATTGTCGACAAGACGGTTTCCTTCCGCCTGCGCTTTACCGAGCGCGACGGAAAACCGGTCGACGACGTGGTCCACGAAGACCAGCGCATTCCCCCCTCGCGCGGCTGCGTGACCGGATACCGGCTCGCCGGCGTCGTCAGCGGCGCATCGCTTGAAGGCGCTGCGGTGGAAGTCGCTCTGGTCATGGTCCTCAGTGCCGGTTTCGAGGGCCAGAACGGACGCTGGATCGCCATTCCGCTCAAGACGGCGCCCTGATCCCGTTTGACCGCCTCAAAAACTTGAGCTTCGCCGCGCTTCTTGCTACAGCGCAGCCGACACTCGTGAAGGAAACGACAAGCCCATGATCCCCCGTTACTCGCGGCCCGAAATGGTCGCCATCTGGTCGCCCGAAACCAAGTTCCGCATCTGGTTCGAGATCGAGGCCCATGCCTGCGATGCGCTGGCGGCAATCGGCGTGATCCCGAAATCGGCGGCGGAGACGATCTGGGAAAAGGGCGGCAGCGCCACCTTCGACGTCGCGCGCATCGACGAGATCGAAGCCGTCACCAAGCATGACGTCATCGCCTTCCTGACCCACCTTGCCGAATTCGTCGGTCCCGACAGCCGCTTCATCCACCAGGGCATGACCTCGTCCGACGTGCTCGACACCTGTTTCAGCGTCCAGCTGGTGCGCGCCACCGACCTGCTGATCGCCGATATCGACAAGCTGCTCGAAGCGCTGAAGCGCCGCGCCTTCGAGCACAAGGACACGGTCACGATCGGCCGCAGCCACGGCATCCACGCCGAACCGACCACGTTCGGCGTCAAGCTCGCCCAGGCCTATGCGGAATTCGACCGCAACAAGACGCGTCTGCTCGAAGCCCGCGACGAGATCGCCACCTGCGCGATATCGGGCGCCGTCGGCACCTTCGCCAATATCGACCCGCGCGTGGAGGAACACGTCGCCGCCGCCATGGGCCTGAAGCCGGAACCGGTCTCCACCCAGGTCATCCCGCGCGACCGTCACGCCATGTATTTTGCCATCCTCGGCGTCATCGCCTCGTCGATCGAGCGCCTGGCGATCGAGGTGCGCCACCTGCAGCGCACCGAAGTGCTGGAAGCGGAGGAATATTTCTCGCCGGGCCAGAAGGGTTCGTCGGCGATGCCGCACAAGCGCAACCCGGTGCTGACCGAAAACCTGACGGGCCTTGCCCGCATGGTGCGCTCCTACGCGCTGCCGGCCATGGAAAACGTGGCCCTCTGGCACGAGCGCGACATTTCGCACTCCTCGGTCGAACGCATGATCGGCCCGGACGCGACCGTGACGCTCGACTTCGCGCTGGCACGCATGACCAGCGTGATCGACAAGCTGCTCGTCTATCCTGAGAACATGATGAAGAATATGAACAAGTTCCGGGGACTTGTTCACTCGCAGCGGGTTCTGCTTGCCCTTACGCAAGCCGGCACCTCCCGCGAGGACGCCTATCGCCTCGTGCAGCGCAACGCCATGAAGGTCTGGGAAGAAGGCAAGGATT
Source organism: Hyphomicrobiales bacterium (assembly GCA_900471605.1). Taxonomy (GTDB): domain Bacteria; phylum Pseudomonadota; class Alphaproteobacteria; order Rhizobiales; family Rhizobiaceae; genus Neorhizobium. The sequence continues at coordinate 116,262 of UCEY01000043.1, read as the reverse complement.
TCCTCGAGGAACTGCTTGCCGACCAGGAAGTCCGCGCCGCACTTTCCGAAGAGGACCTGCGCGAGAAATTCGACCTCGGCTATCACACCAAGCACGTGGACACGATCTTCCGTCGCGTTTTCGGCGAGGCTTGATCTTGACCGTCGGCGAACACAGATAGGCGCCATGAAGGCATCCGAAGCAGATATACTGATCGTCCCCGGCTACACCAATTCCGGGCCGCATCACTGGCAGACCCGTTGGGAGCAGAAGCTCACGACGGCCCGTCGGGTCGAGCAGGACGAATGGTCGAAGCCGGTCCGCGAGGACTGGATCGCCCGCGTCGCCGAAGAGGTGAACCGCGCGACGCGCCCCGTCGTCATCGTCGCCCACTCGCTCGGCATCCCGACGGTCGTCCACGCCCTCCCGCTGTTCACGAAGCCGGTGGCCGGCGCCTTTTTCGTGGCGCCGCCGGAAGTGGACAATCCGTCCATCCGGCCGAAGCACCTTTTGACCTTCGGCCCCTATCCCCGGGATCCTCTGCCGTTCCCGTCGCTGACGGTCGCAAGCCGCAACGATCCCTTCGGCTCCTATGAACATGCGGACGACATCGCGTCTGCCTGGGGTTCGATGCTGGTCGATGCCGGCGAGGCCGGCCACATCAACCAGGAATCCGGCCATGGGCCATGGCCGGAGGGCACAATGGTTTTTGCCCAATTCATCAGCCGCCTGAAGCCTTGAAAACACGACGGAATTTGCATTCTCCCGTAATTTCCGGGTGCATCAATTCGAACGGCAATTTTAAGCTGGATTTAATTGACACTTGCTAAAGTGCCCGCTCATTTTGTTGCGAGCCAGGCTGTGCCGATGCCGTCAAGTGTTCTCCCACGCCCTTTGGACTCCGGCCCCGGAGACGAGATCGGCGTTCTTGAGACGGTGTTCGAGGCAGCCCCTTTCCCGATCGCCATCATCGACCATGCCGCAGCGCTGTTGTTTGCAAACGGCACATTCAAACGCGAGTGGCTTGGGGAAAACCAGCGGCCGGCGACCCTGTCGACCCTTCTTCATGTCCAGGATCAGGCCAGGTTCCATCGGGCGATCGAAGGCCTGGACATCGGTTCCGCTTCAGAACGCCTGGAACTGCGGTTCCTGGACCCGGCCGGTTCGCCGCGATGGGCGGTGACCACCTTCGCGCCGCTCGGCAAGAATCTCAAAGGCCAATTTCTGTTTGCGGTGCATCTGGCCGACGTCACCGACCAGAGACTGCAGATCGAAGAACTTGCCGAACGCGAAAGCCGCTGGGACAACGCGCTGGTCAGCTCCGTATCGGGCGTCTGGGACCATAACTACGCAACCGGCCAGAAATACTATTCGCCGGTGTGGCGGCAGATCCGGGGAATGTCACCGGAGGATCCGCTGGCAGCCAGCACCGAGGAATGGCTAAAGCTGGTGCATCCGGACGACCGGGACCGCGTCATCCATGCCATGGCGCGGCAGAATGCCGGCGACCCGGCCTATGCCGTCTTCGATTATCGCGAACGCCACAAACAGGGGCATTGGGTCTGGATCGAATGCCGGGGTGCCTGCGTCGAATGGGACGCGACCGGCAAGGCGACCCGTGTGGTCGGCACGGACACGGACATTACCGCACGCAAGGCCGCAGACGAGAAGACCGCGCAGATGTCGCGGCGGCTCGACATGGCGCTCGAAATATCCGGCATTGGCGTCTACGAATCCGACTTCTCCACCGGCGAAGTCGACTGGGACGAACGCATGTTCCGGATCTATGGGCTGGCAAGAAGCGAAGAAGTGAAGATCGGCGGGCTCTGGGAGAGTTTTCTGCATCCCGACGACGCCGCGCGCGTTCAGGCAAACGTCCTCGACCATATCGAAGAGGGCAAACGCTTCTCGGACCAATACCGGGTGATATTGCGGGACGGCTCCGAACGCGTCGTACGCACCCGCACCATGTCTTTCATCGATGGCAACGGCCACCCGAAAATGGTCGGCGCCAACTGGGATGTCACGGCGGACGTTGCCCTTCACCGCGAACTCGAACGGGCAAAAACCCTCGCGGAAGCGCGCAATCGCGATCTCGAGGCCGCCCGCAGCAGCATCGAGCACAATGCGATGCACGACTACCTGACCGACCTCCCCAACCGGCGTTATCTCGACGAGATGCTGGACCGCGTCGCGGCCGAATGCGCCCGCGACAGGCACGGCATCGCGATCCTCCATATCGACCTCGACCGCTTCAAGCAGATCAACGACACGCTCGGTCACAGTGCCGGCGACATGATGCTGAAGCACGCGGCGAAAGTCCTCAGGGGCACGATCCGAAAGGGCGATTTCGTCGCCCGCATCGGCGGGGACGAATTCGTCATCCTGTCGAAATTCGAGGGCTCGCCGCGAAAGCTCTCGCATCTGGCCGACCGGATCATCGGGGAGCTGCGCAAGCCAGTGTCCTACGAGGGCAACGACTGCCGTTTCGGCGCCAGCATCGGCATCGCCTGCCATACCGGCGCGGAGGTCGACGCGCGCCAGCTTCTCCTCAACGCCGACATCGCGCTTTACCGGGCCAAGAACCGCGGCCGCAACCGGCATGAATTCTTCTCGGCCGACACCCACAACGCGATTATCAGCACCAAGCGTATATCGGACGAAATCCTTCTTGCGCTCGAGCGCGACGAATTCATTCCATATTATCAGCTTCAGTTCGACGCGGCGACGCTTGAGATCGCCGGGGTCGAAACGCTGGCGCGGTGGATGCATCCGGAACGCGGCATGCTGTCTCCCGACCAGTTCCTCGAAATGGCCGAGGAGCTCGACGCCGTCTCGGTGATCGACGGAATCATTCTCGACAAGGCGCTGGCCGATTTTCGCGATTGGCGCGCGCATGGCCTTTCGATCCCGAAACTCTCGGTCAACGTTTCCTACCGGCGGCTGCACGATGCTTCGCTGTCGCGCAAGCTCAAGAAACTCAGGATCGAGCCGGGTACGGTGTCCTTCGAGCTTCTGGAATCGATCTTCCTCGACAATTGCGATGGCGATGTGCTGAAGAACCTCGCGCGGATCAGGAAGCTTGGTATCGATATCGAAATCGACGATTTCGGCACCGGCCACGCCTCGATCATCAGCCTCCTGCGGCTCAATCCGCGGGCGCTGAAGATCGACCGCGAACTCGTCCGTCTCGTCTCGCAGTCGCAGAAGCAACGGAAGATGGTCGGGTCGATCATAGAGATCGGCAAGTCGCTGAATATCGAGGTGGTCGCCGAAGGCGTCGAGACCACGGAACAGATCCGTATCCTGCGCGACCTCGGCTGCGACGTCCTGCAGGGGTATGCGCTTGCAAGGCCGATGCCACGCGCGAGCATCCCGGACTTCATACGCTCCGGCCGCTGGCGGCCATCCGAAAGCCTGTAGGCCAACAACCGCAGCGCCCAACCGCCTGGATCGGCGTTCGATTCATCGGAATACGGAAAAGCCGCGCCCAACCGGACGCAGCTCTCGTATCAGGCTGGTGAAATACAGCTTACTGGTTTTCGATCTGATCGATCGCCTGGGCCAGAAGCTCCACCATCTTGGCACGGATATCCTGGTCGGAGACGGAGACGCCGGCTGCATCGAGATCGCTCCGCAGCTTGCGGAACACGTCCTCGTCGCCCGCTTCCTCGAAGTCGGCAACGACGACTTCCTTCGCATAAGCGTCGGCGTCCGCCTTGCCGAGCAGACCGGCCGCCCAGAGGCCGACGAGCCTGTTGCGGCGGGCGAGCGCCTTGAACTTCAATTCCTGGTCCAGGGCAAACTTGTTTTCAAAGGCTTTTTCGCGATCGCTGAGGCCACTCATCTCGGGTCTCCCAAAGTGAACTTATACGGGACCCCCATAATCAAAAGAGGAGCGAAGCGCAATCGGCGAGCTGTCGATTCCGGCACTGGCGGACGCGGATTCCCGGCGGGTACTTGACTGATGCAAGTTCCATCGCCGCAGGCTGCAGCGCCCCGGCCGGTCGCGCCCCGCCCATGAAGCGAGGCGTCGACGCCGACGGCGCCGAAATCATGACGCATTTGGTGATTATGCCGTGCGGACCTTGCCGTCGAGGCTGGAAAGCACCAGATTCCGTGCATGGGCGCTTGAACCGGCAATACCCGGCTGCGATGCGGCTCTGCGTTCCATCAGCCTGTTGCGACGGGATTGCCCCCGGAACTGCGAGCTCTTGTCATAGCCAAATTTACCCTTGAGGGCTCTGGTCCGGCCACAAAGAGCGTAGACATATGATGGTTCCGGCTTTTCCTGTTCATTACCTCCCTTTCGGTCCGGACATCCCGATTGCCGGAGCAAAACCTTTGAAAAGCCGTGTAATCTGAAGCTCAATGATTCCCGATTGCGCTTCATAGACCCCTCACCCACAAAGGTTTCGGAGGCCCGCATTGTGAAACCTGTTCTTTTCCGTTAAGGGACCGCTCAAACATCATCCATTGCGCCCGGCAAGGGCGCCAACAACGAGACAAGAATCATGAACCGTCGCCGCCGTATCTACGAAGGCAAGGCCAAGATCCTCTATGAAGGCCCGGAGCCCGGCACGCTGATCCAGTTCTTCAAGGACGACGCCACCGCCTTCAACAAGAAGAAACATGACGTCATCGACGGCAAGGGTGTCCTCAACAACCGCATCTCGGAATACCTCTTCACCCATCTGAACAAGATCGGCATCCCGACGCATTTCATCCGCCGGCTGAACATGCGCGAACAGCTGATCAAGGAAGTGGAGATGATTCCGCTCGAGATCGTGGTGCGCAACGTCGCCGCGGGATCGCTCTCGACGCGTCTCGGCATCGAGGAAGGCATGGTCCTGCCGCGCTCGATCATTGAATTCTACTACAAGTCCGATGCGCTCGCCGACCCGATGGTCTCCGAGGAACACATCACCGCTTTCGGCTGGGCGAACCCTGCCGAACTCGACGACATCATGGCGCTCGCCATCCGCGTCAACGACTTCCTCTCGGGACTGTTCCTCGGCGTCGGCATCCAGCTCGTCGATTTCAAGATCGAATGCGGACGCCTGTTCGAAGGCGACATGATGCGCATCATCCTTGCCGACGAGATCTCGCCGGACAGCTGCCGCCTCTGGGATATCGAGACCAGGGAAAAAATGGACAAGGACCGTTTCAGGCAGGATCTGGGCGGCCTTGTGGAAGCTTACTCGGAAGTGGCGCGCCGTCTCGGCATCATCAATGAGAACGAACCCGTCCGCGGCACCGGACCGGTTCTCGTCAAGTAATCTGGGGGTTGGATCAGTGATCAAGGCACGCGTGACCGTCACGCTCAAGAACGGCGTTCTCGATCCGCAGGGCAAGGCCATCGAAGGCGCGCTCGGCAGCCTCGGCTTTTCGGGCGTCGGTCATGTGCGCCAGGGCAAGGTCTTCGACCTCGAACTCGAGGGTACCGACAAGGCGAAGGCCGAGGCGGACCTGAAAGCCATGTGCGAGAAGCTGCTGGCAAACACTGTGATTGAGAACTATACTATCGCCCTCGACTGAAGGTTGCGGGAAGCGCGGGATGGCTGAGATCACAAGTGAGTTGATGTCTGAGCTTCTCAAGAAGATTCATCAGCGATTTGACAAGGTCGAACTATCAATTGGTGAGTTGCGGGCCGACCACATGACCTTGAGAGGACAACTCCACGTTCTCCAAGGGGATGTGAACAATCTTCGCGTCACGGTTGGTCATATCGAAAACCGACTCGATCGTATCGAAAACCGCCTCGAGCTGCGCGAGCTCGCCGAGGCCCAGGCAAGGTTTGAACCGCACCCATGAAATCCGCCGTCGTTCAGCTTCCCGGTCTCAATCGCGATCGCGACATGATTGCCGCCCTCACCAAGATTTCCGGCAAGGCGCCGATCACCATCTGGCAGACCGAGACCGAGATCGCGGACGATATCGACCTGATCGTCATCCCCGGCGGTTTCTCCTATGGCGATTACCTGCGCTGCGGTGCAATTGCCGCCCGCATGCCGGTGATGCAGGCGATCAAGGACAAGGCGGATAAGGGCGTGAAGGTGCTCGGCGTCTGCAACGGTTTCCAGATCCTCGTCGAAGCCGGCATGCTTCCCGGCGCATTGATGCGCAATTCGTCGCTGAAATTCGTCTGCAAGGAAGTGAAGCTCGAAGTGGTCAATGCCGAAACGGACTTCACCCGGGCCTATGAAAAGGGCCAGGTACTCCGTTGCCCGGTCGCCCATCACGACGGCAACTATTTCGTCGACGCGGACACGCTGTCCGGCATGGAAGATCGCGGCGAGATCGTCTTCCGTTATGCGGAAGGCACCAATCCGAACGGTTCGCTGAACGATATCGCCGGCGTCATCAACAGCCGCGGCAACGTGCTCGGCATGATGCCGCATCCGGAAAACCTGATCGAGGCCGCCCATGGCGGCAATGACGGGCGCGGAATTTTCGCCTCGGCGCTCGATGTGATCGCCGCGACCGCCTGAACCTCCACGCTATCCGGATCGCCCCTGGAACGACCGAAACCACGTCAGGACGTTTTGATGCCGTTCTTCCATCGCCTGCCCGCCCTATCGTCACTCGTCATCCTTGGCGTGGCGCTCGCCGCCTGCCAATCCGAGCGTCCGGCGGCGGTGACGGCGAACCGTGCGGCGCTGCCGACCATGGAACGCGTGGCGCTCGCCGCCAACAGCTGCTGGTTCAAATCGGGCGATGCGGCCTTCAAACCCTATCGGCTGGCGCCGGAACTCAATTCCTTCTCCGGCCGGCCGCGCATCCTCGCCGTGCCGCGCAACAGTCCCGAGTCCCGCCCGATGCTGGTCGTCCAGGCGGAGGGCAACCCTGCCCGCCTTGACGCCTTCGGCCCGATGATGAGCGGACCCGACGGAGAGCGGATCAAGCGCGACGTGCTGCGCTGGGCTGGCGGCGCGACGGGCTGCTGATATTAACCATCTGTATTTACGCATTAATATACAATCTGTTGCACGCCTGCACCGGCCTGCCCAAATCGTCACATTTTCTCGCCACAAGTGATAACACAGTGTGAACGGCGCTGGACGGCTTCAAACTGCCATTGTACCACTTCGATCTTGAAGAGTGGGCGAGCGTACCGAGTGCGAATCGCACCGGCCGCCAGCATGGCGGCGCTTATGAGGGCGGTGGAATGAACAAGACATTTTTCGCATCTGCAATCGGAGCCGTCATCCTGGCTTCGGGCATCTCCTCCTCGGCATCTGCCCAGGAACGTCTGTTCGATGAAGTGCGTATCGGCGTTTCCGGTTCGATCCAGAGCAAGAGCACCTTCGAAAAGGGCGCGTTCCCTTCCGCCACCGTCTTCTTCGACCCCTTCGACCAGCGTCACGCCCAGAGCTTCATGGACCACATGCTGCGTCCGCGCGTCCATGTCGGCGCGATCGTCTCGACGGCCGGCGAAGCAAGCCAGGTGTTTGCCGGCTTCACCTGGACGGCACCGATCACCGACAAGATCTTCGTCGATCTCGGCTTCGGCGGCGCGTTCAACAACGGCAATCTCGACAAGCCGAATGACGGCCCGAAGGTCGGTTGCCATGCGCTCTTCCACGAGTCGCTCGGCCTCGGCTACAACATCACCAACAACTGGCGTGTTCTGGCGACCGTCGAGCACTCCTCGAATGCCAACCTCTGCGACTACAATGCCGGCCTCTCCTATGCAGGCATCGCGGTTGGCTACAAGTTCTGATCCACAGCCGATATGGTCTGAAAGAGGCGCCGGGTTTCCGGCGCTTTTTGTTTTCCGGCCTTCCACATCATGCCATCGCACGGCAGCATTTTCCTGTCGCGCGCCGCCGCCACATAGGTTAAAGAGCGGCCTTGTCAGGCTCCCCAATCCAGAGAAGATCATGACCATTCCGAACAGCATCGCGATCACTCCCGAACTCGTCGCCTCGCATGGCCTGAAGCCCGACGAATATCAGCGGATTCTCGATCTGATCGGACGCGAGCCAAGCTTCACGGAACTCGGCATCTTCTCGGCCATGTGGAACGAGCACTGCTCCTACAAATCCTCCAAGAAATGGCTGCGCACCCTGCCGACCAAGGGACCGCGCGTCATCCAGGGGCCTGGCGAAAATGCCGGCGTGGTGGATATCGACGATGGCGACTGCGTCGTCTTCAAGATGGAGAGCCACAACCATCCATCCTATATCGAACCCTACCAGGGTGCGGCGACGGGCGTCGGCGGCATTCTGCGCGACGTCTTCACCATGGGCGCTCGCCCGATCGCGGCGATGAACGCGCTGCGCTTCGGGGCGCCCGACCATCCGAAGACCAAACATCTTGTGTCCGGCGTCGTTGCCGGCGTCGGCGGGTACGGCAATTCCTTCGGCGTGCCGACCGTCGGCGGCGAAGTGGAGTTCGATCCACGATACAACGGCAACATCCTGGTCAATGCCTTTGCAGCCGGGCTTGCCAAGTCGAATGCGATCTTCCTGTCGGAAGCCAAAGGCGTCGGCCTGCCGGTCGTTTACCTCGGTGCCAAGACCGGCCGTGACGGTGTCGGCGGGGCAACGATGGCATCTGCCGAATTCGACGAATCCATCGAAGAAAAGCGCCCGACCGTCCAGGTCGGCGACCCCTTCACCGAAAAATGCCTGCTCGAAGCCTGCCTCGAACTGATGGCAACCGGCGCCGTGATCGCCATCCAGGACATGGGTGCGGCCGGCCTCACCTGCTCGGCCGTCGAGATGGGCGCCAAGGGCGACCTCGGCATCGAGCTCGACCTCGACCAGGTGCCGGTGCGCGAAGACCGGATGACGGCCTATGAAATGATGCTGTCGGAAAGCCAGGAGCGCATGCTCATGGTGCTGCAGCCGGAAAAGGAAGACCAGGCCAAGGCGATCTTCGTCAAATGGGGCCTCGATTTCGCGATCGTCGGCAAGACGACCGACGACCTGCGTTTCCGCGTCCTGCATCAGGGCGAGGAAGTCGCCAACCTGCCGATCAAGGATCTCGGCGACCAGGCTCCGGAATACGACCGTCCCTGGGTGCCGTCAAAGGCATGCCCGCCCCTGCCCGCCTCGCAGGTTGCCGCACCCGCCGACTATAATCAGGCTTTGCTGAAACTCGTCGGCTCGGCCAACCAGTCCAGCCGCCGCTGGGTCTGGGAACAGTATGACACGCTGATCCAGGGCAATTCGCTGCAGCGCCCGGGCGGCGATGCCGGCGTCGTGCGTATCGACACCCATCCCACCAAGGCACTCGCCTTCTCTTCCGACGTCACGCCGCGCTACGTCGAGGCCGATCCGTTCGAAGGCGGCAAGCAGGCGGTCGCGGAATGCTGGCGCAATATCGTCGCAACCGGTGCCGAACCGCTCGCCGCCACCGACAACCTCAATTTCGGCAATCCGGAAAAACCGGAAATCATGGGTCAGCTCGTCGGCGCCATCAAGGGCATCGGCGAGGCCTGCAAGGCGCTCGATTTCCCGATCGTCTCCGGCAATGTCTCGCTCTACAACGAGACCAACGGCATCGCCATCCTGCCGACCCCGACGATAGCCGGTGTCGGCCTTCTGCCGGACTGGCAGAAAATGGCGAAGATCGGTTCGGCGAACGACGGCGACAAGCTGATCATGATCGGAACGGACGGCAGCCATCTCGGCTCTTCGGTCTATCTGCGCGACATTCTCGACACGATCGACGGTCCGCCGCCGGAAGTCGACCTGAAGGCCGAGCGCCGCAACGGCGATTTCGTCCGCTCGCTCATCCGCAACGGCCAAGTCACGGCCTGCCACGACATTTCTTCGGGCGGCCTTGCGGTGGCGCTTGCCGAGATGGCAATGGCATCGGCCAAGGGAATGAAAATCAGCCTCAAGGAACAGCGCGGCCCGGCCCATGCGCTGCTGTTCGGCGAAGATCAGGCCCGTTATGTCATCGCAGTGCCTGCGGATCTCGCCAATTTCGTGCAGGCCAATGCCGAAGGTGCGGCCGTTCCCTTCCGCACGCTTGGCACAGTCGCAGGCGGCAGCTTGGTGATCGACGACCTGATCGAGATCGGGATCCCGCAGCTGACGGAAGCGCATGAGAGCTGGTTCCCGGCCTTCATGGCCTGAATTCCAGCCGCTCCACGCGTCAGGAAAGCTACGCCAGTGCGAAAAGCCGCGGTTTAGGACTGCGGCTTTTCTGCACACGTGAGCAAATTTGAAGCCGAAGGGATTGCTGGACTCGTCTCATCCGGATAACCATTCGGGTTTTCTGATATGAGAACAAGCGTAGAGAAATGCTGAAACCGATTTTGACCTGGTTGAGGTCATCGGGCCCGACCTGGCACTACAGGCGGATCTGGCTCGATGCACTGATCGTCACCCTTTGCCTGAACGTTCTGGCCTGGATGATTTTTTCGAAGATGGGAATGACCACCCACGATATCTTCGATGAAGACGGCCCCATCGAAGACCTTCAATCCGCTTCACTTGCCATCACCGCAGTTTTTGCGGTCATGGCCGCCCTCGGAACGAGGATATTGGCACGCTTCGTCGCAGTCACGACGGCCTGCATCTCCGTCGTCTTCTTCATGCGTGAGATGCCAATATGCCGTGGAAGTGTGACAGTTTATTGTGTGTCGAAGACTTGGCTGCCAATTATTATCGGCATTGCCGCCCTGATCCTGCTGATTGCGACGATCGTGTTCGAATATCGGCACAGAGGCGGCTTCCTGCGCGCTATCCATCCGCGCCTTTCCTGGCCACTGGGCCTGATTGCCGCGGTGCTCGGCGCCAGCCAGCTCGCCGAGCATTTCGATATCGTCATGATGGAGGAAAGCCTCGAGTCCTACGGCTTCATGATCCTGACGATGAGCTCCTTATGGCTCTTTCGTTTCTCCCGCGCCCAGCATCTTCCGCCACTGAGGTTCCGCGCCAGGGCCAGCCTCCACAAGATGAAGCATGCATTCTTGCATCATTGCAGCTGAGCCGCTCGATCCCGCTTTGACCGCAGAGCAGCTTTGAGGCAGTGTATCTCGACAAAAGGTTTCGCGGTTGAGTCTGCGGAGAAGAAAAGGCGTGACATCATGGCTATGAGACCCGGTGAAATCGAAGACCTGATCAAGGCCGGCATTCCCGGTGCCAAGGTTACCATCCGGGATCTCGCCGGCGACGGCGACCACTACGCTGCCGAAGTGGTGGCGGAGGCTTTTCGCGGAAAGAGCCGCGTCCAGCAGCATCAGATGGTCTACGAGGCTCTGAAGGGCAATATGGGCGGCGTACTGCATGCGCTGGCGCTGCAGACCTCCGCTCCGGCGGAGTGAGATGACGACGCCCGGCCTGATCGAGGAGATCGTCACCGGAGCTCCTCGGCAGTCGCAGCAAGCGGCACAGCCGCCAGCACGGTCGTGGCTCGCCTGACGTTTTAAACGGCGGCGAGCCGCGGAATAACCCCACCCAATGGACTATTCCGCTGGAATTCCAGCTGCCACATTGCTATTTAAGGCTAATGACGCAGCGCAGCGGCCCTTGAAACCGCATGTGAAAGGATAGGACATGAGCGGAATTACCGATTTTATCGCCAACGAAGTGAAGACCAATGACGTGGTTCTCTTCATGAAGGGCACCCCGCAGTTCCCGCAATGCGGTTTCTCCGGCCAGGTCGTGCAGATTCTCGACTATCTCGGTCTCGACTACAAGGGCGTCAACGTGCTCGCCGATGCGGAAATCCGCCAGGGCATCAAGGACTACTCCAACTGGCCAACCATTCCGCAGCTTTACGTCAAGGGCGAGTTCATCGGCGGTTGCGATATCGTCCGCGAGATGTTCCAATCCGGAGAGTTGCAGACTCACCTGCAGGAGCAAGGCATCAGCGTCCGCGGCGCGGCTTGAGATTTTCCGGGCCAAGGTCCGGGACATTATAAAGATATTTTTCAAGGCGCCGCTCCCAACGGCGCCTTCACGTTGTTTAGGAAGCTACTTGTGACAAATCCTTTGCAAACGCCTCAGGACCGCCTGCGCGGCATGGGGCGCGCCGAATTTATCGCGATGATGGCGATGCTGATGGCACTCAATGCATTCGCCATCGACATCATGCTCCCGGGCCTTCAACAGATCGGCGCTGCGCTTGGGGTCTTGAATGAGAACCACCGGCAGTATGTGGTCTCGTCCTACATATTCGGCCTTGGCATCGCCCAGGTCCTCTATGGCCCTCTCTCGGACCGTTTCGGCCGGCGCAACCCGATGCTGTTCGGCATCGGCATCTATTTCATCTGCGCCGTCGCCATCGTCGTCGTGCCCTCCTTTGGCGCTCTTCTTGTCCTTCGCTTTATCCAGGGCGCCGGCGCTGCCGCGACCCGGGTCATCACCATTTCCATCGTCCGCGACGTTTATGGCGGCCGCGCGATGGCTGAGGTCATGTCGCTGATCATGATGGTCTTCATGGTCGTGCCGATCATCGCACCGGGCACCGGCCAGCTTATTCTGCTTGCCGGCAACTGGCATCTGATCTTCCTCTTCATCGCGATCATTTCGCTCTGCATCGGAAGCTGGATGTATTTCAGGCTGCCGGAAACGCTTGACCCTGCCGACGTGCGCCCGTTCACCGTTTCGTCGATCCTGTCGGGCTTCAAGATGGTGCTGACCAATCGCCTGGCGCTTTGCTACACGATCGCCAGCACCTTCATTTTCGGCGCGATGTTCGGCTTCATCAACTCGGCGCAGCAGATCTATGTGGGTATCTACGGTCTCGGATCCCTATTCCCCGTCGCGTTCGCAGCCGTGGCGGTCTTCATGTCGGCGGCCTCCTTTCTCAACTCCCGCTTCGTCGGTCGTTTCGGCATGCGTCGTCTCTCGCATGGCTCGCTTGTCGGCTTCATCGCGATTACGACGGTCTGGATGCTCGTGCAGGTTTTGGGTCCGCAGCCCATGCCTTTCATGCTGTTCCTGACCTTCTTCTCGCTGGCAATGTTCCAGTTCGGCTGGATCGGTGCGAACTTCAATTCGCTGGCCATGGAACCGCTCGGTCACGTCGCGGGCACGGCCTCCTCGGTACTCGGCTTCATGAGTACCGTCGGCGGGGCGCTGATCGGCGTTGCGATCGGCCAATCCTTCAACGGCACGGCATTGCCGCTGGTGGCCGGATTTTTTATCGTGTCGATTATCGGACTGATCTTCGTGCTGATCGGCGAGAAGGGAAAACTCTTCCAGCCGCACAATCCGAAGATCTGAAATATGCCGAAGATCTGAAATATCTCACCCAACAAAAAAGGCCGGATTGTTCCGGCCTTTTTTGTATGCGCGGCTTCAGTGGCCGATGATCTCGTTGCGGAGCATCTGCCAGCTTTCCCTGTCGGTGGTCAGCAGCAGCCCGCCGTCGAGGTGATGCGGCAGGTAGGCAGAACCGTCGAAGCGCGCAACGTAACCGCCGGCCTCCGTCCCGATCAGCGTGCCGGCCAGATGATCCCAGGGCATCAGCTTGTTATAGAGCACGAACTGCACGTGGCCGCCGGCAAACGTGCGGTATTCATGGGCCGAGCAGCGATAGTTGGCGAAGAAACGAACCTTGGCGAGATTGCCGAGGATCCGCTCGCGCTCGCCGCCGAAGAAATATCCGGGCGAGGCCATGCCGATCATCGCGTCGATCGGCCGGGATTGCGCGACCGCAAGCCGGATCGCCTCGCCGTCCGGACGCCGCAGGAACGCGCCGGCGCCCTTTTCCGCCATGACCCAGTCGTCGCCCATCGGATCGTAGATGATGCCGGCGACCGTCTCGCCCTTCCAGACGACGGAGGCCATCACGCCGAAGGCCGGGATGCCGGAGGCGAAATTGAACGTGCCGTCGACCGGATCGACGACCACCGCGAATTCCGCATCCGCGAGCTTGGCGAGCAGCGAGGGATCGGCCGCCACCGATTCCTCTCCGACGAAAAGCGCGCCGGGCGCAAAGGCCTCCAGCTCGCGGCGGATCATCCGCTCGGCCGCCTCGTCGGCCTCCGTCACCAGGTCGGCCGGCTCGCTCTTGGAGCGGACGTCACCGCTGCCAAGCCGCCGGAAACGCGGCAGGATTTCGGCCTTGGCGGCAAGGCGCAGAAGATCGGCAAGCTTCGTGATGTCGAGCGGGAGGGTCATGACTACGGTCTCTTGGGGTCTTGGTCGGGAGGAGTTCAGAGGTTTTGAGCGGCCTGGAGGCCGGAGAAATCGAAAAGTTTCGGATCGAGCAGGTGGGACGGGTTCACATGGGCGAGCGCGCGCAGCATCGTGTCCTTGCGGCCCGGCATGCGGGCCTCGATATCGGCAAGCATCGCTTTCATGGAATTGCGCTGCAGGCCGTCCTGCGAGCCGCAGAGATCGCAGGGGATGATCGGGAACTGCATGGCGGCGGCGAATTTGGCCAGGTCGTCCTCGGCGCAATAGGCGAGCGGCCTCAGCACCATCATGTCGCCTTCGTCGTTCAAGAGCTTTGCCGGCATGCCGGCAAGCCTTCCGCCGTGGAAGAAGTTCATGAAGAAGGTTTCGAGAATGTCTTCGCGGTGATGACCGAGCACCAGCGCATCGCAACCCTCTTCGCGGGCGATCCGGTAAAGATTGCCGCGCCGAAGCCTGGAACAGAGAGAACAATAGGTGGCGCCTTCCGGCACCTTTTCCTTCACGATCGAATAGGTATCGCGATATTCGATCCGGTGCTTGACGCCGATGGAGGCGAGATATTCCGGCAATATATGCTTGGGGAAGTTCGGCTGGCCCTGGTCGAGATTGCAGGCAATCAGCTCGACCGGCAGCAGGCCGCGCCATTGAAGATCGAGCAGCACCGCCAGCAGCGAGTAGGAATCCTTGCCGCCGGAGAGACCGACGAGCCAGCGTTTCTGGCCGCCCAGCATGCCGAAATCATCGAAGGCCTGGCGCACCTGCCGCAGCAGGCGCTTGCGCAGCTTGTTGAACGAGACCGAGCTCGGCGCCTCCCGAAACAGGGCGGGCACGAGACCGTCGACGGCGTCGTCCAGGTCATCGTCGATTTTGGCCGTCACGCCCATTGGTCTTTCCTTGAGATCGAAAAGCGGGCAAAGCCCGCTTTTCTCAACCGAATATCAGGCGCCCAGAACGGCTGCCACCGCGTCGAGCGCCTCACTGGCCTTGGCGCCATCCGGGCCGCCAGCCTGGGCCATGTCCGGCCGGCCGCCGCCGCCCTTGCCGCCGAGCGCCACGGAGGCGACGCGAACCAGATCCACTGCGCTGAAGCGGTCCACCAGATCAGGCGTCACCGCAACAACGGCACTGGCCTTGCCGTCTTCCGAAACGCCGATCAGCGTGACGACGCCGGAGCCGAGGCTCGCCTTGCCTTCATCCGCCAGGCCCTTGAGGTCCTTGGCATCGATGCCGGTGAGCGCCTTGCCCATGAACTTGACGCCGCCGACCTCCCTGACATCGCCGGTCGAACCGCCCTGCCCGCCGCCCATGGCAAGCCGGCGCTTGGCATCCGCCAGTTCCTTTTCGAGCTTGCGGCGCTCGTCGAGCAGCGCCTCGACGCGCGAAACGACGTCCGCCGGCTGCACCTTCAAGGCGCCTGCAAGCGTCTTCACGCGGTCGTCCTGCTCGGCGAGATAGGCGCGCGCCGCCTCGCCCGTCACCGCCTCGACGCGGCGAACGCCGGCGCCGACGGCGCTTTCGCCGAGAACGCGGACAAGGCCGATATCGCCGGTGGCGTTCACATGCGTGCCGCCGCAGAGTTCTATCGAATAGGGCTTGCCGGTCTTCGGACCCTCGACCGCCTTGCCCATCGCGACGACGCGGACTTCATCACCGTATTTTTCGCCGAACAGCGCCATTGCCCCTTCCGCGATTGCGTCGTCGACGCTCATCAGGCGGGTCGTGACGGGTGCGTTCTGCAGGATGATGGCATTGGCCATGTCCTCGACCTTCTGCAGCTCTTCGGCCGACATCGGCTTCGGATGCGAGACGTCGAAACGCAGGCGCTCGGGCGCCACCAGCGAGCCCTTCTGGGCGACGTGGGTGCCGAGCACTTCGCGAAGCGCCTCATGCAGGAGATGGGTGGCGGAATGGTTCGAGCGCAGGCGCGAACGGCGGGCGTGATCGACTGTCAGCGCCACCGCATCGCCGACCTTCAGCGTGCCCTCGGCGACGGTCGCGATGTGGACGAACAGGCCCTCGCCCCTCTTCTGCGTATCCGCGACCGTGAGCCTGGCGTGATCCGTCGAGATCACGCCGGTATCGCCCATCTGGCCGCCGGATTCGCCGTAGAACGGCGTCTGGTTGACGACGATCTGGACCTGCTCGCCGGCCGATGCGCTGTCGACCGCCTTGCCGTCGCGCACGATCGCCTGCACCACGCCTTCGGCGGTCTCGGTGTCGTAACCCAGAAATTCGGTCGCGCCGTGCTTTTCCTTGAGCTCGAACCAGATCGTCTCGGTCGCCTTGTCGCCGGATCCGGCCCAATGGGAGCGGGCTTCCGCCTTCTGGCGTTCCATCGCATCGGTAAAACCGGCGATATCGACGCCGATCTCGCGGGCACGCAGGGCGTCCTGGGTCAGGTCGAGCGGAAAACCGTAGGTGTCATAAAGCTTGAAGGCCGTCTCGCCATCCAGCATGTCGCCCTTGCCGAGCGTACCGGTCGCGTCGGAGAGCAGCGAAAGGCCGCGTTCCAGCGTCTTGCGGAAGCGGGTTTCCTCGAGCTTCAGCGTTTCGGAGATCAGAGCCTCGGCGCGGACCAGTTCCGGATAGGCGCGCCCCATTTCCTGCACCAGCGTGGGCAGGAGCCTGTACATGACCGGCTCCCTGGCGCCCAGCAGCTGCGCATGGCGCATGGCGCGGCGCATGATGCGGCGCAGAACGTAACCACGCCCTTCGTTCGACGGAAGAACGCCATCGGCGATCAGGAAGGCGGAGGACCGGAGATGGTCGGCAATGACGCGGTGGCTGGCGCTGCCTTCCGCCTTGACGCTCATGACGTCCTCGATCGTGGCGGTCAGCGTGCGGAACAGGTCCGTATCGAAGACGCTCTGCTTGCCCTGCAGGACGCAGGCCATGCGCTCGAGACCCATACCGGTATCGATCGACGGGCGCGGCAGGAGCGACCGCTCGCCCGGCGCCGTCTGCTCGAACTGCATGAAAACGAGGTTCCAGAATTCGAGGAAACGGTCGCCATCCTCTTCCGGCGAACCGGGCGGTCCGCCCCAGACGTTTTCACCCTGGTCGATGAAGATTTCCGAGCACGGACCGCAGGGGCCGGTATCGCCCATCTGCCAGAAATTGTCGGAGGTCGGGATGCGGATGATCTTGTCGTCGGAAAAACCGGCGATCTTCTTCCAGAGCGTTGCCGCCTCTTCGTCCTCGGAATAGACCGTCACCAGCAGCCGGTGCTTCGGCAGGTCGAACCCTTCCGTGACCAGCTTCCAGGCAAGCTCGATGGCGCGCTCCTTGAAATAGTCGCCGAACGAGAAATTGCCGAGCATTTCGAAAAAGGTGAGATGGCGCGCGGTGTAGCCGACATTGTCGAGATCGTTGTGCTTGCCGCCGGCGCGCACGCATTTCTGCGAGGTTGTCGCGGTCGAATAGGAGCGCGTCTCAAGACCGGTGAACACGTTCTTGAACTGCACCATGCCGGCATTGGTGAACATCAGCGTCGGATCGTTGCGCGGTACCAGCGGACTGGAGGAAACGACCTCGTGGCCGTTCTTTCGGAAATAGTCGAGGAAGGTCGACCGGATTTCATTCACGCCGCTCATGCTACGCCCTTTTTACCGCCGGATGCGGTCCTATTATTCGAAAACCAAAGGCTTGTATCGTCCACGCCCACAACTGTCCAGCCGCCCGCCGCCTGGCCAAACGAGAAACCGGCCGCTCATCTTTCGATGGCGACCGGTCGATTGCAAGCAGCCGGAGAAAACTCGGAGTGCGGCGGGACCGCTTACATATCCGCAGCCGCGTCGCCGTCGTCAGCGTCGGGACCACCGTTCTGCAGGAAGCGGTCGGCGATGAGGCCGGCATTCTGGCGGAGCGACGTCTCGATCTCGCGGGCAAGCTCAGGATTGTCGCGCAGGAAGGTCTTGGCGTTCTCGCGGCCCTGGCCGAGGCGCTGGCTGTTATAGGAGAACCAGGCGCCGGACTTCTCCACGATGCCGGCCTTGACGCCGAGATCGATCAGTTCGCCGGTCTTGGAAACGCCTTCGCCATACATGATGTCGAATTCGACCTGCTTGAAGGGAGGCGCCATCTTGTTCTTGACGACCTTGACGCGGGTCTGGTTGCCGACCACTTCCTCGCGCTCCTTGACCTGGCCGATACGGCGGATGTCGAGGCGAACCGAGGCGTAGAACTTCAGGGCGTTGCCGCCGGTGGTGGTTTCCGGAGAACCGAACATCACGCCGATCTTCATGCGGATCTGGTTGATGAAGATCACCATGCAGTTCGACTTGGAGATCGAAGCGGTCAGCTTGCGCAGCGCCTGGCTCATCAGGCGGGCCTGGAGACCCGGCAGGCTGTCGCCCATCTCGCCTTCGATTTCGGCGCGCGGGGTCAATGCGGCGACCGAGTCGACGACGAGGACATCGACTGCGCCGGACCGGACCAGCGTGTCGGTGATTTCGAGCGCCTGTTCACCGGTATCCGGCTGCGAGATCAGCAGGTTCTGGAGATCGACGCCGAGCTTGCGGGCATAGACCGGATCGAGCGCATGTTCGGCATCGACGAAGGCGCAGATGCCGCCCTTCTTCTGGGCTTCGGCGATCGTCTGCAGCGCGAGCGTCGTCTTGCCGGAGCTTTCCGGACCGTAGATTTCGATGATGCGGCCCTTCGGCAGGCCACCGATGCCAAGCGCGATGTCGAGGCTGAGAGAGCCGGTCGAAACCGTCTCGATCTCAACGATATTCTCGTTCGAACCGAGCTTCATGATCGATCCCTTACCGAAGGATCGTTCGATCTGTGACAGTGCTGCTTCCAGCGCCTTGCTCTTGTCCACGCCTTTATCCTCTACCAGCCGCAACGAGTTCTGTGCCATGTTGATCCCACCTTTAGGTTATTGCCGCCGCGCAAGCAATGAAGCAGCCGATAAAGGTGATGTACCTATTTTGTTCTCATTTGGCAAGAGCCAGACAAGAGATTGACTCGAAATAGATATTTCCGTTCCGTTCTCAAGATGTTCACGCCTGCCGAGGTGTGGAAAATTCGCGTTTGAAATCAACATCGCGCAACGCTCGCGCGACGAATCGCGACGTTTGAAATTTCATGAGGGTCTGTCCGATTCTCACTCCGAATCGAGCATTTCCCGGACCGCGACCGCGAGCTGCTTCAGCGAAAACGGCTTCGGCAGGAAGCCGAACTTGGCGTCGGCGGGCAAGTTGCGGGCAAACGCATCCTCGGCATAACCGGAAACGAAGATGAACTTCAGATCCGGATAGGTCTTGCGCAGCTCGGTCAGAAGCGTCGGCCCATCCATTTCCGGCATGACGACGTCGGAGACGACGATATCCACCTGGCCCTGAAGCTCTTCCATGATATCGAGCGCCTCGGTGCCGGAGCCCGCCTCATGCACGGTATAGCCACGCGTTTCCAGCATGCGCTTGCCGCCGCGGCGGACGGCCTCCTCGTCCTCGACGAGCAGGACGACCGCCGATTTTCCGGTAAGGTCCAGATCGTCGGAGGCGGGCGTCGACACGACGGGTGCCACAACGGCCGGCTGGGCAGACACGGCGGTTGCGTCTGCCGAAACGGCCTCCTGCACGATGACCGGCGCTTCGGGAATGTGGCGCGGCAGGAAGATGCGGAAACTGGTGCCGCGGCCGACTTCCGATTCGGGATAGATATAGCCGCCGGACTGCTTGACGATGCCGTAGACCATGGAGAGGCCGAGGCCGGTGCCCTTGCCCACTTCCTTGGTGGTGAAGAACGGCTCGAAGATCTTGTCCATGATTTCGGGCGGAATGCCAGAGCCGGTGTCGGACACCTCGACCATGACGAAATCCTCGGCCGGCAGATCCGCCTGGTGGAAGCCGCCTGCATCCTCGGCGGAGACGTTGCGGGTCTTGATCAGGATCGTGCCGCCCTGGGGCATGGCGTCGCGTGCGTTGACGCAGAGATTGATCAGCACCTGCTCGAACTGCGACAGGTCGGTGCGCACCGGCCAGAGATCGCGGCCATAATCCACTTCGAGCTTCACATTGGTGCCGGAGATCAGCCGGTCGACCAGCATGCGCAGGTCACCGACGACGTCAGTAAGGTTGAGCACCGCCGGCCGCATGGTCTGCTTGCGCGAGAAGGCAAGCAGCTGGCGCACCAGCACCGCGGCGCGGTTGGCATTGCGCTTGATCTCCATGAGGTCGGCAAAGCTCGCGTCGGAAGGGCGCGCCTGCAGCAGGAGATGATCGGAGGAGAGAAGGATCGCGGTCAGCACGTTGTTGAAGTCGTGCGCGATGCCGCCCGCCAGCGTGCCCACCGCATTGAGCTTCTGGGTCTGGGCCATCTGGGTTTCGAGCGCCTTCTGCTCGGTCGTCTCGACGGCATAAACGATCGCCGCCTCTTCCGGCGCCTCGTCGCTCTCGTCGATCACGGCATTCACATAGAAGCGTACGTAACGGTTCTCGTCGCCCGGATGACGCGAATCGATCGGGGCGATATCGCCCTGGCCGTCCTTGGCGGCGGCGATCGCCTGCATCAGCGGCTGGCGGGAATTGTCGTGGACGATCCTGTCGAGTTCGATGCCGGCATCCACATCGTCGCGGGAAACCACACCGGCAAACAGCTTGAGGAACGGCGCATTGATGCGCAGGATCCGGCCCTCGCCGTCAACCGAAGCGATCGCCATCGGGGTGTTGTTGAAGAAACGCGTGAAGCGCATCGCGGAGGCCGACTGGTCGCCCTCGCCGCCCTTCGGCCGCGCCAGCACGATGGTGCGGCTTTCGCCCGGCGCGCCGTCGCGGGTGGCGCTGACATTGTGCACCAGGCGCACCGGCAGGCTCTGGCCGTTGGCGCGGCGCAGGTCGAGGTCGAGCGTTTCGGTGCGCTTGAGGCCAGGGGCCGCCTGCACCGACTGGATCAGCGCCATGCCCTCGCCCGCCACCAGATCGGCAATCGTCAGCGAGCGCGGAGCGAATTTGGTGAGGTCGATGCCGAGCCATTCGGCGAGCGTGGCGTTCAGATAGAAGATCTCGCCCTTCTTGCCGGCGGAGAAGAAACCGGCCGGCGCATGGTCGAGATAGTCGATGGCGTTCTGCAGCTCGCGGAAGAACCGCTCCTGGTCGTCGCGTTCCGAGGTGATGTCGGTAATCTGCCAGATGTCGAGCTGGCCCTTGCGGCTGTCGGCGGGGGTCAGCAGCCTCGCCTTGAGGCGGTACCAGTGGGCGCCGGAACCGTTTCCGGTCGGGCGTCCGATCGGCTGGAGAAGCCGGAATTCCTCGTGGCCTTCGCGGCCTTCGCGCAGCGCCGTGGTCAGCCGGTAGAGCGCCTCGGTCGATTCGCGGGTTTTCGACAGAAGCGCTTCGAGCGACTGAACATTGCTCGCCCTGGTCGCGCCGGTCATCCGGCCATAGGCGGCGTTGGCGTAGAGGATGCGACCCTTGACGTCGGTGATCAGAATGCCGTCGGGGTGGTTGGCGAGGAAACCGCGGGCCAGTTCGTCGGAACGCGATTGCGGCATTACCTCGACCAGCCCGATGATCGACGACACCAGGAAAAAGATCCCGACCATGGCGAGGATGCCGAGCAGGCCGAGCACCAGCTCGTTGTCGAGCGCATGCTGGAACAACACGAAACCGGCGGCCACACCACAGAGAACGAGCGCCAGGAGAACGATCCGGATGATGGTACCGCCACGCGTCCCTTTTTCCACCAGGGGCGCCTCGTAGTTGCCGCTTTGCTGCAACTTCGTCATCAATTCCTCGCATTTCGACCGGCGCTGCGGCCATGAACATTCAGGGATCGGGGTTCCCGCGATTCCTTATTAGCAAGTTGCAGGTTCAGCAAAAAGCTCCGCAAGGCCACAAAAGCCGGGACAGTTCGGCGTAGTGACCTATCTTTGCTTTTCTGCGCTGTCTTTCAGCGCGGGACAATGACAGTTAGCAGCTTGCTTCGGTAGGAAAAAAGTCGTTTTTTACCGCGGCGTTCACATGAGGAGTGGCAAGAGATGTTCGAAGACCTGATGGGGGCCTATGGGGGCCGCCTGGTGATCGCAGTCGTCGGCGTCGGCATTGGCCTTCTCGTTCTCATCGGCGTGTTGTGGCTCATCCGCAGCCGCAGCGGACCGTCACCCTTCGTGCGCGGCGGCAAGAACCGCCAGCCGCGGCTGCAGGTGCTGGATGCGGCAGCCGTCGATACCCGGCGTCGACTGGTTCTCATCCGTCGCGACGGGGTGGAACATCTGATCATGATCGGCGGCCCGACCGACATCGTCATCGAAAGCGGAATCACCACGTCGGCATCCGCAACGCCGGCCATCGCGGCCGCTGCGACCAGCCGGTTCCAGCCGCTGGACATGACCGTGCCGCTTCAAGCGGTACAGGCCATGGAGCCCCGACCGCCCGCGATTGCCGAACCGCGGCCGGCGGCCATTGCCGAGCCCCGGCCAGCGCCCGTTCCACGCCCGGCGATGCCGGAGACGCGCCCGGAGCCGGTCCGCGAAAGCGCGTCCTTGCCGCGCGAGACGCCTCGTGCCGCTCCGGCCGAGGCGCCGACGGCAGCGCCTGCTCTCGGGGCGCCAATCCCCATGAGCGGTACGCTCGCACCCCGCCCCGCACCGGCCGCTTCACCCGCACCGGCTGCCAACGCCGCTCCCGAGCCGGTCGCCACCCTCCGGCCGGAACCGCCGGCCCGCCAGGCCCCGGAGGTAAAACCGGAGCCGCTGCGGCCGATCGCGGCACTGGCGGCTGCCGCGACACCGGTGACGCCTGCGCCCGCTCCCGCTCCTCCTCAGGTTCCGGCCTTTGACGATGCGGTGGATGTCCTCGATGCCGCCCGCGGACGCGTCTTCCAGGAGACGCCCGAGCCCCGCGTCGTGCCGGTCAGCGCCGCGATCGTACCTCCCGCCGTTCAATCTGCCGCCGAGAAGCCGAAGCAGCT
The DNA here is from genome assembly GCA_900471605.1 of Hyphomicrobiales bacterium. Lineage (GTDB taxonomy): Bacteria > Pseudomonadota > Alphaproteobacteria > Rhizobiales > Rhizobiaceae > Neorhizobium. The sequence continues at coordinate 93,258 of UCEY01000043.1, read as the reverse complement.
CGGCAGCGATTTCGAACGGATCCTCGAAGAGGAAATGGCCAATAATCTCGCGGCCCGCGAGCCGGTGGTCATCCCGCAGCCGAACCGCCAGACACAGCCGCGTAACCCCGGCGTGCCGCCTGTCACCGGCGCCACGCCGGAACCGAGCCTGCAGTCGGAAGTCGCGCGTATCTTCGGCGAGATGTCCGTCACCCGCGACAAGTGAGCGGGCGCCTCCATCGCTGGAACTTCGGCAAAGAAAAAAGGCACGGAAAACCGTGCCTTGAATTCGTTTGACGTTGATCGGGCGAGTTATTCGTCCCGATAGACCTTTTCACGACGCTCGTGGCGTTCCTGCGCTTCAATCGACAGCGTGGCGATCGGGCGAGCGTCGAGACGCTTGAGGCCGATCGGTTCGCCCGTTTCCTCGCAGTAACCGTAGGTACCGTCCTCGATGCGCTGCAAGGCGGCATCGATTTTGGAAATCAGCTTGCGCTGACGGTCACGGGCTCGAAGTTCGATGGCTCTGTCGGTTTCGGAGGAAGCCCGGTCGGCGAGATCGGGGTGGTTGGCGCTTTCTTCGGCCAGGTGGCCAAGCGTTTCGCGCGCTTCTCTCAGGATGTCATTTTTCCAGGCGATCAGCTTTGCCCGGAAGTATGCCTTCTGATTTGCATTCATGAACTCATCGTTTTCCGAGAGCACATAGTTGCTAAGATCGATCTTCTCACTCAACGCGATTCTCCTGAAGAACATCTCATGCGGCGCTCTATATCCTATCCCGCTACCCGGATTCAAGCCTCGCGCTCAGTATTAAGGCATTTTTAAAACTGTCATAAAAATCCGCTAAACGGCTATTTTTTAAGCTTTTATTCGAAGCCTCCAAAACTCTTCTCCACAACCGGATCTGCCCGGCCTGGCTATTTCGAAACATCTGCGGCAGTTGACGAGCCTCGTGCCGAAAGGCTACCCATGCCTTCCATCCTCCTAACAGCGGTGCCGGGCATGACGACGATCACTCCTCCTCCTTCCCGCATCTACCTCCTGCGCCATGCCAAATCCGGCTGGGCGGAGCCCGGACAGCACGATTTCGATCGTCCCCTCGACAACCAGGGTTTTGCCCAGGCCGAGATCGTTGCCGACAAGGCGGCCGATCGCAGCTACCGGCCTGATATCCTGATCAGCTCCACCGCCATGCGGTGCCGCCAGACCGCCGAAGCCGTCCGCCGCGCAATCAGCGAGGAAATCGAGCCGGTCTTCGTCGACGAGCTCTATAACGGCTCGCTCGGCACCTATCTCGCCATCCTTGCAGGCCAGAGGGACAGCGGTTCGGTCATGCTCGTCGGCCACAATCCGACCATGGAGGAAGTCCTCGAGGGGCTGATCGGCGCCGACCAGATGGTGGCGGCGGTTCCGGGCGGCTATCCCCCCGCCGGCCTTGCGGTGCTCGACTATCGCGGTTTCGTCGCCGGATCGGATGCCGCCTGGGTGCTGACCGACTTCCTGACTGCCTGAACCGGATGCCGTAACGGCCTGGCCGCCCGCCGCCGGATTCTTGCACTTTGCGGCCGCGCGACGGCTTCCTATATAGGCGTAAACACTGGACCCGGAACGACGCCTTGCCGCCTTCGCTTACCAGCTTCTCGGATGACGCGCGTATCGCGCTCGACAATATCGCCGACCGTGCTTCGGGCCTCGTGCATCCGACGATCAGGCTCGGCGTGACCGGGCTGTCGCGGGCCGGCAAGACCGTGTTCATCTCGTCGCTCGTCCATAATCTTCTGAACGGCGGTCGGTTGCCGCTTTTCGAAGCCTTGCGCTCCGGCCGGGTCTCCGCGGTGCGGCTCGAGCCGCAACCGGACGACGCCATCCCGCGGTTCCAATACGAAGACCATATCCAGGCCCTGGTGCGCGACCGCATCTGGCCGGATTCGACCCGAGCCATCTCCGAGCTGCGGATCACCCTCGACTACCAGAGTGCCAGCGGCTGGGGCCGGATGTTCTCGCGCGGCAGATTGTCGATCGACATCGTCGATTATCCCGGCGAATGGCTGCTCGACCTGCCGCTGCTGGCCCAGGATTTCCGCACGTTCAGCGACAATACCGTCGCCCTTGCCGGGACCGGCATCCGCGAGGAACTGGCGCGCGAATGGCTGGCGCTTGCGCGCGGCATCGACGCGGACGCGCCGGCCGACGAAATGACGGCCCGGCGGCTGGCGGAAGCCTTTGCCGCCTATCTCAGGGCCTGCAAGGCGGATGAGCGCTCGCTTTCGACACTGCCGCCCGGCCGCTTCCTGATGCCCGGCGATCTCGAAGGCTCGCCGGCGCTCACTTTCACGCCGCTGCCGGACATGCCCGACACCAAAGCGCCAAAAGGTTCGCTGCGGGCGATGATGGAGCGCCGCTACGAGGCTTACAAGAACGTCGTCGTCAAACCGTTCTTCCGCGAGCATTTTGCACGGCTCGACCGCCAGATCGTGCTGATCGACGCGCTGCAGGCGATCAACCGCGGTCCCGAAGCGGTGCAGGATCTGGAACGGGCGCTGACCGACGTGCTCGCCTGTTTCCGGCCCGGCCACAACAGTTTCTTCTCGTCCCTGATCGGCCGCCGGATCGACAAGGTCCTGGTGGCGGCCACCAAGGCGGATCACCTGCATCACGAAAGCCACGACCGGCTGGAACGGCTCACCGGCCGGCTGGTCGACCGCGCCGTCCAGCGGATAGGCATGGCCGGCGCCGGCATCGAGGTGATGGCGATCGCATCGGTGCGCGCCACCCGCGAGGCAACCGTCAAGGAAGACGGCCATCTCCTGCCGGTCATCGTCGGCACACCGATTTCGGGCGAAACGATCAACGGCGAACGCTTCGACGGCATTAAGAAAACTGCCATATTTCCCGGTGACTTGCCGGATGATCCTGAAGCATTCTTTCAGCAACTTGATTCCGTCGGCGCGGAGCTGCCGGAGATCAATGTGGTGCGTTTCCGCCCGCCGGCGCTCGAAGAGGCGAATGGCGGCATGAAGCTCTCTGTGCCGCATATCCGGCTCGACCGCGCCATGCAGTTCCTGTTCGGAGACCGCCTCGCATGAGACCGCCCGAATCACCCCCGAACGGCAAGCGCCGTCCCGCCTCCTTTTCGGTCGAAGAGGAGAGCGTGTCCGCAAACCAGTCCCTGCCCGTCGCTCGCCGCAGCCCGCGCAGCTTCGAGGGCGGCGTCGTGGTGACGCCCGACGAACAGGATCCATTCGTGACGCCGCCTGAACTGGCGGCGGAGGCGATTCCCGTCGCCGAACCGCGGTCGCGCAAAAAATTCTCGTTCGTCAACCTGGCGGCAGCCGCCTTCGGCACCTTCCTGTCACTTGCTTTCGGGCTCTGGGCCGACAGCGTCGTCCGCGACCTGTTTACCCGTGCCGACTGGCTGGGATATGCCGCCCTCACCGCTCTTGCCGTCGGGCTCCTGGCCGTCGCCGTGATCGTCGGCCGCGAGATTTTCGGCATGATGCGGCTTTCCGCCGTCCAGACTCTGAAGGCCCAGGCGGAAGAGGCGGCCCTTTCCCCTCGCCCGACCGCCGCGCGCGCCGTCGTCGCCGCGCTCACAAAGATCCTCGGTCACCGGGCAGAGACCGCCAGGGGCCGCGCCAATCTCGACGCCACCAAGGACGAGATCATCGACGGGCCGCAGCTTATCGAACTTGCCGAACGGGAGCTTCTGGCGCCGCTCGACCGCAAGGCCCGGGCGCTCATTCTCGGTTCGTCCAAGCGTGTCTCGGTGGTCACCGCCGTCAGTCCACGCGCCATCGTCGACCTCGCCTATGTACTCTTCGAAGTCACCCGGCTGATCCGGGCCATGGCCGAACTCTATGGCGGCCGCCCGGGCACGCTCGGACTGCTGCGGCTGATGCGGGATGTCATCGCCCATCTTGCCGTCACCGGCTCGATCGCGGTCGGCGACGGCCTTGCGCAACAGGTTCTCGGCCACGGCCTTGCCTCGAAACTGTCCAAGCGTCTCGGCGAAGGCGTGATCAACGGCCTGCTGACGGCGCGAATCGGCATCGCCGCCATGGATCTCTGCCGGCCGCTGCCCTTCCGGGCGGTCAAAAGGCCCGGGATCGGCGATTTCATCTCGGACATCGCGAGCGTCGGCGGGCGGAAAGACGAACAATAGAGGGTCGCCCTGCCGCCCCGATCCGGCCACAGTCACCAGTCGTTAACCATTCCCACTTAAATTACGTGACACTTAAAGTAGCCGCTCGTCAGGGGAAAGTTCATGTATTCGCGCTTCTTTTCGCTTCTCGGCGGGTTCGCCATTCTGACAGTCGCAGCGACCTCCGCCATGGCGCCGCAGGCTGAAGCCGCTCCACGCGACAAGGCTTTCTTCCAGTCGGTCGCCGGCGTCTGGAAAGGCCCTGGCGAAATCGTCGCCGGCAAATACAAGGGTACGAAATTCAGCTGCAACCTGACTGGCGCCGCCGTCGCGGACAGCAATGTCGGCATCAAGCTCGACGGGACCTGCCGGGTCGGCGTGTTCCAGCAGCCGATGTCGGCGACCATCACCCAGAGCGGCCGCGGTTATACCGGCAAGTTCCTGGACGGCGCCGAGGGCAAGGGCCTCGACATCATTTCCGGCTCGGTCAGCGGCGACAAGGTCGTCATGGGCATCAACCGCAATCAGCTCAACGGCGCGATGGTGGCGAGCCTGCGCGGCGAAAACAAGATGAACATCACCATCTCGATCAAGGTCGAGGACCAGATGGTCCCGGTGATCGGCCTCAGCCTCGACCGCGACATGGATTCGATCGCCGTCGGTTCGATCCAGCAATAACAGCGCCGGGCGCTCAGGCGCCCCGCCACCAGTCCTGGCTCTCCCGCGCGACCCTGATGCCGGCCGTATCGGCTTCCGAAAGCCAGTCGCGCACCGCCCTTCCCCTTACCAGCAGGTCCGGCGCGATGTCGGCAAGCGGCATCATCACAAAGCCGCGGTCGGTCATGCGCGGATGCGGCACTTCCAGCTTTTCGCTTCTCCGCTCGCGGGTGCCGTAGGTCAGGATATCGATGTCGATGGTGCGCGGTCCCCAGCGCTCCAGGCGGACGCGCTTCATGCCACGCTCGATCGACAGACAGACATCCAGCAGGTCTTCGGGCTCCAGCGAGGTTTCCACCAGAACGCAGCAGTTGAAGAAATCGGCCTGGTCGGTCTTGCCCCAGGGCGGCGTCGAATAGAGTTTCGAGACGGCGACGACCCGACAGTCCTCGCGCGCATCAAGTTGCCTAAGAGCCTCGGCCATCGACGACGGGGGATCGCCGATATTGCCGCCGAGGCCGAGCGCCGCGATCTCCAACGTCTTTTCAGGCGAAATGCTCAACGCGAACCTCCGCATAGTCCAGGATACCGGGGATCGGTACGCTCGGCTTGCGCACGGCGATCTCCGCCCGGCGGATCTGCGGCGTCCAGGCGCAGAGCGCCTTGGCGATGTCTTTGGCAAGCGTCTCGATGAGATTGCGCCGGTGTCCGGTCACCACCTTCTCGACGATCTCGTAGGCGATGCCGTAATGCACCGTGCTGGCGACATCGTCGTTTTCGAGCGCCTCGTCGGCCTCCACATCCATGATGACGTCGATGAAGAACCGCTGGCCGAGCGTAGCCTCCTGCTCGAAGGCACCATGTTTGGCGTAGAACGCACAGTTCTTCAGCGTGATCGTATAGGTCGCCATCAGAGGCCCTTTCTTTGGTCGTCAGCGGCGGCTGAGGCGAGAACCGCGTCGGCGATCGCCAGCGCATCGCGATTGGCGGCGACATTGTGGACGCGGAAGATCGATGCGCCGGCAAGGCGCAGGATCGCCGTGGTCGCCGCAGTGCCGACGTCGCGCTCGTCGGCCTTCTGGCGACCGGTCACGGCGCCGATGAAGCGCTTTCGCGAGGTTCCGGCCAGCAGCGGGAAGCCGAGCCGGTGCAATTCTGCGAAGCGGGCGATCAGTTCCAGATCGTCGTCACGGTCCTTGGCGAAGCCGAATCCCGGATCGAGCACGATCGCCTCGTCGGAAATACCGGCGGCGCGGGCGATCCCGAGTGATTGCTGGAGGAAGAATTCCTGGTCGGCGATCCGATCGGCCCGTTTTTCCTGCTCACGGCCCCGGCCGGTATGCATGATGCAGACGCCGGCGGACGTCTGAGCCGCAACGGTTGCGATCTCCGGCTCGCGCTGCAGCCCGTGGACGTCGTTGATGATGTGGGCACCCGCCGCCACTGCCAGGCGGGCGGTTTCGGCGCGATAGGTATCGATCGAGATCAGCGCATCCGTCTCGGCGGCGAGTTTTTCGATCACCGGCAGGACGCGGTCCTGCTCTTCCGCCGCCGTCACCTCGGCGGCACCCGGCCTCGTCGATTCGCCGCCGATATCGAGGATGTCGGCGCCGTCGCGGACGCAGGAAAGAGCGTGAGCCACCGCCGCATCGACATTTCCGTATTTTCCGCCGTCGGAAAAGGAATCGGGCGTCATGTTGATGATCGCCATAATCTGGCCTTTGCGGCCGAGTTCAACGGCACGGCCGCGCCCGACACGCCATGTGCTGTTGCGCTGCGATATCACCGGCCGGCCATCTGTCGAAGGGTAACGCAAAATTTGATGCCTTTGTGTTGCGCTCAGGCTGGCTATGCCCCAAGGTCCCCATAAGTTCAACGTCGCAGGCCATAGAATGTTCTCCATGCGCAGAGTCCACCGGCTTTTCGGTGTCTTTCTTCTCCTTTGCGCGATCCCTGCAACGGCCATGGCGGAACCGGTCATCAACAAGACCTATTCCTATTTCCGGATCGGCGGGCGCACGGCCGAGGACCTCGACCGGGAACTGGAGAATCGTGGCCCCCTTACCCGCGGGACCGGCCATCGCCACCCCGGCGCCACTGAAATCAAGTTCGGCGGCGACGTCACCTATGTGGAAAGCGGCGGCCGCTGCTCGGTCGGCGGCGTGCGGGTGACGCTCCGCACCCACATCATCCTGCCCCGCTGGGGCAATCGCGGCCGCGCCACCGCCGATCTCGGCTTCATCTGGGATACGCTGTCGAAGGACATCAAGCGCCACGAGGAGCGACACGCGGAAATCGCCCGCAACCATGCGCGCCAGCTCGAGCGGGAACTGCTCGGCCTTGCCCCCGGCAGGAGCTGCGACTCGCTGGAAAAACAGGTGGCGGAGACGACCCGCCGGGTTCTTGAGGCCCATGACCGCGAGCAGCTGCGATTCGACCAGATCGAGGCGGCCAATTTCGACGCGCGGATGATGCGGCTGCTGCAGTACCGGATGAAACGATCCGGCGACTAGCCCCGCCATTTTTTCGTGAATCAGTTCGGCCAACCGCCGTGAAGCTTTTGCCAGGCTTGCGTCATCCCCCGTCAATGACGGGTGATTTATGGTGATAGTCTAAAATACGAATCTCGGATATAACCTAAGACATAGCTTACCTACCAACGTTTCGAAAAACGAAGCCGATGAGGTAGATAGCCGCAGGATCAGCGTAGCTTTCCGGTTTTCGGACCGATGTGTCGGACGCAGTTGTTTCAGGTGTTCCTGAGTTTTGGTTCCAGTGTTCAGTTCTCCTGGCGCGTCTTCAAGCCGCAGGTGTTTCCTCCCTCCCCTGCCGGTGATGCGCCCGCCTTGCCTCGCTTGCCGCTTTTGCGGGGCGAGGCTTTTTTTTGCCTTGGAACGGACGATCAGGCGGTGATCAGGCCTGGCGCTCGGGCACGTTGACCACGAGCCCGTCGAGATCCGCCTTCACCTTGATCTGACAGGAAAGGCGCGAATTCGGCTTCACCTCGAAGGCGAAGTCCAGCATGTCTTCTTCCATGGGCGCCGGCGGGCCGACCTTTTCGGTCCAGGCCTCGTCGACATAGACATGACAGGTGGCACAGGCGCAGGCGCCGCCGCATTCGGCCTCGATGCCGGGGACGGAATTGCGAACCGCATTCTCCATGACTGTGGAGCCTGGCTCGGCTTCGATATCGAAGCGCGTTCCGTCGAAGGCAACGATGGTCAGTTTCGTCATGATAGGGAAATCCGGGATGTTGAAGGGTCAGGGCACACTATTTAAGCGCGCTGTCTTCCGATAAAACCCCGGCACAGTCAACATTTTCGGGCGCCGCCGGCTATTCCATCGGCGCCGCGCCACGCTGATTCGCCGAATCGCTTCAGCGGCAGAGCTTGTTGATGAAGTTTTCGGCCTCGACGACCGCAGCGGCGACAGCAGCCCGCAAAGAAGCGTCGGAGCCGTTGTCCTCGACGCGCTCGGCGGCAGCCGAAACCTTGAAGGCGCCGACGGCGGCCGCCGCCCCCTTCAGGCGGTGCGCGGCCGCGGAGACCTGGGCGCTATCGACGTTCGCCATGTCGTGCAGGGCCCGGCGCGCCTGGCGCGCGAACATCTGGAGCACTTCGACTTCCAGGGTCTTGTCGCCCATGGTCTGGGTCGCGAGATGGACGAGATCGATCGGACGGGACTGCGAAGGGCAAGCGCCCCGCAGCGTTTCGGGGGCTTCGAACGCAATACTGACGGCTGCCATTGCCATGAACCTGTTTTCCCTGTTGTTCTTCTGATAATGTCCCGAATTGTGCGGGCCAATCGCAGCTATCCCGTTAAATTCCGGCACAATCTGGGCCGGTTTCTTCCCATATGGTTAATTTCTGCTAAGCTCCCGGGATTTTAGGACTTTTGCATCTTCGCATGGTTTAAATTCTGTTAACAACATTCCGCAGCATCATTCGAAGGCAGGCGTCATAATTGTGCAGAGTGGCCGAATGTGCCACTACAATACGCCTAAGGTGGCGGGGAATATCGTCCTTTTGCCCCGGATGGTAGGTTGGTAAGCTTTCATTATCATCCGTTTGAAAGAACGGCCGTCCGACTTGAAAATGAATAGGAAACTCAAGGTCCGTTTTGTGGATCCGGGGTTTCCGGCAGGCAGCGTTCCATCTGTCGGTCTGCGGGCGGCAGCGCGTCAGATGGGATTTGCCGGGCGAGTATGTAACGAGGCGTAACCGCATGGCAAAGAACCCTAGCAGCGAGTCGGTCGATGAGACTGCGTTCCAGGCGTTGGAAGATGCCCTAAAAATCAATTTCAACGATGAGCAGTCGCGCCCCAGATCAGTGCCCCATGCCTCGGAGGCAAGAGTGTCAGACACTACCAAATCGCGTCAGACCCAATATCAGGACGATGCCGCCGAATCATACAGATCGGCCGCCACCGAAACCGCTGCCAAGTCCCCGACATTCCAGCCCGCCAACGATGCGGGCAAACGCAGTTCGACGGCGATCCTTCGCACGCTGGAAGGCGGCGCGATGCGCTCGTCGATCCGCAATGCGGTGATCGTCTCGATCCTCTGGGCGGTGGGCGGTATCGCGCTCGGGCAGATGATCTACGGCAACCAGCTCTGGCAGATCACCTCGGTCGAAGGCGTCCTTGCCGCGCCCGGCATCGTCGCGCTCGCGGTCTGCATCCTCATCCCCATCATGCTGTTCTTCGCCTTCGCGATCATGATGGCGCGCGCCCAGGATCTGAGAACCGCCGCCCGCTCGATGGCCGAGGTGGCGCTTCGCCTGTCCGATCCGGAAACCGTCGCCTCCGAGCGCATCATGAGCGTCGGCCAGGCCGTGCGCCGCGAAGTCTCGGCGATGAACGAAGGCATCGAGCGCACCATTGCCCGCGCCGCCGAACTCGAAACGCTCGTGCATTCCGAAGTGAATGCGCTGGAGCGGAGCTTCACCGACAACGAACTGCGCGTTCGCGGTCTCGTCCACGAACTCGGCGCCGAGCGGGATGCGATCGTCAACCATGCCGAGCGTATCCGCTCGTCGATCGCCGGGGCCCATGACCAGCTCAAGGAAGAGCTGTCGCTCGCGACCGAAGAAATCTCCATCCGCCTGGCGACGTCAGGCGAAGCCTTCGCCTCGATGATCGAGACGCGCGGCGCGGCGCTGATGGAGAAGTCCAACGCAGCCGGCGAAGCGCTCGGCAGCCTGCTGACGACCAAGACCGAGAACCTGCTGCAGACGCTCAACTCCTCCGGCTTCGCGCTCGCCCACGAGTTCGACGAGCGGATGGAGGCGATCAACACCGTGCTGTCGCAGCGCGGCCAGGCGCTTCTCAACGAATTCCAGACGCGCGCCTCCTCGCTCGACGCCAATACCGAAAAGCTCAACGCGGCCCTTGCCGACCGCACCCGCCAGCTGAACGAGACGCTGCTTGCCCGGACCCGGGAAATCACCGATGGACTTGCCGAAAGCGAACAGACGCTCACCGGTTCGCTCGGCGGCATCCTTGCGGCCCTCAACAGCTCGCTCGAAGAAAAGAGCTCGTCCTTCCGCCAGAGCCTGCAGAGCACGGTCGAAGACGTGGTCCTCGACCTCGACATGCGCTCCGGCTTCTTCGAGGAACGGCTGCAGACGACCGTCGGCCTGCTCAGCACGACCTTCGACGACAGCATCTCGCAGTTCACCTCCGCCTTCGACCAGCGCGCCGGCACGCTCGACAGCAAGCTGATGGACAGCCTCGCCCGCATCAACGAGACGGTGGCGAGTGGTTCGGATGCGATCGAGAACATTCTCTCGTCCAGCGTCGAGCGCATCAGCTCCTCGCTCACCGACCAGTCGCTCGCGCTCGAGACGACGCTCGGCACCGGCCAGGAAATGCTGGACGCCATGCTCGGCAGCCGCTCGCGCGAACTGTCCGACGCCCTGTCTGCCCGCAGCAGCGAAATTCAGGACACGCTGGCATCCCGCGCCACCGAAATCCAGGACGCGCTCGTCACCCGCACCGGCGAACTTCAGGACGTCCTCGGGTCGCGGACCAGCCAGCTTCGGGACGTGCTCGGAACACGCGCCGGCGAACTGCAGTCCATGCTCGTCTCGCGGACCGAAGAACTTCAGGAAGCGCTCGGCGCACGCACCGGCGAGCTCCAGGAAGTGTTGACCACACGCACCGGCGAACTTCACGAAGCGCTCGGAGCCCGGACTACCGAACTCCAGGACGTGCTCACCACCCGTACCGGCGAGCTCCAGAACGTGCTTGCTTCGGGTAGCGGCGAACTCCAGGACGTCATCGGCGCCCGCACCGTCGAGCTTCAGGACGCGCTTGCATCGCGCACCGGGGAACTCAAGGACGTGTTCGCCTCCGGCACCGGCGAACTCCATGCCGGTTTCGCGAATGCACACCAGAACATCGAAACGACGCTCGCCGAGCGCAGCAGCAGCCTGCTCAGCACGCTCTCGGAAAACCAGTCCAAGTTCGAACAGAGCCTGGCGATCCGTTCTGGCGCCATCATCGCCGCACTGTCCGGCAGTCACGATCATCTGACCGAGGTGCTGAGCCAGAAGTCCACCGCGATCGAAACGCTGATGGCAGGTGCGCCGGAACGGCTTGCGGGCATGTTCGACGAAAAGTCGGAACAGATCTCCCGCACGCTCGCCGCCAGCGAACAGCGGATCGGCGCCGAGCTCGGCCGGCGCGCTTCCGAAATGGAAACGTCGCTGGATGCCAATCGCGAGCGGATCTCCGAAATCCTCGAGGACAAGTCGATGGAAATCGCCACGTCCTTCGCGCTCGGCGAGGACCGCCTCGCCGGCATGCTGGAGGAAAAGTCGGACTCCATCACCCGCGCGCTTTCGGAAACCGAACAGCGCATGAGCGGCGACCTCGCCCGCCGCACCGTGGAAATCAACGAGGCGCTGGGCGTCAACCGCGACAGGCTCGCGGAAATCCTCGACGACAAGTCGATGGAGATCGCCACCTCCTTCGCGCTTGGCGAAGACCGCCTCGCTGGCATGCTGGACGAGAAGTCGACCGCGATCGCCAACACCTTCATCGATGCCGACGTCCGCATCGAGCAGTCCTTCGCGGCCCGGGCGGAAGCGATCCGCAGCGCCTATGCCGACAACCAGCTCAATCTCGACCTGTCGCTGGAGAACCGCACGGCCGAGCTTGCCCGCATTCTCGAAAGTGGCGGCGACCGTCTCGAGCAGGCCGTCGGCGGCGCAAGCGGCCGCATCGAAACCGTGCTCACGAGCGGCGCACAGCGTTTCGAAACGGGCATGGCGGACGGGCTGGAGCGCGTGGAAACCGTTCTCGGCTCGACGCAGGAGCGGATCGCGGCGACCATCGGCCTCGGCCATCAGCAGCTTGAGACGACCCTCGGCTCCGGTTACGAGCAGATCCGCGACACGCTGGAAGAACGCACGAATGTCATCGCCACCACGCTCGGTGATGCCCAGAGCCGGATCGGCACCTTGATGGAAGATCAGGTGACGTCGCTCGGCACCTCGATCGCCGCAAGCGCCGGCATGCTGGAAATGTCTCTCGAGACCCAGCAGAGCGCTCTGCGCGGCGCGATCGACACGGCGGGCCAGTCCCTCGAAGACCGTCTGCGCGACAATGTCGGCACGCTTGCCGTCAGGCTTTCCGATGCCGCCAGCGAGATCGGCCGTTCGGCCGACGCCTTCTCCAACCGCATCCGTCAGACCGTCGGCGGCGTCCAGGGCGCGCTCGAGGAAACCGGCAGCCGCATCGAATCGACGTTCGGCGGTCTCGAAGGCCGTATCCGCGGCGAGATCCTCGAAGCGGCCCAGCTCGTAGACGAGGCCGGCACCAATCTTTCCGCCACGCTCACCAACCGCACGGCCGACCTGGAACGGGTCGCGGTCGAGGCTTCGGACCGTATCACCGAGACCATGGACGGCCGCACCGCCCGGATCGAGGAACGCCTCGGCACGATCGACCGCGCGCTGACGATCGGCCTAGACAACGTCACCAAGACGATCGAAAGCAAGGCCGTCGGCCTCGCCTCGACGCTGCGAGAAGCCGTCGGCGCCGCGGCCCAGAGCATGGACAGCGAAGCCACCCGCTCCGCCGAAGTGCTGGCGCGCGCCGGTGCCGAGTTCACCGAGGAACTCACCAATCGCAACGCCGAGTTCACCAAGGCGATCGAGGAACGCTCGACCCAGATCGTCGGCCGGATTTCGGAAACCCAGAACCGGCTTGCCGGCCAGGCCGCAACCGTGGCACTCGCCTTCTCGGAAGCCGGCAACGCGATCGTCCACAAGGTCGCGGAAGCCGACAGCCTGGTGAAGCGCCAGGTCACGGCAATTTCCGAGGCGCTGGACGAGGCGCAGAAGGCGCTCGACTCGCGCGGCGACGGCATCCGCACCACGCTCGCCGATACCGCAACGCAGCTCGACACCGCGATGGACGCCGTCGACCGTGCACTCGCAGCACGCGGCGAAGCCATCCACTCGGCCCTCGAGGCCCGCGCCCGCGATCTGAATTCCATGCTCGCCGGCCGCTCGACCGAACTGACGCGCCTTCTCGATGAAAAGGCAAAGCCGATGGTCGAGGAATATGCCGCGGCTGGCCGCACCGCCATCGAGCTGATGACGACCGCCGCCCAGCAGGGTGCAGAACGGCTCTCCGCCGTGGCGCAGGAAACGACTGCACGGCTTTCCTCCGCCGCAGACGAGACGACCGCGCGGCTTTCTTCCGCAACCGAAGAGACCACCACACGGCTCACCTCGGCGACGGAAGAATCGACGGCGCGGATCCGCAACGAGAATTCGGCGCTTGTCGATGCGATCGCCGCGCGGACCAACGAAACGCTCGCCGCCATCACCCAGCGGACCGAAAACGCTGCCGGCATGATGCGTCATGTCGAACAGGGCCTGTCGGTCAGCGTCAACAGCCTGATCGACAAGCTGGCGGAAAGCAATTCGAGCATTTCCGCGACGGTCCAGGAAGCGGCGAAGGAACTCGGCAGCACGGCCGATGCCGTTGCCCACCATCTTTCGGAGGCCGACCGCAAGCTCGGCGCCACCGCCAACCGGTTCGTGCAGTCGGCAACCCATTCCGCCGATATCGTTTCCGGCTCGACACGCATGCTCGAGGACAATATCGGCCGCATGTCCGATGTCTTCGGCAATACGCTCGATCAGGTCAGCAGCCTCGTCGGCCGCTTCGACGACCATTCGCGTGTCCTGGCAGAGGCAGCCGAACTTCTTGGTGCCGCCCAGTCCAATCTCGTCAGCACGCTCGACGAACGCCAGAACGCGCTGCGCAACCTCTCCAGCGGCCTCGTCAAGCGTTCCGAAGAAATCGAGACGACGATGCGCAGCCTGACGACCCTCGTCGACGGCGCTTTCGAACGGGCGGAAGAACGTTCACTGCAGGTCGGCTCGCGGCTTCGCGAAAGCCTGCACGCCTCGTTCGCCGATATCGGCCGCACGCTCGGGGAAACCCAGCACCGCGCCGAAGTCACCGCCGATGCGATGCGCGAGGCTCTGATCAGCGCCGGCAGCGACGCCAACCACGCGATCGAGACGACGCTTTCCGATGCCGAAAAGCGTACCCGCGATCTCTCCGAGCGGATGCGCGGCAGCATTTCGCAGTCGCTGAGCGACGTCGAGCAGCTGCTGTCGGATGCGACCAGCCGTTCGGGCAGTGCCGCCGAGCAGCTGCGCGATACGCTGAGGGAATCGGTCGAGGAAGCGATCAACCGCTTCTCCGGAGCAACCGACGAAATCCGCCGCTCGGCGCAGGATATCCGCCGCGAGCTGGATACGACCCGCACCGAACTGAAGCGCGGCGCCTTCGACCTGCCGGAAGAAGCCAAGGAAAGTGCGGCCGCGATGCGGCGTGCCGTCGCCGAACAGATCAAGGCGCTGCAGGACATTTCGGCCCTGGTCGGACGTTCGACGCAGAACTTCGAGATCTCCGAGGCTTCGGCACCGCGCCAGGCCCCGGCTCCCGCTCCGCAGCCGGCCCCGCCGCGCCCGCAGCCGCAGCCCGCGGCCGTTGCCATCCCGCAGCCGGCTCCGCCTGCGCCCCGCAACGATCCCTATGCCGGAAACGCGCTGCGCGGCACGCTGCCGCTCGACCGTCCGGCACAGGCGCCCGTCGCCCGCGCACCGGAACCGGCACAGCGCGGCGGCACGGACGGCGGCTGGATCAGCGACCTGCTGCGCGGCGCCTCGCGCGACGAGTTTGCCGAAGCACCGGCAGCCGCACCGCGCCAGCAGCCGCAGCCGGCACCGCGTGCGGCCGAACCGGCCCCCGCTCCGCGCAGCGGCAACGGTGACAACCGCAACCCGCGCCATATGGTGGAATCTCTGAACTCGCTGTCGGTCGATATCGCCCGCGCCATCGATCATGACGCCTCGGTCGACCTGTGGCGGCGCTACCAGCGCGGCGAGCGCGACGTCTTCACCCGTCGCCTCTATACGCTGAAGGGCCAGCAGACCTTCGACGAGATCAAGCGCAAATACGACCGCGAACCGGAATTCCGCACCGCCGTCGATCGCTATATCGCCGATTTCGAAAAGCTGCTCGCCGACGTCGCCCGCACCGACCGCGACAAGACGGTGACCCAGAGCTACCTCACGTCGGACACGGGCAAGGTCTATACGATGCTGGCCCACGCCGCCGGCCGGTTCAACTAACAACCGGATCGGGAATACGAAAACAAAAAGGCCGCCTTTCGGGGCGGCCTTTTTCATGTCTAAAAGCACGGTGACGCTGGGGGATGAGATATGAAAAACATTCAGATCATAGACGGCGCGGAAAATGCCACTTTCAGCGTCTTTCAGGCCTCGGAAGAGGAATTTCTGGAAATATTCCCTGAGCCTGGGCAGGATATGGAGGTCATCGAAGACTTCAGTGACCGCGTCACCGACGAGAAAGCCGCATCAGTACTTCATGCTATATGGAACCGTCCGATCCTGAAGCGCGATGTGGCCGGCATTCACGGCACTCTTTTTTTCGACTATGCCGGCCGAAGGCAGTATTTGCCTGATACAAAACGTGAAATAGACTGGGCCTCCAACTGCATTAACGAAGCGCAACGCTTACTTTTCGCAAGCAGAAAATAGCGGGCAGCCACCAGTTCACGAAGTCGATCCGGCAATCACATCGACTTCAGCGACCAGTCGACGATCTGGGCGCCGACCTTGGCGAAAGCGCGATCCAGAGCCTCAATGAAATCGCGGTTCTCGGCGCCCGACACCGCAGCCGTCGCCTTGAACACGCTCTGGGCGCGCACCGTGCCGTTGCGGTCGTTGAGGATTTTTGCCGAGATCTCGACATTGGCGAGCCGCGGGCTGCCGGCGGTCACCTCGAAGGCGCGGATATCGGTCACGACCTGGTAGTCGATCGCAAGGCCCTGCCCCGGTTTGCCGACGCCGCCGAGGCGGCCGGAATTTTCGAAGGCTTCGACCAGCTTCGACTGGACGAGGGCCGGCAGGCGGTCACCCCAGCGGGAATCGGCAAGATACTGGATTTCGGAAGGCGAGACGCGCACCACGACCTGTTCGCTGTTGAGCAATTTCAGCGCCGTCGGTTCCGGCACGAGGATCTGCCGGTTGCGGGCGGAAACGCCCTGGCTGGACGGCGTGATCGACAGGTCGAACGTGTCGCTGTTCGCTTTGCTGCCGCAACCGCTCACCAGCGCCGCCACCAGCGGCAGCGCCAGCAGAACCGGGGCACGGGCCGCCGCACGTCGCATCAGGAACTCCGAACCGCTCATCAAACCCCACTCTCCAACACTGGAAACGCCCAGCCTAGCGCCGCGTCCTGCCGTCATATTCCTTCACCGTCTCGCCGCCGAAGATCAGCCGCTGCGGATTCTGGTCGAAATTGTTGATCGTCTGGTCGAGCGACTGCACCGTGCGGCGCGCGTCGTTGACCAGCGTCTGGATGTCCCTCAGGCCGCTTGCCGAGAACCGCGACAGGTTGTCGGCGATCGGCCCGACCCGTGCATTGATGTTGTCGGCCACGGTGCGGAAGGATTCGAGCGTCTTGCGCGCCTCGGCAAACAGCCCCTGCGAGTCGTCGCTCGACACAAGTCCGTCCACCTTGGCAAGGATGCCGTCGACGCGGCTCGACGCGTCGTTGAGCTTCTTTGCCAGATCCGTGAAATCGCCGATCGCGCGGTCGATATCGTCCTTGCGATGCGCGAAATTGTCGACCACGCTGCGGGCCGAGCCGATGGTCTGGCGGGCATCTTCGGAAGCCGCGGTGATATTGCGGATCGTCGTCGCGACCTGATCGGTATTGACCGCGCTCAGCACGCCATCGGCACGCCGGATAAGGGTCTGGGCGTCCGAACCCACCTTTTCGAAGTTGGCGGCTGCATTTCTGACATTGGTGACCACGTCGTCGAACTTATCCGAAGCGATGGCGACATTGCGGGTGGCGCGCTCGGTATTGGAGACAACGGCGTTGATCTTTTCCGCATCGATCGCCTTCACCAGCCGCTCGGCTGCGGCAAGGGTCGAGTTGAGCGTTCCGGAGACCCGGTCGATCGTCGCAGAAAGCGTCGAGAGGCTGTTCAGGAACTTGTCGATGCTGTCGGAATTCTGGGCGAGCGCCGAGGTAAACGTCTCGACATTGCGGATGGTCTGGGTCAGCGGACCGCGCGCATCGGCGACGAAGCCCTGGATGTCGCCGATCGCATCGTCGGCCCGGTCGAGGATCTTGTCGGCGGTGGCTAGCAGGTTGGTGACGCTCGACTGTTCGGCGATCAGCACCGCCGGCCGGCCGTTCTCGATCGATTTCTGGAGAATGTTCTCCTCGCCCTTGGCGCCGCCGGAAAGCTCGATATAGGCCGCACCCGTCAGGCCCTGCACTTCGAGCGCCGCCTGGGTGGATTGATAGACCGGCGCATCGGCCCGCACCTCGGTGAAGGCGATAGAATAACGCGGATCGTCCGGATCGATGGTGAGGCTGCGGACGGAACCGACCGCGATACCGTTGAAACGAACCGGAGAACCGACGGACAAGCCGTTCGCCGAGCCTGGGATGCGGATCGCCAGTTCGGCCGTCGGCCCACCGCGGCCCGATTGCGCCATCCAATAGACGAAGCCGAAGGCCGCAGCGATCACCAGCAAGGTGAAGAAACCGACAAGGGCGTAATTGGCTCTGGTTTCCATAGATCAGGTCACTCTTCTACTTCTGCCGCAGGCTGCTTTTCTTGGACCACGACTGACCGCGCCCGCTTGCCGCGGAAATAGGACTGCACCCATGGATCGTCACAGGCAAACATATCCTCAAGCGTACCCTCCACCAAGACCCGTTTCTCGCCGAGCACAGCTATTCTGTCGCAAACCGAGAAAAGGCTGTCGAGGTCGTGTGTCACCATGTAGACCGTGAGGCCGAGCGTATCGCGCAGCCTGGCGATCAGCGCATCGAAATCGGCAGCGCCGATCGGGTCGAGGCCGGAGGTCGGTTCGTCCAGGAAGACCAGGTCGGGATCGAGCGACAGGGCGCGCGCCAAAGCGGCGCGCTTGATCATGCCGCCTGACAGTTCGGACGGATATTTGTCGGCAGCGTCCGGCGGCAGGCCAACCATCTCGATCTTCAGATAGGCGAGCTCGTCCATCAGCGACTGCGGCAGGTCGAGATATTCCCGCATCGGCAGCTGGATGTTCTCCTTCACCGTCAGCGCGGAAAAAAGCGCTCCGTGCTGGAAGAGCACGCCGAGGCGCGTATCGAGCCCCATGCGTTCGTTTTCCGAGACCGCATCATAGTCGGCGCCGAGAATGTGGATCGTGCCGGAACGGTGCGGCAGGAGGCCGAGCACGGTGCGCATCAGCACCGACTTGCCCGTGCCCGAGGCACCGACAAAGCCCAGGATCTCGCCGCGATAGATATCGAGGTTCAGGTGGTCGAGCACCAGCTTCTCGCCGAATCCGACCGTCAGGTCGCGCACCGACAGCACCACCTGCCGGCCGTCAGCCTTGTCCTTGATCGCGATCCGCGGGGCGTCGTCCAAACCGTTCTCCATCAGAAATCGATCGCGGAATAGAAAAGGGCGAACATCGCATCCATGAAGATCACGGCGAAGATCGATTTAACAACCGAGGTGGTGACGTGCTGGCCGAGCGATTCGGCGCTGCCGCCGACCTTCATGCCCTCGACGGCGGCAACGATACCGATCGCAAGCGCCATGAACGGCGCCTTGATCATGCCCGAGGCGACGGATGTGTGGTCGATCGCCTCATGGAGACGGGAAAGATAGGTGTCGAAGGTGATGCCGGAATAAGCCAAAGCGACGACGGCCGCGCCGAACAGCGCAGAAAAATTGGCGATGATCGTCAACAGCGGCAGCGCGACGGTGAGGGCCACGAGCCGCGGGAAGATCAGCACGCCGACCGGGTTGAGGCCGATCACCGTCAAGGCGTCGATCTCCTCGCGCATCTTCATCGAACCGATTTCGGCGGTAATCGCGCTGCCCGAACGGCCGGCGATCATGATCGCGGTCAGGAGCACGCCGATCTCGCGCAGCTGCAGGATGCCGACGAGATCGACCACGAAGATCTCGGCCCCGAAGTAACGCAGCTGGAAGGCACCCTGCTGGGCGATGATCGCCCCGATCAGGAAGGACATCAGCACGATGATCGGCACCGCACGCACGCCCATGCGGTCGATATGGGTGACGACCGAAGCGGGCGAGACGCCGGCGCCGCGGCCGAGTTTCATCTGCGCGCCGCGGACCGCCGATCCAAGGATGTGCATGGCCGCATAAAAATCGCCGCCGAGCGAAACCATCACTTCGCCGACCGGCGCAAACAGCCGCTCGAACAGGCTTCCCCTGGCGCCGTTGCCCGCAGGCGGCGCGGGCGTGTGTTCGGGCAACACGCCGATCAGCTCGCGGATCGGGCCTTCGCCGCCGACCAGGGCCGTTTCCCCGCCCTCGCCGCCCTTGGCGGTCATCAGCCGGCGGATCAGCCAGGCGCCGGCCGTATCGACGCCGGTTATGCCGGAAAGATCGATCTCGACCTTGCCCCGGCTCCCGGCCCGCTCCAGGCGTTCGAATTCCTTGAGCATCGGCCCGATCGTCGGGCCGCGCCATTCTCCGGCCAGCACATACCGTTCGCCGCCGTCGCCGGGCATGGATTCGGCCTTGATTTCGGCTGGCTGGAACGTCACGGGTTTCTTTCGCGCTTCAAGCTTCTCAGAAGATTCAATATCATGCGGTTGATCGCACTTTCGAGACCGGCAATATAGCCACCTCACCGGGATTTGCCATAAACGGGACGCGTAAAACCATGTGCCGTCACCTCCAAGCCACAATAGAAACCTTTCCGATCGCCGGTTCCAAGACCGAAGCCGAAGCCATTACCTGCACGATCAGCGAAAACGGCCTTTCCGGGCGTGGCGAATCACGCTGTGGGAAAACGCCGGCAATCGAGCGGGTGTGCACGGCGATCCAGAGTCTGCGTCACGGCGAATAGCTTTTGACCGCTCCCGACCCCTTTCCAGGTCAGCGACCTCCCGCCAAACTAGCGGTGACTCGCATGTGTTCGGCGAGCGCATCGATGAATACCCGTACCTTGGCCGAGAGGCTGCGGTGGCTGGGATAGAGCGCATGGACCTCGATCGTGGCGGCGATCACATCTGGCAATACACGAACGAGATGCCCGCTGGCGACCGCTGGGCGCACGAGATAATCAGGTAGGTTACCGATCCCTGCTCCGCCCTCCACCACAACCTTTTGTGCGCTTGCGTCCGGTATGATGACTCGCGGCTCCACGTCGATCGCGCCGGCGTCGGCAAAGCGCCAATTGGTGCGATCCTGGCGATCAACCAGGCGGTGAGCAGCCAGTTCCGCCACGGTCCTTGGTGTCCCCTGCGCCGCCAGGTACGCCGGACTGGCGCAAAGCCACAAGTCCACCGAAGGCAGCCGACGAGCGATCAGCGCGGAGTCCGCCATCGAGCCGATACGGATCGCCAGATCCGTGTCTCTCGCTGCCAGGTCGATGCGGCGATCGTCAGCATCCAGCGCCACCTGCACCTGGCTGTAGCGAGCCAAGAATGCAGGCAGCATCGGGGCTATCACGCCAACGCCGAAGGCATGGGTGGCGTTCACACGCAGGCGTCCGCGCGGCACGCCCGCCAGTCCCTCCAGTGCCGTTTCCGCGTCAGCGATGTCAGCGAGAATGCGCACGGCGTGAGCGTGAAGCAGGACCCCTGCGTCGGTTAGCCGAACATGCCGCGTGGACCGTTCGACCAAGGCGGATCCGGCAACGGCTTCCATTCGCGCCAACGCCCGGCTTACCGATGATTTGGGAAGGCCAAGCGCTCGCGCCGTCGCTGATATGCCCTTCAGCTCCGCGATCCGGGCAAACACTCGAACATCATCGAAGTTCATCGCTCGTTCCTCCAGTGGAACGTTGTGCGCCACTTTCCTAGCCTAATCCTTTCGGCTGGAACAGTCTACCTAGGAGCGGCGAAAGGATCACCATGCCGCCAACCTCTGACCTCACGCTCAAACTCGGCGAACTGGATCGCCGCACGTTCATTGCGCTTGCAGCCGCCCTCGCGATGCCTGCCGCCGCCCCTGCTTCAGGAGAAATGACCATGACCGAAACGATCAAGCCCTTCCATCTGGCTATTCCAGACAGCGCGCTCGAAAGTTTGCGCGAGCGCTTGTCCAAAACCCGATGGCCCGATCGCGAGACGGTCGAAGACAACAGCCAGGGGGCTCAGCTGGCGAAGATACAGGCGCTCTGCGAACATTGGCGCACCCACTATGACTGGCGCGCCTGCGAGGCCCTGCTCAATAGCTTTGGCCAATACATGGCGATGATCGACGGGCAAGAACTCCACTTTCTTCATATCCGCTCGCCCGAGCCAGACGCTCTGCCGCTCTTGATGATGCACGGCTGGCCGGGATCGGTGCTGGAGTTTCGCAAGGTGATCGGTCCTCTGACCGATCCGGCCGCGCATGGCGGAGACCCGCGCCGCGCCTTTCACGTTATCGCTCCTTCGATGCCAGGCTTCGGGTTCTCGGGTAAGCCCGCCTCGACCGGTTGTGGTCTGCCCCAGATCGCCGACCTTTACATCAAACTGATGGCGGAGCTCGGTTACAACCGCTGGGGCATGCAAGGCGGCGACCTGGGTGCCGGCGTCGCTGACGCCATTGCGCGCAAGAAGCCCGCCGGTTTGGTTGGCACCCACATGAACTTCGCGATGGTCATGCCGACGCCTAAGGAAATGACGGAAGCCTCACCTGAAGAAAAGGCGATGCTCGGCGACGCCAAGCACTTCTGGGACGACCTTTCCGGTTACGCCAAGCAACAATCCACGCGTCCGCAAACAATCGGCTACTCGCTGGCGGACTCGCCGTCCGGCCTGGCGGCCTGGATCTACGCCATGTTCCAGGACACCGGCGGCACGCGCGGGGACGCTGAGGCGTCTTTCTCTATTGACGAGATTCTGGACGACATCATGCTTTATTGGCTTCCCAACACCGGCGCGTCCGCGGCCCGGCAGGCGGACAGCCTAAAGGTCCGATCACCGTGCCGACAGGCTTCACGATGCTGAAGGGCGAACATGTCCGCATCTCTCGACGTTGGGCTGAACGCCGTTATTCGCAGATGATCTATTTTAACGGCGAGAGCGACGGTGGCCACTTCGCGGCGCTGGAGCGGCCGCAGGTGTTGGTGAACGATATACGCGCTACTTTTGCTCGCCTGGTCTGAAAGGATTAAACTATGATCGCTCCGGCCGCTGATGGGATTTGCGGTGATGATCGGCTGCATGGTCGGCTCTTCGCTTGCCATGGCGCCGGCCGCGCTGCTTGCCCAGGATGCGGATTATGCGGATCTCGACGGGCCGCTGCTGCTTGCCCGCGACCGGCCGGGCAGGCTGCGTTACGAAGGATCCCTCGTCTATCCGCCGGATGCGACCCTCTGGGGCTGAAGTCTTGCCGCAAGCGCGATGATCGCCAGGCCGACAAGTGCCAGGACGGACATGGCGACGTAGCTCGTCAGGCCGAACTGGCGGTAGAGCATTCCGGAAAGCACCGTCGACAGCGCCAGGAAAACGCCGTTGTAAAACACATAGGCGCCCTGCATCGAGGCTTCCTGGTCCTCGCGCACGGCCTCGACCAGCCGATGCTGGATGCCGATATGCACGAAGGCGAAGGTGAAGGCATGGGTGGCCTGCAGCGCCAGATACCCCCAGAAATCGAGCGGCATCGGAAACAGCGTCCAGCGCAGCACCGCCACGGCACACCCTATCCGCATCAGCGTCCAGGGCGAAACCCTGCGGGCGATCCAGCCTGCCGCAAAGAAGACCAGGATCTCCGACACGACTGCGGCACTCCAAAGCACGCCGATCGAACCGTTCGAAAAGCCGATCTGCTGCCAGTGGATCGTGCCGAACGTATAGAACATGCCGTGGCCCGCCTGCGCGACCGATGCGCCGATCATCAGCACATGCAGATCGAAGCGCCTGAGGGAGCTTGGCTGAGGCGTCCGGTCGACGTCCGGCCGCAACACCGCCCTGCCGAGCCTGGGCGCGGCGAAGGCGACGCCGACGGTCAGCAGAAAGCCGACCGCCATCGCCGAAGGGATGGCCTGGAAGCCCCAGAAGCCGCGCAGTTCGCCGACCAAAAGCGTCACGGCCACGAAGCCGACCGATCCCCACACCCGCATCGAGCCATATTGGAAACCCCAGCGCCGGACCCCGCTGACGGCGATTGATTCGACGATCGGCGCATAGGGTGCAAAAACCGCCGCCTGAACGGCAACGACGATCAGAACCGGCCAGAAGTCGCGGGTGAAGAACATGGCGAAGGCCGTCAGCAGCGACAGGGCTCCGGACCAGGCGAGCATCAGCGTTCGTTCCGTCATGCGGTCGGCCAGCAGACCGGCAACGGGAGCGGCGGCCACGCGCAGGAAAAGCTGGGCTGCGAGCACGATGCCGATTTCGAATTCGGTGAAAGCCAGCCCGTCCAGCCAGACGGGCAGATAGGGCAGAATCACGCCATTCACCCCGAGCGGCGCCCCATAGGCAATCGCGCAGCGCAACTGGAAGAACCGGGGCGCGGATTGCGCCGTATTTGAGGGAATCACGATTTCACGGGTGGGTTGCTGAAGTTTCAGCTTACCTAACACACACCCCGGTGCCTGCCTATGGCAAGAAATGGCCTCTTGACCACCGGCCCGTCATCGCAGGCCGCTCAGGCGGCCTGCATGTCCTCAAGGGATTTCGGCGCCGGCAGAGACTTGATCTCGGCCGTGGCCATGATGTTCTGCCAGGAGATCATCTCCAGCGTGCCGTCGAAGTTCTCGGCGATCGCCGTGCAGCTTTCCACCCAGTCGCCGGTATTGACGTAGTGGATGCCGTCGATGTCTTCCATCACCGCGTGATGGATGTGGCCGCAGATGACGCCATCGACATTGTTGCGGCGGGCTTCGTCGGCGACGACCCGCTGGAACTCGCCGATGAAGTTCACGGCGTGCTTGACCTGCAGCTTGGCCCAGGCCGAGAACGACCAGTAGGGCATGCCGAGGCGACGGCGAATGGCGGCAAGGCCGATATTGATGACGATGGCCGCGTCATAGGCCCAGTCGCCGAGATAGGCGAGCAGGCGCGCATTGCGGACCACGACGTCGAATTCGTCGCCATGCAGGATCAGGTATTTCTTGCCGTCGGCCATTTCGTAGATTTCGCGCTCGGCAACTTCGATGCCGCCGAAATGGGTGCCGGGGAAGGAGCGCAGGAATTCGTCATGGTTGCCGGGGATGTAGACGATGCGGGTGCCCTTGCGCGCCTTGCGCAGCAGCTTCTGGACCACGTCGTTGCAGCCCTGCGGCCAGTACCAGTTGCGCTTCAGCCGCCAGCCATCGACGATGTCGCCGACCAGGAAAATGGTCTCCGCTTCATGATAGCGCAGGAAATCCAGGAGAAAATCCGTTCGGGCCGCCTTGGAGCCCAGGTGAACGTCCGAAATGAAGAGCGTTCTGAAATGCCGTGTATCCATCTCACCGGTCACGAAGTCGTCCTTTCGCTGCCGCTTCTACGGGCTTCAAAACCAGACTCGTGTTTCAGGATGATGACAGGGGCCGGGAAAGGCGGATCACGACGCCCGATCGGCCATGTTCCAATTTCCGCCATGACCGCAAATTACCTGCTGTCGCTTCTGGTCGATTGATGTAATGAGAGGTCTCTCCTTTCGACCCCTCAAAGACAAAACAAGCAAGCCAGGAGGAACGATGAACGCGCAGGACAAACCGAAGGCGCCGACCATGCCGGTCAATGCCGATCTCGACGAACAGGCGCTGTTCTTCCACCGCTATCCACGTCCCGGCAAGCTGGAAATCCAGGCGACCAAGCCGCTCGGCAACCAGCGCGACCTGGCGCTCGCCTATTCCCCGGGCGTTGCAGCGCCCTGCCTGGCGATCCGCGACAATCCGGACATGGCGGCGGATTATACAGCCCGCGCCAATCTCGTCGCCGTCATTTCCAACGGCTCGGCCGTGCTCGGTCTCGGCAATATCGGTCCGCTGGCCTCCAAGCCGGTCATGGAAGGCAAGGCGGTTCTCTTCAAGAAATTCGCCGGCATCGACGTGTTCGATATCGAGATCGAGGCGCCCGGCATCGAGGCGATGGTTTCGACCGTCTCGGCGCTGGAACCCACCTTCGGCGGCATCAACCTCGAAGACATCAAGTCGCCGGAATGTTTCGAAGTCGAGCGCCGGCTGCGCGAAAAGATGAACATCCCGGTCTTCCACGACGACCAGCACGGCACCGCGATCATCGTCGCCGCCGCGATCCTGAACGGGCTGGAACTTGCCGGCAAGAACATATCCGACGTCAAGATCGTCACGTCGGGCGCGGGTGCCGCGGCGCTCGCCTGCCTGCATCTCCTCGTCTCGCTCGGCGCGAAGAAGGAGAATATCTGGGTCCACGACATCGAAGGCCTCGTTTATGACGGGCGCAACACGCTGATGGACGAGTGGAAGGAAATCTACGCCCAGAAGAGCGACAAGCGGGTGCTTGCCGACAGCATCGGCGGTGCCGACGTCTTCCTCGGCCTGTCCGCCGCCGGCGTGCTGAAGCCCGAACTGCTGGTCCAGATGGCCGAAAAACCGCTGATCATGGCGCTCGCCAACCCGACGCCGGAAATCATGCCGGAGCTCGCCCGCGCCGCGCGCCCGGACGCGATGATCTGCACCGGCCGTTCGGACTTCCCGAACCAGGTCAACAACGTGCTGTGCTTCCCCTACATCTTCCGCGGCGCGCTCGATTGCGGCGCCCGGACGATCAACGAGGAAATGAAGATGGCAGCGGTCAAGGCGATCGCTGCGCTGGCCCGCGAGGAAGTTTCCGACGTCGCGGCGCGCGCCTATTCCGGCGAGACGCCGATTTTCGGCGCCGACTACCTGATCCCCTCGCCCTTCGATCCGCGCCTCATCCTGCGCATCGCGCCGGCGGTTGCCAGGGCTGCCGCCGAAACCGGTGTCGCCTCGCGGCCGATCCATGATTTCGAGGCTTATCTCGACCAGCTGAACCGCTTTGTCTGGCGTTCCGGTTTCGTGATGAAGCCGATCTTCAGCGCCGCCAAGGTTTCGGAAAGGAACCGGGTGATCTTCGCGGAAGGCGAGGACGAGCGCGTGCTGCGCGCCGCCCAGGTCCTGCTCGAGGAAAAGACCGCAACCCCGATCCTGATCGGCCGTCCCTCGGTCATCGAGGCGCGGCTTGCCCGTTTCGGCATCCGCATTCGCCCGAATGTCGATTTCGCCGTGGTCAACCCGGAAGACGATCCGCGCTACCGCGACTATGTCGACGAATATTTCGCACTGGTCGGCCGCGAAGGCATCAATCCGGAAGCGGCGCGCACCATCGTGCGCACCAACAACACGGTGATCGGCGCGCTGGCGGTCAAGCGCGGCGATGCGGACGCGCTGATCTGCGGCGTCGAAGGCCGTTACGACAAACATCTCAACGACGTGAACCAGATCATCGGCAAGCGCCCGGACGTCTGCGCCTTCTCGGGCCTCAGCCTTGTCATCTCCCAGCGCGGCGCGATGTTCTTCACCGACACGTTCGTGAACTACAATCCATCCGCGCAGGAGATCGCCGAGATCACGGTCCTGGCGGCCGAGGAAATCCGCAGGTTCGGCATTACCCCGAAAGCGGCGCTGATCTGCCATTCGAACTTTGGCTCGCGCGATTCGGAAAGTGCCCAGAAGATGCGGGCCGCCCTGAAGCTGGTGCGCCAGCGGGCGCCGGAGCTCGAAGTGGACGGCGAAATGCAGGGCGGTTCGGCGCTGTCGGAAATCGTGCGCAAGAGGGCCATGCCGAACAGCTCGCTCACCGGCGAAGCCAACCTGCTCGTCTTCCCGAATCTCGACGCGGCAAACATATCGCTCGGTATCGTCCGCAACATGACGGACGCGCTGCATGTCGGGCCGATCCTGCTCGGCGCGGCCCAGCCGGCGCATATCCTGTCGTCCTCGGTCACGTCACGCGGCGTGGTGAACATGGCGGCGCTTGCCGTCGTCGAAGCATCGCAGCCCAATCTGCAATTTCAATCCTGACTTGTGAATCTATTCAAGACCCGGTTTGAGCCCTGAAACAGGGGCTCAAACCCCTGTCGTCGAAATGACCTGCGCCGGATATTGGCCAATTTTGACGGCGATGCCCGCGGTTTTATAAAATTGTCAACCGGCACGTTCCATGATGCAATCTCCACTCTGGAGAGGATTCCGGAATTGCCGATACCGCTTCGCGGCCTGCTGACCATACCGCTGTTTTTTCTGCCTGCCGCAGCGCTTGCGGGGGATCCTGCCGTTTGCGCGGCGCTTTACCGGAAACTTGGCAACAGCGCGGAGATCATCGGCAGCACGTCCGCGGCGCGCAGCTACGCCCAGCAGCTCGGCGAATACAATGCCGATATCCGCGAACTCAGGATCGACATGCGCCGGGCCGGCTGCGGCAACGGCAGCGTCGTCGTCCTCGGCGGCCCCAATGCCGACGTCTGCCGCCAGATGCGGGAGGCGCTGGACGGAATGGAGCAGAGCCGCGATGCGCTGACCGCGGAACGCAACAGTTCGCGGCAGATGATCCTGCCCTCGGAGGAGCGGACCACCATTCTCGCCGCCATCCGCGAACAGCGCTGCATCCCCTCTTTCGAGCCGCTGCCGCCTGTCGTGGACGACCGTCGAAAAGTGCCGGGGATCGAACTTCCGAAGGAAGAGCAGCCCTATTCCGGGATCACCAACCTGCGCACCCGCCCGCCGCAAAAGCCGCAGGCGGCCGCCGTCCAGCCGCCGGTGCTCACCCCGCCGCCGGAGCGGCCATACGACCCGAACAACAAGGTGCGCACCGTCGGGCCGACCTTCCTGCCCAACGAGAGTATCGATCTCGCCCATCCGAAATCGGCCGGACCGCAGCCGCAGCAATAGTCAGCGGCTGTCCCACCGGTCCTGAAAGATCAGCTCGCCCAGGGCCAGGCGCTGGCGCCAGCCCTTGAGGGCCAGTTCCGGCTCACCGTAAAGCTGGTCGACATAACCGAGGCAGAGCCAGGCGACGATCTCGATGCGATCCGGAATGCCGAGCAGCGCCCGCACGTCCTCGTCATGAAAAATGCTGACCCAGCCGACACCGACGCCCTCGGCCCGTGCCGCAAGCCAGAGGTTCTGCACGGCGCAGACGGTCGAATAGGCGTCCATGCGCGGATTGTGGGTGCGGCCGAGCACGACCGGTCCCGCACGATCCGGATCGCAGGTGACGCAGACCGACAGCGGCGCCTTGACGATGCCCTCGAGTTTCAGGCTGCGATAGAGATCGCGGCTTTCCCCCGTAAACATCTCCGTGGCCTCGTCATTGGCGCGCGAAAAGGCGGCCCGTGCCGCCGCTCGCACCGCCGGATCGCGGACAAGGATGAAATTCCACGGCTGCATGAAGCCGACCGAGGGCGCGGAATGCGCGGCGCCAAGCAGGCGCATCACCAGGTCGTCCGGCAGCGGATCGGGCAGGAACTGGTCGCGCACGTCGCGGCGCGTCTCGATCGCCCTGTAGACGGCCGCGCGTTCGACTTTCGAAAATTCACCGGCAGGCAGCAAGGCATGCGCAAAAGGGTCAGGCTGCATCGTTTATCCCCAACAATGCCGTCGCTTCCCTTCCTTCCTGGGCTGAGCCTTTCAGAAGCAAGGAGAGGTCCGAAACCTTCCGCCGTCCGCGCGGGTCGGTCTATCGTGTCAGGCCGGTCTTCTGACTTGGCTTCATCCGCTTCCTGCCGCCGCCTTCCCGGTTTCCCAGTGGCTAAAACTCCTGCGGCCGGGCGTCCACCTCACAGCGTTGGGCACGTTCCGGATCTGCCCCGGATTCCCGATTCTCCGGCTTGCCGCCGGCACCTGACAGGATCGGTTTTATGCCGGTGCGTTGGCATCGGCAAGGTCATCATGCGACAGGGAAATAGCGCACATAGGAGAATTCGTCGCCTTGCGGAGACCAGTTAGGCGAATTCATCGTGCCCTGCCCGCCGAAGAGATCGAACAGCGTCTCGACATTGCCGCCGTCCATGTCCATCAGCCGGACGCGGACATTCAGATCGCGCGGATGGTCGAAGACATCGGCGTCGTAGGAGACGAAAACGATCTTGTCACCCTTCGGTGACGGATGCGGAAACCAGTCGCCGTAACCGCTGTCGGTGATGCGCTCGGCCGGGCCGCCTGATGCCGGAACGCGCCAGATCTGCATCACACCCGTGCGGCTGGAGTTGAAATAGATCCACTGGCCGTCCGGCGAATAATCCGGCCCGTCATTGCGGCCTTCGCCGAATGTCAGCCGTGTCTCCTCGCCGCCTTCAACGCCGATCGTATAGATGTCGAATTCGTCGCCGCGGATGCCGCAATAGGCGAAGCTTTTTCCGTCCGGCGACCAGCCATGCCAGTAGGATGGCAGGTCCCGCGTCACCAGTCTCGGCGCATCTCCACCTGCGGGAAGAACATAGATCGCCGACTTGCCGAACTCCGCTTTGTCGGAAATCGCGATCAGCGATCCGTCCGGCGAAATACCGTGGTCGTTGTTGCATTGCCGGGCAAAGCCCGTATCGACAAGCTGTGGACCGCCGTCACCATCCGGCGACAGCCGATAGATCAGGCCGTCGCTGTTCAGCATCAGGTATCGGCCGTCCGGCGACCAGTTCGGCGCCTCGAACAGCGCCTCCGTCTGCCAGACCACCCGGTTTTGCCGGGTGCGGATGTTGAAAATCTCGACCGAGCTGCGCAGGGCCATGATCCCTCTCCTACCGGTCGCGGAAACGGTTGGTGATCGGGTAACGCCGGTCGCGGCCGAAATTCTTCCTGGTGATCTTGACGCCGGGCGCCGACTGCCGCCGCTTGTATTCGGCAAGATAAAGCAGGTGCTCGATCCGGTGCACGGTGGCGATGTCATGGCCGCGTGCGACGATCTCTTCCGTACCCATTTCCAGTTCGACGAGGCATTCGAGAATGTCGTCGAGGACCGGATAGGGCGGCAGCGAATCCTGGTCGGTCTGGTTGGGCCTGAGTTCCGCGGAGGGCGCCTTGGAGATGATGTTCTTCGGGATCACCTCGCCGCTCGGGCCGAGAGCCGTCGGCGGCAGATGTTCGTTGCGCCAGGCGGCCAGCGCATAGACCTGCATCTTGTAGAGGTCCTTGATCGGGTTGAAGCCGCCGTTCATGTCGCCGTAGAGGGTGGCGTAAC
Organism: Hyphomicrobiales bacterium; assembly: GCA_900471605.1. Lineage (GTDB taxonomy): Bacteria > Pseudomonadota > Alphaproteobacteria > Rhizobiales > Rhizobiaceae > Neorhizobium. The sequence goes on along the minus strand of UCEY01000043.1, from coordinate 62,779 downwards.
CGACCGACATTTCCGACTTGTTGCCGGTCGTCACCACCATCGAGCCGAACTTGTTGGAGATCGCCATCAGGATCGTGCCGCGGGCGCGGCTCTGGAGGTTCTCCTCGGTAATGCCCTCCTCGGTTCCCTCGAACAGTTCCGCCAGCGCCGACGAGAAACCATCCACCGGCTCGGCGATCTGGACGATGTCGTAACGGCAGCCGAGGGCTCTCGCGCAATCGGCGGCGTCCTTCAGCGAGTCCTCGGACGTATAGCGATAGGGCAGCATCACCGTGCGCACCCTCTCCTCGCCGAGCGCATCGACGGCGATCGCCGCGCAGATGGCGCTGTCGATGCCGCCGGACAGGCCGAGCACGACCGACTTGAAGCCGTTCTTGTTGACGTAGTCGCGGAAACCGAGAAGGCAGGCGCGGTAATCCGCCTCCTCCTTTTCCGGAATGCGCGCCATCGGCCCGCGGGCGCAGTGCCAGGTCTCGCCGATCCGTCGCCACTCGGTGACGGCGACCGCCGGCTCGAACTGGCTCATCTGAAAGGCGAGCGACTTGTCGGTGTTGAAGGCGAAGCTGGCGCCGTCGAAGACCAGTTCGTCCTGGCCGCCGAGCTGGGCCGCGTAGATCATCGGCAGGCCGGTCTCGATCACCTGTTTCAGGACGACCTGGTGGCGGATATCCACCTTGCCGCGATAATAGGGCGAACCGTTCGGCACCAGCAGGATTTCCGCGCCGCTTTCCGACAGCGTCTCGCAGACGCCGAGATCGCCCCAGATGTCCTCGCAGATCGGGATGCCGAGCCGGACGCCGCGGAAATTCACCGGGCCCGGCATCTCGCCGGCGATGAAGACGCGCTTCTCGTCGAACTCGCCATAGTTCGGCAGGTCGATCTTGTCGCGCACGGCGATCACCTTGCCGCCGTCGAGCACGGCGATCGAATTGTGGCGGCCTTCCTTGCCCTCGCGCGGGAAGCCGATGATGACGCCGGGGCCACCGTCGGCCGTATCCGCCGCGAGCTCCTCTACGGCTTTCAGGCAGGCCTTCAGGAAAGCCGGCTTCAGGACGAGGTCTTCCGGCGGATAACCGGAGAGGAAAAGCTCGGTGAAAAGAACGATATCCGCCTCTTCACGGGCGGCATCTCTTCGGGCTTCTCGGGCCAGCGCCAGATTGCCGGCGATATCGCCGACGGTCGGGTTGAGCTGGGCGACGGCGATACGGAAAGTCTGGCTTATGTCCTGGGTCATGGTACCGATTTAGCGTCAGCCGCAGGTGGCGGCAACGTCGTTGCGAGAGTTTTTTGTCGTTCAGGAAGATGCGGGACGGTCGCCCGGATAATGCGGCACGCCGTCCTGCGGCAGGTCGTAGAAATCCGCCTTGTCGGCGCAATAGATGTGCTCGCCCATGACGAGCCCGCTCGGCTGGTCGAAGGCGCCCGCCAGGATCGAAATGCTCTGTGCGCCCTCCGCCTGCCAGAACAGCGCCGAGCCGCATTGCGAGCAGAAGCCGCGCCGCGCTTCATCGCTGGCGCGATACCAGTTGAGCGCCTCCTCGCCTTCGAGCGTCATGTTCTCGACGCGAACGCTGGTCGCCGCGTAGTAAAGCCCGGTCTGACGGCGGCATTGCGAACAATGGCAGGCCGTAACCGTGCGCAGCGGACCCACTGTCTCGAACCGGATCGCACCGCACAGGCAACGACCGCTGTTCTTCTGCTCCATGCAACATCCCCGACGAAAGCAACATGCTCAGTGTCGCGAGCGCGGGCCGCGGGGTCAAATCTATTCGGCTGATCATGCCATCAGGGGAAATAATAGGAAAAGGCCAGCGTCACCGCCGGCCTTCTCAATTCTTAGCCATCGTGCGTGGCGGTTCAGCCGTTGACGACCATCCGCTTTTCATCGCGGCCGCTCTTCATCCGCTCGGCGAGCAGGAAGGCCAGTTCCAGTGCCTGGTCGGCATTGAGGCGCGGGTCGCAATGGGTGTGGTAGCGGTCCTGCAGGTCGCCGGCCGTCACCGCGCGGGCGCCGCCGGTGCATTCGGTGACGTCCTTGCCGGTCATCTCGATATGGATGCCGCCCGGATGGGTGCCTTCCGCGCGGTGGATCTGGAAGAAGCTCTCGACTTCCGACAGGATCCGGTCGAAAGGCCGGGTCTTGTAGTTGTTGAGCGTGATCGTGTTGCCATGCATCGGATCGCAGGACCAGACCACCTTCTTGCCTTCGCGCTCGACGGCGCGGATCAGCTTCGGCAGGTTCTCGGCGACCTTGTCGTGGCCGAAACGGCAGATCAGCGTCAGGCGGCCCGCTTCGTTGGCCGGGTTCAGCGCGTCGATGAGCTCGATCAGGTTGTCGGGCTGCAGCGACGGGCCGCATTTCAAACCGATCGGGTTCTTGATGCCGCGGAAATATTCGACATGCGCATGGTCGAGCTGGCGGGTGCGGTCGCCGATCCACAGCATGTGGCCCGAGGTCGCGTACCAGTCGCCGGATGTGGAGTCGACGCGGGTGAAAGCTTCTTCGTAACCGAGCAGCAGCGCTTCATGGCTGGTGAAGAAATCCGTCTCGCGCAGGCTCGGCTGGTTTTCCGCGGTAATGCCGATCGCCTTCATGAAATCCATGGTTTCGCTGATACGGTCGGCGAGCTTGCGGTAACGCTCGCCCTGGGGACTATCCTTGACGAAACCGAGCATCCACTTGTGGACGTTTTCCAGATTGGCATAACCGCCCATCGCGAAGGCGCGCAGAAGGTTCAGCGTCGCCGCCGACTGGCGATAGGCCATCATCTGGCGTTCCGGGTCGGGAATGCGCGATTCCGGCGAGAACTCGATGCCGTTGATGATGTCGCCGCGGTAGGATGGCAGTTCGACGCCGCCCTGAACTTCGATATTCGAGGAACGGGGCTTGGCGAACTGGCCGGCGATGCGGCCGACCTTGACGACCGGAAGCTGGGCGCCATAGGTCAGGACGACGGCCATCTGCAGGAACGAGCGGAAGAAGTCGCGGATGTTGTCCGCGCCGTGCTCGACGAAGCTTTCGGCACAGTCGCCGCCCTGCAGCAGGAAGGCATTGCCTTCCGCGACGCTGGCGAGCTGCTTCTTCAGGCGGCGGGCTTCACCGGCAAAGACGAGCGGCGGGAAGGTCGCGAGCTGAGCTTCCGTCGCGGCCAGCGCGGCCTTGTCCGGAAATTCCGGGACCTGCTGGATCGGTTTTTGCCGCCAACTGCTGGGGGTCCAATTCTGTGCCATCTCACTCACCTGTCTCGGCCGCGGCATCCTCTGCCGGGCAAACGCCCTTAAAATCGAGGCGGCTTATAAACCTTAACAGCCGCCTTGCATAGCCGGTTTGCGCCGCCGCCTGCCCCGATCCACCTCGAGCGGGCTGCCCCCGTTGGGGCAAAAGGCGCCCCGCTGCGGAGGCCTTCCCGGCGGCCCTCCATGCTTCCGGCGGCCGGTCGATCGCCTGCAGTACGAAATCGGCGCATGAGCGGGATTTTACTGCCGTTCTTAGCCACAATTTCACGATTTTGGGCGAGGTTTCGCCCAAGGTCTTCTTGCTGGGGAGCAGGCGATGCATCCGATGATACGTTTCTGGAAAGATCGCCGGGGCAATTTCGGCGTCATGACCGCCTTTCTGCTGGTTCCGCTGATCGGAACTGCCGGCATGGCGCTTGATTTCGGCCACGCCCTTACCGTCAAGCAGCAACTCGTCGGCGCAGCCGATGCGGCCGCCGTCGGCGCGATCGCCGAGAAGTCCAAGGCGGTCGCCCAGGCGATGCAGCTGCAGGGCGACGGCAGCGTGGCGCTCGATCCCGCGGAGGCCCACAGCATCTTCCTCGGCCAGATGTCCGGCGAACTTTCCACCCTACCCGTCAGCGTCGATATCGACGTGCTGAAGACCAACGGTGTGCTGACCTCGCGTGTGTCTTTCAGCGCGACGCTGCCGACCATGTTCATGACCATTCTCGGCAAGGACGACATCACCGTATCCGGACAGGCCACCGCGCAATACCAGACGCCATCGTTCCTAGACTTCTACATGCTGCTCGACAACACGCCATCGATGGGTGTTGGGGCGACACCTGCAGACGTGGCCAAACTCCGGGCGGCGACGATCAATGGCCGCGACGGCAAAGACAAGGATTGCGCCTTCGCCTGTCATATCGTTTCCGAAAGCGGCGTCGAGGATACAGGCAGCTATTACAACCTCGCAAAAACTATTGGAGCGACAATCCGCATCGACGTGGTGGCAGACGCGGTTGCCGCGCTTATGAGCACCGCCAAAGACACCCAAACAGTTACCGGCCAGTTCCGCATGTCGGCTTATACATTCGGCCAGTCTGCGCTGGACGCGAAACTCTTCACCGTCGCCAATCCCACCACCGACTTCGATGCTCTCAGCAAGGCAACGCAGAAGATTCAGCTGATGAGCATCCCAAGTCACAACTACCCAAACAACCAGACGGATTACAACGCGGCCCTGACCGGCATCAGCGACAAGATCAAGTCGACCGGCAATGGTACAAGTTCTGCCGACCGACAGGCGATCGTCTTCCTGGTCGGGGATGGCGTGGGTGACGCGCAACGCGCCAACTGTAAAGAGAAGTTGACCCATACCAAGGTGGGATCAGAACAACTGCCACGCTGCATGGAGCCGATCGACGTCCAGTACTGCAACGATATCAAGCTTCGGGGCGTCAAGATCGCCGTGCTATACACGACCTATCTGCCTCTGCCGGAGAACGACTTCTACAAGAACTGGATCGCGCCGTTTCAGCCTAAAATACCGAACAACATGCAGGCTTGCGCCACCGAAGGCTATTACTTCGAGGTGAGCCCGACTGAAGGTATCGCTGCGGCCATGAATACCCTTTTCCGCAAGATCGTCGCCAGCCCGCGCATCACCAGCTGATGCCACACCGAAGCCGCGAGCGCGTCAGACGCGCTCGCCGTTCTTCACCCGGTAGCTCGGGTTATACATGGTGACGAGCTCTTCCGCCGCCGTCGGATGGACGGCCATGGTGCGGTCGAAATCGTCCTTGGTGACGCCGGCCTTCAGCGAGATGCCGAGAAGCTGCGCCATCTCGCCGGCATCGTGGCCGAGGACGTGGGCGCCGACCACCTTGCGGCTCGCCGCATCGACGACCAGTTTCATGATCATCTTTTCGGAACGGCCCGAAAGCGTCGTCTTCATCGGCCGGAACTCGGCGCGGTAGACTTCGAGCTCCGGATACCGTTTGGCCGCTTCCTCTTCCGACAGGCCGACGGTGCCGATCTCCGGCTGCGAGAACACGGCGGTGGCGACCAGGTCGTGGTCGGGGGCGGTCGGGTTGTTCCGGTATTCGGTTTCGATGAAGCACATCGCCTCGTGGATCGCGACCGGCGTCAGCTGTACCCGGTCGGTGACATCGCCGAGCGCATAGATATGCGGTACGCTGGTGCGCGAATATTTGTCGACGACGATGGCGCCCCGATGGTTCACCTCGACGCCCGCGGCCTCGAGGCCTAGACCGTGCGTGTTCGGATCACGCCCGAGCGCCAGCATGATGGTGTCGACGGCGATCCTCTCGCCCTTCATCGTCCTGGCAACAAGCCCTCCGGCCGGCGTCTTGGTGACCTCTTCGATCACATCCGTCAGCACGATGCGGATGCCCTTCTCGGCCATCGCCTTGTGCAGGCCCTGGCGCAGGTCTTGGTCGAAGCGCGACAGAATCTCCTTGCCGCGGTAGATCAGCGTCACGTCGACGCCGAGGCCGTGGAAGATGTTGGCGAACTCGACCGCGATATAACCGCTGCCGGCAATCAGGATGGAGCGCGGCAGTTCCGGCAGATGAAAGGCCTCGTTGGACGAGATGCAGAGCTCGTGGCCGGGCACCGCGGTATGCATGTAGGGAGCGGCGCCGGTCGCGATGACGATCTTTTCAGCGGTCACCATCTTGCCGGTCTTCACGAGCCGGATCGTATGGGCATCGACCAGTTCGGCGCGGGTCTCAAGGATTTCCGCACCGTTGTTCTCAAGGCCCTTGCGATAAAGGCCTTCGAGGCGGGCGATCTCCTTGTCCTTGGCGGCGATCAGCTTCTTCCAGTCGAACGTGCTTTCGCCGACGTCCCAGCCGTAACCTGCGGCATCCTCGAAATGCTCATGATATTGCGAGGCATAAACGAACAGCTTCTTCGGCACGCAGCCGCGGATGACGCAGGTGCCGCCGAACCGATATTCCTCGGCGATCGCCACCCGCTTGCCCAGCGATGCGGCCACGCGCCCGGCCCTCACGCCGCCCGATCCGCCGCCAATCACGAAGAGATCATAGTCATAGGCGGTCATGGCATTCTCCTTGGAAGCAGGCGGCTGGATGTGGCCCACATATAGTGACGGAAGCCCCCAAAGGAAAAGCCCGGATTGCTCCGGGCTTCCATAAATTCAGCGGGTCGCGGATGCGATCAGGGCTTCGGCGCCGGAGCCGGAGCGGGCTTGGCGGCCGGAGCGGCAGGCTTGGCCGGCGCGGCTGCTGCCGGAGCGGCGGGCTTGGCGGCAGGCGCGGCAGCGGGCTTGGCCGGCGCCGCAGCAGGCTTTGCCGGGGCGGGTGCCGCCTGAGCTTCGGCGGGTGCCGGATCGACGACCGGCGGCTTGATCGGGTTTGCGTCGATGATGCCGCGCAGCTTTTCGGAGCTCTGGTTGGTCAGGTCGCGGGAAATTCCGTTTGCCCAGATTTCAGCGGCCTTGGTCAGTTCGCGGCTGACGAGCGGCTGGTTGGTCAGCAGCTTCTTGCCGGCTTCCGTGTTGAAGAAGGTGGAGATCGACTTCAGCTCGTCGACCGAGAAGCTCTTGGCATAGATGGTCGCGGCTTCCTTTTCCAGATCGGCGCGGCGCGGCGCAAGCACCAGCGCCTGTTCGTCGACGACGTTGGAGATCTGCCCCTGGAAGTTCGGAGAGGCCTGGATGAACTGGGCCTTCAGACGCTCTGCGAGGTTGGGCAGGATGTTGTCGTAGCGATCGGTCACATTGAGCGCCGCGATGGCATCGCGCGCAGCGGCAAGCTGGGCTTCCGAAACTTCCTGTGCGCGAGCCGATACCGTGAAGGCGCCGGAGAAGAGGATCGCCACAGCGGCGGCACGGCCGAGAACCGCGAATCTGATCATGAGTGTGTTGCTCCTAGTTATTTCGCCTCGAGCGTCCGCGCTCCAGCCTCGCCGGCAATGATCGCTAAGGACGCCATGTGGATGAACAGCCCGTGTTCCACGACACCGGGAATGAAATTAAGCTCCGCCGACAGAGCGTCTGCATCAGGAATGCGGCCAAAAGATGCGTCCAGAATGTAGTGGCCGCCGTCCGTCATGAAGATATCGGCGCCGGATTTGCGCAGCGTCAGCGCACCGCTCAGCCCCAACCTGGAGGCAGCCTTTTCGATCGCGATCTGGGTCGCCGCCAGGCCGAAGGGATTGACCTCGATCGGCAGCGGATAGGCTCCGAGCATGCCGACCAGCTTGCTTTCGTCGGCAATCACGATCATGCGCGCAGACGCCGCGGCGACGATCTTCTCGCGCAGCAATGCACCGCCGCCGCCCTTGATCAGGGTCAGGTTGGCATCGACCTCGTCGGCGCCGTCGATCGTCAGATCGAGCTCCGGAAGTTCGTCGAGCGATTTCAGCGGGATACCGAGCTCGACACAGAGCCTTGCCGTGCGCTCCGACGTCGGTACGCCTTCGACCTTGAAGCCCTCATCAACCTTTTCGGCGAGTAGCCTGACGAATTCGTCCGCCGTCGAACCGGTGCCGATGCCAAGCCTCATGCCGTCCTCGACATAGGCCAGTGCCGCTTGCGCCGCCTTGACTTTCATTTCCCGGGCGTCCATCCGCCAAAAGCTCCCCGCTGTTTTTGCCGACCCGCTGTTTACACGCCTCTCCCGGCAAACGAAAGTCCCCTTGCAGCGGGTTTTACGAAGGGTCGCGAATCTCGCATATTTGCTTTTCACGGCAGCATTGCTTAATCCGGGACATCTCCCGAACGACGTTCACGAGGTTCCATTGACCGCTCCACTCGTCATTTTCGACCTCGACGGCACACTGATCGACACCGCACCGGATCTGATCGACAGCCTCAACCATACGATTTCGGCGGTCGACCTTGCGCCCGTCACCTTCGAGGACCTCACGCATCTTGTCGGCCAGGGCGTGCGCGTGATGATCCGCCGGGCCTTCGAACTTCGCCGGGCGCCGCTCGACGAACCGACCGCCGCAAAGCTGTTCGACCGCTACATGGAGCATTACGAGGCGCAGATGCCAGGCAGGAGCCGCCCCTATGACGGCGTCGTCGCCTGCCTGGACCGCCTGTCGGCGGCGGGAATGCGGCTCGCCGTCTGCACCAACAAGTCCGGGCAGCTCGCCTTCCCGCTTCTCCAGAAGCTCGGCCTGCTCGATCGTTTCGTCGCAATGACCTGCGGGGATACGTTCGCCGTCCGCAAGCCGGATGCACGGCATATTTTCGGCACGATCGAACGGGCCGGCGGCGATCCCGCGAGGAGCGTCATGATCGGCGACAGCGTCAACGACATCCTGGCCGCGCAGAATGCGGGCATCGCCTCGGTCGCCGTGACCTTCGGTTATTCCGACGTCGCCGTCGAGACGCTCAACCCCGATCGCGTGATCAGCGGCTATGACCAGCTGACCGTGGAGATGGTGGAAACCCTGATTTCCGCCGACGTGAAGCGGGTGGCGGCAGCCAAATAAGAAGAGGGCGGCACCAGGCCGCCCTACTCCGCAATCCGAAACTCGGTCCGGCCGAAACTCAGCTCTGTGCCGCACGCACCTTGGTGGTTGCGGCAAAAGCCTTCACCGTCGCGTCGTCGCGGCCATAGACGTCGTCGAAATATTCGACCTTGCCGTCCTTGTTCGGCCAGGCGGTGAAGTACGAGACGTAGACCGGGATCTTGACCGGCACCTTGGTGGCGACGTTCTGGCCGGCGGCGATACGTCCGTTGACGTCATCGATCGTCGTGCCGAGCACAGCGGCCGCCATCTTGCGCGGTTCCGCGAGACGGACGCAACCGTGGCTCAACGCCCGCATGTCGCGCTGGAAGAAGCTCTTCGAGGGCGTGTCATGCATGTAGATCGCGTGGCTGTTCGGGAAGAGGATCTTCAGGTCGCCGAGCGCGTTGTCGCTCGACGGCGGCTGGCGGACGGAAACCTTCTCGGTGGATCCGAACCAGTTGACGCTGCTCGACGGAACGGCCTTGCCGCCGATCGAGACCTCGTAACCCAGACGATCGAGATAGCTCGGGTCCTGGCGCAACTTCGGCAGCATCTCGTTGATGATGATCGACTGCGGCACGCCCCAATAGGGGTTGAACTCGACCGTCTCGATCTCGTCCTGGAAGAAATAGGTCTGGTTGGCCTTGCCGCCGACCACGACGCGCATCGAGAACTGTTCGGCGCCACGGTCATGGTAATAGACCATGAAGGCCGGCTGATTGATGAAGACGTAACGCTGACCGAGATCGTCCGGCAGCCAGCGCGCCTGTTCCATGGCGACCTCGACCTTCTCGATCTTGTCCTTCGAGGTATGGCCGACCATCCTGCGCACCGTTGCATTGCCGATGACGCCGTCGGCCTTGAGGCCGACTTCGGCCTGGAAGGATTTGACCACCTCGACGAGTTCCGGCGTGTAGTCCGGGGTCTGCTGATAGGCCGCAAACGTCGCCGCGTGCTTGGTCTTCAGCGCCTCGGAGCCGGTGTGCTGGATGGCGGCGATGATGCTTGCCATATCCGGGCTGCTCTTGCCCGGCTTCAGGAGAATGTCGTTGGGCAGCGAGATGCGGGGGCCATCGTTGGCGGCCGCGGCGCGCAGCGTTGCGAGTTCGGCCTTCAGCGCCTGGAACTGGGGGCCCTGCGGCGCAAGGCCCTGGAGGTAGGCCGCGACGTCCGTGCCGGTCTGCGCGAAAGGCAGAACGAGCGAAAGCTTGACGTCCTTGCGCTTGAAATCGTGGTAACCCGACAGCTTGTTCGGATCGATGCGGCCGCGCATCATATCCTGTGCGAACACCAGCACCTTTTCCGACAGGGCCAGTTCGAACTGCATCAAGGCGCGGTCATGGCTGTCGGCAGCTGCAACCGGAGCCGGGGTCGACGCAGCCCCCGTAGCGACAGCCATAGCCGTCGCCGAAGCGTTGACCGGCGTTGCCGCATCGGTCGGTGCCGCGACGCTTGCCGTGGTCAGCGCCGGGACCGGCAGGATGTAATCGGCGGGCTCCAGGCCGTATTCGCCGGCGCGTTCGAAGAGCGCCAGGACGCCCCTCGCCTTTTCATTGACGTCTCCGCCGGAGATCCAGACGGGTTGGGCGGCCTTGGCGTAGAAGGCCTCAAGGGCAGTCGCGATTTCCGCGGGCGCCGAAACCTTGGCCTCGGCGACCAGGCGGCTGCCATCCGTCGCCGATATCGCCGCAAAACCCGCCGTCTTCACGAGGCGTTCGGCATCCGGCTTGTAGGTGTAATAACGAGGACCGGAAACTTTCGGCAGCGGCTCCGGATCGGCAAGGCTGCGCTCCGTCGGCAGGGCGGCGTTGCCGCCGACACCCGGCAGGCCGTTATCGACACGCCTTGCCCGGTCGGCGCCGGGACCGCCCCGCAGAATGTCGAGAAGGGTTACGGCATGTGCGGGAACGGCCGCTCCGGCGAAGATCGAGATGCCCGAAACAAGCGCCAAGGCGATCGAAGTTTTCTTGTGTCTGTATTGCAATGTCGTCCCCGTCACCTGCATCCGCGTCTTAAATTCGCGGGCTCGAATATGTATCACGCCATCTAACCGATCGCGTGAGGGATGGAAAGAAACGCCCGTGTGTCCAGCCAGTTCGGGCTCCGCCAAAAAAGCATCGGTGCGCAGCCGGAAGGTTAAGAAACTATTCGTTAAATTTTTACTGACGGCCATCGACGAGCAGCGGGTGGGGAGGCGGATTTTACTGCATAATTCCGCGGCCCGTGTCATAAAAGGCACGGCGAAAGAACGCCAAAAACCCTGTTTCCCCGGCTTGCGGACGCGCCGCAATCGTATAGTAATGCCGCCGGCCGGCGCGGACGCGGTAACGCGTTGTTGATCTTCTGAAACACCGGCAGCGACCACGAGCAAAAAGAGGCAGCGAAGATGGCATCGACCCGCACCGAAACCGATACGTTTGGCCCGATCGACGTGGCAGGCGACCGTTATTGGGGCGCCCAGGCGCAGCGCTCGCTCGGCAACTTCAAGATCGGCTGGGAAAAGCAGCCGCTTCCGGTCGTGCGCGCACTCGGCATCGTCAAGCAGGCCGCTGCCCGCGCCAACATGGAACTCGCCGGCCTCGACGCGGGGCTTGGCAAGGCAATCATCGACGCCGCCCAGGAAGTCATCGACGGCAAGCTCAACGATCACTTCCCGCTCGTCGTCTGGCAGACCGGTTCCGGCACCCAGTCGAACATGAACGCCAACGAGGTCATCTCCAACCGCGCGATCGAAATGCTCGGCGGCGTGATGGGCTCCAAGAAGCCCGTGCATCCGAACGACCACGTCAACATGAGCCAGTCGTCGAACGACACCTATCCGACGGCCATGCACATCGCCTGCGTCGAAACCATCGTGCGCCATCTCGTCCCCTCGCTGAAGCACCTGCACGAAGCGCTGGAAGCGAAGGTCAAGGCGTTCTCGCACATCATCAAGATCGGCCGCACCCACACGCAGGACGCCACGCCCTTGACGCTCGGCCAGGAATTCTCCGGCTATGCGGCGCAGGTCGGCTCGGCGATCGCCAATGTCGAACTGACGCTGCCGGCGCTTTCCAAGCTCGCCCAGGGCGGCACAGCGGTCGGCACGGGCCTCAACGCTCCCGTCGGCTTTGCCGAAAAGGTCGCCGAGGAGATCTCCAAGATCACCGGCCTGCCCTTCGTGACCGCGCCGAACAAGTTCGAGGCGCTCGCCTCGCACGACTCGATGGTTTTCGCGCATGGCGCGATCAACGCCGCCGCGGCCGCGCTCTTCAAGATCGCCAACGACATCCGCTTCCTCGGCTCCGGCCCGCGCGCCGGCCTCGGCGAACTGTCGCTGCCGGAAAACGAGCCGGGCTCGTCGATCATGCCGGGCAAGGTCAACCCGACCCAGTCGGAGGCGCTCACCCAGGTCTGCGCCCACATCTTCGGAAATCATGCGGCGCTGACCTTCGCCGGCAGCCAGGGCCATTTCGAGCTCAATGTCTACAATCCGATGATGGCCTATAATTTCCTGCAGTCGGTGCAGCTGCTCGGCGACGCTGCCGTTTCCTTCACCGACAATTGCGTGGTCGGCATCGAGGCGCGCGAAGACAATATCAGACGCGGCGTGGAAAACTCGCTGATGCTGGTTACCGCGCTTAACACCAGACTGGGCTACGACATCTGCGCCAAGATCGCCAAGACCGCCCACAAGAACGGCACCACCCTGCGCGACGAGGCGGTCGGCGGCGGATACCTGACGAACGAGGAATTCGATCAGTATGTCCGCCCGGAAAACATGATCGGCCCCAAATAAGCATAGCTATCTGATAATATAACGGAAAAAGCCCGCCTCTCGAATGGCGGGCTTTCTCTTGAGGGCAATCCAATTGATTAATTTCGAGAATATATCAAATTTTACAAAGTGAATATCTTTTCGGCCCTAAAGTCCGGAAACCCATTAATTTTGAGGGAAAATGGGGAAATTCAGAAATGCGAGTTAAATTTAAGAATAAGCTCTTCCGCTGGTACCCCTTAATTCTTTTCCAACATTTTTCACATACTACTTCGCTTCATAGCATACGGGTGGGATCTAGTGGGGATCGTCGATGACGACGGCAACGGCGCCGAGGGCGCAATCTAGCGATCTGATCGGCCAGATCATCTATGCGGTGCGATCGATGGGCGTCGCGCCGATCCCTCGTAACTATCAGCTTTTCTACGAAGCCTATATCGGTTCCAATCCCGATCTGACCCGCGACCTGGCGGCGCTCGGCAGCCGTGCGACGCAGGAAGAGCTGGACGCGCTTTCGCATCGCTACCTTGGAACGGGCCAGGTGGCCGTCATCGAAGACGCCCATAGCAAGCTTCTCAGCGAACTGGACGCGCTCCTGAAACTGTTGCGCCAGGAACAGAGCTCGCTCGAAAGCTACGGCCGGCTGCTTGGAGAGACCGCCCAGCGGATCAACTCCAAGAGCAATTTTTCCAACGACCTTTTGACCAGCGCGCTGATGCTCCTGAGCGAGGCGACGGGCAATACCATGGCGCATGGCGAGAAGACCGTCGGCGGCGTTGTCCAGCGCAGCCAAGAAATGGACCAGGTCCGCCGCGAACTCGACGAATACAAGCGCATTGCCAACACCGATTCGCTCACCCGCATCGCCAACCGCCGGGCCTTCGACGAGCGCCTTGCCGCGACCTACGACAATTCGGCGGTATTGCCGGTCACCGCGCTGGTGCTGGCCGATATCGACAATTTCAAGAAGATCAACGACAGCTACGGCCATCCCGTCGGCGACAAGATCCTCGCGACGGTCGCCTCGGTCATCCGCTCGAACGTTCGCAAGGACGTGTTCGTCGCCCGCTCGGGCGGCGAGGAATTCGCGATCATCGTCGAGGGCAATACGCCGGAAGAAGTGATGATCATCTGCGAGCGGGTCCGCCGGGCGCTGGAAACCCGGACCTTCCGCAATTCGCGCTCCGGCGTCGACTACGGGCCGGTCACCATTTCCCTCGGCTTCGCGATGGGCTCGCAGGCGAGCGATCCGGGCGAACTCTACGCCAACGCCGATACGGCCCTCTATACCGCCAAGAATTCCGGCCGCAACCGGTCGGTGTTCTTCGAGGACGGCATGAAGAAGGACTATGTCGGCAAGAGCTGGCTGATCTACAGGAAGTAGATTCCCCTCGGTCACGGGCCGTGATGCCCGGGCATCACGGCAACCGCTTGCAAAACGGCCTGTCAATACACCAGGACATTGACGTAATCGCCGCGCGGCCCCCGAAAAATCCGCACGTTGATCATGACGTTGCCGCGAACGATGGCGCTGCGGGCGCTGCGCTCGATGGTACCGCGGCTGATCATGCGCTCGACAAGTTCGCGATTGCCTGCGTCGGCGAAGAAACTGTCGCTCTGGTCGCCGCGCTGCGAGACGCCGAAGCGGTGAAAATTGGCGCGGTCCTGGCGGATGATCTGCCAGGGCTCCTGCAGGCGCGCGTTGCTGGAATTGTAGAGGTCATCCTCGCCGATGAAGGCGTTGTATTCCTCGATCAACTGGTCGGCCCGCGCCGCATGGGCGCCGAACATCGTCGCGGCCAGAATCACCGCCGCAAAGCCGGTTCCAAACTTCATGAAATCCCCCGTGCCCGTCCCCTATGGCGGGTCGACTAGATTGTTGCCCTGACCGCGACAAATGTCCATGACGACGCCGGGCGGCCGGCTGCTTCTTCAAAAATGATACGCCGTTATGACCGCGAATGGACCGGCGGTGCTACCACATGGTCCTGGCGGCGCGTTCCGGCCATTCGCGGTCGTAGGTTTCCTTGTCGAAATCGGCCTTGGCGGCCTTCAGGAGCGTGCCGGGCGTCGGCAGGTCCTTCGGATCGACGAAACGCTCCGGGTTCCACAGCTCCGCCCGCATCAGGGCGCGGGCACACTGGAAATAGACCTCGTTGATGGTGATGACCGTGACGCTGCGCGGATGCCGGCCGTCCATCTCGAAGCTCAGCAGCAGTTCGGGTTCCACCGAAATCACGGCGCGGCCGTTGATGCGCATCGCCGTGTTGGAGCCGGGGATCAGGAACATCAGCGCCACGCGCGGGTCGCGGACGATATTGATCAGCGAATCGATGCGGTTGTTGCCGCGCCAGTCGGGCAGGAGCAGCGTCGCTTCGTCCTTTATCCGCACCGCGCCGCCGAGGTCGCCGCGCGGCGAACAGTCGAGCCCTTCCGGCCCGACCGTGGCAAACGCGACGAAGGGAGACGCCTCGATCATCTGCCGGTATTCCGCGGTCAGCGTCTTCGTCACCTTGGCGATCGAGGCTTCCGACACACCCTCGTAGATCGCCTTCAACTGCTCGACGGATGTGATGATGGTCATGATTCGCCCCCGATTTCGGCGGGCCGTAACCCGCGCGGGCGACAGTATGATGACGGTTCCCGTGGATCAAGCGGCCGCGTCGCCGCCCGGCCTCCCAACTCCGGAGATCTGGCGTCCCGGGCGGTCATCTCCGGTCAGGAACGCGGCGATCGTCGCGATCACGCCGCGGTCGCTGACGATCCGGCGATGACCCAGCCCGTTGGCCCATTCGAGCCGCGCCGTTCCAAGTCCTTCGAAACGGCGGGCGTGGTCGGCTGCGACCTCCTTGTCCTCCTCGGCATGCACGACCAGCAGAGGCGTGCCAAGCCGCGCGGCGCTCGCGACCGTGTCGAAATCGTCGAGCGAGGCGCCGGCCACGTGCTCCGCCCGCCGGATCAGCTGCGCCTTGACGCGCGGCGGCAGGCCGACCATCCGCGAAAAATCGTCGAACAGCCAATGGATATGGCTCGGCGCGCCGATCACCACCAGTTTCGACGGCGAGATCGCGCCGACGGCCTTCATCACCCCGCCGGCGGCCAGCATCATGCTCGCGCCGCCGAAGGAATGTCCGATGGCAGCGTCGAAATGGCCGAAACGTCTTTCCGCCTCGACGATCGCCTCGACCGCCTGGCGCATGTTGAGGCTGCGGCCGCTGGAAAGCCCGTGTCCTGGAAAATCGAGCACCACGACCTCGGCGCCGGTATCGGCAAGGCCCGCTGGCAGCGCCGCGATATAGGCGGCGCTCGAACCCCAGCCGTGCACGACCAGGTAACGCGGCCGGCCGGGCTTGCCGTCGCCGTTGAAGCGATAGGCCATCACCGTCGACGCTCCGACCGTAAACGGCATCTTCTGGGCCTTCGAGAGCCGGTCCCGGCCCTCCTTCTCCATCGCCTGCGCCTTGTCGCCCCTGGGGCGGCGCGAGGGCGTCAGGCAGAAAAGCCGAAAGGCGAGCCTTGCGGCGGCAGCAGGGAAAGGCCGGCCTAAGGCGGCAAATCCGAAACGGGTGACCTTGAGTGCAAAGGGTGGCATAGTGGGAAAATCCAATAATGTTCAATCATGAACAATAAAGTACAGCAATGAACAAAAATCAATCCCTCCCCTGGGATCATCCTCGTTTTCGCAGTTGGATTGCCACGGCCCGCGCCTGCCAGCTGATGCAGACCGTGCTGACCCGCGAGCTCGCCGAACTGGACATCAAGCCGCCGCATCTCGACATCCTGATCAATCTCTACCGGTTCGAGGGGATCTCCCAGCAGGAGCTCGCCCACAAGCTGCTGGTGGGGCGCTCCAACATGAGCATGGCGCTGCCGCAGATGGAAAAGCGTGGACTGATCGAGCGGCGCGGCGACAAGAAGGACAAGCGCGTGCTTCGCCTCTACCTGACCCCGGAAGGCCGTTCGGTGACCGAAAGGGCAATGGCGATCCAGACGGCCCTGATCGAGCGGACGCTCTCCTCCGAGCCGCTGGACCAATGCATGGCGATGGCGGAGTCGATGGAGCGCCTGATCGTCACCCTGCAATCGGATATTCAAGAGGACAGCCGCGAACCGGCCTGATCCCGATCTGCTTAGCGGGTCCGTCGGGGCGGATCGCGCGAAAGGCCCTTGTCGGCGAGATCCCGCTCATAGTTGGCAAACAGTTCGGCGCCGCGCTCGCCGAGTTCCCGCAGATAAGGCCAGGTGAAGATGCCGCTGTCATGGCCGTCGTCGAAACGGATCCGCACCGCATAATTGCCGGCCGGCGTGATGGCCGCGATGCCGACATCGCGCTTGCCGGGCACGGTGACCTTCTGGCCCGGGCCATGCCCCTGCACTTCCGCGGAAGGGGAAAGCACGCGCATCGTCTCGGCCGGCAAGGGATAAGCCGTACCGTCGCTGAAGGTGACGTTCAGCGTGTGGCGGTCCTTGGAAACCCGCAGTTCCGTCGGCCAGATGTCGCTCATGCTTTTAGGCTCCCGATTGTCATGTCTATGGCGGAGGATTATGAGCTACGGCGTTTCGCCGCAAGCGGTTTCGCGTCCGGTGCTGGCCTGGCGCGACCGAGTGTCGTAGACTTGACGTGCGGGCTCGAAACCCCCACTTTCGGGGTAAGGGAGAATAGCACGTGAACAGTTTCGCAGGACCGGTCGCAGGCGCAGCGCCGATCGTCGCCGACAAGGGGCCGATGATCGATCCCTTCGGTCGCGCCGTCACCTATCTGCGCGTCTCGGTCACCGACCGGTGCGATTTCCGCTGCACCTATTGCATGGCGGAAAACATGACCTTCCTGCCGAAAAAGGACCTGCTGACGCTGGAAGAGCTCAACCGGCTCTGTTCCACCTTCATTTCCAAGGGCGTGCGCAAGATCCGCCTGACGGGCGGCGAGCCGCTGGTGCGCAAGAACATCATGTTCCTGGTGCGCGAACTCGGGCAGCACGTGAAGGCGGGCGCGCTCGACGAACTGACGCTGACCACCAACGGCTCCCAGCTCGCCAAATACGCCGACGAGCTCTTTGACAGCGGCGTGCGCCGCATCAACGTCTCGCTCGACACGCTGAACCCGGAAAAATTCAAGGCGATCACCCGCTGGGGGGATTTCCACAAGGTCATGGAAGGCATAGACGCCGCCCAGAGGGCCGGGCTGAAGATCAAGCTGAACGCCGTGGCGCTGAAGGATTTCAACGAGTTCGAGATCGCCGACATGCTGCGTTTCGCCCATGGCCGCGGCATGGACATGACGGTCATCGAAACCATGCCGATGGGCGAGATCGACGAGGACCGCACCGACCAGTATCTGCCGCTCTCCAAGCTGCGCGCCGACCTCGAAGAACAGTTCACGCTGACCGACATCCCCTACAAGACCGGCGGCCCCGCCCGCTATGTCGAGGTAAAGGAAACCGGCGGCCGCCTCGGCTTCATCACGCCGATGACCCATAATTTCTGCGAGAGCTGCAACCGCGTGCGCCTGACCTGCACCGGCACGCTCTACATGTGCCTCGGCCAGAACGACGCGGCCGACCTGCGCACGGCGCTGCGCGCCTCCGAGAGCGACGACTACCTGTCGGCCGCGATCGACGAGGCGATCACCCGCAAGCCCAAGGGCCACGACTTCATCATCGACCGCACCCACAAACGCCCCGCCGTCGCCCGCCACATGAGCGTCACCGGCGGCTAGGGCGATGGACAAGCACCGTCCCGTTCGCTAGTTTTGCAGGGAAATCGGCTTCGCGAAGGTGTCCATGACAATATCGATCAAAATCGATGACGATCTGGAAAACCGGGTCCAGAATCTGGCGGCCTCCCGGCAGCAGTCGCCGGACGGCATCATGCGGGAAGCCATCCAGCAATATGTCGAGCGCGAAGAAGCACGCGAGCATTTCAGGCAGGAGGCTTTGGCGTCCGGGGACGATTATCAGGAAACCGGCCTGCATCTCACCGGCGACGAACTCCGCACATGGCTGAGCACTTGGGGCACCGACGCTGAAACGGAGCCGCCGGAGTGCCACAAGTAATCATTACCCGCCGAGCGATCGTGGGTATCGAACGGTGTCGGGCGTTTCTGAAGAATGCCGGCGTCCGGGTCCTTCGCCGTGCCAGCGAGGCGATAGACAAGCAGGTCACCCTTTTGGAAACATCGCCGCAGATCGGCCGCCCTTTTCTGGGTGACGGGCAATTGCGCGAGCTGCTCATTCCTTTCGGCGATTCCTGCTACGTCGCCCTTTATCGATACGATGGTGAGAACGACGTGGTTCATGCCCTGGCATTTCGCCACCAGAAGGAAGCCGGCTACTAAACTGGGCCGACCCCGCCGCCGGTCCAGCGCTTCCTTCTCATGCTCTACCCGTCGAAACGGCCCAAACTACCCGTTTCCTGGCGCTCAACAAAAAAGCCGGAACTAGCGTCCCGGCTTTCGAAGGCATATGAGGCGGCGTCTCAGGCCGCGTTGCTGCGGCGGAGGGCCTGGCGGCGGTCGGTGGCGCCGGCGTGAAAGCTGACGTTCGGATCGCGCGTCTTGAAGCGCTCGATCTTTTCCGACAGCATTTCCACGCGCCGGCGCAGGCCGTGGATCTCGGCATTGTTTTCCTCGACCATGGCGGCGTTGCGCTGGGTGATCAGCTCGACCTCCTGCACCGCCTTGGTGACCTCGTTGATGCCGGTCGACTGCTCGCCGGTCGCTGCCGAAATCTGGGCGACGAGCTTACGGACGTCGGTGATGTGGGTGATGATCTCGGTCAGCGCCGAACCCGTCTCCTCGACGAGATGCACGCCGTTGCTGACCTGGGTCGAGCTTGCCGAGATCAGGCCCTTGATTTCGCGGGCAGCACCGGCGCAACGCTGCGCCAACTCGCGGACCTCCTGGGCGACGACCGCAAAGCCGCGGCCCGCTTCGCCCGCACGGGCAGCCTCGACGCCCGCGTTCAGCGCCAGCAGGTTGGTCTGGAAGGCGATTTCGTCGATGACGCCGATGATCGTCGCGATCTTTTCGGAGGAGCGGCTGATCTCGCCCATGGCATCGACCGCGCGCGACACGACCTCGCCGGAGCGGACGGCGAAATCTTCGGTCTCGTTGACAGACACCGACGTCTGCTTGGCGCTTTCGGCCGTCGAGCGGACGATGTCGCTGAGATGGCGAAGGGCGCGCGAGCTTTCTTCGAGAGCTGCCGCCTGCTGTTCGGTGCGGCGGGCAAGATCGTCGGCCGAAGACGCCAGGTTGCCGGTGCCGCCGTCGATCTCCTCGGCTGTGGAACGCACGTCGGCAAGCGTGGCGCGCAGCGCCTCGACGGCCTGGTTGTAGGTGCGCGCCATTTCGATGAAGTCTTCCGGCAGGTTCTCGTCCATGCTGCGTTCGAGGTCACCCTCGGCGAGCTTGCCGAGCACTTCGTTGAGCGCGGTCAGCGCCTGGCGCTGCTCGCCGGCAATGCGTGCCCGCTCGGCCGCACGGCGCTCGGCTTCCGCCGTCGAAAGCTCGCGGGCGGCAGCGGCATCCTGTTCGAGGCGGACGTTTTCGACTGCCGCATCGCGGAAGACGGTGACCGAACGGACCATGTCGCCGATTTCGTCGCCGCGCTCGCGGCCCTCGATCCTGACCTCGAGATCGCCGTCGGCGAGGCGTTTCATCACTTCGGTGACGCGACGCAGCGGGCCGCGCAGCGTTTCCACCAGCATCAGGCCGCCGGCAATGGCGAGCAGCGTGCCGACCACCATGGCGACGAGCGACAGCTGGGCGGAACGCTCGCTGTCTTCCTTGCCGACCTCCTGGGCCTGGGCCACGAAATTTTTGAGGCCGGCCATGCCGGCCGTCAGCGTCTCATTGGCAGCAGTCCGGGCCTTCCTCCAGTCGGCTGCGATGGACAGAAGCCGGGCGGTATCGTCCTCGATCGACTTCAGGCGCGGCTGAAGCTGGGTTGCGAATTCACGCATGGCGGGATTTCTCGCCAGTTCCGATACTTCGGCGCTGGCATCCTTCAGCTTTGCCATGACATCGAGGACGACCTTGCGGGCCTCCTCCGTCTGCGTGGCGCGCAGCCGCTCGACATAGAGCTGCATGGCATCGATCAGCCGCAGCGCCTCGGCGCTGCGGTCGAGAAGCGTGCGCAGGCTCGCGACCTCGCCTTCGATGCTGGCGAAACGAGACGCCGCGTTGCCCGCCTTGCTGGTGACCTCCGCCTCCATTTTCGCCTGGAGCGGCTCCATGCCCGCAACGGTGTCGCGCACCGCCTTCGCCTTTTCCGCGACATCCTTGTTGCCCTTGATGGTGGCCGCAAGGGCATTGATCGCGTCGTTGATCGGCTTCAGCTGCTTGATCCCGTTCGGGGTCAGGAAGGCCTGCACCTCCTGGAACGTCTTGTCCAGGATGCCGAGATACATGTCCGCGGTGCCGATCGCGCCGTCGTCCGTACCGGTCTCCTTGACCGAATTGCGGAGTTCGCCGATCTGTTCGGCGATCGCCTTGTAGGCATAGGCTTCCAGCACCATGCTCTTGGCGAATTTTTCCTTGCCTTCGAACTGCTTGCGGACGTTGGCGACCTGGTCCGAAACCCCCGTCGCCACGGTTCGCACGTCGTCGATGCTGGAGTCGACCGCTGCCGCGTTCTCATCGCGCTTCTGCTTGATCTTCCAGAGCACGTCCGTGGCGGCGCGCATCTTGGGCGCGAGACCCGTCACCACGGCAACGCGCTCGCGGTCGCCATCGGTCACCAGCAGACCTTCAAGCGTGCGCACGCCGCTCTCCTGCTTGTCGATGGCGGCCTTCAATGCCGCGAGCGAGGTATTGTCCGGCTTGCTGTTGAACTCCTGGAGGACCGCCTGGAGGTTTTCGAAATCGCCGATATTCTCGATCGTCGCGCGCGTCACGGTCATATGGCCGTTCAGCATGCTGGCCGTATAGTAGCCGGCAAGGCCGACACCCGCGATCAGAAGCACCAGCGGGATGACGAAAAGCAGGACCTTGGTGACGATCCTGCGGCTCTGAAGAAGACGATCGATAAAAGACATTTTTCCCCCACTGCAAACCAGATGCGGCTTTCGCGTCAGCGGCATTCGCGAAACGGCAACGGCACGATCCCAGCGTCATGCGGGAATGAATGGCATTCACAATCGTCAAATTCGGTTGAGCAAGGGTTAATTCGGGACCCTTACATTTACTACATCCTGCCGCATATTGCGATTTTCTCTTTCTACCCAAAAGAGTACCGCCTGCGGGCCAACCGGACTGGCGATGCGTAAGCCGTTGCTTTAAGAGAACCGGGTACCGGAGGAAACTTGGAATGGCATCGTCGGAAAATTCGCGGGGCGCGCTGTTCATGGCGCTCGCCATGGCGGCTTTCACCTGCAACGATGCGCTCGTCAAGTCGGTCACCCCGGAGCTCGGCATCGGCCAGATCATGGCGGTGCGCGGCGTCATGGCAACGGCGCTGATCTACTGCGTGGCGCGGTATATGGGCGTCACCCTCTCGCTGAAGGCGGTCATGCAGCCGCTGGTGCTGCTGCGCACAGTCTTCGAGCTTGGCGCGACGCTGACCTTTCTCTCGGCGCTGGCCCATATCGAATTCGCCGCCATCTCCTCGATCATGCAGGCATTGCCGCTTGCCGTAACGTTAGGCGCGGCTCTCTTTCTCGGCGAACCCGTCGGCTGGCGGCGCTGGACGGCGATCGGCATCGGCTTCCTCGGCGTGCTGATCATCATCCGCCCCGGTCCGGAAGGTTTTACGCCGGCGGCGCTGCTTGCCGTCGTCGCCTGCTGTTGCACCGCATGCCGCGATCTCACCACCAAGCGCATCAGGGCCGACACCCCGAGTTTGACGCTGACCCTGTTCACGTCGCTCGCCAATACGGTTCTCGGAGCGATCCTGATCGTGCCGATGGGCGGCTGGCAGCCGGTCAGCACCTATGCGCTCGGGCACCTGGCGGTCGCTTCGGTGCTGGTCTTTGCCGGCTATCAGGCGGTGATCCAGTCGATGCGGACAGGCGAGATCTCCTTCATCGCGCCGTTCCGCTATACCGGCCTGCTCTGGGCCCTGTTCATCGGCTTTTTCGCCTTCGGCGAACGTCCGAACGCCTATATGCTGGTCGGCGCGGCGGTCGTCATCGGCTCCGGCCTCTATACCTTCTACCGCGAGCGCAAGCGCCAGAACGGCATCGCCGAGAAGGCAACGGCCGGCCTGACGGGCGGCCGGAGCTGAAGCGCCGGACGGAAGGGCGAAAGACAGGCGTGAAAGGACAGGACGACGTGCAGCAAAGCCGATTTCTCGACAGACGGACCCCGCCCCATATTCTGACGCTCGTCGTCTGCGCCGGTCTTGCCGCCCTCTCGCTCAACGTCTTCCTGCCGTCGCTCTCCGCCATGGCGACCCATTTCGGTACCGAATACGCCGTCATGCAGCTCGCCGTCTCCGGCTACATCGCCGGCACCGCCGTGCTGCAACTGGTTCTCGGCCCGCTGTCCGACCTCCTCGGCCGCCGCCGCGTGATGATCGGCAGCATCCTGATCATGCTGGCGGGCACGCTGATCTGCCTGTTCGCCGCCAATGTCACCGTCTTCATGATCGGGCGGCTGCTGCAGACGGCGGTCGTCGCCGGCTTCGTCCTGCCGCGCGCCATCATCCGCGATACCGTGCCGATGGAAAGCGCCGCCTCGATGATCGCCTACGTGACCATGGGCATGTCGCTGGTGCCGATGGTCAGCCCGACGATCGGCGGCGCGCTCAACGACTTGTTCGGCTGGGAGGCGAATTTCGCCCTGATGCTCGGGCTCGGCCTGCTGACGCTGACGCTGGTCTTTTCCGATCTCGGCGAGACCAACCGCGCGCCGGCCAGCAGCTTCACCGCGCAGTTCCGCAGCTGGCCGGACCTTTTCCGCTCGCGCCGCTTCTGGGGTTATACGTTCACCTCGACCTTCTCTTCCGGCGTCTTCTTCTCGTTCCTCGGCGGGGCGCCCTTCGTCGGCACCGCGATCTACCATCTGTCGCCGACCATGCTCGGCGTGCAGTTCTTCCTGATCGCCGCCGGCTACATGGTCGGCAACTTCATTTCGGGACGCTACACCCGTCATTTCGGCACCATGTCGATGATGATCTCCGGCAGCGTGGTCAGCCTGATCGGTGTCGCCATCACCGCCGTCTTCCTGCTCTTCGAGGCACCCTGGCCGTTTGCGTTCTTCGCACCGCTGGCGCTCACCGGCGTCGGCAACGGCCTTACCCTTCCCAGCTCCAATGCCGGCATCGTCAGCGTGCGGCCGCATCTTGCCGGCTCCGCGTCCGGCCTTGGCGGGGCGATCACCGTCGGCGGCGGTGCGGCGCTTTCGACACTTGCAGCCGCGGTGCTGAAGGAAGAAGGTGGCGCCATGCCGCTTCTCATCGTTATGGGCGTCACCACCGTCCTCGCGCTTTTCGCCACCGCCTATGTCCGGCAGATCGACCGGCGCGAGGGCGCGATCCCGACGAAGGAAGACGGCTGATGGCTGCGCCCGTCTCCACCCGACCTCCCGGCCTGATCCTTGCCGGCGGCAGATCGAGCCGCATGGGCGCCGACAAGGCCTTCCTGGACATCGGCGGCGATACGATCCTCGCTCATGTTGTGCGCCGGCTCGGCCCTCAGGTTTCGGAAATCACCCTGAACGCGCCGGCGGAGTTTGCCAATCCGCTCGGCTTGCGCCTGCTGCCCGACCGGATCGGCGGCCAGATCGGCCCGCTCGCGGGGGTGTTCTCCGGCCTGCGCGACATGCGCGCCCGCGGCCCCGGCGCAACGCATCTCCTCACCGTCCCCTCCGACAGCCCTTTTGTCCCCCTCGATCTCGTGCGCCGACTTGAAGCGGGAGCGGACGATCCGAACGCGATCGTCATCGCCGTCTCGGACGGCCGCGATCATCCGGTATTCGGGCTCTGGCCGGTCTCCATCGCCGACGATCTGGGAAGCTGGCTCGCCGGGCCCGACAACCGCCGCATCAGGGATTTTCTCCGACGTCACCCCCTGGTGACCGTCGAGTTCGCGATGATCGGGACGCCGCACGGATTGCTCGATCCCTTCTTCAACATCAACACGCCCGAGGACCTTCAGGAGGCCCGCCGTTTCGCTCAGGAGCTTTCATGACCCCTCCCCGCGTCTTCGGCATTTCCGGCTGGAAAAATTCCGGCAAGACGGGTCTGGCGGTGCGGCTGGTGGCGGAATTCACCCGCCGCGGCTACGCGATCTCGACGATCAAGCACGCCCACCACGATTTCGATATCGACAAGGTGGGTGCCGATTCCTTCCGCCACCGCCAAGCCGGCGCCCATGAGGTGGCAATCGTTTCCGGCACCCGCTTTGCGATCATGCACGAGCTGCGCGGCGCGCCGGAACCGAGTTTCGAGGAAATCCTCTCGCGCCTCGCCCCGTGCGATCTGGTTCTGATCGAGGGCTACAAGCGTGAGCCGGTCCCGAAGATCGAAGCTCGTCGCCTCGAGAGCAACAATCGCGAACCGCTCGCACCCGGCGATCCCCATATCGTCGCCATCGCCGCCGACCACCCGGTCACGGATGCCGGCATCCCGGTCTTCGACCTCGACGACACGACCGCGATCGCCGATTTCATCGCCAAGGTGACGGGGCTTCCAGACACGTGAAAAAGCCGCCGGATCGCTCCGGCGGCTTGGCTTGAAGTGCCTGAAACCGCTTACCGGTTCGAGGCGACCGGTTTGACGAGCGGGGTGATGCGGCGCACGGTCACGCGGCGGTTTTCCTGTTCCGGGCCGTCGGTGCGGACCTTGAGGTAACGCTCGCCATAACCCTGGGTCGCCAGGTTTTCCGGCGGAATGTTGAACGCATCCGTCAGCACCCGGGCGACGCTTTCGGCGCGCTCGTCCGAAAGAACGAGGTTGCTGTCGTCGCTGCCGACGGCATCCGTATGACCTTCGATCAGGAAGGTTTCGGAAGGATCCCGCTTCAGAACCTTGTTGATCGCGTCCGCGACCTTGCGCAGCGAGCTCGCCTGGTTCATCGGGATTTCGGCACTGCCGGTGGCAAAGGTGATGGTATCGAGGTCGATACGCGGCACCTTGTCCCGGATGCGGGCGGAGTAGCGCACTTCGTCGAGCGAATAGACCCGTTCGACCCGCTCGACCGGCGGCTGTTCCAGGAATTCGTAATAATCCCGGTCCGGTTCGGTCGAGGTATCGATGATGTAGTCGTCGAGCGGCACGCTGAGGCGCATCGGCGGCAGATCGTCGCCCGGGTCGCGCCAGACATAGTCGCGGCCGCGACGGTTATCCACCAGTTCCGGCGCATAATAGAGCACGTATTCCTCACCGCCCTTCACCACCCGCGAACGCTGGACGATCTCGCCATAGCTGTTGCGGACGGTGACGATCCGGGTACCGTCGTCACGCACGATGACCTCGCGCACCCGGCCGTCGCGAAGCTGCTCGTATTGCGGCGCCCGGCCACGGTCGTCGTAGAAACGACGGCTGTCGTCGTGACGAACCACGGTCTGGTTGTCGATCGAGATGATCACCCGGTCGCCATCCCGGTCGCGGCCTCCGTTGCGGTCACGGCTGCCGTTCAAGCCGGCCGCATCGCGGAATTCCCAGCCGCGAGGGCGTTCGAACTGCGGACGCTGGTCGAGGCGCTGGCCCCGCTCTTCCGACAGCTGGCGGAATTCCTGCTGCTGTTCGCGGGTGGCGCGGGTGCCGGCCTGGGCCTCGGCATCGGATTTCGGCGGCGCGAGCTGCTGCTGGTCGGCCTGCTGGGGAGCCGGACGGCGCGGACGCTCTCCGTCGCGTGGCGGACGGGCGGACGGCGCTTCCTTGGCGCTGTCGAGCACGGCTGCGCCGTTCTGAACGGGCAGCACGACCTGTTCGCCGCTCTTGGCCGCAGCCGGATCCTTGGCAAGTTCCTTGGCGCGTTCGACCTGCTGGGGCGTGGTTGCCGTCTGGGGAGCGGTCGGCTGCGCGCCGGGCTGGGCGCCGGTCGCCTGCTGGCCCTGGGGCTGGCCGGGGAGCTGCTGACCGGAAGGCGCGACCGGAGGCTGTCCTTCGGTCGTCTGCCGGCGGGGCGCCTCACCCGGAACCGGCTGGCCGGGAACCTGCTGGCCCGGGGCGGCCTGGCCGGTTGCGGCCGGCGGCTGGTTGCGCCTGTCCTGCGCGGTGCCAGTGCCCGGAGCCTGGCCTGGAGCCTGGGCCGGAGCTTGTCCGGTTGCGGTGCCGCGAGCCGGATTTTCAGGTGCTGCACCGGGCGTCGCGGCGCGATCGGTTGCCGGCGGCTGCGAAGGCTTCGGCGTTTCGGCCTGGTTCTGCGCCGGGGCGGCGTTGCGCTCCTGCGCATTGCGGCCGGCCGGAGCCTGCGGCGCGGTTTCCGGCGTCGCGGCGCGGTTGGTCGCAGGCGGCAGCGGCTTCGGCGTTTCAGCCTGTTTCTCGGCCGGAGCGGCTTTCGGCTGCTGGGCATCGCGGCGAGCGGGAGCCTCCGGCGCGGCGTCCGGGGTGGCGGCGCGATTGGTGGCCGGCCGTTCCGGCTTCGGCGTTTCGGCCTGCTTTTCTACCGGAGCCGCCTTCGGCTGCTGCGCTTCCCTTGCGGCCGGCTGCTCGGTCTGCGGCGTGGCCTGCTCGCGCTGGCGGCGCGGCTGGGCGTCGTTTCCGCCCTGACCTTGCCCCTGGCCGGCATCCTGCTGCTGACGGCGCGGACGCTCCTGTGCGGGCGCCTCGGCGGCGGGTCGCTCGGCCTGCGGGGCCTGGCGGGGTGCTGCTTCGCGAGGGGCTGCGTCGGGTTCCGCCGGTTTCTGACGCCGCGGCTGTTCGGCCTGGGCCGGCTGCTGGGCTTGCGGCTGCTGGGCTTGCGCCGGAGCCTGCTGTTGCTCCTCCTGCGGCTTGCGGCGGGGGCGCGGCTGTCCCTCGCCCTCCTGGGCGCCCGGAGCGCCCGGCGGGAGGATCTGTTGCTGCACCTGGATGACGCCCGGCGCCTGGCCGGCATCGATAACAGGTCTCACGGGGGCGGCACCGGCTGGCTGCAGCATCAGCGGCAGCGACACCAAAGGCGCTGCGACGCTGGCGAACAGTCTGAATTTTTGCGACATGGACATTTCCTCTTCTAGGGGTGTCATCCCTTTCATGCGCGTCCTTTATTGCCGTTTTTCGGCGGACTTGCGCGGCACCTCAACTGAATTGCACCAAAATGGTTCCGCGCAGCCTGTTGCGGCCGGCCTGAACCTCGCATGAATGTGTTGTTCATGAACTGAAAGCACCTGAACGTGCACGTAAAATGCCGTTGCAATTTTTCCCGAGCAGGTATCTAAAAATCCACTCGGGCCGTGCGGTTGCGCGCGTCCCGTCTCCCTGCGGCCGAAAAAGACCAACACCCGCAGGTTGCCAACAGAGAGGATCAACATGAACATTTCCACCCGATTCCTTGCTGCCGCCTCGATCGCCGCCCTGTCTCTGTTCGCCGGTTCGGCAATGGCCCAGGAGAAACTCGTGATCGGCACCGAAGGCGCCTATCCGCCCTTCAACAACCTCGAAGCCAACGGCCAGCTCACCGGTTTCGACATCGATATTGCCAAGGCTCTGTGCGACCAGATGAAGGTCACCTGCACCTTCGTCACCAACGACTGGGACGGCATCATCCCGGCGCTGCAGTCGAAGAAGTTCGACGCCATCGTCGCTTCCATGTCGATCACCCCCGAGCGGAAGGAGCAGGTCACCTTCTCGAAGAAATATTACAACACGCCGCCGGCCATCGCCGTGCCGAAGGATTCGCCGATCAAGGATGCCTCGCCTGCATCGCTGAAGGGCAAGACGCTCGGCGCCCAGGGCTCGACGACCCATTCGAACTATGCGGAAAAGCACATGCCGGATGCCGAGCTGAAGCTCTATCCGACCGCCGACGAATACAAGCTCGACCTGTCCAATGGCCGTATTGACGGCGTGGTGGACGATATCGTCGTGCTGTCGGCATGGGTCAAGTCCGATGCCGGCAAGTGCTGCAAGATCCTCTCGGCGCTGCCGATCGACGTCGAGATCAATGGCGAAGGCGCCGGCATCGCCGTTCGCAAGGGCGAACAGGCACTCGCCGACAAGTTCACGGCGGCGATTGCCGCGATCCGCGCCAACGGCACTTACAAGAAGATCCAGGACAAGTACTTCGACTTCGACGTCTACGGCGAAAAGTAAGCGACGAGTTCGGTGCATCAATCCGGCGGAAGGCTTGCCCTTCCGCCGTTTTTCTTTTTAATGAAGCAAAGTTAAGAGCGGTCCGACAGAAGCCGCAGGGGAAAACCATCATATGAGCGGATTCTTTTCCGCCCTTTTCAGCGCACTCGATCCGCTCTGCGGTCCTGTCGGCGTTTTTTCCCTGTTCGGCTCGGGCTCGCTCGTCGCCTGCGGCGATGCGGGCTGGGGCGACGAGATTGCGTTCGGGGTGAAGATCACCATCGGCCTGGCGGTCGTCACCCTGCCCGTCGGGCTGGTGATTGGCTTCCTGATTGCGCTTGCGGCGCAGTCGGAGGAAAAGTTGCTGAGGCTCGCCGCCGGCATTTACACGACGATCTTCCGCGGCCTGCCGGAGCTGCTCACTCTTTTCATCATCTATTACGGCCTGCAGATTCTCATCCAGGCTGTGCTGGCGTGGTTCGGCTATCAGGAACGCGTCGAGATCAATGCCTTCCTGGCGGGCGTCGTCGCGCTTTCGGTGGTCTTCTCCTCCTATTCGTCGGAAGTGATGCTGTCGGCCTTCCGGGCGATCCCGCGCGGCCAGTACGAGGCGGGGGACGCGCTCGGGCTCCACCGCTCGCGGACGATGATCCTGGTCGTCCTGCCGCAGCTCATCCGCATCGCGCTGCCCGGCCTCACCAATCTCTGGCTGATCCTCCTCAAGGACACGTCCTACGCATCGGCAATCGGGCTTGCGGAGATCCTGCGCCAGACCAGCATTGCGGCACGGGTCAGCAAGGAAGCCTTCTTCTTCTATTTCATCGCCTGCCTGCTCTATCTGACGCTTGCCACCATCTCGTCTGTCGGGCTTGGCTTCCTGGAGCGTTGGGCGAAACGCTCGGAGGTCCGCCGATGACGGCCGTCAGCCAGCTGATCCCGCCGCGCCCCGCGCCAGCCATCGCCAAGCGCAGGATCACCGGCGCCCGGATCGCCGCCCTGGCCGTGCTCGCGCTCTGGGCCCTGCTTGCCCTGGCGCTCGTGCTGACGGTCATCAACGGCTGGGACGAGCAGAAATTCCTGCGTTACGGTCCGCGCTACCTGCACGGCCTGTGGACGACGGTTTCCCTGGTCGTGCTGGGGATCGTCTTCGGCGCCGTCTTGTCTTTGCCGATCGCGTTCGCGCGCATGTCGAAGAGCAGCGTGCTGAACACCGTCGCTTATGCGTATGTCTATATCTTCCGCAGCACGCCGTTGCTCGCCCAGCTTTTCCTGATCTATTACGGGCTCGGCAGCTTCCGGCCGGAACTGGAATCGGTTGGCCTCTGGTGGTTCTTCCGCGAGGCCTGGTATTGCGGATTGCTCTCGTTTGTCCTCAATACCGCCGCCTATCAGGCCGAGATCCTGCGCGGCGCGATCGAGAGCGTACCGCGCGGCCAGCACGAGGGTGCAGCGGCACTCGGTCTTTCGAAATACGTCGCATTCCGCAAGGTCATCCTTCCGCAGGCCCTCATCGTGGCACTGCGTCCTTATGGCAACGAGATCATCCTGATGATCAAAGGCTCGGCCGTCGTGTCGATCGTCACCGTCTACGACCTGATGGGCGAGACGCGCTATGCCTTCTCGCGCACGTTCGATTACCAGACCTACCTCTGGGCAGCGATCTTCTACCTCGCCATCGTCGAGGCGCTGCGGCACCTGTGGGCCTTCCTCGAAGCGCGCCTGACGCGCCACCTGAAGCGTTAGCAGCACTCGTGGAAAACGGCTGCTAACGTACTGTAATTTATCACGAATGTGCTCTTAAGGCGCAATTGTAAAGCTTCGGTTAAACATGGCATGTTCTCCTATCGGCTGACGCAACGACGTCAGCTCGAAACAACAAACGGGAACTGCTGCATGTCTGAAATGGAAATGATGCTGAAAGGTTATGGTCTCACGACCGCCCAGATCTTCTACCGCCTGCCGGACCATCCGGCGCTGCTGCAAAGCTATGTCTGGCAGAACTACGACCTCGCCCCGGATTTCCCGGAGATGAACGGCTTTCTGAAATTCTGGCAGGAGAAGCTCGACGGCCCGCTGCATTCCGTTCGCTATGTCCACCGCAAGCTGATTTCGGCCACCGAGTGGCGGGCGGTCAAGGGCGAGATCATCCTGCACTGACCTTCGCCGCGACTTGAGACAAACGCTCAGACATGCACCTCGCCATGGGCGAATTCGCCTTCGTCCGGCTCGCGGTGGACGGCTGCGAAGAGGACCGCAGCATAAAGAAGGGCGACGAGCGCAATCACGCTCCATCCCGGCAGCGGCCCGAGCGCGGCATTATGGACGGCCTCCGTCCATGAAAAGACGACATCCGCCTGCGTATCGTTGGGCAGGAGCTTCGGCGTCGAGATCTTCAAAAGCCAGGCCATCAGCAGGATGGCGTACATCCAGACGTAGTTGCGCCGGACGCGCCGGAAAAGCGCCTCGCGATAGCTGATCAGGAAACACGGATTGCGAAGGCTGTTGGCGATCGCCTGCGCCCAATCCGGCTTGAGATCCGCCTGCGGATGGAGCGCCTGGGCGAAATAATGCCGCTCGAGCTTGCGAACCCTTGCCCGGTAGACGTCGAAGAAGCGGTAGCGCCGCGCCTCGATCAGCAGGAGCAGCGACACCAGCAACATGCCGAACACGACCACGCCATGGTGAGAGGTTGGCGTCGAGAGCGATACCGACAGCAGCGCCGCCACCACGGTGATCGCCCAGTTGGTGGTCCGGTCGATGCGGTCGCGCCAGCTCGTCATCCGCCCGAGTTCGCCGCGATAGTAATGGATGATCACATTGGCTTTTTCCGCAGAGGTGATCGGCAGCGAGGGCGCCCGCCGTT
Organism: Hyphomicrobiales bacterium; assembly: GCA_900471605.1. Lineage (GTDB taxonomy): Bacteria > Pseudomonadota > Alphaproteobacteria > Rhizobiales > Rhizobiaceae > Neorhizobium. The sequence continues at coordinate 31,275 of UCEY01000043.1, read as the reverse complement.
CCAGGTTCTGCTCCAGCGCGTTATGGCCCTGATCGGCTGGCATGCCGTTCCTCCCAAGGCAATGGGTTGTTTCCCTGTTCCTTCAACGAATGAACATGCGTCACGTTCCGCTGATGGACAAACGGGCGCCATCGGCTTAAAGGCGCAGCAAACGAAGGATATGGCGATGAAGAAGATCGACGAAGACGCATTGGCGGAGGCCTATAACCGCGCGCTGGCGCTGGAAAAGGCGGGCGATATCGACGCCGCGGTCAAGGCCTACGAAGAAGTGTTGGAGATCGATCCCGAGGACCACGGTGGCGCGGCCGTGCGTATTGCCGCCATGGGTCGCGGCGAGACGCCGCCCAGGGCACCTGATGCCTATGTGGAAACCCTGTTCGACCAGCATGCCGAAAGTTTCGAGGACATTCTCGTCGAGCAGCTCGGTTATGCCGTGCCGGTCATCGTGCGCCAGCGCCTGCAGGAATTGAAGCTCGGACCTTTCAAGCGCATGCTCGATCTCGGCTGTGGCACGGGGCTGACCGGCGGCACGCTGCGCGACATGGTCGACGACATCACCGGCATCGACATTTCCGAAAACATGGTCGAGATCGCACACGAAAAGGATCTCTACGAGACGCTTTACGTGGCCGAAGTCGAGGATTTCCTCGAAGACAATGACGACGAGCCCTTCGATCTCGTGACCGCCACCGACGTGCTGCCCTATCTCGGCGCGCTGGAGCCGCTGTTCTTCGGCGCAGCGGAAAACATGACGCCCGGCGGCCTGTTCGTCTTTTCGTCCGAAACCCTGCCCGGCGAGACCTTCGCCGGCCGCCCGTACATGGTCGGCCCGCACCAGCGTTTCGCCCATGCCGAAAGCTACGTCCGCGAGCGCCTCGCCGCCACCGGCTTCGAAATCCTCGAAATCTCCGACATCAACGTGCGCATGCAGGACGGCCATCCGACGCCGGGGCATCTGGTGATTGCGAAATTGCAGAGCCATCAGTGAACATGACGAGAGACGGGAAATCGGCATCAGCCGCCTGATGGCGTGCAATGCCGATCTCCGGGTTGGACAACCGGTTCGGGAAGCGCCCCGCAGCCGCGACATCATAAGCCGTCCAAGCCATCTTCTCATCGCGGTTGATCACCGATAATTTGCGCTCCGCAACGGAGGGATTCGGATGACGCCACAGCGCTATCTTCTTGCCCAGGCCTATAACAATGCCTGGGCAAACCACCGGCTGCTGAAAGCCTGCGCAGAGCTTTCGCCCGGAGAGCTGGATGCGACGCGGATCGGCTTCTTCCCGTCGATCATCCACACGCTCAACCATATCCTGACCGTCGACTGGCTCTATATCAGCGCGCTCGAAGGCGATTGCGTGGGTGCTGCGGCCTTCGAGCCGGAAATCCCGTTTCCCGCCTTTGCCGATCTCGATCGCGAGCAGCGCGCCGCCGACCGTCGGCTCATCGATCACTGTCGACGCCTGGACGAGAAAACCATCGCCGAGGAAATCCGCATCCCCCGCGCCGAACATGTGCAGGTGGAACGGGCCGACCGGATATTGCTGCATCTCTTCCAGCACCAGGTCCACCATCGCGGCCAGGTGCATGCGATGCTGTCCGGAACCTCCGTCGCCCCGCCACAGCTCGACGAGTTTTTCGCCGCCGACGAAGAAAAGCTGCGCGCACAGGATTTTGCCGAACTCGGCTTCACCGAAGCCATGATCTGGAGTTGACCATGCTTTATTTCGTCATCAAGGCCCTGCACATCCTTTCCGACTTCCTGCTGATCGGCGGCATGCTGATCAATGCCTTCGTCATCGGCATGGTGCCGCCGACCATCCGCACCGGCGTGATCTCCGCGCTCAGGAAATACGACCGTACCGTCACCACCGCGGCCCTCGGCGGCGCCTGGCTGTTCGGCCTCTGGCTCGCCTTCGGCTACGGCTTCTATACGTCCGGCTGGTTCGGCTTCAAATTCCTGATCGTCCTCATGCTGTCGGCGCTGCACGGCATGCAGGGCGCCTGGATGCGCCGCATGGAAGCCGATCCGCATCTCGACCCGCCGGCCTTCGTGCGTGCCGGCCTGCCGATCGTCCTCGGCTCGGTGGTCGTCATCGTCGCGCTCGCGGTCATCAAGCCGTTCTGAGCCCCGCCCAGTCGTTGGCAATTTTCAGCGTCCGGCCAACAGAACCGCCGATCGAAATCTGCGCTTTTCGCCGAACTGCGCTTTTCCGCAGGGCCGCTTTGCTCTAATCCTCTGCCCAACAAAATCGTGGAGGTTCAGCATGGCGAAAGTGGCATTCATCGGTCTCGGGGTGATGGGTTATCCGATGGCCGGGCATCTCAAGGTCAAGGGCGGCCATGACGTGACGGTCTATAACCGCACCGCCGCCAAAGCCGAGGACTGGGCGACGAAGTTCGGCGGCAAGGCCGCCGCGACGCCGGCCGAAGCAGCCAGGGATGCCGACTTCGTGTTCGTCTGCGTCGGCAATGACGACGATCTCCGCTCGGTGACGATCACCGAAACCGGCGTTCTCGCCGGCATGAAACCGGGCTCGATCCTGATCGACAACACCACCGCCAGCGCCGAAGTCGCCCGCGAGCTCGATGCCGCGGCACGGGAAAAGGGAATCGGCTTCATCGACGCTCCGGTCTCCGGCGGCCAGGCGGGCGCAGAAAACGGCGTGCTGACCGTGATGTGCGGCGGCGACGAGGCGACCTTCGACAAGGCAAAGCCGGTGATCGACGCCTATGCCCGCATGGTCGGCCTCATGGGCCCGGCCGGCGCCGGCCAGCTCACCAAGATGATGAACCAGATCTGCATTGCCGGCCTCGTCCAGGGGCTGGCGGAATCGATCCATTTCGGCAAGCAGGCCGGCCTCGACATCGAAAAGGTCATCGAGGTGATTTCCAAGGGCGCGGCCGGTTCCTGGCAGATGGAGAACCGCTACAAGACCATGAATGCCGGCAAATACGATTTCGGCTTCGCGGTCGACTGGATGCGCAAGGATCTCGATATCGTGCTGACCGAAGCCCGCCGCAACGGCGCCAAGCTGCCGGTCACGGCACTCGTCGACCAGTTCTACGGCGACGTGCAGGCGATGGGCGGCAAGCGCTGGGACACGTCCTCGCTGCTGGCGCGGCTGGAAAAGAAATAGTCCGGCCATGATCGGCCCCTCCTCCGACGTCGCCGGGATCGTCGCGCATCTCGAAACGCTGCGCTCGGAGGAGAATATTTCCGGCATGTCCCGGTTCGGCATCGTCACCGACCGGGCGATCGGCATTTCCAATCCCGAGATGCAGAAGATCGCCCGGATCGTCAAACGCGATCACGGCCGGGCGCTGGACCTCTGGCGCACCGGCATTCGCGAGGCGCGCATGCTGGCGATCTACACCGCCGATCCCGCATCGCTGACGCCTGCCGAGGCACGCGGCTGGTCGGAGGATTTTGTCTCCTGGGAAATCGTCGACACGGCCGCCGACCTTTTTACCGAGACGCCGTTCTGGCAGCAGCTCGTCGCGGATTTCGCCGCGGACGATCGCGAATTTATCCGCCGCACCGCGTTTGCGATGATCGCCGGTGCCGCCGTGCACCGTAAGAAGGAGCCGGACGGCACGTTCATCGCCTATCTGCCGCTGATCGAGGCGCAATCCGGCGACCCGCGCAATTTCGTGAAAAAGGCGGTCAACTGGGCGCTCCGCAATATCGGCAAACGCAGCCGCGCCTGCCACGCCCCTGCCCTGGCGCTCTCCGAAAAGCTCGCGGCCTCGCCGGACAAGACCGCCCGCTGGATCGGCAAGGATGCCGTCAAGGAATTGTCGGGCGAGAAGCTTCTGGCGCGGCTGAAGGCTTAGCCGGCTTTCCCCATCCGATACTGACGCGGCGTCGCGCCCGCAAACGTCCGAAACGCCTTGATGAAGGAACTCGTGCTTTCGAACCCGCAGGCAAGGCCGATTTCCGTTATCGGTTCCCGCCCGGCAAGCAGCATCTCCTTGGCCTTCACCATCCGCGCCCGATGCCGAAAATCGCGAAAACTCATGCCGAGCTCCGCATCGAAGCGCCGTGACAACGTCCGTTCCGAAAGGCGGGCAGCCTCCGCCAGGGCACCGAAATCAAGATCCCGGTCGAGCTGCTCCAGCATCCGGTCGACGGCGACCGCCATGCCCGGCGACTGCGGTTTCGGCAGCCACGTCTCGTCTTCCTCGGCGGCCAGTTCCTCCGCAGCGGAGGCGAGTGCCCTGAAGAAGGCGTTCGCGGCTCCGTCAGCCGCATCACGCCCGGCATCCCAGCGCATGACATACAGGATCATCTGCCGCGCCAGTTCCGATAGGCCGAAGACCCGGCAGGCCGACAGCGGCGTCCCGAATTCCCCGTCGCCGAAGAGTACGGAGGACGCCGTGGCCGCCCCCTTGCTGCGAACGGCAATCACCGTTCCCCGCGCGATCAGCGCCGCCCTTTGCGGCGGCAGGATCCAGCGGCGGTCGCCGATATCGAGAATGAAGGTGCCGGCTGAAGCATAGAGGAGGTAATCGGCATCGAAGGCCCGTTCGATCTCGAAAGGTTCGTCAAAGATCCGATGATAGGCATGAGAAATCGTCGCCATCGCTGCCGGACTTATTTAAGCCGCCTGCTGTCCCCGCATCTGCTTTAGCAGTTCGGCGGTATCGAGCAACGCGGAATGGCGGACGATCTTTCCGTCCTTTAAAACGAAGGTCCGGTAGGCGCGGACCCGGATGGAATTGCCGGAAGCTTCGACACCCTTGAAAGCCGCCTGGTGCGTGCCGTGCAATGTCAGCTCGCAGATGACGGCATCGCCTTCGGCGGTCATACGTTCGACCGTCCAAACCGCATCCGGCATGATGCGCTTCTGCACCGCCACCATGGCGCAATGTCCTTCCGCATTGGCCGGTGAATAGACGGCTTCTTCGTAATCGTCAGCGAAAAAATCCGCGAACCGTTCGGTCATGCCGCGGTTCCAGATCTCTTCTATATATCCGCCGACGATCGCCTTGTTGGTCTTGGCCTGGTCCTGCATGTCGCGCTCCATCTGTTTCGATGAAGCCCAGATACGACAAAACGGGCCGTTTCAACTCGGCCCGTCCTGCCAGAAAATGATCCCGGTCCGCCAATCGGCGGATTACTCCTCGCCGGACTTCTGGTTGTCCAACATCATGTAGTCGAGCGGCAGTTCGGTCGTGTACTTGATCTGCTCCATCGCGAAGGCGGACGACACGTCGCGGATTTCGATCTTGGCGATCAGGCGCTTGTAGAAGGCGTCATAGGCGCCGATATCCGGAACGACGACGCGCAGCAGGTAGTCCACGTCGCCGCTCATGCGGTAGAACTCGACCACTTCGGGGAAATCCACCACCACTTCCGAAAACCGCTTCAGCCATTCGATCGAGTGGCTGGCAGTGCGGATCGAAACGAAAACCGTGACCTTGGTGTTGACCTTGACCGGATCGAGCAGCGCCACGCGGCGGCGGATGACACCATCCTCTTCCATCTTCTGGATGCGGCGCCAGCAAGGCGTGGTCGAGAGACCGACCTTCTTCGCGAGGTCCGCGACGGCCAGAGTGGAATCTTCCTGCAGAATACGAAGGATCTTGCGATCGAGGCGGTCCATTCAGTTCCCTTTCGAAATCATTTTTCGTTATACACGGAATTCGTGGCAGTTAACCGAAATTTGTTTCACGTATCAAGCTATCCACATGCTGTCGCAGCACCGGCAGCAAATCCGCCTCGAACCACGGATTCTTTTTGAGCCAGCCGGTATTGCGCCAGCTGGGATGCGGCAATGGCAGGATCCGTGGCCCCTGATTGGCAAGGAGATATTCGCGCCAGTTCCGGACCGTCTCCGTCATGCCCTTTCTGCGGCGGCGGCCCAGATGCCAGGCCTGCGCATAACCGCCGACGGCGAGAACGAGTTCGATCTGCGGCATCGCGGCAATCACCCGGGCGCGCCACAGCGGCGCACATTCGAGCCGCGGCGGCAGGTCGCTGCCCTTGGCGTCATAGCCCGGAAAACAGAAGCCCATCGGCACGATCGCGAACTTTTGCGGATCATAAAACTCCTCGCGGGTCACCGCCATCCAGTCGCGCAGCCGGTTTCCCGAGGCATCGTTGAACGGCAGCCCGCTTTCGTGCACCCGAAGCCCCGGCGCCTGCCCGGCGATCAGCACCCTCGCCGTCTTCGATAACACGGCGACCGGCCGCGGCTCATGCGGCAGACGGTCGCTCTCGCCCTTCGCGGGCGCGTCGCGACAGATGCGGCAAGCCGCGATCGCGCCGGCGAGCCCGCCGATATCTTCGCCATTGACGATGCCATCCATGCTCATTGCCACCCGGTCACTCGCTTCATCCAGTCGGCAAACGCCTGCACGAAACTCGTATCGTCCATCATCCCGCGGCTGGCGCGCCAGTCGCGCGGACTTTCGAACCGGCCGGCCCACAGCCCCTGCCGTTCGCGCCGCGCCGTCTCCTGTTCCTCGGCATAGCGTCCCGAGGCGATGGCGAGGCCTTGCCTTACCAGCGCCCCGTTGATGCTCGTCGCACCCGAATGGCAGCGCACCAGAAGCCGATGATATTTGTCGCGCTCGCGGCCGAGGCACTCGACCTCGCCATTCCCGACGAGCCGTATCAGCAACCGTCTTGCCTCGTCCCCGCAGGCCCAGGGCTTGCCGCGGCCGTCCTCACAGGTCTGGTCGAGCTCCGGCGCATCCATGCCCTGCAGCCGCAACCGCTCCCCGCCCGCCGAGAGCGTATCGCCGTCGATCACATGGAACGGGCCATGCACGACGCTGTCAGCTGCCTCGTCCAGCTTGGCGGCGATCAGCACCAGAAGGATGAAGAAGGCCACGAGAAACGCGCCATCGCGAAAAATCCTGAACGTTCTGGCCACAATCCAGCCTTATTGGAAAACGGAAGCTTCAGGAAAATGGCAAACAAAACCTTTCCCGGCAGTACTCTCTTAAGGTTTTGGACATATTCTCTCAACACCCGGGGTATCAGTTCAGTGGCCATGAGTAGCGGCGTCAGCACATCGACCGACAAAAACATCGTTGATCGCTCGCGCGGCCACCGCAACAAGGCCGTTTCCAAAGCCGTTCGCGCCACGCGGGAGCGCCTGCAGTCCAGCTCCCAGGGCAACCAGATCTTCGACCGCGACATGATCGCCATGCACGTCAACACCGTGCTGCAGGGCGCATCCGTGATGCCCCTCTTCATCGTCGTGGTGACGGCGATCGGCGTCTATCTCAATCCGAATGCCAATCTCTTCGCCTGGGCACTGCTGATGCTCAGCGTCCACGCCATCAACGTGCTGCTTGCCCGCCGCGCAAGCCGCAAGGAAATCACCGCGGCCGAGGTGCAGAAATGGCGCCGCCGCCTGCTTGCCGCACAGGTCATCGTCGGCGTCGGCTGGGCCCTGTTTGCGCTGCAGAACTGCAATGCCTGCTCCGGCGACAGCTATTATTTCTACAAGGGGGCAGCGCTCCTTTTCGCGATCTCGATTACCGCGATGAGCAGCTTCATGCTGCGCCTCGGCGTGCTCTTCGGCTTCCTGCCGATGATTCTGGCGCTGCTCGCCACCGCCATCCTGACGCGGAACGTGCTCGATATCGGCATGATCGCGATCTGCGCCGTCGCGGTCGTCTTCTTCCATTATATCGCCGACCGGCTCTATCGCTCCAACCTGACGCTGATGTCCTATCAGTCGGAAAAGGACGACCTCATCGCCGAGCTGGAAGTGGCGAAATCCATGTCGGACGAGGCCCGTCGCCGGGCGGAAGAGGCAAACCTTGCCAAATCCCGCTTCCTCGCCTCGATGTCGCACGAGCTGCGCACGCCGCTCAACGCCATTCTCGGCTTTTCCGAAGTCATGAGTTCGGAGGTCCTGGGGCCGCTCGCCAACCCGACCTACAAGGAATATGCCGGCGACATCCATCGCTCCGGCCAGCATCTCCTCAACCTCATCAACGAGATCCTCGACCTGTCGCGCATCGAGGCCGGCCGCTACGACCTTGCCGAGGAATCGCTGTCGCTGCTGGAGATCGCCGAGGATTGCATCGGCATGGTGCAGCTGCGCGCCAGCGCCAAGAACATCTCGATCAGCCAGCAGTTCGAACCGCAGCTGCCGCAGGTCTGGGTGGACGAGAAATCGATGCGCCAGGTGCTCCTGAACCTGCTGTCGAACGCCGTCAAGTTCACCCCGCAGGGCGGCGAGATCACCGTCAAGGTCGGCTGGACGGCCGGCGGCGGCCAGTATGTGGCGATCAAGGACAACGGGCCGGGCATTCCGGAAGACGAAATCCCGGTCGTTCTCTCGGCCTTCGGCCAGGGTTCGATCGCCATCAAGAGCGCCGAACAGGGCACCGGGCTTGGCCTGCCGATCGTCCAGGCGATCCTTGCCAAGCACGACGGCCAGTTCATCCTGCGCTCCAAGCTGCGCGAAGGCACCGAGGCGATCGCCATCCTGCCGGCAACGCGCGTGCTGCAGAGCGTGCCGGCCGTCGCCGACGCCCAGACCGTCGCCCGCCGCCGCAAGAGCTTTGCCTGAGGCGATCGACCTCTTTTGCACCGGCCGATTTGCGTGCATACTGCCGCCATGACCAAACTTCTCGACCGCGCCATCGAAGCAGCCAGGGAACTTCCTGCCGAAATGCAGGATGAGATCGCGGGTATTCTTCTGAGGCTCATGGGTGAGGACGACGGAGCCGTCTATCAGCTTACGCCGGAGGAAGAGGCTGACCTGGAAGAGGCTGATCGGGAGATCGAACGCGGGGAGATTGCGACCGAGGAAGAGGTCCGCGCCATGTGGGCAAAGTACGGCCTGTGAAGCTTCGATACACGACCAGAGCTCTCCGTGAAATCGACGAGGCGATCTCCTATATCGGCAGCCACTCTCCGCAAGGTGCAGACAATGTCGCTGCACGCATCCGCGGCGCGCTTATGTTCTTGAGCGAGCAACCGTTCGCGGGAAGCACCACTCCAAGAAAAAATACCCGCCGCTTCTTTCTGAAACCTTATCCCTACACGGTTTACTACCGCGTTGGCGCCGGCGAAATCATAGTTCAGCGCTTCCGCCATACGTCTCGCAAAATCCAACAGTAATCGCCAACCTCACGTCCACACGCTCCTGACCACTACATAAAGCGCGAAAAATCCGTTGGCGCAGAGCAGGCAGAAGACCGCGAAGGAGCCGAGATCCTTGGCGTGGCGGCCGACGGTGGAGATTTCCGGCGAGATGCGGTCGACCAGTTCCTCGATCGCGGTATTCAGCGATTCGACCGCAAACAGCACCAGCATCAGGATGGCGAACACGAAATAGTCGAGCGCGCTGGCGCCGACCAGCGCGAACAGCAAGACACCGGCCGCGCCGGCGATCAGCTCGTGGCGAAAGGCCTCCTCCTGCCACAGGCGCGTCAGGCCCTGCATGGAATAGCGGAATGCTGCCACCACCCGGCGGATGCCGGTCGCCCTTTCGATATTGCTGTCGACCGGCGTCTTTTCCATTCGGGCTCAGTGGCTCTTGTTGCTGACGCCGGCCTGTTCGAAGGTCGCCATGCCGGAATGGCAGGCCGCCGCCGCCTTGACGATGCCGGCGGCAAGTGCTGCGCCCGTTCCCTCGCCGAGCCGCATGCCGAGTGCCAGAAGCGGCGTCTTGCCGAGCTGTTCGATGGCTCGCAGGTGTCCCGGCTCGCCGGAGACATGACCGATCAGGCAGTGGTCGAGCGCTGCCGGGTTGGCGGCCTTGAGGATCGAGGCTGCCGCCGTCACCACATAGCCGTCGAGCAGGACCGGGATCTTCTCGACACGGGCGGCAAGGATGGCGCCGGCGATCGCGGCAATCTCGCGGCCGCCGAGGCGGCGCAGGATTTCCAGCGGATCGTTCAGGTGGTCCTTGTGGAACTCGACCGCCGCCTTCACCGCGGCGATCTTGCGCTCCATGAATTCGCCATGCGAACCGGTGCCCGGGCCGACCCAGTCCTCCGCCTCGCCGCCATAAAGCGCGAGGTTGATGGCGGCGGCGATCGTCGTGTTGCCGATGCCCATTTCGCCGATGCACAGAAGATCGGTGCCGCCGGCGATCGCCTCCATGCCGAAGGCCATGGTCGCCGCGCAGTCGCGCTCGGAAAGGGCCGCCTCGCTGGTGATGTCGCCGGTCGGGTAATCGAGCGCCAGGTCGAAGATCTTCAGGCCGAGATCATGGGTGACGCAGATCTGGTTGATGGCAGCGCCGCCGGCCGCAAAGTTCTCGACCATCTGCTGGGTCACCGACGAGGGGAAGGGTGTGACCCCGTGCCGCGTCACGCCGTGATTGCCGGCGAAGATCGCCACCAGCGGCCGGTTGACGGCCGGCGCCCGGCCAGTCCAGGCGGCCAGCCAGAAGGCGATCTCCTCGAGACGTCCCAGGGCGCCCGGCGGCTTGGTGAGCTGCGCGTCGCGCTCGCGCGCCGCCACCAGCGCCCGCGGATCGGGACCCGGAAGGTTCTGCAGCAGGGCACGGAAATCGTCGAAAGGCAGGCCGCTCACGCTCATGGAAAGTCTCTCTTGTAGCTCGCTCTGGTATCGCGGCAGGAAAACTTGTCTTTCCCCGCAAATCGCGCTTCTGTGCGCAAACTCATAATCGGGTAAGCACGGAGGAACAACTGCCAAACGCGACGGATTTCATCGCCGACCTCGCCCGCTCTGTCGGGTTCCTCAGCCGCCTGCCGGTGCCGGACCGATTCTTCCGCGGCCATGACGGCACGATCTCGCGGGCGGTGCGGGCTTTTCCCCTCGCGGGACTGATCGTCGCGGCCCTCCCGGCGCTCGTTCTCGTCGTCCTGCAGTCCGGCGATCCGCTGCTGGTCAGCCTGTTGACGCTTGCCCTGCTGACGCTTCTGACCGGCGCGCTGCACGAGGACGGGCTTGCCGACACGGCGGACGGCCTTGGCGGCGGGCGGGACAGGGAGCATGCGCTTCATATCATGAAGGACAGCCGCGTCGGCGCCTACGGCGTCGTAGCGCTCGTGCTGACGTTTGCCTTGCGCGCCGCAGCGCTTGCCGCGCTGTTTCGGCAGGATGCCGTCACGGCGGCGCTCGCCGTCCTTGCCGTTGCGGCCGTCAGCCGTGCCCTCATGGTGGCCCATTGGCGCGCGCTGCCGTCAGCCCGAGAAGGCGGAGTGGCGGCCGGCGCCGGCTTTCCGGAAGACGGCGCCCGCAATGTCGCGCTGTTCACCGGGGCGGCCGTCGCGCTCGTCCTGCTCGTCCCCGTTCTCGGCCTGCCGAAGGTTCTGTTGGCGCTGGTCGCGGCGGCGCTCGCCGGGTTCGGCTTCACCCGGTTCGTGGCCCGCAAGCTCGGCGGCCACACGGGCGATACGATCGGCGCTACCCAACAATTGAGCGAGATCGCCATGCTCGCCACTCTTGCTCTTGCCGCGTGAAACCCCGATATACTGACGCATGATTTCGCCCTGTACCCTCGTCTGTTCGATCGACCTCAAGACCGGCTATTGCTTCGGCTGCGGACGCACCCGCGACGAGATCGCCGGCTGGATGGATTATACCGACACGGAGCGCCGCGCGCTGATGGAAGCCCTGCCCGCACGGCTCGAAACCGTCGAGCGAAAGCCGCGGCGGGAAACGCGCCGCCAGCGTCTTGCAAAGGAACGCGACACCGCATGAACGCGCTCACCGGCATTCTCATCGTGCTGGGCATCGGCCTGGCGTTCCTGATCTTCAACCACGATACCGGGCAGACCTTCGGCATCGACAACGACAGTTTCGGCCGGATCCTCTACCTGCTGCCGATCGCCGGCCTGCTCGCCGCGGGCATTCTCGCCGGCCGGCGCGGCCATGCCGGGGAGGTGCTGCGCAATCTCGCCATCTGGCTCTTGATCATCCTCGGGCTGGTGACCGCCTATCTTTATCGCGACGATGCCCGCAATGTCGCGGCAAGGGTGACCGCCGGCCTGCTGCCCGGCACGGCCGTGGTGATGACGACCAGCGAAGGCGGCGACGAGGTGGTGATCCACAAAACCCGGGGCAGCCATTTCCAGACCAATGTCAGCGTCGAGGGCAAGGTGCTGGCGATGCTGGTCGATACCGGCGCCAGTACCGTGGTGCTGTCCTACGACGACGCCCGCAGGGTCGGTCTCAATCCGCAAAACCTCAATTTTACGGTCACGGTGATGACCGCCAACGGCCGGGCGATGGCCGCCCCGGTCCGGCTCGACGAAGTCGGCATCGGCCCGATCGTGCGCAAGAACATCCGTGCGATGGTCGCCGAAGACGGAAAGCTCGGGGAAAGCCTGCTCGGCATGAGCTTCCTCTCTACCCTCGGTTCCCTGCAGATGCAGACCGACGAGCTGAGACTGCGGGACTGACTTCAGCCGAAATCCCGAATGCCTTCGCCCATGCCACCCTTGCGGAACTGGCTCGGCGGCGTGCCGATGATGCGTTTGAAGGCGCGGCTGAAGGAAGCTTCGGCATCGTAACCGAGACGCTCGGCGACGGTCGCGACCCGCTCGCCGTCGCGCAGCCACTGCCGCGCCTGGTGCATGCGCACCCGCGCCACGTAGCGCGCCGGCGTTTCGCCGACCACGCGCAGGAACCGCTCGGCAAAACCGGATCGCGAAGCGCCCATCAGTCTTGCCAGAGACGCGACGGTCCAGTTCCGGTCCGGCTGCAGATGGATGGCGGCAAGCACGCGGCCGACTTCGGGATTGCGCACCGCCGCGATCCAGCCGGTCGTGTCGCCGCAGCCGTGCTCGACCCAGGTGCGGATCAGCGTCGCCGTCAAAACATCGGCGAGCCGGGCGAGAATGCCGCCGGCACCGACCCGATCCATGTCCACCTCGCGCGCCATGGCATCGAGAAGATGCGGGATGGCCGGCTCGTTGCGGGCCAGATCGCTGGTCAGCATCGCCTCGGGCATCAGTTGCAGCAGCGGATGCAGCTTGTCGATGTTGAAGCGCATCGAGGCGGTCAGCGCCACGGTGCCGCCGCAGGCGTCGGCGCATTGCACGTCGAACACGCCCTGGCAGACTTCCTTGCGCCCGAACCGGCCAAAGGGCAGCGGCGTCAGACCGGGGACGCTTGCCAGCACATGCGCGTCGCCACGCGGAAGAAGAGCCGCATCGCCCGCCCGCAATTCCAGCCATTCGCCCGACGGCGTCTGCAGCCATGCGGAGCCCGATGAAATGAAGTGGAAACGCGCCGCCTCCTGGGCCGGAAAGGACGTCGCCCAGGGTTCCGGCAGCCGGCAGCGCCCGTATTCGACGCCGTCGAGCCGAAGGCCGCGCAGCATCTCGGTGAGCGGATCGGAGAAGTCTTGGGGGATTTCTTTGGACGAACGGTCAAGCATATCGGACTTTCTAGCATGGAAAGTACAGGCTGTCACGCCTAAGTCTGGGTTAACCTTCCGGTACGGTCCTCCGTACCTCCTCCTCCCAAGACAGGAAACGATCATGACAGACAGTACTTTCGAAGAGGACGATGTCGTGCGCGATTCGTCCAGCCCGGATTCATCGGCGAAGGCCCGCTGGGATGCGGTCGTCGCGCTTACCCTCGGCGTCTTCGGGCTCGTGACGGCGGAGTTTCTGCCGGCAAGCCTTCTCACGCCGATTTCCGCCGACCTCGGCATCAGCTCCGGCGTCGCCGGCCAGACGGTGACGGTCACGGCCGTCGTCGCCGCCTTTGCCGGCCCCGGCGTCGTCATCGGCACCCGCAGCCTCGACCGCCGCTGGACGCTGTTCGGGCTGACCGCCCTTCTCATCCTCTCCTGCGCGCTCGCCGCCTTCGCCAACGGCCTGACCCTGCTCCTCGTGTCGCGCGTGCTGCTCGGCATCGGGCTTGGCGGCTTCTGGGCGATGTCGGGCGCGCTCGCCATGCGGCTCGTGCCCATGGATCACCTGCCGCGCGCCATGGCGATGATCTTCACCGGGGTTTCGGTGGCGACCGTCATGGCCGCCCCGCTCGGCGCCTATATCGGCTCCACGCTCGGCTGGCGGGCGGCCTTCGTGCTGGCGGGCGCCGTCGGCGTGCTGGCGCTCCTTTCGCAGGCGGTCACCGTACCATCGCTGCCGCCGGCCGGACATGCCGGGCTCGGCACGCTGGCGGCCGTCCTCAAGCGCCCGAAGATCCGCATCGGCCTCGTCGCGACGCTGCTGATCGTCGCCGGCCACTTTGCGGGCTTCACCTATATCCGCCCCTACCTGGAAGACGTTCCCCGGCTGAACGTCGAGATGATATCGCTCGTCCTGCTTGCCTATGGCGTGGGCGGCTTCTTCGGCAATATCGTCGGCGGCATCATCACCGAACGCAGCTCGGCGCTCGGCGTCGTGTTCGCCTCCAGCCTGATTGCCGTCTCCGCCGTGATCCTCGTCTCCATCGGAGCATCGACGACGGCCGCGGCGGTCGCCATCACGCTCTGGGGTTTTGCCTTCGGCGCCCTGCCCGTCAGCATCCAGAGCTATATCACCCGGGCCGCCCAGGATGAGGCGGAAAGCGCCGGCGCCCTGCTGCTGACGACCTTCCAGATCGCCATATCCAGCGGCGCCGTGCTCGGCGGCCTGCTGATCGACGCCCAAGGCCCGCTCGGCGTCATGACCTTCCTCGGCATCGCCTCCGTTCTCGGTGCGTCCGTGATGGTCATGCGCGGCGGACGCCAGGTCCAGCTCAGCCAGGGCTGAAGCCAAACCCGGTTATCGGCTGCGGTCAGTTGCGCAGCCGGTAACCCGTCTTGAAGATCCAGCCGAGGATCGACAGGCAGATCACCAGGAACAGGCCGATCATGCCGAGGCTGACCATCGGGTTGACGTCGGCAATCTCGTAGAAGCTCCAGCGGAAGCCGGAAACGAGATAGAGGACCGGGTTGAAATGGCTGACCGTCTGCCAGAAGGGCGGCAGCATGTTGATCGAATAGAAGCTGCCGCCGAGGAAGGTCAAAGGCGGCACGACCAGCATCGGGATGACGTTGAGCTGTTCGAAATTCTTCGCCCAGATGCCGATGATGAAGCCGAACAAGCTGAAGGTGATCGCCGTCAGCACCAGGAAAAGCACCATCATGAATGGATGGGCGATCTGGATGTCGACGAAAAACGAGGCGGTCGCAAGGATGATCAGGCCGATGATCAGCCCCTTGCTGGC
Source organism: Hyphomicrobiales bacterium (assembly GCA_900471605.1). GTDB lineage: Bacteria > Pseudomonadota > Alphaproteobacteria > Rhizobiales > Rhizobiaceae > Neorhizobium. The sequence continues at coordinate 16,157 of UCEY01000043.1, read as the reverse complement.
GGCAGCACCGACATAACCGAGCAGGATCTCGGTCATCGCCACCGGTGCCGACAGGATCTCGTAGATGGTGCCGGTGAATTTCGGGAAATAGATGCCGATCGAGCCGTTGCTGATGCATTGCGTCAGAAGCGTCAGCATGATCAGGCCGGGCGTGATGAACGATCCGTAGGATACGCCCTCGACCGTCTGGATGCGCGAACCGATCGCGGTGCCGAAGACGATGAAATAAAGCGAGGTGGTAATGACGGGCGAAATGACGCTCTGCAGCAGGGTGCGCCGCAGCCGGGCCATCTCGAAGACATAGATCGACTTGATCGCTTCGAAGTTCATGCGTCTTCTCCCACCAGGGCCACGAAAATATCCTCAAGCGAGCTCTGTCGCGTGGAAAGATCGCGGAAATGAATGTCTTGCGCGGCAAGCGTCGACAGCAGCGATGCGATCGTGCCCTGCCCCTCCTCGCCCTGGTATTCGTGGATCAGCGCGGTGCCGTCTTCGGAAAGCGCCAGGTTGTAGGCACCGAGGCTGTCAGGCAGCGCCTTCAGCGGCTCGGACAGTTCGAGCCTGAGCTGCTTGCGGCCGAGCTTCTTCATCAGCGCCGCCTTTTCCTCGATCAAAAGCAGCTTGCCGCCGTTGATGACGCCCACCCGGTCGGCGATCTCTTCCGCCTCCTCGATATAGTGGGTGGTGAGGATGATGGTGACGCCGCTCGCGCGCAGCTTCTCGACCAGCTGCCACATCTCGCGGCGCAGGTTGACATCGACGCCGGCGGTCGGCTCGTCGAGGAAGAGGATCTGCGGCTCGTGGGCGAGCGCCTTGGCGATCATCACCCGACGCTTCATGCCGCCCGAAAGTTCGCGCAGCATGTTGTCCTTCTTGCTCCACAGCGACAGGTCCTTGAGGATGCCCTCGACCAGCGCCGGATTGGGCTTTTTGCCGTAGACGCCGCGGGAAAAGTTCACCGTGTTCCAGACCGTCTCGAACATGTCGGTCGTCAGTTCCTGCGGCACCAGCCCGATCAGCGACCGCGTCTGGCGAAAATCCCTGACGACATCCTTGCCGCCGACCAGCACCTTGCCGGTCGAAGGGTTGACGATGCCGCAGATGATCGAGATCAGGGTGGTCTTGCCGGCGCCGTTCGGACCGAGCAGCGCGAGGATCTCGCCTTCCTCGATTTCGAGATCGACGCCCTTCAGCGCCTGAAACCCGTTCTCGTAGGTCTTGGTAAGCTTGTCTATGGAAACGACTGACGCCATGGGGAACGGTCTTCTCAAGGAATCGATTTTCGGGATGCGCCGCGAATATAGGCACGCAAACCTTCGAAACCATCCCTCATGGAAGAATATTGCTGACGGTTTCGCAGGATAATCGACAGGAACGGTCGCACCGGGATGATCGTCACGACATTGCCGGCGCCGCAGTCCCGGATCGCATGCCAGGAAGGATGTCTATCCACCGCTTCTGTCATTTTTCCGTGACGTTCGTACAGCATTGTCCCACCAGGCAAGCAACGGTCCCGCTCTTTACGCCGCACGTAACCCCTCGCGCGACCGTCATGACCATCGTGTTTCAGCGCTTTTTATTTCCGCTTGCCGCATGCCTGGTGTTTTCAAGTATGAGTTCTTGAGTAACCGGAAGTCCGGCTCATCCCCGCGAGCCCCGCCTCCGCCCTTGCCGGCTCCCTGAGCCGGCTTTCTTTTTTGCAGGCGCTGCCAGCCGGGCCATCGCTCGTGAAAGCTTCGATCGGGGATGCGGCCTATGCTTCACCCAGCATTTTCCGGATGGTCGCGACCGGGAGAAACATCCGCATTGGGTTCGATGGCAAGGATTGGAACCCGTAGTCCCTGTAGAGCCTGGCTCTGCGCGCAGTGCGCTCCGGATCGCCACAATCGAGGACATCCAGCATGACGACGGCGACCCCGATACTGTCGGCGACGCGGGCAACCCGCATCAGGCAATCCACAAGCAGGTCGCCGCCGTAACCACTTCCCTTAAAGCGCTGATCGCGGCCGATCATCGAAATATAGGCGGCGGGGATATAACCGTGTGCCGGGCGGGTGCGAGAGAATTTGATCGGGAGGTCCCGATAATCGACGGAGTGGCTGTTGATGGCATAGAAGCCGATGATCGTGCCGCTGCCGCGTGTCATGACATAGACACGCAGATTGTCCGCCTGGGATAGCTTGTTGGCTGTCTTCTGGATGAAGTTGTCCACCTGCGGTATGCCGCAGGAAAAAGCCGCCCGATCGTGCCTGGACGGATCGAGCGGCTCTATTGTCGGCTTCGAAACAATATCTTCGGACATTATTTGGAAACGACCGTCTCGCCGTGGCGCCTGAATGCCTCCTGCAGTTTCTGCGTCGGCGCCGGGGGATTGTCGAGGGCTTCGAAAAACGCCTTGTGGTCGGCCGGCTGCAGAAGCGTGACCTCATGCGCCGCGATCGTCGCCATGGCGGACTGGTATGCCGCATTGATCACGAAGGCAGAATCGTCCACCCCGGACAGAATCGCAGCGCGATGGATCGTCTTCTTTATCCGCTCCTTGGTGCGGAAATTCATTCGCGCATCGTTCGGCTCGTCGATTTCGCTCGTCACATCCTCGAAAACAAACATCGTCGCCTCCTGATGGCTTTCGCAAAACCTTGTACGTCAAAAAGACGTACAAATCAAGAAAAGTGACCCGGCCCACCAGATTTTCCCGATGGGAATGGCATCCTGGCGATCTCGGTTCTCGCGTGGTGTTGGGGTGAGACCCGGCATGCGTCATGGGCTTGGTGCGCATGCCGGGTCTCGTGCCGCAGTAGGGGTAGTCGGGGGGACGGACTGCGGCGTCACCACTCATGCTTCGCCGCCGCTTATGGTTCCAGTTTGGTTGCCGGATATGGTTTACGGATCTTTAATGTCCACAGGCTCGCGGGAGTTGCAGGTGCCGGCTGTATCCGAGGAAGCATGCCGGCATCGGCTGCCGCCGGGCGTCAGTCGCAGTAGCGCTTGCCGCTCCGGCGGGAACGCAGGTCGAAGTGGAAGTGGTTCCAGTGTTCCGCGTTGCTGCCCGGACCGAGGACGGTGTTGAAATACTTGCAGCTGTCGCTGCGCACCGCCTTCAGGAGGCCGCCCTCGCGCAGCGAGAACAGGCCCTTCTTGCGCACGTCGATCTCATGGCCGTCCTTGAGCACGATCTGGCCGATGTCGATGGCATTGCCCTTGGCGTGTTCGGACATCGGGTTGTAGCGCTGGTTGCTGTTGTTCATCCGCCGGCAGGAATAACCACCCATCGGCACGATCTTCTGGACGCCGGTGAGGTAACGGTAACGCGCCGAGGGAGCGAGTTCGTTCTTCACCCATTTGGCGAAGGCGAGCGTCGTCTGGCAATTGAGCGTGACGGAAGGCTTGACGTCGATATTGCCGGACAGGCCCGAGAGCTTGACCGGATAGGGCACGCTGCAGCTCGGGCCGGCGTCGATGGACGGCCGGTCTTCGAACTCGACGCCGAGACGGCGCAGTTCGGCGCGGCAGCTCACTTCCGACTGCGGCATCACCTCACGCTGCCAGGGCATGTCGCGCTGGCTCATCGGGCCGCTGTCGTTCATGGGGTTGTTGGGCCGCAGCATCGCCACCTGCTGGGTGCCGGCGGCCGATCGGCTGCCGGGCGGCGCGATGCTCGGCTGACTGCCCCACGCCATGCCGCGATTGGCCATGCTGCCGTTCGAAAGGTCGCCCTGCAAGCCGGCGCCCTGGCGCTTCGGCGGCACCAGCACGCGGTCGTCGTTCATTTGCTGCGAGGTCGGCTGGCGGCGCGGCTGCAGCGCGCGCGGATTGTCGGTGCCGATGCCGTCGACGACCGGCTGATTGCCGACACCTTCGGCGATATCGGAATCCTCCTCCTCGGCAAGCCCCGTCACGTCGCTCTCGTCGGGGCCGAAACCGAGCTCGGCATCGATATTGACGCCCTCTTCCGGAATGGTCATCGGCCCGGCATTGCGGGTCGTGTTGCGCCGGCCGAGAGAGGCCTGCTGCTGCATCGCCTCGTCGCTGTCGATCATCGGCAGGCGGCCCTGGCGCGCGGCCGGCGACTGCTGCGCCATCGGTGCATTCAACGATGTATTCTGGGGCGCATCGAGGGGCGCGGACTGCACCTGGGCCGGCGCCCGCAGGTAGTGCCCGCCGTCATCGGGATAGGCCGAAGCCGAATTGCGGCCGTTCGTATTGGGATAACCGGTGCCGGCGAGGTTCGGCGTGTTCACATAGTCGACTCTCGCCTGGGAGACCGGTGCGGCGCCGGCGGGATAGGGCTGTTGCGAGAGGGGTTCGCGCGGGATGTCGCGCATCGGCTGGATCGCCCCGACCCGGCCGTTGTCGATCGACGCAGGCGGAACGAGATCCCCGGCGGAACAGGCAGCCAGCAGTGTCGGGATCATCAGCGAGCCGATCACCCGCCGAGAAAAGGAAGCATACGCCATACCAGTTGCCACTCTTCCGGTGCCGAAATGACACAGGCTCCGAGTTTAGGCAAAGTCGGTAAACGAACCTTTGAGAAATCAAGGCTCTTTCGTGACCTTTCGGTGCAATTCCAGCCCGTTTCAGGACGCCCGCCGCCCCAGAACTTCCATCCTGGCGATCCATTTCGCGCCACCGAAATTGCGGGCGTTGACCGCGCCCACCAGGGCCGCGCGAACGGGCCGGATGCCGACGAAATGCAGGATGCCCACTTTCAGCGCCTTGAGGCTGTGGCTGCCGTAAACGAGCCGGTAATACCAGGCCGGCATGCCCATGGTGATCACCACCCGCGCCGACTTGCCGCCGAGAAGGCCGCTGTTGAACGGTCCGAGCGACGTGTCATAGGCAAAGCCCGGCCGCGCCACCTGTTCGAGGAATGCCTTCAGCAGGGCGGGCATCGAGCCGAGCCAGAGCGGGTAGACGAAAACCAGGTGGTCCGCACGGCCGATCTTCAACTGCGCGTCGACGATCGGCGGGCTCACCGTCCCGTGCTGCTGTTCCTTCTGCGAGGTCAGGAATGCCACGCCGATGCGGGCAAGCTCGATGCGCTCGACGGAATGTCCGCCTTTCCCGGCACCCCTGGCATAGGCATCCGCCAGCGCGTGACAGAGATGCGGCTCGCCTGCGTCCGGATGTCCCTGGATGATCACGATCCTCGTCATCGTCATTCTCCGTTGAAGATGCCCGAGCGTTAGAGGCAACGGAGGCGGGCCCGTTTGACCCTCGTCAATTCGACCGGCGTCAAAAGGCCGCCGGGCTTGTCGCTCCGGCGGCCTCTGGTGTTTCGGAGATGGATCCTGCGGATCAGGCAGCGCGGGCGTGGGCCCCGTAACCGGAGGCTGCGCCGCGGCCGCGGTCGCCGAGCCTAAAGGCCGAAAGCAGGCCCTGCAGGTGCAGGCTCTGTTCAGCGAGCGTCTGGCTCGCCGCGGTGGTTTCCTCGACCATCGCCGCGTTCTGCTGGGTCATCTGGTCCATGTGGTTGACCGAGGAGTTGATCTCCTGAAGCCCGGTCGCCTGTTCGCGGGCGGCCGTGGCAATCGTATCCACATGGGCGTTGACCCGCTCGACCAGCGTGGCGATCTCGACCAGCGCATCGCCGGTGGAGCGCACCAGTGCCACGCCGCCTTCCACCTCGCGGGCGGAATTGCCGATCAGCGTCTTGATCTCCTTGGCGGCATTGGCGGAGCGCTGCGCCAGTTCGCGCACTTCCTGCGCGACGACCGCAAAGCCCCTGCCCGCCTCGCCGGCCCGCGCCGCCTCGACGCCGGCGTTCAGCGCCAGGAGGTTGGTCTGGAAGGCGATTTCGTCGATCACCGAGATGATCTGGTTGATGCGGTTGGAGCTCTCCTCGATCCGGCCCATGGCGTCGATCGCATTGCGGACGATCTCGCCCGAACGGCCGGCGCTGTCCTTGGTCTCGCTGACCATGGTGCGGGCCTCCACCGCCCGGTCCGACGCGGTGCGGACGGTCGCGGTGATCTCGTCGAGCGCGGCCGCGGTTTCTTCAAGAGCCGCCGCCTGCTGTTCGGTGCGCTTGGCCAAGTGTCCCGTCGCGCCCGAAATGTCCGAGGCGCTGTCGCGCACCACGAGGCTGGTTTCGGAAATCGCCGCGATCGCCTGGTGCAGCGAACCGACCGCCGCGTTGAAGTCGTGGCGGAGTTTCGCATAATCCTCGCCGAGGTCGGCGAGCGATACGGAAAGGTCGCCCGTCGCCAGCGCCTCGAGCGCCCGGCCAAGCTCGGTGATTGCCCGTCCCTGCCGCTCGGCGGCCGCCGTCATCGTCCGCTCGTTGTCGGAGCGTTCGCTGGCGATCGTGCGGGCCTGCTCGGCCTCGCGCGCCTGCAGCTGGGCGCGTTCCTCGACCGAGTCGCGCAGCACGGAAAGCGCCCGGGCCATCTCGCCGATCTCGTTGTTCTGCTCGGTGCAGGGCACGGTGACGCGCGCTTCGCCCGAGGCGATCGACTGCAGCGCCTGCTTGATCTTGCCGATCGGGCCGGTCACGGTCTTGACGACGAAGGTGGCGCCGGCGATCAGCACCAGTGCGCCGATACCGAACATCGAGGCGAAGTTGATCGCATCGCGCCGGAACATGGCGTGCAGGTCGTCGACATAGACGCCGGTGCCGACGATCCAGCCCCAGGGCGCGAAACCGGCCACGTGCGAATATTTCTCGACCGGCTGCTCGGCGCCCGGCTTCGGCCAGTAATAGTCGACGAAACCCTTGCCCGTGGGGCTTGCCTTGACGGCGTTGACGAACTCGACGAACAGGAACTTGCCGTTCGGGTCCTTGTCGTTCGACAGGTCCTTGCCGTTCAACTCCGCCTTGATCGGATGCATGATCATCCGCGGCAGCATGTCGTTGATCCAGAAATAGCCGCTGCCGTCGCCGTAGCGCATCACCGAAATGACGCCTTTGGCCTCGGTCTGGGCCTGTTCGCGGGTCATGGCGCCGGAGGCTTCCAGCGCCTGGTATTTCTTGAGCACGGTCAGCGCCACGTCGTTCATCTGGGCAAGGCCCGCCTTACGCTCCCGTTCCGACGAGGCATAACTCTGGAAGAGGCTGAAGACCATGGCGCCGCCAAGGATGACGAGCGACAACAGCACCAGACTATAAAGGCGCCAGGAAATGGCGAGACGTTGCATGGGACCCCCTTATTCGCAATTCGCCTTAAATACTAACCGGCGTTGGTTACTAGGTAGTGAAGCACTTACGAATCGCGCCTGACGTGAATTAGCCTGATCTAAATTATTGATATAAAACGCTTTTTTCCCGGAGTTTTCTTCTCCCGCGCTTGCCGCTACTCTGGGATCGGAGGAATCGTTCCAGGACCAGAGAGACGACATGACCGAAAACGCCAAGCCAACCGGCGAACTGACCCTTAGAACGCTCGCCATGCCGGCGGACGCCAATGCTGCCGGCGATATCTTCGGCGGGTGGGTGATGGCCCAGATGGACCTGGCGAGCGGCATCCGCGCCGCCGAGCGCGCCCGGGGCCGCGTGGTCACCGCCGCTGTCAAGGAAATGGCGTTCGAACTGCCGGTCAAGATCGGCGACACGCTCAACATCTATACGGAAATCACCCGCGTCGGACGCTCGTCGATCACGCTGACTGTTGAAGCCTGGGCGCAACGGGCACGCCACCGGATGATAGAGAAGGTCACGGCCGGAACCTTCATCATGGTCGCGCTCGACGAGGACGGCCGTCCGGTGCCGGTGCCGGCCGAGGAATAGATCGAGGGCGAACATGGACGCTGCGACCGCCGCCGAAACCTTCACGCATATCCGCGTTGTCATGGGCATGGTCGTCAGCCTCAGCCTGGCGCGGCTCTTGAACGGCCTCGCCGGTATCGTCCAGCATCCGCAGGCGACGCGCATCTACCCGGTCCATCTCGGCTGGGTGGCGTTCATGTTCCTGTTCCTCGTGCATTTCTGGTGGTGGGAATACCGTCTGCACGCCCTGCCGATGATCGGCTTTGCGGCCTATCTCTTCCTGATCGCCTTCTGCGCGCTGTTCTTCTTCCTCTGCGCCCTGCTGTTTCCGACCTCGATGCAGGATTACGACGGTTACGAGCACTATTTCCTGTCTCGCCGGAAATGGTTCTTCCTCTTCCTGGCGGGCATGCTCTTAACCGACATCATCGATACAGCGCTGAAGGGGTGGGATTATTTCGCCTCGCTCGGGGTGGAATACCCGGCCCGCACAGCGATCTACTTCCTGCTCGCGGTTATCGCCGCGACGACCGCAAACCGTCGCTATCACGCCGGTTTTGTCATCTTCGCGCTGGTCTACCAGCTCTACTGGATTTTCCGCGTCTACGACTTCCTGACCTAGGCGCAACCAGCCGGCTAACCCTTCAGATAGGCCGAGGACGTATCGAAACCCAGTCCTGGAAAGACCTTGGCGGTGAGATCGCCGGGCTCGACGCCGAACTGCCTGTAGAGCATGGCGGCGGCCACTTCGCGCACGTCGCCGGTCGGCATCAGGTCGCGGCGATCGAGCAGCTTGTCTTCGGAAAGGCCCGGCCATTTGCCCAGAACCTTGCCGCCCGGGACCGCCCCGCCGGCGAGCACCGCAAGCCCGCCGGTTCCATGGTCGGTGCCGTTGGTGCCGTTCTCGCGCGCCGTGCGGCCGAATTCGGTCATCGCCAGCACCACCGTCTTCTTCCACGCATCCTCGCCGAGCTCGTCCTTCAGCGTGACGATGGCGGTTGAAAGAGCTCCGACCGCCTTCCTGAACTGCCCCTGCTGGCCGACATGGGTGTCCCAGCCGTTGATCGAGAAGCTGGCGATCCGGTAATCCTCGCGCAGCATGCCGCCGGCAAGCCGCGCCATGTCGGTTATGCCCGCGCCGCGCCTGCCGTCGGCGTATAGGGAGTCCGCCGACATGTCGGTCTTCTTCGCCTCCTCCATGGCTTTGGCAAAGGCCGGGTCGCCGGCATAAAGACGGTCGAGAAAGGCGATCTCGTCTTCCGCAAGCGCGAAATTGCTCTGCGACGACCAGGAATCCGCCTGGTTCGGCCCGCTCAGGATCAGTTCCATCGACGTGTTGATGTCGATCGCCTTACGGGAACCGGAGCGCGGGATCACCGCCAGCGTGCGGTTCAGCCAGCCGGTGCGCTCACCCTTGCCGTTGCCGCCGGTCTCCAGCATGTCCTGTCCGTCGAAATGGCTGCGCTGGTCGCGATAGGGCGTCGAGACCGCATGCACGAAGGAGAGTTCGCCCGCCTGCCACAGCGGCATCAGGGCGGCGGCGGCCGGATTGAGGCCGAAGAAACCGTCGAGATCGATCAGGCCGGTATCGGGCCTCAGGCCGAGCTTCGGCCTCAGCGCGGCAAATGCGGGATCGCCATAGGGCTGGACGAGATCGAGACCGTCCATGGCACCGCGCAGGATGATCGTCACCAAGCGGTTGTCGCCGGGCATGGCGGCGAAGCTCACCGGCGTCACGATCGGCGCCGCCGCGGCGCAACAGGCGCCGGCCAGAAAACCGCGGCGGGACAACAGGAAGCCATTGTCGAAGCTCATCGTCTATCTCCTGTTGAATTCGGGGGATGCCAGCACCATCGTGATGCCGTGCACCTTGCTGGGCGCCTGGGCGATGACCCTGCCCGTCTCCGGATGGGCGGCATCGGCAAGCGCGGCCTCAAGGAAAGCCGATGGCTCCATCTTCTGCCCGAAGATGCGCGCGACCGTGCGCGCCCACGAAATCCGCTCGCTCAACTGGCTCGGGGTCAGCCATACGCTTTCCTCGTCCGGGAAACCTGCGGGGCTCGGCGGCTGCCAGACCGGCTGGCCCATGCGCTGCAGGGCGCCGAGCGTCAGGGCGTTGGCGCGCCCCGCCTTCTTCCTGGTATCCTGCCTTGCCGCCATGCCGGCCATGTCCATGGCCTTCTGGACCGGGCTCTCGTCTTCGTCGCCATCGTCCATGTCGCGCAAAAGGTTGGCGAAATTCCGCTCCGGCAGGTCGAGTGCCCGGAAGCCCGATACCATGAACTCGAACGGCCGCTTGATCTTCCGGCCGGGATCAGACCAGGCACGCGGATGCCCAAGCATGGCGCGGTAGACTTCGGTCAGGTTGCCATGGCTCTTCGTCCAGGCCGCAACCATCGCGCCGACCAGTTCCTCCGGTGCGTTGTCGGCGATGAAATGCCGGACGAGCTTGCCGCAGATATGCTGCGCCGTCTTCGGATTGGCGGCAAGGTCCTCGAGCATCAGCACGTGGTCCTGACCGTCGCCCTCGTCGTCCTGATAGGTCCGGCCGAGCAGGCTGACAGGCCCCGCCTCCGCGAACCGGGGCTCGTAGACGACCTGCATGGCGCGATTGTCCACGGACAGTCCCGTCAGGATCAGCGCCGCGGCCCGCACGTCGTCCTGGGTATAGCCGCTGCCGGCACCGAGCGTGTGGAGTTCCAGCAGTTCACGGCCGAGGTTTTCGTTAAGTCCCCGGCCGGTCCTGCGCGCGACCGCCGAATCCGGTCCGACGCTCTTGTCCTGGTCGAGATAGATCAGCATGGCCGGATGCAGGATGGCGGCCGACAGCAGTCCGGTAAAGGAGCCGCCGATACGGGGGCGGATCGCCTGGGCCTCGTAGAGCGGCACGATCATCCGCATCGGCAGCGACTTCATCACGCTGGTCGAGAAATGGTCGACCCAGAAGCTCGCGAGACGTTCGTAGAAGCCGAGGGGCGAATGGATCGCCTGGGCAAGCCGCGCCATGGCGTCCTGGCGATAGATCCGCCGCGCCTCGCCCTGGGTCGCCTTGCGGACGTCCTCGTTCGGATTGCCGGCCCTGCGGGCCTTGGCCTCGGCGGCGAGCAGCGAGATGACGCGGGTGGCGGTGTCCAGCCGCCCGCTCAGCCCCTCGCGCGGAAAGCGGGGCCTTTCGGAAGCGCCTTGTCCGATCTGGGCCAGCAGCGCCTCGACATCGCGAGGCGGCTCTTCGCCGGGACGAAGGCCATAACCATAGCGGATGGCGGCCAGGGTCGGGTTGGGAAGAGCCATGGAACTACTCCTCGTTTCACCCGCTCAGATTCCCCAACAAATGTGGTGGAAACCAACAGGAATTGCGGCCATTTCGTGATATGGACAATTTGTAATTCGATGCCGGCAGGAAAGTTCCGGCCCATTCCAGGCCAGGCAAAAGATTTCCGATCTGCTGGCCCGCCCAAGATCAATTCGAGGGCATTCGCCTGATATTGAGGCGTCGGCGGGCGGCAATTACCCCTTTGTTTAGGATAGCCCGGGCAAGTTGCAGAAAGCCGCCTGATATCAAGACTTTCTTATCGCCGCCATTGGATAGTGCGGCCATTCGTCAGCAACTCCAGCCTCGAGCGGAACGATGGAAGCCGAACTCAGATCTGGCCAGACCGACCCGGCCCTCGCACTGGACGTGAAGCGCGCACAGGCATCGGCGATTCTTGATCGCCTGACCTCGACACTTGTCGCCAATGCCGGCGTCTCGGCCTCGGCGCTGTTTGTCACGACCATCGGACGGGGCCTTACCTTCGCCGCGACGATCTGGTTCCTGACGGTCATCGGCAGCCTGTTGCTGCGCGCCTTCATGGCATCGCTCCTGAAACGCTGGGGAACCGTGGCGCATGCGCCGCAATCGGCGCTCGACGCGATGACGGTCGGCGCCCTGCTCAGCGGCCTCGCCTGGGCGGCGCTTCCCTTCGCGCTGCCGGGTTTCGAGGCGATCGGCAGGGATGGCGGCCTCTACCTGATGATGCTCGGCATGGCGACCGGCGCGGTGCTGATGGGCGTCGGCTACAGCCCCAGCTCACTCGCCTTCGCCCTGCCGCCGCACGCATCCGTCATGATATCGCTGGCCTCCAGCGGCGGACCGGGCGGCTGGCTGCTGGCGCTGAACGTCGTGGCGCTGACGATCATCCTGATCCGCAGCAGCCGCACCAGCGCGGCCACGTTCGCCGGCAACGTGCTCGGCAAGCTGAAGGCGACGGCGCTTGCCGACTCCCTCTCCTCCGCAAATTCGGACATTCTGCGCGCCAATTACCGGCTGGAAGTGCTCGCCAGCTGCGATCCGCTGACCAGCCTCGCCAACCGTACCGCCTTCAACACCGCCCTCAACGAGGGCATTGCCTCAGCGCGCGCCGCGGAGGAGCAGCTCGCCCTGCTGATCCTCGATCTCGACCGTTTCAAGATGGTCAACGATACGCTCGGCCACAGCGCCGGCGACGCCCTGCTCGTCGAGGTCAGCGACCGGCTGCGCTCGGCCGTCGGCGGCACCGGCGTCATCGCCCGGCTCGGCGGCGACGAGTTCGCGATCATCCTCGGCGGCACCGATGCGGCCGAGATCGCCCGTAACCTTGCCCGGCGCATCCTCGAGCGCAGCCGCCAGCCGGTCATGCTGGAGGGCCAGCCGACCGTGGTCGGCACCTCGATCGGCCTTGCCCTCTTTCCGCTGCATGCGGACACGGCCGAGGACCTGTTCATCAGCGCCGACATGGCGCTCTACCGGGCCAAGGACGGCGGCCGCCGCCAGTGGCGCGAATTCGAACCGGCCTTCCGCTCCCAGGCCGACCGCCAGAACCAGATCGAGCAGGAACTCGCCGATGCGCTGGATGCCGGCCATATCGAAGCCTGGTTCCAGCCGCAGATCGATCTCGCCTCCCGGGAGATCACCGGCTTCGAGGCCCTGGTGCGCTGGCACCATCCCTATCTCGGGCCGATCGCGCCCCCGGAAATCGTCTCGGCCGCCCAGGCCGCCAATCTCGCCGACCGGCTGACCGCGACCGTCGCCGAAGCCGCCTGCCGGCTGCTCACCCGCCTGCCCGCGCTCGGCCTGCCGCGCGCAACCGTCGCCATCAACGTCTCGCCGCGCGAATTCGACCTCTATTCGGTCACCGACGTGCTCGACCGCATCACCAGCGCCCATCGCATCGATCCGGCCCTGTTCGAGATCGAGATCACCGAGGAGGCGATCCTCGACACACTGGTCGCCGGCGAGCAGCTGAAACGCATCGAGCGCTCCGGCTACAAGCTTGCGGTCGACGATTTCGGCGCCGGCCATTCCTCGCTCGCCTATCTGGTGGCGCTGAAGGTCGACCGGCTGAAACTCGACCGCCGCTTCATCAGCGGCGTGCATCTCAGCCGCCAGAACCAGGAGATCGTCGGCGCAATGGTCGGGCTCGGCCGGGCGCTGTCGATGGAAGTGGTGGTCGAAGGCGTCGAGAGCGAGGAGGAGGCCAATGCGCTTTCCGCCCTCGGCTGCGCGATCGCCCAGGGCTATTTCTTCAGCCGCCCGATGCCGGCCGAACGCATTCCCGGCTGGATCGAAAGCCGGCGCATGCTCGCCGAACGGCAGGTGGCCTGACACCGCCGCCCCTCTCGGCACCCCAAAATCCGTTTCCCTTTTGTACTCGTTTTGTGACCTGACCCTCTTCACTTTCGCGATGACTCCCTCCATATTCGCGGCATGGCCAGATCACCGAAAAAATCTCCCGCCTCGAACCCGCACGCTCACGACGGTTTCGAGGAAGCCCCGCAATCGTCATTCGAAGGCGCGCCGCTTTCCGGTCCCCTGGCCGGCAGCGTTTCCGACTGGGTGAAGCAGCTCGAGGCGGAGGCGGAAGCGTCCGGGGTCGAGACGCAGCGCGAGATCGCCTCCAAGGCCGGCAAACACCGCAAGAAGATCGAGATCGCCGCGCGTGAGGAGGCGATCAAGGCCGCCGCCAGGTCGGCTCCCACCACCGCGAAGAATACGACCGCCTCGAAGACGGCCCGCGGCGTCTCGATCGGCGCCTCCTCCGACCCGAAGACCCGCGCCCGCGCCGGGCTGAACCCGGTCGCCGGCCTCGACGTGTCGCTCGAGGATGCCGAAAAGATCGCGCCGAACGGCGTCACCGCCACCGTCGAGGCGCTGTCGGCGCTGATCGAGAGCGGCAATCCGCTGTTCAAGGACGGCAAGCTGTGGACGCCGCACCGCCCCGCCCGCCCGGAAAAATCCGAGGGCGGCGTGACGATCCGCATGGCGTCCGACTACCAGCCCGCCGGCGACCAGCCGACCGCGATCGCCGATCTCGTGGCCGGCATCAACGACAACGAGCGTTCCCAGGTGCTGCTCGGCGTCACCGGCTCGGGAAAAACCTTCACCATGGCCAAGGTGATCGAGGCGACGCAGCGCCCCGCCGTGATCCTCGCCCCGAACAAGACGCTGGCCGCGCAGCTCTATTCCGAGTTCAAGAACTTCTTCCCCGACAACGCGGTCGAATATTTCGTTTCCTATTACGACTATTACCAGCCGGAAGCCTATGTGCCGCGCTCCGACACCTTCATCGAGAAGGAAAGTTCGATCAACGAACAGATCGACCGGATGCGCCACTCGGCCACCCGCTCGCTGCTGGAGCGCGACGACTGCATCATCGTCGCCTCGGTCTCCTGCATCTACGGTATCGGCTCGGTCGAGACCTATACGGCGATGACCTTCCAGATGTCGGTCGGCGACCGATTGGATCAACGTCAATTGCTGGCGGACCTGGTGGCCCAGCAATACAAGCGCCAGGACATCAATTTCGTGCGCGGCTCGTTTCGCGTCCGCGGCGACACGATCGAGATTTTTCCGGCCCACCTTGAGGACGCGGCCTGGCGCATCTCGATGTTCGGCGACGAGATCGACGCGATCACCGAATTCGACCCGCTCACCGGCCAGAAGACCGGCGACCTGAAGAGCGTAAAAATCTACGCCAATTCGCACTACGTCACCCCGCGCCCCACCCTCAACGGCGCCATCAAGGCGATCAAGGAGGAGCTGAAGCACCGGCTCGCCGAGCTCGAAAAGGGCGGCCGCCTGCTCGAGGCGCAGCGGCTGGAACAGCGCACCCGCTACGATATCGAAATGCTCGAAGCCACCGGCTCCTGCGCCGGCATCGAGAACTATTCGCGTTACCTCACCGGCCGCAATCCCGGCGAGCCGCCGCCGACCCTGTTCGAATACATTCCCGACAACGCGCTGCTGTTCATCGACGAAAGCCATGTCTCGGTCAGCCAGATCGGCGGCATGTATCGCGGCGACTTCCGCCGCAAGGCGACGCTCGCCGAATACGGTTTTCGCCTGCCCTCGTGCATGGATAACCGGCCGCTGCGTTTCGAGGAATGGGATGCGATGCGCCCGCTCACCGTCGCCGTGTCGGCCACCCCGGGCGCCTGGGAAATGGAACAGTCCGGCGGCGTGTTCGCCGAACAGGTGATCCGCCCGACCGGCCTGATCGACCCGCCGGTGGAAGTCCGTTCCGCCCGTTCCCAGGTCGACGACGTGCTCGGCGAGATCCGCGAGACCGCCCAGAAGGGTTATCGCACGCTGTGCACGGTGCTGACCAAGCGCATGGCGGAAGACCTCACCGAATACCTGCACGAACAGGGTGTTCGCGTGCGCTACATGCATTCGGACATCGACACGCTGGAGCGCATCGAGATCATCCGCGACCTGCGGCTGGGCGCTTTCGACGTGCTGGTCGGCATCAACCTGCTGCGCGAGGGCCTCGACATTCCCGAATGCGGCTTCGTCGCCATCCTCGACGCCGACAAGGAAGGTTTCTTGCGCTCGGAGACGTCCCTCATCCAGACCATCGGGCGCGCGGCGCGAAACGTCGACGGCAAGGTCATCCTCTATGCCGACAAGATCACCGGCTCGATGCAGCGCGCCATGGACGAAACCGCCCGCCGCCGCGAAAAGCAGATGGCCTACAATATCGAGAACGGCATCACGCCGGAATCGGTAAAGGCGAAGATCTCCGACATCCTCGACTCGGTCTACGAGCGCGACCACGTGCGCGCCGACATTTCCGGCGCCGCCGGCAAGGGTTTTGCGGATGGCGGCCACCTGGTCGGCAACAATCTGCAGGCCCATCTCAACGCGCTGGAAAAATCGATGCGCGACGCCGCCGCCGACCTCGACTTCGAAAAGGCCGCCCGCCTGCGCGACGAGATCAAACGCCTCAAGGCCGCCGAACTCGCGGTCATGGACGACCCGATCGCGAGGGACGAGGCCAGGGCGGTCGAAGGCGGCGGTGGCCGGGGTGGAAGCAAAGCCGGAAACGGCAAGGGTGGAACGAGCGCCCGCCGCGAGTCGATCTCCCCCCTTGAGGGGGAGATGACCGGCAGGGCAGAGGGGGGTACCCCACCCACCACGCTCGTACAAAATCAC
>UCEY01000096.1 GCA_900471605.1 Hyphomicrobiales bacterium | reverse complement strand
GGCGGTGAGGAGCGGTTTGAGGTCGACGCGGCGCTTGCCGATCAGGTCGACGGCGAGGCCGAATTCCTCGTGGAAGCGGAAAGTGCCCTTCATCTCGATTTCCTTGGCGACCACCACGTTCTGGGGAATGGCGACGTCGCCGCCAAGCCCGAGCTGGACCAGCACCCCGCGCGGCTTCAGCACCTCCAGGCCGGAGCGGACGGCCCGCTCNNGCGCCTTGTCGAGGACCGCGGCCATCACGTCGGTCGCGACGATCTCGCGGGCGCCATGGGCACGCGCGGCGATGATCGCCAGCGCCCCGATCGGGCCGCAGCCGGTGACCAGCACCCGCTTGTCCGCGAGCGAGCCGGCCCGGTTGACCGCATGCAGCGTCACCGCGAACGGTTCGGCCATCGCCGCCTCGTTGATCGAGACGCCGTCCGCGATCCTGTGGCACTGCCACGGTTCGGCAACCAGCCGCTGGCGGAACGCACCCTGGATATGCGGCATCGGCATCGCCGAGCCGTAGAAGCGCATGTTGAGGCAATGGTTCTGCTGCCCCTTCAGGCAATAGTCGCAGGCATTGCAGGGCCGGCTCGGCGAGACCGCCACCCGGTCTCCGACCGCAAGGGTAGAGACGCCCTCCCCCAATGCCTTGCCAAGGGCGACGATCGTGCCGGCCACCTCGTGGCCGAGGATCATCGGCTCGCGCAGCCGCACCGTGCCGAAGCCGCCGTGATTGTAATAATGCAGGTCGGAGCCGCAGATGCCGCCGGCCTCGATGGCCACCTCCACCTGGCCGGGGCCGATGGCTTCGGCCTCGCGCTCCTCGATGCGCAGGTCCCTGGCGGCATGGATGATGACGGCTTTCATGGGCTTTTCCTCTTAAAGGCAGGCCGCCGCGCAAGGGTATAAAACGGCCTTGCGATTACGGCATGCGTCAAAACAGGGGTCCGAAGCGCAACGCGCTTCAGACGACGGGCGTGGGCAGGGCGGCGCCGGCAAAATGGGCGGCGAGATTGTCGCGCACCAGCCTGCCCATCGCCTTGCGGGTTTCGATCGTGCCGGATGCGTGGTGCGGCTGGAC
>UCEY01000041.1 GCA_900471605.1 Hyphomicrobiales bacterium | reverse complement strand
CGGGACCGACTGCCCCCGCTCGTTGCGCTCCGCTTAACCCAGCGCAGGCAGAGAGTTCGAGGGTGTGGGCCTCGGCGCACCCCTTTTCCTGTCCGACGCAGACCGATGGCGGCGATGGAGAGGAAACGACGACCGCAACCCAAGAGGGGCGCTTGTAGAGGCGAAATGACCGTTTCCCCAAGGCTCCGGAAAACCCTACGCGCAATTGGGGAGCGCGGGTTTCCTCCGCCTGCTTCGCTCGCCTGGGGCTCGCTGCGGCCGCGGCCGCGCCGCCCCACGGCGCTGCGGCTGGCTCATTGGATTAGCGACATATCTCCGAGGATGAGTTGCGAGCATCGCAATTGCCGGATGTGGTTCCCGGGCAT
The DNA here is from genome assembly GCA_900471605.1 of Hyphomicrobiales bacterium. Taxonomy (GTDB): domain Bacteria; phylum Pseudomonadota; class Alphaproteobacteria; order Rhizobiales; family Rhizobiaceae; genus Neorhizobium. Next base: position 41,336 of record UCEY01000041.1, on the reverse strand, counting down.
CGGCGCGCCAGCATCAAACCGCATTCATGGTATTCGAAGCCGCATCATCTGGCGAAAATGCTGAAATGGCCCGCCCGGTGCTGTGCACAGAAGGCGAGATCATGAAATGGGCGCGGAGGGAGAACGCGCATCTCGCCGGCCGCCGCCCGATCGACCTGATCGAGAAGGGCGCCGACGCGGTTGCGGTCTTCGACTATATCGAAGCCTATATTCGTGACCAGCTCGACAAGGCCGGCGATCAGGACGAACTGGTCACCGACCTCCTGACGTTGATGGGAGGGAAGGGAGTGCGAGGGACGGGGCTTTTGGGGCATCCCTCGAGTCCTGGTCCGCGGCGCTCGATGCGTCGAGGACAGGCAAACGGCACGCTTCGGCGGCCCGGCTCAAGACCCTGCGAGCCAAAGAGCATTGCGCCGCCATCTTCGGCGGCGCATTTTGCTTTGCTGCTCAGGCCTTCAGCGCCGCCATCCGTTCACCGAGCAACCACAGAGCCTTGTTGAGCTTGATGTCCTGATCGATGCCATTAACAGCGCGGGACTTCACGCGGCGCGGTCTGCCGAGATCGTCGCGGCCGACGCCACGCAATCCGCCCTTGATGGCGTTTTCCTGAACAACATTCCATGTGGTCCAGAGATCGTTGCCGCGGTCGTCATGGCGGCGGGGCACAAGCAACTGTTCCGCTTTGATCGGTGTGGTAGTCTCGCCTTCAGTATCTCCAAACCGGAGAACATGGGCAGCATCCGCCAGAATTCTCGCCTCCTCGGGGTTCATGCGCATGGTCGACCAATCCTGCGGCGCGGCAAGGGTGCGTTCGGCCTCACCAAGAACGCGATAGGTGCCCTCGATGACCTTTTGCTGCACATCGCCGGAATGGCGGACCTTGATGGCGTCGATGGTCCCGGTCTGCGTCACCAAGGAATTGAGGCAGCGGACGCGAAAGAGCCCGGCGATAAGCTCGTAGGCGCTGGTTCCGTCATTGGCATTCTTGAGGAGGATTTCGCAAACGGTGTCCCCGACATTGTAAACCTTGCCGTCGTCGACGCGGCGCAAACGGATGAGATGCTTGGTAAAATCCGCCTTGCCTTCCGTGCGGCTGCGCGACTGCTTGGCGCCGACCGGCACGAACCCTTCGTTTATGAGGCCGCGCAAGACTTCGATGGTCGGGATGGGTTTGAAACGCTCTGACCGGCTCTCATGGGCGGTTAAAGCAAAGATTGACGGCGCGATGCGGCGCATCTCGGTTTCGGTCAGCGCGCGGCCAGTGTCGAAGCGCGCAGTCTCGGTGTAGATGCTCATTGTCTGTCTCCGTTGGTTTCGGCTGTTTCCCCGAAGGGCAAGCCCCCTCGGGCGAAGCCTCCCCCTCTGTCCGGGGGAATGGCCTCTGACATTCCCCCGGACAGAGGGGGGAGGGCGAAAGCCCGCCCCACGGCGGCGGACGGGACTGTCAAGCGGCGTGGCGCGGAAGGTGGAAGATCTTCTCGGGTCCGCCTGCGGACTGGCGCGGAAGATCTATCGGCTTCACGGGCCGCTTGACCGGCCTGGCTGGCGATGTCAGGGCGGAAACAAACAGTGTGGTTCGGAACGGATCTCAGAGCCGGATGCGAAAGCAGCCGCTGGACAAGCGATCGTTACCGGAACCGGCGGAGACGGCCGCAGGTTGGCTCCGTGCCCAAGGCATAGAGCGCGGCCGGCCGGAACGGATGGTGGCCCAAAGCGGACCGATCTGGTCGCCGGATATTCGACCACCTACAATCACCAAACCCTGGCGACGTGCCGCATTTGGTTGATGGATACGAAAGATTGAGTTGGCATCACGCCGATAACGGCGGAGCAACGCCAAGATGCAAGCGCAGACCTCGCTCCGATTGCTCGTGGCGAGGAACTGAATGTGCGATGGCGGCGCCTCCGGATCGTGCTCGACCACAAGCTGGTCGAGATCAATCATCCCGTCTTGCCTCAAGGAAGCCTTCCATCGTTCCGTGAAGTGCCCAGCAGATCGCTACGCAACTCCCTGGTATTATCGAGTCTATCCACGCTGTTGTGTCGACTGAGCTACTCACATCCGGAGACATCCATGAAAGTTGTAGCTGATCTCCGCCGGATGCCTTCGCTGGCTTGTTCGATGCAACTCACCTACGGCCGGCCGAATAGCCGCCCACGAACAAAGGGCATGCGTCGGTCCGCCGGCACGCAGGCCCTAAACCGACGCGATACAACCGGTTCGAAAAAATGAGGGCTCGCCCGTTTTTCCCGTTCGAGCCCTCAACAGTCTGATTGGCACTCAGACAATCGCACAACTTTGGAGCGTGGCATATCACCCATTTGGGTTATGCCGCTTTGGCTAGACCCAACCTTCAAAGCTAATTCCCAGCGCCCATCCGTATCAACCGTTCAGGCGTCATCGGCGACTCAGGGGGCGTGTTTAGATGAAGAGCTCGTGCAGGCATCATCAATAAGGCGGCGAACAGAGTGACGAGCGTGTGCATTTGATCCTCCTTCTTCGGGCACCCCCTCGACCAATTTCGCGGGCTGCTGCCCGTGTCCAAAGATAACGCTCACACTCACCGTATTCCATGGGCTCTAAAACCTAAAACCGATTGAAATCATATGCCTAATCCGAAAGGTGGATGACGCTTCACCTGATCCAACTTCAAAGGACTTACTGATGGATATGACCGTGCAGGCAGCGGCGCCTGATCGCGCTTGGCTACCCGCTTCCTCACTTCGGAGCTGACAGGCGCTGAGGTTCTGAGAACATCAGCGCCGTCGGTAAAGCCCGAGATACGTGCTGTCATTTGGATCAATAATTCGGCTATGCGCCAAAGATACTTGGTGGGATGATCCGCGCCAAGACCTCTTGAGAGAATACCTCTGCAAGCATGTCGCCCTCATAGTCACAAACCCGAATGCTTAGGACGTCAAATTCCTGCCCATTCTAAGATATTCCGCTGCTATCTCTCGGATACCAACGTCTGCTTCCTGTCTTGCAGCATCGAGATTGTGGTGTTCCGAACCTTCTTCGTCAACGATTAGACCGTCCACATGGTTCAGGTGAAGAACGTATCGCTGCATGGTTCCGCCATCATGTTGAGCAGGCTATCCAACCGATAGTCTCCCATGTTGTTTCTGCGCGAAGCTGGGTCGCTGCGGGTCCGTGCACTATGATCAATTCATCTTTTTGCCGGCGATGTGGGCGTCGGATCGGAACATCTTCGACACGTCGGGCGGCCTATCCCATGCGTCCTCTGGCGAGCATCTGGGGCAGGGCATACCGGCCGCGCCGCACCCGCAGCCATGCGTGCCAGTGAAGGGCTTCGAGGGGTGAGCCTGGCAAACCCATCCAGTGTCCCGGCAGAATTTGCACAGACGGGTCAAAGCACCATCGCAATCAATTGCCGCTCCTGACGGATACCGTGCTGGCAGAGGTTCATGATCAGCCTTGCGAGGTCGACCGCCTCGGGCGTCTGCTTTCGAAAACCACGGACATTGCAAGCCTGGTCGAAGACCCGTTGCAGCATTTCCATTTCTTCCGGCTCGACAGGGTCGAGCACCTGAACATGCTTGAGCAGCATTTGATCACCTCAAAACATCCTCGCCGGCAAGCGTAGTTCAAAGGGTTCCGAATTGCTACTCGATGAACAATTGTCATCCATCACATCAGATGAACTCGATTTTCGTCACCGCCGCTTGGAGTTTTTGTTCGTCGCGAACGCCACTCTGGAAAAGCTTCAGTAGCGTCGCCGCCAATCCTTCAGCCTGACGGCTCTTTTTTCCAATACCGGCTTCAGCACACGTGACGTCGAACACCCTCTGAAGCAAATCCAGCTCTTCCGGTTGCAGCGGATCGACATGCGTGAAATCGGTATGCTCGATAATCATGATTGCTCCCTCCAGGAGCCGACAGATTATATCGCGAACTCTCTCGTAGCGGCAAAGAAAAAGCCCGCCGAAGCGGGCTCTCTTGGGAGGGTATTATGCGTTGGCTCAGAACTTCACACCAAGGCCGACCTTGACTGCATGCTGATTGAAGTCTGTGTCGATGGTGCCGGCGCCGAAGTCGAAGGTTTCGCTACCGAAGTCGGTGTAGCGATACTCGACGCGGGCGAAGATGTTGTCCGTGAAAGCGTAGTCGAGGCCAGCGCCAACGGTGTAGCCGCTGAAGGTCTCGCTGCGCTCTCCGAAGCCCGGTACCGAGGCTTCGCCGCGGGTGCCGGCCCAGCCGCCCGTCGCGTAAATCAGAGCGCGGTCGAAAGCATAGCCGAGACGGACACGAGCAGAACCCTGCCACTCGGTCTTCAGTTCGGCGCCAGCGGTGATTCCGTCCTCGTTCCAGTTGTAGTCAACGTCGCCTTCGACGCCGAGCACGAGGTTGTTGCTGAACTGGTAGTTATAGCCAACGAATGCACCGAAGAGGCCGCCGTCGAGATCACTGCCAAAGGTCACAGGTGCGCCGCTGATGGTGGAATCGGCATCGCCCCAGCCGTATCCGCCCTGAATACCGATGTACGGACCGCTCCAGGTAAATACGACCGGCGCGTCTTCTACGGCCGGCGCCGCCGGAACCTGGGTCACGGCATCGGCGGCATTCGCGACGCCGGAAAGGGCAAATACTGCTGCTGCGGTATAGAGAAGCTTCTTCATCATGAAATCCTCGTTGCGACCGAAAATTGGCTTTCATCAAATATAGCCGACCTCTCGAAAAAGACTGTAGCGATCAAGTCACACTCTTCCCCGCTCTGTGGTTGATCTTACCAAACCAGCAGGGGGTTGGACGCGCGTTGGCAACCAATGCCGCACGAAATCCGCATGAAGCATTGAAAAGGGCACAGGGACGGATGGCAGGGAACGATGAGATGCAATTGCCGCGCAAAGGCAGTTAGAGTGGAACCTGAACACCATCCTGAACCTGCTGACGCTTCTCGGCATGTTGGCTGGCGGGGTCTACATCTGGGCCAATACGACCCGAGATATCGAAGACCTCATGAAGTGGCGCCTGTCTCACGCGGACTACCACAAGGAGCGGCTTGCCGAGACGAGGGCGCGGGAAGCCAGCGTCAACGAGCGCCTTCGCGCGGAGGAGGTCCGTGGTAACGACGTTGACCGCAAGATCGACAATCGTACCTATCGCGTCACCGTTGCCGAGCAGTCGGCTGTCAGCATTACCTCTTCAATCAAGGATCTTCAGGCCGGCTTCAACAAGCAGGCATAGATATTCAGGTCGTGAAAGAGATATTGCAGCGCATGGAGGCTGCACAGAAGGGGCGGGCGTCCCGTTAATGCAGCACCGGCTAAGGCGCCACAGGGTAGGCTTCAATCGCACTAGCATAGCCTTCCAATCGATGCTCTTCCTCGCAGGCACCGGTGGTGACGTCAACCTGATAGCAGATCTGATTTTCAGTTGCGCCTGGCAGTTCTGTGTAATTGGCGCGGTCCTTTTCTCCGACGCGCCTGGTCACGATGAACTGCTGTGTACCCAGAACCAATTTACCGCCGCGCTGAGGAGCGACACAGGCATGTGCTGAGCGATTCGGGCAACCCGGATTTGGTTCGCTCCGTCCGCCAGCGTAAACCGAAATTTCTTTCCCACTTACCGCTGCCTGAACGAGGCTCCGACGTGAAGAAGCGCCGCTATCGACCGGATGGCCATTCAGGGCGCCGCCATCAATCGTTCCGCTGCCGGAGCATGCAGAACTGATGCCAAGGAAGTCTGCCCAGCGACAAGGTTGTCCGGCTGCGAACGCAGAAACGGTGAAAATCAAGAAGGTAATGAAGAACGCAACAAGGCTCCACATGAGGACGATGCCGACCAAGACTCCGCTGGAATTTCCAAAAATGATGAGCTGCGACAGCGCGAAGACGAGTACTGTGCCGAGCAGGACCAGGGCGATGACAATGATGGCCGCCCGCGAGTAGCCGATCAGGTAAACGATGGCAGCAGCAGCAGCCGCAAAACCCACCAATCCCCAGGCATACCGCGTAATCGGGGCCTGTTGCGCTGCTTCTTTTAACACCGACAGATATCGATCTAGCATACGCGCTCCCCATCTTATGCTACGGTAGATTGCATTGTGAACGCAAATCGGAAATGTGCCAAGAGTGCGCCCGAACATCCCGAAGTGGAAGTCGCTCAGGCAACTGAGCACGCTCAGCTATCGTGTGACTGTGGCGGAGCAATGGGCCGTAATGATCACCTCATCTACGATGAGATCAGGCCTCCGGTGGCGGTCGTCTGCCCGAGAGGAAGACCAGTAGTCCCACGGCCACGACTAGGGCAACGCCAAAGGTCATCAAGATTGTTGGGATAACTGTCGGCGCCCCAAGACAAAGGGTATGTGCGGCGGCCCCTTCGTTCATTCGAGTACCAGTTCCTGCTCCCATATTGGAGCGGAGATGGAGGACGTATGTAAAACGGCGAGCCGCGCGTTGCCTCTTCTGCTGCGATAATTTCTGCGGATTAGGTAAAGACCCAACCAAAGCTGCAGCAATGCGCCTGTCCAAAAGCACCACACGTCCATATGCCCCTCCAATTTACGGGGGCCAAACGTAGATGGTGCCTGAGCGTTCCGATGGCGCGATATCAGGTAAGCTTATGATTAACAAATTGCCGATGTCAGATCCGTCGCCGTGAGGGGATGGCGCATTGAGGCGGGGGTCGCGAGAGCGTGTTCGTGCTGCTACGAACGATCACTCGAGGGGATGCTGGATTTGCCCTCGCGACAGCCATGAAACCGGGAGGAGCACGAATAGTTCCAGATCAGGAGGTTGAAGCGCGAGGGTTTCTAGGCCGCGCCGATACGAAAAGACGACAAGTCGGAAGCAAATGCTTCATCCATCATCGATCTAACACTGCTCCAAGCCGGCGGGACGCCTTGCCAAACATTTCGATAGGGGAGTGCGCGAAAGACCTGATAAGTGAAGATAGGAGTGTTCTGCGGCCTCGGTCGCACGCAAATCCGATAGCTTTTCCCGGAAATGTTTCGTTCAAATACTAGACGATCCATATTCTTTCCCTCTTTTAATCGGTACTACCGCGGATTAGGGGAGCGCATCTTGATCGAAGTCAATAAAAGGAAAATTCAAGGCGGTCTGCGGGAAAGTCCGTCAGACATAGGAAAGCCCCACTGGCAGGACTGACCAGCGGGGCTCTATGTCGGGAGTGAAGCGCGGTCGCACTGCGTCCGATCTCCAGGAAAGGTTCTCGCCGACTGCAGTCCTTCGACGACGTGAACTTTTCCGGCCTCCTTAGGCACACATAACCGCTAGAACGCAAAGCCGTTCCGCAATGATCGAAAAGATGGAAGACGCCTAATTCGTCATCCTTCCGCCGTGCAAAAGCCCCAGCGGCTGTCCCATCCGGTAAGCCGGGCATGTCCTGGCATTGGTGTGATATATATTGTTCTCCACATTCATCGGCGGACCCCTCTGCCTTCACGGGCGGGGAGGCCGTTTTTGCGTTCAGCAAAGGGTACCCGGCCGCAGAGGAACAGGCACCCGGCGGGGCCGCAGCGAGGGTTCGCGGGTGCGATCCTCCTCCCTTCGCGCGTCTCGGGACGTTCCACGGGAACTCTTACCCTAACAGGTGGTTGGGGTTGCTGCATGGCATGAAGCCAACAAATAGAGAGGAAACACAACGTGCTGAAATTACTTACGGTGAGCGCGCTCGCGCTCGGCATGGCTACGTCAGCATTTGCCCAAGGCGCTGGCGGCGGTTCTGGGTCTGGCGGCTCGGGCTCAACTGGTACTTCTGGCTCCGGCACATCGACCGGCGCAGCAGGTGCTGCGACGTCTGGTTCGGGAACGTCGGGGACAACGGCGACAGGCGCAACGAATGCCCAGGGCGCGGGTACGGCAGGGAGCACCAATTCCAATTGCGGCAAGAGCCCGACTGTTGCAGGTGCTAACGGCAACAACGCCTCGACGTCCAGCGCAAACAGCCCAGTCAACCAGGCTAACTCTTGCTGATATAATCAGCGGTTTCGAGGAAGAGCCCCGGGCCTGTGGCCGGGGCTTTTCTACCTGCACCACTCATTGTTGTCCCCCGGTCGCCATTTCCGCGCCATACCGTCTTCAGCCGGATCTAGCCAATTTCGCGCCCATCGAGCAGATAGAGGGTTGCCAGCGGGCGATCGAACCTTGTCATGACCGGGCTGACGGATGTCGCCGAGATCGGGTACCGGGCATGGACCACCGACAGGAGGCTGCGGCACCCTTGGTTCAAGGGGCTTAAGAGAGGCGGATGACGCCGCTCATGTGCACACGCTACCGGACTAATTGTCAGATTAATTTTGCAACAAACGAAAGCGTTTCGCGCATCTCCCTCGGGAAGCGTCGTCAATTCCGTTCTGCGGCATCATGATCTCTCGAAAGAGGGCCGCCAACCACGGGCGAACCCGCGGCTGCCAGCAAACTCCGCCAAGGCCGGTTGTTGGCGCAGGTAGGCTCTGTCTCGAATAAGCTCCGAGATTGCCGCCTTCGCATCTCCGTCATGAAAGGCCAGTTCAGCTTCGACGGCCCAGCGGATATCGTCGTCCGATGTTGCAACAGGTTCTTCAGCGGATCCGGTTTTCATAATATTCCTCGGTATTGCAGTAGTGTCCGATGATTGGCTCGCCCTGGACGAGGGACCGTCTGAAGAGCGCGTCGCTGAAATCGGCCGCCAGGCAAGGACAGTCAATCCATACGAACAGCTGCGAGCCGGATCGAGTGTAGACACGCCGCTGAACCAGACCACATAAGCGCCACCGAGCTGCTTGCTGTGGGCAATCTCGATATACGACGATGTCGAGGCTCCATCGCTGTCACGGATGACAGGAGCTTCATGAAAAGTGAACTCATAGGCGCGGGCCTGGTCGCCCGTCACCGAGACCAGATCTCGGTCCGGTGCGCCGTCCACGCTTGATAACTCGCCTATGCTGAAGCTCTCTGTCATCTCGTAATCGTCATCGCACATGGCTTCACGCGTCCAGCTCGAACAAAACCTTGTCGTCGGAGACGTCCGCGGTCTTTCGCTTCGACAAGCGCGACTTCGCGGCTCTGCGCTTGGCCCTCACTTCCGGCTCCAATGTCGGCATCAGTTCAAGCGGCGGCCTGATTTCGACCGGCTCAACTGGCGTCACGAGAGACGTCAATTCCACTGCGGGCTTTGGTGCGACCGGCGGCGAGGAAGTAGCAAATCTGATCATCGCAGATCCTCGCGGTGTTTCGGCATGATTTCTCCTTCACGCCGAAGCGTGTTCATAAGCTGTGGACGATATATGGATCGCGCCGCCACGCAGCCGTCGATGTTCTAGTTATGTTCCCATCTGCTCACGAGTCAATCAGGCGCGACAAAATTCATCCGAGGCTTGGTCAGCTTCATTGATCTCTCACGAAAATTTTCGCCTCCTTCGCGGCATCGAGAAATGCCCGGTGCGCTGCGGATGGCGGTTTCTTGCCCTCCAGGACATCAAGGCATTCCCGGCGTGCCAGACGATATTGCCCGCCGTTCGCGATTGGCCATTTTATCAGAAGAATGCGAGCTGCTCACCCGTGCCCGTGATAGCGCGGTATCCGCCCCGAGTGTCTTCCTCAAAGGTGACCGGTTTACACCAAGCTTCGGATCCATGACGCTGTACCTCAGATGCGGAGTCGAACGGAATATGTCATGACACCCTCCAGTCAGATCGTCTCGGGCGCGGGGATCGACTCGGTTCGAAAACGGTGTATGGTGTCACCATCCTCACTAACCGAATTTGTAGGCAGTGACGACTGAGAGTTCATATGTGCTGCCGCCTGCCGCTACGGAGGAGGAGCCCCTATGGAGCCCACCAAATTTATTGACCAGCGATCCGAGCTGGAGCTAGGCACGGCCCTCATTCGTTGGGCGGCACACCTTACCCCCGACGAGCAATATCAGGCGGAATTGGTCAGACGCACCGTCGCGGCCGTGACGATGGACAGCGGGGTAGTATTCGAGAGCGACATCGATCTAACGCTCTGCAGTGTCATGCAAACGATTTTCCATGATGATCTTGCCGAGCCGAAGCTGTCAAGGACTGCGGCGGAGTAGACTCACCGGTCATCGTCGTCTCGGCGGTAGGAGAACGAGGCCCTCGGCACTATCCATGACCTCAGAGACAGGAATGTTAATCTGCTTCTGAAATCATGTGTGTCTAAATCAGCGATTCGAGGGGGTCGAGATGCTTCCAGTGATGGTTGAGCGGGCAATTGATGCGTAACCTATTCGCATGTCCTCCGACCCCAGTCATGGGGCGCCCAATTATCAGGTATCAGGCCTGTCGGTGTATCAATGGTCGGCAGCGGTGGGTAACTATCCCTGCGGCCAATTCCGCGCTCCTCGCGACCATTATATCGGCTTTTCAGTTATAGCAGGACCTGCGCGTGGACCTTCGATGGAAAGCAAAAGCACGCGCCCTTTAAGGGGCTACGAGATCCTGAGGACACGGCTGACGTCTACAGGCTGCCGGACTACTTCTCAGATTAATTTCTCATCAGACGAAACTTGGCCCGGCCGCCGATGTTAGTACGCCGGACGCGGAGGCCGATCAGAACGCTTCTCCCATATCCCTGTCCCGGTCGCCTTCCGCGTTCACCCTGGACAGTCCCCAAATAGTTGGCCCGCTTCGGCGGGTCTCTTTTTGCTGGTCGTCTCTGCGATTTCCTATCGCCAGTAGCCGCGCAGCGTCAGGAACAAAACACCCAGCGTCGCGTTTTTCGGGTATTTTAAGCCAGAGAGCCAACAGATGAATCTCAAGCCAGCATTAGGCGTCGCGCTAGGTTTCACCTGGCGAGTGCCGCAGGCGAAACGTTGGTGTCGGCCCTCACGGTGGAAACGATCTGTGGGATGAAGGCGATACCCGGACACCAGCGACCCATCGACCAACCGGCGCTCCGATCGTCAATTTCCCGCTAAGTATGGCGATCCTCACGACCCCGGCAGAAGCCTTGACCTACACGGCAACTGAATAGGCCGGCACCTTTCCGCTATCACCCGCTTTATCTAAAGCTCGATAGCCTTGGCTACGATCCAGGCGGGGATCCCGGCGATGACCAAGCCGGCCAATAAGGCTGCTATCATCCTAATCAGCGACGCACGTTTTGCGCGTCGAGTATCCCACTCGTAGACCATTACTTGCCCCCTCACAACTCGCGGCTTGGAAGTGAAACATCGAGCGGCAGGGAAGTCGAGTGCATCTTTGCAACGATCGATTAGAAGATCCGAAAATAGAGAACGAGCAGAAACAGCAGCAGCGTTATTGATGCGCTACGCCTTCTTTCCTGTGCTTCCGCGTATCGCTGAATATCCCACTCGTACACCACGCGCCTCACCTCTTAATATTTTTTAAATTCTAACTTAGCTTTCCCTCACTTGAGCGAGGCTGGATTTCCGAACGAAATCTGGATCGGCACGAGCGTGCCGGCTCTGCAGCGGCCCTTCACCGCGCCCCGCTGCCCCTCGAAGCGTCTCCTTGGTTGCATGCTTTGCGATATCGAAAAGGCTACAGACATAGGAGCCCAAGATGCTTATGGACCATCACTATCCGACGCGAACCCGATAGGTTAATACGCGTGGCACCCGCTAGGGCGTCAGGGCGAGACTGTGTTCCGGCTCGAGATGATATGCCGGCGAAAGGGCCTCCGAAGGGCATTGGGAGTACCTCCGAAATGTAACGCCAACAGGCCTTGGCGAAACAGGCACTATTCCCGGAGGTTCTATTCGTTTAAGGCGGCCAGCCGTCGGTGAACAATCACCCTTGTTCTGTGTTCGGTGACGCCCCATATTAGTCGTATGGCGATGCGCGCCCGCACGGGCTATTCCGCCGATTTCCCAAGGAGAAGAAAATGACGGATGTTAAAGACGCGCCTGCGTCGTCGCTTGCGTACGAACCTAAGGTACTCGCGAAGAAATATCGGATCGACATTGAAGATGCGGTGAAGATCTTAGAGCAGCACGGCGCTGACAAGAAGGCGGTCGACAAGGCTGCTCGTCGAATTGCGGCTTGATCAAACTAAGGGGAGGCGTGGGAGCGTCTCCCTTTAAGGGGTCAAGTTCCGAACACGGGGACCGCGTTTGTTTTCAACCACTGACCCCATTCCCGGAAGCTTGGAAATGCCGGAAATGATCCTACCGGGCGTTCAAGATTTCATATGGCTTATGTGAGCCACCGAATTGCATGCGATCAAGCGAGATGCAACCAGATCTTGTGGGTTACGGTCAGACGCACAGCTTCCTCTATTGAACGTCGCGTTGCGAAAGCGCGCCGCACCGGTCGGTGACCAGAAAGCCTGACCTGACAGGTCCGTTCCTTCTCTATGGCAAGGTTTTTGACCACCCGAGCATGATCGGAAGTGCTTCGAGCGAGAACACCCCTCACTGCGGCCGCTTGTAGAATCCTACAAAAGAATGGGGGGCGAAACCTGATATGGCTATGGCTCATATCCGCGCATCTGCGCGTCGGGCACGCGCTGTGTTGAGGATCGATCGGCAGGCCTGAACGAACAGCAAGAATGGATCTAGTCAATTGATGGAGGACTTCGATACCAAACGGCCGCCGGATAAAGCACTTGAAGCCTATTTCAGGATCCGAACTGCGCTCAACAGATATCAGTCGCCCCCAGGCTCCTTTCTTAACATTCGACGTGTTGCGGAGAGACTGAAGGTCAGCACCACACCGGTGCGCGAAGCGCTGATCAGGCTTGCGAATGAGGAAGCGGTGGGTTTCATAAGGGGTCGGGGCTATCACACCTTGTTCCTGAATTCTGATGAACTCGCCGCCGACCACGAATTTGCAATGGTCATGATGAAATACGGAATAGAGGCAAGGGCGAGCGGCGCCTCGGAAACACTGACAATCTCCCCAAGAAGTCTCTTGGACGACGGGCTGATGATAGAAGAGCTGCAGGCCATGAAGATAACTGCACTTGTCGAGGGTTTATACGGGACAATCGCGGAGCTATCTAGCAACGGAAGAGTCGTTCGCAACATGGCTGCTTTTTGTGCGCGCACGGGACCTGTTCGCCAGTACGGACTGATGTCCAACTCGGCAATCCGTGAAGCGGTTTGGTCACTTGATGAACTTGCGGCAGCGTTGCGCAACGGTCGCCGTAGTCATGCTGTTCGCGTAGCCCAACGGCACACGCGCCTAATTATTGGCGCGCTTCCTTGTCTCGTTCGGGATCTCAACAATCGTGCAAACTCGGATAGGACAGCCGTTGAGGACCTCCTTTGATGCTTATGCTGGTAAAAACTCGCCACCATTCACGTCCAGGATCGCGCCATTGATAAAGCCTGCCGATGCGGATGCCAGAAATTCGACGGCCGCGGCGACATCGTCGGTTTGACCGAGCCGGCCCGCAGGGATACGGATAAGCGCTGCCTGATTTGCAGGTGAGTCGCTGGGCATGGTCATCTCTGTCAGAATCCGGCCGGGCGCGACCGTATTCACGGTAACACCGCGACCTGCATATTCGTTGACGAGCGTGCGCGCCAGCCCAGCAAGTCCTGCTTTCGAGGCAACGTAACTTGCGCCGGCGATCCGCGGCATGGTGCGTGCAGCGACCGACCCGATGAAGATCACGCGGCCGAAACCCTTTAATGCCATCGCCGGAATAACCATCTGGCAGCAAACCATCGCCCCTGTCAGATTGACGGACAGAACGTCGTTCCATTCGTCGAGTGGAATGTCATCGAACCGTGCAGGAGCGCCATTGCGTTTTGGAGAGTATCCTGCGCTGCAGATCAGCGCTGAGGGCGCGCCCCAGCGGTCAATGACGGTTCGAATGAACCAGGCAACCGCGTCGCGGTCACGTATGTCGACCGTTTCGGCGATGACATTGTCCCTGTCGAAATCGCTCGTGAGCTGGGCTTTTGCCTCGTCCACGCGATAGTCCTGCTGGCTGAACAGGGCGACCCGATAGCCTGAGGACAAAAACCTCCGGGCACAGGCGAGCCCGATGCCGGATGTTCCGCCGGTGACAATGGCAATTGGCGCGGTAGGGACAATTGGCGAGACAGGCATCGCCATCACGCGGCCACCTCAAGTCCGGCAAACAGCGACAGCGCCGGGAAGGCATCTGGGTCTGTCGTGATTTCGACCAGTAGAGGGCCATCTGTCTCAAACGCCCTGTCCAGCGCGGCGGACACATCCGCTATCGACTGTGCCCGGACGGCCGGGCAACCACATGCCTCGGCAATCTTGGCGTGGTCAACATCGTGAAAGTGAATGGCGCTGGTATATTCGCCGAATTTGACGGTTTCGGCATGCTTCTGAAACCCCAGTATCCCGTTGTTCAGAAGCAGGATAGTGACTGGCAACCTTGATCGCACGAGCGTCTCGAGCTCTGCCCAGCTGTGCGCGAACCCTCCATCGCCTACGACCGCGACAACTCGCTGTCCAGGCCTTGCAGCTTTTGCGCCCAGTGCGAGAGGTAGGCCCCAGCCGAGCCCGGCAAGGCCACGCGGCGCAAGGAAGCGCATGCCGGCCTGCAGCGATCGCAACTGCCCGACGATCCACATTGATGAATAGCTCGCGTCTGCTACAACGATTGTCTGCGCGGTCATTCGCTCTTGCAATTCCTTCATCACCGCTTCAGGTCGGAGCGGTCGCCATCTCTGCTCCGTCAGCGAGAGACGGTCTCGTGCGAAAGCCGACCAGGCGTCTGCGATGGCGGCTTCCAATCCGCGCCTCTTTTTTCTACGAGGCGAGAGATCGACTTCCTTCAAGGCAATGCAAAGCGACTTTAGCGTTTCGGACGCGCTGCCGACCAGTCGGATGGCCTCGTAGTTCCTGCCGATCTCGACCGGATCAATGTCGATGTGAACGATCGTTGCCGTCGGCGGGATCAAACGCCAGCTATCAGTACCATTCTGGTTGCTGCGGGTCGCAACCATGACTATGAGGTCCGCTTGTTCGAGGAGCCGGCGTGTCCGTATACCCAGCGACAGCGGGCCCATCAGCGTCATCGGCCCTGCTGACAGGGGATGGAACTCGTCTACCGCGCCCTTCCCCATATTGGTCGTGAACACAGGCAACGAGGCGAGGTCCTGCAGGTGCGCCAGGGCATGCGGTCCATCGGCCGCATGGACGCCGCCGCCTGCGATGACGACAGGGGCTTCTGCGCTGACAATACGTTCGGCGAGATCAATGATCTGCTCATCCGACGGTCGAACCTTGTCCAGCGGCCAATATCCGAGGTTTGCGCTTCGTCGAACGAGAGGCGCTGCCGCCTCCTGGCGCAGTAGGTCGGCGGGGAGGAGCAGCACCGCGGGCCCTGGTCGGCCTGACGCCGCCGCCGTGAAGGCCATGTCGATATAGTCGTCGATGCGATCCGCGGTCACCACACGCCGGACGAATTTCGAGCATGATTGGAAAAGAGCGATATGGTCGAGCTCCTGAAACGCATTGCGGTCAGCTTGGTCCCGCTCCACTTCCTGAACAAGGGCGACGATTGGAATGCTCGCCTTGAGCGCTTCGGCGAGCGGCGGGACCAGCAAGGTCGCGGCCGGCCCGTTCTGCGCGGCGACAACGGCCACACGACCAGACATGCGGGCGTAACCGTCGGCCATGGCGCCGCCCATGTTTTCCTGGCGATAGGAAATCTGCCGGATGCCAAGCGCTTCCGCGGCAAGGATCACTGCTGAAGGCAGGCTCTGGCCGAAAATGATATCCACGCCGTGGCGGCGTAGCGCCAGCGCCACGCGCTGTGCAACAGTCTCAGACGCGATCGTCATGTTGAAAATCCTGGGTGTCGAGAAACTTTTCGAAGGTGTCAGCGACGAAATCGATGTCGCTTGTGGTCATCGCAGTGGAGAGGGACGAGGCGGCACCCTTCGGCATCAGCACGCCATGATCCTTCATGAAATGGTCGAGACCGGTCATCGTCCGGTTCTCCTGCGGACTGAGGAACGCCTCTCGGTAGTCGGAAGGAGCCACCGCTTTTGGATGGATACGGAAAAGCGAGGCAGAGCCGGACACACTGAATGGCGCCCCGGCGCGATTGATCGAAGCCCGCAACCGCGCCCGCAAATCGTCGCCAAGCGACTCGAGGCGATCGAAATTGTCTCTGGTCATCGCCCGCATCGCCTCGAGGCCAGCGATCATAGACACCGGATTGGCGGAAAAGGTTCCGCCCTGCGACAGGAGTGCCGTCCCGAATATCGATATCGGATCCCGTTTTCCGCCGATTGCACCGATCGGAAATCCGCCGCCGATGATCTTCCCCATGGCGACCAGGTCGGGATCGAGACCAAACCGGGCGGATGCGCCTTCATAGCCCTGTCTAAGGTTGAGGACTTCGTCTGCGACGATCAGGATCCTGTTCTCTCTCGCCACCCGCGTCACAGCCTCCAGAAAGGCCGGGTCCGGCGCAATGAGTCCGGCTCGGCTCGGCATGGGGTCGATCAGAACACACGCAAGTCTTGATGCATTCGCCTTGATCCGCGTAACGGCGGCGTCGATGTCATTGAACCGAAGGATGACAACGTTCTCCGCGACCGCGCTCGGCTGGCCATGATAGGCAGGAACCGGGCGAGGATTGTCCGGAGGTCCCCAGGTGAGCGGCGTTCCCATCTGGCCCACTTCCGCCCAGTCATATGCACCGTGATAGGCGCCTTCGATCTTGGCGACACCTGGCCGGCTCGTCAGGGCGCGAGCCGCCTTGATTGCAAACATCACCGCCTCGGTGCCGGTATTGACGAAGCGGACCTGCTCCACGGCCGGAATTCGGTCACACAGAAGCTCTGCCAATGCGATCTCATGGACGGTCGGGTTCGAAAAGCAGGTCCCATCTCTCAAGGTCTTGGCAACGGCATCGACGACAGGTTCGAACCCATGTCCGTGAATCAGCGTCGTGAAATTATTGTTGAGATCGAGGAGTCGCCGGCCATCGACATCGTGCAGATACGCGCCTTGGCCCCAGCCGATGTAATAAAGGCTGGGATCCCGATCGACCGTGTTGCGGGTGATGCCCCCGGGGAAAACCCGTGCAGCCCGTTGTGCCAGTTGCGCAGAAATCTCTCCGGGCGTGCCGCCCGGCCTTGGTATTGCCGATAGCATGTTGATCCTCCCCGGCGACAAGTTCGCCGCTTTGATGCAACAAAAGAAACAGAATTCCATTTTTGTTGCAACAAAATTCGGAGAAGACGGACTATTTTTTCAAAGAGCGGTCGCTCAATGCCTGGCGAAGGCGGCGATAACCGTCACGAATGTCCGTTTCAATCGCGGCCTTGACCTCCTGGGGATCCTTATGACGGAGCCCTTCCAGCGCAGCGCGATGGTTCTGAATTCCGTATTTCGAGATCGCGAACTCCGGGTAGAGATCGTTGAATGCCGCGCCGACACGAAGCCACAGGGTTTCGATCGTTGCGAGCAGCATCGGCATCTGAGCCCGACCATAGATATGGAAGTGGAACCCCTTATTGCTCCATAGCGCGTCGGCATACCGCCCTTCCGTCAGCGCTGCTTCGATCTCGCCCTGAAAGGCCTCCAATTGAGCAATATCAGCGGCTCCGGCGCCGATTGCGCCCTTTTCTGCGGCCAATCCCTCGAGACGCAGCCGCATCTGGGTGACTTCATAAAGCTCTGCGAGCGACAGCGTTGGGACGACGACCGTCTTCGGACCAGAAAAGACCAGCGCTCGCTCGGCGACGAGGCGGTTGAGCGCATCTCGTGCTGGCGTGGTGCCGTATCCAAGCTCCTCGGCGACCGCGCGGACGGTGATTTTATGGCCTGGCGGATAGGCTCCCCGCACTAGCTTTTCCTTCAGATCCTCGTAAGCGCGATCACCAAGGCCCATCACCTTGCTCGATCCGCCTACCAGCCCTTCAGACTCTTCCATTGACGTTCCTGCCAAAGTTTTTTTCTCCACCACGATAATTTTGTTGCAACAAAAAAATCCAAAATGTATAGACGCTACATCTGACACACGAACAAGCACGTCGAACGTGCGTAGGGGAATAAAACCAGCCCGCCGACGGCACATCCGGCCGCGGGAGCGTAGACACATCGAGGCTTCTTGCGATCATCGGCCGTTCTGTCTCTTGAACATATGACTCTGCCATCGCTGAGAACTCGCTCAATCCTGTGGAGGAAAACCGAAATTGCACGGAGAACCTATCGATATACTTCAGATCGAAAAGACGTTCGGCGACAAATCAGTCGTTTCGGATGTTTCTCTCTCGGTTAAAGCTGGCGAATTTCTGTCGCTGCTAGGGCCCTCCGGCTCGGGCAAGACGACCTTACTGATGATGATAGCGGGGTTTGAGTTCCCGAATGCCGGGCAGATCTGTGTTGGATCTCGAGACATTACCTATTTGGCTCCCAACCGACGCGCCGTTGGCATGGTTTTCCAGAAATATGCTCTCTTCCCTCACATGACTGTAGCGCAGAACGTCGCTTTTCCACTGAGAATGCGAAGCGTTACAACCAAAGACATCAATCGTCGGGTATCCGAGATGATCGATCTTGTCCAGTTAACCGGTTTCGAAGGTCGCTATCCGCAGCAATTGTCGGGAGGGCAGCAGCAACGGGTCGCCGTCGCCCGCGCACTGATCGCCGAACCGCCGGTCCTGCTGATGGACGAGCCGCTCAGCGCACTGGACAAGAAACTTCGCGAGACCATGCAGATCGAGATCAAACGGATCCAAAACCGCCTCGGAGTCACCGTGGTTTACGTCACCCATGATCAGGAAGAGGCTTTGACCATGTCCGATCGTATTGCGGTGATGTCGGAGGGCCGACTCGTCCAAGTTGGATCGCCGTTCGACCTCTATCAAAGGCCGGCCACATCCTTTGTCGCGGAGTTCGTTGGCAAGATGAACTTCCTGAATGGAGAATATGTCGAGGCGGAACTTGGCAAATGCCGCGTGCGAATTTCCGAGCATGCCACACTCTCGTCGGATCTGGTCGCGGACGGGGAGTCCGAACAATATCGGCTTGGCGGCAGGGTCCGCGTCGCGATCAGGCCCGAAGATATCACCATCACGCGTCGTTTCGAATTTGGCCACACGACCGACAACGTCCTTCGAGGGACGGTCGAAGCGGTCATCTTCCTCGGCCAGGCGCATATAATCCTGGTCCAGATCGAGGGGCAGGGAGAGGCGCCGGTTCAGGTCCTGGTTCCATCAAGCATCGGACATGCGACGTTTGTGCAGGGCGAGACAGTCGATCTCGTGATCGCTCCCTCCGCTGTGCGGCTGTTTCCGCGGGGGGTGGGGTCTGTTCAATGACTGTAACCTCGACGATCGCCGCTCCACCCATCAACGCAATCAATAACCGGGCGCGGGCCAGCTATGCCCGCGGCTATTCGAAAACACTCTCTCTGATGCTCATCGCTCCGCTCGTGTTGCTGATGGGATTCGGCTTCCTGTATCCGGTCGGCAAGCTGTTGATCGGAAGTTTGTTCGCGCCCGAATTTGGACTGGAACAGTTCCGGCGGCTCATCCGCTCACCCCTTTATCTGACGGTCTTGCTGCGGACGTTCGAAATCGCATTTGCGGTAACCATTGCGAGCCTTTTTATCGGTTATCCGATCGCGTTCGCGATGGCGAAACTTCCACGCAGATGGGCGGCGCTCACCACGGTGTGCGTGCTCATCCCGCTCTGGACGTCGACATTGGTGCGATCTTACGCATGGATCGTGCTGTTGCAGCGCAAGGGCGTCGTGAACGAGCTCCTTCTGAATCTCGGCTGGATCACCCAGCCTTTGCGACTGATCTACACCGAAGGGGCGGTTATCATGGCGATGACCCATGTGCTCTTGCCGTATATGATTCTGCCGATCTTCGCGGCCGTGCACGCCATCCCGAAGGAGCTTGGCCAAGCAGCAAGAAACCTTGGGGCCGGCGGCACCAGCGCCTTCTGGCGGATCATGCTGCCGCTAAGCCTGCCTGGTGTTTTCGCGGGCTGCCTGATGACCTTCATCCTGGCACTCGGTTTTTACGTGACGCCGGCGCTGGTTGGCGGGCCGCGAACGATGCTGATGGCGACGCTCATCGGCCAGCAAACGACTGAGACGCTCGATTGGGCTTTTGCCGGGGCACTCTCGACGGTGCTTCTTGCAGCGACGCTCACCTTCGTCATCGCCTTTCGCAAAACTCTGTCTCTCAATCGAGGGTTCGCCGGTGTCGCCTGATATGAACTACGCACTCGCCGAGCGCGAAGCGGCTGAGATGGAAGACCGCATCCCGAAACACGCGCGTCCTCAGGAGGTCGGTCTTCGTTACGTCTTCGGGATCGCGACGACCGTCGGTCTGGCGGCGCTGCTGTTCTTTCTCATCCTTCCGACCGTGCTGGTGATCCCCATGTCGCTTGGATCGGCGGACTATCTCGAGTTTCCGCCGAAAGGCATCACCTTCAAATGGTATGTTCAATATGTGACCGATCCTGACTGGATCGCCGCGACCCTCTTCAGTCTCAAAATCGCGGCAGCGACCACCGTCTCGGCGACGATCATCGGCACGCTTGCAGCGATCGCCCTTGTCCGCGGCGATCTGCCAGGCAAGGCCCTACTTCAGGCGGTGACGATCAGCCCGATGATCGTTCCGCATATCGTCATCGCCGTATCGGTGTTCGTCGCGTTCGCGCCCCTGAAACTGTCGGGCAACTTCGTCGGCTTTCTGATCGCCCACACGATACTCGCCGTTCCCTATGTCGTTCTGACGGTCACGGCTTCTCTTCAGCGCTTCGACGCGACGCTCGAACTGGCCGCATTGAACTGTGGCGCCGGCCGATCGAGAGCATTCTTCAGCGTCGTGCTTCCGGGCATTGCGCCAAGTGTCTCTACCGGTGCAGTGTTTGCCTTCCTCGCATCATTCGACGAAGCGACAGTCGCTTTTTTCCTCTCCGGGATCGAAGGCAAGACCATCACACGCAAGATGTTCGAGGACATCGACTTCAATCTAACGCCGGTCGTGGCGGCCGTCTCGACGATGCTGGTGCTCGTCTCGCTGCTGGTGATGGGCGGTCTTACACTACTCCAAAAACTCCATAGGGCCACGAGCCGGATTTGACAGGAGGAAAAACCGATCATGCGTAAACATCTGAAGAAATGCCGGAACTTAACCCTAACCGCGGCCGCCGTTTACGCCGTTTTGGGATCCGCTTCGGTGTCTGCCCAGGAAAAACTCGTCATCGCGACGACTGGCGGGACCCTGGAACAGGAGATGCGGACCCACTTCTTCGACCCCTTCACCAAGGAGACCGGGATCCAGGTGGTCACCGTGTCCGGCACGGGCTCGGAGAATGTCGCCCGCATCAAGGCGATGGCACAGACCGGCAATGTGGAATGGGACCTCTATCAGGCTGGCGAGATCCAGGCGGCCTCGGAGCTCCACAGATCGATGAACGAGGACATGACCGAGTTCTGCCGCGCCTATCAGGCGGACAAGGATCTGCTCCCGGGCGCATGCGCGTCCTCCGGCGTTCTCTCCGCCTACGGGACGACACTTCTGGCCTACAATACCAGGTCGTTTCCAGCGCCAGGCCTCAAGACCTGGGCCGATTTCTTCGACGTGAGGACGTTCCCGGGGCCACGCTCCATGCCGAATTTCAATGACCCGTGGCGGGTTATGGCGGCAGCGCTGCTTGCCGACGGCGTTAAGCCTGACGAGCTGTTCCCGCTCGACGTCGATCGCGCGCTAGCCAACCTCGATATGATCCGCCCGCATATCAGCCTGTGGTGGAAGACAGGCGATCAGAGCACCCAAGGGTTCCGCAGCGGAGAGTATGTCGCTGGCGAAATCTGGCAGACGCGCGCCTCGGCGTTGAAGAAGGAAGGCCAGCCGCTCGCTTGGAGCCAGGATCAGGCGTTTCTTGTCGGCGACCGCTGGGCATTGATCAAGAAGGCGCCTCATCGCGCCAACGCGATCAAGTTCCTCGAATATTTCCTCGCGCATCCGCAAGCGCAGGCAAAGGTTTGTGAGGCTCTGACGTGCACCCCGGTCCGATATTCGGCGGGGAAGACAATGAATGCGGAAGCGCAGGCGGCCTCGCCGATCTCACCGGAAGTGTTCGAGAAGCTCATCCGCCCGGACGCTGCCTGGATAAACGCGAATAACCAGATGCTGCTTGAACGCTGGAACGAGTGGAACCAGCGATAAACCCTTAACCGAACAGAAAGCTCTGAAATCATGAACGTGACCAACCAGAGGCCACGGATTGCCGTCGGCCGTCTATATCACGAGTCCAACCGCCTCAATCCGCTGCCGGCCACCGCCGACCAGTTCGAGATCCAAAGGGGGGAAGCGGTGTTCCAGTGTGCCGGTTCGACATTGGGCGGCATCATCCGGTACCTGAGGGAAACAGACGTCGAGATCCTGCCGCTCATCTCTGTTTCGGCTCCGCCGAGCGGTCTCGTCGACCACGCTTTTTACGAGGCGATCCTCAGAGAACTGACCGATCGAATCGCGGCGTCGCGGCCTGATGCGATTATTCTTGATCTGCACGGCGCGGCCGCGTCGACCCAGATCGCCGACCTAGAAGGAGATCTGTTGGCCAAGCTCAGACAGCACGTCGGGCCCTCCGTGCCGATCGGGATCGGGCTCGACCTGCATGCGCACCTGACAGACGCCATGCTGGAAAATACGCAAATCTGCATAGCCTGTAAGGAGAACCCGCATTCGGACGTGGTCGAATGCGGCATGCGAGCCGCGGAATTGACCCTGCAGGTCTTGAGGGGTGACTTGCGGCCGGTGGTTGTCAGGGCACGGGTGCCGATGATCCTGCCAGGCGCCGGCGAAACTGCGAGCGGCCCGCTTGGCGAGATTCACGACAAAGCCCGAGCGTTTGCAGCCGGAGCAACCGACATTGTCGACATCTCCATCTATAACGTCTTCCGATATGCAGACGATTACAATATCGGGCAGGTGGTGACAGTGATGACCGACGGAACCGTTTCGCGGGCTTCGGAGGTGGCCAAGGACCTCGCATGGGCCTTTTGGGATAACCGGGAGCGCTTCATCGACGACCTTTTCGA
Source organism: Hyphomicrobiales bacterium (assembly GCA_900471605.1). Lineage (GTDB taxonomy): Bacteria > Pseudomonadota > Alphaproteobacteria > Rhizobiales > Rhizobiaceae > Neorhizobium. The sequence goes on along the minus strand of UCEY01000041.1, from coordinate 18,365 downwards.
GATACCGGCTGCCTTCGAGATCGTGCGATCGCAACCAGCCAACCGCCCGTATGTCATGGCCGACATGGGCGACCGGATCCTGGCCGGTGCGCCTGGTGACAGCACCGTTTTGCTCGCGGAGGTGCTGGACAGTTTCCCCGAGCTTCGAGGTGCATTGACCGTCACCGATCCGGCCAGTGTGAAGCACGCAGAGGATGCCGGATTGGGCGCCACTGTCACGCTCGATGTCGGCGGACAGATTTCGCCGGGCTTATCGTCACGCAGGATCACGGGGAGAGTGGTCCATCTGAGCGAGGGCGAATATACGCTCGCCGGGCCATTCCATGGCGGGGAGGCGAGTTCGCTTGGGAGCGCCGCTGTCGTTCTGGTGGAGGAACGGGTGTTTGTGCTTCTCACCACCAAACCTGCCTTTAGTCACGATCCTGCGGTGTTCACCAGCCAGGGAATCGATCTGAAATCACTCGATTTCGTGGTGGTGAAGTCGGGTTATCACTTCACGATGAATTTCAAGGGGATCGCCACGCCACTCCTCGTATCGACGCCGGGCGTCGGCTACTACCGGAAGGGGATCTTCCGTTACGACAAGTCGCGCTTTTGGCCGGAGCATGACATCGATTTAAAGGATATTGAGATAAAATCCTTTGGAGGAAGGTCTGTCTCGGCGTGATCAGCAGGCTTTCCCAACGACGGCAACAGCCTCGCTGTCCTCATTTTAGCCATCTCGCGCAGATCGCGGATGAGCCTGCCGGGACCGTCTTCCGCTGCTGCGTCAACACCGATCTTTGTTAGCCAGCATGAAGCCGCTTAACTGACGCATCTAGAGATCGCTCTGAAACGTTGACGGCAATTCATCATGGTGATCGTACCATGGTAGATTCCTGACATGGCACATCTTTCTGGAACCACCGTCCGCAACTGCTGCATTTTCTTCTCAAGCCGGGTAGATCGAGCGTCCATTTCTGCTCTCCGTGACTGCTGCCAAGGCTCTACCGACAGTCGCCCGTTGGCAACCGCGCGTCCTACATGGGCGCGTTGTTGCATCTCATTCCTTTTGCATATGCCACCAGTCACGTTGCCATAAACAGGCAAACGGAACCATAGCTGCCTATTGCGGTTGTGACGCATCAAGAACAACGGAGTTCACGATGCGCATTTTCTCGATTGCTACGTTGATCGCAAGTTCGCTTATCCCCTTCGGCGCGACGGCAGCCGAGGAAGACTTCCTGAAATCTATCGAAGGTAATTGGACGGGCGGCGGCAAGGTGCTCCGAAAGCTCGGCGGTGAGAACGTCAACGTGTCCTGCAATATGAAGTCCGAGGCCGATGCATCGAGCTTCTCGATGGATGGGTCATGCCGCGCCCTCGTTGTGATTACGCGGGGCTTCAAAGCCAAGGTCAATACGTCCGGCAACTCCTATTCGGGTACCTATGTGGGGGTGTCGGGCAAGCCTTCGAGCCTCGCGGGAAGTCGCGACGGCAACGCGATCAATCTGGACGTGACGTGGGCTAATGAGATCTATGGGGACCGCAAGGCCACCATGATCATTGAAAAGGTCGGCGAAACCGGCCTGCGTATCAGGACCGTGGACAAGGATCCGAGTTCTGGTAGGCCGATCGTCACGACCGAACTCGATTTGAAGCGCCGATAAAAGCTCGATGAGGTCCAGCATCGGATCGTAATCCGACTTCCAGTCACTGATCGCCGACCCCGCTGCGACCTCAGCGCCTGAGCTATGGCCAGAGTGGCGAACGCATTTGGATGATGGATGTTGTCTGGCGCCGATTGGCGGAGTTGAAGAATGTTTGATCCTAAACGCTGGCGTCGACCCGTGGTCTACGAAGATGGAAATGGGCTAAGACGCAAAGTCAGTAGCACCGAGCAGGCTGCAGAAATCCTTAGTTCCTCTCGGCCCATTAATTCCGGGGAAGAGTTTCTTCGGGCGCGCGAAATCTTCCTCGACGTTATGAGAGGTAGCCGCCCAGTGGCCGAAGCGCGGGCCGCGTTCCTCCGAGCGGCGGAGGAAGCCGATCTTGATATCAGCGGCAATTAAGTTGGAGGATAAGCTGTCCCTTTCATCGTGCAGACACTGTCTCTCTAGGTCACTGATCTCTTCGGCAAGGTTCGCCGCACGACTAGTTCGACACTAAAGTCGGTAGTGGAGCTCAATGCAACGTATCCCCATCCGGCACCATACTCACCGAATTCATGAAGTCGACAAGGGTATCGGCGCTGTCGAGCGGCAGGTCGCAATAGGGCTTACCCTCGACAACCACAGTTCGTCCGGTCGTGGTGTCGAATATTTCCCATGTGAATTCGCCGTCCTTGCGGAGGTCGAAGCGATGTTGGGGCTTGCTCATGTCCGGAACCTGACAGCATGGGCGGCCGAGTCAAGAAGCGGCAGCCGGGATGCCCGCCGATTTGGTGGAACTACCTAGGTAGTTGCGCGTTCTGGTCTGCCTGCGGGTCAACCGGTATGAGAGCTGAACATCTATAGGATTGACAGTGACCCAGCCATCCGACGCTCCCCTAATTCTTCTCGTGGAAGACGATCCGCTCGTACTGCTGGCGGTGGAAGAAATGTTGTCAGGCGCCGGGTTCAAGATTGTGACGGTGGACAGCGGCAAAGATGCCATCGCATTATTAGAACGCAATGCTGGATCTGTCTCCGCTCTTGTCACTGACATTCGTCTAGGAGACGGCCTCAGTGGCTGGGACGTTGGACGTCGAGCCCGCGAATTAGTTTCGGCTATCCCCGTCATCTATATGAGCGGTGACAGCGCCCACCTCTGGTCAGCCCATGGAGTGCCGGGCAGCATTCTTGTTCAGAAGCCATTCGTCGAGGCTCAGTTGCTTACCGCCATCGCCACGTTACTCAATCAATCCAGTGTCATCGGAACTGCGCCTGAATGAGACCCTAGCTTCTCGGGCACCCCGCTTCCCCCGATGGCGAGCAAGAGTTTCCCTACAGAATCTGCTAGTTGCGCCAATTCCCAAATCTGCTCAACTGCAATCATGACCAAAGACGAAGTATCAGCATTTGTCATCGCCATGATCGAGGCCGGAAGCAATATTCAGGCGCTCGGAAATATCGGCTATGTTCTCGCAGAGCCGGTCGATCCGACTGACAAAGAAGCTTACCGTCGGATCGAGCTTGTTTCCTCAGCATTTGGGGAACGAGACCACCTCAAAGACGAGATCATTGCCTACCTCCATGAGATCGGTCGTGTGTTCGAGATCCCAGAGGAGCCCGGCACAGACCTAATGTGATCCCTGCGCCGGGCGGCGAGCGCGTGGATAGGAGAGTATCCAGCAGCGCATCGCGGGGCCGGTATAGGTGCCTTTCTCTATGAGGGAAAGCTAATTAACTGTGGCGGATTGGCGCATCGAAGGGAAGGGCGTCGCGAGAGCGTGTTCGCGGGGAACGAACAATCGTTTCGAGGGGGACGGGGATTTGCCCTCGCGACAACAATTCAATGGCCATCGCGCGAATCGGTTCCCTCCGAATATTTGAAATCGCTGATGACGGAGCCGGGAGCTGAGCAAACCGGTGATGGAATCAGGTTTCAGCCTTTGACCTCATCCCATCAATGAATGCCCGCAATGCCCTCTTTGTAGCGATTGCCGGTTCCTCAGCAGGGTGCCATTCAGGAAAGTGACCGTCGACAGCCATCCGGGCAAGACCATAAACGAATGCACGGCAGGAAAGGACGACGCTGTCGATCTCCAATTCTGGCGCAAGTTCTTTGCGAGCTTGTGCTTCTCTCAGAAGCTTGTACATCCGCTCCCGGATGGCCTCATTCTGCGCCCGCAGTGATGAGGAAGATTGGAAATCGATCAGCTTCCGTGAACTGATGACTTCAAAATGCGTCGGATTGGTGAGCGCCCATTTGAGGTAGCCTTGTCCAATGGCTTCCACTCGAGAAAGGCGATCATCCCCCCCGACGGCCGCTTCGGCTTCCAAGGCCGCTTCTGTCAGGCGCGTCATGGCCTGCTCGGCGACAGCAGTCAGCAGCGCCTCCTTGGACGCGAAGTGTTGAAACGGAGCACCAGGCGATACTCCGACCCGCTTCGCCAACTCGCGAACCGATAGACGTTCCACACCCTGTTTCTCGATTATCTCTACCGTCGCGGATAGCAGCGCCTCCACCAGATTGCCATGGTGGTAGGGCCTCGTTGGCTTCGTCGATGACTCGTCTATTCCCATTCACTCCCCTTATCACGACACCGTCATTTAATCACCGCTTATTTTCCATTGCCAATCTCTCTGAGACATGCGAGACATCCTCATCTAAACAGTGATTAGATGGAGCTTTGCATGAACCGCATGAAAATCATCTGCTTGGGACTTCTTCTTTTCCATCCCGTCATGGTTGGAGCGACCGATGCCCCGAACTTGGAAATAATCTGGCCCCTGCCGAACTCCACCATCCCGCTTGGCGCTGACCCTGAGAAGGCGATCGGGGTCCTGGTCAAAAGCAACTTCGCCCTGCTTCCCGCTGGGAGATGTGGAACCAACACCCGATGCGGGCACATTCACATGAAGATCGATCCCGACGGTGACACCTGCAACATCCCTGGGCGGGCCTATAACAGCATGAACAGCGACTTTGGTGGTGACCTGATCAAGGCTAACTTCGGCCACTGCCAGAACCCCGAGGGACAGCATGTCATCGGCGTTCTCCTAGCCGATGACAATCATAAGCCAGTCCTAGTGGACGGTAAGCCAGTGACGGCACTGGTGCCTGTGAGCACGAAGGTCGGCAACTAGGCGACTTCAGCGGTCAGGACGCGGAGTGACAGCAGCAACAATGATGGACGAGGGAAGGGATGACGATGCATGTCGAGCAAGACGAGGACCTGATCCGGAACACCGAACATAGAAGGATCGATGCCTTGGTGCAGGCAAACGTGACAAAGGCACAACCTTTCCACGCCGATGACTTTCAGTTGATAATTCCAATCGGAATCGCTCTTACGCGTGATGAATACCTTGGAGCGATCGCTGTAGGGCGGCTCAGGTACCATGTCTGGGAGCCTCTCGATATTGCGGTCCGGCTCTATGGAGCAAACGCCGCTATCCGATATCGTGCCCGCCTCCAGGTGACCTTCGAGGGACATGCATTGCCACCTGCTGCTTACTGGCACACTGACACTTATGAACGTCGGGAAGATCGCTGGCTCGTGGTCTGGTCGCAGGCAACCATGATCGCGCAAGACCAGCCGATGCCCTAGGCACAGGGCGAAGCACGGACTGGGTGCCGAACGGGCAAGAGCCGAGCCGCGGGCCTCTCCATGCCCGACGGCGATCGGCTTGCCGCGAAATTCGGAATTGTCCCGCTGCTCAACCGACGCATAGGCATCCATGTCGATATGAATGATCTTGCGCGGTCGGCTGTCGTCGGGGAAGGGTGGTTCAATCATGGTTGCACGCTCAGGATTTAGCCTGGTCAATCAGCCGATTGCGCCCCTTTCAAGAGACCGGGAAACGCCAGTTCACAGCCCCTGTCAATCGACTCTTCGCCGATCCTGTCGCATCCGATTGCCAGGCGCCGGCGCAACTGCTCGAGGGGCAGGCTTGCCCCGTGAAGGCGCACCAGCTTCTTCCGATCGAGAACGCCATGCCGGTGGCATCGGCGGCACTCGACCTCGATCACGGCCTCCTTGATTGCCCGAAGGGTGACCTGCTGCGTCATCGGCTTTGCGATCTAGCTCCAAATAATTCCCCGGCCTGTGAATCATTTCCCATGCCTTTGATCTCCTTTTCGAATCCCGTATCGGCTCTTCAGCATCCCGAAGCCGTTTGACACCCCGTTCGCTTATGCCGATTGACTCATTAAGCGAATGAGAACAAAAAAGGAACATATTCTCATCCCCGCCCGTTGAAAAGGTCTCATCTTGGAATCGTCAACCGCATGCAAAGCCGCGCACCGACCGTTGGTATGGAAGAACTTCGTGAGCGCATCGAAAGCCTCGGCGGCTCGGGTTTGCGGAAACGGGAGGTTCTCCCTTTTGGGATTGCGGAGATCGACCGGCATCTGCCGGGGGGTGGCCTGGCGCTCGGCGCGCTGCACGAGGTCGCGGGCGGTGGCAATGGCGCACTCGACGGCGCTACCGCCGCACTGTTCGTCGCCGGTATCGCCGCCCGGACCCGCGGCAAGGTCCTTTGGTGCGTGACAAGACAGGACCTGTTCATGCCGGGACTGGTGCAGGCCGGCCTTTCCCACAATCGGGTGCTGATGGTGGAATGTCGTGACGAAAAGGGTGTGCTCGACTGCTTTGAGGAGGGATTGCGGTGCAACGGGCTTGGCGCTGTGGTGGGCGAGGTGGCCCGCATGACGATGACCAACTCCCGCCGCCTGCAGCTTGCCGCCGAAGCCTCCGGCGTGACCGGGATCGCAATCCGGCGCTGGCGCCGGCAGTCGGAGGCTTCCGACTACGGCCAGCCGACCGCCGCGGTGACGCGATGGCGGATTTCCGTCGTCCCCTCCGAACCTTTGCCGGTCCCGGGTATCGGTCGTCCCCGGTGGTATCTTGAACTCCTTCGTTGTCGTGCCGCGGAAAGTGCTGATTATGTGGTCGAAGCCTGTGATGCCCAGGGTCGTCTCGGTCTATCTGCCGACCTGGCCAACCGATCGCCATCGCAAGATGCTTGGGCCGCAAGCGCCGGCCGTTGAAGCGCCCTTGGTCATAATCGGCCGGGAAGGCAACCGCCGTCTCGTCATGGCCGCAGACGCCGCGGCTCTGTCGGCCGGGCTGCGGATTGGCATGACGGCCGCCAAGGCGCAGGCACTGGTCGGCAATCTCCTCGTCGAAGACCTGCGTCCCGATGAGGACCGGCGTGAACTGGAGCGTCTGGGGCTCTGGTTCCTCGGCAATTATGCCCCCATAGTCGCGGTCGATCCGCCAGACGGCATCGTTATCGACACGACCGGCGCCGACCACCTGCACGGCAACGAAACCCTCATGCTGACCGGCATGATCAACCGGCTGCACTACATGGGCTTTGCCGCAAGGGCGGCGATCGCCGACAGTCGGGGCGCGTCGCATGCTCTCGCCCGATATCGCGCCAATCCTTTGCTGGTAGTCGCGGAAGGCGGCACCCTAGCCGCCGTGCTCGATCTTCCAATCGCAGCGTTGCGCCTGGAGGCGGGGATTGTTGCATCCCTGCGCACACTGGGCTTTGAACTGATCCGCGACCTGGAGGCCACCCCGCGCGCACCACTTGCCCTGCGCTTCGGGCCGGAGATCGGCCGAAGACTCGATCAGATCCTCTGCAGGGTCGCCGAGCCCATCGATCCGATCCGACCGCCAGAGGCGATCGAGGTGCGCCACGCCTTCGCCGAGCCGATTTCCGCGGCCGAAACCATCGCCCGGTATGTCGGAAAGCTAGTGAAGACAATCTGCGGGCTGCTGGAGGAACAGGGTCTCGGCGTCCGCCGTCTGGATCTCCTCTGTCATCGCGTAAACAGCGGTGTACAGGTGGTGAGGGCAGGGACAGCCAAGCCGGTGCGCGACGTCCAGCGTCTGACCCGCCTGCTCTGCGACCGCATCGACACCATCGATCCGGGCTTCGGTATCGAGATCCTGGTCCTGTCGGCCAGCCGCGCCGAACCGCTCGACGCCGTTCAGTCGGTATCGTCGCTGATCGAAGAACCGGAGGCGGATGTCAGCGGCCTGGTCGATGTCATCGCCAATCGCGGCCATCGCATCTATCGCATCGCCGCTGTGGAGAGCGACGTCCCGGAACGGTCGTTCATGTTGGTCCCGCCGCTCGCCGAAGACGACGAGATCGGCTGGCCTATCCACTGGCAGCGGCCGTCACGCCTGTTCCTGCATGCAGAACCGATCCAGTGCATCGCGCCGCTGCCCGACCATCCGCCGGTCCGCTTCACCTGGCGGGGCATCCGTCACACCGTCAAGCGTGCCGACGGGCCGGAGCGGGTGTTCGGGGAATGGTGGAAACGCGACAAGGAGCTGGTCGCGGTCAGGGATTACTTCTCGGTCGAGAACGAGGCCGGCGAGCGCTTCTGGATTTACCGCCAAGGCGACGGCGAACACGCCGATAGCGGTTCCGGCAACTGGTTCATCCAGGGGATATTCGGATGACTGACAGGCCTCGTTACGCCGAATTGCAGATCACCTCTCACTTTTCCTTCCTGCGCGGGGCAAGTTCCTGCGAGGAGCTGTTTGCAACGGCGGCCGCCCTTGGTATCGAAGCGCTGGCTGTAGCTGATCACAACAGCTTGGCCGGTATCGTTCGCGCCCACCAAGCGGCGAAGGATACCGGCATACGGCTGGTCGTCGGCTGCCGTCTTGACCTGCGCGACGATGTCTCGGTTCTTGTCTATCCGACCGATCGACCGGCCTATTCCAGGCTCTGCCGTCTGCTGTCACTTGGCAAGGGAAGGGCAGGCAAGGGCAAATGCGATCTCGGTTGGGATGATCTGGTGGCCTATGGCGAGGGCTTACTCGTCGTGCTGCTCCCCGATCTCGCCGACGACCTCTGCGCCATCCGGCTGCGTCGCTTGAAAGCGGATTTCGCAGACCGCGCCTACCTGGCTCTGACGCTGCGCCGCCGCCCCAACGACCAACTGCGGCTGCACCAGCTTTCAAATCTCGCCGCCCAGGCCGGCGTGCCGACCGTCGTCACCAACGATGTGCTCTACCATGATCGCGATCGACGCATGCTGCAGGACATCGTTACCTGCATCCGCCATAACACCACGATCGATAAGCTCGGCCATCGAAAGCAGCGCTTCGCCGACCGATACCTGAAACCGCCGGAGGAGATGTTTCGCCTGTTCCGGCGCTATCCCGAAGCTCTGGCGCGGACCCTCGAGATCACCAGGCGCTGCAAGTTCTCCCTGGACCAGCTCGCCTATCAATACCCGGACGAGATCATGATGCCTGGCCTGACAGCACAGCAGGCCCTCGAAAAGCTCGTCTGGGAGGCCGTGCCCAACCGGTATCCGGAAGAGCTGCCCGACGATGTGGAAGCCATTCTGAAACACGAGCTGGCACTCATCGCCAAGCTCGACTATGCGCCATACTTCCTCACCGTGAACTCAATCGTCGGGTTCGCCCGTTCCAAAGACATCCTATGCCAGGGCAGGGGGTCGGCCGCCAATTCCGCCGTCTGCTATGTGCTCGGCATTACCTCGATCGATCCGTCCCGCAATGACCTTCTGTTCGAACGCTTCGTGTCAGAGGAGCGTCGCGAGCCGCCGGATATCGATGTGGATTTCGAGCACGAGCGCCGCGAGCAGGTGATCCAGTGGGTCTACGAGACTTACGGCCGGCAGCGCGCCGCGCTCTGTTCGGTCGTCACCTGCTACCGCGCCAAGGGCGCACTCCGCGACGTCGGCAAGGCGCTGGGTCTGCCCGAAGACCTGACCAAGATGCTTTCGTCGAATGTATGGGGTTTTAGCGAGGAGATCGGCGAAAAGGATGCGAAACAGCTCAACCTCAACGCTACCGACCGCCGCCTGAAGCTGGCGCTCGAACTCTCCCGGCAGCTCATCGGCACACCCCGGCACCATTCCCAGCATCCAGGCGGCTTCGTGCTGACCCAGGATCGTCTCGACGAACTGGTCCCTATCGAACCGGCCGCCATGCAGGACCGGCAGATCATCGAATGGGACAAGGATGATATCGACATCCTGAAGTTCATGAAGATGGACGTGCTGGCGTTGGGCATGCTTTCGTGCATGAAACGGGGGTTCGACCTGCTCGAGGAGCATAAGGGCATCAGAATGGATCTGGCGACCATCCCCGCCGAGGATCCACGCACCTACGCGATGATCAGGCGTGCCGACACGCTCGGCACCTTCCAGATCGAAAGCCGGGCGCAGATGTCGATGCTGCCACGTCTGAAGCCGGAGACCTTTTACGATCTGGTCATCGAGGTCGCCATCGTGCGGCCCGGACCGATCCAAGGTGACATGGTGCATCCCTATCTCCGCCGCCGCGAAGGCAAGGAAAAGGTCGAATATCCAAGGCCGGAACTGCAGAATGTGCTCGGCAAGACGCTGGGTGTGCCGCTCTTCCAGGAACAGGCCATGCGGGTGGCGATCGAATGCGCGGGTTTCACCGCCGGCGAGGCCGACCAGCTCCGCCGCGCCATGGCGACCTTCAAACATACCGGCGGGGTCTCGAAATTCGGCACGAAGCTCATCGAAGGAATGGTTGCCAAAGGCTATGAACGCGAGTTCGCCCTCAAGACCTTCTCGCAGCTTGAGGGGTTCGGCTCGTACGGCTTCCCGGAAAGCCATGCCGCAAGCTTTGCCCTGATCGCCTACGCCTCCTCCTGGCTCAAATGCTGGCATCCGGAGGTCTTCTGCTCTGCTCTCCTGAACGCGCAACCGATGGGGTTCTACGCACCGGCACAGATCGTCCGCGACGCCAGGCAGCACGCCGTCGAGGTCCGGCCGGTCTGCGTTAATGCCTCGCGCTGGGACTGCACTCTCGAAGAAGCCGGGGAGGGGAGGCTTGCAATCCGGCTCGGCATGCGGATGGCCAAGGGGTTGGCCAATAAGGACGGCGCCGCGATCGTTGCATGTCGGGAAGATCAGCCGTTTCAATCCGTCGATGACCTTTGGCGCCGCGCCGGCGTGCCGTCGGCGTCCCTGGTGAAGCTGGCGGAGGCCGACGCTTTCCAGCCCGCGCTCAAGCTGGCGCGCCGCGAAGCACTATGGGCGATCGAGGCGCTACGCGATGAGCCCCTGCCGCTGTTTGCCGCTGCGGCCGCCAAAGAGCAGGCGGTTATCCCCGAAGCGATCGAACCTGCCGTCGAGCTGAAACCGATGACCCAGGGCCGCGAAGTGGTGGAGGACTACGGCCATGTCGGCCTGAGCCTGCGCGAACATCCGTTGGCTTTCCTGCGGAAAGACCTCCACAGGCGCCGGATCGTCACCTGTGAGGAGGCGATGAACGCCCGGGACGGGAAATGGCTGGAAGCTGCGGGCCTGGTGCTGGTCCGCCAGCGGCCGGGCTCGGCGAAAGGGGTCATGTTCATCACCATCGAGGACGAGACCGGCATCGCCAACCTGGTGGTCTGGGTGAAGACCTTCGAGAAATACCGTCGCGTCGTTCTCGGCGCCGGGATGATCGGCGTCTACGGCAAGGTCCAGCGCGAAGGGCAGGTGGTGCATCTGGTGGCCCATCGACTCACGGACCTGTCGGCCGAGCTCGCCAGCATCGGCGATCGCGATCGGGCTTTCCCGTTACCACATGGCCGTGGCGACGAATTCCACCATGGCAGCCCGGCGCCCGATCCGCGCGGCATGCCGAAAATCCGGGATATTGTCGATCCCTACGGGCATATTGAGCAGATCAGGGTGAAGATGCGGGATTTTCGATGACGGCTGGGATCCAAGTCCCTGCCTGCATGACGAGCCCATCCCGCTGGGCGGGCCGATCGTGATTGTCGCAGGTTGGTCGAAGAAGCCGCCGAACTATTTGAATGATCTTGCCGGAGCGCCCGCCAGTCTGATTAGGAATGGTCGTCATCGGTGCGGAACTGTTGCCCAGCATAGAGTATGCGCAGGATCACGACTTCGCCGTTCTCCACGACGAAGGCGATGCTGACACGCCGCTCGAAGCCGACGATGCGCATGCCGTCCCGGATATCTCGGACCGTTCCCCGCTCCGGGAAAGTCTCAAACTCCTTCAAGAAGGTGCGGATGCGCCCGACATAGTTGCGCGCAACCTCGGACGAAGCCGATTTCCGACGCACGAACCGGTAGATCCAGGTTACGTCGGCCTCCGCCTCCACAGTGAGGCGGACATGATAACGCTTCACTTGGCCTCTTCCCGGTCGATCGCGTCCATCTCCGCCTCGATCCGCGCCCATGCCTCATCCAAGGGCCTGGCTTTACCGGGATTGGCCTTGTGGGCATCATAGGCGGCGACCACTTCGGTGCGCAGCCACTGCTCGACGGCATTGTCGCGCTCCTCGAGCGCGCGCAGCCCTTCGCGGATGACTTCGCTTTCGGAAGCGTAGCTTCCGCTGGCAACGCGGCTTTTCACCTGGTTGGCCATCTCGATGGGCAACGTTATGCTCATCTGCTGCGTCGATCTCATGGGCTGCACTCCTGTCTTGATGCCTCCTTATAGCACGGAGTGGGATAGAATCCTATCAATTCCTGACAGGTCGGCTCGACGTGCGACTGCTCAGTCACTGCCAGCCCGAACCTCAGAGACCGCTAAAGATCCCTCCGGAAGTGCCTTCAACAACACGTCTTCCGGTTTGGTAAGATTGAGCCAGTGCGCCCAATCTTCTGGTCGGAGCACCACGACCTGCCGGTTATGGATGGAGGCAACATCGGGTCCGGGATCGGTGGTCAGCATCGTGAAGGACGGCGGCTGGTTGCCTTGAGCCTCCCGCCAGAGGCCGGCGATAGCCAGGAACGGCGCCCCGTTGAGCGTGAAGCGATGTTTGGCCTTAGGGTATTTCGTGCCGGTGAATTCAAAGAAGGCCGAGGCCGGGACAAGGCACCGCTTGCTGTCGCCGAACCGCCTGCCTTCCGATCTGAAATTGAATACCGGGCCGCCCTTCCGCTTTTCGGGAGGCGGGAAACCGAACTTCATTGCCGCCAGCTCCACCTGGTCACCGTTACCGGCCATTCTCATGACTGGACCGGTGTCGCCGATCCTGATGTCGTCAGCCTGTGGCAAATCGAGCTCGGTCTGATGGGTCGGGATCTCCAAGGCGAGTTCCTGCATCATCCGGCAGTATTCCGCGTGGCGGATATGCTGTTCGTAATCGTTACACATGGGATGACAGGTAGGGCGAGGCCTGCGCTTCGCCACCTTCGGCGGGTGATTGCCGCTAGCAGAAGCGCTTAATCGTTTCCCGTGACGCCATTGTGACGTCAGGTTCTTGCTGATGAGGATGATTGTATAAGTGCTTGTAAAACTTGGCGGGCCGGGACAGGATCGAACTGTCGTACCACTGGTTAGAAATCGGCACCGCCGGCGGTAAGGGTGATGCAAAGCCGCTTAAGATGAAGGCATTGAGAACTTCACGGGTCGTTGCATCTCATAGAAACGAAAGGCCGTGCCAAGATGTTCGGTCATGCACACGAAAGAAAAGCCAAGCCGCAGCATGGCCTTCTGAGACCGGATGTTTGTCGGCCTGACCACGCAAACCAGCCGGCGCACAGGAAGGCGTCGAAAGCCGAACTCGATCGCGGCTTCGAGACTTTCTCCGGCGATCCCCTTACCCGAGGAAAACCCGAACAGGCAGACACCAACCTCGACATCGTTTTCATCATATCGGCGTAGTCCTGCACGCCCAACGAAGGTCAGGTCACCACTTGGTTCGCGGAGATACAGCATCCAGAAGCCATAGCCATGGCGATCCCACTCATCGAGATAAAGAGCGAGGCGAGCGTCAGTTTCGGCACGCGTCGGCGGCTTGCCCTGCATGATGAGTTCGACGACAAGCGGATCGGTATGAAGGCGGTACAGCGCGTCGCCGTCGTGGGCCGTCACCGGCCGCATGAACAGGCGTTCGGTTTCAAGATTCATCGGCTGCGACCTCTGTTCTCGCGCGTGCTCTTGGGACCGCGGCGCGCAGGGCGTCCTCGAAGACTGCCGCGAGCATGCTGATGTCCGTCGGCGTCATCGGAGTCGAGATCGCCCCCAGGCCGACTTGCGAAATCAGAACGCCGCGGTCACGCATGTGCCTGATCACATCACCCAGCGTGGCCGAATAACGCGAGCTGAGGTAAGCGTCGGCATAAGTCGAAATTCTACCGGCACCGATGAAGATGCGAAACAGCGATCCGGCGCCGGTGACCGCGCCGGTCACGCCGGCGCTTCGGAAGGCATCGGCGAGCACGCGTCGCGCATCATTACCAAGTTGATTGACGCGCTGAAACTCGTCCATCGTCATCGCCGACATCGCAGCCAGCCCCGCAACCATCGTCATCGGATTGGCTGTAAACGTGCCTGAATGCGCGACATGCGGTCGTTCGCCCAATGGCGCAAAGACCTTCATCACATCGCTGCCACCCGCGACCGCACCTATGGGAAGACCACCGCCGATGATTTTGCCGAAGGCGGTTATGTCAGGCTTGATCGAGCCTTCGCGGAAGGCCCCCGTGTACCCCAGCCTGAAGCTCAACACCTCATCGGAGATCAGAAGAGCGGATCGGGCCGACGTCCATCGTCTCAGGTGGGCAAGATATTCCGGAGTGATCTGAACGAGGCCGGCCCGGGAGGGTAGGGGATCGATCAGCACCGCAGCGAGGTCACCTCCGGCGGCGGAGAGGATGCGATCGCTATTCTCGATGTCGTTGAATGGGATCGCGACCGTCTGCCCAGCCACCGAAGCGGCTAATCCGTCGTGCTCAAGGCTTGAGTCCTCACGGCCATCGGTCCAGCGGATCGGCGGGGCGGAGACGTTGATTTCAACTGCGTCGTAGTTCCCGTGATATGCGCCCTCGCATTTGGCTACGAGCGTTCGGCCAGTCAGAGCCCTTGCGGCTTTAATGGCCATCATCACCGCTTCGGAGCCGGTATTGGTGAATCGCACTTGCTCGAAATGCGGAACCCGGTCGCAAAGAAGCTCCGCCAGTTCGATCTCGGGAAATGTTGGATTCGCAAAGCTCAACCCCTTCATCAACTGCGCCAACAATGCGCTCGTCACGTCGGCGTGACCATAACCGTGGATCAGCGCGGTGAAGTTGTTCTGGAAGTCGAGATAGCGGTTGCCATCAACGTCCGTGACATAGGCTCCGTCACCTGATGCAAGATAGATGGGATATGGCGTGGCAAATGCGGAGGTTCTTGTGTTTCCCATGGGCATGACGCGCCGTGCCCGCCGGTTTGTTGCCGCGGAGACGTCGGTGATCAGCATGGCCGCGGTCCCGATCCGTTGTCCGCAGGTTCATCGATGATGGACCTCAATTCCCGGCCTAGCCAGTCGACCTCTTCGACCAGATGGCCGGCCGTCGGGCAAACGCGTAAACCTGCTCGCCCCTCAGCCACAGTGGGGAAAAAGATCGCGGACGTGTAGAGGCCTCGATCGAGCAACTGGCGTGCCGCTTTAATAGCCGCACGCTCGTCTCCGAGAATGATGGTGCGTATAGGAAAGGGCAGGGACGTTTGGTCGGTTTCGACCATGGCGTCGAACTGTTTGATCCGCTCGGCCAATGCGACTTGGCGATCGATGAGCTCCTGGGTGCGGTGGAGGTTGGCCGATGCGATCGCGCCGCCGACGCCGGCAAGATTGACAGGAACCGAAAAGGCGAATGCCAGCGCGAACCGTCGAAAGAGGTCCTCTTGGCGTTGCGACCCGAGCATGAGCAACGCGCCTGAGGCGCCAAAACCCTTGCCAAGCGACGCGGCGATGATCGTGCGCTCGCCAAACTCCTGACCGATGGTCGATCGGGCATAACCTTCCCCTCGGAAACCGAAAAGCGATATGCCGTGGGCGTCATCGATATAGAGGAATAGTCCATATTGCCGTTGAAGCCGGAGCAGTTCATCGATCGGAGCTGCACCACCCATGGAATAGAGACCATCGCAAACGAAGGCCACCAGCGGGTGTGCCCGGCAGATCTGCTCGAGCATATCGACATCATTGTGATCGATGGTGAGCACCGTGGTCTCGGCTGCGACAAGCGGCTTGTGGACCGCAAGCGTCGCATGAGCCTGCCGGTCGAAGACGACGAGCGGTTTCTCGCCACCCGTCAGGTAACCGGAGGCCAGGATCGGCATGGCACTGAGGTTGGCAGCAAGCACGGTTGAGAACGTAATGACATGCGCCTGAAAGAGGTCGGAAAGGTTTTCCTCAAGGTCTGCGAGCAGCCGGAAATTCAGGCGCGTGCGTGCGCACGACCAGTGCAGGGAGCCATAATCTGCAATCGCCTCGATGGAGCCTGCAATGATGGCGGGGTGATTGTCGAGACCGAGGTAGGAACAGCGCACGAAATCGACAACTTCGCGGCTGCCGTTCTGCCGGTCCATCACCTGAACGAGGCGTCGTTCAACCGACTTCGCACTCAGTCCCATCACACCTGCATGAAACGCAAGAGCGAATGTGGGGTCGGCCCGTTCGATCATCCGTTGGGTATTCCGCATCGATCGCGGTTTGGCCGCAGAGGCCCGACTGTCTTCCGTCATGGTGCCCTCCCAAGTATCAAAAAAAGGTGAGCGCTGAAGGGATATATTGCAAATCATATCAAAGATATAGAGATGATATATTGAGAAGGCTCGGAGGCTGCTTGCGAGCTGGTCTGCGCGGACTCAGGTCGGAGACGAAGCTGCGCACATCCGCACGAGATCGGTAAGGATCGTCCGAAGCTCTGGCCAGGGCGCATCCTGTAAGGCGGAGCCTGGATCCTCCATTTCCAGGAGGGAATGCAGCTTCACCGCGACGCCGGCGACAGATTGAGGAGCGGCGCTCCACAATTCCTTTGCCAAGGCCTCCTCGACACCGGCGATTTCCTCCTCGGCTTTTTTCGCCCTCGTATATCCGAGCCGCTTGTCCACCGTCCTCCATTCGCTCCGGCGGGCCGCCAATGCCGCCCGTGCTTGCCGCCGCATTTCATCCTGATCAGGGTCCGGCAACAGACGGTCGATCTCCCGACCGGAATATGCCCACATGAAACCGCAGTCTTCGGAGAGCGGGATTTTTGTGCGGGGGAAACTACCGAATTGTCGGAGCAACTCGGTTTCAAGCTGTTGCTGCCGCCGGCAGCTTTCCCTGCGCAGCCCATGTGCCATCAACCAATCTCTCCAAAGGTGTACCACCGGGTCGCCTTGCTCCGATGTCTCCGTCCGCTCCGATCCACGCGCGGAGGCGGGGGCCGCTGCGATTGAGACCGCGGCATGTGACAGAAAATTCCTGCGCGTGGTCTCTATGAAAGCGTCCCTATTCCCGGAAGAGGCCATCGGAACCACCTCCGATCGAAACGACAGCCGTGAGCATCGCCCCCAGTTCTGCCCTCGGCAATTTTCGGCGGGTGATAGCAGACAAAGTTCTGCTAGTCTCAGAATCAGCCATGATCCAAGCTCCAGATAGCTAGATTGTGGTTAGGTTGCCTATGCTGCTCGCAACAGTAGAGGCAACCGTCTCATATGCTCGTCGTTCAAATGCAAATCTGCGCGAGCGACGAGAGACCGTTTTTCTATCATATGAATTGAAAAGGTTCAACGGAATTAGAAATGAAAGTCATCACCGGAGCACAGATACGCGCGGCAAGGGGCTTGGTGCGCTGGAGCGCTGATGATCTGGCTGCCGCAGCTCAGATCGGCATTTCGACCGTGCGGCGCGCGGAGGCTGACAATGGATCCCCGCCTATTACGATTGCCAATCTAAAGGCTATTCAGCTTGCGCTTGAAGGCGCCGGTGTCGAGTTCATACCAGAAAACGGCGGAGGTGCAGGCGTGCGATTTTCGGAGCCATCGCGCTCAGAGAAATAAGCGGGCGGTGGCCGATTCGCGGAAGCGCCTTGAGCGAGCAAATCGTTTTGACGTGCGCCTGATCTACATAGCAGGTGATACATCATCTATGTGTGTTAAAGCTAATTGGCGGGGCGACATTGGCAGTCAGTTCGAAACGCGACACTGGCAGTGTTGGTCAGCCTCCGATCCGACCGGCTGGCCGGTTGAAAGGGTGCAGATGCTTCAGCAGGTTTCGAGAAGATCTGCGACCGACCCGCATCAATTAGGCGGCACTCGATTAGCTCGTTCGCATGACTTGCCGGAGAACCGCGCAGCACTAATTTCGGTCGGGGTTCAACTAGGCTCAAAGCTACGGCTGCCGAGCCCTTTTTCGAGGCAATATGGCTGCTTTTACTGCGCTATTACGGGCGATGATTGGAAACCTGCCCGAACAATCGGCTGGGGAACGGGCGGCTGTCTATCAACGGATTCGCGACAAATTAGTTTATCAGTTGGAAAAGAGAGACCCGCCCCTGTCGGAAGAACAAATCGAGAGACAGGTAGTCAAAATGCGGGATGCCATCGTGGCGATCGAACAGGATTACGCCGATAGTTAGTTCTCTAATCGGGACCAAGATAGCCTTTAAGCTCGTCGGCGCTTCCCGAAATGACTGCCGCCGATTTTCCTTGCGGAATGGATTGCTGCCACTCGCGAATACTTACATCCGCCTCTTCAGCAGCATGTGATTAGGCATGGAATAAGGACCCCGCATTTGGGGTGATCGGCGTCCAAACGGGACCCCCATTTGCGATGGGGTTACAACAGCCTCCGGTTTAATCGGAGGCTTTTTATTTGGATGCTTGTTGTGGAGACAATTCTGAAGATACGGCGACTTTCCCGCGTGCAGGGCAAGTCGATTAAGGCGATCTGCCGGGAGCTTGGTATATCGTGTTGGTTTCCACGCAGAAC
>UCEY01000042.1 GCA_900471605.1 Hyphomicrobiales bacterium | reverse complement strand
GAGCCGGTAGGGGCTGGCGGGACCTTCTCTGAGCGGCACGGGTGATCGCCGACAAGAGTGGCCGGCTGCCGTCTCAGCCGATGAAGTCAGCGATGATGCGAGCGATCTCTTCCGGCATTTCGAGCTGCAGCATGTGGCCGCTCGGCACCTCCATGGATGCCCAGGACGGATCGGCGTCGACCTTGGCGTAGATGCCGGAAAAGATTTTCGACTGGTCGATATTGGCCGAGACGTAGAGCCTTTTCGCGATTTTCCGGTAGGCGCCGGTCAGCCTGATCTTCTGGATCATCGAGGCGAAGGGATGCGGCGAGCGGCTGGTCATGTAATGGCGCAGATGTTCCGGCACGCGGGTGGCGTGGCGGGCCGGAGGCGGTACCGCGACGCCGCCATGTTCGCCGGCCATGGCAAGGTTGGCCATCGCGACTTCGGGACCAAGCAGATCGAGCGCCGACTGGCCGTCTTCCGGCAGGAAGGCGTCGAGATAGATGAGCGTGCGGATGCGGGGCGCGAAGCGGTCGGCGACGCCGGTTATCACCATGCCGCCATAGGAATGGCCGACGAGATCGAATTCCTCCAGGCCTTCGGCTTCGATCAGGCCGCAGACATCGGCGATATGGGTGTCGAGGTTGATCGCTCCGGAAAAGAGATGGGTGCGTTCGCCGAGCCCGGTGAGGCTCGGCACGAAGACCTGATGGCCCATGCCGCGCAGAATATCAGCGACCGGCGTCCAGCTCGCGCTCGAACCCCAGGCGCCCTGCACAAGAACGATCTTGCGGCTGGTCATCTCGATCCCCTCCCTGGATACCCGAATGATGTCGGTTGTTTCCCACCCGGCCCGGGCGAAGTCAATGCGACAGGCGAGGGGACAAGCCGGGATAAATCCATTGCAGAACGGCCGTTTGGCCGTCTTCTCCGGTCAGGACCGCCAAGTCAGGCCGAAGACGCGGAGCCAGTTTTCGAAGGCGAATTTCTTCAAGGCCGGTTCGTCAAATCCGGCCTTGCGCATGACTTCGAAGAGGCGGGGAAGGCCGCTGGCATCCCTGATCTCGCGGGGCACGACGGTGCCGTCGAAGTCCGATCCCAGGGCTACTCTATCGGCTCCCACGCGGTTGACGAGATATTCGATGTGGCGGACGACGAGGTCGAGCGGCGTATCGGCATCGAGATGCGCATCGGCGCGGATGTCGTAGACTGCGAGGTTGAAGCCGATGACGCCGTCCGTATCGCGAATGGCGTCGAGCTGCCGGTCGGTGAGGTTGCGGGTCGAGGGGCATATGGCATGGGCGCAGGCATGGGTGGCGACGAGCGGGGCGGTGCTCAAGGCTGCCACGTCCCAGAAGCCGCGCTCGTTCAGATGCGCGAGGTCGATCATGATACCCAGCGTATTGCAGGTCCTGACGAGATCCCGGCCGGCATCGGTCAGTCCGGGGCCCGTGTCGGGCGATCTCGGATAGGCGAAGCGAACGCCGTAACCGAAGATGTTCGGGCGGCTCCAGACCGGGCCTAGAGAACGCAGGCCTGCTGCGTGAAGGGTGTGGAGATAGTCGAGACCGGGGCCGATCGCTTCTGCTCCCTCCATGTGAAGCACGACGGCCAAGGCGGAAGCGGCCCGGGCGGCGTTGATTTCATCGACGCCGGTGGCGAGCCGCATGCGGCCGTCCGAGCGCCGGATCAATCGGTTCATCGCATCAAGCTGGGCGTCGATCAGCCGACGGGCATAACCTTCGTCAAGGGCCTCCGCATAACGGACCTCGTATCCGTCGCTGGTCTGCGTCACGTTGTTTTCCGGCTTGCGCTCGGGATGGGCATAGAGGGCGAACAGCCCGCCGACGAGACGCCCCTCGATTGCGCGGGGAAGATCGAGATGCCCCGCCTCGGAGCGGGCCAGGAAATCCCGGCCGCCGGGTTTGTAGTCCGATATGTACTGAACCGAATCATTGTGCCCGTCGAAGACGTCGATGCCGTTCATGCGAATTCGATCCTCCGGTATATCCAGGCCTCACATGCAGACAGGCGCCGGCTTACCCGGCTGTTGCAATCGGCTGATGACGGCTCATCCCACAATCGTGTCCAAAGCTTATGACGACCGGTATGATTTTCGGGCTGCCTATCGCCACATGCCGCGCATGCGGGCGGTGACGTCGATGCGCACCTGGTGGCGGGCCTGGCGTTCGGCGTCGGACATCGGCGCGACGACCGGCCAGGCGGCGGTTTCGAAGAATTGCAGCAGGGTGGCCGGGATGAAACGGGTGCGGGCCGCATAGACGTGCCGGTCGCCCTGCGAGGCCTGGCCGTGCACGAAGAAACGCTGCGGCGTCATCAGGTGCAGATGGTCCTTGGCGCGGGTCATCGCCACGTAGAGGAGGCGGCGCTCCTCCTCGATCTCGGCGGTCGAGCCGACGCCGAGATCGGAGGGGATGCAGCCGTCGACGCAGTTGAGCAGGAAGACCGAACGCCATTCCTGCCCTTTGGAGGAATGGATGGTCGAGAGGATCAGGTAATCCTCGTCGAGCAGGGGCGTACCGGATTCGGCGCTGGTCGCATCCGGCGGATCGAGGGTCAGTTCGGTGAGGAAGCGTTCGCGGGACGTATAACCCGAGGCGATCTGTTCGAGCTGCAGCAGGTCGGCCTTGCGGGTCTCGGCATCCTCGTGGATGCGGGACAGATGCGGCTCGTACCAGAGGCGGGCAAGGCCGATCTCTGAGGGCCAGCCCTGGCCCTTGCGGACGGCGGCGAGCATCTCGACGAAGGCGGGCCAGTCGGCACCGGAGCGCGGCGGGGCTGGGATTTCCTGCAGGGCTGCCAGCGGTTCCGGGTCGGCGGCGATGGCGTCGAGGATTTTTCCGGCCGTCTGGGGCCCGATGCCGGGGATGAGCTGCATCAGCCGGAAGCCAGCGACGCGATCGCGCGGGTTCTGGGCGAAACGCAGGGCCGCCAGCATGTCCTTGACATGGGCGCTGTCCAAAAATTTCAGGCCGCCGAATTTCACGAAAGGGATGTTGCGGCGGGTGAGCTCGACTTCAAGCGGGCCGGAATGATGCGAGGAGCGAAACAGCACTGCCTGCTGTTTCAGCGTCATCCCGGTCTCGCGGTTTTCGAGAATCTTCTCGACGATGTAGTTGGCCTGCTCGGTCTCGTCCTTGACGGCGACGAGGCGAGGGCGCTCCTCCGACTGCCGGTCGGTCCACAGGTTCTTGGTAAAACGCTCGCGGGCGAGGTCGATGACGCCGTTGGCGGCGGCGAGGATCGTGCTGGTCGAACGGTAGTTGCGGTCGAGGGTGACGATATTGGCCGGCGGGTCGAAGGTGTTGGGGAAGTCGAGGATGTTGCGGATCGTCGCGGCGCGGAAGGAATAGATCGACTGGGCGTCGTCGCCGACGACGGTCAGACCGATGCCGCCGGGCTTCATCGCCATCAGGATCGACGATTGCAGGCGGTTGGTATCCTGGTATTCGTCAACGAGGACATGGTCGAAACGGCCGCCGACATCCTCAGCAATCGCCGGTTCGCTCATCATCTGCGCCCAGTAGAGGAGGAGGTCGTCGTAATCCAGCACGTTCTGGGCCTGCTTGGCCTCGACATAGGAGGCGAACAGTTCGCGCAGCTGCGGTTCCCAGGTGGCGCACCAGGGGAAATGCAGTTTCAGCACCTCGTCGAGCGGGGTTTCGGAATTCACGGCGCGCGAATAGATCTGCAGGCAGGTGCCCTTGGTCGGAAACCGGTTCTCGGTCTTCGAGAAGCCGAGTTCGTGGCGCACCAGGTTCATCAGGTCGGCGGAATCTTCCCGGTCGTGGATGGTGAAGTCGTGGTCGAGGCCGATCTGGTCGGCATGGAGGCGCAGCAGGCGGGCGCCGATGCCGTGGAAGGTGCCGGCCCAGGCGAGCGCATCGGTCATGATGCCGGCATTGGCGCCGAGCACCTGGGCGCAAATGCGCTCGACGCGGCGGCCCATTTCCGAAGCCGCGCGGCGGGAAAAGGTCATCAGCAGGATGCGGCGCGGGTCGGCGCCCGAGACGATCAGATGCGCGACGCGGTGGGCGAGCGTGTTGGTCTTGCCGGAACCGGCACCGGCGATGACCAGAAGCGGGCCGGCCGCGCCGCCGTTCGGCACGTCCGCGCCATGCTCCACCGCGCGCCGCTGCGCGTCGTTCAGCTTTTCCAGATAAGCAACAGCCATGCCCGTTCCCGATGTGTTCGAAAGAGCCATAGCTGATTCGTGCGCCCGCGCGGATATCCGCGTCGATGCTGATGGACGTTGTTGCCGGCAACTGTGCGTGGGACACGGCCTATGGCGATAGGGGGTGCACCGAGACCGCGACAGTTTGGCCTGATGTTGTTATCTCCCTGTAATGTAAACGGAAGTCACGCGTTTGTTACATATTAGGCGGAAATAAACTTGACCGCAAATCTCTGCTTTGGTTAAGACGGCCTCGTCAAATTCCTGACTTCTTGCGGAGGCGATCTTGAAGACTGCATTCAGCTTGGCCGCGGGCGTTGCCCTGGCCTTTTCCGTTCTCGCCCTTTCCTCGCCGGCTTCGGCGCAGGTGGCCGACAGCCTCACCATCTACAATGCCCAGCATGAAGGGCTGACCAAGGAATGGGCGAAGGCCTTCACGGAAGAGACCGGCATCGTCGTCACCATCCGCCAGGGCAGCGACCTCGAAATCGCCAACCAGATCGTTCAGGAAGGCGCCAATTCGCCGGCCGACGTGTTCCTGACCGAAAATTCGCCGGCCATGGTGCTGGTCGACGGCAAGGGCCTGTTTGCGCCGATCGAAAAGGCGACACTCGACCAGGTTCTGCCGGGTTTCCATCCGGCCAACGGCAACTGGGTCGGCATCGCCGCCCGCTCGACCGTTTTTGCCTATGACAAGACCAAGCTGACCGAAGACAAGCTGCCGAAGTCGATGCTCGACCTTGCCAAGCCGGAATGGAAGGGCCGCTGGACGGCTTCTCCGTCGGGCGCCGATTTCCAGGCGATCGTCGGTGCGCTGCTGCAGCTCAAGGGCGAAGAAGCGACCGCCGCCTGGCTGAAGGGCATGAAGGAAAATGCAACCCCGATCCGTGGCAACTCGACTGCCATGAAGGCGGTCAATGCCGGCCAGTTCGAAGGCGCGCTGATCTATCACTACTACTATTTCGGCGACGTGGCGAAGACCGGCGAGAACACCAAGAACGTCGGCATGCACTATTTCAAGAACCAGGATCCGGGCGCCTTCGTGTCGATCTCGGGCGGCGGCATCCTTGCTTCCTCCAAGCACAAGGAACAGGCCCAGGCCTTCCTCAAGTGGGTGACCGGCAAGGGTGGCCAGAAGGTTCTGCGCGACGGCACCTCCTTTGAATACGCCGTCGGCAAGGGCGAGGCTTCCAACAAGGCCCTGACCCCGATCGCCGATCTCCAGGCGCCGAAGGTCGAGCCGTCGACGCTCAACAATGCCAAGGTCACCGACATGATGACCGCCGCCGGCCTGCTCTAAAAAGCGGCCGATACCAGTTGCATGGAGACATCGCAGGGCGTACCTGCGATGTCTCATCTTTTCGGACCGGCAATGACTTCCACCACAGAGACCAGGATCACGATCGCTCCGCGACCCCGCCTGCCGGCGGCATCGTCCTGGACGCTGACGATCGCGGTCGTGGTGGCGCTGCTGGCGCTTCTGCCGCTCGGCTTCGTGCTCTGGGCCACCGTCGTCACCGGCTGGGAGACGGCCTTGCAGCTGATCTTCCGTTCCCGGGTCGGCGATCTGCTCGTCAATACCGTCCTTCTCGTCGTCCTGACCATTCCGATCTGCGCCGTGCTCGGCGTTTCGCTCGCCTGGCTGACGGAGCGCTCGGACCTGCCGGGCGCGCGGTTCTGGTCGTGGCTCTGCGTCACGCCGCTCGCGGTCCCGGCTTTCGTGCATTCCTATGCCTGGATCGGGTTGTGGCCCGGCTTCAACGGATTGCCGGCCGGCGTGGCGATCTCGGTCGTCGCCTATTTTCCGTTTCTCTATCTCCCTCTTTCGGCGGCCTTCCGGCTGCTCGACCCGGCGCTGGAGGACCAGGCGGCCTCGCTCGGGCTTGCGCCGTTTGCCGTCTTCCGGCGCGTCGTGCTGCCGCAGCTCAGGCTCGCGCTTTGCGGCGGCGCGCTGCTGGTCGGCCTGCATCTGCTTGCCGAATACGGGCTGTTTGCGATGATCCGCTTCGACACATTCACGACCGCGATCATCGACCAGTTCCAGTCGACCTATAACGGCGTTGCCGCCTATATGCTGGCGCTGGTGCTGGTGCTTTGCTGCTTCGTGCTGCTCGGCCTTGAAGCCTCGTTGCGCGGCCGCAGCCGGTATGCGCGGCTTGGGCCCGGCGTCGCCCGCCGGCCGAAGATCGCAAGGCTCGGCAAATGGAAATACGTCGCTCTCCTCCTGCCCGCCGTGACGGCCGCGTTTGCGCTCGGCGTTCCGGTGCTGACCCTCAGCCGCTGGCTGATCGCCGGCGGGGCCGGCGTATGGCGGCTTGACGAGGTGGGGCTGGCGCTTTGGCAGACGCTCGCCATCTGCCTGATCGGCGGGCTTGCGACGACGGCCGCCGCCGTGCCGATTGCCTGGCTTTCGGTGCGCCGGCCGACCCGCGCCAGCCGGTTCCTGGAAGGGTGCTATTATCTCGCGAGCTCGATGCCGGGCGTCGTCGTGGCGCTGGCGCTGGTGACCATCACCGTGCGGGCCATGCTGCCGCTCTACCAGAGCGTTGCGACCATCGTGCTTGCCTATGTGGTGATGTTTTTGCCGCGCGCGCTGGTGAGCCTGCGCGCCAGTATTGCACAGGTGCCGGTCGAGATCGAACAGGCGGCGGCAAGCCTCGGCCGTTCGCCGGGCAATGCGCTGCTCGCGACCACCATCCGGCTTGCGGCGCCGGGGGCTGCGGCGGGCGTGGCGCTCTCCTCGCTCGGCATCATGAACGAACTGACCGCCAGCCAGATGCTGGCGCCGAACGGCACCCGCACGCTCGCCATGGCCTTCTGGGCGCTGACCGGCGAGATCGACTATGCCGGTGCGGCGCCCTATGCGGTGCTGATGGTCGCCTTCTCGCTGCCGCTCACCTTTCTTCTCCACCATCAATCGAAAAAGATCGCCGGGCGATGACGTTTCTTACCCTGACCTCACTGCGCAAACAGTATGGCTCCGTCGCTGCCCTCGACGGCATCGATCTTTCGGTGACCGCAGGCAGCCGCACGGCGATCGTCGGGCCTTCCGGCTGCGGCAAGACCACGCTTCTGCGCCTGGTTGCCGGCTTCGATGCGCCGGACGAGGGCGGCATCGTGTTCGCCGGCCAGCAGCTTGCCGACGCCCGCTCCCAGGTGCCGGCGCACAAGCGCGGCATCGGCATCGTCGCGCAGGACGGCTGCCTGTTTCCGCATCTGACGATCCGGCAGAATATCGGTTTCGGGCTGGAGGCGGAGGCTTCGGTGAAGAACGCCCGCATCGCCCAGCTGATGGATATGGTGGGGCTCGACCCGGCCATGCTCGCCCGCAAGCCGGACCAGCTCTCAGGCGGCCAGCAGCAGCGCGTAGCGCTTGCCAGGGCGCTGGCGCGCAAGCCGAGGCTGATGCTGCTGGACGAGCCTTTCTCGGCGCTGGATACCGGCCTCAGGGCCGCGACCCGCAAGGCGGTGACCGACGTGCTGACAGCGGCCGGCATCACCACGCTTTTGGTGACCCACGACCAGGGCGAGGCGCTTGCCTTCGCCGACCAGGTGGCGGTGATGCGGGCGGGAAAATTCGCGCAGGTCGGGAGCCCGCGCGAGGTCTATTCGCGTCCGGTGGACGTGGCGACGGCGGCCTTCCTCGGCGAGGCGATCGTGCTGCCGGCCGAGGTTGCCGATGGGCGCGCCCAGAGCCCGCTCGGGGTATTGCCGGTCGATGACATCGCCTATCGCGGCAAGGCCGAGATCATGCTGCGGCCCGAACAGATCACCGTTGCGCAAAACGGCGGCGACGGGGTTTTCGCAACGGTCGCCGAGATCAATTTCTGCGGACCGATTTCGGATGTGCGGATCACGCTCGGCGATGCCTTCACATTCCGCCTCGACATTCCGAGCCGCGAGACCCTGTCCGCGGGCGACAGGGTGACGATCGGCGTGGCTGGCGCGGCGCATCTCTTCCGGTAGGCCGGTTCCGGCCGCAAGGTCTTAGGGCTGTTGGGAACCCTGGAACATTTCTTCGCGTTATCGGACCATCAACGTGAAGGAACACATTCCATGCTGAAATGGGCTCTCATCTTCCTGGTCATCTCGCTGATTTCCGGTTTCCTCGGCTTTTCGGGCATTTCCGCTGCGACAGCCGGGATCGCAAAGATTCTCTTCTTCCTCTTCCTCGTCGTTTTCCTGGTTTTCGTGGTGCTCGCGTTTGCCGCCGGCAATGCGATTCTCTGATTGCCGGGTGTAACGCGCTCGGCGCCCGTTAAAGGAACCCGGCCGAATCAGATGCCCGGAACAAAAAAGCCCCGCCGAAGGTCGGGCGGGGCAAATTGGGGAAAATCCCGCATCAATGACGCGGTGGGTCGCATTTGGCACATTCCATGTCGTGATGCGAGGCGGGTTTCGGCCGATTCGGTACGCTCCCGCGAAAAAAGAGCCGAATTCAAAAACAGCAGGAACCGTTGCCGATGCGAGCCGTCAGGGACGCGAGGGGTGTTTCTGAGCGAAGACGAGCAGCTTCCAGGTCACGGGGCCGAGGAGCGAATGCTCATGATGAATATGGGGGATGGCGGCGTCCTTGTGGACGACGATCTCGTCGCCGCAGGTCCGACAGCGGTAGATGCCCGCATTCGGCACCTTCTGCCCCGGCATCCACTCCTTCTCGAAAGCCGGCGCTGCGGCCTGGACGAGATGTTCCGAATTCTTGAACTGCGCCATGCTGCCCCTCCCTGATGCCGTAACACCGTAACAGGCGCATATGACCAAATTGCCAGCAAGGCTGGTGAAGAATTTTGGACGCAGCTGTGCCGTTTCGAGACGGGCGGGTTAACGGGGAGGCTTTAAACGAAGAAATCCGCCGAAGCGGATTTCTTAACGTTTTGAACTGGATGGTGGGCGTGACAGGGATTGAACCTGTGACCCCTACGATGTCAACGTAGTGCTCTCCCGCTGAGCTACACGCCCATCCGTGGCGGCGCATAGACCATAGACTGGTCGGGCCGTCAACAGGTTTTTGCCATGAAATGCGAAGGTTTTTTGAAGGCCTTGCAGATCAGGGCTTTCGGGGCCTCAGGCCGCGAGCAGCTTGTTCACTTCATCCACCAGATCGCGCAGGTGGAAGGGCTTCGACAGGACCTTCGCGTCCTTCGGAGCCTTGGAATCAGAATTCAGCGCGACGGCCGCAAAGCCGGTGATGAACATCACCTTGAGATCCGGGTCGAGTTCGGTCGCCCGGCGGGCAAGCTCGATCCCGTCCATTTCCGGCATGACGATGTCGGTCAGGAGCAGCGAGAAGGGCTCTTCGCGCAGGCGGTCATAGGCGCTCGCGCCGTTGTCGAAGGACGCGACCTTGTAGCCCGCCTTTTCAAGCGCCTTCACCAGGAAACGACGCATGTCGTTATCGTCTTCGGCGAGAAGGATTTTCTGAATCATCTCCAGGACCGTTATCCAATGCAAAATTTTAGAGTTGTCGGTATCTCTTACACTGCCAACGCGCGGTAAACATCCGTTTAATGGGGGTGGAAGAGGATTTGGTAGGGTATAGATAGTATGGACTTCGCGTCGGGCAACTGGCAACATGAGTTCCTGAACAAGTTCGTGACATGGTAAAGGCAGGATGGATTGCAACGCAGGTGATTTTGCACAGTTCGAAGTGATGGAGCCCGTCACGCAGACCATCCCCTTCGTCTTCAATTCGCCTCACAGCGGCAGCTTCTATCCGCCTGAATTTCTCGCCGAGAGCGGGCTCGATTCACTCTCCATCCGCCGCTCCGCAGACCATTATGTCGACGAGCTTTTCGCCGATGCGCCGGAGCTCGGTGCGCCGCTGCTTCGCGCCCATTTCCCGCGTGCCTATCTCGACGTCAACCGCGAACCCTACGAGCTCGATCCGCGCATGTTCGACGGGCCCTTGCCGCCTTTCGTCAATATCGGCTCGATGCGGGTTGCGGGCGGGCTCGGCACGATCCCGCGCATCGTTGCTGAAAACATGGAAATCTATCGCCGCCGCTTGCCGGTTGACGAGGCGATGTCGCGTATCGAGACGATCTACAAGCCCTATCACGCCTGCCTGCGCAAGCTGATCGCCCGCACCCACGCCCGTTTCGGGCTCGCCATCCTGATCGACTGCCATTCGATGCCGGGCAATATCCGGCTCTCCGGTTCGGACGTGCGGCCGGACTTCATCATCGGCGACCGCTACGGCACCAGCGCGTCTGCCGAACTCTCTCGGGCGGCGATGCAGTTCCTCGACGGCATGGGGTTCTCGGCGGTGCGCAACAAGCCCTATGCCGGCGGCTTCATCACCGAACATTACGGGCGGCCGGTGCGCGGCCTGCACGCGCTGCAGATCGAGATCAACCGGGCGCTCTACGTGGATGAGGCGACGCTCGACAGGCGACCGGAATTTCCGGTGATCGCGGCCTCGCTTTCCACCTTCATGCGGCAGATGGCCGACTTCGTCGCCGATTTTGCCGGTGGCGACAGCGCGCTCGCGGCCGAATAACTCCTCCGAAGTTTTCCACAGGTTTGGTCTGTCGCCGGCATTGTGGCCGGCTGTCGACTCGATCGCGGGCAAAAAAAACCGCGCTTGTGGGCGCGGCTAAGTCTAGGGAGGAAACACCCAAGGAGGGTATTTACAGTCAAAGACTGTGCATCAAAGCTACGAGTGCGGTGCACAAATGTCAAGCAACTTTTTCAACTGATTAAATATGCGCCATTTTTAGGCGGATTGATGAGTTTTTTGGCGGCGGCAGGTTGTTTTTTGATTTTCTGGCCGTGGGCGTGCGAATCCGGTTTTCAGGTTTCGGCGAGTATCCTAGAAAGGATCACCCTCCATCAGCGGACCTTTCCCATGCTTCCCGATCGCGATTTCTTCCATGCGCTTGCCGATGCCGCCAAGGCCGAGACCCTGCCGCGCTTCCGGACCGGACTTTCCGTCGTCAACAAGGAGCAGGGCGGGTTCGACCCGGTGACGGAAGGCGATCGCGCCGCCGAAACCGCGATCCGGGCGCTGATCACCGAGACGTTTCCGCAGCACGGCATTCTCGGCGAGGAGCACGGCAATGTCGGCCTCGACCGCGAACATGTCTGGGTGATCGATCCCATTGATGGCACGCGTGCCTTCATTTCCGGCCTGCCGGTCTGGGGGACGCTGATCGGCTTCCAGTCGAACGGCCGCGCCGCGATGGGCCTGATGGACCAGCCGTTCATCGGCGAGCGGTATTTCGCCGATGGCAGGAACGCCTGGTATTTCGGCCCGGACGGCGAGCGGCAGATTTCGGTGCGCGACTGCGGCAGCCTTGCCGACGCCACCCTGTTCACCACTTCGCCGCATATCTTCGGCGGCGAGGACCTGGCGAAATACCGCTCCGTCGAGGAAAAGGTGCGGCTGTTCCGCTACGGCTGCGATTGCTACGCCTATGTGCTGCTCGCCTCGGGGCATATCGATATCGTCGTCGAGAACAACCTGAAACCTTACGACGTCGGCGCGCTGATCCCGATCATCGAGCAGGCGGGCGGTATCATCACCACCTGGGACGGCGGGCGCCCGGAAAACGGCGGCAATATCCTGGCAGCCGGCAGCAAGGCCGTTCATGCGCAGGCGATGAAGCTGCTGTCCGGCCAATAGGTCGCAAGCTCGGCCGGCGTCAAGCCGCGGTTTCGGAAAGCCCGAAGCCGCCGTCCTGGCCGGGCATGAAGGCCTCGATCGCCGCAAGCGCCTGGGCGCGGTAGATATCCCTGTCGTGGAAAAGCTCGTGGCGCGCGCCGTTGATGGTGATGAGCTGGCCGGCGCGGAAATTGCGCGACAGTTCCTCCTGCGCCGCATAGGGGACGATGGCGTCGAGGACGGGCGCGAGGATCAGGGTCGGGATGGTGATTTTCGTCAGATGCGACTGGGAGGACACGCGGCGCGCGGCCTTGAAGGTCTCGTGCAGCCAGCGGGCCGTCGGCGGGCCGATCGCGAGCTCCGGATGGGCGGCTCCGATCTCCATGTTGCGGGCGTAACGTTTCGGATCCGCGGTCAGCGGATTGCCTTCGAACGGGCGGTTGCTGCGGTTGGCGCCCATCGAGAGCCGGCCGAAGCCGGTCCAACTTGCCAGGCCGGCGAGCGAGCGGATCAGCCCTTCCGGCAGGCCCTGGCCGGACAGCGCGACATAGGGGGCGGCGAGCGCCATCCGGTTGATGCGGTTGGACAGGCGCGGGGCCGCCGACAGCGCGATCAGCGCGCCGGTCGAGTGGGCGACCAGGAAAAAGGGCAGGCGGGCGTCCGGCAGCACGATGTGCTCGAGGAAGATTTCGAGATCCCGCTCATAGTCGAAAAAGCGCCGGACATGGCCCTTGCGCGGATTTTTCGTCAGCCGCTGCGAGCCGCCCTGGCCGCGCAGGTCGAAGGTCGCGACCCAGAGGCCCATGGCGTTCAGGTCGCGGATCGTCTCGAAATATTTCTCGATGGACTCGTTGCGGCCCTGCATGAGCACGATCGTGCCGATCGCCGGCGATATCTCGGAGCGAAACAGGCCGTAGCGCAATCTGGTGCCGCGATGGCCGGTGAAATAGCCGGCCGTGTGGTTGGCCGGGGCCGGATTGCCGGGCGTCGGGTGGAGAATGTCGTCGATGGAATCTGCCGCTTCGCTCATGCCGGTCAGCGTCAGGCAGAGGCGGCGGGACGTCAAGGGAAAAGCGCGGTGAGTGGCATTCAATGAGGCGCCGGGGCGATTTCGGAGAAATCGGAGGCTTGCACCCTGGCGGTCAAACATGTGTATTCAACCGCATTTACAGATTTGAGGATGTTTGTCGGTCCGCCTGGGCAAGGAAGCGTGCGTGAGGAGGCCGGATCGGCGCCAGCCGATGGATCATGTGGGAGAGAAACCGATGTACTACGCAATCCTTGCCTATCACCAGGAGGGGGTGGTCGAATCCTGGACGCAGGAGGAGGACGAGGCCCTGATGGTCGATCTGCTGCAGATCAACGACCGCCTGGTTGCGCAGAAGGCCTTGGGGCCAGCCGCACGGCTCGGCCCGACGGAGGGCGCCGTGACCCTGCGTGGCAAGGGCGAGGGCATGGTGATCGACGGTCCGTTTGCCGAGACCAAGGAACAACTGCTTGGCTTCTACGTGGTGGATTTTCCGACCATCGACGGAGCTATTGCGGCGGCGCGGGAGCTTCGCCGCGCCAATCCGACGGCTATCTACGAGATCAGGCCGATCCTGCTCTACCTGCCGGGTGCTTCGCTGGAGACGCGCGACGAGGGCTGAAGGTTCTCTTTTGTGAGAGGGCGGGAAAAAGAAGCCGGAATCGCGGGTCTAGGGATACCCAAAGCGATTCCGGCAATTGATGACCGAAGCGAAGGGACGAATGGAGCTTCGGTCGCGAGAGACAGTCTGCCTTCCACGGTCTGTTCTATCAAAACGATCCTGAACCGGCCCGAAACGGGCTGTTCATGTCAGGTTCACGCGTAAAACCGCGTCGCGAACCGGGGTCTTGAAGCCGCGAAAACCAATCACCATCTGAACTCTGCGGGCGCCACAAAGGGCCTGCTGAACGCAACCGACATCGCCATTACGGGATGCGGGAGCATAGTTTAACCGCAACGTCGCTTCCCAAGGAGGACACCATGCGTCACGTCGATTTCTCTCCCCTTTACCGCTCCACCGTCGGTTTCGACCGCCTTTTCAACCTGCTCGACAGCCGTGGCCCGGCCGACCAGACCCCGAGCTATCCGCCCTACAATATCGAGCGGACCGGCGATAACACCTATCGCATCACCATGGCCGTTGCCGGTTTCGACGAAAAGGAACTGAGCCTCGAAGCCCATGCGAACGTGCTGACGGTGAAGGGTGAAAAGAGCGAAGACGAAGCCGCTGCCGACCAGAGCGAATACCTCTATCGCGGCATCGCCAAGCGCGCCTTCGAGCGCCGCTTCCAGCTCGCCGATCATGTCGAAGTGCAGTCCGCTTCGCTGAAGAACGGCCTGCTCCATATCGACCTCCTCCGGAACATTCCGGAAGCCATGAAGCCCCGTCGCATCGCGATTGCCGCAGACGCAGTCGCTCCGAAGACGATCGAGGCTCAGGTCACCCCGCAGCAGGTCAACTGACCCGCTGCCGGGTTGCCGGCCGATATACTGAGCACGCCCAATGCGGCCCTTCCTCTTGGGGGAAGGGCCGTTTTTCGTTCTGGGGGTTAATTCGCGGCGATTTTTCGCGGGCGTCCGCCCTTGCGGCCATTTTCTCGGGCCGCCGCCGTTTTGGTCGCCGAGCGGACCTTGCCTCCGGCGGCACCCAGTTGAGAGGCCATCCAGCGTTTCGATCCGAAAATGCCTTGCAGGAGGCCGGGGACGTACACGTCGGCGTCGAGTTTCGGCCAGTGAAGACCCAGGCCCGTAGCGCTGATCTCGATCTCAGAAAGCTCTTCCTCCGAAGCTTCGGAAAGCCCTTCGATCTTACTTGCCGGGATTGCCACCTGTACATCGGTGTTGAGACCGATGACGATGCGGGACGAGCGTCGATCGTAGCGGGCAGAGACGGCATAACCCGCTTCGCGCTGAGCCTGCATGCGTTCCTCGGCTGCTCTCAGTTCCTGTTCAGAAATCGCCATGATGGGCACTCCATGCCGCACAAAGAGCGGCTATTTCTTCTGCGACTGTTTCCTCGATGTGGCGGAGTTCCGTGAGCTTGAAACCGTAGCTCTCCCGCAACTCCAGTGGTCCGCCGGGACAATTCAGGATGAAGACCGCTTCTCCGCCGGCTCCCTTGACGTGGACATGCGCGGGGCGGTGATCGTTCGGATAGATTACGACGCGCAGGCCAGCGAAACGTAGAATGGTCGGCATGACCCAATATAGTAAAACCCAAGCGCTTTGGAAAGCGCCTGGGTTTCAATCTCGTGTCAGGAAAAGGTGAGCAATGCCAGGCCCTCAGGCGGCAGCCGGTGCCGCAACCGTATCCTTCTTCACCTTCAGGCGGTTGGCGTATTTCTGCGCGATGACGGCGCAGGCCATGAGCTGGATCTGGTGGAAAAGCATCAGCGGCAGAACGATGGCACCGATCGAGGCGGACTGGCCGGCGAAGATGGCGTTGGCCATCGGCACGCCGCTTGCCAGCGACTTCTTCGAGCCGGCAAAGGTAATGGTGATCTCGTCTTCCTTGTTGAAGCCGAGCGCCCGGCTGCCGAACATGGTGATGAGAAGCACGACCGCCAGAAGCGCCATGTCGACAAGGATGACGACGCCGATATCGAGCGCCGAGAAGGTGTGCCACAGGCCTTCCATCACCGCCTCCGAAAAGGCGAGGTAGACGACCATCAGGATCGAGCCGCGGTCGACGGGAGCGAGGATCTTCTTCTTCGAGCGGATCCAGTTGCCGATCCAGGGCTGCAGGATCTGGCCGACGACGAAGGGGGCGAGAAGCTGCAGCAGGATGCTTTCGAGCGCATCCCAGGAAAAGCCTGCATCGCCGGTGGTCGACAGCAGGAGGCCGGCGAGCAGCGGCGTCAGGAACATGCCGAAGATGTTGGAACCGGAGGCCGCGCAGATCGCCGCCGGCACGTTGCCGCCCGCCATCGAGGTGAAGGCGATCGAGGACTGCACCGTCGAGGGCAGCACGCAGAGGAAGAGGATGCCGGCATAGAGCGGCGGGGCAAGAATATCCGACGGAATGAAGCCGATCATCAGTCCGAGGATCGGGAAAATCGCAAACGTCGTCAGCAGGATCGTCAGGTGCAGGCGCCAGTGCAGGATGCCCGCCACCACGACATCGCGCGACAGGCGCGCGCCGTGCAGGAAGAACAACAGGCCGATGGCGATGTCGGTCGCGATGTTGAACCAGTCGGCATAGACGCCGTGGATCGGCAGGACCGAGGCGAGGATGACGGTGCAGACGAGAAGGACCGTAAAACGGTCCGGCAGAAAACGGCTCATGGGGCAGGTTCCTCGAATTTGAGGATTTACCTCTCCCTTATCATGAAGCAGGATGCAAACACTAACAGTTATCACGATATCGGATAGCCATGCTGAACCTTCATCATTTGAACAGTTTCGTCATGCTGCAGCAGACCGGCAGTTTTACCGAAGCGGCGGCGCGTCTGCGCATCGGCCAGTCCACCGTGACCCAGCATATCCAGCGGCTGGAAAAGTCGCTCGGACGGCAGCTGGTATTTCGCGATACGCATCAGGTGAAGCTGACGGCAGAGGGCGAGGCGCTGCTCGGTTACGCGCGGGGGATGCTGGACATGAACGGCAAGGTGGCCTCGCTTTTCGGCGAAAGCCGGTTGCGCGGGCGGCTGCGGCTCGGCGTTTCGGAGGACGTGGTGGCGAGCCGGCTGACTTCGATCCTCGAAGATTTCATCCGGCTATATCCTCTGGTGGATCTGGAGCTGACGGTGGCGCTCTCTGCGGTGCTCTACCAGATGCAGGATATCGGCGATCTCGACCTGGTGCTCGCCAAGCGGCATATCGGGGAGACGCATGGCCGGCTGCTTTACCGCGAACCGCTGGTGTGGCTGGCACGTGATCCCGATCTGGTGCTGACGCGCGGCGATGCCCTGCCGCTGATCGCCTTTCCGCCACCGAGCATCACCAGGCGGGTGGCGCAGGAGGCGCTCGACCGGGAAAAGATGGCATGGCGGATCGTCTGCACCTGCCGCAGCCTGAGCGCGCTGACGGCGGCAGCGCGGGCCGGCATGGGCGTACTCGTCCAGCCGCGCAGCATGGCGCCTTCGGGGCTGAAGGAAGTCCCTGGGGATCGGCTGCCGGTGCTCGAAGACGTGGAATTCGTGCTGGTTCCGCGGCGCGGCGCCGACGCCGCGCTGACGGAGGCGCTGTCGAGCCTGATCGTGGCGCAGATCGCGCCGCAGAATTTGGCGTGAGGGTTGTTGGGGGAGGCGCTTGGCTCGCGGGGCAGGGCAAGCGAGGCAGCGTGGAGCCCCTCCCCCTTGTGAGGAGGGGACTTCACTCCGTGTGAAAACCCCTCCCGCCTTGCCGGCCACCCTCCCCACAAGGGGGAGGGTTAGGGATGCCGAACCGCCTCACTTCCCCTAGGCGATAGCGCTGACCCCATTGGGAGATCGAAACGCGGCGCCGTTCAGCCCGCCCTGCAGATCGACAGGAACTGGTCGATGTCCTCTTCGGTGGTGGCAAACGAGGTGACGAGGCGGATCAGGGTTTCGTCGTTCCTGACCGGCTCCGGCATGTTGGTCGGCGCCGGCCAGCCGTAGAATTTGGCGCCCTGCGCTTCCGCAGCCTCGGCGGACGCCTTGTTGAGCACGGCGAAGACCTCGTTGGAGGTCGTCTCCCAGGCAAGCCTGGTGCTGTTCAGCGAGCCGATCCCGGCGCGCAGGCGATCGGCCATGCTGTTGGCGTGGCTTGCCATGTTGAGCCACAGGCCGTCCTGCAGATAGGCATCGAACTGGGCCGAGATGAAGCGGGTCTTCGAGAACAGCTGGGCGGCGCGCTTGCGGATGAAGGCGAAGTCTTTCGCGAGATCCGGATTGAAAAAGACGATCGCTTCCGCACACCAGCAGCCGTTCTTGGTGCCACCGAAGGAGAGGATGTCGATACCGCGCTTCCAGGTCATTTCGGCGGGCGTGCAGCCGAGCGAGACCAGGGCGTTGGCGAAACGGGCGCCGTCCATATGGACCGGCAGGCCGTTCGCCCTGGCGATGGCGGTGAGCGCGTCGATCTCGTCGAGCGTATAGATGGTGCCGGTCTCGGTCGCCTGGGTGAGGGTTACGGCGGCGGCGCGGCCATGATGCAGCGAATCCTGCGGGAAGCCGGCGATGCGGGCGCTGAGCTTTTCCGGGTCCATCTTGCCGTCTTCGCCTTCGACCGGAACCATGCGCATGCCGGAAAAGAAGTCCGGCGCGCCGCATTCGTCCTCGATCACATGCGCTTCCGTATGGGAGAAGGCGACGCCTCCGACGCGCGCGATGCTGGCAAGCGACAGCGAATTGGCGGCTGTGCCGGTCGAGACGAAATAGACGGAGACGTCCCGCTCGAAGATCTCGTTGAACCGGGCCTCGACCGCCTTGTCGAGGTCGCTATTGCCATACGCGGCGGCAAACCGGGTCGACTCTCTGGAAAGGCGTTCATTGATGGACGGATGGGCGCCGGCCCAGTTGTCGGAAGCGAAAAACATTCTGAAAAACACCCTGGAAACTTTGGCTTGGAAGGCGGGCGGAGATTAATCCTTTTGGACCGGTAATCAATCGGCCAGCGCGCTCAAAGGCCCGAAACGGTTAGGTCAGCAAGCAGCACGCTTTAAAAGCCTGGCTGGCGTAATTAAATTTCGACATCTACGGCATTCGGCGTAATCTTCTGTCGCCTAATGCGGCGGATTTTTATGAAGCGCTCTTGTGGCCGGTTAACTTCTATGGCATAGATTTTGAGAATTAGGACAGAGATACTGTCCTAATTTCGGGAAATGAAGCACCAAGTCGCTCCTCTTTCCCGCTGACGCTTACGCCGATCCGGGTTATGCTGCGCTGCGAAGCCGCATCTGGTGCCGGAGCGGCGCCATCGCATGAATCACGGGATGGAGCCTGGTCTGTCATCCCCAAGAGACAATTGAGAGCCACTTTGCCGGCTGCCGAAGGCGGCCAACAGGAGGAATGACGATGACGAAGACCATCTCCGAGATATCAGGCGTTGAAGCCCCGATGTCCGCCGAGACGAAAGCTCGCATTCCGTTTGTCCCGACCGGCATTCCGGCCGGTCAGGGCCTTTATGATCCGCGCAACGAACACGATGCCTGTGGCGTCGGCTTTATCGCTCATATGAAGGGCAAGAAGTCGCACCAGATCGTCAAGGACGGCCTGTTCATCCTCGAAAACCTGACGCATCGCGGTGCCGTCGGCGCCGATCCGCTGATGGGCGACGGCGCGGGCATCCTGGTGCAGATCCCCGACCGTTTCTTCCGCGAGGAGATGGCCGCTCAGGGCGTGACCCTGCCGAAGGCGGGCGAATATGCCGTCGGTCACATCTTCATGCCGCGCAAGGCCGACGAGATCGAGCACTACAAGAAGGTGATCGAGGACGTCATCGCGGAGGAGGGGCAGCAGTTCCTCGGTTTCCGCGACGTGCCGGTCGACAATTCTTCGCTCTCGAAGGCACCGGATATCGCCGCTACCGAGCCGCATCACGTTCAGGTCTTCATCGGCGCTGGCAAGGACGCCGCGACCAACCACGATTTCGAGCGCAAGCTGTTCCTGATCCGCAAGGTGATCTCCAACCGTATCTACGACGCATTCGGCGGCGTCGACATGGGCTTCTATCCGGTGTCCCTGTCGTCCTCGACGATCGTCTACAAGGGCATGTTCCTCGCCTACCAGGTCGGAGCCTATTACAAAGACCTGTCGGACCCGCGTTTCGAGACGGCGGTGGCGCTCGTCCACCAGCGGTTCTCGACCAACACCTTCCCGTCCTGGAAGCTGGCGCATCCCTACCGCATGGTCGCCCATAACGGCGAAATCAACACGCTGCGCGGCAACGTCAACTGGATGGCGGCGCGCCAGGCGTCAGTCTCGTCACCGCTGTTCGGCGAAGACATTTCCAAGCTCTGGCCGATTTCCTACGAAGGCCAGTCGGATACGGCCTGTTTCGACAACGCGCTCGAATTCCTCGTGCGCGGCGGTTATTCCATGGCGCATGCCGTGATGATGCTGATCCCGGAAGCCTGGGCCGGCAACCAGTCGATGGCGCCGGAACGCAAGGCCTTCTACGAATACCATGCGGCCCTGATGGAGCCGTGGGACGGCCCGGCGGCGGTTGCCTTCACAGACGGCAAGCAGATCGGCGCGACGCTCGACCGCAACGGCCTGCGTCCGGCCCGCTACATGGTGACCGACGATGACCGCATCATCATGGCGTCGGAATCCGGCGTTCTGCCGGTGCCGGAAGAGAGCATCATCAAGAAGTGGCGCCTGCAGCCCGGCAAGATGCTGCTGATCGACATGGAAAAGGGTCAGATCATCTCGGATGACGAGCTGAAGTCCGAGCTTGCGACCAAGCATCCCTACAGCAAGTGGCTGGACAAGACCCAGCTCATCCTCGAAGACCTGAAGCCGGTGGAGCCGCGGGCGCTGCGCCGCGACGTATCGCTGCTCGACCGCCAGCAGGCCTTTGGCTACACATCGGAAGACACCAAGATCCTGATGTCGCCGATGGCGACGACCGGCCAGGAAGCTGTGGGCTCGATGGGCACCGACACGCCGATCTCGGCCATGTCGGAAAAGTCGAAGCTGCTCTACACCTATTTCAAGCAGAACTTCGCGCAGGTCACCAACCCGCCGATCGATCCGATCCGCGAGGAACTGGTCATGAGCCTCGTGTCGTTCATCGGTCCGCGGCCGAACATTCTCGACCACGAGGGGGCGGCGAACGCCAAGCGTCTGGAAGTGCGCCAGCCGATCCTCACCAACGGCGATCTCGAAAAGATCCGTTCGATCGGCCACACGGAAGACCGGTTCGACACCAAGACGCTCGATTTCACCTATGACATCGAGCGCGGCGCCGAAGGCATGCCGGAAATGCTCGACCGGCTCTGCGAGCGGGCGGAAGCCGCGGTCAAGGGCGGTTACAACATCATCGTATTGTCCGACCGCCAGATCGGCCCGGACCGCATCGCCATCCCGGCGCTGCTGGCGACGGCCGCCGTGCACCATCACCTGATCCGCAAGGGCCTGCGCACCTCGGTCGGCCTCGTCGTCGAATCCGGCGAACCGCGTGAAATCCATCACTTCTGCTGTCTTGCCGGTTACGGCGCCGAGGCGATCAACCCCTATCTCGCCTTCGACACGCTGACCGACATGCACATGCGCGGCGAGTTCCCGAAGGAAGTCGACGCCCAGGAAGTCGTCTACCGCTACATCAAGGCGGTCGGCAAGGGCATGCTCAAGGTCATGTCCAAGATGGGCATCTCGACCTACCAGTCCTATTGCGGCGCGCAGATCTTCGATGCGATCGGCCTGTCTTCGGGTCTGGTCGAGAAGTATTTCTTCGGCACGGCTTCGAACATCGAAGGCGTCGGGCTCGAAGAAATCGCTGAGGAGACCGTCACCCGCCATCATGCGGCCTTCGGCAAGGACCCGGTTCTGGCAACCACGCTCGATATCGGCGGCGAATATGCCTATCGCATGCGTGGAGAAAGCCACGCCTGGACGCCTGACGTCGTCGCGACCCTACAGCATGCCGTGCGCGGCAACAGCCAGGACCGCTACCGCGAATTCGCCGAGATGGTGAACGAAAGCGCGGTTCGGATGAATACGATCCGCGGCCTGTTCAAGATCAAGTCGGCGGAGACGATCGGCCGCAAGCCGGTGTCGATCGACGAGGTGGAACCGGCGGTCGATATCGTCAAGCGCTTCTCGACCGGCGCCATGTCGTTCGGCTCGATTTCCCGTGAGGCGCATACGACGCTCGCCATCGCCATGAACCGGATCGGCGGCAAGTCGAACACCGGCGAGGGCGGCGAGGAGAGCGACCGCTACATGCCGCTGCCGGACGGCAGCCAGAACCCGGAACGCTCGGCGATCAAGCAGGTCGCTTCCGGCCGCTTCGGGGTGACGACCGAATACCTGGTTAATGCCGACATGCTGCAGATCAAGGTGGCGCAGGGTGCAAAGCCCGGCGAAGGCGGCCAGCTGCCCGGCCACAAGGTGGATGCGACGGTCGCCAAGACCCGTCATTCGACGCCGGGCGTCGGCCTCATCTCGCCGCCGCCGCATCATGACATCTATTCGATCGAAGACCTGGCGCAGCTGATCTACGACCTGAAGAACGTCAACCCGACCTCGGACATTTCCGTCAAGCTCGTCTCGGAAGTGGGCGTCGGCACGGTTGCGGCCGGTGTTGCCAAGGCGCGTGCCGACCATATCACGGTCGCCGGCTTCGATGGCGGCACCGGTGCCTCGCCGCTGACCTCGCTGAAGCATGCCGGCAGCCCCTGGGAAATCGGCCTTGCCGAAACCCAGCAGACGCTGGTGTTGAACGGTCTTCGCTCGCGCATCGCGCTTCAGGTCGATGGCGGCCTGAAGACCGGCCGCGACGTCATCATCGGCGCGCTGCTCGGTGCCGACGAATTCGGCTTCGCGACGGCTCCGGTCATCGCCGCCGGCTGCATCATGATGCGCAAGTGCCACCTCAACACCTGTCCGGTCGGCGTCGCCACGCAGGACCCGGTGCTGCGCAAGCGCTTCAAGGGCACGCCGGAGCACGTGATCAACTACTTCTTCTTCGTCGCCGAAGAAGTGCGCGAGATCCTCGCCTCGCTCGGCTTTACGAAGTTCGACGAGATCATCGGCATGGTCGAGCTTCTGGAAAAGGACGAGATGATTGCCCACTGGAAGTCCAAGGGCCTCGATTTCTCAAAAATCTTCCACAAGGTCGAGGCTCCAAAGAACGCGACCTTCTGGACCGAACGGCAGAAGCATCCGATCGACGATATCCTCGACCGCAAGCTGATCGAGAAGTCGCAGCCCGCCCTTGAAAACAAGGAGCCGGTGGTCTTCGAAGTGCCGATCAGGAACGTCGACCGGTCCGCCGGAGCGATGCTTTCGGGTGCACTTGCCAAGCGCTGGCGCCACAAGGGCCTCAAGGACGACACGATCCATGTGACGCTGCGCGGCACGGCCGGCCAGTCGTTCGGCGCGTTCCTTGCGCATGGCATCACGTTCGATCTGGTCGGCGACGGCAACGACTATGTCGGTAAGGGGCTTTCGGGCGGCCGCATCATCGTGCGCCCG
The DNA here is from genome assembly GCA_900471605.1 of Hyphomicrobiales bacterium. GTDB lineage: Bacteria > Pseudomonadota > Alphaproteobacteria > Rhizobiales > Rhizobiaceae > Neorhizobium. Next base: position 14,743 of record UCEY01000042.1, on the reverse strand, counting down.
CCGGAAAACTCCAAGATCGTCGCGGAGAACTCGATCATCGTCGGCAACACGGTTCTCTATGGCGCTATCACCGGCGAGTGCTATTTCCGCGGCGTGGCCGGCGAGCGTTTTGCCGTGCGCAACTCCGGCGCCATCGCGGTCGTCGAGGGTGTCGGTGACCACGGTTGCGAATACATGACCGGCGGTATCGTCGTCGTGCTCGGCGAGACGGGACGCAACTTCGCGGCCGGTATGTCCGGCGGTGTCGCCTACGTGCTCGACGAGAGCGGCGATTTCGCCAAGCGCTGCAACATGGCGATGGTCGAGCTCGAGCCGGTTCCGGAAGAGGACGACATGCTGGAGAAGCTGCACCATCATGGCGGCGACCTCATGCACAAGGGACGCGTCGACGTTTCCGAGGACATGACGCGCCACGACGAGGAGCGGCTCTACCAGCTCATCTCCAACCACCTTCACTACACCGGTTCGACCCGCGCCAAGGAGATCCTCGACCGCTGGAGCGAATACCGGCCGAAGTTCCGCAAGGTCATGCCGGTCGAATACCGCCGCGCGCTGGTGGAGATGGAGCGGATGCGGATGGGAGTGGCTGCGGAATGAGCGGGATCATCGTCACCACGACGCCGACGGTCGAAGGCAAGGCGATCGCCGAATACCGGGGCATCGTCACCGGCGAGGCCATTCTCGGAACCAACATCTTCCGCGACCTTTTCGCGGGGATCCGGGATCTCGTCGGCGGCCGCTCGGCCTCCTACGAGCAGGTTCTGAAAGAGGCCCGCGAGACGGCGCTCGGAGAGCTTGAAGAACGGGCTCGCGCCATGGGTGCCAACGCCGTCGTCGGCGTCGACATCGATTATGAAAACATTTCCACCGGTTCCAGCGGTTCGATGCTGATGGTTTCAGTATCCGGAACGGCCGTGGTCGTACGGTAAAGGGGTTTAGATATGGGCAAGGTAACAGGTTTCCTGGAAATCGACCGGCAGGTGGGCAAGTATCAGCCTGCTTCCGACCGCATCCGCCATTTCCGCGAGTTCACGATCCCGATGTCGGATGCGGAAGTGACCAAGCAGGCGGCGCGCTGCATGGACTGTGGCATTCCCTATTGCCACGGCCCGACCGGCTGTCCGGTTCACAACCAGATCCCGGACTGGAACGACCTCGTCTATAACAACAAGTGGGAGGAGGCGATCCGCAACCTCCATTCCACGAACAACTTCCCGGAATTCACCGGCCGCGTCTGCCCCGCTCCCTGCGAGGAGGCCTGCACGCTGAACCTCGAGGATGCGCCGGTCGCGATCAAGACCGTCGAGCAGGCGATTGCCGACAAGGCCTATGAACTCGGCTTCATCGCCCCGCAGCCGGCGACCATCCATACCGGCAAGAAGGTTGCGATCATCGGGTCCGGCCCCGCCGGCATGGCGGCCGCCCAGCAGCTGGGCCGCGCCGGCCATGAGGTGCATGTCTACGAGCGCGAGTCCAAGGCCGGCGGCCTGCTGCGCTACGGCATCCCGGACTTCAAGATGGAGAAGAATTTCATCGACCGCCGCGTCGAGCAGATGACCGGCGAAGGGGTCACCTTCCATTACGGCGCCAATATCGGCGTCGATATCCCGGTCGAGAAGCTTCTCGCCGAACATGACGCCGTGCTCTACTGCGGCGGTTCGGAAACTCCGCGCCCGGCCGGCATACCCGGCGTCGAGCTGCATGGCGTCTACGACGCGATGCCTTACCTCGTGCAGCAGAACCGCCGCCTCGGCCGTGAAAACATCGACAGCGTTGCCTGGCCGGCCGATCCGATCCTCGCCGGCGCCAAGCATGTGGTCGTCGTTGGCGGCGGTGATACGGCTTCCGACTGCGTCGGCACGGCCTTCCGCCAGGGCGCCGTCAAGGTGACCCAGCTCGACATCCGCCCGCAGCCGCCCGAGAAGGAGGACAAGCTCGCCGTCTGGCCGTTCTGGGCCACCAAGATGCGCACCTCGTCTTCGCAGGCCGAAGGTGCGGTCCGCGAGTTCCAGGTGGCGACGCTCGAGTTCGTCGGCGAAGACGGCCAACTCACCGGCGTGCGCTGCTGCGAAGTCGACGAGCGCCGCAAGCCGATCGCCGGCACGGATTTCATCATCAAGGCCGATCTCGCCTTCATCGCCATCGGTTTCTCCGGCCCGCTGACGGACGGGGTTCTCACCGAACTCGAAGGCAAGCTGACGCTGAATGTCGACCGCCGCGGCTCGACCAACGTGGTTGCCAACGAAAAGGACTACAAGACCTCGGTTGACAAGCTCTGGAGCGCCGGCGACGTGCGCCGCGGCCAGTCGCTGGTCGTCTGGGCGATCCGCGAAGGCCGCCAGGCGGCACGCGCCATCGACGAGGCGCTGATGGGAAGCTCGGTTCTGCCGCGGTAAGCTGGGTCTCTTTTCGCCAGCGCTTATGGGGATCCGAAGCGGCGCGGCATGCTCCCGATGATCTCCCCCTCTTGTGGGGGAGATGCCCGGCAGGGCAGAGGTGGTCTGCTCTCACGCCAAGGGTGATGATTACTGCGCCGCTTTCACCCGATAATCATCGACGCGTCCTGCCGGGGCAGGCGCCAGTTCGCCGCGCCTGACCAGTTTGTCGCGCGGCGTCTCGACGAGGACGGAGGGGAGCGGGCCGGCGCCGAGCAGGTCCTTGCCGCCGTCGAGTTCGGGGTCGGAGAGGCTGATCGGATGGGTCGGCACGGCCTGACCCGGCGAGGCCGGAAGGGCCGATAGCGCCGGCAGGTTTGAGCCGTCGAGCTTGACGACGTCGGGGCTCGCCATTTCGCCGAGATGCCGGCGGACCAGTTTTTCCACGTAGAAGGCGAGCTTCTGCTTGCCGGCCTTGGTGAAGGTGATGCCGTCGGAGCCGCGCAGGCGCACCTGCTGGCCGTTGACGTCGGAACCGGTGACGACGAACTTGCCGTCCTCGTCGACGAAACCTTCCCAGATATCGACGAATTCGCCGCCCGCCTTTTCCACCTGGTTGCGGTAGATGGCGTTGAGCGTCACCGCATCGGCGGTCGCCAGCGGCGACTGGAAGGAGGGCAGGCCCACCCAGAGAAGCGGCAGCTTGCGGGTGGCGACGATGCCGACCAGCTCGGTCACCCGATGCTCGTATTCCTTGAACCAGGCGTCGCTGCGGAACTTTTCCTTGATGCTGCCGCCGATCGTCATCTGCTGCCGGTCGTTGGCGCCGATCATGACGACGACGACGGCGGGCTTCACTTCGTCGAGCATGGCGGGGAGCGCAGCCGGCCAATCGAAGTGATCCTCGCGCACGAGGCCGGAGGAACCGTCGCTGCGTTCGGTGATCGCAACGCCCGGTGCCGCCGCGAAGGTGGTTTCCAGCTCGCTGCCGATATTGCCCGCCATGAAATCACCGACCACCAGGATCTGCTTGGCATTTTCGAGCTTGGCGACCGGTTCCGGTGCCGGCGGGACGACCGGCTGCACCGGACGGGGCGCTGCCGCCCGTCCCGGGCTGCGGCGCGGGCGCGGCCTCATGTCGATGATCGAGCCGTCCCGCTCGTAACGGCGCCGGCCATAGGGGGCGGGCTGCTCATAGCGGTCGTCGCGTTCATAACGCGGTCCGCCGAACAGGTAGTCCAAGAGATTGCGGCGCGGCGGAGGCTCCTGAGCGGCAGCCGGCACTGTCGAAACCGGCAGGGCAAGCACGACCGCGAGGAAAAGAAGGGGCAAGCGCGCCGATCCCTTGTTCCGCGACACCGTGTTCCGCCTGGCGCCGTTGCCGCCGGCTTCGTTTCGCCCGGATTTATGCAAAGCCTTCATGTCTCCGCCATCCCGCATGCCTTGCGGGAGATTCTTTCGAACGATGGGGCGCGAAGCACCTGGTTGTCAACGCAAAGCTTCGAGAAGCGACCTCGACGGCTCGCCGTTCTGCTGCATCCCGAGCCGCTTCTGGATCGCGGAAATCGCCGCCTTCGAGCCGGAGCCGAAATTGCCGTCGACTTCGCCCTCGTAATAACCGAGCTGCTTCATGCGGTTCTGCAGCTCGAATTTCTGCTTGATGTCGAGCGTGCCTTCCGGGCGCGGCCAGTTCTGCTGGACCCCGCCGAAACCGGCGATCTCGTCGGCGAGCAGGCCGACCGCGAGCGCATAGCTGTCGGCGGCGTTGTATTTCTTCACGGTGAAGAAATTGCCGAGCATCAGGAAGGCCGGGCCGCCTTCGCCCGCCATCAGCTTCAGGGTCGCCCGGTCGGTGCCGCGCGGAAAACCCTTGCCGTTCGGGCGGGTGAAACCGAGCTTCGCCCATTCGCCGAGCGGCTTGGTCTGGCCTTCGTGCCGGGCGCCCTCCGCCGGCAGCACGGTTTCATAACCCCAGGTCTTGCCGCTCTGCCAGCCGTTCTTGGCAAGCAGGTTGGCGGAGGTGGCGAGCGCATCCGGCACCGAGTGCCAGATGTCGCGCTTGCCGTTGCCGTCCGCATCGATCGCGTAGAGCAGGTAGCTGGTCGGGATGAACTGGGTATGGCCCATGGCGCCGGCCCAGGAGCCGGTGAGCTGCTTGGGCGTAATGTCGCCCGACTGCAGGATCTTCAGCGCGGCGATGAGCTGGGTGCGGGCGAATTTGGCGCGCTTGGGGTCGCCCCAGGCAAGCGTCGCCAGCGCCTGCGGCACGTGGTGCAGGCGGTCGGGATTTTCCAGCGCTGCCCCATAATTGGACTCCATCGACCAGATGGCGAGCAGGATGTTCTTGTCGACGCCGAAATGGCGCTCCAGGGCGGCCAGCGTCGAGCCGTGCTTGGCGGCCATCTCGCGACCGATCTTGACGGTATAGGGGTTGACGCGGCTGTCGAGGTAATCCCAGATCTTCGACTTGAATTCCGGCTGATAATTGGCCTTTTCGAGCACGTCCTGATCGGGTTCGCTGACGCCTGCGAACGCTCTTTCATAGGTGGAGCGGGTGATCCCGCTCTTGGCTGCGGTATCGTAGAATTTTGCGATCCACGTCTTGAAACCGGCGTCTGCCTGAGCATCTATCGGCATGGCCGCGGCGGCGAGCCCGGCGATCAGGGAGAAAGCAAACCCACGAAACAGGTTGGTGCGAAACGTCTTCATCGGCAGTCGGGTCCATTCTTCTTTTACCAAGCCTTACGGCAAGAGTGGCATGCGGCTTAACGATGTAATAACAGAATTGGGTCAACAAATTCTTTACCATAGAAACCCGACCCGCGGCAGTCTTTGCGAAACGGTAGCAATTCGTCATTAGATGCCAAGAATCGAATATTCGCACAATGACGTGCTTTCAGGAGGCATGAGTGGCACAACAACAAAAGATCCGTAAGGCAGTGTTTCCCGTAGCAGGTCTGGGCACGCGCTTCCTGCCCGCCACCAAGGCGGTGCCGAAGGAAATGCTGACCGTCGTCGACAAGCCGGTCATCCAGTATGTGGTGGATGAGGCCGCCGAAGCGGGGATCGAGCATTTCGTGTTCGTGACGGGTCGCGGCAAAGGCGTCATCGAAGATTATTTCGACATCCAGTACGAACTGGAGCAGATGCTGCGCGAGCGCAACAAGAACGCCGAGCTGACGCTGCTCGCCGGCCTTCTGCCGGTCGCAGGTACCGCCAGCTTCACGCGCCAGCAGGTGCCGCTCGGTCTCGGTCATGCGGTGTGGTGCGCCCGCGACATCGTCGGCAACGAGCCCTTCGCGGTGCTGCTGCCCGACATGATCATGGCCGGCGGCAAGGGTTGCCTCAAGGGCATGGTCGATCTCTATGCCGAAAGCGGCGGCAACGTGATTGCGGTGCAGGAATGCGATCCGGAACAGGCGCATAAATACGGCATCGTCGGCATCGGCGCGCCGGTCGGCGAAGGTTTCAAGATCACCCAGATGGTCGAAAAGCCGGCCAAGGGCACGGCCCCGTCCAACCTCTACATCAACGGCCGCTACATCCTGCAGCCGGAGATCTTCAAGATCCTGGAAACCCAGGAGCGCGGCGCGGGCAACGAGATCCAGCTGACCGACGGCATGCTGACGCTTGCCAAGGCCCAGGAATTCGCAGCCTATCCGTTCAAGGGCGATACGTTCGACTGCGGCGCGAAAGATGGTTTCATCCTGGCCAACCTGGCGTTTGCCCTGCAGCGCGCCGATATCCGCCCGGCGATCGAAGAGCCGCTGAAGGCGCTGATCGCCTCGCTGAAATAAGCTTCGGCCGGCGGCCTGCCGGCCCGATGTGACATAACCCCTCATGGTCCTGCTATGAGGGGTTTTCTTTTTCATGGGTGCCGGGTGCCATGACCATCTCCGCAAATCGCGATTTCCTGGAATTTCATGACCTGCCGGCGGACGCGGTACTGGCAATCATCGAACGCGCCCGTGCCCTTGGCGAAGCGTGGTGGGAAGGGCGGATGCCGCGAAGCCTCGAAGGCAGGCGGATCGCCCTGATCGTCGACGATGGCGGCTGGCGTAATACGACGGCCTTCGATCTCGGGATCCAGGCGATGGGCGGCATCTGTGTGCACGCGCCGGTCAGTCTCGGGGGACGGGAGGCGATTGCCGATCTGGCCGGTTTCCTCGACAACTGGTTCGACACGATCGTCGTCCGTACGCCGGAACTCGCCTCGCTCCGGGAGCTGGCGGCGCATGCCCGGGCGCCGGTCATCAATGCCCGGACCCGATCGAACCATCCGTGCGAGACGCTCGGAGACCTCGCCTATGTCCACAGCCGGAGGGGTGGGGTCGAGGGACTGAAGATCGTCGGCGTGGCGCCGGACGCCAATATCCTGCGATCCTGGGTGGAGGCGTCGATCGCGCTGCCGATCGAGGTGGTGCAGGTCTATCCGGACGATTGGCACGTCAGCGACCCGGCGCTTCTCAACCCCAATTTCCGGCTGAGCACGGATATGCGCGAGCTTGAGGACGCGGATGTCATCTTCACCGACAGTTGGGCAAGCGAACAGGCTGCAAGCCAGCTTTTGGCCTACCGGATTTCGGCTGAAATCCTCAACAAATGCCGCCCCGATGCGATCTTCATTCCTTGTCCACCGGTGGTTCGCGGCCAAGAAGTGACGGCGGATGCGATGGCGCATCCGGCCTGCCAGAGTGCGGCGGTGAAGGCCTTTTTGCTGCATGCGCAGAATGCGCTGATGGAATGGATTGCCGCGAAAGCGGAAATCAGCGCTTCAAGGTGAGGCCGACGCCGGCGCGAACGATCTTGTCGTTGGTGCCGCCGCCTTCCGCCTGTTCGTATTCGACATCGCCGGTCAGATCGAGATAGCGGTTGATCGCCCAGGTGAGACCGGCGCCGCCGATCCAGACCGTTTCGTCGCTCGGGCCGCCGCTCGGGAAATCGCGAAGCGTCGAACTGCCGGTCAAGCGGGCGATGAGGTTGTCGCGCATCTCGTGGGTCAAGGCCGCGGTCGCCCGGTATTCCACCCAGCCGCTCTGGCCGGGCGTGGTCGAATCCTGCACCGTGGTGCGCAGGCCGAGATCGACATTGGTGCCGCGCTGCGGCGACCAGGTCGCACTGCCGTTGAAGGTGACCGCGCCGACCGATTTCAGGCGGTCGTCCTCGTAATCGACCACTTCGTAACCGGTGCCGATCTCGCCGCGCAGTTTTTCGCCGAGATCGAATTCGACGCCGGTGCGTGCCGCATAGCTCTGCGACGAACGGGCATAACCGGAATTGTCGCGCCTCAGATCATAGAAGGTGTGGCCGGTCGCCACTTCAACATAGGGGATAAGCGCCGGCGACAGTTCGTAGCCGAGCCGCAGGCGGCCGTCGATGCCGGTGCGGTTGCGATCCTTCATGCTGACGACCGTGCCGTCGGAGAGTTTCGCATCCGTGTAGGTGGCGCGGGAAAGATCGATTGCGGCGGTACCGCGGATCTTGCCGAAGTCGCGCTGGACCGAAGCGCCGCCGGTGAATTCGTGGACGCCCGACTGGGTCGACGCGCCGCCGAGCGCATTCGGATCGTAGTCGTCCTCGCGGGAGAACCGGTAGCCGCCGGTGATATGGGCGACCGTGCTCTCGGAGAGATCGAGCCGCAGATCGGCATTGATGTTGGCGTTCGGCTGCTCGCCCGTCTTGGTGCTGCCGATATTGCGTTCCAGCGTGCCTTCGCCGGTCACCGTCAGCGAATGGCGCGACCAGTCGGAGGTCAGCGTGCCGCGCATCGTCGTCGACAGGTAATCGCGGCGGATCTTGGTGCCGTTCGAGCGGCGGGTTTCGGTGTCGATGCTCTGGTTGATCGAGGGGCGTAGCAGGAAACTGCCCATCCGGATGCCGGTCGGATCGCCCGGTTCGCGGGGCTGCTCCTGGGTCTCGATGGGCTCCGCGCCACGGTCGAGCGGCTCCTCGCGGGGCTGGTTCAGGTCGTCCTCGTAGGGAGGTTCCTGATTGGCGGTCTGGTTGCGGCCGGGCGTGGTGCCGGTCGCGACATTGGGATCGTCCTGGTTCTGGCCGTCGGCGGCATTGGCGGCCGCCTGTGTCGAGGTGCCGGTGCTGCCCCTCAAGGCGGTATTCGCAGTCGTGCCCGAGGCCGATGACGTGGTGTTCGCCACGGAAGGAAGCGAGCCGTTCTGGGGTGGAAACGCACTGCGGTTCTGGGCGGCCGCGGGGGAAACAAGCGCCGAATAGGCCAGCAGCAGGCCAAGTGCCGCCCGGCGCCTCTGACGCGTCCCGCCTGTCGTTGTGGTGATCTTCATAAGGCCTGCCCGGGCAATCGCAAATGCTTACCCAAACGTAAAGCCATGTGGTTAACGTTTGGTTGCGACACTATGGGCGGCGGCTAACTTCGTTGCCCCGCAGCAAAGCCGATAGACTTGGAAGGCGAAAAGGATTAAGCCTTGGCCATGATCAAGAGAGCTTTGCAACTGGTCGAGAACGACGTCGTCGATTCCGCTTTGAGGACGATTTCCTTTGGGAAACAAGGGCTTAATGCGCTGGAGCTGGCGCTTCAGAACGGTCTGGGAGACGCGTTCCGCAAGGCTGCCGAACTGATCGGAAACATCGAGGGCCGGGTCGTCGTGACCGGCGTCGGCAAGAGCGGTCATATCGGCCGCAAGATCGCAGCGAGCCTCGCCTCGACGGGTACGCCCGCCTTTTTCGTCCATCCCGTGGAAGCCAATCATGGCGATCTCGGCATGATCGCCCCGAGCGACGTGGTGCTGGCGCTCTCCTGGGGCGGCGAAACCGCCGAACTGCAGGGGATCGTTTCCTTCACCCGCCGGTTCTCGATTCCGCTGATCGCGATGACGTCTGGCGCGGTTTCGACACTTGCCCGCGAAGCCGATATCGTGCTGCTCTTGCCCAAGGAACAGGAAGCCTGCCCGCACGGCCTGGCGCCGACCACGTCGACGCTGATGCAGCTTGCCATGGGCGATGCGCTCGCCGTGGCGATGCTCGAGGCGCGCGGGTTCTCGGCGACGGATTTCCGCGTCTACCATCCGGGCGGCAAGCTCGGCGCCATGCTGAGCCATGTCAGCGACCTCATGCATACCGGCGAGCGGATACCGCTGGTGAAAACGGGCGTTCTCATGCCCGAGGCGATCCAGGAACTGTCGCGCAAGCGTTTCGGCTGCGTCGGCGTGCTCGATGATGACGGCTGCCTCTGCGGCGTGATCACCGATGGCGATATCTCCCGCCACCTGGACCTCGACCTGCGCCAGGCGCGGGTCGAAGACGTGATGACCCGCAATCCGAAGACGGTCGACAAGGAAACCCTCGCGACCAAGGCGATGGCCATCCTCAACAAGCACAGCATCGGCGCGCTTCTCGTCGTCGATGCGGAGCGCAAGCCGGTCGGGATCGTTCACTTCCACGATCTGCTGCGCGTCGGCGTGGCCTGATGTCCAGGCGGTCACGGAGCGGCTGGCCGGCAAAAGGTTTTAGGCCGCTTCGACCTTGAGGTCGCGGCCGCTTGCCGCCACTACCTTCACCTGCGTGCCGGCCGGCAGGTCCGGCCCCATCACCGACCACCATGTATCGTCGAGCCGTATGCGGCCGCGCCCCTCAGTGATCGGCTCGTGCAGCGTCGCGGTGCGGCCGACCAGACTTTCGCCGCGGCGGTTGAGGTTGGGTTCATCGCTCGCCTGGTTGCGGCTGGAATAGAAGCGGCGGCCGGCCAGCGCGAAGGCGCCGGACAGGACTGCGAAGAGCAGGAGCTGGACCTGCCAACCCCAGAAGGCCGCGTTCCACAGCGCCAGAGACAGCGCGCCGACCACGATTGCGGCGGCGCCGATCCAGATCAGGAAGACGCCCGGTGCGGCAAGTTCTGCCGCCAGGAGGATGACGCCCAATATCCACCAGCTCCAGGGACCGAGATTGACCACGGCATCGTGCAGCATGGCTCAGGTCTCTGAGGAATTCGGGTTGAACGGGTTGAGGACCGGCGTCGTGCGCGGGGCGCTCTGTGGGCGGGGGCCTGCCGGCGGGCGCGGCGGTGCGGCGGGACCCGAGCCATCGCCGAACACTTCCTTGGCGATGGCACCGATGCCGCCGAGCGAACCGATGATCGACGAGGCCTCCAGCGGCATCAGGACGATCTTCGAGTTCGGCGCCTTGCCGATAGCAACCAGCGCTTCCGTGTATTTCTGGGCCACGAAGTAATTGATCGCCTGCACGTCGCCGGCGGCGATTGCCTGGGAGACCGACTGGGTGGCGCGGGCTTCGGCTTCCGCCAGGCGCTCGCGGGCTTCCGCTTCCCGGAAGGCGGCTTCGCGCTTGCCTTCGGCCTCCAGCACGGCTGCCTGCTTGGCGCCCTCGGCGCGCAGGATCTGGGCGCTGCGCGAACCTTCGGCCTCGAGGATCTGGGCGCGCTTCTCACGCTCGGCCTTCATCTGCCGGCCCATGGATTCGACGAGGTCGGCGGGCGGCTGGATGTCCTTGATCTCGACGCGGGTGACCTTGATGCCCCAGGGGCCGACGGCCTCGTCGACGACGCGCAGCAGCCGCTCATTGATCACTTCGCGGTTGGAGAGCAGTTCATCGAGATCCATCGAGCCCATGACCGATCGGATGTTGGTCATGGTGAGGTTCTGGATGGCGTTTTCGAGGTTGGAAATCTGGTAGGCGGCCTGGGCCGGATTGAGAACCTGGTAAAAGGACACCGCATCCGCCGAGACGCTGGCATTGTCCTTGGTGATGACCTCCTGGGTCGGGATATTGAGGACCTGTTCCATGACGTTCATGCGCGTGCCGACGCGTTCGATGAAGGGCGTCAGGATGTTGAGGCCGGGGTCCAAGGTGCGGGTGTAGCGGCCGAAGCGCTCCACCGTGTAGCGATACCCCTGCGGCACGGTCTTGATCCCGGCAAACAGAACCAGGATGATCAGCACCACGATGCCGATCACGACATAATCGAAGCCGCCCAAGTTCATGACATTCCTCCATCTTGGCGCGTGTGCACCTGATCTTCAAGGTGATGAGGTAGCACGTTCTTTGCAGGGAAGAAATGACAGCTCGACCGTCGCCGATGGCCTCCGGGTTATTCACAAGGGCGTGGCGGCGGTCTAGAGAACGGGTTCGCACACCCGGTCGCAGCCTACCCGGTCAAAACAAGGATGAATGCCCATGAAAACCATCGTCGTCTGCTCCGGCGGACTGGATTCCGTTTCGCTTGCTCACAGGATCGCAACCGAACAGGAACTGCTCGGCCTGATTTCGTTCGACTACGGCCAGCGGCATCGCAAGGAGCTCGATTTCGCCGCAGCCTGCGCCGTGCGGCTGGGTGTCTTCCATGAGATCATCGACATGCGCGGGATCGGCAGCAAGCTCACCGGATCGGCCTTGACGGATGATGTGGACGTGCCGGATGGGCACTATGCCGAGGAAACCATGCGGGTGACCGTGGTGCCGAACCGCAATGCGATCATGCTGTCGGTCGCCTTCGGGGTGGCGGCGGCGCGCGGCGCCGATGCGGTGGCGATCGCCGTGCATGGCGGCGACCATTTCATCTACCCCGATTGCCGGCCGGGCTTCATCGACGCTTTCCAGGTCATGCAGGATCACGCGCTGGAGGGTTACGCCTCGGTGAGGCTGCTTGCGCCTTATGTAAACGGCTCGAAGGCGGATATCGTGACGGATGGCGCCCGGCATGGAACGCCGTTCGGCGAAACCTGGTCCTGCTACAAGGGCGGTGACCGCCATTGCGGCCGCTGCGGCACCTGCGTCGAGCGGCGGGAGGCCTTCCATCTCGCCGGTATCGAGGATCCGACGGAATACGAGGACCCGGATTTCTGGAAGGCCGCGACTGAAGGCTTCAAGGCCGAAGAGGCCTGCTGACCGACAGGATCGGGCATCCGGGGGCCGCGAGTGCCATGGGCTTCCAGGCAGTGCCCACGGTCGCGGCCATGCAGAACCTTGATTGGACCATCAGCACCCGTCGTTTTAGGTTCCCGATCCTGAGAGCAGAAAAGGAATGCCGATGAAGATCCAATTGATTCGCAACGCGACGCTCAGGCTTTCCTATGCGGGTCGCACCATTTTGATCGATCCCTATCTTGCGCCTGCGCATAGCTTGCCTTCCTACACGGGAAAATCTCCCAATCCGCTGGCGGAGCTGCCTCTTTCGGTGGAGGACATCCTGCGGGACGTCGAGCTCGTTATCGTCTCGCATCTTCATTCGGACCATTTCGATTCCGTCGCGAAGCGGGTCGTTGCGAAAGATCTGCCGGTTCTCTGCCAGCCGGGGAATGAACCGGCGATCCGTGGCGAAGGATTTGCCGACGTCACGGCGCTTGAGGATAGCATTGTCTGGCAGGGGATAACGATCACCCGCCGCCAGGGCAGTCATGGGCTTGGCCCGGTGCAAGAGAAGATGGGCTCCGTCATGGGGCTGACGCTTGCGGCTCCCGGCGAGCCGGTGGTTTATTGGGCGGGCGATACGGTCCTCTATCCGCCGGTCACGGAAACGGTGAAGCAGGCGGTGCCGGATGTCATTGTCAGCCATTCCTGCGGTGCGCTTTGGGACGGCGATCTCATCGTCATGGATGCCGCGCAGACGATCGACCTTTGTCGAGCCGCCCCGAAGGCGACCGTGGTCGCGGTGCATATGGAGGCGCTCGATCATGCCACGGTCTCCCGCGCCGACCTGCGCGCGGCGGCGGGGTCTGCGGGAATTGGCTCTTCGCAGCTGTTGATCCCGGCGGACGGCGAGACGATCGAACTGGCTGTCCGCCAGGCCCGATGAACGTCTGAGATCATCGGGTCGCGGTCTCGCGACCTAGCGGGAACGGCCTAGATCCAGCCCTGAAGTTCGCGCCTGACCACCTTTTCCAGCACGGTCATGCCGCCGGGGCTGTCGTTCAGGCAGGGAACATGCGCGAACTTTTCGCCGCCGTGATGCAGGAAGATCTCGCCCGCTTCCTCGGCGATCTCTTCGAGCGTTTCCAGACAGTCGGAGACGAAACCGGGGTTCATCACCGCGATGCGCTTCACACCGTCATGAGCGAGCTTTTCGACCGTCTTGTCGGTATAGGGCTGCAGCCATTCCTCCGGCCCGAAACGGGACTGGAAGGTGATCATGAAATTCTTGTCCGTGAGGCCAAGCGCCTCCTTCAGGAGCCGCGCGGTCTTCTGGCAATGACAGTAATAGGGATCGCCCGCGTTGAAATAGGATTGCGGGATGCCGTGGAAGGAGGCGATCAGCATTTCCGGCTCCCAGTCGAGAGCGGCGTATTTCGCCCTGACGGACTCCGCCAGCGCCTCGATATAGGCCGGCTCGTCGTGATAGGGCGGCACGGTGCGCACGGCCGGCTGCCAGCGCAGCTTCATCAGGTGCTCGAAGGCCTTGTCGTTGACAGTGGCGGTGGTCGAGGCCGCATATTGCGGATAGAGCGGGAAGAGGACGATCTTCTCGCAACCTTTTTCCTTCAGCGCATCGATGCGTTCGGCGATCGACGGCTTGCCGTAGCGCATCGCCCAGTCGACGACGACGTTCGGCAGGTCCTTCAGGCGCTCGGCCATCAGCTCGCCCTGGCTGCGGGTATAGGTGCGCAGGAAGCTTTCGTTCCGATCCTTGTTCCAGATCGCCTCATAGGCCTTGCCGACCTTCTGCGGCCGCTTGTTCAAGACGATGCCGTAGAGGATCGGATACCAGTAGAGCCGCGACCACTCGATGACCCGCTTGTCGGAGAGGAATTCGGCGAGATAACGCCGCATCGACCAGTAGTCCGTGCCGTCGGGCGTACCCAGATTGACGAGCAGCACGCCGACCTTGCCGAAACTCACCTTCGGATGATCGGAGGGCATGGAGGCGGAATGGGAGGTCATGCGGGCACTTTCGGTTGAATCTGACGCGGGCAACTGCGTTCTTCTTTGTCTTGCAGCTTACTTAGAAACAAAAATCGGCCCGGGAAAGCCCGGGCCGATATGCGGATCGGGACAAATCGTCCCAATCCATTGTCCAGGTCACCGTCCCGGACCTTGATCCGGGTCAAGCGGCATCACTTCGCCGGCAGTTCCAGCTCGGCGCCGACCTGGATGACGTTCGGGTGGCGCAGCGCGTTGAGCTTGGCGATCTCGGTCCACTTCTCGCCGTTGCCATAGGTGGCTTCGGCAATCTTCCAGAGCGAGTCGCCCTTGAGGACCTTGTACTTGGTCGGACCGGCCGGCTTTGCAGCGGTTGCCGCAGGAGCAGCGGGCGCAGCTGCCATCGTGTTCGGGGCAGGCGCTGCCGGGGCGGGCGTCGCCGGCTTCGGAGCGGCCGGTGCCGCTGCCATTGTGTTCGGTGCAGGGGCTGCGGGTGCTGCCGGAGCCCCTGCACCGAACACAAT
>UCEY01000078.1 GCA_900471605.1 Hyphomicrobiales bacterium | reverse complement strand
GACAAGCCCAAGGATGACGGGGCTCGCGGATGGCACTGTGGGCGGTTCAGGGCAGTCGGGAGCAGCCGTCATTCAAAAAGATGGCTAGGCCCAGGTGTTCGTCGGGAGATCGAGGCCGCCCGGGAGCGGCCTCGATCGTTTGGATACTACCCGCTCAACCGCGGGCCGCGCGACGGTCACGGGCGGCGCGGGCCAGATCTTCGAGCACCGAGACCGATGTCTCCCAGTCGATGCAGCCGTCGGTAATGCTCTGGCCGTAGGTGAGCGGCTTGCCGGGCACGAGGTCCTGGCGGCCGGCGACGATGTTGCTTTCGATCATCATGCCCTTGATGCCCATGTTTCCGGCGGCAATCTGCGCGGCGACGTTTTTCACCACAAGCGGCTGGTTCATGGGATCCTTGCCGCTGTTGGCATGGCTGGCATCGATGACGATGCGGGGGTCGACACCGCGTTTTGCCGCGTCACCGGATACCGCCGCGACATCGGCCGCCTCATAGTTCGGCTTTTTCCCGCCGCGAAGGATGACGTGGCAATCCTCATTGCCGGTCGTCGATGCGATCGCCGCCCGGCCGTCCTTGGTGACTGCCGGAAAATGATGCGGCTGCGAGGCGGCCAACATGGCGTCGAGCGCAACGCCGACGCTGCCATCGGTGCCGTTCTTGAAGCCGATCGGGCAGGAAAGGCCCGAGGCGAGCTGGCGGTGCACCTGGCTTTCGGTCGTGCGCGCGCCGATCGCGCCCCAGCTGACGAGGTCGGCGATATATTGCGGCGTGATCGTGTCGAGGTATTCGCAGCCGGCCGGCAGGCCCATGGCATTGATGTCGAGCAGGAGGCGCCGGGCGATCCGCAGGCCTTCTTCGATGCGGTAGCTGCCGTCGAGATGCGGGTCGTTCATCAGGCCTTTCCAACCGACGGTGGTGCGGGGCTTCTCGAAATAGACGCGCATGATGATTTCGAGATCGCCGCTCAGGCGTCGTCGCTGTTCTTCCAGCCTTGCGGCATAATCCCTTGCGGCCACGGGGTCGTGGATGGAGCAGGGGCCGATGATGACGATCAGCCGGTCGTCCTCGCCATGGAGGATGCGATGGACGGCGTCGCGCGTCCGGGTCACGGTTTCGGTCACGGCATCATTGCGCGGGATTTCGGCGATGATGCCGGCGGGCATGGTCAGCGGGGTGAGTTCGACGATGCGGCGATCGTCGACAGCATTTGCGGGATTGGTATTCGGCACGGGCATGGCTCCTGTTTGGTCATACCGTGCGGAAACAAAAAAGCCGCCAGGTAGACTAGCGGCTTGAGGGACTGTCGTTGCGTCGAAATCAGCTACGCACGGACCCGCATCCGCTTGGGAAAGCGGTAGCTATAAAATCGCGAGGCGTAGGCGGATGTGAACGACATGGGGTTTCTGTATTCGCTCGATTGCGGATTGTCACGCGGAAAATTTGCGGCGTTCCTGCCGACGGATTTTGAGCGTCTGAACTCTTTAAACACCCGAATCCGCTTACCATATCTCCATCAACGCCGAGGCTTCGGCAGGGCTCGCCTTTGAGGGAGCTCAATCTCAATCATCGCTCCGTGCCTTATCAAGGGCGGGTCGATCACTGGAGGTAGCATATGAACATCGAAAAATACTCCGAGCGCGTCCGCGGTTTCCTGCAGTCGGCTCAGACCCAGGCTTTGGCCTCCGGTCACCAGCAGTTCACGCCCGAACATGTGCTGAAGGTACTGCTCGACGATGACCAGGGCATGGCGTCCTCGCTCATCGAGCGTGCCGGCGGCAATGCCAAGGAAGCCCGCATCGCCAATGACGCGGCGCTCGCCAAACTCCCCAAGGTCTCCGGCGGCAATGGCGAGATCTATCTTTCGCCGCCGCTCGCCAAGGTTTTCGCGACAGCGGAAGAAGCCGCCAAGAAGGCCGGCGACAGTTTCGTCACCGTCGAACGCCTGCTGCTGGCGCTTGTCATCGAGACCTCCGCCTCGACTTCGGCGACGCTCAAGAAGGCCGGCGTGACCGCGCAGGGTCTCAATCAGGTCATCAACGATATCCGCAAGGGCCGCACCGCCGATGGCGCCAATGCCGAGGCCGGTTTCGAGGCCCTGAAGAAATATGCGCGGGACCTGACGGCCGAAGCCCGTGACGGCAAGCTTGATCCGGTGATCGGCCGCGACGACGAAATCCGCCGCACGATCCAGGTTCTGTCCCGCCGCACCAAGAACAACCCGGTCCTGATCGGTGAACCCGGCGTCGGCAAGACGGCGATCGCCGAAGGGCTCGCCCTGCGCATCGTCAACGGCGACGTGCCGGAAAGCCTGAAAGACAAGAAGCTGATGGCGCTCGACATGGGCGCGCTCATTGCCGGCGCGAAATATCGCGGCGAGTTCGAGGAGCGCCTGAAGAGCGTTCTGAACGAGGTTCAGTCGGAAAACGGCGAGATCATCCTGTTCATCGACGAGATGCACACGCTGGTCGGGGCCGGCAAGTCCGACGGCGCGATGGATGCCTCCAACCTCTTGAAGCCGGCGCTTGCCCGCGGCGAACTGCATTGCGTCGGTGCGACCACGCTCGACGAATATCGCAAGCACGTGGAAAAGGATCCGGCACTTGCCCGCCGTTTCCAGCCGGTCATGGTCGAGGAGCCGACTGTCGAGGACACGATCTCGATCCTGCGGGGCTTGAAGGAAAAATACGAACAGCACCACAAGGTCCGCATCTCGGATTCGGCTCTGGTCGCCGCTGCGACGCTTTCCAATCGCTACATCACCGACCGGTTCCTGCCGGACAAGGCGATCGACCTCATGGACGAAGCCGCTTCGCGGCTGCGCATGCAGGTGGATTCCAAGCCCGAGGAACTTGACGAACTCGACCGCCGCATCATGCAGCTCAAGATCGAGCGCGAGGCGCTGAAGAAGGAAACCGACAGCGCCTCTGCCGACCGGCTGTCGCGGCTCGAAAGCGAAGTCACCTCGCTCGAAGAACAGGCGGACGCGCTGACGGCCCGCTGGCAGGCGGAAAAGCAGAAGCTCGGCCTTGCCGCGGACTTGAAGAAGCAGCTCGACGAGGCTCGCAACGAGCTGGCGATCGCCCAGCGCAAGGGTGAGTTCCAGCGTGCCGGCGAACTGACCTACGGCGTCATCCCGGAACTGGAAAAGCGCCTCGTGGAAGCCGAAGCCCAGGACAGCTCCGCCAATGCCATGGTGCAGGAAGTCGTGAACCCGGATGCGATCGCCCATGTGGTGTCGCGCTGGACCGGCATTCCGGTCGACAAGATGCTGGAAGGCGAGCGCGACAAGCTGCTGCGCATGGAAGACGAGCTGGCGAAATCGGTGATCGGCCAGGGCGATGCGGTGCAGGCGGTTTCGCGGGCGGTCCGCCGTTCGCGCGCCGGGCTGCAGGATCCGAACCGGCCGATCGGCTCGTTCATCTTCCTCGGCCCGACCGGCGTCGGTAAGACGGAGCTAACCAAGTCGCTGGCCCGATTCCTGTTCGACGACGAGAGCGCGATGGTTCGCCTCGACATGTCGGAATACATGGAGAAGCATTCTGTCGCGCGGTTGATCGGTGCCCCTCCGGGCTATGTCGGTTACGAGGAAGGCGGCGCGCTGACCGAAGCGGTGCGGCGCAAGCCTTACCAGATCGTGCTGTTCGACGAGATCGAGAAGGCGCACCCGGATGTGTTCAACGTTCTCCTGCAGGTGCTCGACGACGGGCGCCTGACGGACGGGCAGGGCCGCACGGTCGACTTCAAGAACACGATGATCATCATGACCTCCAATCTGGGAGCGGAATATCTGACCGCTCTTCGCGAGGACGAGGATTCCGAAAGCGTGCGCGAGCAGGTGATGGAGGTGGTGAAAGCCTCGTTCCGGCCTGAATTCCTCAACCGCGTCGACGAGATCATCCTGTTCCACCGCCTGAAACGCAACGAGATGGGCGCGATCGTCGATATCCAGATGAAGCGGCTCCTGTCGCTGCTGGCGGAGCGGAAGATCACCATCGATCTCGGCCCGGACGCCCGCGAATGGCTGGCCGACAAGGGTTACGACCCGGTCTATGGCGCGCGTCCGCTGAAGCGGGTGATCCAGAAGTTCGTGCAGGATCCGCTCGCCGAGCAGATTCTCGGCGGCCAGATTCCGGATGCATCGGCGGTCGCCGTCAGCGCCGGTTCGGACCGGCTGCTCTTCCGGGTCAAGCGGGTGGTGAGCGAGGCTGCGTAAGCCGAACCGGACATAAGAAGCAGAATGGCGGCCTCGGCCGCCATTTTCGTCTGCGCGTCGATACGCTCGAAGCCTTCGATCGTTTGCGGCAGAACAGCCGCAAGGGGAGGATGACCTAGCGGCTTGCGACCTCGTCGGAAGCCTGGGTGTTGAGCAGTGCGTCGATGCGCTTGCGCTCTTCCTCGAAGCGCGCCAGCGCCTTGCCGGTCAGCGAGCTGCCGCCCGGCAGGCGGACCTTCATCGCATCGACCTTGGTGCCGTTGACGATCAGTTCGTAGTGAAGATGGGCGCCGGTCGACTGGCCGGTGGAGCCGACGTAACCGATCACCTGGCCCTGGGTGACCTTGGCGCCTTCGCGAACACCCGGCGCGATGGCGCTCTGGTGGTTGTAGGAGGAGACGTAACCGTTGGCATGGCGGATGAGCGTCTGGTTGCCGAAACCGCCGGAGTCCCAGCCGGCCTTTTCGACGATGCCGTTGCCGGTGGCGATGATCGGCGTGCCGCGCGGGGCGGCCCAGTCGGTGCCCGTGTGCATCAGAGCCCGGCCGAGGATGGGATGGCCGCGCATGCCGAAACCGGAGGTCATTCGGCCGTTCGGAAGCGGGTTGCGCAGCAGGAACTGCCGGATGCTCTTGCCGTCCTCGTCGAAATAGTCGACCGAATTGTCGTCGGAATTCTGGAAGCGGTAGAAGCGGCTGGTCGTGTCGCCGAAACGGGCGTTCACGTAGAGCAGTTCGGAATCCTTGCTGGCCTGGCCTTTTTCGTCGGTGACCGAGAAGAAGGCCTCGATCTTGTCGGTAGGCTTCAATTGCGCCTGCAGATCGACATTGCTGGCAAGCAGTTTTACCAGCGTGCCGGTCATCTCCTTGCTCATCCCGTAGGAGAGGGCGGCGCGGTAGATGCCGTCGTAGACGCGCGGCAATTCGCGGCCGGCGACGATCTGCGGCGATTGTTCGCTGAAGGCCGAGGCGATTGCGTCCAGCATCGGCGGCTCTTCGCCGTCCACGAAGCGGCCGTGATCGTCGAGGGCAACCGTGACCCGGTGATTGCCGCGCCGATAGAGGCTGGCCCGGACGACCAGAACCATGTCGCCTTCCTGGATGACGCCGATGCGCAGCACGTCGCCGACCGAAAGACCGGCCTCGCCGAGGCGAGATTGCAGGTAGCCGGAGATTTCCCGCGCCTTGCCTTCCGGATAACCGACTTCGGTCATCGCCTGGCCGACCGTTTCGGCCTTGCGCACGGGAATGACGTCGTCGGCATATTCCCTCGTATGCGAATTGATCGGTTCGGGGGTCGAAACCGAGATGTTCTCTTCGACGACCCGGGCAGCGAGGCCCGCGGTGATGTCCAGGCCGGCGCCGTCATCCTTCGAGGAGAAGCGCTGTGGATCGACATAGGAGAGCCCCGACAGCTGGCTGTTGCCGTCCGTGAGCACGGAACCGTTGGAACGGACGTTTTCCTCGACCTCTTCCAGCGTCATCGCCGGCGCGAACGCGTACATGCTGCCCTTCACGGGGAAGGCGACGGTCTGGAGGCTGACTTCGGATTCGACGTTCGAGCCGTAGATGACGCCCGCGCGGGCGGCCGGCGGCGGCGGTGTCTCGCTCGACGAGAAGATCGTCATCGGATCGAAATTCGGATAATCTTCCTGCGCCACGTGGTTGGCGGCCAGGTTCATCTTCACATGCGCGAAGGGCTTGCGGCGGATGACTTCCTTGTTGCCCTCGTGCACGACGGTCGAGACTTCCATCACTTTGCGGTCGGTGGGCATGGCGACGATATTGCTGCCGAGCAGCCGCTTGCCGCGCGAGGCGGCATCCGCATCGTGCGCGGGGAGGGCGGCCGATGCCTCGGCCGGGATCGCAAGCTGCTGCCGGCCGTCGAGAGCGGCAAACAAAGCAACGCCCATCAGAATGGAAGATGTAATGCCCGTGAGAAACGTGCCGGAAAGCCAACGCAACGAAATTTCACGTCGATCCGGGGCGCGACGGCCGTCGGCGAGGATCGGCGGTTCGTTGCCGAGCGAGCGGATCATGCTGCGGGCCGTTATCATGCCAGTTTAAGCCAGTCCCTGATACTCGTTATTGCCGTAGGCAGCTTTTATACTGCCTGCGGGACCTTGGGCCAAACATGTGCCCCTTTCAGGCTGGAGAGTCAAATCCGGCACCTTGCAAACGGGTACATTCGCAGAGACGCTTTTTCGATTCCCTATAGAGAGCGTGGTAACCATGAGATTGTGAATTTGTCGGGGCGGTTTTGAGGCAGGGGCCAAAAGGGCACTGTTTATACACGCCGCGAGGGCCCGAAAGTCGCTGGAAAAGCGTCCTCCGCATAATTTTTCGGAGATTGTCCATTTATATCAATAACTTGTCGTTTTTCTCGATTTTTCTGAATCAAGCCTGTTGACTTCAAATGGTGGTGGGATCTATAACCCGCTCACTGAACGAGGGCGGCGGCGCTGCTGGCGACGACGACTTTCGTTCTAAAGAAATCACTGATTGATTGGCGCATGCTGGTTGGGACCGGGTTACGGTTT
>UCEY01000054.1 GCA_900471605.1 Hyphomicrobiales bacterium | reverse complement strand
TCCCCAACCCCTCCCCACAGGGGGGAGGGGCTCCACGCGCCGCCCGACGCCTACAGCCTCGCAGATAACGACAATAACAAGGGAACGATCATGGCTAACTCGCAAGCACCAGCCGTCCAGTCCGCTCAGCCGGTCCTCTCCGTCGAGAACCTGACCACATCCTTCCTGGTGGATGGCGAGTGGAAGTCGGTCGTGCGGGATGTTTCCTTCACCGTCGCGCCTGGCGAGACGGTGGCGATCGTCGGCGAAAGCGGGTCCGGCAAGAGCGTCACCTCGCTCTCGATCATGCGGCTGCTGCAGGAGGGGGCCAGCCGCATCGAAGGCAGGATCATGCTCGGCGGGCGCGATCTTCTGGCGCTTCCCGAACACGAGATGCGCAAGGTGCGTGGCAATGACGTGGCGATGATCTTTCAGGAGCCGATGACGAGCCTCAATCCGCTCTTCACCATCGGCGACCAGATTTCCGAGGCGCTGCTCTGCCACAAGGCGATGTCGGCGGCTGAGGCGAAAGCCGAGACGATCCGGCTGCTGGAAAAGGTGCGTATTCCCTCCGCCGCCTCGCGTTTCGACGAATATCCGCACCGGTTCTCGGGCGGCATGCGCCAGCGCGTGATGATCGCCATGGCGCTCGCCTCCAAGCCGAAACTGCTGATCGCCGACGAGCCGACGACGGCGCTCGACGTGACCATCCAGGGCCAGATCCTCGACCTGATCAAGATGCTGCAGGACGAGGAGGGCACATCCGTCCTGTTCATCACCCACGACATGGGCGTGGTGGCCGAGGTCGCAGACCGCACCATCGTCATGTATCGCGGCGAGCAGGTGGAGACGGGCGATACGCCCGACATCTTCCATCGCGGCAGACATCCCTATACGCGGGCGCTCCTGGCGGCCGTGCCGGTGCTCGGCTCGATGCAGAAATACGAGCGGCCGCTGCGTTTTCCCGTCGTCAATGCGGCGACCGGGGAGTCCGACGTCCAGGTCGAGGTCGCCGATACGGTTGCGGCCAACGAGCGGCCGGTTCTGGAGGTGAAGGGCCTCACCAAGCGCTTTGACATCCATTCCGGCCTGTTCGGTCGCGTCAGTGGCCGTGTGCATGCTGTCGAAAACGTCTCCTTCGACCTCCATGCCGGCGAGACGCTATCGCTGGTCGGCGAAAGCGGTTGCGGCAAGTCGACGACGGGCCGAGCGATCATGCGGCTGATCGAGCCGGATGCCGGTTCGGTGGTCGTCGAGGGCCGTGACGTGCTGGCGCTCGACAGGCGCGAAATGCGCGAGATGCGCAAATCCGTGCAGATGATTTTTCAGGACCCGTTTGCCTCGCTGAACCCGCGCATGACGATCGGCCAGGCGATCGCCGAACCCTATCTCGAACACAAGATGGGGACGGCGAAACAGGCAAAGGACGTGGTCGCCGACATGTTGCGCAAGGTCGGGCTGACGTCCGACATGGTCAACCGCTACCCGCACGAGTTCTCCGGCGGCCAGCGCCAGCGCATCTGCATCGCCCGCGCGCTTGCGCTCGAACCGAAGGTTATCGTTGCGGATGAAAGCGTCTCGGCGCTCGACGTGTCGATCAAAGCGCAGGTGATCAACCTGATGCTCGACCTCCAGCAGAGTTTGAACCTCGCTTTCCTGTTCATCAGCCACGACATGGCCGTTGTCGAGCGGGTCAGCCATCGTGTCGCGGTGATGTATCTCGGAGAGATCGTCGAGATCGGCCCGCGCGCCTCGGTGTTCGGCAACCCTCAGCACGAATACACGAAGAAGCTGATGGCGGCCGTGCCGGTGCCGGATCCCGATCGTCGGCGCGAAAAACGCATGGTCGCCAGCGACGAGCTCAAGAGCCCGATCCGTTCCGTGGACTACAAGGTCAATCCGCTCGGCTACAAGACCGTTTCGCCGGGCCATCTGGTCGCGATGTAACGGTTGCGCTCCGCAGTGATCAGTCGATGACGGCCTCGATCAGGAACGGTCCCTTGCGGCTGAGCGCGCCGTCGAACAGCTTGACGAATTCCTCGATCGTCGTCGCGCGGCCGGACTCGACGCCGAGACCCTTGGCGAGCGAACACCAGTCGAGCTTCGGGGCATCGAGATCGAGCATGCGCTGGGCGTTGCGGCCATAGGCGTTGACGCCGACATTGGTCATCTCGCCCTGGAGGATGCGATAGGCGCTGTTGGCGAAGACGATGGTGACAACGTCGAGCTGTTCGCGTGCCTGGGTCCAGAGGCCCTGCACCGTGTACATGCCGCTGCCGTCCGCCTGCATTGCGATGACCTTGCGATCAGGCGCTCCGATCGCGGCTCCCGCCGCCAGGGGAATGCCGATGCCGATGGCGCCGCCGGTGATCGGCAGGTGCTCATGCGGCGGCAGCCCGGACGCAAGGACCGGATACTGGCCGACCGAGGTCAGGCCTTCATCGATGAGGACCGCATTTTCCGGCAGGCGCCGGCCGATCGCAAAGCTGATGGCGTCGGGCGTCAGCGCGCCGGTCGGCACCTGGATGTCGTTCTGCGTGAGCCGGTTGCGGGCGAAATCCGCATCGGGCCTGATGCCGAGCGCATCGGCAAGCGTTGCGAGAACCTCCGTGAGATCGTGTTCGTGCTCGGCGAGCTGGATGACCTCGCAGGAGGGCGGCAAAGTCGTGCTCGGCTTTCCGGGATAGGCGAAGAAGGTGACCGGTCGCGGGCCGCCGATGCAGATGGCGACTTCGAAATCCTTGAGTGCGTCGAGCGCCAGGTCGATCTTGTAGGGAACCGGCCTGACCAGCGCACGGCCGGCGCCACGAGCGCTGCGGCCAGAAGAGGTGGAGAACAGCACCGCGCCGGTGGCGGCCGCGATGCGGCCTGCGGTTTCGACCGGCTTTTCCCGAAGGGCCTGGCCTGCCAGCATGATCACGACGCGCTTGCCGCTGCGGAGCGCGGCGATCGATGCTTTCAACGTCTCGGGATCGATCTTCGCAGGAGCCGGGATTACCGCTCTAGCGAGCGTCTCCGGCGAGACCTCGCCCCAGGCGGCGTCGGCCGGCAGGATCATGGTCGAGATGCCGCGGTTGGCCAGCGCTGCGGCATAACCGTCTTCGGTGCAGCGGCGGATATCGGCGGCACCGGCGGCGCGTCCGACCCAATGGGACATCGGCCGGGCAAGGCTCTCGATGTCGCTGGTGAGCGGCGCGTCGTATTGAAGGTGATAGGAGGCGTGGTCGCCGACGACGTTGAGCATCGGCGTGCGGGCGCGGCGGGCGTTGTGGAGGTTGGCGAGGCCGTTGGCAAGGCCGGGGCCGAGATGAAGAAGGGTTGCTGCCGGCTTGTCCGCCATGCGGGCATAACCGTCGGCGGCACCGGTCACGACGCCTTCCGACAGGCCGAGCACGCAGCGCATGGCCGGCTTGCGGTCGAGGGCCGCGACGAAATGCATTTCCGATGTCCCGGGATTGGCGAAACAGACGTCGATACCGTTCACCAGAAGGACATCACAGAGCATATCGGCGCCGTTCATGGGCTTTTCCTCGTTTCTTGCGGCACGCCCACAGGCGACCGCAGCCAAAATCACCGCGGAACCCGAACGGCCCCGCGGTCGGCATGGCCTGGTTGGCTCAGGCAGCCGCCGAAGCGGTTGCGTCGGAAAATGCCGCTTCGATCGAAGCTTCGAGAATGGCGAGCCCTTCCTCCAGAACCTCCCACTCGATGGTGAGCGGCGGCAGCAAACGGATCACATTGAGGCGTGTTCCGCAAGACAGGAGAATAAGGCCGCGTGCCTCCGCTTCGGCGATGATGCGGTTGGTGAGGACAGGGGAGGCCGCCTTCGACTGACGATCCTCGACCATTTCGAACGCCACCATGGCGCCGAGGCCGCGCACGTCACCGATATGCTCCATGCCCTGGCGGGAGGCGATCGCCGTCAGCCGCTCGGTGATCCGCCGGCCGACTTCGGCTGCGCGTTCGCAGAGCTTCTCATCCTCGATGACGTCGAGCACGGCATTGGCGGCTGCGACGCTCAGCGGATTGCCCGCATAGGTGCCGCCGAGCCCGCCCGGATGGGCCGCGTTCATGATCTCGGCTCTGCCGGTGACGGCCGACAGCGGGAAGCCGCCGGCAAGGCCCTTGGCCATCGTGATCATGTCTGGCTTCACGCCCGCATGTTCGAAGCCGAACATCCTGCCGGTGCGCGCCATGCCGGCCTGAATCTCGTCGGCGATCAGCACGATACCGTATTTGTCCGCGACTTCGCGAAGGTGGACGAGGAATTCCTTCGGCGCGACGTTGAAGCCGCCTTCGCCCTGGACCGGCTCGACGATGAAGGCGGCGATCCGCTCCGGATCGACATCAGCGGCGAACAGCCGGTCGAGCCCGGCGATCGCCTCTTCGGTCGAGAAGCCGAGATAGGGATTGGGGAAGGGCGCGTGGTAGATATCGGCCGGGAAGGGGCCGAAATTCTTCTTGTAGGGCATGACCTTGCCGGTCAGCGCCATGCCGAGCATGGTGCGGCCGTGGAAGGCGCCCGAAAAGGCGATGATGCCGGCGCGGCCCGTATGGGCGCGGGCGATCTTGACGGCATTCTCGACCGCTTCGGCGCCGGTGGTGACCAGCATGGTGCGGTTTTCGGCCCCGGTCGGCGCCATCGCGTTCAGCCGCTCGGCGAGCCTCACGTAGCCTTCGTAAGGCGCGACGTGGAAGCAGGTATGGGTGAAGTGCTCGGCCTGTTCGGCGACGGCGCGCATCACCGCCGGATGGCGATGGCCGGTATTGTTGACGGCGATGCCGGCGGCGAAATCGATGAAGCGCTTGCCGTCCACGTCCCAAAGCTCGGCGTTCAAGGCTTTCTGAGCGAAGATGCCCCGGGTTCCGACGCCGCCCGCCACGGCGGCTTTCTGGCGGGACTGCAGATCTGCTGAAACGGTCATGACGATATCCCCTGAAATCGATGACCTAGCTATAGTCTTGCTCATTATTTTGAGCAAGCGGGATTTAAAAAATCAAAGATAGGGTGGCGAGCAGGCCGAAATCACGATCGTCTGCCGGTCCGAAAGGTTGCGGAACCGGTGCGGTACGCGGCTGTCGAAAAGATAGGCCTCGCCGGCTTTGAGGACACGCACGTCCTCGCCGACGGTTACTTCGAGTTCGCCTTCGACCACATACCCGCCCTCCGAGGAGGCATGCTGCAAAAGGGTCTCTCCGGTATCGGCATGCGGCTCATAGATTTCGTGGAGGATCTGCAGGTTATGCGCCCGTGCATCGCCGATCTGGCGGAAGATCAACTTGCCGTCGCCGCCCGAGATAGGGGATGTGGCGACCTGTGATGTCAAATCCACGAGCTCATGCGCCGAGAAGAACGGGCCTTTCGGCGGGCTGCGTTCGGGCTCGAAAAAGTCGCCCATGCCGACGCCGAGCCCGCTCAGGATCTTGCGAAGCGTCGAAACGGAAGGGCTGACCTTGTTGGTCTCGACGTTCGATATCTGCGCATGCGGCACCCCGGCCCGCTCGGCGAGCTGGCGCTGGGAAAGGCCGGCCGCCACGCGCATGGCGTTGAGGCGCGCACCGATATCGAATTTTTCATCCATCTCAAACGTCCCGGCTGTTCGGATCGGTTATGCCGTGGATCAGGATGGCGATCAACTGGATGATATTTTGAGCAAGGCCGGGCATGCGCAAGATGGCGCCGGTGAGATTGGATGCCATCGTGGCCCGAACCCTATCCGCCAATAGGCTTACGGATATAGCTCGTTTGGCGCAACTGCCTGCGACTCATGCGCATGTTATCCTGTTGCCCTGCGGATCAGAGAGGATTTCGCTGATGTTCAGGTGCAGAGACTGCAAGGATACGGGCTGGGTTTGCGAAGCTCATCCTGCCAAACCGTATACGGGCACCCGATGCTGCGGCTGCGGCGCGGTGGAAATGCCATGTCCGCGCTGTTCGTCGGCCTGCGGCCGGGACACATATCACGAGCTGGCGCTGGTTTCGCCACAGCTATTCGGCGCCGATCGGATAAGCCCCACAGTCCGGGGTTTCGCGGATCGCTCCGCGGAAGCAATCCCTCTTTGAAATCGCTCCGCCAGAGGAAGCCGGCGCCGGACTGGATAGCAGACCCGACGCCCGAAAGTATAACTACTCTGGCGAAACTTGCGCCCAGCCCGAAAAACTCCGCCATTTTCCAAATGGAACTTTGCGCATCAATATCTGTTTCCTCCGCCTGGAGGTAAGATACATGGCAGTATTCCTGGTTATCTTGGATTGTGAGAAGGTCGAGGCATATAATCGGGCGCGGAAAAGAATTCAGCCGCTCGTAGCCTGCAAATTATCCGGAACGACCTGGCTGGTCGAATTTGATGGGAATGCGTCTGAACTGCAGCAATACCTGCAGGAAATTATTCTCCACAATGACAGCTTGTTCATTGCCGCCCTGAACCATGACTGGGCGAGCATCAACATGCACCTGGCAAGGCGCTGGTTGACCGAAAAGCGTACAGGCGGTTCGGCCGGACCGACGGCGGCCGAACGGGATGCCAAGTGATGAAGACGAATTATTCACCAGTTTCCAAAGCGAGCCGTCAATTCCAGGTTGACCGGTGCCATGGGTAATTTATATATTTGCTAATGTTCTGATCGAGCCCGAGGGTAGATCGGAAGATGGGGAGTAAGCGCTTGGAGGATGTGGGCGCCGCTTCCGCGACGGGTTGGATTTCGCAGTTTCAAGCGGCCGCCAGGCTAACCCCCGGGAGTTGGGTCCATGGTGAAATATTTCCTGAATGTCGATTTGAAAGACGGTTTCATTCCGGATACCGAAGGGCTCGACTTCGTCGATCTCGAGGGAGCCACAGCCGAAGTCATCTCCGGAATGAGAGACATCATCGTCGATCATATTCAGCAGGGAGAAACGCTGGCATTGCGGGCGATTTCCATCACCGACGATGCCGGCCATCTCATCTCGATCGTCACCCTGGCCGATGCGCTCAAAGGCTTCCTGCCCGGCATAACGATGCCGAGCCTGGCGTGAAGCTCCGTCCGGATTTCAGGTTGGGAAGCCGTACCGTTCGGTGATCTGCCAGAACGTCTTGTTGATCGCGACGAGGGAGTTGATGCTTTCCCGGATCCGTCCGATCTCGCGTGCGTCGAGTTCCTCGATCTTTCCGTATTTGATTTCGTCCCTGCTTTCGAAGATCCGCATCGATTGCGTGACGTTGCGGCCGCTGTCGGGATCGAATGAATAAATGCAATGGTTGTATTTGTTGCGAAGCTTCGCCTCGTCGGAAAGACGATGGGTGGCCTCCAGGATTTCCTTGCGGCAGGCCGGTGCGGTCTTGCGCATCTTGGTCAGCCGTTCAACGAGGTCGATGCGGGCCCGTGTGGTGTTCAGGGTCAAAAAGATGACGATCGCCGTTTCCTTGTCCACCCGGGCAAGGCCGGCGATCATATGGATCAACAGGCTTTCCGTATTTGTCCAGGTATAGTTCAGCTGTCCGATCAGGAGCAGGATGTCCCGGAGCCTAGTATTTGTCGCCTGAGAAGGAGCGGCCGTCTTGGCCGCGGTTCGTGTCGCCTGCATTGCCGGTCGTATCCTTGCGCCGATATTCAAAATAGAGAGCGACGACTTCCGTTCTATTATGCACGCCGAGCTTGGTGATGATGTTGTGGATGTGAATCTTGACCGTATGTTCGGAGAGGCCGAGGGTGGCCGCGATGATCTTGTTCTGGTTGCCCATGGCCATCCGCGCGAGAATTTCATTCTCGCGTTTCGTCAGCTTTTCGATCGCCTGCCTGCCGGCGGCGTACAAGGCGGGCTTCGGGTCGGCCGAATCCTCGCTTGCTTCCGCAGGTTCATTTCTCTGGGCCCGGTAACTCGTCGAAGGGAAATACGTCCCCCCCTTCAATATGATCCGTAGGCCGGACAGGAAGACGTCCAGATTGACGTTGAACGGAAGAATTCCCTGGACGACTTCGAGCTCTTTCGCTCTTCGATGGTCGGAGGCGATTTCGCCGTCATCGGTTCCCATCAGCGCAAGCGCTGCCGCGGAATGATGCCGAGCAAGCTGCGGCCAGTATTCGGCGAGGGCGGACGCAAGGCGGACATCGGCCAGCACGAGCTGGACCGGATTGTCGAATTCCGCCGAGGCGAGCTTCAGGTCGGGAACCGTCTTGACGCAGAGCCACGGAAACTCGCTTTCGATGGCCGCCGTCATTGCGGTGGAGATTGTTCCCGGCGAGCAGATGAAGAGGAGTGTTCGGATCGCATTCATTCTCTTCAAGGCGTTTGTTGCCAGATCAAGGCCGACATGTTGTGAAACACCATGCGGAATCTGCATGGATAGGCCCCCCTCAAGTCGTTGATCGAAAGTACACGCAAAGTCGTGCTCCGAAGATCTTATTCTGGAACGGTAAACCAAGACCCGAATGGTGGGAATAGACCGAACGATTTACAGAATAGATCGAATCGACGACGCAACGCAGTTCCCAAGGTCGTTTTGACGCGAACGAAACATGATCATGCAACGGTTCCTCTCAAGGTGAGCGAGTTGCTGCATACATAAGGGGAAATTCATTATCTAGATGCCTACGTCTTCTTGATTAGACCATTTAACCCATCTGACTATGCTGATATAGTATTCATCAGGTCGCGCTAGATCGAAATATTACCTTATTTCTTCTGCTCAATGGGGACACAGTGCCTCCATCCCGAAGTACTTGAGAATGAGCGTTAAGAACGTTCGTTGGCGCATGATGTAGCGCATAAGCGATCTACAGCGCCGCCCTTTCAAAGCCTCTCGGGAAACTAGGGGAGAGCTTAAAAATCAGACATCACGAGAGAAAGACCGGCGAACGGTCGCGTTGACGCGCGCCCTGTCGTCAGAGGCCAATGATTCACTTCAACAGCGACGAGCAAAGACCCCAAGAAGATGAATGGCGGTCACGCTGTCGCAGTCATAAGAGGATACTGTGATGGTAGACAAACGCAACGCGTTCAACACTGTTGTCGACGATCCGACGGACAGCCAGGAACAGCAGCAGCAACAGCAACAGCAGGAACAACAGCAGCAGCAGCAGTCCAGCGATCAAAGCCAGAACCAGACCAGCGATTCCACAAACGACAACGACAACTGGAATGGCAACGGCAACGGCAACGGTAATTTGAACCTGAACGGCAACGGCAACCTGAACCTCAACGGTAACGGCAACTTCAACGAAAACGTCAATGAGACCACCGTCGGCGTCACCGTCGATGTCGGTGTCGATCTTGATCACTACATGCCGACGGACGATGATTTTGCCGATGTCGACATGAACCACAGCTCCATCGACGGGATGTTCAACATCCGTATCGATGACGTGCTCAACAACGCCCTGACCGGTGAAGGCAACGACGTCGGCAACGTCTTCAGCCAGGTCGCCAACATCCAGGACAATGACAAGCTTGAAAACGCCAGCGTCAGCAATGACGGCTCGTTCGAGCTGAACGGCACTGCCGAGGGCGGCATTGCGCTTGCCTCCGACGGTATCAATGCCGGCGGCGGCGGTGGCAATGGCGGAAGCCATGCAGATGCCGATGGCGGTGACGGCGGCAACGGCGGTACCGCGCTTGGCGGCTTCGCGGTTGGCGGTGACGGCCTTGGCGGCTTGGCCGCAAGCGTCGCAGCCGGCGGTAAAGGCGAAGGCGGCGATGCCGACGGCGGCGACGGCGACAGCGGCGATGCCGAAAGCGATGCCGATGGCGGCAAGGGTATCGGTGGCCGTGGCGGCAATGGTGGCGACGGTCTCGGTCTCGGCCTGGGTCTCGGTCTCGGCCTTGGCGCCGGGCTCGCCTTTGCCGGCGACGGCGATCAGGGCGGCAGCAATACGGCTGGCAACGGCGCTGCAGGCGGCAATTCCGGCAACTCCACCGGCGGCAATGCTTCCGACGCCGGAGACGGCGGCGATTCGAACGGCGGAGCATCGGCAACCACGATCGGCAGCAGCCTCGGCCTGCTCAATCCGATCTTCGCCGACGGCGATGGCGGTGCGGGCGGCCCTGCCGGTGACGGTGGTGGAAACGCCGGTGGTGCCGGCGGCGATCCGACCGGCGGTGACGGCGGCGATGGTGGCGACACCGCGGATGCCGGTGATGGCGGCGCTGGCGGCGGTGCCCTCGGGGCCGGTCTCGGAGCTGGTTTCGGCGCCGGGCTTGGTGCCGGGCTTGGTGGCGACGGCGCAGCAGGTGCCGCTGGTACCGGTGGCGCAGCAACATCCGACGCGGCTACCAGTGGCGATGCTACCGGCGGTGACGCAACATCGGGTGCCGGCGACGGCGGTGCGGCACTGAGTGGCGCATGGGCCGATGGTACCGGCGGTGGCGCGGTAGGCGGCTGGGCATTCGGCGGTGCCGGTGCTGCCGGCGGCGATGGCGGCCTGGCCTATACCGGCGCCGGCGGAGCTGGCGGCGACGGCGGTGTCTGGGGCTCGCACAACGGTGACGACGGTTTCGTGACCGGCACGAGCTCCGCATCGGCCGATGCGTCGATCGACACCCACGCCTTCAACCAGGACATCGTGATGGGTGCGAACCTGCAGCAGAACGCAATCGACATGACCATCGTCGGCGGCGACCTCCACAGCACGGTGGCGGGCGACGACACCCACGACGGCGGCAGCGTCTAAGCCGACAGTCGTCCTCCACTCCAGCGGGGACCTTCACATCGTGGACTGCGCAGACCCCTGCGCAGTCCCTCATTCCGAACGACCTGTGATGCAGGCATGCCCATACAAAGGCAGCGGCTATGACGACGATGGACACGATCACCCAGGAAATCGCTCATTTCATCGGCCTCTTCCACACGAATGTCGAGGACGCGCGGCTGCGGGAGGCCTATAACGACTTCTCGCTCTACACGCCCGAGCAAGCCGTCCCGCAATCGATCGCGCCGCAGTCCCACTTCGAGGCGCCTTATGACCTGATCGATTTCGATCCGTCCCTGGTCTACAAGGCTCCAGCGAGTTTCACGCCCATCTGGCATCCCCACTTTGTCGGCCGATACGATCATCCGATCATTCCGCAGGTGGAAATCAGGATGCATCACGGCCCGCAC
This sequence comes from Hyphomicrobiales bacterium, assembly GCA_900471605.1. Lineage (GTDB taxonomy): Bacteria > Pseudomonadota > Alphaproteobacteria > Rhizobiales > Rhizobiaceae > Neorhizobium. The sequence goes on along the minus strand of UCEY01000054.1, from coordinate 7,786 downwards.
GAAATGCCGCACCACGTGCATCCGTTCTATTTCGGCGGCAATTCCCTCACGTGGCAGATCGAGCCTCCGGGCTCGGTCGCGAATTTCATCGTTCAGGCTGCCTCTCTTTCAGACAACGACAGTTTCGGGGTAGGGGGCCATGGCCTCAGGTTCGACCCCACGCCGATCGATAACCGCGAGCTCCTGAATACGGCGGAACAGGTTATCTCGGATTCGCCGATCGGGCATCTCGACATGCCGACGTCCACGGCGGACCTGATCGACATCATCAAGACCGTCGCCGACCAGCTGGAAGCCCTTTCAGCAGACCCCGCACCCGAGGGAGCCTTCGTCCATCAGTCCACGACAATCGACGGTATCTATGTCAACGGCCTTCTGGTCGACGAGGCGCCGAAGCTGGAAGATTACCATTCCTTCAAGGAGGATGACGGTGCGGGATCCGACGACGACGCTGCGGACGGCGGATCCGGCGTCAAGGTATTTGCGGAAGGTCCGGTCCAGGTAGAGGCTTCGGTGGAGCTGATCGGCGGCAACAATACCGTCGTCAACGATGCCGTCCTCAAGAATATCTGGACCGCCGCGACCGTGACGGCGGTGGTTGGCGACCATTTCGAGATCAATGCGGTCATCCAGGTCAACGTCCTCCAGGATACGGACGCCATCACCTCGGCAATCAGCCACTGGACCGGCGGTGACGCGCCGGACGAAATGTTCAATATCGCGAATTTCCACCGGGTCGATCCGCTGCAGGACGGCGGCGCTTCGGAACACGCCGGCAGCGGTTATCCCGGAAGCTGGGCGGTCACGGAAATCCACGGGGACCTGCTGATCGCCAACTGGCTGGAACAGTATATCTTCATGTCCGACAATGACGTCGGCATCCTGTCCTCTGCCGGCGCCACGACCAGGGTGATCGGCGGTGACAATACAAGCGTGAACCAGACCTCGATCTACGAGCTCGGCCACTCCTATGATCTGATCATCATCGGCGGCAGCCTGTACGACGCCAATATCATCCACCAGACGAACATCCTGTTCGACAACGACGTGGTGGGCGCGGTTACGGGTTTCGGAACGACCGGCGAGGGATCGATTTCCACCGCCGGGAACCTGCTCTGGAACCAGGCCCATATCTACAATATCGGCGGCGCCGACCGTTTCAGCGCATTGCCTTCGGCCTATCTGGATGCGGCGAACGATTTTGCCGGTGGCGGAAGGGATCTGCCACATGGCGTTCTGACGGACTCGGCGTTTGCGGGAATGGCCGGATTGCGCGTTCTCTATATCAGCGGCGATCTGCTGAATATCCAGTATATCAGCCAGACCAACATCGTCGGCGACAGCGACCAGATCGCCCTGGCGATGAATGCCATCAATCCCCACGCGGATGCGACATGGTCGATTTCGACCGGGGGAAATGCGCTCATCAACAATGCGGCGATCGCCGATCTTGATTCTCTCGGCCATACCTATGTGGGCGGCGAGCAATATTCCCAGGAAACGCTTTACCAGTCGGGGCTGATCTCGAGCCATCCGGAACTCGCCGCGCAGGATCCCAACGCGCTGGTCAACGAGGCGGTGGCTTTCCTCGACGATTCAACCTCGCACACCAATCCGGACGAGCCCGGCTACGGCGTGCCCGTAGACCACGACGGCCACTATCAGAACGATGGATTGCAACATGTACTCGGATGATGGGGAAAAACATGTCGGACGCCCAAAGAAGGGCCGACCTCGAACAGGCCCAAGATCACGATGAAGCTCAACAACCTGCCGGTGAGGATGTCTATGCAAAATTGGAGCGCGCTGTGGACGAATGCCTGAAACTGTCATCGGATGGCGCAGCCTCTTCAGCAACCGTATCCCGGCTGGAACCGAGAAATTCACCGCCGAGCCAATCCCGGGCGAATGGCAGCTCCTCGGGAGCCGATATCCTGCCCATGCCGGCCAATGACCGCATCATCGAACCGGAAATCGAGCCGAAGCCGACGGTACGCGAAGCGACGGAGGCAAAGGCGCCGGAAGGCATGATCACCATCGATGCCGATACCGGGCCGTTGCGGAGCGAGACGAAAACCTTCGGAAAGCAGCCGTCGACCGGTGGCGGCGGCGACGGAACGTTTCACAAGCGTCTCCCGCCGGTCGACTTTTCGGCCAGCCTGAAGGCCGGCGTCACGGCCGTGCGGCGGAACCTGGCGATCGTCATGCTTTTCACGATCGCCAGCAACATTCTCGTGCTGGCGATCCCGACCTACCTGTTCCAGATATCCGACCGGGTGCTGACCAGCCGCTCGCTCGACACCCTGGTGATGCTGACGATCGTGATCATCGGCGCCGTCATCCTGCAGGCGGCCTTCGACGCGCTTCGGCGTTTCATCCTGATGCGGACGGCGGTGGAAATCGCAGCCCAGCTGGGCGCTCCGATCCTGAGCGCTGCCGCCCGTGCCTCGCTCCAGAGCAACGGTCGCGAATATCAGGTGCTCGGCGATCTTCAGCAGGTTCGCTCGTTCCTTGTTTCCAGAACCCTGCTCTCGTTCCTCGATGCGCCGATCGCGCCTCTCTTCGTGGTGGCGGTCTTCCTCATCCACCCGCACCTCGGCTGCATCGTGGTCCTGACGGCGCTGATGCTGCTTGTCTTCACCCAGATCAACCAGCGCATGACCGCCGAGCCGTTTGCCGAAGCCAATACGGCGCAGGTGAAGGCCAACCTTCATCTGGAATCGATGTCCCGCAATTCACAGATCATCAATGCGCTCGCGATGATCCCCGAGACGGTGCAGATCTGGGGCAAGGATACGGCATCCTCGCTCAAATCGCAGGTCATCGCCCAGGACCGGAACATCACCATTGCGGCGATATCGAAGGCCTGCCGGCTTCTGACGCAGATCGCGATGCTCGGCTGGGGCGCCTTCCTGTCGATCGAAGGGCAGCTGACGGGCGGCATGGTGATCGCCGCCTCCATCATCGCGGGTCGCGCGCTGGCGCCGATCGAAGGTGCCATCGAAGGCTGGAACCAATACAGCCAATCCCGTGCGGCCTACGCCCGGATAACCGCACTCCTGAAATCCTCGCCCCTGAATTTCGATAGGCTGAACCTGCCGAAGCCGGAGGGGCGCCTCGACGTCGAGCGCCTCCTCTATGTGCCGCAGGGAACCAAGCGGGTGGTGCTCAACGGCATTTCGTTCGCCCTGCAGCCGGGCGATTCCCTGGCGATCATCGGAAATTCCGGCGCCGGCAAGACGACGCTTGGAAAAATGCTCGTCGGGTCGATCCTGCCGACCTCGGGCAGCGTGCGACTGGATCTGATGGATCTGAGAAACTGGGACCAGCGCCAGTTCGGCGAGAATATCGGTTATCTGCCGCAGGATGTGCAGCTCTTTCCCGGCACGATCAAGGCCAATATCGCCCGCATGCGGCTGGATGCGGATGATGAGCAGATCTACCGCGCCGCGATGCTGGCCGATGTCCATGAGATGATCGCCAGCCTGCCGCACGGATACGAAACCGTGGTCGCGGCCGACGGTGCTCCGCTTTCCGGCGGGCAGAAGCAGCGTATTGCGCTGGCCCGCGCGTTCTTCGGCGATCCGAGGATGGTGGTGCTGGATGAGCCGAATTCCAATCTCGACAATGCCGGCGATACGGCGCTGCTCCAGGCACTGCGCCACGCCAAGGAACACAAGATAACCGTCGCCACGATCACGCAGCGCCCGTCTCTCCTCAGCAGCGTCGACAAGGTCCTGCTGCTGGCTAACGGCACCGTCGCGCTGTTCGGGATGCGCGCCGATGTGCTGAAGGCGATCGAAGCCCGCGGCATCGATATCAATACCGGTTCGTTCGGCCATCAGTTGCAATAGAGGTTGTGTCATGTCTGCCGTTGCGAAGGTTCACGATCTCGAATGGTATTCGGAAGTTCCCCGATCGGTCTGGAAACAGACGGTGGCCGGTCTGGCTTTAACGGCCATCGCCTTTGGCGGTTTCGGCACATGGGCCGCGACGGCGCCGCTTGCGGCAGCCGTCATCGCCCAGGGCAGTTTCGTCGCAACCGGGCGCAACAAGATCGTGCAGCATTTCGAGGGCGGGATCATCAAGGAACTGCTGGTCGACGAAGGCGACCAGGTGGTGGAAAACCAGCCATTGGTCAGGCTCGATGAAACGGCGTCCCAGGCCAAGAAGCGGGAGCTTTTCCTTCGGCGCATCCGGCTGGAGGCAACCGCCGCCCGTCTTGCCGCCCAGTCAGAGGGTGCCGAGACGATGACCGTCTCGGCCTATTTGAACCAATTCAAGGATGATCCGGATGTCTCCGCGATCATCCTCACCCAACAGCTGAACTTCAGGGCTCAGCGGATGAAGCTCGCCACCGAACTTTCGCTGCTGAAGCAGAACATGAAAGCCCTGGAGTTCCGCAGCGAAGGTTACCTTCGGCACAGCGAGGCGATGTCGCGGCAGCTCGTGCTGCTCAAGGACGAATACGATACCAAACGGGTTCTGCTGACCAAGGGATTGCTGCGCGCCACCGAAGTCAGGGCGCTTCAGCGGGCCATCGCCGATGCCGAAGGGCAGATCGGCCGTCTGGAATCGGAGGTCGCGGAGACCGGAGCCGAGCTCCTGAAGGGACAGCAGGAGATATCGCACGCCGAGGAGACCTATCGGGAAGAGGCGCTTGACCGCTTGCAGTCGATCCAGGGCGACCGCGATGCGGCACGCGAACAGTCGCGTGAGGCCGATGACGTTTTGCGCCGGGCCACGATCCTTGCGCCGGTTTCCGGCACTGTCGTGCGAACCTATTACCATACGACCGGCGGCGTCATCGAAAGCGGCAAGGGGATCATGGAGATCCTGCCCGCCGGCGTTCCCCTGATCATCGAGGCAAAGGTGGCCCGCAACGAGATCGACAGCGTCAAGGTCGGCCAGAAGGCCACGGTCCGCCTCATCGCATTGAACCAGCGCACCACCCCGGTTCTGAGGGGCGAGGTATTTTACGTCTCGGCGGATGCCATGGAGGATAGCAAGGCGGGCCTCACCAACCATGATGTCTATATCACGCGCATCAATATTTCGCCCGACGAGATCGCTCGTATCAAGGGGTTTACCCCGCAACCGGGCATGCCGGCGGAAATCATGATTCAGACCACGGTCAGGACGTTCTTCAGCTATCTGGCCAAGCCGATCATGGACAGCATGTCGAGGGCGTTCACCGAGCGCTGATATGTGCGGTTTTGTTCGGGCGCGGCGCTGTCGAGGGCGGTAGCCGGTCGAAGATACCTCAAAAGGCGTAGGCTCGCTGTCGTCCGCCGCCATGTCGCTCGCCGTCGACGAGCGTCTCGAAGGTGGCTGGCATGCTTTTCCCGCCGTGCCCCATAAAAGAAACCCTCGCCGACGAAACAGCGAGGGCGCCCCCAAAGGGGGAGTAGATCGAGGCCGACAGGACGCCTCGGGATCACATAACACCACGAAGCCTGGCAAATGTCAGGTTCACCAAAAGGAGAAGGCCCGACCGTTTTTCCCGTTCGAGCCTTCAGCAGTCTGTTTGGCAAAAGTATTATTCCCTCATCTGCAAACCACATCAACTCAATCAAAAGGATTAGGTTCTCTCAATCGTTGTATCTATGTTTGAATTTAATAATCACTGGTTGATTTTCAATTTTTACCATCGGCTGCACTCCGAAGTACATCCTTTGGAACAAATATCCGCTCGGGAATCATCCTCTAAATTAGATATTGGAAAGTTACACTTGAGGTGTGGCTCAATTGCAATATCGCCGATCTGTGATTGTGGTATTTTGTAGTGCGGACTTGAGCAGAACGCCTCGGGTATCGGCGTGGTAGATTGACCGGCTGCCCGGGTTGGCAGCCGGTCAATAATTTGGCCGACAGCTTCCTCGTGATCCGCCCAGCCTCAAATGCGAACACCTGAGACCGGAAAATCCTCCGTGGATTCGCGTGCGTTAAGGATAGGCATAGGCCAGCCGTCCGGGCCGAAATTCGATCATCGGCGCGTCAGTACCAAAGCATGGATGCCGGGAGACCCGGGCTCGGTCGTCACCTGGCGTTTCGCTCACAGCTCGAGGAAATCTAGAGGGCAGGTTTGCGCTTGAGCACCTGCTGGATGGCCTGCCACTTCGGCTGGGTGCCGCTCTCGTCTTCCAGCAGTCCCCAGCTACCCCATTTGCTGGGTTCGCTCATCGATGAAAACGCCGCATAGAGGTCTCCACCCGATGTCCGCCAGTTGCTGAGATGGCGAAGATAGAGTTCGCCCATCCGGCGGTCACGATTGGCTGCAACAAAGAGATTTGTCAGTCTTTCGTTGTTTTCCGCCCCGCTGTGACCAACAAGATGCTGGCCGCCCTCATAGGCGTAGAGCTTGACGCCGTATTGCCTGGCGAGTGCCGCCTGTTCCTGCATGGTCTTTTTGTTGTCGGTCTCCACTTCCTTCTCCAGCGTCGAGAAGAGGCGGTTGAGCGACCATTTCGATACATCTTCCGCCCGATCCGGCGAGCCGAGACCACCGCCGAAATAGGGGGCGATCGCCAGCGCATCCGCGTGTTCCTTCACGCCTTTCCACGTCATGATCGTCTCGGTGCTCCATCCGTTGACGGATTGCGCCGAGTAGATGCCGCTGATCCGCTGTTTGGCCGTGCCAAAGACATCTTCCCAGATGGCCAGTATTTCGGTTGTCCTGTGTGCGTAATAGCGAAGCTGCGCCTCGTAGTCATTGGTCGAAAGGCCGAGAGCAAGGCCGCGGCTGCGCGCGTGGTCGGCCTGGTCGAATGAGGTGTTCCAGACCTCGTTCGAATATTCCACATGGACCTTGAGGTCAGGATCTAGGTCTTTTCTGACCTGTTCGGCGAACCGGCGAACATAGTCGTCGTCTGCAAGATGCGGCATGTTGAACCACGGATCCGATTTCACGAGGTTGCAAAGCTCGATCATGTATTCGAGCGGCACGCCTAGATCGGATTTGCCGAACTGGCCCAGTTTCGGCCTATCGTTCCAGCTCGCGACCTTGGAATTGTTGGTTCCCATCCAGTCCATGAAACGCAACGCCGACATGCCGTTCAGGCGCTCCAGAAACGGCGCACGGAATGTCTGCTTTGGTATCGGGCCGCGCTCATAGACGCGGATATTGCGGATCGGGTCGGAGGCATCGGTCTGCATCACCATCGAGGTGAAGGGCGCATTGTTACGAAGATTGCGGACATCGTCGCGCCCCGGTGCCCGCGCTTCGAGCTCGGCGCCGGAGATATAGCCGAGCTTGCCCTTGCCATCGTAATGGACGGAAAGCTGGACTGGCAGGTTCTTCCGATGCGTCGTGAAGATCAGGCAGGTTTCGACGACGGCTCCCGCCGGGACCTGCGTGGGATATCCGTCCGGCGTCATCGGTGGCAGCGGCTCATCCCATGTGAAGGGCGCGTTCTCGACCTGCACCCGCCAGGGCGAGGCATTGTAGGCGAGGTTGGAAAAGGGCTGCTCTGTGGCCCAATAGCTCATGCCGGTGATGTTGAGCCCTATCTGCTCGGGGAAGAGGTGCTCCGTCGCGCTGACGCGGGAGGTCATGCCGTTCGCGATCGGGAAGAGGGCAACACCTGACAGCATTTGAAGAAACGTTCGGCGGTTCATGGCAGATCCTTTCCTGATGCTGACGCCGGCCCGTCGATTTCGGCAGGCGCGAACTGCACGACGGTCGCCTTGAATCGAAGGCATAGCGGGACCGCAGACAAGCGAGGCAAATGGCGGCCGGGGGTGTACGATCGGCGTAGGCGTTAGCTCTTTTGGATATGTGTGGGCG
>UCEY01000045.1 GCA_900471605.1 Hyphomicrobiales bacterium | reverse complement strand
GCAGGGCAGAGGGGGGTGTCGCCACATCCTCAACCTGCGAGCCCAAACCCGGCGCAGCCACAACGATCACCGGCACATCCCGCGCACTTTGCACCAGCTTGGAACCCAGCGGCAATTCCAGCCGCCGATCCAGCACGATGCGAACCGGTGAGCGGTCTTCAAGCCCTGCAATGCGCACGGTCAGCTCCGGATCATCCGACAGCACCGTCCCAATCCCGACGAGAATCGCATCGGCCTCGGCCCGCAGCCGGTGCACTTGCGCCCGCGCCTCGGGTCCGGTGATCGATACTTCCTCGCCGCGCCGGCCGAGCATGCCGTCGGCGGAAACCGCAAGTTTCAGAGTCACATGCGGGCGGCCCTTCGTCTGGCGGGTGAGGTAGGCGGCGAGCGCGCGGCGCCCCTCCTCCTCCATCAACCCGGTCTCGACGACGATCCCGGCATCGCGCAGGATCGCGATCCCCCTGCCTGAAACGCGCGGATCGGGATCGGTCAGCGAGATGACGACGCGAGCGACGCCGGCCTCGACCAGCGCGTTGGCGCAAGGCGGCGTGCGGCCGTAATGGGAGCAGGGTTCGAGCGTGACATAGGCCGTCGCTCCCCTCGCCTTTTCGCCGGCGATATCGAGCGCCTGGGTTTCCGCATGCGGCCGCCCGCCGGGCGCGGTGACGGCGGAGCCGACAACCTCGCCGTCCTTGACGATGACGCAGCCGACCGAAGGATTGGTTCCTGTCTGGCCGGTGTGAAGGCGCGACAGACGCAGCGCCGAGGCCATGAACCACCGGTCTTCTGCAGCGCTCGTCATGTCTAAGGCTCGATGCCGGGATCGCGGGCGATCTTGGCGTTGATCTCCTGGATCACCTTTTCGAAATCCTCCGCATGGGAGAAATCGCGATAGACCGATGCGTAACGCACGAAGGCGACGTCATCGAGGCTCTTCAGCGCCTCCAGCACCTGCAGGCCGATCTCTTCCGAGGAGATTTCGTTCTCGCCGGAACTTTCGAGCCGGCGCACGATACCCGATACCGCCCGCTCGATGCGGTCGTTGTCGACCGGCCGCTTGCGCAGCGCGATCTGGAACGACCGCACCAGCTTGTTGCGGTCGAACGGCACCTTGCGGCCGGTCTTCTTGGTGACCATCAGTTCGCGAAGCTGGACGCGCTCGAACGTGGTGAAACGGCCGCCGCAATCCGGGCAGATACGCCGCCGGCGGATGGAGGTGTAATCCTCCGCCGGACGACTATCCTTGACCTGCGTGTCTTCCGAACCGCAATAGGGGCAGCGCATCGCCTCTCCTTGAGCCTTGGCAATAAGGGGTCGCCTGAACGGCGACCCTTCGATCACATGTAGGGATACATGGGGAAGCGGCCGGTGAGCGCCACGACTTTTTCGCGCACGCCGGCTTCAACCGAAGCATTGCCCTCGTCGGAATTGGCGACCTTCAGGCCGTCGAGAACCTCGATGATGAGATTGCCGATTTCCTTGAATTCCGCTTCCTTGAAGCCGCGCGTCGTGCCGGCCGGGGTGCCGAGACGGATACCCGAGGTGACGAAGGGCTTTTCCGGGTCGAAGGGAATGCCGTTCTTGTTGGTGGTGATGTAGCCGCGGCCGAGAGCCGCCTCGGCGCGCTTGCCGGTGGCGTTCTTCTTGCGCAGGTCGACCAGCATCAGGTGGTTGTCGGTACCGCCGGAAACGATATCGACGCCGCCGGCCATCAGCGTTTCGGACAGCGCCTTGGCGTTCTTGACGATCTGGGCCGCATAGTCCTTGAAGCCCGGCTGCAGCGCCTCGCCGAATGCGACCGCCTTGGCGGCGATGATGTGCATCAGCGGACCGCCCTGGAGGCCGGGGAATACGGCCGAATTGAACTTCTTGGCCAGGTCCTCGTCATTGGTGAGGATGACGCCGCCGCGAGGTCCACGCAGCGACTTGTGGGTCGTGGTGGTCGCGACATGGCAGTGCGGGAACGGCGACGGATGCTGGCCGCCGGCGACGAGGCCGGCAATATGGGCCATGTCGACCATCAGATAGGCACCGACCGAGTCGGCGATCTCGCGGAAACGCTTCCAGTCCCAGATGCGGGAATAGGCGGTGCCGCCGGCGATGATCAGCTTCGGCTTGTGCTCTTCGGCCTTCTTCTGGACCTCGTCCATGTCGAGCAGGTTGTCGCCCTCGCGCACGCCGTAGGAGACGACGTTGAACCACTTGCCGGACATGTTGACCGGCGAACCGTGGGTGAGATGCCCCCCGGAATTGAGGTCGAGACCCATGAAGGTATCGCCGGGCTGGAGGAGCGCCAGGAACACGGCCTGGTTCATCTGCGAACCGGAATTCGGCTGGACATTGGCGAAGTTGACGCCGAACAGCTTCTTGGCGCGCTCGATGGCGAGTTCCTCGGCGATATCGACGAACTGGCAACCGCCGTAATAACGCTTGCCCGGATAACCCTCCGCATACTTGTTGGTCATGATCGACCCTTGAGCCTCAAGCACGGCGCGGGAAACGATGTTCTCCGATGCGATCAGCTCGATTTCGTGGCGCTGGCGACCCAGTTCCTTCTCGATCGCGCCAAAGATTTCCGGATCGGATTCGGCCAGCGGGCGGGAGAAGAAGACGTCGGTGTTCGACATGTGCGAGGCTCCTCAAAGGGGTGGGCATTGCAATGTCGCGTCTTAGCGTTCCCCCTTTCGCAGGGCAATACGCAGAACGACATTTGAGCGTCCGAAGACGCGGGGATGATCGCAGAAAACGAAAAAGCCGCACCCTTTGCAGGATGCGGCTTTTCGGAAACGGAAATCGAAGCCGGCCTTATTGCGGCAGCAGGTCGTCGTCGGCAGCGCCGGCCGGCTTCTCGATGCCGGTGGTGGTCTGCAGTGCCAGTTCCTGGTTGCCGTCGCGCTCGTAGATGTCGTCGCGGAACTGGACGACGCGGTCCTTCGCCGACCATGCGGTGATGTAGACGATATAGACCGGAACTTCCACGGCAAGCTTGATCGGGTTGTTCTGGCGGGTCGAGATCACCCGTTCGATCTCCTGGCGCGACCAGCCGGACGTGTCGCGCAGCAGCCAGGTGATGAGGTCGCGGACGTTCTGCACGCGCATGCAGCCAGAGGATTCGAAGCGCATCAGCTTGTTGAACAGGCCCTGCTGGGGCGTGTCGTGCATGTACTCGTTGTTCGGGTTGTGGAAGTTGATCTTCGTCGAGGCCATGGCGTTGATCTTGCCGGGATCCTGCCGGAACATGAAGTTCGGCGCCTTCGGCGCGAACCAGTCGACCGTCTCCGGCGCCACTTCGTTGCCCTTGCCGTCGATCAGGCGAATGTTGTTGCGCGTCAGATAGGTCGGGTCCTTGCGCATCAGCGGCACGATGTCCTTTTCGACGATCGAGCGCGGCGCGGTCCAGTAAGGGTTGAGGATGACCTCGTAGATCTTCGAGTTGATGGCGTGCGTCGGCCGGTCGATACGACCGACGACTGCGTTGGTGCGCAGCGCCACGCGGTCGTTCTCCACCGCCTCGATATAGGCGGCCGGAATGTTGACCATCACATAGCGGGGGCCGAGATCGCCGGACATGGACTGCAGGCGCACCAGATTGGTCCCCAGCTGGCGCAGCCGCACGTCGGCCGATATGTTCATCGCCTTGACGGTGAATTCACCCATCACGCCGTCGGCGGGCAGGCCGTGGCGGGCCTGGAAACGCTTCACCGCGCCATCGACATAACTGTCGAACGAGGAGGACATGCCCGCTTCGCGCGGCAGGTCGCCTGAAATCATCAGGCGCTGGCGCAGCTGCTGGACGGTCGGGTCGACGACGCCGAGGCGCAGGCGCTGCTGGCCGGGATTGACTTCGGGCCATCCGCCGTTGGCGACGATCTGCTGGTAATCCACGATCGCCTGCTGGATGTTCGCCGGGCCGCCGGCGCCAAGCACAGGGTTGTTGGAGACGACATTGACGGCGGTTCTCGATGCGGCCTTTGCGTCGAACTGGTCATCCCAGGTGCCGCGGCGCTGCGCATTGATCAAATCGTCGACCGCCGATTGGGCGAATGCAGGCGCAGCAAGTGCGGCAGCACCCGCGGAGACGGCCGTGCGAAGCAGGGCACGGCGGGAAAGAGCTTCAGATCCGATCTTCTTCGACATCATAGTACCCATCTGGTCCCGAGCATCATCAGAGACGCCTACAGGGATATGGTTAAGAACGCGCAAAAAGTTAGCGCAGCCGCGCAGGGCTTCGTCGTCATCGCAATGTCGTGAAAGCGCGAATTACCGCCGGCCCGTTGCATCCAGCGGGTCCCATAGCAATATGGCCAATTCGTGTCAGGTACTCGCGCGTCACAAAGCCGTGTTGGCAGGTGATTTTTTCACGCGGCATATAGGCCACACTCATGGAACCGCACGCGATCACCGGCATATCCTCGACGGCACGCCTCGCGTCCAGTCCGATCGTGTCTCAGATTTCGGAGGCCGGTTTTAACAAAACACAAAAGTCGCAAGCCTGAGGCAAGCGGATTGATTAAAAATCACCCCTCATAAATGAGGAATTTGAGAATTGAACTGGCATCCGATCGAAGCGCTTGAACCCGGCAAGCTGGCCGTCCTGCATTTTCGCGATGAAACGGCACCGCAATGCGTCGGCTATGTCGAGCAGGACGGCATCTGCGGATGGCCCGAAAAGGTGACGGGCCGCAGACCGGACGGCTGGCTCGACCTCTCCTCGCTGTTTTCCGGCATGACCACCGAAATCAGGCGGGTCGTGGCCGCCACGTTGTGAATCCAGCACCCTGACGCAAACGCGCGTAACGGCGCGTCTTCCGACGCCCCGTTACGCTTTGCGTAGCACCGCATGACTGGAGGTAATGGAGTGTTTCGCAAGCCTCTTGTGGATCAAAGGCGGTAGAGGATCTGGTCGTTCCAGAAGCGGTCGAGGCGCTGGAGCAGCTTGTTCATCTGGGAGAACTCGCCCTCGCCGATGCCACCGACCTTTTCGATCGAGCCGATATGGCGCTCGTAGAGCTTGCCGACGGTTTCGGCGATCGCCTGGCCTTCCGGCGTCAGGCTGATGCGGACCGAGCGGCGGTCGATGCGCGAGCGCTGGTGGTTGATGAAGCCGAGGTCGACCAGCTTCTTGACGTTGTAGGAGACGTTAGAGCCGAGGTAATAACCGCGGGAGCGCAGCTCGCCGGCCGTCAGTTCCGAATTGCCGATGTTGAACAGCAGGAGAGCCTGGACGGCGTTGACGTCGTCGCGACCCTGGCGGTCGAACTCGTCCTTGATCACATCGAGGAGACGGCGATGCAGGCGTTCGACCAGATGCAGCGACTCCATATAAAGGTTGCGAATGGTTTCTTCATGCGGATCTGCTACTGCCGTTACCGCCTGCGGCTTCAGTTTCGTGTTCATCATGACTGCCTCATCCTGTTTTGTTTGGCGGTGTTTGTTTTCTTCCCGCCTTGAGACAGACACTATCCAATACGCATAAAATTCGACTTAAAACATAGGCTTAACAAGCGCTTAACGCGTTTCCTCGAATTCCCGCGGCTCTTTGCCGACCGGCTCCACCCCTATCTCGACGTCAGTCAAATCAACTACTTAGCTGCGATTTCTCGACCAAATCCAGCCGTCAAAGCTTTAACATCAAGGTGAATCAATCCTTACCCGCTCCGCCTTGCGGCGTGCTTCGACCCATAGGGAGAGCCGAAACACGACATAAAGCGCGGCGACGAGGCCGTGCATGAGCGGGACGAGACGGTTGTGTCCGAAGATCTCCGGCCAGACGATATACATCGACACCTGCGAGATCGCCGCAATCGCCCAGAGCACGGGTCCCCAGGAGACGGTGAGCCAGAGGCCGAGCGAGGCGACCGGAAACAGAACGGCAAGCGAAGACGCCGCCACCTTCCAGGGAAGCGTCAAGAGATCGAAGCGAGCCATGCCCTTCAGCGAATAGCCGACCAGCATGGCCCAGTATTGCAGGCCGAACCAGAAACAGGTGACCGCAACCAGTCTCAGGAAGATCACGTAGAGAATTTCGGTCAGCGTGCGCTTCGGCACCGTGAGTGAATCGGGTTCCATGGCCGCCACCATAACGGCGGGACGTTCCGTCCGCCAGCACCTGCAAGCGGCACGCATGCGGCGATCCCGCCCATTCATAATCGTTCGGCCGCATGATATGGACCCCACAAGCACGAGAATGGAGACATCAGTCATGGACAAGACGCATCTGGTCGACGAGATCACCGGCCATCGCCGCATGCGGCGCAACCGCAAGGCGGACTGGACGCGCCGGCTGGTGCAGGAAAACCGGCTGACGGTCGACGACCTGATCTGGCCGATCTTCATCGTGCCCGGCACCGGCATCGTCGATCCGATCGCCGCCATGCCCGGCGTCAACCGCATGAGCGTCGACAAGGCGGTCGAAGCGGTGAAGGAAGCCGCCGATCTCGGCATTCCGGCGATCGCCACCTTCCCCGATATCGAGATGGAGCTGCGCGACGAGACCGGCTCCAACAGCCTCGTCGCCAACAACCTGATCAACCAGGCGACCGCCGCCTTCAAGAAGGCCGTGCCGAATATCGGCATCATTACCGACGTGGCGCTCGATCCGTTCACCAGCCACGGCCATGACGGCATCCTGCGCGGCGGCGTCATCGTCAACGACGAGACGGTCGACCAGATCGTCCGCGCGGCCGTCATGCAGGCGGACGCAGGCGCCGACATCATCGCGCCGTCGGAAATGATGGACGGCCGGATCGGCGCCATCCGCCGAGGCCTCGACGCGGCTGGCCACCAGGATGTCGGCATCATGTCCTATGCGACGAAATTCTCGTCCGGCTTCTACGGCCCCTATCGCGAGGCGATCAACACCAGCGGCCTCCTGAAGGGCGACAAGAACAGCTATTACATCTCGCCGGCCAACGGCACCGAAGCTGTCCGCGATGCGGCCCTCGACGTCGAGGAAGGCGCCGACATGCTGATGGTCAAGCCCGGCATCGCCTATCTCGACATCTGCTGGCGCATCAAGGAGGCCTTCGGCCTTCCCGTCTTCGCCTACCAGGTTTCCGGCGAATACACCCAGATCAAGGCGGCGGCGATGAACGGCTGGATCGACGGCGACCGGATCATGATGGAGACGCTGCTCTGCTTCAAGCGTGCCGGCTGCGACGGGATTCTCTCCTATTTTGCGGTGGACGTGGCAAAGAAGCTGGCGAAGATCGGATAAGCCTTGTTACCGGGGTGGTTTCTTCCCATATCGATGTGCAAGAAACCGGAGATGTTGAAACCATGAGCCTCGACCCGAACCCGACCTATGCCGCACCGGACGATTGGCGCGCCTATAGCGGCGTTCTTTCGCGCCGGGTGTTCGCCTTCATCATCGACTACGTGATCGTGCTCCTGCTCTGCATTCCGGCCGCGGTCGTGGTGTTCTTTCTCGGCATCATAACGCTCGGCCTCGGCTTCATGCTCTATCCGGTGCTGTTCGTGATCGTCGCCCTTCTTTATTTCGGGATGACGCTCGGCGGCCCCGCCCAAGCCTCGCCCGGCATGCGCGCCATGGGGATCGCCATGGCGCGGATCGACGGCCGGCGGATGGATTTCCTGACCGCCATGGCGCATACGGTGATCTTCTGGATCATCAATTCCGTGCTGACGCCGCTCATTCTGCTCGCGGGCCTGTTCATCGAGCGCTCTCGCCTCGTGCATGACCTGTTGCTCGGCACGGTCGTGGTCCGTACGCCGTAACGATTACGCCACTGGCCAAAAGTTTATGGCGCATGCCGGCTGCCTCTCGCAGCATATGGTTGACGTTTTACTTTTATGCGCCATGGTATGACATTTACGACACCAAAGACCGGACTGCCACGACGCAATGAACACCCAGGCAACGCCCTCACCGCAGTTCTATCTGACGGCCCCGGCAGTTTGTCCCTATCTGCCGGGTGAAATGGAGCGAAAGGTCTTCACTCACCTGGTCGGCCCGCGCGCCGCCGAGATGAACGACCTGCTGACCCAGGGCGGTTTCCGCCGTTCGCAGAACATCGCCTATCGGCCTGCCTGCGAATCCTGCCGCGCGTGCGTCTCCGTGCGCATCCTTGCGCATGAATTCGAACCGGTGCGGTCGATGAAACGGGTTCTCGCCGCCAATCGCGACGTGATCGCGACGGTCTATCCGGCGCAGCCTTCGACCGAACAGTTCTCTCTCTTCCGCCATTATCTCGACGACCGCCACCAGCGGGGCGGCATGTCCGACATGTCGGCACTCGACTATGCGATCATGGTCGAAGACACGCATGTCAACACCCGCGTCATCGAGTACCGCCGCCGCGAGCCGGGTTCCGGCATCCGAACCGAGGCGAAGGGAGAGCTGCTTGCCGTCGCTCTCACCGATATGATGAGCGACGGCCTGTCGATGGTCTATTCCTTCTTCAATCCCGAGTATGAAAAGCGCTCGCTCGGCACGTTCATGATCCTCGACCACATCGCCCGCACGAGAACGCTCGGCCTGCCGCATGTCTATCTCGGCTACTGGGTGAAGGGTTCGGCGAAGATGGGTTACAAGACCCGCTTCCAGCCGCAGGAACACCTGACCCCGCGCGGCTGGGAAATCTTCGATCCCGCCACGGACATCTGAAACGATCCCATGAACGATCATACGAAGGGCCTCGTGCTCACCTCGATCGGCGGACTTGCGCTTTCCTTCGACGTGCCGCTCGTGCGCCTCGGGCAAGGCGAGATGTGGTCGACGGTCGCGGTGCGCAGCACGGCCACCTTGGCCGCCGCCATCCTCCTGTGGCTGCTCGTCCGCCGCTTCGGTTCCAGCCGCCCGGTTCTGATTCCCGGCAAGGCGGGGCTTGCCGCCGGGTTCTGCTACGGCATCTCGACGATCGCCTTCCTCGGGGCCGTGTTCAACACGGCGACGGCGAATGTCGTCTTCATCGTCGCCTCAACGCCGATGTATGCCGCCATTCTCGGCTGGCTGATCCTCAAGGAACGCCCCTCGCCGTCGACGCTGATCGCCATGCTGGTGATGTTTTCGGGCGTCGGCCTGATCGTCTCGGGCGGCCTTGCCGGCGGCCATATCCTCGGCGATACCCTTGCGACAACCGCCTCCTTCCTGCTGGCGCTGGCGATCACGCTCAGCCGGGCGGCACGGATCGACATGGGGTTCGTGCCGCTGGTGGCGACCATCATTCCGGCGGCGGTCGGGCTTTCCTTCGTCGGCGTATCCTTGCTTGCCGGCACGGGCGGTTTTTCGATCGCCAATCCCTTCTGGGTGCTGTTCGACGGCGCGATCATGATGCCGCTCGCCTTCTGGTGCCTGGCGACCGGTCCGAAATACCTCTCCGGCCCCGAGGTCGGCATGTTCTATCTGCTCGAAACCATTCTCGCGCCGATCTGGGTCTGGCTGATCTTTTCCGAAGTCCCGTCCAGCCAAACGCTGCTGGGCGGGTCGATCCTGGTGCTCGCTCTGATCGGGTATTCTGCGTGGCAGATGCGGCGCGTGTAGAGGTTGCGGGTCAAGGTGCCAGTGTCGCGAACGATTTGATATTTGCCCGCACAAGCCCCTGTGATAGCATCAAAACACCACCACAGGTCGCAAACAATGAGTGCAAAAAGTACTGTTCAGAAGACTACCATTCAAAAGATCGGCCAAAACCACGTCATCGTCTTGCCGCAAGAGGCCCTTGTCCGTCTTGGTTGGAAAGAAGGCCAGATGCTGGAGCTTCGCACCGACGATACCGGCATCGAACTGTTCGATCCCAAGACGGTTTCGGATGAGGATTTCCAGCGTCAGCTCCTCTCCGCCAAAATGGCGATGAGGAAGTATCACGTAGCCCTCAGCGTGCTCGCCAAAAGCTGATCACCCCGCAAACTTCCCACTTCTCGGAAAGCCCTTCGGAACCGCGCGGCCGGCGGTGGCGCGGTCGGCGATCCATTCGAGGAGCTCGTCCTTGTTGCGGGTGAACGAGCGGCCGGCGCTGTCTTCCCAGGAAAGCCCGTCGGCAATGGTAAAGCAGCGGATGTCGGAAATGCCGCCGTCCTTGTAGCGCTGCAGGCGAACGCCCTTGCCGCGCGTCATTTCCGGCAGCTGAGCGAGCGGAAAGACCAGCAGCTTGCGGTTTTCACCGACAACCGCGACGTGATCGCCCGAAACCGGCACGACCAGTTTCGCCTCGTCGGGCATGGCGACGTTCATGATCTGCTTGCCCTTGCGGGTATTGGCGACCATCTCACTCTCGGCCACGACGAAACCGTTGCCCGCAGTCGAGGCAACGATCAGCTTGCGCTGCGGGTCATGGACGAAGGCGGTCAGGATGTCCTGGTCGTTCTCCATGTCGACGATGATGCGGATCGGCTCGCCATGGCCACGGCCGCCCGGCAGCTTGTCGGCGCCGAGCGTGTAGACCTTGCCGCCCGTGGTGACGAGCAGCAGCTTGTCGGTGGTCTGCGCCGTAAACGCGATCTTCGGGCCGTCGCCTTCCTTGAAGGTGAGCGTCGATGTGTCCGAGATGTGGCCCTTCAGCGCGCGGATCCAGCCCTTCTGCGAGACGACGACGGTGATCGGCTCCTTCTCGATCATCGCCTGGTTGATCGCCTCGATATCGGCATCCGGCGCGTCGGCGAAGGTCGTCAGGCGCGCATAAGGTTTGCCGCGGCCCTTGGCGAAATTCTTGCGGACGTCCTGGATCTCGTGCTCGATGACCCGCCACTGCTTGTCCTCGGAGGCGAGCAGCGCCTCGATATCCGCCTTTTCCTTGGTCAGATTGTCGTTTTCGGTGCGGATCTCGAATTCTTCGAGCTTGCGCAAGTTGCGCAGCCGCATGTTGAGGATCGCGTCGGCCTGGATGTCGGTGAGCGACCAGCGCTCCATCATGACAGGCTTCGGTTCGTCCTCCTCACGGATGATGCGGATCACCTCGTCGATATTGAGGTAGGCGATCAGCAGGCCGCCGAGGATTTCCAGGCGCCGGTCGATCGCCGCCAGGCGGAAGCGCGAGCGGCGGACGAGCACGTCACGGCGATGCGCCAGCCATTCCAGCAGCACTTCGTTGAGCGCCATCACCTTGGGCACGCGGCCCATGGAGAGCACGTTCATGTTGAGCGGCAGGCGGGTTTCCAGCTCGGACAGCTTGAACAGCGATTCCATCAGCAGGGTCGCATCGACAGTGCGGTTCTTGGGCACCAACACGACACGCACGTCTTCCGCCGATTCGTCGCGCACGTCTTCGAGAAGCGGCAGCTTGCGAGCGAGCAACAGCTCGGCGATCTTCTCGATCAGCCGCGACTTCTGCACCTGGTACGGGATTTCGGTGACGACGATCTGGTAGCCGCCCCGGCCGAGATCCTCGACCACCCAGCGGGCGCGGACACGAAAACCGCCGCGGCCGGTCTTGTAGGCCTCGACGATGGACTCTCTGCTGTCGATGATGATGCCGCCGGTCGGGAGGTCGGGACCTTCGATGCCGCCCTTGGCGGGTTCGGCAGGATCCGCCATCAGATCCTCGATGGTCGCCGTCGGATGCTTGATCAGATGCAGCGCCGCATCGCAGAGCTCATGGACGTTGTGCGGCGGGATCGACGTCGCCATGCCGACTGCGATGCCGGACGTACCGTTGGCCAGCAGGTTCGGGAAAGCGCCCGGCAGCACCACCGGCTCCGAATTCGATTCGTCGTAGGTATCGCGGAAATCCACCGCGTCCTGGTCGATGCCTTCGAGCAGCAGCTCGGAAACCGCCGTCATCTTGCTTTCGGTATAACGCATCGCGGCGGGGCTATCGCCGTCGATGTTGCCGAAATTACCCTGGCCGTTGACGAGCGGATAACGCTGCGAGAAATCTTGTGCGAGTCGCGCCAGCGCGTCATAGATCGACTGGTCGCCGTGCGGGTGGAAATTACCCATCACCTCGCCGACGATCTTGGCGCATTTTCGGAAGGCGGCGTTGGGGCGCAGGCCCATCTCGCTCATCGCGTAGACGATGCGGCGGTGGACAGGTTTCAGCCCGTCGCGCACGTCCGGCAGCGCGCGATGCATGATGGTGGAAAGCGCATAGGCGAGGTAACGCTCTTCGAGCGCTGCTTTCAGATCGACCGGCAGGATATTGTCGCCGCCGTCGCCGGAAGGTGGTGTCAGATTTTTTCCCATGGGCCTTGACTAGCGGAAAGCCCGATTCTCGGCAAGAAAGTAGCAGCGACAGCCTGTGGATGAAGGCTTTTCCCGGACTGGAATCAGTGTTTGGTTTACCCTGAATCGTCAGCCGCAATTTTGACGAAAGGAATGTGGAACACAGCCATAAACCTTTTACTCCGCTTGCCTATAAGGTGCCGCGAACAAGCAGACTGAACTATCGACAAACCCTAAACAATCGCGGGCCGGACCGTCGCCCGCCAGGAGGAACTCCAATGCAATACTCCACCAAGGCCCGGCTTCTGCTCGCCGGCGCAGCGCTTTCGACTTTCGCGGGCCCGGCCTTTGCGCTCGACGGCAACGATCTCGTCGCCAAGATCAACAACGCGATCTCCATCCAGGGCGGGGCCGGCTTCTCGGCGGAAAAGGCCGTCGTCAGCGGGTCGAACGTGACCCTCACCAATGCTAAGTTCCTGATCGAAGCCGGCAAGCAGAGCCTGCCGCTCGGCACCGTGAAGTTCGAGGGCGTCGAAGAGGACAACGGCGGATACACGGTCGACAAGGTCACCTTCGACAATATCAACGCCACCGAGGACAAGACCACCTTCACCGCATCGGACATCTCGATCAGCGGCCTCACCGTGCCGGCCAACGCGACCGGCGACGGGCTCGATGCGATCCTGCTCTACGACGAAGCCCATGTCGGCAAGATCGCGGCCACCGTCGACGGCAAGCCGGCCTTCTCGATCGACGAAACGAACGTCACCACCGAAATCGCCGACGACCACTCCTCGGTCGGTTTCGATCTCGAGATCAATGGCATCAAGAGCGACCTCAGCATCGTCGACGACGCGCAGGCGAAGGATACCCTGCAGCAGCTCGGAATCACCTCGCTTGACGGCAAGGTCGCCATGTCCGGCAGCTGGACGCTGAAGGACGGCACGCTCGACATCGACGAATACGGCCTCGATTTCGCCAAGGTCGGGAAGATCAACCTCGCCTTCAGCATGTCCGGCTACACGCTCGACTTCATCAAGTCGGCGAACGAAACGGCCAAGGCGATGGAAAACAATCCGAACAAGGAAGAAGCCCAGCAGGCAGCCGGCCTCGCTATGCTCGGCCTGATGCAGCGCCTCACCTTCAACAGCGCCGAAATCCGCTTCGAGGACGCCGGCATCACCAAGAAGGCGCTCGACTACGCCGGCAAGAGCCAGGGCACCACCGGCGAAGCCATGGCGCAGATGCTGAAGGGCATGACGCCGATGATGCTGGCGCAATACAACGTGCCGGAACTGCAGAACATGGTGAGCGCCGCCGTCAACACCTATCTCGACAAGCCGGGCAGCTTCACGGTCACCGCGGAACCGGCCGATGCCGTTCCCTTCCCGATGATCATGGGCGCTGCGATGGGCGCTCCGAACACGCTGCCGAAGGTCCTCGGCGTCAAGGTCACCGCCAACGACTGAGCGGGCATATCCCAGAACGGAAAAGCCCCGGCAATCTTTTGCCGGGGCTTTTTTATGTTCGCGTCGAACGTTTCCGTACTATTCCAGAACCTGGATCACGGTCCGGGTCTGCGGATTGACGATGACGCGGCGGTCGTTGACGACCGTGTAGGCGTAATCGTTATAGCCATCCACCGTATGCACCTCGACCGTGTCCGGAAGGGCGGCCCCGACTGCGATCTCGCCCTGATAGGAAACCGAGGGAACGCTCTGCTCCATGACGTAGGTGCGAACCGCGCCGGGCAGGACGACGGTCGAGCTGGTGGTGACCGGATCCTGGGTGACGATCGTCGTCTGGGCGTAAGCTGCGCCCGAGAGTGCGATCAGGACCGCCGACGCGGCCAGTAGGGTCTTGCGCATGTCTTTTCTCCCTGTGCTTCTGCTGCCCTAACAACACAAGCGCGCGGATATGGTTCCGCTATCGTGCTTGACACCGGGAAAGCCCCGGCCGGCATCTTGACGCCACGGGCAGGCGCGAGCGACAAGATTGTGATGGCGAGGCGGGGAGAGACGACCAGGCATCGGCAAATGTCGTTTTGACGAGAGGCTTGTGTTTCATGCTGTCCTGGCTTGCGGCCGACACCCAGACAATCGAAACCCTCGATGGCGCAGGCCAGCGGTTCGAGCCGGCGCGTCCCTCCTATTACAGCGGACGGCCTAAAAACCCGCTGCAGCGGCTGCTGACCGCGCGGCGTGATTTCCTGTCGATCTGGCGGCAGAGCGACTATTCCGAGCGGGTCAGCCAGATCAGGCTGTTCGGCCGGCAGATCGTCGCGGTGAACTCCCCCGAAGCGATCAAATACGTAGTCGCGACGCGGCACGAGAATTTCGAGCGGAAGACGCCGCAGATGCGCCGCGCGCTCGAATACCTGCTCGGCGACGGCCTGTTCATCTCGGACGGCGAAACCTGGAAACAGCGGCGGCCGCTGGTGTCCGACATCGTCCACAAATACCGGGTACCGGCCTTCGGCAGCATCATGAAGGACACGTCGCTCGAACTCGTCGAGCGCTGGACGAAGCTTGGCGAGGGTGCCTCCGTCAACGTGCTTTATGAAATGGCAGGCCTGACCGCGGAGATCATCTCCCGCAGCGTCTTCGGAAACGATCTCGGCGAGGAACAGGCCGGCAGCGTGACGGACGGCTTCAGCAGCTATCAGGCGCTGATCGACTCCATCAACATCGGTTATTTCCTGGGTTTCGACGAAGGCCTGCCGCTGGTGAAGACCCCCTCGCTGCGCCGTTCGGTGAAGCGTATCCACACCATTATCGACCGGGTCATCGAGGATCACCTCGCCGGCAGGGGCGACGACAATTCCATGGTCGAGCTGCTGATCCGCCGGCAGCAGCGCAATCCCGAACTGAAGCTCGACGTGGTGGCGCTGCGCAACGAGGCGGCCACCATCTTCATGGCCGGCCATGAGACGACGGCGGCGACGCTCACCTGGGCCTGGTATCTGCTGTCCAGAGCGCCCTGGGTCGAGGAAGCCGTGCATGCGGAGATCGAAACGGTCTGCGGCAGCAACGTACCTAATGTGGACGACGTGGCGAAGCTGAAATGGTGCACGGCGGTGATCGAGGAAGCGCTGCGGCTCTATCCGCCGGTGCCGATCCTCGCCCGCCAGGCCAAGCAGGCCGACCGCATCGGCACGCTCGACATCAAGCCGGCCTCGCTGGTGATGATCGTACCCTGGATCCTGCACCGCACCCCGTCCCTTTTCGAGGATCCGCATCGCTTCAATCCGGAGCGTTTCATGGGGGGCAAGCGGCCGGTGCCCTACAGCTATATCCCGTTTGCGAGCGGTCCGCGCATCTGTCCCGGACTGCAGTTCGGGCTGACGGAATCGATCCTGTGCCTGGCGGTGCTCGCCCAACGGTTCCGGCTGCGGGTGCGGGAAGGCCACAAGGTGGAGCCCATCTGCCGGCTGACGCTAAGGCCCCGCGGCGGCCTGCCCGTCACGCTGCATCGACGGTGAGCGGCAAGATGGAAGAGAGCCGACCGCTGGAACACCACCACAAGGCGACGAAACGCAAGGCCTGGATTTTCGAAGAGGGCGCGCCGCTTCGCCTTTCGGATTTCCTTGCCGGCGGCGAGGCCCGGCGTCGCTTCCTTAAACATCTGCGCCGGGAAACCCCGCGCGACATCCGCGACCTTCTGATGGTCTTCGCCTTCAAGATGCTGCCGGCGAGCGCCGTCTCGAATATCGGCGGTTTTCTCGGCCGCCATGTCATACCGCGCCGATACAAGGCGATGTCGGCCCGGGCGCGCGAGAATTTCCGCATCATCCGGCCAGAAGCCTCAGAAGCGCAGATCGCGACGTGGCTCGAGGAATTCGCGGATTCGCAGGGGCGGCAGCGGGCGGAATATGCCGTGATGCGGCGTCTTGCGGCCAATACCGGGAACATCCGCTTTGTCGGTACCGAAAACCTCGTCCAGCAGTGTGCCGGCCAGCCGGTCATCTTCATCGGTCTGCATATCGCCAATTGGGAGGTCGCCTGGCAGTCGCTGGTCGCCATGGGCCTGGACCTGACCGGCAGCTACGATCCGCCGAAGCGCCGCATGCACCACTGGCTGGTCAACCGCGAGCGGCGGCGCGACGGCCTGACGGTGCTGAAACCCGGAAAGGATGCCGTCCGTCCGGCGCTTCAGACGCTGAAAGACAACGGCAACCTGATCGTCTTCTGCGACGAGGGGTTCGAAGGCAAGGTCAGAGCCCCGCTGTTCGGCCGGCCGGCCCATCTGCAGGGCAACTACGCCTTCGTCGCCCGTCTCGCCCGCAAGACAGACGCGCTGCTCTATCCGGTCTACGTGACCCGCGACCGCGGCACGCATTTCACCTTCCGCACGATCGAGCCCTTCCGGTTGCCGCCGGAGGAAACTCCCGGCAGCCGCCTGATCGACGACGTGAAGCTGATCAATTCCGTGGTCGAACCGGTCGTCGCCGAACACCTCGCCCAATGGTTTTTCGTCGCCCACCGGATCGTCCCGCTCTAAAGCGGCCCTAGATGAAAGCGTCTTTAGCGGAGATTTCGTCCCATGAATTTACCCGTCCATTCATCCGCCCGGACAGCCTGCCCTACCATCGATGCGGTGATCGAGAACGCGCTTGCCGCCAGGCGCCTCGTCGGCACCGTCGTGATGGTCGCCAAGGACGGCGAGATCGTCTACCGCCGCGCCGCCGGCTTTGCGGACCGGGAAGCGGGCCTGCCTGCCCGCGAGGATACGATCTTCCGGCTCGCCTCGGTGACCAAGCCGATCGTCACGATCGCGGCCATGCGGCTCGTCGAACAGGGCCGCATCGGGCTCGACGAGCCGGTGACGAAATGGCTGCCCGACTTTCGGCCCCGCCTCGAAGACGGTTCCGAACCGGACATCCTCATCCGTCACCTTCTCACCCACACATCCGGCCTCAGCTATTGTTTCCATCTCGAAGACGGGCCCTATGTCCGCGCCGGCGTTTCCGATGGCGTCGACCAGCCGGGCCTTTCGCTCGACGAAAACCTGCGCCGCATCGCCTCGGTGCCGCTGCTTTTCGCGCCCGGCACCGGCTGGCAATATTCGGTCTCCATGGACGTCGTCGGCGGCGTCATCGAAAAGGAGACCGGCAAACGCTTGGGCGAGGCAGTCGCTGAACTGGTGATGCAGCCGCTCGGCCTCTCCGATACCGGTTTCACCGTCACCGACCGCAATCGTCTGGCCGCTCCCTATGTCGACGGGTCGCCCGAACCCAAGCGGATGAGCGGCACGGAAAAGGTCCGCGCTCTCGACGGATCGGTGATGTTCGCGCCCGACCGCATCTTCGACCCCTCCTCCTATCATTCGGGCGGCGGCGGCATGGCCGGGACCGCCTCCGACGTCCTGACCGTGCTCGAGACCATCGCCAGGGGCGGCGCGCCGCTGCTCTGCGAAAACACGGTCGAGGCGATGACGACCAACCAGATCGGCGACCTGCTGGAGCCGACCCGGCCGGGCTTCGGCTTCGGTTTCGGCTGGGCGATCGTGCTCGATCCGGCAAAGGCGGGCCTGCCGGTCTCGCCCGGTTCGCTGCAATGGGGCGGCGTCTACGGCCACCACTGGTTCATGGATCGGGCGAGGAAGGTGACGCTGGTGGGGCTGACCAATACCACGCTCGAAGGCATGTGGGGCCAGTTCACCCTCGACCTGAAAAAAGCCGTGGCCGCCGACCTTTAGGCCGGGCAACCTCACAGATCGAATCAAAAAGCCCGGCACCTGGCCGGGCTTTTCCGTTGTTCAGGGAACTCAGTCCTTCTTCGGCGTCGGCATGACGCGGAGGGCCAGTTCGCGCAGCTGCTGCGGGGTGGCCGGCGACGGGGCACCCATCAGGAGATCCTGGGCCTGCTGGTTCATCGGGAACAGCGTGACTTCGCGCAGGTTCTTGGCACCGACGAGCAGCATGACGATTCGGTCGATGCCGAAGGCAGCGCCGCCATGCGGAGGCGCGCCGTACTGGAAGGCGCGGTACATGCCGCCAAAGCGGTCCTCGACGTCGGCCTGGCTGAGGCCGACCTTTTCAAACGCCTTGACCATCAGTTCCGGCGACTGGTTGCGGATCGAGCCCGAAGCGATTTCGAAGCCGTTGCAGACCGCGTCATACTGGAATGCCTTGATCGTCAGCGGATCCTGGCCGTCCAGCGCCTCGATGCCGCCCTGCGGCATGGAGAACGGGTTGTGGGCGAAATCGAGCTTCTTTTCTTCCTCGCTCCATTCGTAGAACGGGAAGTCGACGATCCAGCACATTTCGAAACGATCGCGGTCGACGAGATTCAGCTCCTCACCGGCGCGGGTGCGGGCTTCGCCGGCGAACTTGTAGAACTTGGCCGGATCGCCGGCGACGAAGAAGCAGGCGTCGCCGTCATCGAGGCCGAGCTGGGTGCGGATCGCCTCGGTACGCTCCTCGCCGATGTTCTTGGCGAGCGGGCCGGCGCCTTCGAGCTTGTCGCCTTCCTTGCGCCAGAAGATGTAGCCGAGGCCCGGCTGGCCGGTCGACTGTGCCCAGGCGTTCATGCGGTCGCAGAATGCGCGGCTACCGCCGGTCTTGGCCGGGATCGCCCAGACTTCGACCTTCGGGTTCGAGGCGATCATGCCCGCGAACACCTTGAAACCGGAGCCGGCGAAGTGTTCGGTGACGGCCTGCATCTCGATCGGGTTGCGCAGGTCCGGCTTGTCGGAACCATACTTGCGGATCGCCACGTCATAGGGAATGCGCGGCCAGTCCTTGGTGACCGGCTTGCCTTCTGCGAACTGTTCGAACACTCCGGTCATGACCGGACCCATCGTGTTCCAGACGTCTTCCTGGGTGACGAAGCTCATTTCAAGGTCGAGCTGGTAGAACTCGCCCGGCAGACGGTCGGCGCGCGGGTCCTCGTCGCGGAAGCAGGGCGCGATCTGGAAATAACGGTCGAAGCCGGCCACCATCAGCAGCTGCTTGTACTGCTGCGGCGCCTGCGGCAGGGCGAAGAACTTGCCTTCATGGATGCGACTCGGCACCAGGAAGTCGCGCGCGCCTTCCGGCGAGGAAGCAGTCAGGATCGGCGTCGAATATTCGGCGAAACCGATTTCGCCCATGCGGCGGCGCATGTCGGCGATGATCTGGGTGCGCTTGACGATGTTCCGATGCAGCGTCTCGCGGCGCAGGTCGAGGAAGCGGTACTTGAGGCGCACGTCTTCCGGATAGTCCGGCTCGCCGAACACCGGCAGCGGCAGTTCCTTCGCCGCGGAGAGCACTTCGATCTCCTGGGCGTAGAGCTCGATCTCGCCGGTCGCCATGCCCTTGTTGACGGTGTCTTCCGAGCGCGCCTTGACGAGGCCGTCGATGCGGATGACCCATTCGCCGCGGACGATTTCGGCGGTCTTGAAGGCGGGGCTGTCCGGGTCGGCAACCACCTGGGTCATGCCGTAATGGTCGCGAAGGTCGATGAACAGCACGCCGCCATGATCTCGCACGCGATGCACCCAGCCGGACAGGCGGACGGTCGATCCGACGTCGGACTTCTTGAGGGCGGCACAGGTATGGCTGCGGTAACGGTGCATTTCGGTATCCCGGACGGTTAAGTTTTGCGGTCTTTCGGCGTGCGAAGCACGGCCTGCCGGCTTTATGGAAAATCGGCGGGAAAAGCGCATGGCCCGCCCCGTTTGTCAAGGCTTGGCAGCGGAGCCTGCCGGGACCGTCGCAGTCGCGGCGCCGTCCACAACCAGATTATCCGCCATGAAATCCACGAATGCACGGATTTTTGGCGACAGAAAGCGGCCGGTGGGCCAGAGCACCCGGAAGGTTCCCGTCTGGACGATATGGTCGTCCAGCAAGGGGACCAGGCGCCCGTCCGCGAGCTGCGGCCCTATGACGAACGGAGGGAGGCAGGCTATGCCAAAACCTTGCTCGGCAAGATGGATGATCGGCTCAAGCGTGCTGGCGGTGACAGAGACCGGCAGGACCAGACGCGCACCGCCATCTTCGACGGCGAGCGGCCAGGGCTCGAGCTTGCCGGTGCTGGGATAACGATGGTGCAGGCATTTGTGATCCAGAAGGTCCGGCGGCACTTCGGGCCGACCGGATGCCCGGAGATAGCCGGGAGAGGCGACGATCCGATGACGGAACGAGCCGAGCTTGCGGCTCATCAAACGCGTGTCCCGAACTTCGCCGGTGCGGATGACCGCATCGAACCCCTCTTCGATCACGTCCACCAGGCGATCGGTAAAGTCCAGATCCATGGTGATTTCGGGATAGGCGCGCATGAAGGCCGAGATGGTCGGCATCAGCAGCATGCCAACCAGCGGGAGGCTGATGCGCAGCATGCCGCGAGGGGCGGCGCGCGACCGCGACAGCTCCGATTGCGCCACGTCCAGTTCCGACAGAATACGCCGGCACGTATCCAGAAAATAACTGCCCTCCTCCGTCAGCGTCATGCTGCGCGTGGAACGGTGGAAGAGGCGCACGCCCATCTCCTGCTCCAGCCTCGCCACCGCCTTGCCCACGGCGGAACTCGATATCCCGAGCCGCCGCGCGGCGGCGACGAAACTGCCGCCCTCTGCCGCCTGGACGAAGATGCCGAGCGTTCCCAACCTGTCCATCACCACTCCAATTACGGAATTTATGTCCGTACTGTTATGAATAGCAGATTATTTATCCGCTATCATCACGCCGGTATCCAGTTCGAGCGCGGCCCGGACCGCTTCCCGACCGAAAGGACCCTAGTGATGGATACGCTTCTCACCACCGGCTTCTCCGCAACGCCGGAACCGACCACTTTCATCGTCAACGTCATCCATGCCCACCCCGGCAAGCAGGAAGAAGCCTTCCGCATCATTCAGGATGTCGTTCACTACGTCGCGGAACGGAAACAGGGCTTTCTCTGGAGCAACCTCGCCAAAAGCACGGACGGCAAGACCGTGGTGAATATCGAAGCCATCCGCGATGCCGGCAATGTCGACGAGTTCTTCTCCGACCCGGTCTTCCGCGAAAAGTTCCGCCAACTCGACGAAATTTCCACGTTCGAATTCCACACCTATGCCGTCGGCGACCTCGTCCTGCCCAGGCTTGGCCCGCAAGGTTAGCGCCACCTAGTCAGAAGCCCTGCCTGCGGGGCTTCTGCATCCAACGACAGAACTCCCGTACGAGAAGACGGGGCAAGATCGTTTATAAGCTGTATCGGACGCCGCCGACACGATAGAACCGTCCTGTCATCCCCGACAGCGATTCTTTTCCCCCGACGCCCATGAGCCATATCCGTCCGCTGATCCCCCTCCTCGTCACCGCAGGCATCCTGATCGGCGGCAACGGACTTCAAGGAACGTATATCGCGCTGCGCGGCTCGGCCGAGGGATTTTCGCCTTCGACGATCGGCATGATCGGCGCCGGCTACAGCATCGGCTTCGCCTTCGGCTGCATGTATGTGACCCGCCTGCTCCGTCAGATCGGCCATATCCGCACCTTCTCGGCGATGGCGGCGGTCACCGCATCCGCCTCGATCGGCATGTCGATGATCGTCGATCCCGTCTTCTGGTTTTCGATGCGTTTCGTGATCGGGATTGCGGTCGCCAGCCTGTTTGCGACGGTCGAGAGCTGGATCAACGCCAAGGTCACCAATGCCAACCGGGCACGCACGCTCTCGATCTACCGCTTCGTCGACCTCGGCTCGGTGACGGTGGCGCAATACATCATCCCGACGGTCGGCATCGAAGGGCCGATCATCTTCAACATCATCGCGATCGCGCTGATCCTGTCGCTGGTGCCGATCTCGATCGCCGACAAGTCGAGCCCGGCGCCGCCCGAGACGATCGCCTTCGACCTCAAGGCGGTCTGGCGGATCTCGCCGCTCGCGGTCGTCGGCGTCATCTCGGTCGGCCTGTCGATGGCGGCCTTCCGCAATATCGGGCCGATCTATGCCGAAGAGATCGGCATGAGCATCACCTCGATCGCCACCTTCATGAGCGCCGGCATCATCGGCGGCGTGGTGCTGCAATATCCGCTCGGCCTCTATTCGGACCGGCTCGACCGGCGCCGCGTCATCCTGTGGACGACGATCGGCTCAATTATTACCGGCGCCTATCTCTCGTTCGGGGCGGGCACCAGCGAGACGGCCAATATCGTCAGCGTCTTCCTGTTCGGCGCGTTTTCCATGCCGCTCTATTCGCTCTGCTCGGCGCATGGCAACGACTATGCCAAACCGGGGGAGCATGCGCTGGTCTCGGCCGGGCTTCTGTTCTACTGGTCGGTCGGCGCGACGATCGGGCCGCTGCTCGCCTCGATCCTGCTGCAATATTTCGGCCCTCGGGCCTTCTTCGCCTATACCTCGTTCATCTTCCTGGGCTTCATGATCTTCACGCTGAGGCGCATGCAGGCGCGTCCCTCCGTGCCGCCCTCGGAACGTTCCTGGCGCTTCCGCTCGCTGCTTCGGACATCGGCCTATTTCAACAGGCTCGCCGGCCCGCCCGATAAAGACGAACGCGAGTAACGGTTAAATGCCGTTGCGTATTGACATATGCGGCGGGAAGGAGAAGGAAGGTTGATCACCCTCACGTGAATGAAACGATGATCCAGACGACCGCCGCACTCGAAGAAGCCTGCATCCAGCTGGCCCAATCGGACTTCATCACCATCGACACCGAGTTCCTCAGGGAAACGACCTTCTGGCCGGAGCTGTGCCTCATCCAGATGGCGAGCCCGACCGTCGAAGTGCTTGTCGATCCGCTCGCCAAGGGGCTGAGCCTCAAACCCTTCTTCGAGCTGATGGCCAATCCCGCCGTCACCAAGGTGTTTCACGCCGCCCGGCAGGATATCGAGATCATCCACCATCTCGGCAATCTGGTGCCGCATCCGATCTTCGACACGCAGGTCGCCGCGATGGTCTGCGGCTTCGGCGACTCGGTTTCCTACGACCAGCTCGTCAGCCGCATCAAGGACGTGCATATCGACAAGTCGTCGCGCTTCACCGACTGGAGCCGCCGGCCGCTTTCCGACAAGCAGCTCGAATATGCGCTGGCCGACGTCACCCATCTGCGCGACGTCTATCTCTTCCTCAAAGCCCAGCTGGAACGCGAAGGCCGCGCCCTGTGGCTGACCGAGGAAATGGCCGTGCTGGAATCGCCCGGCACCTACGACCTGCATCCGGACGACGCCTGGCTCCGCCTCAAGTCGCGCCTGCGCAAGCCGACCGAACTCGCGGTCCTGAAATACGTCGCCGCCTGGCGCGAGCGCGAAGCCCGCAGCCGCAACGTGCCGCGCTCGCGGGTCCTCAAGGACGACGCGATCTACGAGATCGCCCAGCAGCAGCCGAAGGACGTGGAAGCCATGTCGCGGCTGCGCACCATTCCGAAAGGCTGGGAGCGCTCCGCCTCAGGCACCGCGATCATCGAAGCGGTCAACGCAGCGCTCGCCCTGCCGAAAACCGAGATGCCGCATGCGCCGAAACACGTGCACGTGCCGGAAGGCACGGCCGCTGCCGTCGAGCTGCTCAAGGTTCTCCTGAAGCTGATTTCCGACAAGCAGGGCGTCGCCGCCAAGATCATCGCCAATTCCGACGATCTGGAAAAGATCGCCGCCGAGGGAGAAGCAGCCAAGGTCGGCGCCCTCTCCGGCTGGCGCCGCGACCTGTTCGGCGAAACCGCGCTCAAGCTGATCAGCGGCGGCGTGGCGCTGCGCTTCGTCAACAAGAAGGTCGAGGCGGTGGAGCTTTAA
Source organism: Hyphomicrobiales bacterium (assembly GCA_900471605.1). Taxonomy (GTDB): domain Bacteria; phylum Pseudomonadota; class Alphaproteobacteria; order Rhizobiales; family Rhizobiaceae; genus Neorhizobium. The sequence goes on along the minus strand of UCEY01000045.1, from coordinate 181,152 downwards.
AGCTCCCAGGGATTGATAACCGGAATGCCCGCCGCTTCGAAAGGTGCGGTGTCGCGAGTGGCGACGGTGAAGCCCTGGACCTGGGCGATGGCTGCGATCTGGCCGTCGGCCATCAAGATTGCCTTACCATTGGTTCGGGCCAGAGCAACTAGTCGACCGTATGCAAAGGCGGCCTCCCGGTCGAATGCCAGGATGCGCGATCCAAAATAGCGGCCAAAAATCTGCTCCATGTCGTGCCGAAGCTCATTCTTCCGGCGCCCGTCCGGCAGCTTCTCGATGCCGAGAGAGATTTCAGCCAAGCTTATGGCTGTAGCGTATAGCATCTTCACCGGCTGGATATTGAGCCAGGTTTCCACATCTCGATTAATTCCAGGCTTCGCTGCTTCTGAAATTACGTTGGTATCGAGGATGATCATTCAAACGATACGCCCCTCGAAGGGCTCTGATCCCGGGAAAAATCAACGTCGTCCAAGCCGCCGTATTTCTCGCCGAGTTGCCGTAACGCCGTTCCCAGTCCTATCGCCGGCTCCTTCGACACCAGCACTTCCTCTAGAATCTGCTCGATTTCGGTTTCCGCGGTCGTTCCATTCCTGACTGCCCGAGCTTCCAATGCGCGGCTGGCTTCGTCGGACAGGTTTCGTATGGTGATTGCATTCATCATCTCACCTCCGATCAGATATTGCTTGTTAGTTATGATATCCATTCAGCAGACGCTTTTCAACGCGAGACCAGCCATGCCCCAATCGCTTGCCTTCGTCATTGTCCGGCGTTCTGCGGTCCTGGCGAGCTCCGCCATCCCGGCGCTAGAGGCCTGAGCGGCCGATGCGCTACCCGACGTCGCGAGCCTTGATCGCCACCATCATCCTTCTGTCGCTGCTTCTCATCGTCCTTGTGGAAGCAGCCGGGTTCGGAGCCTTTTCGCCGCTCTGGATCCGCCCGATCGTCCGGGTCATATGCGCCGCCAACCTGCTTGTCGCCCTGCCCGGCCTGATGACGGCGAAGCAGGCTGCCTGGATCAACTACCTGCTGCTCAGCATCACCACCTATGTCGTCGCCTCGACCACGCCGATCGCCGCGCTCTGGGTCATCCCGAGGACTGCGTTCCTCACCGTCAGGCATGCATTTTCGAGCCTTTGGTGATCTTGTCGACGATCTTCTTCTCCGTCCGAACCGCGATGCCGACCAGTTTCGCATCTTCCGGGGAGAACCTTGCGAACACTTCACGGTTGGCCGCATCATGGCCGGTCGAGAACATTTCCTCGATATAGGCCGACGTCGTCACTTCCCGCTCCAGCGAGCGCCGGTGGATGGTGCGCAGCGTTTCCTGATCGGCGGTGAGCACGACGATCGGCTGGATGCTCATCGGATTGTAGACATGGCCCGTCGCATCCCGATATGCTTGCCCGATGATCGCGGGATTTTGCGCGATGATGCCGCTCGTCAGGAAGGCGGTCACATTGAGCTCCTGCCAGGGGGCGAGGTCATCGCGAAGCACGATCGCGATCTTGGTATCGAACATGAAGAAAAACTCCGTCGAAGGTTATGCCAAAGGCCATACAGGGACCGACGAGATAGCGGCAGACGGTGCAGCCGGTCTTGAACGTTCGTGCAGCGCCGCAGGCGCATCCGGCGGCCATACGGATCCCATGCCCGACGGCATCGTCCAGGCGCCCTCCTCGCGCGGCATCGAGCGGATCGAGGCACGGTTCCATGGGCTGGGCTTCGAGCCGCATCGCCACGACACCTACGCGCTCGGCCTGACGCTGTCGGGCGTCCAGACCTTCCAGTATCGCGGTGCCGCCCGCGCCAGCCTGCCCGGCAACGTGATCGTGCTGCATCCGGACGAGGTGCATGACGGCGCGGCCGGCACCGATGCCGGCCTGCGTTACCGTATGCTCTACCTGCCGCCGGAGCGGCTGATCGAGGCGGCCGGAGGCACGCGCGGCCTGCCCTTCGTGCCGGATCCCATCGTCGCGGATGGAGAATTCCGGCAATGCCTCGCCGAAGCCCTGGACGATCTGGAAGCCGAGCCGCAGGACCTGCTGCTCGACGACCTCATCGCCCGGCTTTCGACGAACCTCTGGCGCCACGCGGACGGCAAGGGCGGCGCCGGGGGCACCTTCCGCGCCCATCGTCAGGCGGTTCTGCGCTGCCGCGACTATCTGCAGGCGAACGCGGAGCGGACCGTCACATCGGAAGAACTGGAGGAAGTCGGCGGCTTCGATCGCTATACGACCGCAAGGCAGTTCCGGAAGCTTCTGGGGACAAGCCCGCACCGCTACCTCATCATGCGCAAGCTCGATCGCGCCAAGGCGCTGCTGTCGCAAGGCAGCAGTCTGGCGGATGTCGCAGCCGATACCGGCTTTGCCGATCAGGCGCATTTCACCCGCCACTTCAAGAAGACCTTCGGCATGACGCCGGGCCGCTGGGTGGCGCTTCGCAGGAGCGCCTAAGCGCCCGTGGCGTTTGTGAAATCATCGTCATCAAAGCTTCATCGAAGCGTCAATCTTCCATCACCTCACCGTCATGCAGCCGCCTTAACCGGTTGGCGTCTTCGACACGCCAACCAACAGGTGATCCCATGACCCGCTTTCTGCTCGCCACCGTCGCGCTCGCCGCGCTGATCGGCGGCTCCGCCTCCGCCGACGACAAGGTTTTCACGGCCAAGCTCACCGGCCAGGCCATCCTGCCGGCCAACACGGTCGTTCCGGCTCCGGCCGATGCGCCGGCCTTCCTCAAGACCTCCGGCAAGTTCACCACCGCCGACCGCAAGCGCACCGACGCCCTCGGCACCCTGCCGGGCAAGGACGGAGCCCGCGTCACCGACGTCAAGCTGCCGCTTAACGGCCAGCCGATCCAGGGCTTCTCCGGCATCAAGACCATGGCTGACGGCACCTTCTGGACGCTGTCGGACAACGGCTTCGGTTCGAAGTTCACCTCGTCCGACTCGATGCTCTTCCTGCACCAGATGAAGTTCGACTGGGCCGCCAACAAGGCCGAAGTCGTCAAGAACATCTTCCTTTCCGACCCGAACAAGATCGCTCCGTTCCCGATCGTCACCGAGGCCACCGAGACCCGGTACCTGACCGGCGCCGATTTCGACATCGAATCCGTCCAGCCGGTCGCCGACGGCTTCTGGCTCGGCGACGAGTTCGGCCCCTATCTCCTCAAGATCGACACCCAGGGCCGCCTGACCGACGTCATCGCCACCACGCTCGACGGCAAGCCGGTGCTTTCGCCCGACAACCCGCTCATCCAGCTGCCGGGCAACCCGGCCGCCAAGATGCCGGTCTTCAACCTGAAGCGTTCCGGCGGTTTCGAAGGCCTCGCCATGGCCAAGGACGGTTCGAAGCTCTACGGCCTGCTCGAAGGCCCGATCTACAAGGACGACGGCCAGGTGGAGCAGGCTGACGGCAAGACCGCCATCCGCGTCATCGAATTCGACGTCGCCTCCAAGAAGTGGACCGGCCGCTCGTGGCTGTATCCGTTCGCCGACAAGGGCGCCTCGATCGGCGACTTCAACATGATCGACGCGACCACCGCTCTCGTCATCGAGCGCGACAACGGCGCCGGCACCAAGGACAAGGTCTGCGCCGATCCCAAGCAGCCGAAGCCGGACTGCTTCGATGCCCCGGCCGAACTGAAGCGCGTCTACAAGATCGAGTTCAACGACGCCAATGTCGGCAAGGCCGTCCGCAAGATCGGCTATATCGACCTGATGAACATCCAGGACCCGGACAACAAGAAGAAGGCCGGCAGCGTCGCCGGCGTCTACGACATGCCGTTCGTGACGATCGAGAATGTCGACGTGGTCGACGCCACCCACATCATCATCGGCAACGACAACAACCTGCCCTTCTCCGCGGGCCGCGCCGTCGACAAGGCTGACAACAACGAGTTCAGCATTCTCGAAGTGGGTGAATTCCTGTCTGCGAAGTGAGCGGTTAGGGTTTTGAACGGAAAGAGCGCCCGGTGGAAGCCGGGCGCTCTTTTGTTGACGAGACTGATGCCACCGGGCAGTCAGGCGCTGAAAATCCCGGCCCGGGAACTTCATGGCGGTCCTCCGCTGACGGCCTCACCGGCTCAACTCAAAGCTGGCAAGAGCCCAAAACGTCCTCCTCAAAAAACTGCAATTCCGTCTTGGCGCGCCGGTTCTCTGCGCTACCTCCGCGAACAGAATGGAGAAGACGATGAAAATCCACAAGTTTACGATCGCCGATGCCTCGTTGGAACGTTCCCCCGGACAAGAGGCAGACATATCCGTCGGCAATCTGGTCGACGAGCGCCACGGAGGACCGATCACCATCGGTTATGGGCGCTACGCGCCGGACCAAAGCCTCACCGAAACGATGGCGGTCGACGATGTCATGATCATTCTGGAAGGACGGATTTCGGTCTCGACAGAGGCCGGAACGGTCAGCGCGGGGCCCGGAGAGATCATATACATGCCCAAGGGTGAAGCGGTGACAATCCGCTCACACGAGGAGGGCGCACTTACCGCCTATGTCACCTATCCGCATTGGCGGCCAGCCCATGCGTAGGCCATCGCAGGGCGAGGTCGCCGGTCGGCAGCTCACCCGATCCCGACATCTTCAGCCGCGATAATTGAACAGCCACTTGATGAACGCGGTCGATATGGTCACGAAGGCAATCAGTCCTGCCCAGGTTTCCAGATAGAAGGGCGGCGGGGCCAGCAATTTGCCTTCGATGTTGAAGTAACCCAGGGTCATCAGGGCCGCGCAGATGGCGAAAGCGAACGTCGCCGAAATCCAGATCCGCAGGTATGACATTCATATCCTCCCGTGTCGCGCCGTAAAATAAATCAACGGCGGCGCCGGGAAAGCTGCCCAATCGGAGTAGACCGACGGGCTAATGACGGACCTGCATGGCGGCGCACCGCCCCCCTGTTCGCGGTTACGACCGCGCCTGCCCGGCTTACTCGAACCGGAACGCCAGCCGCTTGCCCGTCAGCCTCGCCAGCTGCTGCAGGCGGCCGTCCAGACGCTCGCCGGCGAAATCGCGGTAGGCGGAAGGCACCACGAATTCGAGGTCGAGATCCGGCTCGGACGACGGACGGAAGCTCAGGTGGTGGACGAGGCCCGGCATCGAGGCCGAGAACAGATAGACGACCCGAAGCAGGCCGCCGAGCAGTTTTGCGAGATCGAGCAGGCGGGGCGTCGCGATGGTCGCGAGCGGGCCGGTCGCGCCATCGTCATGCAGGCCTTCGAACCGGTAATAATTGGCAAGCGCCAGATAGGCGCGGCCGGCATGGGTGATGCCGACGAAAGAGGAATGGGCGATCAGGTTCAGCGCCTGCAGGCCGCGATAGTCGGGATGGGCGCGCCAGCTGATATCGGCGAGCAGGCAGGCGGCCTGGCGATAGCGGCTTTCCTCTTCCGTCTCGACGATCCCGAAAGCCGGCACCATGCGGCCCGTCCAGTCGGCAAGTTCGCGGGCATGTTCTGGCGAACGGGCGCGCAGGATGGCGAGCTGGTCTGCGGCGACCAGCAGCGGATCTCCCGCCTGATCCTCCTCGGACAGCAGCGAATAGAGATAGCCTTCGCGGACGCCCTGGGCGGAAAAGCTCACCCGGGCCGGCTTCATCACGTCCAGCACTTCCTGCATGGCGATGGCGCCGAAGGGCAGCAGCGAACGGCGGTTCTTGGAAACGGCCTGCCAGGCGGGGTCCTTGCTGTCCTTGGCGGCGATCACCTCGTCGAGGAATTTCCGCATGTCCTCGAGCGGAAGCTCGTAACCCTGCATCATGTGCAGCGGATATTTGCTCATTTCCATGTGAAGCTTGGCGATGTTTCGCCAGGTGCCGCCGACGGCATAGAAGGTGCGGCCGGCGCCGTTCTCGAGGAACCGCGCCGTGTTCACCTGCTTGCGGGCGAAAGTGCGGGCCTTGGAGAGCGAATTGCCGGAGGATTCCGACAGCCTCAGGCCGCCGAGCGGCAGGGTGATGCCCTTGCCGAATTCCGTGCCCTTGATGTCGATCAGCTCCAGCGAGCCGCCGCCGAGGTCGCCGGCAATGCCGTCCGGATCATGGAAGCCGCTGATGACGCCGAGCGCCGAATAGCGCGCCTCTTCCTCGCCCGAGAGCAGCTGGATCGGCTGGCCGAGGATCTCTTCCGCCTGGGCGATGAAATCCGGGCCGTTCGACGCCTCGCGGGCGGCGGCGGTCGCCAGCACGTAGACTTCGGTTGCCTTGGCCTGGGTGGAGAGCGCCCGGAAACGCCTCAGCGACGAGAGGGCGCGTTCGACACCCTCGTCGTCCATGCGGCCGTTCGAACCCAGTCCCTTGCCGAGGCCGCACAGCACCTTCTCGTTGAAGAGCACGGTCGGGGCGCGGGAAAGGCCTTCGTAGATGACGACGCGGACGGAATTCGAGCCGATGTCGATGACGGAGACAGGAGCGATCCCCGGAAGGCGCCCCTGGGCTTCTGATCGTACCATATGCCTATTTCTTGCGTCCGGACACGAGGCCGGCAATGAGTTTCGGAGCACTCGACTTCAAGGCTTCACCGCGCCCCGAGAGGCTCGGATTGGTCATGAAATAGTGCTGCGCGTTAAAAGGTTCCTCGCCCTTGCGCACTTCCATGCGACGCGACGTGCCGTCGGGCAATATCTCGTAGCTCTGCTGGTTGTCAATCAGGTTGCCCAGCATGATCTGGGATAAAACCTGCTCGTGCACCGTCGGGTTGAGGAGCGGCACCAGCGTCTCGACCCGGCGGTCGAGGTTGCGCGGCATCATGTCGGCCGAGCCGATATAGACGAGCGCCTTGTCGGACGGCAGGCCATGGCCATTGCCGAAACAGAAGATCCGGCTGTGCTCCAGGAAGCGGCCGACGATCGACTTGACGCGGATATTGTCGGAGAGGCCGGGCACCTGCGGACGCAGGCAGCAGATGCCGCGCACCACCAGATCGACCTCGACGCCAGCGCGGCTGGCGCGATAAAGCGCGTCGATGATCTCCGGATCGACAAGCGAGTTCATCTTCATCCAGATCGCCGCCGGCTTGCCGGCCTGGGCATGGCAGATCTCCTCCTCGATATGGCGCAGGATGCGGGACCGGAGCGTGTAGGGCGAAACCGCCAGCTTCATGCTCTCGGCCGGCTCGCCGTAACCGGTGATGAAGTTGAAGATGTTCGCCATGTCATGGGCGATCTTCGGATTGCAGGTGAAGAAGGACAGGTCCGTATAGATCTTGGCGGTGATCGGGTGGTAGTTGCCGGTGCCGAGATGGCAGTAAGTCCTGAGCTTGCCGTCCTCGCGGCGCACGACCATCGACATCTTGGCATGGGTCTTCAGTTCGATGAAACCGAAGACGACCTGCACGCCGGCGCGTTCCAGGTCGCGCGCCCAGCGGATGTTCGCCTCTTCGTCGAACCGGGCCTTGAGCTCCACCAGCGCCGTTACCGACTTGCCCATTTCGGCCGCGTCGATCAGCGCCCGGACGATCGGGCTGTCGTTCGAGGTGCGGTAGAGCGTCTGCTTGATGGCGAGCACGTCCGGGTCGCGCGCCGCCTGAAGAAGGAACTGCACAACCACGTCAAAGGACTCGTAAGGATGATGGACCACCATGTCCTTTTCGCGGATGGCCGCGAGGCAGTCGCCGGCGTGGTCCCGGACCCGTTCGGGAAATCGGGCATTGTAGCTTTCGAAACGCAGGTCGTCGCGGGGCGCCTTGGTGATCTCCGACATTGTGTTGAGCGCCAGGAGGCCCGGCAGAACCGCGACGCGGTTTTCCGGCACGCCCAGCTCCTGCACCACGAACTGGCGCAGCGAGGCCGGCATTTCCGAATCGGTCTCGATACGGATGACCTTGCCGCGGCGGCGGCGCTTCAGCGCGGTCTCGAAGAAGCGCACCAGGTCTTCGGCCTCTTCCTCGACTTCGATATCGCTGTCGCGGATGATGCGGAACGTGCCGGCGCCCTTCACCTCGTAACCGGGGAAAAGCCGGTCGGTGAACATGCCGACCACGTCTTCCAGCGTGATATAACGGATCGCCGTGTTGAAGTCCGGCAGGCGGATGAAGCGGTCGAGCGTGGTCGGCAGGCGCAACAGCCCGGTCATCGGCTCCTTGCCGTGCTTACTGTGCAGCTGCAGGCCCATCGAAAAGCCGAGGTTGGGAATGAACGGGAACGGATGGGCCGGGTCGATCGACAGCGGCGTCAGGACCGGGAAAAGCTCGTCGTCGAAGGAGTTCGACAGCCATGCGCGATCCTCGGCCGAGAGCGCGGCCGGACGGACGATCAGGATGTCCTCCTTGGCGAGATACTGCTGCAGCACGGCGAGCGAGGCCTGCTGTTCCATCTGCAGGTTGTCGATCTCCTGCAGGATGTTGTCGAGCTGTTCGGCCGGCGTCTTGCCGTCGGGCGAGCGGATAACGATGCCCTGCCGCACCTGGCCTTCGAGGCCGGCGACACGGACCATGAAAAATTCATCGAGATTGGCCGCCGAGATCGACAGGAAGCGAACGCGCTCCAAAAGCGGATGGGCGGTGTTCAGCGTCTCCTCGAGAACGCGGCGATTGAACTGCAGCCAGGAGAATTCACGATTGATGAACCGGTCCGGACTGGTCATCAGGTCGAGGTCGGTATTGGCCGCCTCCAGGCCGGGCTCGCGCGTTTCAGTCGTGATCGAATCCATCTCATCCATCCCAATGCTAACCCTTGGTCATGCTAACCCTAAGGGCCGACCACAGTTTGACGAGCGAACTGTCACAGTCAACCGTCCGTGCCGGCACCGGTTCCCGAATTCCCCAAATCGTTCAGCACTTCCGCCGCGAGCGGTCGGGTGATCCGGGTGCCGCGCGCCAGCGCCAGGCGATCCAGCTGCTCGACGATCGTCTGCGCCGCGCCGAGCGACCGTTCCATGCGGTTGACGATGTAGCCGACGAGCTTGTCGTCGATATAGAGCTGGCGGTCGGCGAACAGCTTGACGATCACCTGCGCCAGCAGGTCCTCGTCCGGTTCGCCGATTTCCACGACCGTGGCCGCCTTCAACCGGGATTTCAGATCCGGCAGGACGACACCCCAGGAAACCGGCCAGAGGCGCGAGGTCATCAGGAGGCTGTGCCCGTTCTCGCGCACGCTGTTGATGACGTGGAAAAGTTCGGTCTCGTCGAACCCGCGGCGTTCGGCATCTTCGAACAGGACCGGGCCTGCGGCGGCGATCGCTGCGGCATTCGAGCCTGCGACGGGATGAATGTCGGCCGCCCCCGACTTTTCCCGCCAGATATGCGCCAGGTGCGATTTTCCCGACCCCACGGGGCCTGCCAGTACGACGACCGGCGACGGCCAGGCCGGCCATTCGTCGACGATCGCCACGGCCGCCGCCAGGCGTTCGGAAACCAGAAGGTCGTCCCGGGTTCTCGCCGCATCATGGGTGAATTGCAGCGGCAACTGTTCCTGTCTGCGCCGCTCGCGCTCGCTCGTCTCGGTCATAGGTCTTTCAAATGCTCTTCTGCGAGGCATTCGCTTGAGAATCATCCGGGGTGCGAGGATCGTTCGGGGCGGTTGCCTCTGCACCGTTTCCGGCATGGTCCAGCACATGCGGCCGTTCGGCTTCTTCCCAGGGAAGAACGGCCGCCCGGCCGTAATAGATGTCGCTGTCAAGATACCGCGACAGCACGAAGCGGACAAGCACGCCGACCACGGCGGCGGCCGGCACGGCGATCAGCAGGCCGACGAAACCGAATATGGCACCGAAGGCAAAGAGCGCGAACATCAGCCAGACCGGATGCAGGCCGACGCTTTCGCCGACCAGCTTCGGCTGAAGAATATTGCCCTCGATGAACTGGCCGACGAAGAAGACGCCGGCGACGGCGAGAATCCAGGGATAATCCGGCCAGAACTGCACCAGCGCCACGCCGACCGAAAGCACCAGGCCGATCAGCGAGCCGATATAGGGAATGAAGCTGATCATGCCGGCGATGAAACCGATCAGCAGTCCGAAATTCAGACCGACGACCGACAGGCCGACCGCATAAAAGATGCCGAGGATCAGGCAGAGCGAACCCTGGCCGCGAATGAAACCAGCGACCGATTCATCCATTTCGCGGGCGATCTCGCGGACCGTCGCCACCTGGTCGCGCGGCACCCAGCTGTCCACCTTGGCAACCATGCGGTCCCAGTCGAGCAGGATGTAGAAGGCGACGACGGGCGTGACGATCAGAAGCGACACCACGTCGATGATGGCCTTGCCGGAATTCCAGATCTGGGTGAGCAGCGAGCCGACGAAACCGGCGCCCTGGCTCAGCACTTCGGAAAAGTTCTGCTTGACCGTCTCGATCTGGGCGCTGATCCAGTGCGGCAGGAACGAGCTTTCCGGGCTCGATATGATCTGCTGCAGCTGGGAAATATAACCTGGCAGCGCGGCCGCGAACTCGGTGAACTGGTTGATGATGATCGGTATGACCAGCATCAGCGACAGCGCGAAGACCAGAACGAAGCCGACGAGGATCAGCACCGTCGCCATCAGCCGGCTCAGGCCGCGCCGTTCCAGCCAGTCGGCCACCGGATCGAGGAAATAGGCGAGCGCCATGCCGGCGACGAAGGGAAGTAGGATCGAGCGGAAGAACCACAGGAAGACGACGAAGACGATGAGAACGCCGATCCAGAAGAAGACATAGCGCTTCAGGCTCGCGCCGCTGATATGATATGGCATCGCCGCTTCCTCTGAATTGCCCGGGCAAAAGAGGGATAGGCAAGCCCTCGACCCAGGTCAAGGGTTTGGAAGCAGTGCAGCAAGGCCTGTGAAAAGCCTTCAAAACCGCGTCCAACGCTTGCATCCGGCGCCATGTCGTGCAATTGCGGGCAGCTCATGACGATCATTGGAGATGGACGATGAGCGAGGCGGGCAAGAACGGTCTCACCTATAGCGATGCCGGCGTCGATATCGACGCGGGCAATCTGATGGTCGAGAAGATCAAGCCGGCCGTGCGCTCGACGCGCCGCCCCGGCGCCGACGGCGAGATCGGCGGTTTCGGCGGCCTGTTCGATCTGAAGGCCGCGGGCTTCACCGATCCGATCCTGGTTGCCGCAAACGACGGCGTCGGCACCAAGCTGAAGATCGCCATCGACGCCAATTTCCACGACACGGTCGGCATCGACTTGGTCGCCATGTGCGTCAACGATCTCGTCGTCCAGGGCGCCGAGCCACTGCTCTTCCTCGATTATTTCGCGACCGGCAAGCTCGACCCGGACCAGGGTGCGGCGATCGTTTCCGGCATCGCCGCCGGCTGCCGCGAGGCGGGCTGCGCGCTGATCGGCGGCGAGACCGCCGAAATGCCCGGCATGTATTCCGACGGCGACTACGACCTGGCGGGCTTCGCGGTCGGTGCCGCCGAACGCGGCCAGCTGCTGCCGGTCGGTGACATCGCCTCCGGCGACGTCATCCTCGGCCTGACCTCGTCGGGCGTCCATTCCAACGGCTTCTCGCTGGTTCGCAAGATCGTCACGCTTTCCGGCCTCGGCTGGGATGCCCCCGCCCCCTTCCGTGAGGGCATGACTCTGGGTGAGGCGCTGCTGACGCCCACCCGCATCTACGTAAAGCCGCTCCTGAAGGCGATCCGCGAGACCGGCGCGCTCAAGGCGCTCGCCCACATTACCGGCGGCGGTTTTCCCGAAAACATCCCGCGCGTGCTGCCGAAACACCTTGCCGCCGAGGTCGATCTCGACTCGATCCCGGTGCCGCCCGTCTTCTCGTGGCTGGCAAAAACCGGCGGCGTCGAGGCGAAGGAAATGCTGCGTACCTTCAACTGCGGCATCGGCATGATCGTCGTGGTCTCGCCCGAAAACGCCCAGGCCGTCATGAACACCCTGACCAACGAAGGCGAGATCGTGGTTCCGCTCGGCCGCATGGTCGAACGGACCGAAGGCGGCGCCGGCGTGATCTACAAGGGCACGCTCGGCCTATGAGCGCACCCGCGGCAGAAACGGCGCGCAAGAAGCGCGTCGCCGTGTTCATCTCCGGCGGCGGTTCCAACATGCTGGCGCTGGCCGAAGCCTGTGCTGCGCCGGACTTCCCCGCCGAAATCGTCGCCGTGTTCTCCGACAAACCGGCCGCCGGCGGTATCGCCAAGGCAGAAGCTCGCGGCATCAAGACGTTTGTCTTCGAGCGCAAGGGTTTTGCAGGCAAGCCCGAACATGAGGCGGCGATCCTTGCTGCACTCGACGAAGTGCAGCCGGACATTCTCTGCCTCGCCGGCTACATGCGGCTCTTCTCCGCCGAATTCATCAGCCGCTACGAGGGCCGCATCCTCAACATCCACCCTGCCCTCCTGCCGCTCTTCCCGGGCCTCCACACCCATGAACGCGCCATCGAGGCGGGTGTGAAGATCGCCGGCTGCACCGTGCATTTCGTCACCGAAGGCATGGACGAAGGCCCGATCCTCGCCCAGGGCGCCGTCCCGGTGCTGGCCGATGACACCCCGGAAGCCTTGGCCGGCCGCGTACTGACCGTAGAACACAAGCTCTATCCGATGGCGCTCAGGCTGCTTGCGGAAGGCAAGGTGCGGATGGATGGTGGCCGGGCGATCACTTCACTTGGAACAACGACAGATATCGCGGATCAGCGGATCTTCTCAGCGGGCGGCTGAACCCCGGGCTCGACAATTGCCGCCTCAAGGCCTACATTCTGTACGGAGTTTCGTACAGGAGAGCAGACATGGCGGGGAAACCTCGACGAGTTACGGACCGTGAGATGCCGTCGATGGAAGCGGATGCAGTCTCAGTCCGGCTCGGGATTTCGAAACGCGAACTGGCCGAAACAGCCGGGCTTTCCGCCAACACGCTCCAGCGCAAGGAGCGCGCTCAGGCCCCCGCTGTGACCATGCGGATCAGTGAAATGGCGGAGATCATCCATCGCGTCAGCGAATGGGCTGGAAGCGAACGGCAGGCCTTGGCCTGGTATCGCGCCGAGCCCATTCCGGCCTTCGGCGGCCGTACTGCCGAGAGCATCGTCAAGAACGGCAAGGCCGCAGCCTTGCGCGACTACCTGGATCACCTGGCGCTCGGCGGCTTCGCTTGAGGTTCCAGGGCGTCTGTTATCGCGCCCACGATCCTCGCTGGGCGGTCAGCCCAACATCCGGGGAAGGCGCCGCCATCCGTGGGGCCAGGTTCAATCCCAAAGGCGTGCCGGCACTGTATCTCTCCACCTCGATCGAAGGCGCTATCGCCGAGGCGAGCCAAGGATTCGGGCACAAGATCCATCCGTTGACGATCTGCTCCTACGAAATCGATTGCGACGATATCGCAGATCTGACGGATGAAGCGTCTAGACAGGAACTTGGTATTTCCCTTGAGGCCATGGGGTCGGCCTGGGCAACGGCGCTTTCCGACAACAAACGACCCGGATCTTGGGTGATCTACGACATCCTTCACAGTGAATGTGCCGGGATAATCGTTCCGTCCTTCGCCCATAGAGCCGGACCATCCGTCAGCAATCTCGTCCTCTGGAATTGGAGCGCCGACCTGCCGCACAAAGTGACGGTCATCGACCCGACAGGCCGGCTGCCAAAAAATCAGAAGTCTTGGGAAGAATAGGCTCCCTCCGAGCCTCAGGCCGCCAGCGCCCGGAGCGGGTGCAGCGTGCCGTCGCTGTAGACGAAGCGGCCAGCGCGGAACGTGGCGCGGATGCGGTGCACGTCGCCCTTTTCCACCACGACCAGGTCGGCGCGCTGGCCGATGGCGATCTCGCCGCGATCCGTCAGGCCCGCGGAGCGGGCGGCGTTGCCGGTCGCCATGGCAACCGCCGCCGGCAGGCCGCCTTCGGCCATGTCCGCCAGCTTGAAGATGCCCGGCACGAAGGCGGCCGGGTGGTAGTCCGCGGCGATGATCGTGAGCAGGCCGGCCTTGGCGGCATCGAGGGCACTGAGATTGCCGGACATGGACTGGCCGCGCAGCGCGTTCGGCGCGCCCATCAGCGTCCAGAGCCCGCGGCGGCGGGCTTCCTCGGCGGCCGGCAACGTCACCGGGAATTCGCTGATCGTCACACCGAGATCGAACATCTCGGCGACCTTCTCGACGCTGTCGTCATCATGGGAGGCGAGCGACAGGCCATGTGCAAGCGCGAGCGAGACGATGTCCTTCAGCTTCACCTCGATCTCGGGATTGTCGCGCATGGCGATGCGCTTGCGAACAATCTCGGCGGCCATTTCCTCGGTAATCGCCCGGCGTTCGGAAATGCTGGCGATATAGGCTGCAATGTTGTTGTACTGGCCCTGGCCCGGCGTGTGGTCGGTCAGCGACACCATGTCGATCTCGTCGGCCTTCAGCAGCCGCTCCAGCGTCGGCGCGGCGCCGATATTGGTGATCTCGTAGCGGGCATGGACGCGGTGATCGATCAGCAGATTGTCGCGCAGGCGGTTGATGCCCTCGATGACGGCCGAGGTCGTCTCCAGCGAGCGGACATGGCCATAGACGCTCTCGGTGGCGAAGGAGACGGCCGCGTAAGCCGTGGTGACGCCGGCGGCGGCCAGTTTCTTGTCGAGTTCGTGGATGCCGAAATCGATCGGCATCTGGGCGTTCGGCCGCGGCGCGATCTCGCGCTCGATCATGTCGCCATGCAGATCGACGAAGCCCGGCATCAGCAACCGCCCGCCGCCGTCGATCACGGCGCCTGCGACCGGTTCGGGACGGATTTCGGCGATCACGCCGTCTTCAATCCGCACGGAACCTGTGTCCACCACCTCGTTCGGTAGAACGAGGGTGAAATTGCCGAGCCACATGGCTTTCTCCTGACCATATAAGGATGAATATCAACGGGCAGCGCTTAGCCGCGGTTCGTGACAACGATGTGAAATCCGGGCGGCTCAAGGTCAAGTCACATTCGCACGGCGCCTGAAACAACCGGCGACCTGCTTGTCGGCGATCGCTGCCCGTATATCGGACCTCAAGGCCAAGCTTTCACGGCCTCCTCCGCTACGGAACGGGACCTGTGTCGGCGTCCACCGTCAAGACAAAAGCGAAGTCGTCCAGAGCCCGACATTGGCGGTCAGCCGTGCCTCGTAATGACGGGACGGCTCTTGATCCGAAGTTGCGAATCTTCATCCTCGTCATCAAGGCGGTGCCTTTCTTGTGGAAAGGCGCCGCCCAAACGGCTGATTATTTTATCGTTTAAGCCATCAGCCTGCGAGTGACGCGCGGTTTATGACCGCCCATTGCAGCATTATGATCGTCTTGGCGTCGATGATCTCGCCCGAGCCGATCATCGCCACCGCCTCATCGAGCGGCAGTTCGAGAACCTCGATATCCTCGTGTTCCTCCGCCAGACCGCCGCCGTCCTCGACGCGATCGGAAAGGTCTATCGGCGCGTAGAAAAAGTGCACGACCTCGGTCACCGAACCCGGCGAGGTCAGCGCCTTGAACAGGAATTTTACGTCACGAACTCGGTAACCGGTCTCCTCCATCGCCTCGCGGCGAATCGCTTCCTCGGCCCCGTCTCCATCCAGAAGGCCGGCCGGAACCTCGATCATCCAGGCGGGATCGCCGGTCAGATAGGCCGGCAGGCGGAACTGCCTTGCCAGCACGACGATGTCGCGCCTGGCATCATGGAGCAGGATGCAGGCGGCAGGGGTACGGTGAAAGATCTCGCGGCGGAGTCTATGCGTCGCGCCGCCACGGTCGGTGTAATCGAGCGTGTAATTGGAAAGCCGAGTCCATCCGTTCGACAGGGTTTCGTCGTTGACGACCACCGCCCGTTCATGCGTATCCGTCATGCTGCGTCCTTGCGAAGCCATACCTTATTGTCGTGGAAGGCCGCGCCGCCATAGGGCGCCACGGCATCGGCGCCGGTCAGCACGTTGATGCCCTCGCCGTCGAGATGCTTGTGGTTCGGCCACAGCCCTTCGGCGATCAGCACGCCCGGCCTTGCTCCGGCCACGAGCCTCGCATGCAGGCGGATTTCGCCGCGCAGGTTGCCCAGCCGGACGACATCGCCGTCGATAATGCCGAGGCGTTGCGCGTCGGTCGGCTCGATCATCACTTCCGGCCGCCCTTCCCGCTGATAGGAGCTTTTCGTCTCGGTGAAGGAAGAGTTGAGGAAGCTGCGGGCCGGCGAGGTCGCCAGCCGGAAGGGATGCATTTCGTCCGCCACTTCGATGACGTTGACCTGATCCGGGAAGACCGGCAGTTCGGCGATCGGCCCCAGCGGCCCGACGTTTTTCGGCGGCTTGTCCGGCGACGGACCGTTCGCCCAGTCCGGACGAAAGCGGAACTTTCCATCCGGATAACCGAAGCCCCTGACGTAATGGGCGGTTTCGAAATCCGGCTGCGCATCGATCCATTTTTCGCGCGCCAGATCCTCGTAGCTTCCCCAGCCACTGGCGTTGAGGATGCGGTCGATATGCTGGCGCTCGTCGAGGCCGAAACCGGGGAAATGATCGATACCGAGGCGCCTGGCCAGTTCCTCGATGACGAAGAGATTGGTGCGCACGGTCGAGGGCGGCTCAACCAGCTTCGGCCCCATCAGGATATGCTGCTGGCCACCGGCGCGGTAAAGGTCGTCATGCTCGACGAACATGGTGGCCGGCAGCACGATGTCGGCGACTTCCGCCGTATCGGTCATGAACTGTTCGTGCACCGCCACGAAAAGATCGTCGCGCAAAAAGCCCTGGCGGACGAGGCGCTGTTCCGGCGCGACGTTCATCGGGTTGGTGTTCTGGATCAACAGGGCCGTCACCGGCCCGCCATGACGCAACGCCTCGGCATCGCCGGTCAGCACCCGGCCGATCTGCGACTGGTCGAGCTGGCGGATATCCGGATCGGCATAGGCCGTGCCCATCAGCTCGGACTTGTTGAGCCGAAAAATCTCGCCATTGTTGTGAAAGGCGCCACCGCCCTCGTATTGCCAGCAGCCGAGCACGGTCGAAACCGACAGCGCCGCGTGCATGGCGACCGTGCCGTTGCGCTGGCGGGCGAAACCGTAGCCCAGCCGGAAGAACGTCTTTTTCGTGGTGCCGACGAGCTTGGCGAAGGCCTCGATTTCGGCGACCGGCAAGCCGGTGATGGCCGAGGCCCATTCCGGCGTCTTCGTCTTCAGATGCGCTTCGAGGCCGGCCGGATCGTCGGCATATTTCGCCATGTAGTCGCGGTCGGCGTAACCGTCACGGAAGGCAATATGCATGACGGCGCAGGCAAGCGCGGCATCGGTGCCGGGGCGCACGGTCAGCGCCATGTCCGCCTGTTTCATCGTCGGGTTGTCGTAGATGTCGATGACGACGATCTTGGCGCCGCGTTCCTTGCGGGCCTTCACCGCATGGGTCATGACGTTGACCTGGGTAGAGACGGCATTGGTGCCCCAGATCACCACGCAATCGGACTTCGCCATCTCACGTGGATCGGGGCCGCGCAGAGCGCCTGTTCCCATCACGTAACCGGTCCAGGCCATGTTGGTGCAGATCGTGCCGAAGAAGCCCGAATACTTTTTCGCGTGCCGTAGCCGTTCGATCGAGTCGCGCTGCACCTGGCCCATCGTGCCGGCATAAAAATACGGCCAGATCGCCTCCGAGCCGTGTTTCGCCTCGGCCTTGGCGAAGGCATCGGCGATCTCGTCGAGGGCGGCCTCCCAGGAAATCTCCTGCCAGCTCCCCTCGCCCTTGGCGCCGGTGCGCCGCTTTGGATGCATCAGCCGGCCCGGATGGTAGAGCCGTTCGGAATAACGGGCGACCTTGGCGCAGATGACGCCCGCGGTATAGCTATTGTCGGCAGCGCCCCGCACCCGGCCGATCCTGCCGTCGGCGGTCAGGTCGATATCCAGCGCGCAGGCCGACGGACAGTCGTGCGGACAGACGGTGTGGCCAACCGAATTGTGGCCGAGGGCGGTTTTCGCAGTAATCGGGGTCGCAACGTTCATGGGTTTTCTATATTCGATGGAGATGCGCGCCAAAAGCGTCATTTGCAGCGCATCAATTTTATTCATCCGGAATACAACAGACCATGAACTACCGGCACATCTATCACGCGGGCAATTTCGCCGATGTCCTCAAACACGCGGTCCTGGCGCGGCTGGTCCGCTATGCCCAGAACAAGGACAAGGCTTTTCGCGTGCTGGATACCCATGCCGGGATCGGGCTCTACGACCTTTCCTCGGACGAGGCACAGAAGACCGGCGAATGGCGCGACGGCATCGGCCGGCTGATGGAAGCCGAGCTTCCCGAAAAGGTCGGCGCTCTCCTGGAGCCCTATCTCTCAGTCGTCCGGGAGCTGAACCCCGACGGCGCGCTGAAACTCTATCCAGGCTCGCCGAAACTTGCCCGCATGCTGTTCCGCCCGCAGGACCGGTTGTCGGCGATGGAGCTGCATCCCGAGGATTTCAACCGCCTGCACAATCTGTTCGAAGGCGACTTTCAGGTGCGCGCCACCGAACTCGACGGCTGGCTGGCGCTCGGCGCGCATCTGCCGCCGAAGGAAAAGCGCGGCATCGTGCTCGTCGATCCGCCCTTCGAGGAAGAAGGCGAATACAGGCGACTGGTGAAAGGCCTGGCGACCGGCCGGCGCCGGTTCCAGGGCGGCACCTTTTGCCTCTGGTATCCGATCAAGAAGGGCGCGCCGCTCAAGGCCTTCCATGACGAGCTGAAGGCCTTGGAAATCCCGAAAATGCTGTGTGCCGAGCTCACCGTTCGAAGCGACCGCGAGACGACAGGGCTCTCGGGCTCGGGCCTCATCATCGTCAATCCGCCCTTCACGCTGAAGGACGAGCTGCATACGCTCCTGCCCGTCCTGAAAACCATCCTGGCCCAGGATCGGTTCGCCTCGCAGCGGGCCTTCTGGCTGACCGGCGAAACCATCGACAAGGACCTCGATCCGGACGCTTGACCGGACGCGGCTTCCCGCCCATGGTGCGCCGCATTAAAGGGGTCCGGCCGATGACCAAACGATTTATCGCTTTTCTTTTCCTCGCCGTTTTCGCGTCTGCGGCCTCCGCGCAGGAGCGCCGTCCGGACAATCGGCAGGATCATGCGGGACAATTCGATTTCTACGTCCTGTCGCTTTCCTGGTCGCCGACCTTCTGCGCATCGCAGGGTGGGCCCAAGAACGGCCAGCAATGCAGCACGGACAAGGATTTCCGCTTCGTCGTCCACGGCCTGTGGCCGCAATACGAAAAGGGCTATCCGGACTTCTGCGAGACCAAGGAACCGGGCCGCGTGCCGCAATCGCTCGGCGAACCGCTGTTCGACATCATGCCGTCGATGGGCCTGATCGGCCACCAGTGGCGCAAGCACGGAAGCTGCACCGGCCTCAGCCAGCGCGATTATTTCGCCAAGCTGCGCGAAGCCTTTTCGCGCGTCAAGCTGCCCGCCGACCTGTCACGCGGCGACACGGCCGTGACGCTGTCGCCCGATCAGATCGAAGAAAAATTCGTCGCCGCCAACCCCGGCATGAGCCGGCGCGGCATTTCGACGAGCTGCGAGGGCCGGCGACTGGAAGAAGTGCGTATCTGCCTCAGCAGGGACCTGCAATTCCGCGATTGCGCCGAGGTCGATCGGGATAGCTGCCGAGTAAGCCAGATCACCCTGCCCCCGGCGAAGTGACGGGACTGCCAGATCGCCCGCCCCGGCGAGACGATCGGCCTGCGCTGAAAATCATAGAGAGGACAACACAATGCAGCTGCTTTATTCCCCGGCCTCGCCCTACTCCGCCAAGGTCCGCATGGCGGCGCGCCATCTCGGCATCGCGATAACCGAGGTGAAGACCGACACCAACGCCGCACCGCCGGAGCTGATCGACAACAACCCGCTCGGCAAGATCCCGGTCCTGATCCGCGAGGGCGAGCCGCCGATCTACGACAGCGTCGCGATCATGCACTGGCTCGACCGCCAGTCGGGCGGCAAGCTCTATCCGAAGAAGGATGCGAAGCGCACCGAGGCGGAAGTGCTCGAAGCGCTCTGCGACGGCATCATGGATTGCCTGCTCGCCATCGTCTACGAGCGCCGTTCGCGCGAAGAGAGCAAGATCCACCAGCCGTGGATCGACAAGCAGTGGAGCAAGGTGGTGCGCGGCCTCGATCACCTCGAAAACAACCTGCCAAAGACCGGCAAGAAGCTGCATGGCGGTCATTTCGCGCTGGCGGCGACGATCGGCTATCTCGATCTGCGCTTCAACGGCCAGTGGGCCGAGGGCCGGCCTGAGCTCGCCTCGTGGCCGGATATTTTCACCAAGCGTTTCGCGCCCTATGCGGCGATGAAATCGGCCGCGTAGGGCGAGATATCCAAAACAAAAAAAGAGCCCGGACCGAAGTCCGGGCTCTCCCCAGCCGTTAAGGCTATCGAACTTAGAACTTCACGCCGATACCGACCTTGACGCTGTGGTCGTCGAAGCCCTTCGAGACCGTGCCGCCGGAGAGGCTGTAATCCTCGGCTGCGAAATCGGTGTAACGATATTCGATGCGGGCGGTGATGTTGCTGGTCACGAAAGCTTCGGCACCGGCACCGACCGTGTAACCGACCGAGGTCTTGTCGTCGGACGTGACGCCGTCATCCAGCTTGTTGTTCTGGAAGGCAACACCGCCGGTACCATAGATCAGGAAGGGGTTCAGGTCGTAACCGACACGGCCGCGGACCGAGCCGTTCCAGCCGGCCTTGCCTTCAAAACCTTCGACCGTGGTGGTCTTGGTGCCGTTGTAACCAACGTCGGCTTCGATACCGTATACGATCGAACCGTTCTGGAAGTTGTAACCGGTGTAGGCACCGCCGCCGAACTGGCCGTCACGATCGCCGCCGCCGAAACGACCCCAATCATACTGACCGTAGCCACCGAGGTAGAAACCTTCCCAGTTGGAGACCTTTGCCGGCTCTTCGACCGCGACCGGAGCCTGCGGAATTTGTTCAACGGCATCAGCGGCATTGGCCGCAGAGATGGCGATAAAGCTGGCTGCCGAGGCCATCAGAGTTGCGATAAGAGTACGCATACATTTTCTCCTTTTACTGCTGTGCCGGGAATTTGCCGCCACAACATGATTGGCGACACATTGGTTCCCTGCCCGCTGAAACGGAATGTGGCGGTCAATTGAGGAATTGAAAGAGCCGAAATGTGAATTGATTGTGGCGCCCAGAAGGCCAAAATTGGATGTTGCTGTATCGCAACACGTATTTTCTTAACCTTAACCAATACTTACTTTAAATATAAATATTTTTACATTTACGGCTTACTTCTTAGATCACAAGCATAATGACGTCAATACAACTTTTGGGCCGAACCGGTGCCGCCGCGCTTTCGACCATTCGACTTATATCCCGAATAAAACGCCGGTCCTGACCCGGACGAAACATGAATTGATCGGTGGAAATAGCTCCCTTCCCGCGCGCGGAACCGGCCTGCCGGCCTCCGCGCATGGCGTTGCCGAATTTCTGCCTTGAATCGTCCCCCGCGAAATCGCTGTTTTCGCCCCTCCGCGCCCAAATGAGAGGGATCGCCTCCCGACGCTTTCAAAACCGGCGCCAAGACACTATTTCTCCGGCAGCGGTCTTTGTTCAGGGAATCAGGCCGCTTCACCCGCGATATTTTGACAAGCTGCCGCTCGCGGGCACATGTCATGAGTTCAGGGATCGAATCGCCAAAGACCGGATGCCGACATCCGGCGGAGACTGTGGAATGAACGGAACGAAGCTGCCCGACGGCGGCGTTCTCTACGACGAGACGGAAGAAGACGACGACGACGTGATGGTGGCCGAGCCGAGCCAGGGTCCCGCCGCGTCGATCGACTGGAACGAAGGCTGGAAGAACGAGACGGGGCTGAAGGGCGCCGAGCTGATCGCCGAATTCGTCAAGCACCTGCCGAATGCGCCGGGCGTCTACCGGATGTTCAACGATGCGCAGGACGTGCTCTATGTCGGCAAGGCGCGCAGCCTCAAGAAGCGCGTCGGCAACTATGCGCAGGGCCGCGTCCATTCCAACCGCCTCGCCAAGATGGTGCGCGAAACCACCCATATGGAATTCGTCACGACGCGGACGGAGACCGAGGCGCTGCTGCTCGAAGCCAATCTGATCAAGCGCCTGCGGCCGCGCTTCAACGTGCTTCTGCGCGACGACAAGTCCTTTCCCTATATCATGATCACCGGCGACCACCGGGCAGCGGCGATCTTCAAGCATCGCGGCGCCCGCGCCCGCAAGGGCGATTATTTCGGCCCCTTCGCATCGGCCGCCGCCGTCGGGCGCACCATCAATTCGCTGCAGCGCGCCTTCCTGCTGCGCACCTGCACCGACAGCGTGTTCGAGACCCGCACCCGCCCCTGCCTGCTCTATCAGATCAAGCGCTGTTCCGGGCCCTGCACCCACGAGATCAGCGACGAGGGGTATGCGGAACTGGTCGGCGAGGCCAAGGACTTCCTGTCCGGCAAGAGCCAGAACGTCAAGTCGGCGATCGCCCACCAGATGGCGGAGGCCTCCGAGGACCTCGATTTCGAGCGGGCCGCAATCTATCGCGACCGGCTGGCGGCGCTTTCCCATGTCCAGAGCCACCAGGGCATCAACCCGGCCGGCGTCGAGGAGGCGGATGTTTTCGCCATCTACTACGAGGGCGGTCTCTTCTGCATCCAGGTGTTCTTTTTCAGGACCGGCCAGAACTGGGGCAATCGTGCCTATTTCCCGAAGGCCGACCCGCAGCTCTCGGGCGCGGAAGTGCTCAATGCCTTTCTCGCCCAGTTCTACGACGACAAGCCGGTGCCGAAACAGATCCTGCTGTCGGAAGCCGTCGAGGAACAGGACCTGCTGGCGCTCGCCTTTGGCGAAAAGGCAGGGCACAAGGTGACGATCACCGTGCCCCAGCGCGGCGAGAAGAAGGACCTGACCGACCATGTGCTGGCCAATGCCCGCGAGGCACATGGCCGCCGGCTTGCCGAAACCTCGTCGCAGGGGCGCCTGCTGCAGGGCCTGGCCGAGACTTTCGGCCTGTCCTTCGTGCCCCGCCGGATCGAGATCTACGACAACTCGCATATCATGGGCACAAACGCCGTCGGCGGCATGGTCGTGGCGGGGCCGGAAGGCTTCGTGAAGAGCCAGTACCGCAAGTTCAACATCAAATCGACCGACATCACCCCCGGCGACGACTTTGGCATGATGCGCGAAGTAATGACCCGCCGTTTCAGCCGCCTCCTCAAGGAAGAAGGCATTCCGGACCGCACCGCCGCCGCCGGCGCGAGCGCCGAGGATGCGGCCGACGCCGCCTTCCCCGCCTGGCCGGACGTGATCCTGATCGACGGCGGCCAGGGCCAGATGACGGCGGTGCGCGCCATTCTCGACGAACTCGGCATCCGCGACGTGGTCACCGCGATCGGCGTCGCCAAGGGTGTCGACCGCGATGCCGGCCGCGAGCGCTTCTTCGCCGATGGCCGCTCCGACTTCTCGCTGCCGCCACGCGACCCCGTCCTCTACTTCATCCAGCGGATGCGCGACGAGGCGCACCGGTTCGCGATTGGCTCACACCGGGCGCGGCGCAAGAAGGAGATGGTCAAGAACCCGCTCGACGAGATTTCCGGCATCGGCCCGGGACGCAAGCGCAAACTCCTGCAGCATTTCGGCACGGCTAAAGCGGTGTCGCGGGCGGGCCTTACAGACCTCATGGCCGTGGAGGGAATTTCGGAGGCGGTGGCAAAGCAGATCTACAACCATTTCCACGAGAACCGGGCGGGTTAAATCTGCCTGACGCAATCGTCTGCAAAAAAGCCGCCCAGCCCTGTTGACGCCTCGGCCTCAACGCATCAACTAGGAGCAAACATCCGGAAGGCTCTCCATGGCGTCGCGCGCATACAATATTCCCAATCTTTTGACCTATGCGCGCATCGTGGCCGTGCCGATCATCGTGGGCTGCTTCTTCATCGAGGGGCAGCTTGAAAGCTCGGACGTGGCGCGCTGGACGGCGCTGATACTCTTCGCGGCCGCCTCGATCACCGACTATCTCGACGGTTATCTCGCCCGCATCTGGAACCAGACCTCGAATATCGGCCGCATGCTCGACCCGATCGCCGACAAGCTGCTGGTCGCCGCCGTGCTGCTTCTGCTCGCCGCCGACCAGACCATCGCCGGCTGGTCGCTCTGGGCGGCGATCACGATCCTCTGCCGCGAAATCCTGGTCTCGGGCCTGCGCGAATACCTTGCCGCGCTGAAGGTCTCCGTGCCGGTGACCCGCATCGCCAAGTGGAAGACGACGATCCAGATGGTGGCGATCGCCTTTCTGCTGGCCGGGCCTGCCGGCGACAAGATCGTGCCATACACGACCCAGATGGGCATCGCGCTTCTGTGGATCGCCGCAATCCTCACCTTCTACACCGGCTACGATTACTTCAAGGCCGGCGTCAAACATCTGGTGGACGAAGAATGACCGTCAAACTCGTCTATTTCGCCTGGGTACGCGAACGGATCGGCAGACAAGAGGAAGACCTCGACCTGCCGGCAACCGTCGTCACCGTACGCGATCTGCTCGTCCACCTGACGACACTGGGCGAGGAATACGAAAACGCCCTGCAGTTCCCCGACGTCATCCGCGTCGCCATCAACCAGGAACATGCCGAACACGACGAACCGATCGCCGGCGCGCGGGAGATCGGCATCTTCCCGCCGATGACGGGCGGGTGAGGAACGGTCCGGCGAAGCCGGAGAAATCGATCCAGTGAATCGATTTCAGTGACGAACGCCCTGAGCGAAAGCGAAGGGCGGGGAGCGCGCGAGGCAAGCTCGGCCCGCGGCAACGGAGATCTTAGATGTCCATGACCAACCCCACTATCCGCGTCCAGTCCACCGACTTCGACCTCACGGCCGAGATCGCCACCCTGACCGCCGGGCGCAAGGACATCGGCGCCGTCGTCACCTTCACCGGCCTCTGCCGCGACGAGCAGGGCGCGCTGTCGGCGCTGGAACTCGAACATTATCCCGGCATGGCGGAAGCGGAGATGCGCCGTATCGGCGAACTCGCGATCGAACGTTTCTCGCTCGTCGGCCTTACCGCCATCCACCGCTTCGGCAAGATCCTGCCCGGCGAAAACATCGTGCTGGTGATCGCGGCCGCCACCCACCGGCAGGCGGCCTTCGACGGCGCCAGTTTCGTCATGGATTTCCTGAAGACCTCGGCCCCTTTCTGGAAGAAGGAACACGCCGCCGACGGCCAAAAGGGCGACTGGGTCTCCGCCAAGGACACGGACGATGCCGCCCGCGACAAGTGGCAGTGATCATACCGCAACGCCACGCCCATTGCCCTGCGAAGATCAGTCCCATCTCATCCGGATGCAGGAACGACCATGAATAGGTTGCCGACGTAATATATTGCGAGCCGCAACGGTAAAAGCTTCGCTCAAAACCTTCGTTGCGGAAATCAATACTGGCCTCAAAGCAGAGCCATAGCCGCCTGCACGGTCCCGCCCGGTATTTTCACGCTTCTTTAAGTAGAATTCACTAAATTACGTATGCAAATCAAAGCCCAGGTTCATCCGCTTGGTCTGACATACTGCCTCTTATGGAGTGAAAATTATGCGCAGGCCTACGGTTCGAACTTCGCTTGTCCTCATCAACCTGACTTTTGCTGCCCTGTTTCTCCTGTTTGCCCTGTTCTCGCTGGTGAGCGTAAGGCAGGTCAACGAGGATACGGCCGAGATCGCCCGGAACTGGCTGCCGAGCGTTTCCGTGGTCCGGAGCATGCAGCTCGAACTTCAGAAAATGAAGTTTGCTTACGCAGACCACATCATGTCGATCAGCGACGAAGCGATCGCAGCCGCGGAAAAGCAGGTCACCGCGCAAAAGGCGAAACTGGCAAATTCGATCGAGGCTTACCGCTCCCTGATTTCCTCGCCCCGCGAAAAAGAGCTGCTGGATCTCATTGCGCAACGCGCAAACGACTACGCCGCGGCCGCAGAGCCCATGCTCGAGAAATCCCGCAGGAACGACAACGATGTCGCCAAGAGCATCTTCTACCGCGACATGGAGCCGATTGTTCAGAAGGCCGAACAGAACGCGGGCGAGCTGCTCGGCATAAACGTCAAAGGCTCGGATGCGTCCTATAACAACAGCGTCCTGACTTACGACACCATTCTCTGGAGCACCTGGACGTTGATCGGACTGGTCATCGCGATCCTGGCCGGTGCCATCATCTATGTGGCGCTTCAGATTTCCCGGCCGATCAAAACGATTACCAATGCGATGATCCGCCTCGCGGGAGGCGACGCCGATACGGCAATTCCCTATGCCGACAGGACGGATGAAATCGGCTCGATGGCTGGCACGGTCGAGGTCTTCAGGCAGACGGCACTGGCCAAGGCCCGTGCCGACAAGGATATCGAGGACAGCAGGGCGCTTGCAGAAACCGATCGCCAGCGGCGGGAAGGCACCGAGCGCGCGCGGGCAGCCGCGATGGCGCAGGCGACGAACGGACTGGCGGGCAATCTGAAGAAGCTTGCCGCGGGAGATCTGACCGTCCGGATCCACGAACCGTTCGAGGCGGATTTCGAGGGCCTGAGAAGTGATTTCAACAGCGCCGTCGATCAGCTGCGTCAGACGTTGAGCAAGGTCGCTGGATCGACGGTCGGGCTCGACTCGGGATCGAGCGAGATTGCCCACAGTGCGAACGACCTCGCCAAACGCACCGAACAGCAGGCCGCGGCGCTGGAAGAGACGGCCGCAGCGCTCGACGAGATCACGGCAAACCTCGCATCGTCCTCCAAACGTGCCGAAGAGGCGCGCAAGGTTGCCGTGCAGGCCGACGCAAGCGCCACGACGTCCGGCGAAATCGTCGCCCAGACGGTCGATGCGATGAGCCGGATCGAACAGTCTTCCAACCAGATATCAAGCATTATCGGCGTCATCGACGAGATCGCCTTTCAGACCAACCTGCTGGCTTTGAACGCCGGCGTGGAGGCTGCGCGCGCCGGCGAAGCCGGCAAAGGCTTTGCCGTCGTCGCTCAAGAGGTCCGCGAACTGGCGCAACGCTCCGCCCAGGCCGCCAAGGAGATCAAGGCGCTTATCCAGACATCCAGCAATGAAGTGTCGACGGGCGTGGACCTCGTGTCGAAGACCGGCGGTGCGCTGAAACAGATCGGCGAACTCGTGGTTGCCATGAGCCAGCATATCGACGCCATCGCCGCGTCGTCGCGGGAGCAATCGACGGGCTTGGCCGAGATCAACAAGGCGGTCAACAATCTCGACCATACGACCCAGCAGAACGCGGCCATGGTCGAAGAAGCCAGCGCCGCCTCCGCCTCGCTTGCGAACGAAAGCGCGACGTTGCGCAACCTGGTCAGCCAGTTCAGGGTCGAAAACGGATCGGACTCGCCGGCCCATTCCTGGCGAAAGAGCGCCTAGCTTCATCCGGCCGACCGCAGGGATTGCACTTCCGGCAGCCGCGCACGGCTGCCGACTAGGACATCCCGGCTTTACTCACGGCACGACACGCTCCCGCCGGCTCATCACCAGCACCATGACCAGGGCCGCGACCACAAAAAGGTCGCGCCAGACGATCGGGCCGTAGCCGCTCCAGAGCGTTTCGGCGAGCCCGATGACCGCGGCGCCCGCGGCTGAGCGCAGCGGGTTGGAATGGCCCCCGGCGGCGGCGATCAGCACCACTTTCAGCCCGAACAGCAGGCCGGCGCCAAAATCCATCGTGCCGTAATGGGAGGTGGCGAGCACGCCGCAGACCGAAGCGTAAAGCGCTGCCGCCGCGTAAGCCATGACGAAGACCCGCCCGGAATTGGTGCCCGAGAGTTCAGCCGCCAGAGGGTCGTCGGAAACAGCCCGCCAGATGCGGCCCCAATGGCTGCGTGCCAGCACGAGATAGCCCATGCCGATGGTCGCCAGCATCAGGGCGATGTTGACCAGCTGGATCAGCGTCAGCGTCACCGGAAAGCCGTCGGCGTGCCAGAACACGACCGCGTCGTTGAGGAAGGGCGGCAGCCAGAGTTCGCGCGTATCGGCGGCGATCCGGGCGCCCTCCATCAGCACCATCAGCACCCCGAGCGAAGCGACGATCACCGCGTTCGGCGAGATTTCTGCAAGCGGGCGCATGACGAACTGGCCGACCGTCACCCCTGCCCCGATGCCCCCGGCGATCCCGGCGGCCGCACCTAGCCCCAATGCAGCGGGCAGGATCAGCCACAGCCGGTCCCAGCCGAAATGGGCGAAGAGCAGGTAGAGATGGCCGGAAAAGGCGAAGATCGCCCCGTAGGTGATGTCGGCCCGCTTCGTCACCGCAAAGGCGATCGCATATCCGAAGGCGAGCGTCGCGTAGAGCGCCGCCAGCGGGACCGCGTTCGCCAGTTGCTGCAGCAGATAGGCCATGGGCACTCCGATAGCGACATCAAATATAACTGGTCAACTGCATTTTACCAGTTATAATATCGCCATGAACTTTTCCTGGACCCCGCACCGTTTCGCCGGAGGCGCGCTGGCGCTGGATGTCGCCAACAGCGTGATCCTGCGCTTCGATCCGGCACGCAGCATCGACCGGTTCGCCGAGCCGAAGCAGATGGAGGCCTTTCCGAAGGCGGCCGAAAAATTTTCCGCCGAGCGGGCGCTGTTCAGCGATCTGGCGCCCGTGGAGCCCGAAAACCACGCGCCGTTCATTGCCCTGCGCGAAGCGATCGACCGCTATTTTCGCACCCGCCTAACAGGCGACGACGCGCAGACGTTGCTTGCCGATTTCCTCGAGGCGACGGCGACCGTCCTGCGCCGCGCCCGGAAAAACTCACTGGAGGCGGCGACCGCCCATTCGGCGCTCAGGCTGCTTGCAGAGGCGGAAATCGTGCGGATGAAAATCTGCGGCAGTTGCGGATGGCTGTTCATCGATCGCAGCCGGAACCGCAGCCGCACATGGTGCGACATGGCGGTGTGCGGCAACCGCGTCAAAGCCAGCCGCCATTATCATCGCAGGAAGAAGGAGGCCGTGTCATGATGCCCCGGCTTATTGTTTTCAGGCTTATGGCTTTCGGCCTTGCCGCCCTCACCCTCGCCGCCTGCCAGCGCGAGACGGAAAAGCTGGTGGAGGTCAGCGGGCATATCTTCGTGTTCAACTACCGGGTCGCCAGCGCGACCTATCTGGTGACGCTGAAGAAGACGGGGCCGATACCGGACGGAACCGTGGCGATCGCGAAATTCGACGACCCGGCCGGCGGCGAACCGATCGTCGTCAACGAAAAGATTTTCCCGGCATGGGACAAGATCACGTTGCAGAGCCCCAATGTCCGCTGCGTGCGCAAGGACAAGCCCTATTCCGTGGATATCCGGCTGGTGGATGCCGGCGGCCGGACGTTGCAGGAATTGAAGACCCAGCTCGTCTCCGATGTCGACCAGTCGGTGCTTCCGAGCAAGCCGCTGGTGCTCGGCGCCGGTTATGAGCGCAACCCGGAGGTCTTCAAGCCGGACGGGACGCTCGACTACGCCCAGCCTGACGATTGCCCGGCCTGAATGGCCTCAACCGCCTGCCGCATGCGGCCGCCCATGAAAAAACCGGGGCAAAGGCCCCGGTTTCGATTATCCGGATCGGAAGCTCGAGGCTCCGGATCTCAATTTCAGATCAGCCGACGATCTCGGTTTCCGAGAACCAGTAGGCGATTTCCTGGGCGGCGGTTTCCGGAGCGTCGGAACCGTGTACCGAGTTCTCGCCGATCGACAGCGCGAAGGTCTTGCGGATGGTGCCTTCGTCGGCGTTGGCCGGGTTGGTGGCGCCCATGATCTCGCGGTTCTTCAGGATGGCGTTTTCGCCTTCCAGAACCTGGACGATGGTCGGGCCGGAGGTCATGCCTTCGACGAGTTCGCCGAAGAACGGGCGTTCCTTGTGAACGGCGTAGAAGCCTTCGGCTTCGCGCTTGCTCATCCAGACGCGCTTGGAAGCGATGACGCGCAGGCCATTGTCTTCAAACACCTTGGTGATGGCGCCCGTGAGGTTGCGCTTGGTGGCATCCGGCTTGATCATCGAAAACGTGCGTTCAATCGCCATTGTTCTATCCTTCGTTTCCTGTGGCCCGTGAATAAGGGGGAAAGTGCGGGGTCTTTACCCGCCCCTTTCACTGGAAACAAGGGGGTTCGGGCAATTTCACGCCGCTGTCACACTGCGCCCGACGCCATTATGCAGGTCGAGGCAGCGTTCGAACCACAACCCGACGGGGTCGTCGTCGGAAAACACCTTGGCGCCGGCTGTGACGCGCATCCACTGCAGCGCCCCGAACAGGATGTAGTCGACGAAGAGCGGGCCGTCGCCGCCGATAAAATCATGATATTTCAGGGCGTGGCGGATCGGCTCCAGCTTCGGCGCGAAACCGTCGATCTCCGCCTGCCGGCTCGCGTCCATCTCTTCGAGCGTCCTGCCGAGCCGGGCTTCGCGGCTGGTGCGGAAATAGACCTGGTCGGTCTCGCCGAGCATGTCATGAATGTTCTTGACCGCGATCTTCGTGATCGCCGTGTGGACCACCATCTGGGAAAAACCCTCGACGAAACGGGCGAGCGCCTTGCCCGCCGGTCCGCCGAACAGCGTCGGCCGGTCCGGATAGGTTTCCTCCAGGTAAAGCGCGATCTCGAAACTGTCGCGGATCAGTTCGTTGCCGTCGCGCAGGATCGGCACGGTCTTAGAAAACCCGCCTTCGAGGCTGGGGATCTCGGTAAACGGCGTCGGCTTCTCGATGAAATCGAGGCCCTTGTGAGCAAGCGCCTGCACGACTTTCCAGCAATGCGGCGAAAACGGGCGGCTTTCGTCGGTGCCGCAGAGCGAATAGAGAATACGGGTCATGGCAGGCTCCTGATCCGGATGTTGGCCGGGGATATTGAAAGCAAATTTCCCTTTGAATCCAATCAGGAAAATTCATGGATCGCATTCGATCGGCCGTTTCGACGATCCCTTAACCGTAACTGCCGACGATCCGACCCTTTTTAGCAAATGTTAAAAGCGTATCGCGCATGGCTTGTCGCACTATCGAACAAGCCGGAACTACCGGCCGGATCAACCTGTGGGGACGAGAGATGGCAGGCGAAGCAAGCAGAACGGGACAGGATCGCGGCCTGCAGGCCGTCGTCCAGCTGATGGCGAAGCTGGACGTGAGCGGCCTGCCGCGCAATTACGAGCTGTTCCACGAAGCGCTGCTGGGCGGCGACCCGGCCCTTTCGCGGGAAGTGCTGGCACTCTCGGCCGGCCCTTCGCAGACGGTGCTGGACGAGATGGGGCTGCGGCATCAGCTCCCCGCCTTCGTCGCGCTCATGCCGGTCAGGGGGCGTGATCAGGAAATCAAGCTGCTGCTGGAACTCAGGGACAAGATGGCAAGCGGCGTCACCCAGAAGAAGGGTTTTACCCGCGTGCTGGAAACCGTCGCCCGCAGCCTGCGACAGGACAGCACCGCCGGGCCCGAGGATATTCTGGCCGAGATCGAATATCTGAGCGTCTCGCTCTCGGACGCCGTGGTCGCCGAGACCGAGCTGGAGGCAATCCTCAGAGCCGGCGCCGATCGCCTGGTCAAGGCCGAGCGCGAGGCATCCGTTGCCCGCTCGGTGACGCTGCGCGACCGGCTGACCTCGCTGCCGAACCATGCCGCGCTCGCCGAACGGCTGGAGGCGCTCTATGGCGTCGATGCCGACAGCCGCGACACCGCGCTGTTCCTGGTGACGATCACCGACCTTCCGCACCTTGCCCGCACCTACGGCGATCCCGCCGTCAACCGCATCGTCAAGAAGGCGGCCTCGATCTTCCGCAAGGCGATCAAGAAGAACGATTTCCTGGCGCGCATCGGCAAGGGCGATTTCGCCTTCGTCTTCCGCGACGTCGGCCGCGACAGCGTGCAGCCGATCGCCGAACGGCTGATCGCCTCGATCACCGACAACCTCGTCTTTGCCGCCTCCGACGGCACGAGCGGCATCGGCCTGTCGGTCGGCGCGGCGCTGACCGCGGACGCCTTTTCTCCGCAGGAACTGCGCCTGCAGGCCGGCACCGCGCTCGAAACGGCAAAGGCCAATCCGCGCATGATCGTCGCGGTTCACGGAAGCGGGCGGAAACGGGCGTCTTAGGACAGATATATTTCCGAACCAGAAAGCCGCGGTTTCCCGCGGCCTCCTTTTTTGCGAACGAGGACCGGTTGCCGGCTGGGGTAATGTCCGACCCGCGGTCCCTGTCGAAAAGTCCATGTCGGCAGCCGCCGGCGTTATGCCGGCATGAACTGGTTCTGCTGGGTGAACCGCACGGAGACATCCGTGACGCCGGTAAAGCTCACTTCATAGGCCGCCGAAGAGGTGGCCGTGTCGATCACCTGTCCTTCGACGAAGGAGCCGGCGAGGATGTAGTATCTCGGCTTCGGAGTGAACTGATAGACGAGGTTGGGTTCGAGCTGGACGGCGATGGTCGGCTTGCGGGCCATGGCGATGCCGACGTTGACGTAGACATTCTTGCTGGCCTGCACCGCGGTGGTCGGAATGGTGCCGTCCGCCTTGGCGACGATGAGGCCCTTGACGCCATCGGACGGGCCCTCCGGGAAACCGGGGGCACCGTAGGGGAACGGCCCCTGATAGGTCACCGGCACGGTGTTCTGGGTGTCGATCATGACGCCGACCGAGCTTGCGGTCTGGAAGGAACGCGGCGAGCCCGCGGAGCCCAGTTGCTGGATGTAGCCGACCGTCACGGAGTAGTCGATCGTCCAGTTGAACGACGACGTGCTCGGCTGATCGGGGCTACCGGCCGCGGCGCCGCCGACCATCCAGGCAAGCGACAGCGGATCGACCGACGGCCCGATGACCTGGGGGATCGTCTGGAACAGGGCGAACTGCTGCCATTTCGAATTCTCGTTGAGAACCGTGAGGCTGTAGGGCTGGCCCGCAGCCTGCGCGCTGAAGGCCTTGATCGCGTTCTGGCCCATATAAATCGTCATTATACCTCTCCTCTTTGGGGTTGCCGGACCGCACCACGCGGTGACGGCGTCTGTGATCCCGGCACGTGGTTTTAGGGAATGCCGTTTGCACAAACACAACCTAGGATATTTAAATCTCCAAATATGTAACGCATGTAACAACCCTAGTTTGTATAATCGATAAATATCAGCCCGCCGGATGGCAATCAGATTTCCGATCTCAGGGTGGTTGCGAGCAGATGAAAACAACGAAGACTCAGAAGATCTCCGAGGAAATAAGCAGGATAGAGCCATTCAGCTCGGCGGAGGATGATGTTATTTCCGCGTTTGCAAACAGGATAAATATAAACTCATACAGAGATCGACAGACCCTGTTCCTGAATGGCGATCCCTGCGACACGTTTTACATTATAGTTTCAGGCGGAATTTCTCTTTATTTCATATCCGAGGAAGGCAACGAAGTGATCTTTTCGGAACTTCAGCCCGGGGATGCCGTCGGCGAGATCGAGTTCGCTCTCAACTACCGGCATTCCTCGAACGCGGTCATCTGCGGGGCGACGCGACTGCTGGAAATCGATCGCAAGACATTCAACGAACTTTCGACAATTCCGCAGGTCGCTTCCTATCTCATGCGGACGATCGCCAGAAAGCTCCACCGAACCATGATGTTTGCGGAAGGAATGGCGCTCTACCCGCTGGAGACCCGCCTTGCGCGGCTTCTGCTCAATCTCGGCGCCGCCCACGGACGATCGACGAGCGACGGCATCCTCATCGAAAAACCGATCTCCCAGAGCCGCATGGGCCAGCTCATCAATGCCAGCCGGCCGCGTATCAATGCGCAGCTCCAGGCCTGGAAAAGCAAGCGGCTGATCGGCATGCGGCAGCACCGGATCATCATTTTCAATAAGAAATCGCTGCAGATCATCTCGCGTCATTCAGACCCTGCGGCCTGAATGACGCGGACGCCTCTGCGGGCACCGGGCCGATGCGGCGACTCCCCACCGATGCCGCCGGCTCGGGATCTGGCGGCCCGCTTACGGGCAGCCATTCTTGACGATGGCGATCAGGTCGGCAGTGTCCTGAGTAAAACTGGGGCCGTAAACACCATCAGCCGCACCGCTGGAAACGACACTGACCGCCTTGTGGACGTTGTCGGCCGTGACGAACCATGCCCCCCCGCTTGCGCCGCCGCCATACATGGGATGCGGGCGTGCGTCATAAGCGGTGCCGGCCTGCACGGTGATGCGGGCGGTTTCCCGATACATGTACTCGCCGCCATCGAGACGCGCGGGGTAACCGGTGACCGTCACGTCGTCATCCACGTGGGCGCCGTCGATGGCGAGTTCATATTTGCCGACGGCGGAGGCGACGGTGGTGCGCATCACGGAATAGTCGAATTGCGACCTCGCCAGGCTCGGCTGGTTGTCCGCGACCTCGGTCCAGCGCAGCAGCACGGCCGCCCTGTCCATGTGGTAGAGTGTCCCGCCGCCGCCGGAATATCCCTGATAGAAGCGGATGTTGCTCGCCGCCAGGCCGCCTTTCCAGAGGCTGTGGGCGGCGCCGATGACGATATTGGCATCCGCGACGAATTGGGCGCTGGCGGAGTAATCGTGCCCGCCGCGCGTGTAGACCAGTTGGCCGCCATACTTGTAGGGCGCCTCGCCGATCGGCGCCCGTTCGGCATCGCCCACGAGATTGCCTTCGCGGTCGCTTCGAAACCCATCGGTGGGCAGTGTCGGGAGCATCTCGCCATCAGGGATCGCCGCGGCAATTCTTTCCGGCGTCCAGTATTCCTCCCTGGCGCTGGCCAACCCCGCGCCGCCCGGGTTCCAGCAGGTGAAATCGACCGCTCCCGCGCGGAGCGGTATCATCAGCGCCGATGCCGCCAGCAGCGTCGGCCACGCCCATCTTTTCATTCTCATGGCATTTGCTCTCCCGATTGAAGTTCGGTCGCGCCTCGCGGCCGACGGCAGCGCCGCCTCGTCGATCTACCAGAGCGTGCAGTATCCTTCTGTTTCCCCCGGGACAGCGTATACCAGCCCGCCGGCCGCCCTTGCCAACAAACGGGGTTTCGGCCAAAACCGCCGCCATGATCACGATTACCGAACTTTCCGCCCGCATCGCCGGGCGTCTCCTCCTCGACAATGCCAGCGTGACGCTTCCGGCGGGCACGAAGGCCGGGCTCGTCGGCCGCAACGGGGCCGGCAAGTCGACGCTGTTCAGGGTGATCACCGGCGACATGGCCGCGGAAGGCGGTTCGGTGACGATCCCGAAGAACGCGCGCATCGGCCAGGTGGCGCAGGAGGCGCCGGGCACCGAGGAATCGCTGATCTCGATCGTGCTTTCCGCCGACAAGGAGCGAACCGCCCTTATGAAGGAAGCGGAAACCGCGACCGACCCGCATCGCATCGCCGAGATCCAGATGCGGCTTGTCGATATCGACGCCCATTCGGCGGAAGCGCGCGCCGCCAGCATCCTTTCCGGCCTCGGCTTCGACCATGAGGCCCAGCACCGGCCCGCCTCGTCCTTCTCGGGCGGCTGGCGCATGCGGGTCGCGCTCGCGTCCGTCCTGTTTGCCGAACCGGACCTGCTGCTGCTCGACGAACCGACCAACTATCTCGACCTCGAAGGCACCATGTGGCTGGAAGACTACGTGCGGCGCTATCCGCACACGGTCATCGTCATCAGCCACGACCGCGACATGCTCAACAATGCGGTCAACGCCATCGTCCATCTCGACCAAAAGAAACTCACCTTCTATCGCGGCGGCTACGACCAGTTCGAGCGGCAGAAGGCCGAGGCGGACGAGCTGCAGATGAAGGCGAAGGCCAAGAACGAGGCGGCCCGCAAACACCTGCAGAGCTTCATCGACCGGTTCCGCGCCAAGGCCACGAAAGCCCGGCAGGCCCAGAGCCGCGTCAAGGCACTGGAACGCATGGGCACGGTCGCGGCGGTCATCGAGGATCATGTCCAGCCGATCACCTTTCCGGAACCGGACAAGCAGCCCGCCTCGCCGATCATCTCGATCAGCAAGGGCGCTGTCGGTTATGCGCCCGGCAAACCGATCCTGAAGAACATCAGCCTGAGGATCGACAACGACGACCGCATCGCGCTGCTCGGCTCGAACGGCAACGGCAAGTCGACCTTCGCGAAATTCATCTCCGGCCGCCTCCAGGCGGAAAGCGGCGAGATCCGACTCGCGCCGAGCCTGAAGATCGGCTTTTTCGCCCAGCACCAGCTCGACGACCTGATCCCCAACGAGACGCCGGTGGACCACGTCCGCCGGCTGATGCCGCAGGCGGCCGAGGCGCAGGTTCGTGCCCGCGTGGCGCAGATGGGGCTTGCGACCGAGAAGATGGCGACGGCCGCAAAGGACCTGTCCGGCGGCGAAAAGGCCCGCCTGCTGATGGGCCTTGCCGCCTTCCACGCCCCGAACCTCCTGATCCTCGATGAACCGACCAACCATCTCGACATCGATAGCCGCCGGGCGCTGATCGAGGCGCTCAACGACTATGACGGCGCCGTCATCCTGATCTCCCACGACCGCCACCTGATCGAGGCGACAGTCGACCGCCTGTGGCTGGTCAACGAGGGCACGGTGAAGGCCTTCGAAGGCGACCTGGAAGAATACCGCGACCTGATCGTTTCCGCCGGCCGCAAGAAGGACGACAAGCCGCAGGCCGCCGACGAGACCGCATCGAAATCCGAGCAGCGCAAGGTCAATGCCGAAAAGCGCGCCTCGCTCGCACCGCTCAAGAAAAAGATCAACGAAATCGAGGCCGTAACGGCCAAGCTCGAGAAACTGATTCAGGCGCTTGACAAGGAGCTTGCGGATCCCGCGCTTTACGAAAAGGCACCCGCCAAGGCCGCACAAAAAGCCAAGGAACGAGGCGAAGCGGCTTCCAGACTTTCCGCCGCCGAAGAGGAATGGCTGATGCTGTCGTCGGAATACGAAGAGGCGATGGCGGGATGACCTATTCCGCCTGAGCATCGCCCTCCCGCCTGGAAGCCCACGCCCGCGACGTGATTAATCAATAAATTAGAAATGCTTCATAGTATCGGTTGATTATTCACGGGGATGATTTTCAACCTGATGTCATATCGGCGGCGACCTTCCGCTCTTTCCAGCCTGCTCGCGGACCGCCGCGGCAATATCGCCATCATGTTCTCGCTGCTGCTCGTGCCGGTGATCACCGCCGTCGGCGCCAGCCTCGACTATGTGCGCGCCTATAACGCCCGTTCGAAAATGCAGGCGGACCTCGACACCGCTTTGCTCGGCGCGGTGAAAAGCGTGGGAACGCTCGACAACGCCGCGCTCAAGACGCGTATCCAGGAATGGTTCGCCGCTCAGACCGATCTCGGCAGCGGCGGCTACACGCTCGAAGACGTCGATATCGACACGTCGAACCACAAGATCACGGCGACCGCTCGCGCGACGGTCAGCACGACTCTGCTCAAGATCGCGGGCATAAACGACGTTGCCGTCGGCACGTCCTCGTCGGTCGAAGGTCCCGGCCGCGCCTATCTCGATGTCCATATCGTCCTCGACAAATCCGCGTCGATGCTACTGGCGGCGACCAGCGCCGGTCAGTCCAGCCTGAGGGCGTCTTCGGCAGCCTGCGCCTTTGCGTGCCATACGCCGGAAGGCACGACCTTCACCTACAAGAGCAAGACCTACAGCAATGTCTACGACCTCTCGGTCGCGATGAACATCAAGCTGCGGGCCGACGTCTCGGTGGACGCCGCACGCGAAGTGCTCGATCTCATCGACGCGGCAGACGCCACCCATGAGCGCATCAGGGTCGGCCTCTATACCCTTGGCAAAACCACGACCCAGGTGTTGTCGCCCACTTTCTCGACCACCGCGGCGCGGACGAAACTGAACGACAAGACCAGCGGCATGACGAGCGCGACCTCCGAAGACGCGACATATTTCGACACGTCGCTGACAGCCCTCAAACCCATGATCGGGACGGCCGGCGACGGGACCACCAAGGATGCGCCGCTGAAGCTCGTGCTGCTCCTGACCGACGGCGTCCAGTCGGAGCGCAACTGGGTGCTGCAGGGCGATTCCGGCATCCGTTTCCCGACATCAAAAAGCTCGCTGCAGACCGTCGTCACCCCGGTCAATTCCAAGTGGTGCAAGCCGGTGAAGGACGTCAACGCCACCATCGGCGTCCTCTACACCGAATACCTGCCGATGACCTGGGACTGGGGTTACAACGCAACGCTCGGGAAAACGATGAGCAGCAGCGGCTTCACCTCGATCTGGGGGGGCACGATCGCGTCCGGCAAGAGCAGCTATAC
This sequence comes from Hyphomicrobiales bacterium, assembly GCA_900471605.1. Lineage (GTDB taxonomy): Bacteria > Pseudomonadota > Alphaproteobacteria > Rhizobiales > Rhizobiaceae > Neorhizobium. The sequence continues at coordinate 143,044 of UCEY01000045.1, read as the reverse complement.
CCGGACCGCCTATATCCCCAAGGCGCTTGAAGAATGCGCAAGCAGCAGCGACCTGTTCCTGCAGGCGAGCTCGGCGGAAGACATCGAGGCGGGCCTGTCCTCCCTCTTCAGGCAATATCTCTCCAAAGTCAGGCTGACGAACTAGATGAGGCCGATGCACCGTTTCAGAACCCTCTTACGGAACAAGCAGGGAGCGGCCGCGGTCGAGTTTGCGTTGCTCGTCATGCCGTTCTTCCTCTTCCTGTTCTGCATTCTCGACATGGCGCTGATGTTCTTCGTCGACAGCGCCCTCGATTCGGCGCTGCATACGGCCGCCCGCTCCGTGCGGGTCGGGAGCGCCCATTCGAACAACTGGAACCTTGCCACCTTCAAGACCAATGTCTGCAACGGCATGGCGCTCGCCTTCAGCTGCCAGGACGAACTCCTGATCAAGACTACGGCGATGTCGGATTTCTCGTCGATGAGCTTCACGTCGCCCGTCAGCGGCGGCGTTCTGTCGGTGACCGAAAGCTTTTCTCCGGCGACGTCCGGAGATTACGTCATGATCCAGGCTTTCCTTCCCTGGAACAGCCTGATGGCCATGGTCGGAGCGAACGTCAACACGCTCGCGGACGGGACCTACGTGCTCTCCGCCGCCGTGGTTTTCAGAAACGAACCGTTTTGAGACATCGGCCGATGGCACGCACGAATGATCCCGACCACAGGCAACTAAAACGCCGCGAAAGCGGCATTCGGCGCCTGCTCGCCGACCGCAAGGGCCAGTCGGCCATCGAGTTCACCCTGCTCCTGCCGCTGATGGCGCTGCTGTTTGCGGGCACCGTCGATCTCGGGGAAGGCCTGATGGTGAAGCGGAAAATCAACCAGATCGCGGAAGTGGCAAGCGACATCGTCTCCCAGGAAGCAAGCTGGAGCAACGCGGAGCTCAATACCCTCCTTCAAGGGACCGCCTCGATTCTCATTCCCTTCGACAGCACCGCACTCGCAATCCAGGTCGCCGTCATCGACTTCGATGCCGCCGGCAAGGCGACGGTCAACTGGTCGACTGCCTACCAAACCAATGCGAAGGTCGCCGGGGATCCGCCCCCCTTCGAAGTCCCCACCGACCTGATCGAAAGCAACGTGCAGCTCGTCGGCGTGCAGGTGGATTATGCGATGACGACGCCTTTCACGTCCTTCTTTTCCAGCATTACCGGTTCGGGCCAGTACAGCTTTGTCGGCAAGGCGATCTCCCGGCCGCGCGTCGGCGACAAGATCACCCGGAAGTAGGCCGTGACGTGCGGGGGAAGCTGCTTTCTGGATACGAAGCAAAAGCCGGAACCCGCAAATCGAAGCACGACCGGCAACCATCCTAACCAGCCGTTAACCATAATCGGCGAATGTGACTTCGCTTCAACTCCTTAGTCACTTTTTAGCCGAGTCGCTCCCATGTCCGTCCGCGTCCTGTGCGTCGCCGCTGCCATCGCATGCCTTCTCTCGTCCTGCGCCGGTCGCAGCCAGACGGAGGGCGGCTCGCTTGCCACTTCGTTCGCGCCCGCCAAGGTGCTCTCCTCGACCAAGCCGGTCAAGAAGGCCGAGGCGGATTCGCCGGTGGCGCTGACGCCGGTCGCCTGGGGGCGTCTCAACAATCCGGGCAGCCTTTCCGGCCGCACGCTGACGGTTTCCTCGCTTTCCGACATCAAGCTCGCCAACAAGGAGGTCGTGCTGACCTTCGACGACGGCCCGATGCCGAAGAAGACCGAGAAGATCCTCTCCATCCTCGACGAATACGACGTCAAGGCAACCTTCCTGATGGTCGGGCAGATGGCCAAGGCCCATCCGGAGATCGCCCGCAAGGTCGTCAATGCCGGCCACACGATCGGCAGCCATACCTATCGGCATGCCGACCTGCAGCACCTTTCCTTCGATGCGGCCGTCGCCGAGATCGAAAAGGGGCGCGACGCGGTGACCAGCGTCACCCACGAGGATGCCGGCTTCTTCCGCTTCCCCTATCTCGCCGACACCAGACGCCTGCGCCAGTGGGTTGCCTCGAGCGGCATGGTCGTGCTGGACGTGCAGGTCGATTCCAAGGATTATTTCGGGGTATCGCCGGCAGCCGTCGCGACGCGGACGATGAATTCGCTGCGCGCCAACGGCAAGGGCATCATCCTGCTGCACGACATCCACGCCCGCACGGCCGCCATGCTGCCGGCACTGCTGACGCAGCTGAGCGCCGAAGGCTACAAGGTCGTCAGGCTGCGCCACAGCAGCTCGTCGATGATGCTGGCCTGGCTGAACTGAGGGAACACCCTCGCCGGGTCAGGCCTTCTTGACCCAGCGCCCCTCTTCCGACTGCTGCCAATAGGTCAGCGCATGGCCCTCGCCCTTTAGCTTCTTCCACTGGGCGCGGGCATTGTCGAGCTGGACGGTATCGTAGCCGTCGAACATGAATACGATGCGTTCATAGTCGGCGACAGGCGGCGGCTCGGCGCCGTCCACCAGGAAACGAACCGTCGCGCCATTGCCGTTTTCAGCATTTGCGGTCAAGAGCACCGGCTGCGCCTCGGCCATCGGCGAGGCATCCGTGCCATGCGGCAGAAAACTGTCCTCGCGAAACGTCCACAGATGCGCGTCGAGAAAATCCCGCCGCACATCGCCGCTCGTCTGCACCGCCACCTTCCAGCCGCGCTCAACGCTTTTTTCGAGGAGCGCCGGCAGCGCATCCTCGAGCTTCGATTCGGTCAGGTGATAGAAGAGGACTTCGGTCATTGCGGTTGCGGACCCATCTTTTCGTCGAACCGGCAAATACGGGTTCTCAACCCACCTCGTAGTGCGCCCGGACGAGTTCGTCCAGCAGCCGCACCCCGTAACCCGATCCCCAGGACTGGTTGATCTCGCTCGACGGCGAGTTCATCGCGGTGCCGGCAATATCGAGATGCGCCCACGGCGTCTCGCCGACGAAACGCTTCAAGAGCTGTGCGGCGGTGATCGAGCCTGCGTGGCGGCCGCCGGTATTCTTCATGTCGGCGAATTTCGAATCGATCAGCTTGTCGTATTCCTTGCCGAGCGGCATGCGCCACAGGCGCTCGCCGGTGACGTCTCCGACACCGCTCAACTGGCCGGCCAGTGTGTCGTCGTTGCTGAAAAGGCCGGCCTGGAGATTGCCGAGCGCCACCAGGATCGCACCGGTCAGGGTCGCGAGATTGATCATGAAACGCGGCTTGAAGCGATCGTTGCAATAGTAGAGCGCATCGGCAAGCACCAACCGGCCTTCCGCATCGGTATTGATGATCTCGATCGTCTGGCCCGACATGGTGGTGACGATGTCGCCCGGCCGCTGGGCATTGCCGTCCGGCATGTTTTCGACGAGGCCGAGAATGCCGACCGCGTTGACCTTGGCCTTGCGGGCGGCGAGCGTGTGCATGAGGCCGATGACGGCAGCGGCTCCGCCCATGTCGCCCTTCATGTCCTCCATGCCGGCGCCCGGCTTGATGGAAATGCCGCCGGTATCGAAAACGACGCCCTTGCCGATGAAGGCGACCGGCGCATCCTTCGGTTTGCCGCCCTTCCACTGCATGACGGCGAGCCTCGGCGGGCGGACCGAACCCTGCGCGACGCCGAGAAGCGCGCCCATGCCGAGCTTCTTCATTTCCTTTTCAGTCAGGATCTCCACCTCGACACCGAGTTTTTCGAGCTCCTTCGCACGGTCGGCGAATTCGACCGGCCCGAGCACATTGGGCGGCAGGTTGACGAGTTCGCGGGCCAGAAGCACGCCTCCGGCGATCGCGTCCGATTCGGCAAAGGCCTTCTTGGCGGCCGCATGCTCGGCGGTGACGATCGTCACCTTGACCGTCTTCGGCGCCTTGTTCTCGTCGTCTTCGCCCTTCTTCGTCTTGTAGGTGTCGAAACTGTAGGCGCGCAGCAGCATGCCGAGCGCGAAGCCGGCGAGCTGTGCGCCGCCGACCGCAAGACCCGGAACATCGGCGAAAATCACCACCCGGGTCATCGACTTGACCGAGGATGCCGCGACACCGCCCGCCTTCAGCCAATCATAGGCGGTCAGCGCTTCGGCCTTGCCGAGGCCAAGCACGACCAGCCGGTCGGCCGGCGATCCGTGCGGCGCAATGAGATCGAGCGTCGACATCGGCTTCCCCGAAAACTTCGCGATCTCCGCCGCCCGGGTCACGACGCCTTCTGGGTCGGCCTCGGCGGCGCCTGCCGCCGGTCCGTCGCCGGCAAGCTTGAGCTGGATGGCAAGGCCGCCGTCGATCTTGGCGGACTTGGCGAAGGAGATATCGAATTTCACGGACATTGCGACTCCAGAAGGCTTTCGAAGATGAGCGGCGATCATCGCCGTTTCGGCTTGAAGCGCAAGGGCGAGAAGTCACAACCGCGTCAACCCGAAGCCTGCTCCTCTGCCCCGACGCGTCAAAAAGCCCGATTTCGGGCGCGGACATTCCCGGCTATCGGCAGACGGCACTGTTCAAATCCGGCGCGCCATGCTCTAGGGTCGCGCCGCCCGACGACCAACGGATCAGTTCGCATGACCTCGCCCTCCTCCACCGCCTCCGAATGGCTTGCCGCGACGCGGCGCTTCTTCGCCCGGCCGAAGGGATGGTTCATCGTGCTGATGGCGCTCTGGTGGGTGCTGCTGGCGCTTTTCTACCTCGCCCCCCAGATCGATCTTGCCGTGGCGCGCGCCTTCTTCACCCAGGCCACCTGTGGTCAGGCAATCGAGCGGGGCCGCGTCTGCGGCAGTTTCCCCTATGGTGCGGAAACCCTGTTCGTCGTGATCCGCCGCATCCTCTTCTACCTGCCTTCGCTGGTCGCGATCTTCATCCTCTACCGGCTGATCGCCAACCTGCAGCATCACGGCACGACCTACAGCCCGCGCAGGACGCGGGACTATTCCATCGCGCTCGTCTCCTTCCTGATCGGCCCCTATGTGCTGGTCAACCTGATCCTGAAGCAGGTTTCCAACCGGCCCCGCCCTTACGAGACCGATTTTTTCGGCGGCACGGACGTGTTCACGCCGGCCGGCGATTTCGGCGGCGCCTGTACCGGCAACTGTTCCTTCATTTCCGGCGAGGCAGCCGGGGCCGGATGGCTGGCCTGCCTGATCGTGCTCATGCCGAAACCGCTGCGTCCGGTGCTCGGCCCCCCGCTGATCGCCATCTCGCTGATCTCGCCGGCGCTCAGGACTTCGTTCGGCGGCCACTATTTTTCGGACGTGACGCTCGGCTGGCTGTCGTCGCTGGTGGTCTATGCGGGGGTGGCTGCGTGTTTCGAAATGTCACAGCGGACAAGAAAACGAAATTCGCAAACAAATTTGTGACGCGGGGGCTGTCGCAATGCTGATATCAATCGCTTAGATAGGCGCGACCGTCATCTCGGGGCAACCAATCGTCACTATCCCCCGGGTGACGTTGTGCAGGGTATCTAGGCCGGAATGAAGCTTCTCGAAGTCTACATATTGCGCCGGATTTTTCAGATGTTCCTGGTGACGCTCCTGCCGGTGCTCACCATCATCTGGACCATCCAGGTGCTCGGGCGCATCAACCTGGTCACCGATACCGGCCAGTCGATGGGCTCGTTCGCGACTCTTGCGACCTTCATCCTGCCGACCATCATCCCCGTCGTGCTGCCCTTCGCGCTCGTGATCGGCATCACCCAGACGCTGACGGCGATGAACAACGATTCGGAACTGCCGGTCATCGACGCGGCCGGCGCATCGCGCAACATCATCTACCGGCCGGTGCTGATGCTCGGGATCGCGCTCAGCATGTTCTCCTTCCTGGTGACGAATTTCGTCGAGCCGCCCTCGCGCGTCGCAGCCCGCCAGATGGTTGCCGCGGCTTATGCGGACCTGCTCTCCTCCGTGATCGAGGAGAAGACTTTCCGCAGCATCGAGCCTGGCCTCTACGTGCAGATCTCGGAGCGCCATTCCGGCCGCGTGCTCAAGGGCCTGTTCGTCGTCGACTATCGCGACCCGAATTTCGACCTGATCTATTACGCCCGCGAGGGATCGATCGACGAAAGCGGCACGTCGCTCACCATGCGCGACGGCGAGGTCCACCGCAAATCCGCCGACGGACGCATCTCGATCATCAAGTTCGTGTCCTACGCCTTCGATCTGTCGGCCATGGCGAAGGCCGAAGGCGGATTGCCGCAATATTCGACCGACCGCAGCCTCGCCTTCCTGCTCAATCCGGATCCCAACGATCCGCTCTATCAGAAGTCGCCGGATGCCTATCGGTCGGAGCTGCACAGGCGGCTGTCCGACTGGCTTTTCCCGATCACCTTTGCGCTGATTTCGCTGGTGATCGCCGGCAGCACCCGCTCGCACCGGCAGACCCGGGTCCACCCGATGGTGTTTGCGCTGTTCCTCGCATTCGGCGTGCGCTGGCTCGGGTTCTCGGCCACCAACCTGGTCGAGCGCCACGCGCTCTACACGCCGCTTCCCTACGTGGTGCCGATCGTCTTCTCGCTGATCGCGATCTTCATGCTTGCGACCAACCGGCAGTTCTCGACGCCGGGCTTCATCGTCCGCGGCATGTCGCGCCTGGCCAACAGCTTCCAGCGGCGCGTCCCCGCCTCGCGCACCTCGGGCGGAGGTACGGCATGATCTTCACGACGCTCGGCCGGTATTTCTTCCGCCGCTATATCATCACCGCGCTCTGGTTCCTGCTCGGGGTCGGCGCCATCATCTTCCTAGCCGACTTCAGCGAGACCAGCCGCCGCATGTCGGGCTTCACCGGCTACACGGTCTCGGCCGGGCTGCTGATGACGGCGATGCGCGTTCCGCTCATCCTGCAGCAGATCATCCCGACGCTCAGCCTCTTCATCGGCATGACGGTGCTGATCGCGCTCAACCGCCGCTACGAACTGGTGGTCACCCGTGCCGCGGGCATTTCCGTCTGGCAGTTCGTCTCGCCCTTCGTCATCGGCGCGTTTCTGATCGGGCTTGCCACCCTGCTCGTGGTCAATCCGCTCGCCGCCTGGGGCCAGCGCGAATCGGCCTCCATGGAGGCGAGCTGGCGCGAGGCGAGCAACCGTTCCCGCGCCTCCACCTTCGTTCCCTGGATCCGCCAGATCAGCGGCAACGACGACACGATCATCGGCGCCAAGAGCTATCAGGAAAAGGGAACCCTGCTCGTCGACGTGGTGGTTTTCCAGTTCGACAAGGACGGCCGCGTCATCCTGCGGCAGGACGCCAGGACCGCAAAGTTGGAAGATGGTTACTGGCTTCTTAACGAGGTTTTGGAAAATCGGCCGGGCGAAATTCCTGTGCGTCGCGCGACAGCACAGGTTCGCACCAACTTGAAGCAGGAATACATTCAAGAGAGCCTGGCGCAGCCTGATACTGTTGCGTTTTTTGATCTTTCCAGAAAAATCGAGGTCAGCAAATCTTTCGGCATTCCCACAAAGGCGCTCGAGACGCAGTACCATTCGATGCTCTCGCTGCCGATCCTGCTCGTGGCAATGACTCTCATTGCTGCAACAGTCTCATTAAAATTCAGTCGGTTCGCCCAGTCCCGCTCCGTGATTCTGGGTGGAATAGTTTCTGGCTTCGTGCTTTATGTCGTGACAGTGCTTGTCAAAGCATTCGGGAGCAGTGGGGCAATTCCTCCTTTCGTGGCGGTCTGGATTCCAGTGATCGTCGCGACGGCGCTGGGGACGACGATTCTGCTTCATCAGGAGGATGGCTAGTGGCGGTAAGTGACCGCAAACATATAAGACGGCTCGCCGCCGCCCTGCTGACAGGTGTGTCTGTATGCGTATTCGGCGTATCCGCAACGGTTGTGCAGGCGCAGGGTCTGGTGCCTCAGGCAGCGGATGGCGCCAAGCTTCTGCTGCGCGCCAACGAGCTCGTCTATAATCAGGACGCCAAGCTGGTCACCGCCAGCGGCGGCGTGCAGCTGTATTACAACCGCTACAAGATGGTGGCGCAGCGCGTTCAGTACGATCAGAAGAGCGGCCGCGTCATGGCGACCGGCAATATCGAGCTGATCGAGCCGGGCGGCACCCGCGTCTATGCGGACCAGCTCGACATTACCGATGATTTCGGCGAAGGCTTCATGAACGCCCTTCGCGTCGAGACCACCGACAATACCCGCCTTGCCGCCGAGAGCGCCGAGCGTCAGCCCGGCGACCTGATGGTGCTCAACAACTCGGTCTATACCGCCTGTCTTCCCTGCGCCCAGACGCCCGGCAAGGCGCCGCTCTGGCAGGTCAAGGCGGAGCGCGTGGTCCGTAACGGCCAGACCCATACCATTCGTCTGGAAAACGCCCAGTTCGAACTGTTCGGCCTGCCGATCGGCCGGCTGCCCTTTGCGATCGAGGTGCCGGACGAAACGGTCGAGCGCAAGTCGGGCCTTCTCTTCCCGCAGTTCAGCGCGAGCGACAATCTCGGCTTCGGCGTGACGGTGCCCTACTATCACGTATTCTCGCCGAGCATGGATGCGACGCTCAGCCCGACCTACTATTCCAATCAGGGCCTGCTGATTCAGGGCGAAATTCGCAACAAGTTCGAAGCCGGCGAGCACACGTTCCGCTTCGCGGGCATCCACCAGAACGATCCGGCGGCCTTCGACCCGAACACCGCCGACCGCGCCGCCGACAACCGCTTCATGGCCGCCTCGAAGGGCGAGTTCCAGATCAACCCGCGCTGGACGTTCGGCTGGAACGTCATGGCGCAGAGCGACAACAACTTCTCGCGGACCTACAAGCTCACCGGCGTCGGCGACGACACGTTTACCAACGATGTCTACCTGACCGGTATAGGAACGCGGAACTACTTCGACCTGCATGGCTACTATTTCAACATCCAGGACGACACCGTCTTCAACACGGCCGAGCAGAAGCAGGCGATCGCCTATCCCTCGCTCGACTACAGCTATTACGCGCCGCAGCCGATCCTCGGCGGCGAGCTTTCGATCACTTCCAACATCACCAACCTGTCCCGCCGCGAAGACGACTGGTACACGGAAGGCACGACCAACCGGTTCCCGGGTCTTGAAGGCAGCTACAGCCGCTTCACCGCCGAGGCGGAGTGGAAGCGCACCTTCAACACGCTCGACGGCCTGCTGCTGACGCCGATCCTTGCCGCCCGCGGCGACGGCATCCGCCATACGGGTTCCGGCACGCCGGGAGCCTATCTCGGCGACATGGAGCCGGAAGGCGCCAATGGCCGCTATATGCTCACCGCCGGTCTCGAAGCCCGTTACCCGATCCTGCTGACCACCGAAAACAGCAGCCATGTCATCGAGCCGATCGCGCAGATCTTCGCGCGCCCCGACGAGCAGATGGCCGGCGGATTGCCGAACGAGGATGCGCAGAGCTTCGTCTTCGACGCCACCAGCCTGTTCGAGCGCGACAAGTTCTCGGGCTTCGACCGTGTCGAAGGCGGCACGCGCGCCAATGTCGGCATCCGTTATACCGGCACATTCGCGAACGGCATCGGCGTGCGCAGCATCGTCGGCCAGTCCTATCACATTGCAGGTCAGAACTCGTTCGCGACCCAGGACCTGGTTCAGGCGGGCGCCAATTCCGGCCTCGAGACGCGCCGGTCCGACTATGTCGCGATGGCGGCCATCGACCTGCCGCAGGGCTTCACAGTCGGGGCAAGTACCCGCTTCGACGAGAAGACGTTCGCGGTGAAGCGCACCGACGCCTCGTTCGGCTATACCACGCCGCGCCTGAGCGGCACGTTGGTCTATACCCAGGTCGATCCGCAGCCGGAATACGGTTCGGACGAGTCGAGGGAAGTGCTGAAGAATACGATGAGCTTCCGGATCAACGAAAACTGGGCGCTTGCCGGCACGGCTACCTGGGACCTCGCGGACAAGGAACTGGTCCGGCGCGGCATCGGCATCAGCTACGCGGACGAATGCACGATCTTCACGGTTGCCTATACGGACAAGCCGTCGGACACGGCCGCCAACGACTGGACCGTCAGCGCACGCCTGAGCTTCCGCACGCTTGGCGACATCAGCGTCGGCTCGACCGAAGGTTTCGATCAGGACTACCGCTATAAGTAGCGGCTGTCCGAACGAAGGGCCGTCATCGTTTCGCCGTAAGAATTGTGCAAGCGGTCGCAGATAGAGTATGGAAGGCGAGGCCGGTCGGGCTGAGGTGCCCACCGGGGCGGGAAAAGGAATTGGTATCATGTTCGTAGTGACCGCAACGCGCAAGCTGGTGCTGGCTGCGGCCGTCTTGGCCGCCTCGGTCGTCATCCAGCCCGCCGTCCAGCAAGCGCAGGCCGCAAGCGAAGTTGCGGCCGTGGTCAACCGGACGGCGATCACCAGCACCGATGTCGCAAAGCGAGTCGCCTTCCTGCGGCTGCAGCGCCAGAAGGCCGATGCAAAAACGGCCCGCGAGGCGCTGGTGGACGAAACGCTGAAGCGCCAGGAAATCGCCCGCGTGAAGATGTCGGTCAGCACCGAGGACGTCGACAAGGCCTTCGAGCGGTTTTCCGCCGGCAACAAGCTGACCGCGGCGCAGATGAGCCAGATTCTCGATAAAGCCGGCGTCGGCGTCGAGCATTTCAAGAATTACATCGCCGTGCAGATGAGCTGGCCGCGACTGGTCAACGCCCGCTACGGCGGTTCGCGCGGCCGCATGTCGAGCCAGGAACTCGTCAAGCGCATGATGGAGAACAAGGAAAAGCCGGTCACCACCGAATATTTCCTGCAGCAGGTGATCTTCGTCGTGCCGCCGGCCAAGCGCAACGCCATTCTCGCCAAGCGCCAGAAGGAAGCGAACGCCTCGCGTTCCAAATTCCCGGGCTGCGAGCAGTCGAAGGATTTCGCCGCGACCATGCTGGACGTGTCGATCCGCGACCTCGGCCGCGTCCTTGCCCCCGAACTGCCGGCCGACTGGAAGCCGCTGATCGAGAAGACGCCCGACGGCGGTACGACGGCTACCCGCGTCACCGAACGCGGCGTCGAATTCCTCGCCATCTGCAAGCAGCGCCAGGTATCCGACGATCTCGCGGCGGAAGTCGTGTTCCGCGCCGAGGATCTCGGCAAGGAAAAGAAGGGCGCTCCGGACCCCAACGACAAGAAATATCTCGACGACCTGCGCAGCAAGGCGCAGATCGAGTATCGCTGACCTCGACGTTCACGTCATTTTCGGAGCCGCAATGCCTCTCGACCGTCCGCTTGCGTTGACCCAGGGCGATCCTGCCGGCATCGGCCCCGATATCACGCTGGTTGCCTGGGCCGCGCGCCGGACATACGACCTGCCGCCCTTCCTCTTTCTCGGCGATCCTGCGGTGCTGAAGGCCCGCGCCGTGATGCTCGGTCTCGATATCCCGATCCGGGAAGCCGATAGCGACAGCGCGATGTCGGTCTTCGACGACGCCCTGCCGGTTCTTCCCATTGCCGCGGGCGCGGAAATCGCCGCCGGCGAGCCGCATGTGGCGACCGCAAGGGGGACGATCCAGGCGATCGAGACAGCCGTTTCGCTCTCCCTGGAAGGCAAGGCCGCCGGCACGGTCACCAATCCGATCGCCAAGTCGATTCTCTACCAGGCCGGCTTCGGTTTTCCCGGCCACACCGAATTCCTCGCCGACCTCGCCGAGCGCGCCACCGGCAAGAAGATCCTGCCGGTGATGATGCTGGCCGGGCCAAAGCTGCGGGCCATCCCGGTCACCATCCATATCCCGATCTCCCACGTCCCGGCGGCCCTCAATGCGGAGCTGATCGCCGAGACCTGCCGCATCGCCCATCACGACCTGAAAACCCGCTTCGGCATCGACAAGCCGCGGCTCGCCGTCGCCGGCCTAAACCCGCATGCGGGCGAGGACGGCGCGATCGGCCGCGAGGACCAGGACGTCATCCATCCGGCGATCTTCAAGCTGCGCGCCGAGGGGCTGCACGTCTTCGGGCCGCTGCCGGCCGACACGATGTTCCACGACGAGGCGCGCGCCCGTTACGACGTGGCGATCTGCATGTATCACGACCAGGCGCTGATCCCCGCCAAGGCGCTCGGGTTCGACACCTCCGTCAACGTGACGCTCGGCCTGCCCTTCATCCGCACCTCGCCGGATCACGGCACGGCGTTCGGCATTGCCGGCCAGGGCGTCGCCCGCGAGACCAGCCTCGTCGAGGCGATCAAGCTCGCCGGCAGTCTCGCATCGAAATCGAAAGCCGCCTGATGGCCACTCTGGACGGCCTGCCGCCGCTGCGTGACGTGATCCAGCGTCACGGGCTCGATGCCAAAAAGGCGCTCGGTCAGAACTTCCTGCTCGACCTCAACCTCACCCAGAAGATCGCCCGCAGCGCCGGACCGCTTCAGGATGCGACGGTTTTCGAGGTCGGCCCGGGGCCGGGCGGCCTCACCCGCGCCATCCTGTCGCTCGGCGCAAAAAAGGTGATCGCTGTCGAAAGGGACAGCCGCTGCCTTCCCGCCCTCGCCGAGATCGGCGACCATTACCCCGGCCGGCTGGAAGTGATCGAGGGCGATGCGCTGAAGACGGATTTCGCGGCCCTGGCGCCTGAAGGCCCGGTGAAGATCATCGCCAACCTGCCCTACAATGTCGGCACCCAGCTGCTCATCAACTGGCTGCTGCCCGCGCCCGACCGATGGCCGCCCTTCTGGGAAAGCCTGACGCTGATGTTCCAGAAGGAAGTGGGACAGCGGATCGTCGCCGACGAGGATGACGACCACTACGGCCGCCTCGGCGTGCTCGCCGGCTGGCGCACCACCGCGCACATGGTCTTCGACGTGCCGCCGCAGGCCTTCACGCCGCCGCCGAAAGTAACCTCGACGGTCGTGCACCTGACGCCGCGCCAAAATCCCCTGCCCTGCGACGTCACCAAGCTGGAGCGCGTCACCCACGCCGCCTTCGGCCAGCGCCGCAAGATGCTGCGCCAGAGCGTGAAATCGCTCGGCGGCGAGGCGCTGCTGATGAAAGCGGGCATCGACCCGGCGAGGCGGGCGGAGACGTTGTCGGTGGAAGAGTTCGTGCGGTTGGCGAACTGCCTCTGAGGCCGTAAACAAGGCTCGAAGCCCTGCCTCCCCGAACCGCTTGTCCGCAACGATCTCGCGACCAAAATAAGGCAATTACGGCAACTAAGGCAAAGCCGGCGGCCGGAACATTATATTAGTTTAAGCTGACACCGCGCCAAATGGAGTTAAATTGATCCGCAGGCTGGTATTGCCGGCGGTGAATACCGTGACGCGACAGTATAGACAGCCGCCCGGAAGCTCGTTTGCAATCTCAGAAGGAGATATGTGATGCGCTCGCTTATCAACGCCCCCACCGTTATTGGCGCTCTTGTCCTCTCAACCCTTGCTGGTGGAGGAGCCTATGCAAAGCAGATCCATCATGCCCTGCCCGACAGCAATGCCAGCATCGTCTATATCGAACCGGAGGCCGATCAGCCTTACATGCCGGATGCCGCGACCAACCCTTCCAAGGCCGACATCCTCGCCGCACAGCATGAAATCCGCACGGAACCCGGCCTGCGGGCCATGCTCATTCGGAACGATGTCGAACTGAACAATGTCGTGGACATCGGCGTCGCAGCCGACGGAAGCCGGACCGTTTACGTCCGCTGAGCAATATGGCGAAAAGCAGGCCTCATCCGATCGGCCTGCTTTTCCCTGTACCGTGCCTCAGCAATTGGCTATCGCCAAACTGCTCGCCGTACCAAACCGATAAGGGCGGCCTGGCATCTGCCGCGCCTGAGCGGCAAATCATCGTCGGCGAGGCGCTGCCGGTGAAGCCGCGACCTCAGGCGAATAACGTCCGATGGACGCCTTACGCCGTCACGACCGCTGCCGGTTTCTCGAGCCGCAGGCCGAGAACCAGCGGGATACTCGCCGCATAAACGGCAACCACCGACAGCCAGATCGCGCCGGGCCATTCATCCCTCACGACGAAATAGATGCTCGAGAAAGCCAGCGGGCCGACGATCGAAGCCAGGCTGACGGCCGACGCCAGCACGCCCTGGAACTGGCCCTGGCGGCTCTCGTCCACCTGCCGGGTCGCCAGGGACTGCAGCGCCGGCACGCCGATGCCGCCGAGGGCGAAAACCGGCATGACCGCGAAGATCATCCAGCTTTGGGTCGCGAAGGCCATGACGGTCAGCGCGATGCATACGCCGGCAATGCCTGTCAGAATGGCGGCGCGCTCGCCGAGCAGCTTCACGGCCGGCGCCGGCAGGAAGGCCTGCGCAACCGTCTGGCAGATACCGAACGTGCCGAGCGAAAGGCCGATCCACAGCCCGTTCCACTGGAAGGCATCGCCGCCCCACAATGCCCAGCAGGTACCGTAGGCCTCGCCGGTGGCGCTGAAGATGAAAAAGATGAAGATGACCGGCAGCACGCTCTTCACCGAAAATACCCAGCGCAGCGGTCGAAGCGGGTTGAGTGCGCTGAGGTCGATCTTCTCCCGGCTGGGTGCACGCGACTCCGGCAACATCCAGAAAGCCAGCATGAGATTGCCGGCATTCAGAGAAGCCGCGGCAATGAAGGGGAGCCGCAGCCAGTAATCGCCAAGCACGCCGCCGAGGACGGGGCCGATGATGAAGCCCAGGCCGAACATGGCGTTGAACAGGCCGAAACGGCGGGCGCGTTTGTCCTCGGGAGAAATGTCGGTGATGTAAGCGGTCGCCACGGAGACGTTGGCGCTGGTGAGGCCCGCGATGGCGCGGCCGATCAGCAGCATCCAGAGACTGGTCGCGGACGCCAGGAACACGTAGTTGATGGCCGCTCCGCCCAGCGAGATCAGCAGAACCGGCCGGCGGCCCAGCCGGTCGCTGAGGGCGCCGAGCACCGGTGCGAAGATGAATTGCATGACCGCATAAAGAGCGGTCATCGTGCCGATATAGGGCGCCACGTCCTCGGCATGGGTGACGTCCCGGAGCAGCGCTGGCAGGATCGGAAAGATGAGACCGATGCCGACGGCATCGAGGACAATGGCAGTGAAAATGACGACAAGAGATCTGTTCATGGTGCGTTCCATTCGACGCAAGCATGCAACGCCGCCAGGCGCCAGTGGCTTGCGGTTAGGCCCGACGCGTGTCAGGCGTGTGTGGTTCTGGAAAACGCTGGCCGATCCACGCTCAAATGACATGGATGGGGTGTGCTTGACCGCCTGGACGCCAATTCGTCCACCTGTTTACTCCGCCACTGAGCGGATCAAGGGAAGCGGTCGCTTTTCGCGATATTCGCCAGTTACACCAGACGACGGCGCGCGACAAGTCTCTTTTATGCCGATGATGAAGGACCGCGAACGGCGGGTGACGCCTTGCCGTTCGGCGAGCGAACCGCCCCGCTGCCGCCTAAAGCTTCGGCTCTTCCGTCAAAAGTTCGCTGACGAAATCGAACAGGCCATGGCGGCGGTCGCGGCGGATGCGTTCGGCATTGACGATGCAGCTCACGTGGCCGAAGGCCTCGTCTAGATCGTCGTTGACGATGACGTAGTCGTATTCGCGCCAGTGCTCGATCTCGGCGCGGGAGTTGAGAAGGCGGGTGCGGATCACCTCTTCCGAGTCCTCGGCGCGGCGGTGCAGGCGCGACTGCAGCTCGGTCATGGTCGGCGGCAGCACGAAGATGGAGACGACGTCCGCCGCCATCTTCTCCTGCAATTGCCGGGCGCCCTGCCAGTCGATGTCGAACAGCATGTCGCGGCCTTCGCTCATCGCCTGTTCCACCGGCTCGCGCGGCGTGCCGTAGAAATTGCCATGCACCTCTGCCCATTCCAGCAGGTCGCCGGCGTCGCGCATCTTCTCGAATTGCGGCACGGAGATGAAATGATAGTGCTTGCCGGCGATCTCGCTCGGCCGCTTGGCGCGCGTGGTGACGCTGATCGAGATTCCGAGGCTGCGGTCCGTGTCCAGGAGATTGCGGGCGATGGTCGACTTGCCGGCGCCTGAGGGCGAGGACAGAACCAGCATCAGCCCGCGCCGGGCGATCTTCACGGGCGACGATGGGGCCGGGTTCATGTCTTACTCCAGATTCTGGACCTGTTCGCGGAACTGGTCGATGACGACTTTCAACTCGATGCCGGCGGCGGTGACCGCGGCCGAGTTGGACTTCGAACAGATCGTATTCGATTCCCGGTTAAATTCCTGTGCAAGGAAATCGAGCCGGCGCCCCGCCGGGCCGCCCTTGTCGATCAGTTCGCCGGCCGCCGCCACATGCGCTTTCAGCCGGTCGATCTCTTCGCGCAGGTCCGCCTTGGTGGCAAGAAGGGCCGCTTCCGCATGCAGCCGGTCGCGATCGAGCGTCGGCGCCTCCTGCAGAAGTGCTGCGAGCTGGAAGGAGAGCTTGCGGGCGATCTCCTCGGGCGTGCGGGAGGGATCGGTTTCGACGATCCCGGCAAGCTCACCGATGCGGGCGACCTGGCTCTTGAGCACGACTGCCAATGCCGCCCCTTCGCCTTCGCGCATCCGCTGCAGGTGGCCGATCGCCTCGTCGAGGCTTGAAAGGATCGCGGCGTCGCGGGCGGCGACCGTCTCATCGTCCTCTTCCGCCTCGCGGATATCGACCAGGCCGCGAATGCCCATCAGCGTGTCGAGCCTGAGCGGCGACGGGTCGACGAGGTCGCCGAGCTCTTCGCGCAAGGCCAGCACGGCGGCGAGCGCATCGCGGTTCAGCACCGCCTCCACCTTGGTCTCGGCGATGGTCAGGTTGAGGGTGGCCTGCAGGTTGCCGCGGGAAAACTTTTCCGAGATCAGCCGTCGGACGTCCGGTTCCAGCCGTTCGAGGCCGGCCGGCAGGCGCAGGCGGATATCGAGGCCCTTGCCGTTCACCGAGCGCAGTTCCCAGGCATAGCGGTTGCGCCCGCTGGTGCCTTCGCTGCGGGCAAAACCCGTCATGGACTGCAGGGTCATCGGTCTCTCCAGATACTCTTTAACAGGAAGCGGTCAGTTGCTCTTCGGCGGCTTTTCCGCTTCGTCGCCATCCGGCTGGCCGTCCACCACTTCGGGGTTGGCGGCGCGCTCGGATTCCATTCTACGCCAACGGCGGACATTGGCGTTGTGTTCCTCGAGCGTCGCGGCGAACACATGCCCGCCGGTGCCGTCGGCCACGAAATAGAGGTCCTTGGTCCGCCAGGGATTGGCCACCGCCTGCAGCGCGGCACGGCCGGGATTGGAGATCGGCGTCGGCGGCAGGCCTTTTATCTGATAGGTGTTGTAGGGCGTCTGCTTGGCGAGGTCGGACTTGAAGATCGGCCGGTCGGAGGGTTTTCCCTCGCCGCCGAAGATGCCGTAGACGATCGTCGGGTCCGATTGCAGGCGCATGCCGCGCTGCAGGCGGTTCATGAAGACGGAGGCCACATGGGCGCGCTCGTCTTCCTTGCCGGTCTCCTTCTCGACGATCGAGGCGAGCACGACGAATTCTTCCTTGGTCTTGATCGGCAGGTCCGGATCGCGGCGTTCCCAGATCTGGTCCACCATCTTCTGCTGCGCGATGCGCATCTGCTGGATGATGTCGGCGCGCTTGCTGCCACGCGAGAACTTGTAGGTATCGGGCCTCAGGCTTCCCTCGGCCGGGAGCTCGGACGGCAGGTCTCCTTCAAGCACCGTATCCTCGGCAAGCCGCAGCATCATCTGGCGCACGGTCAGGCCTTCCGGCAGCACGACCGAATAGAGGATCGACTTGCCCTCCTCCAGCACGCCCATCACGTCCTTCATCGAAGCACGGGCCTTGATCTCGTATTCGCCGGCCTTCAGCGTGTCGCCCTTGCGCAGGTAGGTCGCGGTCACGTAGCGGAAGACGCGCGCATCGGAGATGATGCCGTTGCGTTCGAGATTGGTGGCGATTTCCGAAAGCCCGTTGCCGGGGCGGACCATGAAATGGGTGTTGGCTTCGAGCGGACCGGGCTGCTGGAAAGCCGAGATCATGTAGTAGAAGCCGGCAATCCCGATCACGCAGAGAACCACGACCATGGTCATTACGAAATTCAGGAAGATGACGAGCTGGCTGCGCGCCTTCCTGGAACGGCGGGGCGGTTCCGGCACGCGTTCGGGCTTCAACGCCTCGTTCGGTGATTTCGGAATGATCGGCCCTCTGCCATTGCCGGGCGGCAGTTCACTGACATGATTCGTATCGTTCAACCGCGCCCCCCGGGGTTAACGCCCCCACAGACTCAAAGACTTTCGACCCGCTGTTTGGCCAACCAATGCGGCGAAAAACAGGTCCAGAAGATGATACGAGCCGGCTCGCGAGTCCAGCC
This sequence comes from Hyphomicrobiales bacterium, assembly GCA_900471605.1. Classification (GTDB taxonomy): domain Bacteria; phylum Pseudomonadota; class Alphaproteobacteria; order Rhizobiales; family Rhizobiaceae; genus Neorhizobium. The sequence continues at coordinate 124,875 of UCEY01000045.1, read as the reverse complement.
GGCATGTGTTTCGAGGCCCGAAACGATCAGACCCCGAAAGATCGGGGCCTAAAGATCAGGCGTCGTAGCGGCGCAGCACGAGCGATGCGTTGGTGCCGCCGAAACCGAAGGAGTTCGACAGCGCCACATTGATCTCGCGCTTGCGCGCCGTGTGCGGCACGAGGTCGATCGCCGTCTCGACATCGGGATTGTCGAGGTTGAGCGTCGGCGGTGCGATGTTGTCGCGGATGGCGAGTGCCGAGAAGATCGCCTCGACCGCACCGGCGGCACCGAGAAGATGGCCGATCGCCGACTTGGTCGACGACATCGAGATCCTCGAAGCAGCATTGCCGACCAGGCGCTCGACCGCGCCGAGCTCGATCGTGTCGGCCATGGTCGAGGTGCCGTGGGCGTTGATGTAGTCGATCTCGGAGGCCGCGATGCCGGCACGCTTCAGCGCCGCCGTCATGCAGCGGAAGGCGCCGTCGCCGTCTTCGGACGGGGCGGTGATGTGGAAGGCGTCGCCGGAAAGTCCGTAGCCGACCACTTCCGCATAGATCTTGGCGCCGCGCGCCTTGGCATGTTCCAGCTCCTCCAGAACCACGATGCCGGCGCCCTCGCCCATGACGAAACCGTCGCGGTCGCGGTCATAGGGGCGCGAGGCCTTCTGCGGATCGTCGTTGTGCTGGGTGGACAGCGCCTTGCAGGCGGCAAAACCGGCAAGCGAAATGCGGCAGATCGGCGATTCCGCGCCGCCGGCGACCATCACCTCGGCATCGCCGAAGGCGATCATCCGGGCCGCGTCGCCGATCGCGTGCGCGCCGGTGGAACAGGCGGTGACGACCGCGTGGTTTGGACCGCGAAGCTTGTGGCGGATCGACACCTGGCCGGAGACCAGGTTGATCAGGCGGCCGGGAATGAAGAAGGGCGAGATACGGCGCGGGCCCTTGTCGCGCAGCGTGTAGCCTGCCTCGACAATGCCTTCGAGACCGCCGATGCCCGAACCGATCAGCACGCCGGTGGCGATCTGGTCCTCGTCGGTCTTCGGATGCCAGCCGGCATCTTCGAGCGCCATGTCGGCGGCGGCCATGCCGTAGATGATGAAGGGATCGACCTTGCGCTGTTCCTTCGGCTCCATCCACTGGTCGACGTTGAACGTGCCATCGGAACCGTCGCCGACAGGAATGCGGCAGGCGATCTTTGCGGGAAGGTCTTCGACCTCGAATTCAGTGACGACGCGGGCGGAATTTTCGCCGGCCAGCAAACGCGACCAGCTGATTTCCGTTCCACATCCGAGAGGAGATACCATGCCGGTACCGGTGATAACGACCCGTCTCATCGCCAGTGCCCTACCCTATATTCTTTTCTCAATGTCAGGGCGTTCAGGCCCCAATTGCTGAAACGGCCCGAACAAGCGGGCCGTTTGCGGGATCTGCCTTGCGGCGTCATCCCCTATATGTCGGGTCGATCAGGCCTGAGCCTTCTCGATGAACTTCACAGCGTCGCCGACGGTCAGGATGGAATCCGCAGCGTCGTCGGGGATTTCAACGCCGAATTCTTCCTCGAAAGCCATGACCAGTTCGACGGTGTCGAGCGAGTCCGCACCGAGATCGTCGATGAAGCTTGCGCCTTCGACGACTTTGTCGGCATCGACGCCGAGGTGGTCAATAACAATTTTCTTCACGCGTTCTGCGATATCGCTCATGTCGGTTTCCTCGACCTTTGTCTTTATCGAATGCCCGAATGGCATCCGCACCCTGTTAAAAACCTGCGACCGCCGCTTGTTCAGCGGCGATGCGGGCAAACCCGTTCTCCCCTTTTTCAGGTTCCGGTCTCATCGCTTTCACGCAATGTGACGGCCTGCATTTCAGGGTGACCATTCACAGTCATGGCCCGCTTAACATGGTTTCCGTGTTCAGCAAAGCCAGAATTTGTTCCATTGCACAGCTGCCAACAACCGATTGCAACGTGTTTTTCCAATGCCTGGGCTCAATCAGATCATCGCCATGCCGCCGTTGACATGCAGGGTCTGTCCGGTGACGTAACCCGCCTCGCTGGAGGCGAGATAAAGAACCGCAGACGCGATGTCCGAACCGGCGCCCATGCGCTTCATCGGAATGGCGCCGAGGATCGCTTCCTTCTGCTTGTCGTTCAGCTTGCCGGTCATGGCGCTGTCGATGAAACCCGGCGCGACGCAGTTGACCGTCACGTTGCGGGTGGCGATTTCCTGGGCGAGCGACTTGGAAAAACCGATCATGCCGGCCTTGGAGGCGCAGTAATTGGTCTGCCCCGGATTGCCGGTGACGCCGACCACCGAGGTGATGTTGATGATGCGGCCGTAACGACGGCGCATCATCGGATGAGTAAGCTCGCGGGTCAGGCGGAAGACCGCCGTGAGGTTGACTTCGAGCACCGCATCCCAGTCCTCGTCGCTCATGCGCACGAACAGGCCGTCCTTGGTGATGCCGGCGTTGTTGACGAGGATGTCGACGCCTTCGAGCTCGGCCTCCGCCTTCTCGCCGAGCGCCTTGACCTCGGCGCGATCGGAGAGATTGGCCGGGAAGATCTTGACGCGGTCGCCGAGCTCGGCGGCCAGAGCTTCGAGCTTCTCGACGCGCGTGCCGTGCAGACCGACGGTGGCGCCCTGCTTGTGCAGCATCCGGGCGATCTCTTCGCCGAGCCCGCCGGTTGCGCCCGTCACCAATGCCTTGCGGCCGGTCAAATCAAACATGATCGTGTTCCTTCGCGTGTCTTTGGTTTCAGCCGAGAATGGCTGTGAGCGCGGCTTCGATATCGGCCGGCGTGTTGACGGCAATGCCGGAGATATTCTTGTCGATGCGGCGGGCAAGGCCGGTCAGCACTTTTCCCGAGCCGATCTCGTAAAGGGTGGTCACGCCATTGGCGCCGAACCATTCCACCGTCTCGCGCCAGCGCACCTGGCCGGTTACCTGGGTGACCAGCAGCGTGGCGATCTCGTCGGCGTCGTAGACCGGCACCGCGCGGACGTTGGCGACCACCGGCACGACCGGGTTGTTCTTCTCGACCTTGTCGAGCGCATGGCGCATGGCGTCGGCGGCCGGCGCCATCAGGTCGCTGTGGAAGGGTGCGGAAACCGGCAGCATGATGGCGCGCTTGGCGCCCTTTTCGGTCGCGAGCGCCGCGGCCTTTTCGACGGCCGCCTTGGAGCCGGAAATGACCAGCTGGCCGCCGCCATTGTCGTTGGCGATCTGGCAGACGCCGGCATCGCGCGCAGCGGCGCAGACCGCATCGACGTCACCGTGCTCGAGGCCGATGATCGCGGCCATCGCCCCCTGCCCGACCGGAACGGCCGACTGCATGGCATCGCCGCGGATGCGCAGGAGCCGCGCCGTGTCGGCCAGCGAAAAAGTGCCGGCGGCACAGAGCGCCGAATATTCGCCGAGCGAATGACCGGCGACGAAGGAAACCTTGTCGGCGAGCTTCAGGCCGCGCGCTTCCATCACCCGGATCGCCGCAACGGAGACGGCCATCAGCGCCGGCTGCGCGTTGGCGGTCAGCGTCAGCGTTTCTTCCGGGCCGTTCCACATGATGTCGGAAAGCTTCTGGCCGAGCGCCTCGTCGACTTCATCGAAGACCGCGCGGGCTTCGGGGAAAGCTTCCGCCAGATCCTTGCCCATGCCGACGGCCTGGCTGCCCTGGCCGGGGAACGTGAATGCGATAGTGCTCATGGGGATGATTTCCTTCCCTTATGTTTTGCCCTCTCCATTCACATTCCGGCCCGGAGAGTCAAGGGCGGCGCGGTTTTCCGGGCCTTTTCCGGCCTGTTGTCCCCTTGCGCTTCGTCAAATCCCGCTTAGAGTGCCGCCGACTTTTTGACGACAGGATCCCATCTCGATGAAGTACAGGAAACTCGGCCGCACGGACTTGTCCGTGTCGGAAATCTGCCTTGGCACCATGACCTGGGGCACCCAGAATACGGAGGCCGAAGCCCATGAGCAGATGGACTACGCGTTCGGGAACGGCATCAACTTCTTCGATACTGCCGAACTCTATCCGACGACTCCGGCCGGCCCCGCCACCTACGGCCGGACCGAAGAATATATCGGCACCTGGCTGAAGAAGAACGCGGCCAAGCGCAAGGACCTCATCCTCGCCACGAAGATCGCCGGCGGCGGGCGTCCGCACATCCGCGAAGGGCGCGACATCGAATCCGCCACCATCCGCGAGGCGGTCGATGCCAGCCTGAAGCGCCTGCAGACCGATTATCTCGATCTCTACCAGATCCACTGGCCGAACCGCGGCACGTTCCATTTCCGCAACTCCTGGACCTTCGACGTTTCGGCGCAGGACCGCGACAAGGCCGCTGCCGAAATCGCCGAAATCCTCGAAACGCTGGGCGACCTGGTCAAGGAAGGCAAGGTCCGCGCCGTCGGCCTGTCCAACGAAAGCGCCTGGGGCGCCATGAAATACCTGCGGCTGTCCGAGAAGAAGGCCCTGCCGCGCATCGCCTCGCTACAGAACGAATACAATCTCCTCTACCGGCATTTCGATCTCGACCTCGCCGAAGTCGCCCATCACGAGGGCGTCGGGCTGATGGCCTATTCGCCGCTCGCCGCCGGCCTGCTGACCGGCAAGTACCAGAACGGCGCAAGGCCGGAAGGATCGCGCGCGACGATCAACAAGGATCTCGGCGGCCGCCTGACACCCTATCAGGAGCCGGCGGTGAAGGCCTATATCGAGGTCGCGGCCAAGCACGGCCTCGACCTTGCCCAGATGGCGCTCGCCTTCTGCCTGTCGCGCCCGTTCATGGCGGCGGCCATCATCGGCGCGACGTCGATGGCCCAGCTGAAGCACGACATGGCGGCCGCCGACCTGACGCTGTCGGACGACGTGTTCGCCGATATCGCCAAGGTTCACCGGCTCTATCCAATGCCGCTCTAAGGTGCCGCTCTAACGAGTGACATTCCAGCGACGCCCAAGGGCCGGAGCCGTCTACCTCCAATGGGCAACTTGCTCCGGCCCGCAAAAAGACCGCTAATCGGTGCACCTCCAGATTCGGAGCGACGCGCCGAAGCCATGCAATCCGTTCTGCCCCGAAGAGAGTTCGCAAGGCGTCGAAAGCAACTCAAACTGACGCAGAAGGAGCTTGCCTCGGAACTGGACCTGCCGCTGGACGAGTTGCGGAAGCTCGAAACCGGCGACCAGCCGGTGCGCAGGCTCCATCTTCTCGCCCTCGACCAGTTGAGACTGGGGGCAGCGATCAGGGATTCGACACTGGTGACCGCGGCGATGCTTCTGAACGCCGAACAACTGCTCGAAAGCGTCGGCTACCGCATCAGCCGAAGCCAGGAGGCAGGCGGCGACTGGAGCCCGGACTAGGGCCGGGAACGGGCCGAACGCCGGATTTCGAACCTTCCCCTTGCCATCGCTGCAAAAATCCGTATAAGCGCGCTGTTCGAAACACCCGGTCTTCTGGCTGGTGGCTGAACGGAGGGCAGGTTTCTCAAAAGGAAGCCGCAGGGACCACAGGGTCCAAGCCTCCCGTGTCTCCGCTCTCGACCGTCTCGATACAACACTTTTCTTGCCTGGGTTCGCCCGTTCAGGAGCAGTCGTTGAGGCTTAGCCGCCGAGGTCCGGGTAGACAACCGCAAGAAAAGGCAAAGCTTACATGGCTCTTTACGAACACGTATTCCTTGCCCGGCAGGATATGTCCGCTCAGCAGGTTGATGCCCTCGTCGAACAGTACAAGGGCGTCATCGAAGCTAACGGCGGCAAGGTCGGGCGCATTGAAAACTGGGGCCTCAAGTCCCTCACCTACCGCATCGCCAAGAACCGCAAGGCTCATTACGCGCTGATGGACATCGACGCACCGGCTCCGGCCGTGCACGAGATGGAACGCCAGATGCGCATCAACGAAGACATTCTTCGCTACATGACGATCGCCGTCGAAAAGCATGAAGAAGGCCCGTCGGCGATGATGCAGAAGCGCGACCGTGACGACCGTCCGCGCCGCGATGGCGACGACCGTGGCCCGCGCCGCGAATTCGGCGACCGTCCTCCGCGCCGCGAAGGCGGCTTCGGCGACCGTCCGGACCGTGGTCCGCGTGAAGGCGGCTTCGAGCGCCGTCCGCGCGAAGACCGTGCGTAATAAAGGCTAAGGAGAAAAGACCATGGCTGACACATCCTCCTCCCAGGCACGCCGTCCGTTCCATCGCCGCCGCAAGACCTGCCCGTTCTCGGGTGCGAACGCGCCGAAGATCGACTACAAGGACGTTCGTCTCCTGCAGCGCTACATTTCCGAGCGCGGCAAGATCGTTCCGTCGCGCATCACGGCCGTTTCCCAGAAGAAGCAGCGCGAACTCGCCCAGGCGATCAAGCGCGCCCGCTTCCTCGGCCTGCTGCCCTACGTCGTAGCGTAATTTTCGAATACCGGACCCGCTGATCAAAAGTCAGCGGGTCTATCCCTTCCGCGATGGGCGCGGATCGGAACCTTTCAAAACCCCATGTTGGGGATGAAGTGCCTGAGACACCGATTCAGGACTTGTCCCCTAACTGCTTCAAAAAGCAGGACAGCGAGACCGTGACGAACAAGAACCAGACAGTGCTGCCTACCGGCATTCTCGCCGGCATTGCCGCCACCCTGCTCGTGCTGGGTGCGAATGCGCAGATGTCTTTTGCGTCCCTGCTTTACGCCGCCTCCTCGCTCCCGATCTTCATCGCCGGCCTCGGCTGGGGCAATCGCGCCGCGATCGTCGGCATCGTGACGGCCGCGGCCCTTGGTGCGATCCTCGTTTCGCCGCTGTTTGCAGTCGCCATGGCGGTCTTCACGCTGATCCCGGCGGGCTGGCTGTCGCATCTCGCCAATCTGGCGCGTCCCGCCGCCGAACTCGGCGGTCCCGACAACCTGATGGCCTGGTATCCGATCTCGGACATCCTCCTGCATCTCTGCGGCCTGGTGACGCTCGCCGTCATCGCGCTGGGGGTTGCGATCGGCTACGGTCCGGAACTCACCGACCAGTTGGTCGACGCCATGACCGCCGCCCTCAAGGCCCAGGAACCGGCCTTCACGCCGGAAGCCGCGGGCATGGCGCAGACCAAGGCGCTTCTGGTGCTGATGCTGCCACTCGTCCAGGGTGGCGTGTGGGTGGCGCTGCTGTTTGCCTCCTTCTACATCGCCGTGCGCATCGTCTCACGCTCCGGCCGGGCGCTGCGGCCGCGCGAAGACATGCCGTCGGCGCTGCGCATGAACCGGCATGCGATCTTCATCTTCCTCGGCGGCATCGTGCTTGCCTTCCTAGGCGGCGTTCCGGCGATGATCGGCGCCACCATCTGCGGCACGTTCGGTGCCGGCTTCCTGCTGGCGGGCTTCGCCTCCTTACATTTCCGCAGCCTCGGCAAGGACTGGCGCATCCCGGTCCTCGTCCTCTGCTACCTCTCTTCCATGCTTGTCCTGCCGGCGATCGCGATCCTCATCCTGGGGCTTTCCGATACACGGCGGACGATCGCGCTGACCCCGCTGAAAGGCGGCGCGAGCCCCGACAACAAGACCGACAACAAGAATTGACTGATCGAAAGGAAACCTAACCATGCAAGTCATTCTGCTTGAACGCGTGCCGAAGCTCGGCCAGATGGGCGAAACCGTCAAGGTCCGCGACGGCTTTGCCCGTAACTACCTCCTGCCGCTTGGCAAGGCGCTGCGCGCCAACGAAGCCAACAAGAAGCGCTTCGAATCCGAGCGTGCGACGCTCGAAGCCCGCAACCTCGAGCGCAAGGGCGAAGCCTCCAAGGTCGCCGAAGTTCTCGACGGCAAGTCCTTCATCGTCGTGCGCGCCGCCGGCGAAACCGGCCAGCTCTACGGCTCGGTCGCTGCCCGCGACATCGTCGATGCGCTGGCAACCGAAGGCTTCACCATCGGCCGCAACCAGGTCGACCTCAACACGCCGATCAAGGAAATCGGCCTGCACAAGGTCACCCTGCACCTGCATTCGGAAGTCGAAGTTTCGGTTCAGCTGAACGTCGCCCGCTCGGCGGAAGAAGCCGAACGTCAGGCCCAGGGTGAAAGCCTCACCTCGGCCGACGCCATCTACGGCGTCGACGAAGATGCCCTGCGTCCGGAAGATTTCTTCGATCCGGAAGCCGACGGCTTCGGCGACGACGAATAATCCTCGTCTCCCGGACATTTCAAAGAGCGCCCGGCCTGCAAAGGCCCGGGCGTTTTTTTGTCTTTTTCGGGCTATAAAAAGAGAGAAATCCGAGTCGATTCGCTCCGGGAGCACAGTCAAATAGATTCACGGTTTCCGACCGTTTTTTGCTTCATGCAGTGCTTTGGCCTGTGAACTACTGTGGGAATCAAGATTACCGTTTCGTGACAGACCGGACGCCTTTAAGGCTACTGCCGGGGTAAGGGACAGAACGGAAAAGACCATGAACGACGCAGTACGCAAGCTCGCCAACGTCCAGCCGGCGGAGCCGCATTACCGCGAAGCCCCGAACAATATCGAGGCCGAACAGGCGCTGCTCGGCGCGATCCTGGTCAATAACGATGCCTATTACCGCGTCTCCGACTTCCTGAAGCCCGTCCATCTCTACGAGCCGCTGCACCGCAAGATCTTCGAGGTCGCCGGCGACATCATCCGCATGGGCAAGACGGCCAATCCGGTGACGATCAAGACCTTCCTGCCCGCCGACGACAAGGTGGGCGACCTGACGGTGGCGCAATATCTCGCCCGCCTTGCCTCCGAAGCCGTGTCGATCATCAACGCGGAAGACTATGGCCGGGCGATCTACGACCTGGCGCTGCGCCGCGCGCTGATCACCATCGGCGAGGACATGGTCAACATCGCCTTCGACGCGCCGCTCGACATGCCGCCGCAGACGCAGATCGAGGATACCGAACGGCGCCTTTTCGAACTGGCCGAAAACGGCCGTTACGACGGCGGTTTTCAGTCGTTCAACGACGCGGTGGCGCTCGCCATCGACATGGCCGGCCAGGCCTTCGAACGCGACGGCCATCTCTCCGGCATCTCGACCGGCATCATGTCGCTCGACGGCAAGATGGGCGGGTTGCAGCGCTCCGACTTGATCGTGCTCGCGGGACGTCCCGGCATGGGCAAGACCTCGCTTGCCACCAATATCGCCTACAATATCGCCGCCTCCTACGAGCCGGAAGTGCAGCCGGACGGTTCGTTCAAGGCCAAGAACGGCGGCGTCGTCGGCTTCTATTCGCTCGAAATGTCGGCCGAACAGCTCGCCACCCGTATCATTTCCGAGCAGACGGAAGTTTCCTCCTCGAAGATCCGCCGCGGCGACATCACCGAGGCGGATTTCGAAAAGCTGGTCGCCTGCAGTCAGATGATGCAGAAGGTTCCTCTCTTCATCGACCAGACCGGCGGCATCTCGATCGCCCAGCTTTCCGCCCGCGCCCGCCGCCTCAAGCGTCAGCGCGGCCTCGACTGCCTGGTAGTCGACTATATCCAGCTGATGACCGGCGCCGGCAAGGGCGACAACCGCGTGCAGGAAATCACCCAGATCACTACCGGCCTCAAGGCGCTGGGCAAGGAACTGAACGTGCCGATCATCGCCCTGTCGCAGCTCTCGCGCCAAGTGGAAAGCCGCGACGACAAACGCCCGCAGCTCTCCGACCTTCGCGAATCGGGCTCGATCGAGCAGGACGCCGACGTGGTTCTGTTCGTGTTCCGCGAGGAATATTACGTCAAGAACATGGAACCGCGCGACATCGCCGACCCGAAATATCCCGAATGGGAAGCGCTGATGGACAAGGTCAAGGGCACGGCCGACGTGATCATCGCCAAACAGCGCCACGGGCCGACCGGCACCGTCAAGCTCGCCTTCCAGTCCGAATACACCCGCTTCGCCGATCTGGCCGATCCGAGTTTTACGCAATACGAGGAGCATTGATCGGTGGGCGATGTCTTTTTCCGCCGATGGTGAGTGTAGGATCGCCTGAGCGATTGGGTGTTCATCATCAATATTTGAGCCAGCCCGCCCCCCTCTGGCCTGCCGGCCATCTCCCCCTCAGGTGGGGAGATTATCCGCGGCACGACCTTCGCTCCCAATAAACCTCAGGCGGGACAGCGCTCGGATGGAAGAGGCTCGACGTGAGACTGTGAACAGGCGCCCAGCGGATCTCCCCACCTGAGGGGGAGATGGCCGGCAGGCCAGAGGGGGGCCGGCATATTCCAGCGCTTGCGACGGGTCTGCGGCATCCACGGCCCAAAAGATTGTGCAGCGCAAAGGATTTTGCCGGCGCGGTCTTTTTCCTGCCTTCGAAACCGGTAGGATCGTCGCAACCGTCCTCATGACCAACGAGCCGACATGACCGATTTCGACAGCGAGCTTTCCTATCCCGACGATTTCGATATCGCGCCCGTCCGGCTGACGGTCGATCTCGGCGCGCTTGCAGACAACTGGCGGGAGATGGCACGGCGTTCGGGAACGGCGCGGGCGGCGGCCGTGGTCAAGGCGGACGCCTACGGGCTGGGGCTCGAAGATTGCGGCACGACGCTTTACGAGGCCGGCGCCCGGGATTTCTTCGTGGCGGTGGTGCAGGAGGGCGTCACCCTGCGCGCCTATGCGCCGGACGCCCGCATCTATGTGCTTTCCGGGATCTGGCCCGGCCAGGAGCGGATGTTCTTCGAACACGACCTCGTGCCGGTTCTCGCCTCGGAGGAACAGCTCGCCTTCTGGATGGGCGTAACGGCCGAGTTTGGCGACCACCCCTGCGCCCTGCAGGTGGATACCGGCTTCAACCGGCTCGGCCTGCCGCTCGAGGATGCGATCGCCTTCGCCGACGACGTGTCGCGGCCGGCGAGCTTTTCGCCGGTCCTGGTGCTGTCGCACCTCCATAGCGGCGACACGCCCTCCTCGCCCCTCAACCAGAAACAGCTTTCGGCTTTCCAGAGGGTTGCGGAGGCTTTCGAAGGGATTGAAACGAGTCTTTCCGCCTCGGCCGGGATCTTTCTGGGACCGGACTATCATTTCGACCTCACCCGCCCCGGCATCGCTCTTTACGGCGGCGAGGCGGTGAACGGCGTGCCGAACCCGATGAAGCCGGTTGCCAAGGCGGAAGCCCGCGTCATCCAGATCCGCGACGGCCGGAAGGGCGAGACGGTCAGCTACGGGGGCACCTATCAGCTTGCCCGCGACAGCCGGCTCGCCATCGTCTCCGCCGGTTATGCGGACGGTTACAAACGCGCGCTCTCCGGCTCCGGCGTGCCGCTGCGCCAGACCGTCAAGGACGGCGGCTTCGGCTTCGTCGCCGGCCGCAAGGTTCCGGTCATCGGCCGCATCACCATGGACCTGACGATCTTCGACGTCACCGATGTCCCGGCCTCGGACATTGCAGCCGGCGACTATGTCGAACTGTTCGGCCAAAACGTCGCCCTCGACGACGTCGCCCGCGCCGCCGGCACGATCGGTTATGAGCTGCTTACCAGCCTCGGCCTGCGCTATGAGCGGCGGTATATCTATCCCGACGAGTGAAGTGGCTTTCGCAGCTACCCTCTTGGAAGCGGAAAATCGCCGTGCTATACGAGAACAAAAGGAGATCGAAATGACCGAGATCCATCTCAGTGACGACGATAAAGCCTTCATCGAAGAGCAGGTGAAGGACGGTCGATACAAGGATGCTGACGAGGTTGTCGCGGCTGGTTTGCGACTGCTCGGCAGCGAGGAAGGTGAAATTCAAGAACTCCGGCGGCTGATCCAGCAAGGCATCGACGATGTTGATGCCGGACGGGTCATGGCCTTCAACAGCGCCGAGGAGATGACAGCGCATATCCTGCAGATGGCTGAGGAGCGGAAGAATGCGGCGACGTCAGCTCAAAATGTCGCTCGAGGCTCTGAACGATCTTCTCGGCATCTATGAGTATATCGCCCAGTTCGACGCGGTTACTGCAAAAAACCTCCTCGATGACATCAACCGCAAGATCGAGTGGATCGCGGAATTGGGAATAACCGGGAGCACGCGGAATTTTATCCCCGGCCTCCGTGCATTCCTCTATCGAAAACGATGCATCTACTTTTTTATTGACGACGAAAAGATAACCGTCCTTCGCGTCCTGCATGGCCGGCAGAAAGCCGTCCTGGAAGACTTTCTTCCCTTTTATCAGACTCAAGAAAAAGACTGACCTGAACTCCCCATGGCAAAACCAAAAACCCAATTCGTGTGCCAGAACTGCGGCACGGTGCACAACCGCTGGGCCGGCAAGTGTGACGGCTGCGGCGAGTGGAATACCATTATCGAAGACGACCAGATGGGCGGCATCGGTGGCGGGCCCGGCAAGATGCCGAAGAAGGGCCGCGCCGTGGCGCTCACCACGCTGTCGGGCGAGACCGAGGAGGCGCCGCGCATCCATACCGGCATTTCCGAGCTCGACCGGGCGACCGGCGGCGGGTTCGTGCGCGGTTCGGCGGTGCTGGTCGGCGGCGATCCGGGCATCGGCAAGTCGACGCTTCTGATGCAGGCCGCCGCCGCCCTGTCGCGCCGCGGCCACCGGATCATCTATGTTTCGGGCGAAGAGGCGGTGGCGCAGGTGCGGCTGCGCGCCCAAAGGCTGGATGCCGCCAATACCGAGGTGCTGCTTGCCGCCGAGACCAATGTCGAGGACATCCTCGCGACGATCGGCGACGGCAAGCGGCCGGATCTCGTCATCATCGATTCGATCCAGACGCTGTGGAGCGACACCGCCGATTCGGCGCCGGGCACCGTCACCCAGGTGCGCACCGGCGTGCAGGCGATGATCCGGTTCGCCAAGCAGACCGGCGCCGCCATGGTCCTCGTCGGCCACGTCACCAAGGAAGGCCAGATCGCCGGCCCGCGCGTCGTCGAGCACATGGTCGATGCGGTGCTTTATTTCGAGGGCGACCGCGGCCACCATTACCGCATCCTGCGCACCGTCAAGAACCGATTCGGGCCGACCGACGAGATCGGCGTCTTCGAAATGTCCGACAAGGGGCTGCGCGAAGTCACCAATCCGTCAGAGCTCTTCCTCGGCGAGCGCAACTCGAAATCGCCGGGTGCGGCCGTCTTCGCCGGCATGGAGGGCACAAGGCCTGTTCTGGTCGAAGTGCAGGCGCTGGTGGCGCCGACCTCGCTCGGCACGCCGCGGCGTGCCGTAGTCGGCTGGGATTCGTCGCGTCTCTCCATGATTCTTGCGGTGCTGGAGGCCCATTGCGGCGTCAAGCTCGGACAGCACGACGTCTATCTCAACGTCGCCGGCGGTTACCGGATCACCGAGCCTGCGGCCGACCTTGCGGTTGCTTCCGCGCTGGTCTCGTCGCTCGCCGGCCTTGCCCTGCCGGCCGATTGCGTCTATTTCGGCGAAATCAGCCTCTCGGGGGCGGTGCGGCCGGTCTCGCAGACCGCCCAACGCCTTAAGGAAGCTGAGAAACTTGGTTTTGCAGGCGCGATGCTGCCGGCGACGTCCGCGGAAGTGCCGAAGGGTGCGAACGGACGCTGGGCGACGATCGAAGACCTGCCGGACCTTGTGTCACGCATCGCCGGTTCCGCGTCCAGGCTGAGGCAAACGCCGGAAGATGATTGATCTTCCGTTAACAAGCCCGCTGATGTATGACGGCTGCGGTAAGGCGGGGCGCCGGGCTAAAGCCGGCAAGTCTTGAAGTCGGCAAGTCTGGAGTAGATCATATATGCCCATCACGATTTTCGACGGTATCGTCATCGGTGTGACGCTGTTTTCCGCCGTGCTCGCCATGGTTCGCGGTTTTTCGCGCGAGGTGCTGTCGATCGCAAGCTGGGCGGGCTCCGTTGCCGCCGCCTATTACCTCTACCCGCTGGTCCTGCCCTATGTGAAGCCGCATCTCAGTGACGAGCGCATCGCGATCGCCGCATCCGCCGGTGCCATCTTCATCATCGCTTTGATCGTCATCTCGTTCATCACCACGCGGATCGCCGATTTCATCATCGACAGCCGCATCGGCGCGCTCGACCGCACGCTCGGCTTCCTGTTCGGCGCCGCCCGCGGCATCCTGCTGCTCGTCGTCGCCGTCGCGTTCTGGAACTGGCTGGTGGCCGCCAACGCCCAGCCGGCCTGGGTGACGCAGGCGAAATCGAAGCCTTTCCTCGATACGCTGGTCGCCCGCCTCGAAGCCGTGCTGCCCGCCGATATCGAGCCGCAGATCCGCGCCCGCATCCTCGGCAAGGACGCCGCACCCGCCGATGGCGCTCCGGCTCAGGATCAGCCGGCGGCGGATGACGCGCCTGCGACAAATAATTGACGTGATCCTGCGCTTGATGCGGCGCAAAACGTCACCATTTGTGGTAACATTCGCATCCAAGTGAAAAACAGGCTGGTTTCCGGGGATCATCTCCCCCGGCCGGCCTTTCCATTTTTCCGACAGGGACAGGTTGTCCAAAGGGATAAGGGGCCAAGATGAACCAGCCGGTTTCCGAGACATTCGCCGCAGACAGCGTCAACGAATGGGATGGCGATACCCTGCATGAAGAATGCGGCGTGTTCGGCATTCTCGGCCATCCCGAGGCCGCGACGCTGACGGCGCTCGGCCTGCATGCGCTGCAGCACCGCGGCCAGGAAGCCGCCGGCATCGTCTCGTTCGACGGATTGCGGTTCCATTCGGAACGCCGCATGGGCCTCGTCGGCGACCATTATACCGACCCCGCCACGCTGGCCCGCCTGCCCGGCAATATCGCCATCGGCCACAACCGCTATTCCACGACAGGCGAAGTGGCGCTGCGCAACGTCCAGCCGCTGTTTGCCGAACTGGAAGTCGGCGGCATCGCGGTCGCCCATAACGGCAACTTCACCAACGGCCTGACACTGCGCCGGCAGCTGATCGCCGGCGGCGCCATCTGTCAGTCGACGTCGGATACCGAAGTCGTGCTGCATCTCATCGCCCGCTCCCGTTACACGTCGACGGCCGACCGGTTCATCGACGCGATCCGGCAGATGGAAGGCGGCTATTCGATGCTCGCCCTCACCCGCACCAAGCTGATCGCCGCGCGCGACCCCACCGGCATCCGGCCGCTCGTCATGGGCGAACTCGACGGCAAGCCGATCTTCGCGTCCGAAACCTGCGCGCTCGACATCATCGGCGCCAAGTTCGTCCGCGACGTGGAGAATGGCGAAGTCATCATCTGCGAGATCCAGCCGGATGGTTCGATCTCGATCGACGCCCGCAAGGCCGGCAACGGCCAGCCGGAACGGCTCTGCCTGTTCGAATATGTCTATTTCGCCCGCCCCGATTCCGTCGTCGGCGGCCGCAGCGTCTATGTCGCCCGCAAGAACATGGGCATCAACCTCGCCAAGGAAGCGCCGGTCGAAGCCGACGTCGTGGTGCCGGTGCCGGATGGCGGCACGCCGGCTGCCCTCGGTTATGCCCAGGAAAGCGGCATCCCGTTCGAGTACGGCATCATCCGCAACCATTATGTCGGCCGCACCTTCATCGAGCCGACCCAGCAGATCCGCGCCTTCGGCGTCAAGCTCAAGCATTCCGCCAACCGGGCGATGATCGAGGGCAAACGCGTCGTGCTGGTCGACGATTCGGTGGTGCGCGGCACGACCTCGCTGAAGATCGTACGGATGATCCGCGATGCCGGCGCCAAGGAAGTGCATCTGCGCGTCGCCAGCCCGATGATCTATTACCCGGACTTCTACGGCATTGACACGCCGGACCGCGACAAGCTGCTCGCCAACCAGTACGACAGCCTGGAAGCCATGTGCCAGTATATCGGCGCGGACTCGCTCGAATTCCTGTCGATCAACGGCCTCTACCGCGCCGTCGGCGGCGAGGACCGCAACAATGCGCGGCCGCAGTTCACCGACCATTATTTCACCGGCGACTACCCGACCCGCCTGCTCGACAAGGACGGCGAGACGATGGGACGCAAGGTTTCGGTGCTGGCCAGCAACGGGTGATAGGGGTTTGAGGGACGGCGGTTCACTACTCATGTGAATTGCGAGCGGACCCGCCGAATGCTCTGCTCCGCCCGCAATAAGCCGCCGAGCAAGACCACCCCCCTCTGCCCTGCCGGGCATCTCCCCCTCAAGGGGGGAGATCGGTATGCCGTCGGCTCACCACTCCCTTTGACGCGCAGTCATGGCTTTTACCCGACCGGTCGCATTGATTTGGGCAGGCCGGCGCTCCATCCGATCTCCCCCNNGGCAGGACAGAGGGGGGTGCGCCGCACGCACTTCGGCAACCGTAAAAACTCCCCCCATGCGCAAGGACTTGCGCGCGCCGGATCGCTGTGACAAGCACAGGAATAGGAATGGTGAAGGTTGGCGCTCGTTCGAACAAGCGCAACAGCCCCTTCTCCATCAAGGATTCGACGACGGATGGCGGCCTTGGTGCTGCGTCATGCATTAGGGACTGGAACATGACTATCGATCTGAAGGGCAGGATCGCGCTGGTGACGGGCGCGTCGCGGGGCATCGGGTATTTCACGGCGCTGGCGCTGGCAAAAGCCGGCGCGCACGTGATCGCGACCGCCCGCACCGTCGGCGGCCTCGAGGATCTCGACGACGCGATCAAGGCGGCGGGCGGCACGGCCACGCTGGTTCCCTTCGACATCACCGATATGCAGGCGATCGACAAGCTCGGCGCCTCGATCTTCGAGCGCTGGGGCAAGCTCGACATTCTCGTCGCCAATGCCGGCATCCTCGGGGTCATCTCGCCGCTCGGCCATATCGAGGCGAAAGTGTTCGAAAAGGTGATGCTGACCAATGTCACCGCCACCTGGCGGCTGATCCGCTCGGTCGAGCCGCTCCTGACCAAATCCGATGCCGGCCGGGCGATCATCATGTCGTCGGGCGTCGCCTCCAAGGCGCCGGCCTTCTGGGGCGCCTATTCGATCTCGAAGGCTGCGGTCGAGAACATGGCCCGCATCTGGGCGGCGGAGACCAACCACACGCCGCTCAAGGTCAACATCGTCAATCCCGGCGCCACCCGCACCGCGATGCGCGCCCAGGCCGTGCCCGGCGAAGATCCGGAAACGCTGCCGCATCCGTCGGAGGTCGCCGAAAAGATCCTGTTCCTTGCCTCTCCCGAGACGACCGATACCGGTCGCCTGTTCGTGGTGCGCGACAACAAGTTCGTGGATTTCCGCTCACCGGAATAGAAGCGACCCCTTGCCGCAGGGGCGCACTTGCATTTGACATTGGTCAATTCTGCGAGTGGATGGGGCAAATGCCCAAACGGCCGCCGCAATGCAAGGACGCCTATGCAACCGCATCTTACCGACGAGCAAAGAGAACAGGCGACGGCAACCGCCAATCTGGTCGCCGCAGCGATGGCCCGTCTTCACCGCGAGCACGGCGAGGCCGCCGTCATGGAAGCCATGCGGCTCATCAGCTCCGCCATGACCGACGACGCGCGGCGCAAGTCCATCGCCCAGGCCCTGCTCGACAACAGCAATCCGCCGATCGACGACGGTCGCTGACGCGACCGAAGTCGCTAGACGTTCTGCGCCTCCTGATCCAGCGCCTTGGCACGACGCTGCAGACTTTCGCTCAGCTTGCGAAGCTGCTCCTCGTCCAGTTTCTCGATGCCGATGAACTCGTTGGCGGCCTGGCTCGACAGGATCAGTTCGTCGAGCTTCGCCTGGACCGCCTCGCCGTCCCGGTTCTGGGAGTTCTGCAGGACGAAGACCATCAGGAACGTGATGATCGTGGTTCCGGTGTTGACCACCAGCTGCCAGGTTTCCGAAAATCCGAAGAACGGGCCGGTAACACCCCAGATGACGATCAGGGCGACGGCAGCGACAAATGCGACGGGCTTTCCCGACCAGGAGGCGACCGCGCTCGAGAAGATGTCGAAGATGTTGTGGTGTGTATTGCGGCTGGCCATTTGTTGTCCATCCATCGGCAATATTCCTGCCGAATAACGTGCGAAGCGTCTGTTTTGATCCCAGTGGCACATCAGAAGCAGCTAACGAATACCGATGTATAAAATTCCGATTTCCGCTATGCTGCGGGTCCTGCAAGATGGCGCAGGAATTTCATATTTCGGGGGAAATCTGATGAGAAATATCGCTTTCTGCTTCTTCGGCGCAGCCGTGCTCTGTGTCACCGTCGGAATGTTCTGGGGCATTCACATGGCGATCTCCGGCGACCACCTGATGGCGCCGGCGCACGCGCACCTGAACCTGGTCGGCTGGACGACGATGGGGCTTTTCGGCCTCTATTACACCGTGACCCCGGCGGCGGCCGATACCCTGCTGGCAAAGGTGCATCTCGGCTTTGCTGTTCTTGGCGTGCTCTGTCTCGTGCCAGGCATCGCAATGGCGGTTTCCTCGGGCGGCGAGGCGCTGGCGGCGATCGGCTCGATCCTCACCGCCATCTCGATGCTGATCTTCCTGTTCACGGTCGCGCGGAACGGCATCGGCCGCAAGACGGCATAACGCGACCCAAACCACCTGGCACGGGCAAGCCACTTGACCAAATGGATTGCCCGCGCCATAACGCCTTCCATGAAAACGGCGATTTCCATTTGTGGGATCATTATCCGCTAGCGTTCGCGCTGGCCCGGCCGTTTTCGTCTCTCGAAAAGCCTTGAAGACAAACGACCCGGCCGGAGCCGGATGCTTTCGTGTTGCCTGAACATGAAAGCATCCGGCTCCTTAGTTGATAATGAGAGCGGGATGTCGTCCGAAAACCGCGTACACTTTTCGGCATCCCGCTCGGCCGGCCGCTCGCCGTGGGAGATTTTGGGGAGATTTTCGATGAGCACCACGCTCAGGTTCTACAATACGCTGACCCGTGAAAAGACGGAGTTCGCACCGATCGACCCGCAGAATGTGCGCATGTATGTCTGCGGCCCGACGGTCTACGACTTCGCGCATATCGGCAATGCCCGGCCGGTGATCGTCTTCGACGTGCTCTACCGGCTGCTCCGGCATGTCTATGGCGAGGCCCATGTCACCTATGCCCGCAACATCACCGACGTCGACGACAAGATCAACGCGCGGGCGCTGAGGGACCATCCCGGCCTGCCGCTCAACCAGGCGATCCGCGCCGTTACCGAAAAGACCGAGACGCAGTTCCACGAAGACGTCGCCGAACTCGGCTGCCTTGAGCCAACCGTTGAGCCGCGCGCCACCGACAGTATCGCCGAGATGGTCGAAATCATCGGCAAGCTGATCGGCAACGGTCATGCCTATGTGGCATCGGGCGAAGTGCTGTTCGATACCAGGTCGATGCGCGACTACGGCCAGCTTTCCAAGCGCCCGCTCGACGAGCAACAGGCCGGCGCCCGCGTCGCGGTCGATGCGCACAAGAAGAACCCCGGCGATTTCGTGCTGTGGAAGCTTTCCTCCCACAACGAACCCGGCTGGGAAAGCCCCTGGGGCCGCGGCCGTCCGGGCTGGCACATCGAGTGCTCGGCGATGAGCCAGCGGTATCTCGGCGAGGTGTTCGACATCCATGGCGGCGGGCTCGACCTGATCTTCCCGCATCATGAGAACGAGATCGCCCAGTCGCGCTGCGCCCACGGCACCGACGTGATGGCCAATGTCTGGATGCATAACGGCTTCGTCCAGGTGGAAGGCCGCAAGATGTCGAAGTCGGAGGGCAATTTCATCACCATCCACGACCTCCTGCACAGCCAGGCCTTCGGCGGCCGCCAATGGCCGGGCGAGGTCCTGCGGCTTGCCATGCTGATGACCCATTATCGCGAACCGATCGACTTTTCGGTGAAGCGGCTGGAAGAGGCCGAGCGCCTTCTCAGCAAATGGCCGGCGGCGGAGGTTTCCGGCGCGCAGCCCTGCGACACGGTGATGAACGCGCTCGCCGACGACCTCAACACGGTTGCCGCCGTGCAGGCTCTTCACGCCCTGGCGCAGGACGCCCATTACAATCTGGAAGGGGCTGCGGTGTTTGCCGCAAGCGCCGCCCTACTCGGCGTGCTGCCCCAGAAAACCGAGGTCGACGAGGCGCTTGCTTCCGCAGTCGATGCGCTGGTCGCCATGCGGCTCGAAATGCTGAAGGCGAAAAACTTCGCCGAGGCCGACAGGATCCGCAACGAACTGGCCGACAAGGGCATCCAGCTGAAGGACGGCAAGGACCCCGCGACCGGCGAAAGGGTGACGACCTGGGAGGTGAAGCGCTAAGCTTCACCTCTCTTACAAGGCGAGGAGCAACCGATGATCGATCACATGGGCATCAAGGTCGCGGATTTCGACCGCGCCAGGGCATTCTACGACGCAGCCTTCGCGCCGCTCGGCGCCTCGCTGCTCTACATGGTGCCGGCCGAATATACCGGCGGCGTGAAGGTCGGCGGTTACGGACGGGAGCGGCCGGTCTACTGGCTTCATGAGGAGAAGCCCGCGGGCGGCCATTCGCAGCACATCGCGTTTAGCGCCAACAGCCGCGCCGAAGTGGACGCCTTCTACGCGGCGGCTATGGCCGCCGGCGGAACCGACAACGGCGCACCCGGCCTGCGCGCGCACTACCACCCGAACTATTACGGCGCCTTCGTATTTGATCCCGATGGCAACAATATCGAGGCGGTGTGTCACGCGCCGGAATAACGAGGGATTGGTTGTTTCAACCGATCAATCGGCATATGCTTATGGCATAGGCTAAGGAGGATGACATGGGTGCAGAACGTCATGTGAAGCTGTTCCGCAACGGCCGCAATCAGGCGGTCCGTATTCCCGTGGAATTCGAGATGCCCGGTGACGAGGCGATCATGCGCAAGGAAGGCGACCGGCTGGTCATCGAACCGGTGAAAAAAACCGACCTTCTGGAATGGCTGGCGACGATCGAGCCATGGGAAGGCGAGTTCCCTGAGCTCGACATCGACGAACCGCCGCCACGGGATTTCGATCTGTGAGCGATCATAGCTTCATGCTCGACACCAATATCCTGTCGGATCTCGTTCGAAATCCGCGGGGGCGCGTTCAGCAAAAACTCCGGCGGCACGGCATCAATGCCGTCTGCATGAGCGCGATCGCGGTTTCGGAAATAAGATTTGGCCTTGCCAAGAAACGCTCGGAGGCCTTTGCCGATCGCGTCGAAGCTGCGCTCAGCCGTATCGCCCTTCTGGACTACGGTGATGACGCTACCTTTGCCTATGCAGCCATTCGCAATGACCTGCAAAATCGCGGCACATCCATAGGAACAACGGACCTCTTTATCGCGGCACATGCCAAGTCCCTGAACCTCACGCTTGTCACCAACAATATCCGCGAGTTCTCGCGGGTCGATGGACTGAAAGTGGAAAACTGGCTCGACGAGGACAGTCAATGACCCAGATTCACACCGGCGGATGCCAATGCGGTGCTGTGAGATACCGGGCGGAGGGTGCGCTCGGGTTTCCGCATCTGTGCCATTGCCGCATGTGCCAGAAGGCGGCGGGCAATTATTTCATGCCGCTCGGCGGGGTGATGTACGAGAACTTTTCGCTGACCCGCGGCGAGCCGGCCTGGTTCCGGTCGTCGGAGACGGTGCGGCGCGGTTTCTGCGGGAAATGCGGCACGCCGCTTTTCTATGACGGATCGAGCGACCATATCAGCATCACGCTCGGCTCGCTCGACGATCCGCAATCGGTGAAGCCCGCGCTGCAGACCAATCTTGCCTACAAGATGCCCTGGTTCGGAGAACTCGACAGCCTGCATCACGACACGAAGATGGATATGACGCCGGAGCAGGAAAAGACGGTCTCGGCCAGCAGCCGCCAGCATCCCGACCACGACACCGCGATCTGGCCGCACGGGGACGCGCCGGCGGAGGAGCGACCATGAGCGATGTCGTCCATACCGGCGGCTGCCAGTGCGGCGCGATCCGCTTCCGGCTGGTCGGGGATGCGCCGGATGCCTCGATCTGCCATTGCCGCATGTGCCAGAAGGCGTTCGGGGCCTATTACGCGCCGCTGGTTGCCGCCGGCGAGGCGGAGCTGACCTGGACGCGCGGCCAGCTCAAATATTTCCACTCGTCGAACCATGTGCGGCGCGGTTTCTGCGAAAACTGCGGCACGCCGATGACCTACGAGGCGGAGGACGGGATCGCGATTTCGGCCGGCAGTTTCGACGAGCCGGGCCGGCTGCCGCCGGTCGTGCAGTTCGGCGCGGAAGGCAAGATCGGCTTCGTCGACCGCCTGCACGAACTTCCCGAGCGCGATACGATGGACGACATCGCGTCGGCGCCGTTCCTCGACGACATCGTCTCCTACCAGCATCCCGACCACGACACCGAAACATGGCCGCCCGAAAACAATCCCAAGGAGGATGAACAATGAGCGAGACCCCGAGAACAGGCGGCTGCCAGTGCGGCGCCGTGCGCTTCCGCATCCATGGCGAGCTCGGCCGCGCCTCGATCTGCCATTGCCGCATGTGCCAGAAGGCCTTCGGCGGCTTCTTCGGGCCGCTGGTCACCGCGCCGAAGGACGGCGTCGAATGGACCCGCGGCGAGCCGAAATATTTCCAGTCCTCGGTCAACATAGACCGCGGCTTCTGCGAGAATTGCGGCACGCCGCTTACCTATCGCTATCCCGGGGGGCTCGATCTCGCGATCGGCGCCTTCGACGACCGCGGCGATCTCGCCCCGAAGATCCAGGTGAACTACGCCTCGCATATACCGTGGGTGACGACGATCTTCGACCAGCCGGTCCGTGATTCCGGCGAAGACGCGGTCAAGCAGGAACAGATCATCTCCTTCCAGCACCCCGATCACGATACCGAAAACTGGCCGGCAAAGGGGCTGCATCTGTGACCGAAGTTCTGCGTACGCTCTATCCGGAAATCGAACCCTATCAGACCGGGACGCTCGAGGTCGGCGACGGCCACGTGATCTCCTGGGAACGGGTCGGCACGAAGGGTGCGAAGCCCGCCGTCTTCCTGCATGGCGGACCGGGCGGCGGCATCAACCCCAACCAGCGCCGGCTGTTCGATCCGGCGCTCTACGACGTGCTTCTGTTCGACCAGCGCGGCTGCGGCAAGTCGACGCCGCATGCGAGCATCGAGGCCAACACGACCTGGCATCTGGTCGCCGATATCGAGCGGCTGCGCGAGATGGTCGGCGTCGAGAAATGGCAGGTGTTCGGCGGCTCCTGGGGCTCGACGCTGGCGCTCGCCTATGCCGAGACCTATCCCGAGCGTGTCACCGAACTTCTGGTGCGGGGCATCTACACCCTGACGCGGCCGGAGCTCGACTGGTACTACCAGTTCGGCGTCTCGGAAATGTTCCCGGACAAGTGGGAGGCCTTCGTCGCGCCCATTCCCGAAAACGAGCGCCACGAGATGATGGCCGCCTATCACCGCCGGCTGACCGGGCCGGACGAGGCCGAGCAGATCCGCTGCGCCAAGGCCTGGAGCGTCTGGGAAGGCTCGACCATCACGCTTCTGCCGAGCCCGCAGCTGGCATCCGACCACGACGACGATCATTTCGCGCTCGCCTTCTCGCGCATCGAGAACCACTTCTTCATGAATGCCGGCTGGATTGAGGACGGGCAGCTTCTGCGCGATGCGGTCAAGCTCAAGGGCATTCCGGGCGTCATCGTGCATGGCCGGTACGACATGCCCTGCCCGCTGAAATATGCCTGGCAGCTTTCGAAGGTCTGGACGGATGCGGATTTCCATATCATCGAGGGCGCGGGGCATGCCGTGTCGGAGCCGGGGATTACCGACCAGCTGATCCGCGCGACGGACCGGTTTGCGGGGAAGGTCTAGAGCCGTACTTCCGTCATCCTCGGGCTTGACCCGAGGATCCATCTCTTCGGTCGACGGACGGCTCCATCAAACCCCTACGCTTAGTGTTGGATCCTCGGGTCAAGCCCGAGGATGACGGGCCGAGAATTAGAAACACCGCTCCAGGAGGAGCACCCATGACACGCGAACGCATCTATCTCTTCGACACCACGCTCCGCGACGGGCAGCAGACCCCCGGCGTCGATTTTTCCGTCGAGGACAAGATCGCCATCTCCAACCTGCTCGACGAGTTCGGCCTCGACTATGTCGAGGGCGGTTATCCCGGCGCCAACCCGACCGACACCGCCTTCTTCTCCGAAAAACGCACGGTGAAGTCCAAATTCGTCGCCTTCGGCATGACCAAGCGGGCCGGCATTTCCGCCTCCAACGATCCGGGTCTCGCCGTGCTGCTGCAGGCGAAAAGCGACGCCACCTGTTTCGTCGCCAAGAGCTGGGATTACCATGTGCGCGTCGCGCTCGGCTGTTCGAACGAGGAAAACCTCGAGGCCATCCGCGACAGCGTCGAGGCCGCCCGGGGCGCGGGCAAGGAAGCGCTGGTCGACTGCGAACATTTCTTCGACGGCTACAAGGCCAATCCCGACTACGCGCTCGCCTGCGCGAAAACCGCCTATGACGCCGGCGCGCGCTGGGTGGTGCTCTGCGACACCAATGGCGGTACCCAGCCGGGCGAGATCCGGGCGATCGTCGAGGCGGTGATCGCGTCGGGCATCCCGGGCACCTCGCTCGGCATCCACGCCCATGACGATACCGGCCAGGCGGTCGCCAATTCGCTTGCCGCGATCGAGGCTGGCTGTCGGCAGATCCAGGGCACGCTGAACGGTATCGGCGAACGCTGCGGCAACGCCAACCTCATCACGATCATCGCGACGCTTGCCCTGAAGGACGCCTACAACAGCCGGTTCGAGACGGCGATCGATGCGGAGCGGCTGACCGGCCTCACCCGCCTCAGCCACGCCTTCGACGAGCTGCTCAACCGCTCGCCGAACCATCAGGCGCCCTATGTCGGGGCGTCGGCCTTCGCCACCAAGGCCGGCATCCACGCGTCGGCGCTCTTGAAGGACCCGCGCACCTACGAACACGTGACACCGGAAAGCGTCGGCAACCTGCGCAAGGTGATGGTGTCCGACCAGGGCGGCAAGTCGAACTTCATCAACGCGCTGAAGCGCCGCGGCATCGAGGTCGGCAAGGACGATCCGAGGCTCGACCAGCTGATCTCGATCGTCAAGGAACGCGAGGCCTCCGGCTACGCCTACGAAGGCGCCGACGCGAGCTTCGAACTGCTCGCCCGCCGCACGCTCGGTACCATTCCGGAATTCTTCTCCGTGGAAGGGTTCCGCGTCATGGTGGAGCGCCGCTTCGACAGCCACGGCCGCATCAAGATCGTCTCGGAAGCGGTGGTGAAGCTCGTCATCGACGGCCAGACCCATATGTCGGTCGCCGAAGGCGACGGCCCCGTCAACGCGATCGACCGGGCGCTGCGCAAGGATTTCGGCAAATACCAACATGAAATCGACGACCTTGTGCTCGCCGATTTCAAGGTGCGCATCCTCAACGGCGGCACCGAGGCGATCACCCGCGTGCTGATCGAATCCATCGACGGCAGCGGCGTCCGCTGGTGGACGGTCGGCGTCTCGGAAAACATCATCGACGCCTCGTTCCAGGCGCTGATGGATTCGGTCATCTACAAGCTGATGAAAAACCGCCAGCTGGCGGGCAGGATCGCGGCGGAGTGAGGGCTGACGACAATCGGGGCAAGCCCCGATTGTCTAAACCGCGGCGGCGGTTCGGGCCGCGGCGATATCCTCGGCCAAAAGCGCGCTGACGGATTCGCCCGAATTGATCCGGCGCATGGCTTCGGCAAAAGCTGGCGCGACAGACAGCACGGTCAGCTTGGGCTGGCGCTTTTCAGCGGCGATGGGCACGGTGTTGGTGCAGACGATCTCCAGCACGTCGGGCTCGGCGGCGAGGCGGGCGACGGCCGAGCCCGCAAAAATGCCGTGCGTGGTGGCGATCCGGATGGTGCGGGCGCCATGGGCGCGCAGATGCTGGAGCAACTCGATGATAGAGCCGCCGCTGGCGATTTCGTCGTCGAGCACGATGACGTCGCGATTGCGGATATCGCCGATCAGCGCGGAGATTCGCACCTGGGTGTCGCTCACGCGCTCCTTGGCGCCGGCAGCGACCGGCACATTGAGGCGCTTGGCGAAGGCGGCCGCGTTCTTGGCATTGCCAAGATCCGGAGAAACGACGACGGCGCGGCTGAGGTCATAACGAAAGAAGTGGTTGGCAAGCTCGCCCAAGGCATGGAGCTGATCGACGGGCACGCTGAAAAAGCCGTGCACCTGCGGTGAATGCAGCGTCATGGTGAGGACGCGGCTCGCCCCGGCGGTGACCAGCAGATCCGCGACCAGGCGGCCGCCGATCGAAATGCGCGGCGCGTCCTTCTTGTCGGAACGGGCATAGGAAAAATGCGGGATGACGGCAGTGATGCGCGAGGCCGATGCCCCGCGCGCGGCATCGAGCATCAGCAGCAGCTCGACCAGGTTTTCCTGCACCGGCGCGCTGAGCGGCTGGACGATGAAAACATCCTGCTCCCGACAATTGGCCTGCAGCTGGACTTCAAGGCAATCGTTGGAGAAACGCTTGGTGCGCACCGGGTGCAACGGCACGCCGAGATGGGAACATATTTCCTGCGCAAGTTCGGGATGAGCACTGCCGCTGAAGATGGCTATCTGGTTCACCGCAACATCCCCCAAGAACTGGCCGGCTTATGATGGCTGACCCTGTCATAGTCAAGCTTGCCGTCAGGGTTTGCCAGGCAGTTTTGCGACAAGTCTGCTACCGGACCTTCAAGCCGAGTTCGGCCAGCATGTCACCGGCCTGCTGGCGCGAGATCGTCGCACCCTTGAATTTCCTGGCGTCGATCAGCTTCAGGCCGCCGAGGTCGGCGCCGCGCAGATCGGCGCCATCGAACCTTGCGTCGACGAGACCCGCGTCACACAGGCTGCAGCTGTCGAAAACGGCATCGCGGAAATCGCATTTCGAAAGATCCGCCATGCCGAAATCGACGCGCTCGATCCGCGATTTCCGGAATGACAATGCAGGAAGCCTCGCCTGTGCGAGAATGGTCTCCTTAAACGACAGGCCGAGCGAGGCGATGCGGGTGAGATTGGCCCCGGTCAGCTTGCAGCCGGTGAACCGGGTATCGTTCATTTTTGCTTCCAGGAAAGCCGCGTTGTTGAAGTCGCAATTGCGGAATTCCACTTCCGCGAGGTTCGCCCCTGCAAAATTGGCGAACGGTCCCCGGCATCCGTCGAACTTCGCCCCTTCAAGATCGGCTGCCCGCAGATTGACGCTGGTCATCCGGCAGTTCCTGAATTCCCAGCGCTGCAGATCGAGCCCCGACAGGTCCGCTTCCCCCAGAACGCAGTCGTTGAGGATCACGGCGTTTCCAGAACCGGCGAGCCCGAGCACATCCGCGCGCGCGATCGCCTGTCCGGAAATCTCGACAGGATCTTGCTCCGCCATGACATTCGCCCCCAACATTCGTCCGGATGGTTGATCAGAGATTCGGGGCCGAGACAATCCGACCCCACTCGTCATCCTTGCGGCCGACGACTGTCGTATCCGAGACGGTTCTCCTCGATCTGCCGGTGATGCGTGGCTGCCCAGTCCGCGAGTTGCCGCACGGTTTCGGACAAGGAGTGGCCGAGCGGCGTCAGCGTGTATTCGACCTGCGGTGGCGTACTGGGGCGGACCGTGCGCTCGACCATGCCGTCGCGTTCCAGGGTCTTCAGCGTTCGCGTCAGCATCTGCTGGGAAATCCCGCCCACCTGCCGCTTGATCCCGTTGAAGCGCAACGGTCCCAGATACAGCGCAACGACCACCTGGATCGTCCATTTGTCGCCGACGCGTCCAAGGATCTCGCTCACGCCCCTGCAATCGGCTTGTGTGTGCGACGCAGTCACATCCATCTGACCAACTCCCAAAGATATGCTTTTGACGCCTTTTTCTAGGTCCCATAACTAGCCGTGGTCAATATTGTAGACTGTGCACCGTCGAAAATCGCGGCGGGCGGTCTGCCAGCAAGGAGACCACCATGATCCTCTTCTACTATCCCGCAGCCTGCAGCCTCGCGGATCACATTGCGCTCATCGAAACCGGCCTTCCCTACAGGCACCTCAGCATCAACCATGAGCGAAAAACGGAGGACGGCCGCGATTTCCTGTCGCTCAATCCCAAGGGCTACATTCCCGCCCTGGAACTGGAGGACGGGACGATCCTCACGGAGAACCCTGTCATTCTGAACTACATCGCCGACCGCAGCGGCAAACTGCTCCCGGCAGACGGCCTCGTCCGGTGGCGGGCGCTCGAGGCGCTGGCCTTCATGTCATCCGAAATACACGGAAGTTACCAGCCCTTCTTCAGGGACTTCCCCGAACCGGAAAAGCTGCGTGCCCGCGAAAAGCTCGCCCGCCACTTCTCCATCCTCTCCGGCCAGATGGGCGGCAAGGAGTTCCTGGTGAGCGACGAGATGACGATTGCCGATTGCTATCTTTTCTGGATCCTGATGGTCGCCCCCAAAAGCGGCGTCGAGCTGCCCGTTAATCTCCAAAGCGCCTTCGAACGGATGAGAGCGCGGCCATCCGTGGTGCGGGCTTTCGCGGAGGAAGGCCTGGCCTGAGCGGCCGCTTTCCAAAGCCATCACGCATGTTCCGCGGGTAGCGGAACCCGCAGGCGGTCCGCGTGGCCTTGAAGGGCCGCGCGTGACATGACGCCCGCTCCCGGACATCCCGGCCGAAGCGCCTCGTCCCGGGGCTGGATCTTCCCTTCTCCGCGCGGTTTCACACCTCCTCGAAACGCAGCCCCCAATCCTCCTCGCCGTACCACTCCCCCTCGCCCTTCGGCGGCTCGTGCCAGCGCAGGCTGCGGACCTGATAGCCGCGGCGCGAGCGGAAGGCTTCCGCCAGCCCCTCGTGGCGGCCGGGTGCCGGTGGCCGCTGGCCCTCCGCCCAGACGAAGGAGACCGGCTGCAGGAATTTGGCGCCGAAGCCTTTTGCCCGGCGGTCGATCATCAGGAAACCCGCCCGGCCGGTAAAGCCGCTCGACCGGCCGTTCTCGACCGCCGGGTAGCCGAGCGGGAAAAGCGCCCGCCCGGAGACCGCCAGGTTGTCGATCCAGGCGGCCGGCGGGTGGTCGAGGGCGAAATTGGCGTAGATCACGTCCGCATCCTCCTTCGGCCATTCGGTCGCGTCGCCGCGTACCAGTTCCACATTGGCGTAACCGGCCAGGTTCTGCCGGGCCTTTTGCGCAAGCGCCTCGTCGTATTCGACGGCGATCACCCGGCCGGACGGCCCGACCAGCTCCGCGATGATGGCCGTGTAATACCCCGTCCCGGCGCCGAGATGGGCGACCGTTTCGCCGTCGCGGATGCCGAGCGCGTGGAGGCCGCCGGCATGCAGCGACGGCATGCCGTTATTGACGCCGCGCGCCGTGTCGAGGCCGACCAGCACGTCCTGGTAGAGCACCAGCGGATCGGTGGAGGCGAGTTCGCGATAGTTGCGGAAATCGTTGTAGACCCAGGGCGGCGGGCCGACGAAATCCTCGCGTGGCACGGTCGCGAAAGCGGCGAGAAGCCGGGCATCCGCATTCACGCCGGCCTTCGCCAGGATCTGGCGGGCGTAGATCTGCCGGTGCAACGGCTGGTTTTCGAAAGCCATTCGGCTCCTCCATTCTGACAGGGAATCACTATCGCAAGCCAAGCCGACAGAATCGCGACAAACGATAGGTTGTTCAACGAAATGAATTGGTCCGGCCCGGCCGCTTCGTCTAGAGGAAGGACAACCAGAACAGAATACCGGAAACACCCCGCATGACCATCGATACCGCCCCGGCGCCAGTGAAGAACGAGGATACGCCGCGCGGCTTCGCCTTCGGGCTGACGGCCTATTTCCTCTGGGGTTTCCTGCCGTTCTATCTGAAGGCGGTTGCCCACATTCCCTCGCTCGAAGTGCTGGCGCACCGGGCGATCTGGTCGGTGCCGGTCGCCGGGATCGTTCTCCTCATCCTGCGTCGCACCGGCGATCTCAAGGTTGCGCTGCGTAACCCCCGCATGCTTGCCATGGCCTGCCTGACCGCCCTCATCATCATGGCGAACTGGGGCATCTACGTGTGGGCGGTCGCCGCCGGCCGGGCGCTCGACGCGGCGCTCGGTTATTTCATCAATCCGCTGTTCAGCATCTTTCTCGCGGCCGTCCTGCTCAAGGAAAAGCTTGCGCCACTGCAGATCGCCGCAATCGGCCTCGTGGTGGTGGCGGTGGCGATCGTCACCTACGATGCGGGCGGATTGCCGTGGGTTTCGCTGGCGCTTCGACCGGCTGGGACACGTTCATCCTGATGGCCGCCGGCATCATCACCGCCGCACCGCTGATGATCTATGCCAATGGCGCAAAACTGCTGAAACTGTCGACCATCGGCATCATGCAATACATCGCCCCGACGATGATTTTCCTGATCGCGGTCTTCGCCTTCCATGAGCCGCTCAGCCTGGTGAAGCTTGGGGCCTTTTCGCTGATCTGGGTGGCACTCGTCATCTACACCTGGTCGATGCTGAAACAGGCGCGCGGCCGGTAGGCCTTATTCGGAGCACAGGAATGCAGATCAGCGACATCCCGTTCGGCACGACCGACTGGAGCACCGTTCCCCGGACCGAGCACAAGGGCGAGACAGGGCTCGCGACATGGCAGACCTGCCATTTCGGGAACATCCGGGTGCGGATGGTCGAATATTCGCCGGGCTACCTCGCCGACCACTGGTGCGTCAAAGGCCATATCCTGCTCTGTCTTGCAGGCGAGCTGACGACCGAGCTTGCGGACGGGCGCGTCTTCGTGCTGAAGCCCGGAATGAGCTATCAGGTGGCCGACGACGCCGAGCCTCACCGCTCCTCGACATCGGTCGGCGCAAGGCTCTTCATCGTCGACTAGACGTTTCAGGCGGCCCGTTAAAGCCTTGAAATCACCGCGTCCTCGCCGTCTGAAGGCGGGGTGTCCTCGCCCTGTTCGAGGATCGCCGGGACGATCTGCTCGACATCGGCGATGACCAGAGGCTGGACCAGATGGGCGCGATGGATAAAGCCCTGTTCGCGCATGTGGGTGATCAGGTCGAGCATCGGATCCCAGAAGCCGCCGATATTGGCAAATGCCATCGGTTTCAGGTGCCGCCCGAGCTGCGCCCAGGTCATGATCTCGACGATCTCCTCCAGCGTGCCGATGCCACCCGGCAGGGTCACGAAAGCGTCAGCGCGCTCGAACATCTTGTGCTTGCGCGCATGCATGTCCTCGGTCACAATCAGCTCGTCGAGCTGGCCCAGCGAATGACGCGTAGCCTCCATGTCGACCAGGAATTCGGGAATGATGCCGGTGACCTGACCGCCGTTCGACAGAACGCCGGCTGCGACCGCGCCCATGATGCCCTTGGTGCCTCCGCCATAAACAAGCCGAAGCCCGTGGGCGGCGATGGATTTTCCGAGCGCACGGCCGGCTGCGATATAGGCGGGATCGCGTCCCGGCTGCGAGCCGCAGTAAACGCAGATGGATCGAATCGGCACAGTTTTCTCCGTAAGGCATTTCAATGGGAGGGCCAAACCAGGCCCCGGTCGTCAAAATTGACGGGAAATGCCCGCAAGAGCAAGGCTTTATCGTGTGAAAAGCTTGTGAATGCAGGAGGAAAAGGTTAATCCGGATAGGCGACGGCTATCGCTGTCGGGAGAGGCATTGATGATGAAAAACCGTGCCGGCTGGCTGGCTCTGATCGTACTCGCTATCGCATCGCTGTTGATGGTGTTCTTCGTGATGCCCGTGATAAATCGGGACTCAAAGCCGATCGGTGCCGCGATCAATGCCGCAGGAAATGCCGTCAAGGACGCGGTGACCGAACCCCAGCAGACGGCCAGAACGCCCGATGCTGCAAAGCCGGCCGACCAGGCCGCTGCGGCTCCGCAGACCGCCTCGCCTTCCGCGCCAGCCCAGCCGGCCGCACCGCAGACGACGCCGACCCAGGCTGCCCCAGTTCAGGCTGCCACTGCGATGACGCCGCCTTCCTTCGACGTCCTGCGCGTCGAGCCGGACGGTTCGACGGTGATCGCCGGCCGCGCCGCGCCGCACTCCAAGCTCGAAATCACCGATGGCGCCGCGATCGTCGCCAAGGTCGATGTCGGCCCGAGCGGCGATTTCGCCGCCATTCTCGACAAGCCGCTGCCGCCCGGCGACCACCAGCTGGTGCTGAAGGCGACCGGCAAGGACGGCAAGGCGACCGTGTCGGAAGAAACCGCGACGGTTTCGGTGCCCACCGACAAGAACGGCAAGCTGCTCGCCATGGTCACCAAGCCGGGCAAGGCGAGCCGCATCATCGCCGCGCCGGCCGCCGATACCGCAAGTCTCCCGGCGACCGCCGCCGCCCAGCCCGCCGTTCCGGCAGCAGCTCCGCCCGCGGCCAATCCGGCTCAGGCCGGCCCCGCGCCGGCGCTTGCCGCGCCTTCGGCCACGCCGTCGCCCGACACGTCGGTTGCCGCCCTGCCGGCGCTGCCGTCCGGCTCCTCCAATCTCGCGTCGTCTGCGCCGAACATCCAGGTCTCGGCGCCCGCCTCCCCGGGCGCGACACCGGCCTCGCCCGAACTGCGCGTTACCGCCGTCGAGATCGAGGGCAACAAGATCTTCGTCGCAGGCAGCACGAAAGCGGGCACCGCGCTGCGCGGCCAGGCCGACGGCCGGCCGATCGGCACCGCCCAGGCGGGCCAGGACGGCAGTTTCGTCATCGAAGGGGCAATCGACCTTGCGGTCGGCGACCACCGGATCGGCGTCGAGGCGCTCGGCCCCGGCGGCCAGGTTCTGGTGCGGGTCGAAGTGCCCTTCAACCGCCCGGCCGGCGACCAGGTCGCCGCCGTGGCAGCTCCGCCGCAGGCCGCCAATAACGGCATGTCGGCGGCCGATTCCGGCGCCTTCGACAAGCTGCGCAACGAAACGGTGCGCGCCTTCAACCTGCTGCGCGGGCTTTACGACAACGGCGGCGTTCCCTCGGCGGAACAGATGGTCGCCGCCCGGTCCGCCACCTCGATCGCGCTGAAATCGCTCTCCGAATATCGCCTGCCGGCCGATGCCGCCGCCTCCGCCCGGGTGCTTGCCGAAACCACCGCGCAGAACGCCGCGGCAGCGGTTGCCGCACTCGACGCGCTTCCCAAGGATGTCGCGGGCGTCGGCGCCGGGCTGAAACGGATCGGCGACATGATCGCCCGCGCCGTCGGCCCGGTCATCGCCCGCGAGCTGCGCGGCGTCGAAGTGGCCGCGGCCGCCCCGATGACGGCCACCGATGCCGGCGGCGCCCGCACCATCCAGCAGGAACCGCTGACCCAGAGCGAACGCAACTCGGTGATCATCCGCCGCGGCGACACGCTCTGGCAGATCTCCCGCCGCGTCTATGGCCAGGGTGTGCGCTACACGACGATCTACCTCGCCAACGAGGACCAGATCCGCAACCCCGACGTCATCCAGCCCGGCCAGATTTTCGGAGTGCCGGACGAGGCCCGGCCCGACGCGGAAGAACTCCACCGCCAGCGGATGATGCACCGCCGGTCGTAAGGGGCGCTCACCCGGCTTGCTGGGATGCCCCCAAGGCCACACTCGGGGCACACAAAACCTCTCATTGCATATGCGGCAGCCCCTCATCCGGCTGCCGCCACCTTCTCCCCGCATGCGGGGAGAAGGACATGCGCCGCGCCGGCCTTCCCCGATCACAGGCAGCGAAGGGGGCACGTCCCCTCTCCCCGTTTTTACTGGGAGAGGGTTAGGGTGAGGGGCAAAGTTCCACGCGCAGACCTCTCTTGTGGGAAGGGTTGCCCGGCAGACCGGAGGTTTTAACGGGGACGATTTTCCTCATCCGTGAAAATCCGGCCTTACCCATCAAACCCTTACTGACATTGGCTTCCCCCTTCATCCCCGCCTCTCCGGACCCGCGCCATAATCATCCCCGTCATCGGATGGGAAACCGGGTTCGCGAACCGGCCTCCTCCAAGGGTTTTCGGACCCCGGTTGCCGGTGATGGCTGTCGAACGTGGCGGAACGGGAACTGACAAGTCCCGCAAAACTGCAGGAAACGGTCGGGGCAGGCGGAAAGCCTGAATACCCAATACCCTGGAATACCCCGCCTGTCCCATTCCCAAACCAAAACCGCGCCGGACAAGACGTCCGGCGTGGCCAAAGCTGCTTGCGGTCCGAGTTCGCCCCTGGCCGGCGCCGACGGACGCCGTCTCCGGCACGGTACCGGGCCTCTCTGAGTCGCGCCGCCAGTGCAGGGCCCGCCGGTCGGATCGGGCTTTTCCGCCCTCCCGATGCCGCCGCACGACTGCCAAATCCCCGGCAACGCCCGGAAATCCGCGTTTCGGCGCCTGCGGCTGCGACCATGCGGTTTCGGCCAGCCTCACGCAGGTTTCGGGGCAAATAACCTTACGGCATCAGGCGGTATGCTCGCATATTATCTCCACTGACCCATGCCGCGCGGACAGGAGAAGAAAATGGTTTCCAGCATCAATTCCATTCGAATTTGGTCCTCCCAGGCAGCCCTCAACGCATTCAAGGAAGTGTCCGACAACAAGACGGCCGGCAGCTCGGCGTCCGGCACCTCTTCCTCGTCGCTCGCCGACATGCTGTTCGACAGCAGCGGAGGGGACGACGACTACGAGGACGAGAAGCTTTCCGCGCTGATCGCCTCGCTGCAGCGGACGATGAACGGCACCGTTCCCGACGAAACGGCGGGCGACGGATCGGTCGGCGACATGTCGAGCAAGGCATTCATGAAGGCGCTGCAGGAAAAGCTCTCCGCACTGAAGGCGAGCCCGGACACCAAGGCGATGGCGGAGGCCATGCAGAAGGCACTCGACGCAGGTACCTTGAAGCTGACCGACGCGGTCGCCGGCGACCAGATCACCGCCTGGGACATCACCGACGGCAAGCAGACCTCGACCGGCGTCACCTCCGTCGACAAGTCCGACTGGACCCAGTTCCTCAAGGACCGCCTGACCCGCGACGACAGCGGCAAGTTCGTGCGCAACGCCGATGGCAGCTATATCGAGAAGGCGACCGGCGCGAGCTCCTATTTCGGCATGGTCGGCGAGGCCTATTACTACATCTCCTGGACCGCGCCGGCGACGACCGGCAAGCCGGCCGCCGGAACCACGCCCGCCTCCTCCGCCGACACCAAGTGACGCGACCGGCCAAGGGCGGGTGATATCCCGCCCCGGCCACCTGGCCCGGCCAGTCGATCCTCGGCCCAAGGCATCCTCGCGGTCTTCAGGGATTTCAACTGCAACCCGTGGAAGATGGGTTCAGCGACGGAGAGCCTGAACCGTCGCCAAAGCCGATGTCCGACAGGCTTCGCATTGCGGGTCCCGTGCGCTCCAATTTGCGGAGAAAGCCAAGGCACGACTGGACATCGATCCGGGTGAGCATGTATCAGTCTGCCATTCCCACAACCTATGAGCACAATGATGAGCCTCTTCAGGCGTACTCTTCTGGCTGCCGCGTTATTGCCGACCATCGCCCAGGCAGCCGACTGCCCCTCGTCCAAGACGGCAAAGAACGGCATCGTACTTGGACGGCTTGACGCGCTAAGCGAATTTCGCAAGGCCAAAGGACCACTTGTCCAGACAATCACCTCCTTCGGCGGGCCGGACAAGCAGATCGTTTATTCGTTCGAGGGCCTGTTCGATCTTTCCCGCGAGGATCGGAAAGAAAAGTATGCCAGATATCCTCTGTCGGACCTGAGCAAAATCCTTCCGCTCAAGAAGGGCGATCGTCACACCATCAATTTCATGCCCTTTGACGCGAAGTCATCGGCGGATGACTGGGTTCTGGAACTCACCGTCACGGCAGAAGAGACCGCCAGCGTCGGCCGCTGCAAATACGACGTGTTGCGTGTCAAACAGGAAACGAAGCAGAACGGGAAGACGACCGAAAACCTGAGCGTCCTTTATTCACCCGATCTCCACGCGACCCTTGCCAAGATCTATGACGAAGGCACCGCCAGCCAGGCCATCGTCGCCTACGAGCACATCAGGCCTTTGACGCGTTGAGATAGCCGCCTTAGGCCATAGGCACCACAAGGCGGGACGAGGTGCCGCTTCAGGCATCTTTCATCAAACCGTCATTGCAACATTCCGCGCCGGACCTTATGTGCCGGGTGGCGTTTTGACGCGCCCGTTCCGGAGACATCGATGGCGAATACCAAGAAGACCATATCGGCGGATGCCAGCAATCCGCTCGGCACGCTCGTCAACCTGTGGCCCTATATGTGGCCGGAAGGCCGCGCCGACCTGAAGGCCCGCGTCCTCTGGGCGACCTTCTATCTGTTCCTCGCCAAGTTCGTGCTGCTGACGGTTCCCTATTTCTTCAAATGGGCGACCGACGCGCTGAACGGCAAGCTGGACATGGCGGGCCTGCTGCCCGCCTTCCTGCTCGGCGCCGTGGTGCTGGTCATCGCGCTCAATTTTACCCGCATCCTGCAGGTGGGGCTGAACCAGCTGCGCGACGCGCTGTTTGCTTCGGTCGGGCAATATGCGGTGCGCCAGCTCGCCTACCGCACCTTCGTGCACATGCACCAGCTGTCGCTGCGCTTCCATCTGGAACGCAAGACCGGCGGCCTGTCGCGGATCATCGAGCGCGGCACCAAGGGCATCGAGACGATCGTCCGGTTCACTATCTTGAACACCGTGCCGACGCTGCTCGAATTCCTGCTGACGGCCATTATTTTCTGGGTCAGCTACGGCTTCTGGTATGTCGCGGTGACGGCGGTCACGGTGGCGCTCTACATCTGGTTCACGGTCAAGGCCAGCGACTGGCGCATCGCCATCCGCCGCTCGATGAACGACAGCGACACCGACGCCAACACCAAGGCGATCGATTCACTCCTCAATTTCGAAACGGTCAAATATTTCGGCAACGAGGAGATGGAAGCGAAGCGCTTCGACAGTTCGATGGCACGCTACGAGAAGGCGGCGACCGATGTGTGGACCTCGCTCGGCTGGCTGAACTTCGGCCAGGGCGTGATCTTCGGCCTCGGCACGACCGTGATGATGGTGATGTCGGCGCTTGCCGTGCAGCGCGGCGAGCAGACGATCGGCGATTTCGTGTTCGTCAACGCGCTTTTGCTGCAGCTTTCCGTGCCGCTCAACTTCATCGGTTTCGTCTACCGCGAAATCCGCCAGGGGCTGACGGATATCGAGCAGATGTTCGACCTCTTGGAAGTGCAGGCGGAAGTGGTCGACCGTCCGGATGCCAGGCCGCTCGATATCGGCCAGGGCTCGATCGCCTTCAAGGACGTGCATTTTTCCTATGATCCGGCCCGGCCGATCCTGAAGGGCGTCTCCTTCGAGGTGCCGGCCGGCAAGACGGTGGCGATCGTCGGCCCTTCCGGCGCCGGCAAGTCGACGATTTCCCGCCTGCTCTACCGGTTCTACGACATCCAGGACGGGTCGATCACCATCGACGGGCAGGACGTACGCGACGTGACCCAGCATTCGCTGCGCGCGGCAATCGGCATGGTGCCCCAGGACACGGTCCTGTTCAACGACACGGTCGCCTACAACATCCGCTATGGCCGGCCTTCGGCCAGCGAAGAGGAGATGCTGGCCGCCGCCGAAGTGGCGCAGATCGGCCATTTCATCCGGGCCCTGCCGGAAGGTTTCGAAACCAAGGTCGGCGAACGCGGCCTCAAACTTTCGGGCGGCGAGAAGCAGCGCGTGGCGATCGCTCGC
Source organism: Hyphomicrobiales bacterium (assembly GCA_900471605.1). GTDB lineage: Bacteria > Pseudomonadota > Alphaproteobacteria > Rhizobiales > Rhizobiaceae > Neorhizobium. The sequence goes on along the minus strand of UCEY01000045.1, from coordinate 87,415 downwards.
ACCATCCTCAAAGCCCCGCCGATCCTCATCCTCGACGAGGCGACCTCGGCGCTCGACACCACGACCGAACACGAGATCCAATCGGCGCTCGACACGGTTTCGAAGAACCGCACGACGCTCGTGATCGCCCACCGGCTTTCCACCGTGATCGGCGCCGACGAGATCATCGTCCTGCGCGACGGGCGGATCGCCGAACGGGGCACCCATGCCTCGCTTCTGGAACAGAACGGCCTCTACGCCTCGATGTGGAACCGCCAGCGCGAGGCGGTGCAGGCGGAAGAACAGCTGCGCAAGGTGCGCGAGGAGGACGACCTCGGCGTCGTCCTGCGCGGCGTGCCGGCGGCGGAATGAACCGGGAAGGACGGATGATGAGAAAGAGCCGCCAGACGCGAATGATGGTCCTGCTGGGTGTCGCCGCAGCCTATGCGCTGGTGCTGGCGCTGTGGGGCTCGCCGCTTCTTGCCTTTACCACCTGGATGGGCTGGGTCGATCCGCAGGCGGCGCGATAAGAACACGCACTGTTCACAGGACGGGTGCTGTCAAACCGCCGGTTCGCGTGCCATCTAAGGTGCAACTTCAGACACACGAAAACCGGATGGCAACATCATGAAAAAGATCGGCTTTCTTTCCTTCGGGCACTGGACCCCCTCGCCGCAGTCGCAGGCGCGGTCGGCATCCGATGTCCTCCTGCAATCCATCGATCTCGCTGTGGCGGCCGAAGAGCTCGGGGCCGACGGCGCCTATTTCCGCGTCCACCATTTCGCGCGGCAGCTCGCCTCGCCCTTCCCGCTGCTTTCCGCGGTCGGCGCCCGCACCAAGCGTATCGAGATCGGCACCGCCGTCATCGACATGCGGTATGAAAACCCTCTCTACATGGCCGAAGACGCCGGCGCCGCCGACCTCATCGCCGGCGGGCGCCTGCAGCTCGGCATCAGCCGCGGCTCGCCGGAACAGGTGATCGACGGGTTCCGTTATTTCGGCTACCAGCCGGCAGAAGGCGAGACCGATGCCGACATGGGCCGGCGCCACGCGGAAGTGTTCTTCGACGTGCTGCGCGGCGAAGGTTTCGCCAGGCCCAATCCGCGGCCGATGTTCCCGAACCCGCCCGGCATGCTGCGGCTGGAGCCGCATTCGGAGGGCCTGCGCGACCGCATCTGGTGGGGTTCGAGCTCCAACGCGACCGCCGTCTGGGCCGCCAGGCTCGGCATGAACCTGCAGAGCTCGACGCTCAAGACCGACGAGAGCGGCAAGCCGTTCCACATCCAGCAGGCCGAACAAATCCGGCTCTATCGCGAGGCCTGGAAGGAAGCCGGCCATGCCCGCGAACCGCGCGTCTCCGTCAGCCGCAGCATCTTCGCGCTGATGAACGACATGGACCGCGCCTATTTCGGCGGCAGCGGCGAAAGCCAGGACCAGATCGGCAATATCGACCCGCAGACCCAGGCGATCTTCGGCCGCTCCTATGCCGCCGAGCCCGACAGGCTGATCGACCAGCTGAAGGCCGACGAGGCGATCGCCGAGGCCGATACGCTGCTGCTCACCGTGCCCAACCAGCTCGGCGTGGATTACAACGTGCATGTGCTCGAGAGCATTTTGAAGCACGTGGCGCCGGGGCTGGGGTGGCGGTAACGGCCGCCGAGAGCCGCTATCCATAAGGCCGGAAGATCCATACAGAGACCGCCAGGACTCTGCTGCGGTTTTGTGTAAATTTTCGACTTACGGTCAAGACCTCGCGAGCCGGCGCCAACAACCCGGCTCGCGCTGTCGATAAGGAAGGCTATACTGAAAGATATAGCTCTCCCGCCAAGCTGCCTGCCTCCTCCCTTGACATCCGTCTTGCTTGCGGATCAATTAGAAGTACTAAGAAATTCACAATACAATCACTTTGGCGATGGTGCATGCGGACCTTCTGGATTTCTTTTGCGCTATTGTTCCTCATGCAGCTGCAAATCGCTGCGAGAGCGCAGGTTGCGCAGGATCCGGACTGGATGGTTCGCGGCTTCGAAGCAGCACTTGCCGACAAAAGCCCCGGTGTCGCGGAAGCTGCGGTTCTCCGGTGGGGCAGACTTGCAAAGCATATCCCGCCCGGCCCACGTGCCGATGCGGCGACCGACAGGCTGCTGCCTCTGCTCGAAAGTAGCAATTTCGACGCCGTGCAGGCAGCCGCTACAGCGCTTTCCGCCCTGCCGCCAGGCAACAGGACCGGTGCGATCCTGGACGGCATGCTTGCGGTCATCGAAAAGGCCGGCGACTCGGGAAGCGCCGTGGCGGCGGCGCTGGGCGCCGTGCCCATGCGAGACAAGGTCGATACCGTCATCGAACGATTGCTGGCCCTTCTCAGGAAGGACGGCAGTGCGCAGCAAATGGTTGCCATCGAAGCCCTGGGCGCTCTTCCCCTCCCGCCAGGCGCCCGCGCCGATGCCGTTATCGATGAACTGCTCCCCCTTCTTGGAAGCAAACCCACCTTGCTCAGACGCGCGGCGGTGACGGCTCTTGCGTCGCTCGGGAAAGGTAACCGGAGCGAAAAGGTTGCCGAAAAGCTGTTCCCTCTCCTCTACGACGTCAGCACGCTGCTGCGACAGGCTACGGCCAAGTCTCTCATGACGTTGCTGCAGGGAAATACGGGCCCAGTCACGGACAAGTTGCTGCCCCTCCTGAAAAGCGGCAACACCGCGATGCAACGGTACACATTTGAGGCTCTCGCCACAATTCCGCCTCCGGCAGGCGGGCGTGCGGAAGCGTTTATCGACGAACTCCTCCCCCTCGTCGACAGTCAGAGCTTTTCGGCGCGGCGGGGTGCCATCTCGGCCCTTGCCGTCATTCCGTTTTCGCCCGGATCGCGCGCAACAAGCGTTTTCGACAAGCTGCTGCCGCTCATTGGAGACGAGAGCACCGTCGCCCGGAGGACCATGATCAAGGCCCTCACGGCCGCTGCAAAAGCTGAACCGGTCAACACCGTCTTCGACAAACTGGTGCCCCTTCTGGAGAATGCCGACGAGAACGTCCAACAGGGCGCCTTGGAAATTCTCACAGCCATACCGAAGCCGCCCGGCGACGCCGCAATCGTCCTGATCGAAAAGATGCATCCGCTTCTCGACCAATCGAACAGCCAGATTCAGCAGAGCGCCGCCAACATCATCGCCACCATTCCCGTTCCGCCAGGGGAACCCGCCAGGATCGTGGCGGCAAAACTGCTGCCGCTTCTTGCCGATTTCGACAGCGACCTGCAGAAGGCCGGCGCCCTGGCTCTTGCCGGCGTTCCCATTCCTCCGGGCGAGCCGACCACTGCCGCCATCAGCGGATTGATGCCGCTTCTTGAAGATTTCGACAGCGATGTACAGGACGCCGCCGTCCGGGCGCTAGCCGCCCTTGCCAAGGATACGGCAAATGTCGGCGCCATTCTCGACGCGCTGATGCCATACCTTGGCGTCGACAATGACGGCAATGTCGAACAAGGGATCGCCCGTGCATTGGCAGCCATTCCGATCACGCCCGGCGAGCGTGCGCAACTCGCGGCCGACAGGCTGCTGCCACTGCTGGCGAGCGACGACAGCGATACCCAATTCGTCGCCCTGCAGGCATTTGCGGTCCTGCCGGTGCCGGCGGATGAGCGCCGGCGTATCATCATCGCCAAACTCCTGTCGTTTATGGAAAGCGACGGGAACAAGCTTCGGCAAGCGGCCACCCGAGCGCTCTCGTCCATCGGACCGGGCGGAATTTTGAGCGCAGTCGATGCGATACAGCTCATCGACACGAGCGCCGAGCAGGCGCTCGGCAGGCTGCGGGCAATCGCCCATCTTGCGACAGGTGCGGACGAGAAGAAGGAGCAGACGCCGCTCCTGCTCTCCTGGCTCGGCCGGCCGGCCGAAGTGCCGACGGAGACCGTGGCGAACAATCCCGAGAACGCTCACAGAGTGCTGAAACTGCTGCTTTCCCAATGGAGCGAGATCAGCAAGGTGGCTTTGGCGCGGACCGAGGCGGAAGCCCGCGTCATGGACATCATCTACGCAGCCTGCCGCGCGCCGGCGCAGGAAAGATCGGTGTCGGACATGTTCCAGACCGTCGTGATCTGGCTTCGCAACCTTCCGCTGGCCGGACCGGTACAATCCTGCTGGACTTACGACGAGAGGCGCACGGTCGAGCAGCTCCAGGCAAAATTCAAGGAAAAAGGCTCCACGCACGCCCAGGCGCTTGCGGATCACCTGGATCGCGAGAAGGCCGCCCCATGGTACAGGTGGATAAGCTGGTCGGTTGCGGGCTGGGCGGTGTTCTGGGGAGCATTCCTGTTCGTATTTCCCTGGTCCACCACCGTTCAGGCTATCTTCTTCTGGAATCCCCATGTTCGCAGCGTGATGAGCCTCTGGTTCGTCCCCCTCCTGCTGCTGATCTTTCCGTTTTTGCGCAGACGGCTGCTGAAACCGTTCCACGATGAACTGCTCGCTGCCGCCCGCCCGGACAAGTTCGCCGGCCTGGGCTATTTTGGCGGCGGGCGCGCCCGCGTCGAGGACGACACCCCGGCCTCGATCGACAGCCTGATAACCGGACTGCGAGGAACCGTCATCGTGCGTGGCGAAGCCGGCCTCGGCAAGACCAGCACGCTGAGACGGATTGCCCTGAATACCCGCGGCCCGGTTGCATTCCTGGATGCGCGCGACTGCACGCAGGGCGTGGATGTCGCGATCGGGGAGATTCTCCACCAGGTCCAGGAAGTCGGCTTCATAAGGAGCATGGTCTATTCCAGAGCCATGACCGTCATAGTCGACGGACTGAACGAGGTCTCCGCAGACACGCGCGAGAAAGTCAGCACCTTTGCCCGCGACATGTCGAAGGGCGACGTGTTCATCGGCACGCAACCCATCGAGTGGGTGCCTCCCAAGGGAGCAAAGATCGTCGACCTGCTGCCGCTCAACCGGACGGAGACGCAGGAATTCCTCATGAGCCGGCCGGTCGGATCCGACCAAACGCAGAAACGCCATGGGGACGCGTATAAATCCGCGGTGCTGACGTTCATCCATCAGGCACTTGATCAGGCGCCGACGGAAGACGAACGCGTGGCTGCGGCGCTCATGCTGTCGAACCCTTTCGACCTTGCTTTCGCCGCCGATCTTTTGGCTCAGGGTACGCTGCCGCGCGCTACCGCTCTGATCGATGCCGCCTTTCAACTCGCGGACGAGGGCGACGAAGAGCAACAGGGATATCGCGCCGTCAACGGCCAGCCATTCCCCCTTACCCCGTTCGGTCGCCACGCCGTCGACATGCGGCTCGAGGACCGCAACTGGTTCAAGCCCGAGGAATTCCCCGCGGAAATCTCCAGCCTGCTCACGTGGAAGCTTCTCGTTCGCAGAGCTGTCCGCGGCGCAGATAAAATGGTCGACCGGGTCCAGTTTCGTCATGACCGGGTCTGGGATTTTTTCATCGCGGCCGCGTTCAGCGCCGATCCCGAACTTTGGGAGAAGCATATCGAGGATCCGCGGTTCCGCGGCGCCTACCTGCGTATCGCCGATACCTGGGAACCTGCACATGCGGCCCTGGTCCGGGAAAAACTGATCGTGAAGGCTGCCGAAAGGGGCGATCACACGACAAGCGACGAATTCATCAGGCGATTGGAAAAAAGGCGGCAGGCAGCGATCACCACGCCGGAAGCGGCATAACGGGGAGCAAGTTCAGTGTTGCCGCCCTCCGGTTCCGGCGGGATGGCCAGATATCGCGCCACGGAACCGCATTGCCGCAAAAACGGTTTCCCTGTAGTCAGTTGGCGCTGACCATACGGGAGAAAACGTTGATCAACCTCTTCGACACCATCCGCAACACGCTCGTGCCGATCCACAAGGAAGGGTACGTCTTCGTTGCCGCCTTCTTCATCGCCTCGCTGATCCTCGGCTATATCGCCGAGCCGCTGTTCTGGATCGGCCTGGTGCTGACCTTGTGGTGCGCCTATTTCTTCCGCGATCCGGAACGGGCGGTGCCGCAGGACGACGACCTGATCCTTAGCCCCGCCGACGGCCGGGTCAGCCATGTGGCCATGGTGGTGCCGCCGGCCGAGCTGCAGCTCGGCTCCGAGCCGATGCTGCGCATCTCGGTGTTCATGAACGTGTTCGACTGCCACATCAACCGCTCCCCGGTGCGCGGCCAGGTGTCGCGCATCGAATACCGGGCCGGCCAGTTCATCAATGCCGAACTGGACAAGGCGAGCGACGACAACGAGCGCAACGGGCTCGTCATCGACACCCGCCACGGCAAGGTCGGCGTGGTGCAGATCGCCGGCCTCGTGGCGCGGCGCATCGTCTGCTGGGTGAAGCCCACGGAGCCGGTCAATGCCGGCGAGCGGTTCGGCCTGATCCGCTTCGGCTCGCGGCTCGACGTGTTCGTGCCGGCGGGCGGCCAGCCCCGCGTCTCCGTCGGCCAGCGCGCCATCGGCGGCGAAACCGTGCTTGCCGAATTCGGCTCTGCCAAGGGCCCGACACTCAGCCGCCGTACATAACAGGGAAGACAGAGCATCATGGAGACGCCCGCTTCGCCGCCTTCGCATCCGCATTCTCACACGGAGCCGAACCGCCCGAACGACGAAGCCCGCGGGCCGCGCCTGCGGGAAATCCCGCTCAGGCTGCTGGTGCCGAACCTGATCACCGTACTCGCCATCTGCGCGGGGCTTACCGGGATCAGGCTCGCCTTCGAGGGGCGGTACGAGCTGGCGGTCGCCATGGTGCTGCTGGCAGCCTTCCTGGACGGCATCGACGGACGCGTGGCGCGGCTCCTGAAAGCCACGTCGAAATTCGGCGTGCAGATGGATTCGCTCGCCGACATCATCAATTTCGGGGTGGCGCCGGCACTGGTATCCTATGCCTTCCTGCTCGACCAGGCGCATTCGATCGGCTGGATCGCCGCCCTGCTCTATGCGATCGCCGCCGGCCTGCGCCTCGCCCGCTTCAACGTGATGGAAGACCGCAACATCAAGGCGGACTGGCAATCGGAATTCTTCGTCGGCGTGCCGGCACCGATGGGCGCCATGCTGGTGCTGCTGCCGGTCTATCTCGGCTTCCTCGGGGTCGAAGCCACGCCGGTCTTCGTTTATGCGAGCGTCGCCTATACGCTGCTGATCGGTTACCTGCTGGTGTCGCGCCTGCCGGTGTGGTCCGGCAAGTCGAGCCGCATCCGCCGCGACCTGACGCTGCCGATCATGCTCGCCGTGGTGCTCTATGTGGCGCTGCTGATGAGCTACACATGGGAAGTGCTGTCGATCACCGTCGTCGCCTATCTCTTCGTCCTGCCGTTCAGCGCCCGTGCCTGGCACCGCCGCTACGGTACGATTACAATCGAGGATGACAGTGCGAACGTTTAGAGGCGTCCGCACTCGGTAAGTTGCAACTTCCGCGCAACAGTTTCCCGCAAGATGACAGTTCTATGAATCGTGGGCGGCAGTGCCGGCTTGCCGGCCACGATTCTGCCCGCTTTTATGGGAAGAGCCGCGATCGCAAAAATGCAAACAACAGAATCGCGTGACGAGGAGACAGCCATGAGCACCGAAAAGAGCCCCAAGAAGATCGAAGCCAAGCCGGAAATCACCCCGCCCTACCGTCCGCTCGGCCTGAAGGCCGTCGTTGCCGCGGCGCTGATGCTGAAGCGCAAGCCGAAGCTGACGCCCGCCGGCTGATCCCGCCCGCCGGACGGGAGCCGGGCCGCCTCATTCGCCGCCAAGGAAACTCCACAGGAGCCCGAGCGCGAGCAGGCTCATGACCACCCCGATGACGACATCCAGCACCCGCCAGGCGGCGGGTCTGGCAAACAGCGGCGCCAGGAACCGCGCGCCGTAGCCGAGCCCGAAAAACCAGACGAACGAGGCGATCGCCGCGCCGGTGCCATAGGCCACCCGCTCCGCCCCTTCGAAGGCCGCCGACAGGCTGCCGAGCAGCACGACCGTATCCAGATAGACATGCGGATTGAGGAAGGTGAAGGCCAGGCAGGTGAGCACCGCCGCCTTCAGCCCCATCGGCTCCGGCGCGCCGGCCACCATCGCGGCAGGCCTGACCGCCCGCCGGAACGCCATAAAGGCGTAGAACCCGAGAAACACCGCGCCACCCAGGGTCACCACCGAGATCAGCACCGGCGATTGCGAGACAATCGTGCCGAGCCCGGCGACGCCGGCGGCAATCAGCACCGCATCCGACAGCGCGCAGATCAGGCAGAGGATGAAGACATGGGCGCGTATCAAGCCCTGGCGCAGGATGAAGGCATTCTGGGCGCCGATGGCGATGATCAGCGAAGCACCGAGGGCGAGGCCGGATAGGCCAGCGGAAAGCAGGGTCATGATAGGAAGGTCCGTCCTGAGGCAGAGCGAAAGCTAGAAAAGCGACATCTGGGTCGAATCGGGCTTCGGCTTTTTCGGCGGTTCTTCTTCCGGCTGCGCCACCGCGACCGGTTTCTGCAGGTCCGGCCCCATATTGGCGACCTTGTTGACGAGGTCGGAAACCGGCAGCGCCTCGAAGAAATCTTCCTGTACCGGCCGCATCAGATCGGCCACTTCGCGCGGCTCCTGGGTCTTGCAGTCGAGCCAGCGGGCAAAATCCTCAGGCCCGATGACGACCGGCATGCGGTCGTGGATATGGCGGATGCCGCCGTTGGCCGCCGTCGTCATGATCGCGGCGGTATCGACCTCGGAACCGTCCGCCGAGGACCAGGTCTCCATCAGGCCGGCAAAGGCGATGACGCCGCCGCGCTTCGGGCGGATCCAGTAGGCCTGCGGTTTCACGCCGCTTTCCTTCGGCGGCCGGCGCCATTCGTAAAAGCCGGTGGCGGGGACGAGGATGCGGCGATGGCGCATGGCGGCGCGGAAGGAGGCCTTGCCGATCGCCGTCTCGGAACGCGCGTTGATCAGGAGCGGAAACTCCTTCATGTCCTTCACCCAGCCGGGGATCAGGCCCCAGCGGGCCAGGAAGGCGCGGCGCTCCGGCAGGTTGCTGCCCGGCTCGCGCTTTTCCGAGGACATGACGACAAGAATCGGCTGGGTCGGGGCGATATTGTAGCGGGCCGGGAAATCATCGAGATCCGCCAGGCTGAAGAATTCCGAAACATCCTTGGGGGTCGCCGTCAGGGCGTAGCGTCCGCACATGGGCCTTATGTGGCATCGGCTTTTCCGAGGGTCAAGCGGCGATGATCAGGCGCTTCTGGGTCCGAACAGGATGATTGCGCCGCCGACGAGGCAGACCGCGACGCCAAGAATGTCCCAGCGATCCGGCACCCTGGTTTCGACGGCCCAGAGCCAGAGGATCGAGGCGAGGATATAGATCGCGCCATAGGCCGCATAAGTGCGCCCGGCCGCCTCGCTCGGCACCAGCGCCAGCAACCAGGCGAACACGATCAGCGATAGAATGCCCGGCGCCAGCCACCAGATCGGCTTTTCCAGCCGGAACCACGCCCAGAAGGCAAAACAGCCGGCGATCTCGGCCAGGGTGGCGATGGCATAGAGGAGGTAGGTTTTCATCGATTGCCTATTCAAAATCCTGTGGCTTCACATCCTGCGCTCCGTGGATGACCCGGAGAATCACGATCCGGTCGGGATAGGACCGATAGTAGATGCAGCGCTGCCGATAGGGAAAACCGCGTAGCCCCGGTGAAATATGGTCGCGCGGCGAGCCCGTGAAGTCGACCTCGGCAATCCAGGCGATTCTTGCGGCCATGTCCGCCAGGAATTCCCGCGCATAGAAGGGGCTGCTTTCTGCGATGAAGCGGCGGATGCCGCGCAAGTCCTCACGTGCCAGGGGCGCGATAATGAGGCGCTTGGGGCTAATGACCGTCACCCTCGCTCATGAGGTCGGCGAGCAGGTCGGCGCCCGAGGCGTATTGCTTGCCGAGCCCCGCCTCGATTTCCGCGTCCGCCGCGCTGATCGCGTGCCGGAGCGACTGGACACGCATCTCGTAATCCGCAAGCATGCGAATGCCTGCCCGGACGGCTTCGGTCTCCGTGCCGAATCGGCCTTTCTTGACCAGGTCGGCCAGAATGCCGTCATAGGTATCGCCGAGAGAGAATGTTTTCGCCCGTGCCATGGCAAGCTCCTTTGCTTGAAGCATACGATAAAATACAATACTTTTACAATATCGCCCCCCCAGGTTTCGGGGACCTCGCGATCCGGCCCATGGTTACGTCAGACATGCCCCCTTCCCCGCAAGCCGCATCCTCCGCGATTCTCGAACGTGACGGCCGGTTCCTGTTGATCCGGCGGGTGAACCCGCCGTCGATGGATCTGTTTGCCTTTCCGGGCGGGCGGGCCGAACCCGGCGAGACGCCGGATGAGACGGCGGTGCGGGAATTCCTGGAGGAGACGGGGATTGTCGTGCGCAATCCCGTGCTCTTCGCCACCTATGACCTGAAGAGCGAAAAAGAAGGCGGGCGGCATTTCTTCCTGTCGGTCTTCCGGGTGGAGGCGGATTCCGACACGCAGGCGATCGCCGCCGACGACGCGGCGGATCCCGGCTGGTATACGGTCGAGGAGATCCGCTCGCTGCCGGTGCCGGCCAGCGTGCTCGAATGCGCCGAGAGGCTGGCGGCGGAGATCAATGCCCGCTAAGACAACTGCAATCGCGCCCTTTCGAGACCCGTTCATGATCCTTCTTCCGCGACTCGGCCGCCTGACGCTGCTGGCATTCCTGGCGGCATTGCTGGCCGCGGGGCCACTTGCCGCCCAGTCTGCCAAACAGCAGCCGGCAGCGCCGCCTCCTCCTCCGGTGGCCGGGGAAAAGCCGGCGCCCTACGACGTGCAGCTGACCCGGCTCGCGGAAGTGCTCGGCTCCATCCAGTACCTGCGGACGCTCTGCGGCGCATCGACATCGGAATGGCGGGCCTCGATGCAGCAGCTGCTGGATGCCGACACCGGCACGGAGCCGAAGCGTCGCGAGCGGTTGACGGCGGCCTTCAACCGGGGGTATCGCTCGTTCGCCGCCGTGCATACATCCTGCACGGATGCGGCAAGGACCGCCGAGGAGCGTTATCGTATCGAAGGCGCAACACTTGCGACAGAAATCGCGGCGCGCTTCGGAAATTAGAGGATTATTTACCTCTTTTGGCAGGAGGCCGTGTCGTTTTGATAAAAGGCTGATAAAGTTTTTAACGGGCTAGTAATCAAACGGGCACCGAGGACGACAGAATGCAGACAGGCCGCAACGACATCGACGACATGATTGTGCATGAGAAGATGCAGGCTGCCTTGGAATATCAGAGTGAGGCATGGGCCGACGGCCGTGCCGACGGTATCGAGCCGGAAATCATCGCCGATGCAGCTCTGGTCCTTGCCATGCGGGAGACCATTCGCATACACGGGGAAATGGGCGCGGAAGCCATGCTTGATTCGCTCAGGAGCCGCATGCTCGCCGGCGAATTCTCCCCCGAGCGCACCGTTCAATAACGATAGAGGTTTCCCATGCGGAACGCGGCGGAAACGACGATGGCCCGATTGATCCTCCGCCTTTCGGCGGCAACCGTGCTTGCTGCCGCGATTGCGGCCGGCGGCCAGGCTTTTGCGCTGTCCGAACTGCGCCCGAGCGTCGAGCCTCAGGAGCCGGAGCCTGCCCAGAGCCGCGCTATCCTGCAGGCTTTCGAAGGCACGACCCTGCCGCAGCCGGGTCCCGCGATCAACCGATCCGCCCAGGCCGGCGACAACAAGACGCCTGCCGCTCCGGCGGACCCGAATGCCGCCAAGCCCGCGCCGGCCGACGACAAGCCGGCGGAGATCATTCGCGACATGACCAAGCTGCCGGCACCGGTCAAGCAGATGCGCGAAAAGCTGGTCGAGGCCGCGGCCTCCGGCGACGTCACCCGCCTGCGTGACCTGATGGGAACCGGACCGACCCAGACGCAGGTGATGAACGGCGAATTCGAGGATCCGATCGAAACGCTGAAGAGCTTTTCGGGCGATGCGGACGGCCAGGAGATTCTCGCCATCCTGCTCGACATCCTCTCCACCGGTGCGGCGCATTTCGACGTCGGCACGCCGGATGAAGCTTATGTCTGGCCTTATTTCGCCGGCAAGCCGCTTTCGAAGCTGACGCCGCCCGAACGGGTCGATCTCCTGCGGATCGTCACGGCCGGCGACCTTGCCGGCATGGAAGAGAACGGCAACTACAACTTCTTCCGCACCGGCATCAGCCCCGACGGCAAATGGAAGTTCTTCTCCGGCGGCGATTGAAGCGAGAGTGGGGAATTCGGGCTTGCGACTGCCTTTGTGCTGGTCGCGACCACTCTATTTGCCGAGCCGTCGTTACCCCCTCTGCCACTTTCGTGGCATCTCCCGCATCACGCAGGAAATCCCCCAGCGGCAACTCATGACCCGTCGCAGCCAAGCACGGGCCTGACGATGCCCCGCCAACTTTAGCTCGTGGTCGATCCGCGAATGAAGTATAAAGGGGCACTAGCATGTTGGTCGGCAGGACCGGAGCCGTCGGCTTGGATCGATGCTCGCCACAACGCGCGTTCACATGGTGAACGCCTTCGTTCGCATAGTGAACGCCTCGCTCAAATGAGGGAACCATTATGGACGTCGTCGTAAGAACTTACTCAGGCAAAGGCTCGAAAGAGCTATTTTCACTCCTTGAGGAGCGCAAGGCGGAAATCGAGAAGCTTTTGCGCACCACAAAGGGATTTGTGAGCTACACGCTGGCCCGGAGCAGCGAAAGCGACGGGGGGCTCTCGATGACCGTATGCCAGGACAAGGCAGGCATCGACGAGAGTGTCGGCATGGCCAGGGACTGGATTGCCAAAAACGCGGCACACATCGGCGTCGACGCACCAAAGGTATCTCTGGGAAAGATCATCATCCACGCCACGAATAGCTGAGTTCCATACCTGCGCCCGGTCGAGCGAACCGGCCGGCCGGGCGTTCTCTGGGGATCCCGTTACCCACCGTCCTTCGGACCCTTCGATGACATCTCGCATATGGGGCGCGAAGCAGCGTGTGGCGCCCCTTCTCCCTTGTGCGGAAGGGTTAAGTGCCGCACCCGCTTCACATCCCATAAGCGATCCACGTATCGTCGTGCGGGAGATCGGTGGGAGCTTCCGGCACCCTCATCGCCGATGAACTTTATCATCCGACCGGACGGCACGCCTTGCCGCCGCCTCTGCGAAGAACTAACTCTCAGTCTCAGAACAACCGGATTGCCGCACCATGCCCGCCGCCTACCTTCCCTCGCGAAGCCTGATCCGCCTCACCGGCAAGGATGCGCAGGATTTCCTGCAGGGTCTGATCACCACCGATATCGATTCGCTGCCGGAAGGCGAGGCCCGGCCGGGCGCGCTGCTCACCCCACAGGGCAAGATCCTGTTCGATTTCCTGATCTGGCGCGACGGCGAAGGCTTTTTCGTTGAGACCGAGACCGCCCAGCGCGAGGCGCTGATGCGGCGGCTGACCATGTACAAGCTGCGCGCCGCAGTCGAGATCGCCGCCGGCCCGCAAGACGGGGTTTCCGTTTTCTGGGGCGAGGATGCGGGCAAAGGCGCCGTGACGGATGCGGCCTTTGCGAAGGCGGGCATCGCGCTCACCCGTGCACCCGGCAAGCTGGATGACGGACCGGAAGCGGCCTATCATGTCCTGCGCACCGAAGCCGGCATCCCGATATCCGGTCACGACTATGCGCTGCAGGACGCCTTTCCGCATGACGTGCTGCTCGACCAGACGAGCGGCCTGTCCTTCCGCAAGGGCTGTTATGTCGGCCAGGAAGTCGTCTCCCGCATGCAGCATCGCGGCACGGCGCGGCGGCGGGTGGCGATCGTGTCGGGCGAAGCCGCCCTGCCCGCTTCCGGCACCGAGATCACAGCCGGCGGCAAGCCGGTCGGCACGCTCGGATCGGTTTTTGGAAACAAGGGCCTGGCGATCGTGCGCATCGACCGCGTCGGCGATGCTTTGGCGCGCGGTGTTCCGCTTTCTGCCGGCGATGTCGCCGTCAACCTGACGCTTCCCGCCTGGAGCGGGCTCTCCTTCCCCGTCGAGGCTGAAGAGGCCGAGACGTGAGCCCAGCGGCAACGGCACCACGGGCCTGGCAACGGATGCTGTCGGGACGGCGGCTCGACCTGCTCGACCCCTCGCCGCTCGACGTCGAAATTTCCGATATCGCCCACGGGCTTGCCCGCGTCGCGCGCTGGAACGGCCAGACGCGCGGCGACCATGCGTTTTCGGTCGCCCAGCACTGTCTCGTGGTGGAAGAAATCTTTCGCCGCTGCAACGAGGCCTGCACGGCCGATGCGCTGCAGATGACCATGCTTCACGACGCGCCGGAATATGTGATCGGCGACATGATCTCGCCGTTCAAATCGGTGGTCGGCGGCGGCTACAAGGCGGTCGAGCAGCGGCTCGAGGCGGCGATCCACCTGCGTTTCGGCCTGCCGCCGCATCCGAGCCGCGAGCTCAAGGCGCTGATCAAGAAGGCCGATACGATCGCCGCCTTTTTCGAGGCGACCGAACTTGCCGGCTTCTCGGTCACGGAGGCGCGAAAATTCTTCGGCCAGCCGCGCGGCATCACCCGCGACATGCTGCCGATCCAGCCGATGCCGGCGCCTGCCGCACAACAGCTTTTCCTCGACCGCTTCCATGCGATCGAGGCCGAACGCGCCGCTTCGGGCAAAATGTCATGACCGCGATCGTCGTCTGCCCGCTTGCCGCCATCGCCGAGACCGCCGTGCGGCACAAGGCGCGCGAAATGGTGAGCCTGATCGCCGAAAGGCAGGACTTTCACCGGCCGGGCGTGATTTCCGCCGACCGCCACCTGAAGCTGGCGATGAACGATATCGGTTTTGCCGGCACCGGCGACCTGATCGCGCCCAGCGACGCGCATGTGGAAAGCCTGATCGCCTTCGTGCGCGACTGGGACCAGTCGGCGCCGATCGTCATCCATTGCTGGATGGGCGTCTCCCGATCGCCGGCCGCGGCCGTGATCGCGGCGCTCTCGCTCCACCCGGAAGAAGACGATTTCGCACTGGCCGCGAGGCTTCGCAGCGTCGCGCCGCATGCGACGCCGAATACACGGCTGATCGAGATCGGCGACCGGATGCTTGGGCGAAACGGCCGGCTGATCGCCGCCATCAAGGGGATCGGCCGCGGCGCCGAAACCGATGGGCGGGCTTCGTTCGTGCTGCCGCTAAAATCCCGCATTGAAGCTGAAAGTTGAACTTTCCTAATTGTTTAGCTAGCCGCGGGAAAGCTCCATTTTTTTCTTGACCTCGCGGCCTGCTGCGCCAATTAACGGCGAAACCGTAAACAGGGAGCAGATTGCCGGATGGACCAGGCATCGGAATTCGTCGTGGCCACGAGAGCAGCACTCGCTCAGTTGAGCGCGCTCGCGGTGCAGTATTCCTTTTCCGCCATCGGGGCTATCGTCCTGCTCGTGCTCGGCTGGATGGCCGCCGGCCTGATCAGCCGCTGGGCGCATCGCGGCCTGTCCCGGATCCACGGTATCGATGCGACGCTGTCGCAGTTCTTCTCCAACATCATCCGTTACGCGATCCTGGTGCTCGTCGTCGTCATGGTGCTCGGCCAGTTCGGGGTGCAGACGGCGTCGGTGCTCGCGGCACTCGGCGCGATCGGCCTTGCGGTGGGCCTGGCGCTGCAGGGCACGCTGCAAAATATCGCTGCGGGCATCATGCTGCTGGTCCTGCGACCGTTCCGGGTCGGCGAAAGCATCGAGACCGGCAGCGTCACCGGCACGATCGTCGATGTGGGGCTGTTTGCGACCGAGCTTCGGACTGCTGACGGTGTCTACCGGCTGGCGCCGAACTCGACGCTGTGGAACGTTCCGATCACCAATTACAGCCGGCTGAAGACCCGCCGCAACGAGATCTCGGTCAGCATCGGCAGCGACGGCGATATCGGCAGGGCGCAAGCCAAGCTGATGGCGATCGCCGGAAGCGACAGGCGGGTGCTGAAGGACCCGGCGCCGACGGTCTATGTGGCCGAGTTCGACGCGGGCAGCGCCAGGCTGACGCTGCGCTACTGGACCAAGAGCAGCGACTGGTGGAATGCCGGCCGCGACCTGACCCGGGACGTGAAGATCGCTTTCGACAAGCACCCGGAAAAAATTCCAGACCCTCAGGTAGAAAACCGCGACGTCTCCGGTGAGAGCGGACCTCCGGCTCCTCACGGTGCGGACGAACCGGTCACGCAGCGGACCTGAAGGAAAGGATGCATCGGGGCCGGCTTTTCACGAGGAAGCCGGCCCCGATGCCCAAATTTTTGACGAGAAGCGATTCGGCGGTCGCCATCATACGGCCTTGAGACCGTATTCCTCGCTGCCCGACCAGACGATGTCCCAGGAGGCGCCGGGGCGGACATTGCGGATCGCCGTCGGCTCGAAGGCGACGAGGCAGCGCCCCTCGCCGTGGCGCACCGACGGATAGATCAAGCCGTCATGCCCGTCGCGCCGCAGTTTCTCGGCAAGCGCCTGCCCTTGAGGATAACCGACCGTCGGATCGGGATTAAGCGCCGGGTGGTTTCGCTCGTCGGTGATATCGGGATATTCGCCGATGAAATCGGCCAGCAGTTCGACATAACGCGCCGTTTCCTCGAACACCCCGATGAACTTCAGTTCGCGGGTCTTGTGGAAGGCGACCTCGGCGAGCGAGGTCATCGTGTCCCAGCTGCAGTACCAGGCGCCGCGGGTCTCGTCGTTGAAGCGGTTTCCGCCCTTGCGGGTATAGGTGAAGGCCGCGTTGATATGAGTGTTGCCATAGACCTGCAGGTCGTGCTTGCGGCGTTTCCAGGCGAGTTCGCGGCGGTCGAGATAGAGGTTCAATCCGCGCTCGGCGGTCAGCCGGGCGCTGGTCATCCCCTCGATCTCGGCGAGGATCGCCAGCTCCTCGTCACTATCCACCAGGCCGCGCAGGCTCGGCGGCTTGTGGTAGGTCGCCGGGATCAGCCGCACCAGGCCCCGGTCGCTGACCGAGGTCACGATCACGCGCCGCCCCGCAGGGCATCGAGGTAATTGCGGACGGCGAGGAATTGCGGCAGGCCTTCGTCGATCAGCGTATCGATGGGGCGGCGACCACGAAACAGCGGCCCCTCGTTCGGTAGCATCATCCATTTCGGAGCGATCGGATCGCTGAAATAGAGTTTTAGCGCCTTGTAGATGCCGATCACCGCGCTGAGGCGCAACATCTGGTCCTTGGTCAGCCCGCCGGAATAACCAGGTTTGCGGGCGCGCTTCCAGGTGCTTTCCGACATGTCGGCGAGTGCGGCCGCCTCGTTCACCGGGACGCCCCATTCGGCCACGACATTGCCGAAGGCCTTCAGCGCAACCGCCGTGACTTGCTCCGCCTGTTCTTTCCTTGCCGCGACCGCCATCAGAATCTCCTTTGCATCGAGCACAAATTTAGTTCATCTGGCCTTAATGTAAAGGTCATATGGTCTTCAATTGCCAACATTGCCTCGGCGCGCGGCTATTGCTACCCCTTTTGCAAGGAATCCGCCGCGTGGACCGTTCGAAATGCCCATCCCTCCAGAATTTCATGTCTTCGAGACGCCGCATTGGCTCATCAACCACCGGACGAATTCCGCCCTTCCCGGCTATCTGATGATCGGTTCCAAGCGTTTTGCGGATGATCTTTTCGAGCTTGCGGACGAAGCGCTCCTAGAGCTCGGGCCGCTGATGGCGAAGGCTCAGAAGGTTCTGAGGAAGGAACTCAATGCGGAGCGGGTCTATATCGGGCGATACGGGCATTCGCCGGGCCATTCGATCCATTTCCACGTGATTCCAATCTACGGGTGGGTGGAGACGCTTTTCTGGCAGGACGAACGATACAGGATGCTCAATACCTTCGCGGAAGGCCCGGGCGAGACCGCAACCGATGGGGCGGAGCTGACATTCTTCGTCTGGCGGGAATTCTGCGAACGGCTGGCGCCGCCGCCGATCCAGGGGCCAAGCGTGGCCGAAGTCATCGCGCGCCTGCGGGATGTTTTTCGGGCGGGACCGCAGGGGTAACCGCGATCGCAGATGAAGAACCGGCGCCTGAGGCCACGGGCTCGTCAGTGCGACATCGAGGAGCGGTGCGCCCAGCCGGTCATGCGCATTTCGATCCAGGCCATCAGCGCATACATGGCGATGCCTTCGACGGCGAGCATCAACAGGCCGGCGAAGACCAGCGGCACGTTGAACTGGCTCTGGGCCGAGCTCATCATGTTGCCGAGGCCGTAGTTCGAGGCGACGGTTTCCGACACGACCGAGCCGACGAAGGCGAGCGTGATCGCGATCTTCAGCGAGCCGAAGAAATAAGGCATGGAGCGCGGGATACCGACCTTCAGCATGATGTCGAGCTTCTTCGCCCCGAGCGCCCGCAGCACGTCCTCGGTTTCCGGTTCGATGGTGGCCAAGCCTGTCGCGACGTTGACGACGATCGGGAAGAAGGAAATCAGGAACGCGGTGAGGATGGCCGGCACCGCGCCGATGCCGAACCAGATGACCAGGATCGGTACCAGCGCCACCTTGGGGATGGCGTTGAAGCCGATCATCAGCGGGTAAAGCCCGGCATAGATCGCCTTCGACCAGCCGATGAACAGGCCGATCGCCAGGCCCGCGACGACGGCGATCGCGAAGCCGACGGTGGTCGTATAAAGCGTCTGCAGCGAGTTCTTCCAGATCGGCGACCAGTATTGCGCGATCGCCTGGAAGACGCGCGAAGGTGCCGGCAGGATTGTGGGTGGCGTCTGCAGCACGATGACCAGCAGTTCCCAGAGGACGAAGAGCCCGACCGTGTAGAGCCAGGGAGCGAGCTTCACCCAGTTGATGCGCTGGGCAAGCGGTTTTCCGGGCGTCGTGGACGGTGCGGTGTTTTTCGTGACGACGCTCATGCGACCACCCTCGCGCTGGCGATTTCGCCGTGCAGTTCATGCACCATGTCGTTGAAGCCTTTTTCGTACATGACTTCCAGATCGCGCGGCCGGGCGAAGGGGACGGTGTGTTCCTTCAGCACCTTGCCGGGACGGGCGCTCATCACGAAGATCCGGTCGGCGAGGAAGGTCGCCTCGCGCAGGTCGTGGGTGACGAGGATGATGGTGACGCCTTGCGCCGCGTGCAGGTCGCGGATGACGCACCACAGCTCCTCGCGGGTGAAGGCATCGAGCGCGCCAAACGGTTCGTCGAGCATCAGCAGTTCGGGTTCGTGGATCAGCGCGCGGCACAGATTGGCGCGCTGCTGCATGCCGCCGGAAAGTTGCCAGGGGAATTTCGAGCCGAAGCCCTTGAGGCCGACGGTTTCGAGCAGGTGCTCGGCCTTTTCAACATATTCTCGTTTGTTGGCACGCAGCCGATGACGGTGTCTTTCGACGATTTCGAGCGGCAGGAGGATGTTGTCGAGCGTGGTGCGCCAGGGCAGCATGGTCGGGTTCTGGAAGGCCATGCCGACGATCGAAACCGGCTTGGTCACGTGCTTGTCGGCGACGATCACCACGCCGCTCTGGGGGATATGCAGGCCGGTGACGAGCTTCATCAGGGTCGACTTGCCGCAACCCGATGGGCCGACGACGGCGGCGAATTCGCCCTTGCCGACCTTCATGGTCAGGCCGGAGACGGCAAGCGTGCCGGCGGCACCGCCATAGCGCATGTCGACATTGTCGATGGATACGAGGTGGGGCATTGGGTCTTCTCTTTTCGATCAAACAGCAGATGTCGAGTTGCCCCTCATCCGCCCTGCCGGGCACCTTCTCCCCGCCTGCGGGGAGAAGGGGACTCGTGGCGGCCTCTCCGCCTCCCTCAAGCCTTCAGCGGGGCACGTCCCCTCTCCCCGCAAGCGGGGAGAGGGTTAGGGTGAGGGGCAGACCTCCGTTACGGCAGCATCCGCTGTTCCTTGGCCGGCAGGAAGCTGGCGTCGAAAACCTGATCGGCCTTGACGTTGCCCTTGAGCCCCATGGAAACCTTGAGCGTGTCGATCGAAGCGGCGAGCCGGGCCGGATCGATGCCGCCGAAGCCGTTGGCGACGACGTAAGGCGTCTTGATGTTCATCGAATTCGCCATCTTCAGGCGTTCCAGCTCAATATCCTTGTTGAGCGTCTCGTTGCGCTTGAGGACGGCGGCGACGCCCTCTTCCGGCCTGGCGACGGCATCGGCAAAACCCTTGGCGAGCGCCTTGAGAACGCCCTTGACGGCGGCCGGGTTCTTAGCAGCGAAATCGGTGTTGACCAGCACCGCGTTGCCATAGAGGTTGAGGCCATGCTCGGCCATCAGGATGGTGGCGATGTCATCATCCTTGATGCCCTGAGCCTTCAGGTTGAGGATGACCGAGAAGGCGAAACCGAAGACCGCGTCGACCTTGCCCTGGGCGAGCATCGGCTCACGGACCGGGAAACCGATCGATTCCAGCGTGATTTTCGAATCATCGATCTTGGCGACCTGTTTGAAGGCCTTCCACTGGGCGAAAGCACCATCCGGAGGAGGCGCGCCGAGCTTCTTGCCTTCCAGCGATTTCGGGTCGGTGGTGATGCCGAGCGACTTGCGGCCGACGACCGCGAAGGTCGGGCGTTCGTAGATCATCATCGCGGCCCTGATCTTCTGGTTCGGATCCTCGTCGAGGAACTTGATCAGCGAGTTGATATCGCCGAAACCCATCTGGTAGGCGCCGGTCGCGACGCGCGGGATCGCTTCGACCGAGCCGTTGCCGGTGTCGATGGTGACATCGAGGCCCTCCGCCTTGAAGTAGCCCTTGTCCTGCGCCAGCAGGAAGCCGGCGGCCGGGCCTTCGAACTTCCAGTCGAGCGTGAACTTGACCGCGGTCTGCGCCAGCGCGGGAGTAGCGGAAAAGCCGGCGGCGAGCGCAAGGGCAGCGACGGCCGATAGTTTCGAAAGCGTTCTGCGCGAGATCATGAAATGTCGTCCCTCTGGATTTTTTTGTTCGGATGGACGCATCCAAGCGTTTATTCCGAGGGCGCGCAAGCCGAAACTGCACATAAAACGATCATATTTTTATAGCGCATATAATATATGCAAATGCTGTTTTGGCTCGCAGAAGTCTGCCGATGTTTTTGGCAGGGGCGGCAAATAAACGCACGTATGACGCGAGATATGCAATGCCTTTTCCATATCATTCAGCCGGTTAGACACGCCGGCTTAAACACTCTCGCCCGTCACGCGCATGCGGCCACGGGTGTCGTTGACAAGAAAAACGGCAGACGGCGTCCCGCGTGCCTGCGCAGCCACCAACCATTCCGGCCACACGGCCCGAACCTGCACCGGCTGCGGAGACCGGTCCGGCGGCGTTGTGAAAACGGCAATAGTTTCCATGGCTTCCGATTGGGGATTGCCGGGAACACGGCTCTTCCCTTCCCTCGGCCGGCGATTGTATAACCTCTTGACCGAACTCTTCACCCGCGAGCGTGCCGATGATCGAAATCCTCCTCCTGCTGCTGGTGATCCTGATGGTGGGTCTCAATCGCAAGACATCGAACCGGGTGACTGCGCTCGAAACGGAGCTGGAGGCGATCAAGGCCGATCTCCTGGCCCGGCAACCGGTTTCGGCACCGGCGCCGGCTCCCGTCGCGGCGGCCGTTGCCGCCACCGAAGCGGTGATCGAAGAACCGGCGCCCCAGCCCGAACCGGTTGCGGCGGAGGCGCCGCCGGAAGAGGCGATCGCGGCAAGCGTGGCGGCCGAAGAGATTGCGGCCGCAGAAGACGTCCCTGCCCCCGCTGCGGTCCCGGCACCGCCGGCTGCCAAGCCGAAGACCAGGGAAAACCTCGAAAGTTATCTCGGCGCCCGCTGGCCGGTCTGGGTCGGCGGCGTGGCGCTTGCCTTCGGCGGCATCTTCCTGGTGCGCTATTCGATCGAGGCGGGGCTGCTCGGTCCCGGCGCGCGGCTGACGCTTGCCTGCCTGTTCGGCCTTGTCCTGATGGTTGCCGGCGAGATCATCCGGCGGCGGGCGATGCCGCAGGTGTCCGACCGGTTCAGCAATGCGATGATCCCCGGCGCGCTGACCGCAGCCGGCGCGGTGACGCTGCTCGGCGCGGTCTTTGCGGCCTATGCCGTCTACGAATTCATCGGCGCGACGCCGGCCTTTTTCCTGCTGGCGCTGGTTTCCTTCGCCACCATTGCGCTGTCGCTGCTGCACGGGCAGGCGCTGGCCGGGCTTGGCCTGCTCGCCTCGCTTTTGACGCCCGGCCTCGTCGCCAGCGACGAGCCGAACGCCCATGCGCTGTTCCTCTTCCTTGGCCTCACCTGGGTGGCGGTCAATGCCGCCTCGCGCTTCCGCCAATGGACGATCGTGCCGATGCTCGCCAATATCGGCATCGGGCTGTGGGTGGTCGCCTATGCCGTGGGGGCGGATGATTTCGACCCGATGCCGCCGGCGCTGACGCTGATCGTGATGATCGCCGGCACCGGCTTCTTCTGGCCGGGCGCGGTCTACGGCATCGGCCGGGCGGCGAAGACCGGCTGGGACGGAATGCTCGGGCGCCAGCCGCTGACCATCACCCTGTCGGTGGCGATCATGTCGGTGCTGCCGGCGCTTGCCATGCTGGCGACCAACCCGGTGACCGGCATCGATCCGTATTTCGCCGCCGCGGCAGTGATCGCGGCACTTGCGGCGCTCGGCGCCACCCGCGTCTACACGGTCTGGCCGGCGATGATCGCGGCCGCCGGGGCGGTGCTCAGCTTGGCCATCGTGGCGATTTCGCTGCTCGACACGTCTGTGCCGCAGCCGGTCGGCAACGAGCCGCTGCCGGTCATCACCTATACGACCGAAATCGCGGTCAGCCTGCTGCTCGGGGCTGTCTTCACGCTGCTCGGCTTCGCGTTCCTGAGACGCTTCCGCAAGACCGAGCCGGAATTTTCGATGGTCTGGAGCGTGCTGATGTCGGGCGTGCCGGTGGCGCTGGCGACGATCAGCTTCCTCAATTTCGGCAATCTCGGGCGCGACTGGATCCACGGGCTTTACGGGCTCGGCCTCGGTCTCGTGCTGCTGGCCGGCGCCGAATGGCTGTTCCGCGACCGCGACGAGACGGATGGCCGCATCGACTGGGCCGCCAATCTGGTCGTCGCCGGCTCGTTTGCCGGCTTCACGCTGGCGCTGCATGCGCTGACCAATGGTATCGTCACCACCATTCTCGTCTCGGTCCTCGGGTTTGCCTATGTGCTCGGCATGCGGGCGCGGCCATGGCCGGCGCTGCCCTGGATGATGGCGGCGGCGATCCTGATCGTCTTTGGCCGCATCGCCTGGGAACCGACGCTGATCGGCCAGAACAGTCTCGGCACGACGCCGTTCTTCAACGCGCTTTTGCCCGGCTACGGCATTCCGACGCTGCTGGCGATCGCGACGGCCTATCTGCTGAAGGACTCTTCGGATTTCCGCATCCGCAACATCATGCAGGCGCTCGCGTCGCTCGCCTCGCTGATGACGGTGGCGGTGCTGGTGCGCCATGCGATGAACGGCGGCGTGCTGGACGACCGGGTGCCGACGCTCGGCGAACAGTCGATCTACACGCTGCTGACGGTGGGCTTCTCGGGCATATTGATGACGCTCGACCTGAAGTCGCCGAGCCCCGTCTTCCGCTGGGGCTCGATGATCGCAGGCGTGCTCGCGACCATCAACGCGCTGTCGCTGCATGTGTTTGCGCTCAACCCCTATTTCAGCGGCGAAAACACCGGCGCCTGGCCTTTCCTCAACCTGCTGCTGCTCGGTTATCTCCTGCCCGGCCTCGCCTATGCGCTGGTCGCCTATTATGCCCGCGGGCGGCGGCCCACGCCTTACGTGATCATGCTGGCGCTGGCCGGCGCGGTGCTCGGTTTCCTCTGGGCGACGCTTTCGGTGCGCCGCTTCTGGCAGGGCGAGAACATCGCCGACTGGAAGGGGTTCATGCAGGGCGAGACCTATACCTATTCGGTGGTCTGGCTGCTGATCGGCGTGGTGCTGCTGGTGATCGGCTCGAAGCTCGACGCCAAGAGCCTGCGGCTGGCCTCGGCCGGCCTGGTGCTGGTCGCGGTGGTGAAAGTGTTCCTGATCGACATGTCGAACCTCGAAGGGATTCTCCGGGCGCTGTCGTTCATCGGGCTCGGCGCGGTGCTGATCGGCATCGGGCTTTTCTACCAGCGGATTCTGGTGAACAAGAGTGCTGATACCGCCGTCACCGATTCCCAGGAACCCGCTTCGTGACCGTCTCGCTCGCCGCCTCCCCCGCCGCTTCCCTGGCCTCCGCCTTTTCGCCTTTCGAGGCGCTTGCCGAACCCCTGATCCCGCATGCGACCGAGGGCGACGACGGTTCGCATGACATCGCCCATATCCTGCGCGTGTTCCGCAATGCGATGCGCATCCATGCTCAAGAAGGCGGCGATGGGCGGGTGCTGGCCGCTGCCGTGCTGCTGCACGATTGCGTCTCCGTGGAGAAAAACTCGCCTTTGCGGGCGCAGGCCTCGCGGCTGGCGGCGGAGAAGGCGTCGGCGGTCCTCGATGGGATCGGCTGGAGCAAGGCGGATATCGCGGCGGTCGCGCATGCGGTGATGGCACACAGCTTTTCGGCCAACATCACGCCCGAGACGCTGGAGGCGAAGATGTTGCAGGATGCCGACCGGCTGGACGCGATCGGCATGGTGGGCGCGGCGCGCTGTTTCTACATCGCCGGGCGGATGGGCTCCGGCCTCTACGACCCCGCCGATCCGCTCGCCAGACACCGCCCGCTCGACGACAAGGCCTTTGCGATCGACCATTTCGAAGTGAAACTGTTCAAGCTCGCCGACGGGTTCCAGACGGCGGCGGGCCGCGCGCTTGCAGCCCAGCGGCACGAGCGGCTGAGGCAGGTGCTCGACCTCTTCATCGACGAAATCTGAAGGAGAAACAATGCGGATCAGCGAGCTCAATTTCTATCCGCTGAAAAGCGGCCGCGGCATCGCGCTGAAGGAGGCCGAGATCGGGCCGGAGGGCGTTCTCGGCGATCGCCGGATGATGCTCGCGGACCCGACCGGCCAGTTCGTCAACCAGCGCGACCTGCAGGCGCTTGCGCAGCTTCAGGTCTATCCGCAGGGCGGCGCGGTCCGTTTCGTGATGGACGGCAAGGGCGAAATAACGGTTCCGCAGCCGCCGCCCTACCGGCGCACGGACGTGGTCGTGTGGAAATCGATCGTCAGCGCGGCGGTTGCCGAAAAGGAGACCAATGCGCGGCTTTCCGAGTGGCTGGGCCGCGAGGTGCAACTCGTGTTTTTCGACGACCGGGCAAAGCGCACGGCCAGCGACGACTGGGCGGGGCCGGACACGCCCGTCACCTTCGCCGACGGCTACCAGGTTCTGGTGACGACCACCGGATCGCTCGCCGCGCTCAACGCGGAGATGGAAAAACATGGCGAGGGCACGGTCGGCATGGAGCGGTTCCGGGCCAATATCGTCATCGACCATGACGAGCCGTTCGCCGATGACGGCTGGGAAGCGATCGAGATCGGCGGGATAAGGTTCGACCTCGTCAAGCCCTGCGCCCGCTGCATCATGATCACGCAGGACCAGACGACCGGCTCGCGCGACGTCGCCAACCCGATGACGGCGATGGGCCGCCTCCGCATGTCGGCCGACCGGCGCGTGCCAGGCCCGCTGTTCGGCTGGAACGCCGTGCCGCGCGGGACCGGGCATATCAAGGTCGGCGATATCGCGACGGTGGTTGCCGAGCGGGCGGAGACCTGGGCGATCAAGCGGCGGGCTTGAAGGGGATTGATATTGGTTCGCGGCGAAGGCTCTGGAGATGACGAGATAACCCCTCATCCGCCTGCCGGCACCTTCTCCCCGTTTTGACGGGGAGAAGGACGTATGCCGCGCCGTCGCAGCCCCCTCGCCCCGCGTGCGGGGAGAGGGTCGCCGAGCGTAGCGGAGGCGGGGTGAGGGGCCGCCTTTCCCGGAAAGTCACCTGAAGAGATCACTCCGCCGGGTTCAAAGCCCCCGCCCCCCGTCCTGACATTGCTGCCTGCCTCTCCGGCCGGCTCAGCACACCGGAGCCGGCAAGCATCGTCGCGAAGGCCAGAGCGCCGCCGGCGACGGCCACCCAGAAGCCGTTGGAGGCGCCGTAGGCGTCGATCGTCCAGCCGGCGAGCGAGGAGCCTGCGGCAAAGCCGATGCTCATGCCGGTCATGGCGTAGGTGATGCCCTCCGTGACCTGCGAGGACGGGACGATGCGCTCGATCAGCGTCATGGCGGAAATGAAGGTCGGCGAGATCGCCGAGCCGGCCAGGAAGACGACCAGGGTTAGGCCCCAGAGGCTGCCGACGAAGGGCATGGGCAGCGTGGTGACGGCGGCGACCAGGCTTGCGAAGAGCAGCCGGCGGGCAAGCGACGACTTGAACTTGATGGCGCCGAAGACGAGACCGACCACGAAGGAACCGGCGGCATAGGCCGACAGGATATAGGTGGCGGCGCCCTTGTGGCCCAACGCTTCGGAAAAGGCGACGACCGAGACTTCCGCCGTGCCGAAGATGACACCCATGCCGGCGCAGAGCACGACCAGGAACCACATGGCAGGCCGCCGCATGACCGAACCGCCAGCCCGCACGCGCTGCGGATCGACCTTCGGTTCGGTCGATTTCTGGATGACGAACAGCGCCGTGCCGACCGCCAGGAATGCGGCCGAGGCGAGCACGCCGGCTTCCGGGAACAGCGAGACGCTGAGGCCGATACCGAAGACCGGGCCGCAGATATAAACGAGCTCGTCGATGACCGATTCGAAGGCGAAGGCGGTGTGCAACTCCGGCCGGTCGCGATAGATCTCCGACCAGCGGGCACGAACCAGCGCCATCATGCTCGGCATCAGGCCGGCGACGAGCGCGAAGGCAAACAGCGTCCAGACGGGCCAGCGCATCCAGGCGGCGGCGGCAAGGCCGATCAGCGCAAAAAAGGTGACGAACGTCGTCGGCACCAGCACCGCCGACTGGCCCTTCGCATCCACCCAGCGCGACACCTGCGGGGAGATGAAGGCATTGGCGAGCGCGAACGTCGCCGAAACCGCCCCGGCCAGCCAATATTCGCCATGGGTCTGGGAAAGCATGGCGACAAGCCCGATCGTCGTCATCGGCAGCGGCAGCCGCGCCACGAAAGCGGCTGCGGAAAAACCTTTCGTACCCGGCCTTGCGAATATTTCGCGATAGGGATTGGGCATAACCTGCTCCTTGGGTTATTTTGAATGAAGACTTACATACGCTGCGTATGCAAGCTAGATAATCGCATGCATCTCGTATGTCAATTAACATACGTCGCGTATGCGAATAAGTCGGAGTCCGCATGGCTGAGAAGATGGCAGACAGGAGCGTCACCAGGATGGCGTCCGAAACGGCGCCGAAAAGCGCGCCGAAGCCGCGCAAGGAAATGATCGCCGAGACACGGGCGAAGCTGATTGCCGCTGCCCGGCATGCGTTTGCGAGTCAGGGTTATGCCGATGCCTCGATGGACGATTTCACCGCCGGTGCGGGGCTGACGCGCGGCGCGCTCTACCACCATTTCGGCGACAAGAAGGGCCTGCTTCTGGCGGTGATCATGCAGCTCGACGCCGAAATGTCAGAAAGGCTCAGCGCCATCTCATCGAGGGCCGAAACGCCTTGGCAGGCTTTCGTCGACGAATGCGTCGCCTATATCGAGATGTCGCTGGAGCCGGAAATCCAGCGCATCATGCTGCTCGACGGCCCGGCGGTGCTCGGCGACCCGTCGCAATGGCCGAACCAGAGCGCCTGCATCCGCGCTACCACCGCAAGCCTGCAGACGCTGATCGACAACGGCACGATCCGCCCCGTCGACGCCGAAGCCACGGCCCGCCTCGTCAACGGCACGACCCTCAGCGCAGCGCTGTGGATCGCCAGTGCCGAGGACCCGGAGACGGTGTCGAAAAAGGCGGTGGAGGCGTTTTTGACGCTGGTTTCGGGGTTGTTGGTGGAGAGGTGAGTGGGGGCCTTGAAATGCACGATATTTCTGCGTCTACTTCCGGACACTGTGCCAACTTTAGTAACGCCGAACTCCTCAGATTGTTGCCTCGCCTTCGTCCCATAACGAAATAGCGGTATCCGCCTGGGGCATCCGTTTGCGGGCCGGAAGGTCGAAATGGATGCGCTTTCTGTCACGCATTTCCATCAGCAATTTATTGAGGTGGGTCCGCCTGATTGCCACATTCTCCATCGCAATGTTGAACATAGGTCCGGGAAATGCGTAGGTCCGCTCCCGTAGAAAGTCGACAACAATGGCTTCGGCACGATCTCGGTTTGCTTTGCATCCGACACCCTTCTGCTCCAGCTGGATCGCTGCGATGTCTGTAGCAGAGAATAAGCCGACCTGCGGGCTTTCACCGTCGCGGAGATTCAGCCGCATTTCCAGCTCCTGTTTTTCCACCTTCTCCTGAACATCACGAAAAACCTCCAACCCCTTCGAGCTGTGCGTGCCAAGTAACAGGCGCATCTTCACATGCTCCTTTCGCGGCACCATGATCGAGAAGTCGGGCAGATAGGTCGCAACCTTGTTCGCGCGCATCGCAGTCTTCAATAGGTGGAGCATCTTGTGTTCATTGCTCCAGTCGGGTGGCAATAGAGCAAATTCATTGGCCCAATCTGCGTTAGCAAGAAACCTGCCGAACGATGCTGCAACGTCGTCATATCTTGCATGTCGGTTTATGTGATCCGACATAAAGTTCAGCATGAACTCCCCGTTCTGATCGCGCAAAAAGCGGAAGACTTCCCCATTGCGGATGTTCCATCCGGTCGGGTCGATGAACGTGAAGGTGAAACCGTCGGGCAGCTTAGCCGCTATAGCGTCTAAATTGTCTTCGAACGCGCCTTCAAAGACATGAATCTCGAAGCTGCCCTTCGCGGCTGCGTACTCCCGCAGGCGGGCAACTGCTTCGCGGCGCTTTTCACAGAAGCAGAATCTAATCTTTAACCCAGCAATCCCGTTTTTCCCAAGATCGGCGCGCACGGCTTCAAGCGTGTTGATTGCCTGATCGAACGAGGCGTCTGAGTATTTCGCATCGTCTAACACCCTCCAAGGCCCGGCGAACGCATCCACGAAATTGAAGACCGGTGAATGCCCCTGCAATATCTTATAGGCGGCCGCTTGCAGGTATCTCGTTAGAAACTGGTGTTTAATGAACGACTGCTCTCGGTCGCGATATAAGTCTAAATTTCCTTCCATGCTGCTCCTTTTTACCGCAGCTCATCCAAAATCGCTCCGGGTACGATCTGCCACGGAAACCCGTTCCATTCCTCGCCTTCAAGCAGCCGCCCGCCAGACTTCGGTCGTGCGCCACCCCATTGTTTAAAGAAAAATGCGACGCCGAACTCTTCGCAGACATGACGTAACTCAGTCGCCCATGTGGCTTCCATCGGCCGCGCGTTCGGACCGCTTTCTCCACCAACGATCGCCCATGCGATGCCCGACAAATTGACTTCGCCAATGGCGCCGAGCAGCGGTTCGAACGAAATGAAGCGTGCCTCCGAGTTGATCTGCCTCAAGTGTTCAATTCGCCCTTTATGGGCGGCATCCTCGACCGACACGCCAAGCCAGATGTGTGATGGCACATGTCCACCACCATAGCGCCGCCGAACATAGTTGCGCATAAGTGATGATCTTTTAGTGAGCACTTGATAGACATGCCAGTCTGCCGTCTCCATCGCGTCGAACACGGCGTCGATGTGTTCGCGCGGGACGTCCTTGTGGAAGAGGTCGCTCATCGAATTGACGAAGATCATGCGCGGCTTTTTCCACAGCGCTGGCTGATTTAAGCGCGACGGCCAAAGACGTAGGTCGAAACCTTGCTCGTAAGGGTGTCCTTCGAGTCCGCGCCAGCGTTCTGCAAATCGCGCCGCATAACAGTTGTCGCAACCAGGCCCAATCTTTGTGCAACCTGTCACAGGATTCCACGTTGCGTCTGTCCACTCGATATTCGTTTTTTGAGCCATACCACCTCCGAATCACTTCAACCTAGGGTATTGTTCGTCTCGATGGAACAAGAAAATCGCCACCAAGAACTTGATCGCATGTATGCGCAGTTAGTAGAAGCGCAGCCGTGGATTGCGTTTGCGCAGAAGGCGCTAGACAGCAAGAACTGGAACCCGACACCGAATGAAACTGTACTTGTTGGCTCTGACTACGCAGGACAGCACCCAAGAAGCCGATATATCACTTATGCGTTTTTAGTATCAAACGAACATAATTGGGCATGGGACGAAGCCAGGTGGCGTTTCCGGCAACATCAGATTCCGGACAATCGCAGACTTTCATTTAAGAACTTTGGAAAAACCAACAATCCTTTAGCCCTTGCGCATTTTCTTGACCTCACAAAATTTATAGATGGCCATCTTATTGTTTTTGCGTTTGAAAAGAGCCTTCTACTCCAGTTGCCGCCGATTAGACCGGAGAACAGCGCATTCAGGCTGGACGCGCTCTGGAAACCGCTTGCCCTCGAAGAGGCGACCAGAAAGGCGATAATCGTTGCGTTGCTTGCTAGCCGATATGTGCCGCCAAATCGGTCAATGAATTGGATTAGCGACGAAGACCCCAGCTTGGGAAATGACCTAATGTTTACAGACGTTCAGCGGATGGCTGCCACCCTCTCTGGGGTATTTTCTCCAGTTCAACGTGGATTCTTTGGCATGGGTACGACCGGTCAAGACTGTGAACATATGTATCGTGAAGACTTTGTGGCAATTGCTGACTTCGCGGCCGGCATGGTCTCTGAAATATCAACTCACTTGGCCGGGCGCCCTTTCACCGCGCCATTGGCTCATCCAGTGAAGTATGCGGACTTCGAGGCACTTTCAGAAAAAGCACTGTTGATTGCGGAGTGGTTTTGGCGTGCAGACTCTCGCTTCAAAAGAACATGCTTTTTAGTACAAGGCACTAAAAAGCTGACTCAATTTATAGAGCTACATGCGTGAGACCTTTTGTCTCGGCTGCGCTTGGCTCGTTAACTGCAACACGCATTAAGCTCGAACGTCGGCTTTGACGGCGGCCGACCGGCCCATCCCACTCCCCCACACCACGCATGGCAGCTATTCGCAAAATCCGGTTGCGCCGCCCCTTGCCGAACGGTCACAACGCAATACCATCCTAGCATTGCCCTCTCCCCATGTGCCGACCGGATTTCCGGGCGCGTTCCCGAAAGAAACTGTCTTCATGACCCCTCGGTCCACCGGCCTCATCTGCGCCATCGCGGCGGTGACGATCTTTTCGATGCAGGACGGGATTTCCAAACATCTGGGCAGCGCCTATCCGCCGATCTTCATCACCATGATCCGCTACTGGGCGTTCGCAGGTTTCGCGCTGGCGCTGGCGAGCCGGTCCGCGGGCGGGGTGAAGGGAGCGGCCAACGCCAACCGCCTGTGGCTGCAGATCGCCCGCGGCGCGCTTCTGGCGGTGCAGATCGTCATCTCGATCTTCTCCTTCTCGCGCGTCGGGCTCGCGGCCAGCCACACGATCTTTGCGGCGGCGCCGCTCGTCGTCGCCTGTCTTTCGGTGCCGTTCCTCGGCGAAAAGGTCGGCTGGCGCCGCTGGACGGCGATCGGCATCGGCTTCGTCGGCATCCTCCTGATCGTCAATCCGCTCAACGCGACCTTCGACGCCAAGATCATCATCCCGATGGTCGCGACGCTGATGTTTGGGGTCTATTCGGTGATGACCCGGCTTGCGAGCCGTACCGACACGTCCGACACCGCCTTCTTCTATACCGGCGTCGCAGGCGCGGTGACGATCACCTTCGTCGGGCCGTTCTACTGGACGCATATCACGCCTGCCGACTGGCTGTGGATGCTGGTGCTGTGCATCACCGGCATGAGCGGGCACTACCTTCTGATCCGCGCCTTCAACCTGCTCGACGCGGTGGTCGTGCAGCCGATGTCCTATATCCAGTCGGTGCTCGTCTGCCTGATGGGCGTCTTCGTGTTCGGCGAGGTGATGACCGCCAACATGATCCTCGGCGTGGCGATCGTCATCGCCGCCGGCATTTTTACCATCTGGCGAGAGGCCCGGCTCGGAAGGGCCGCACCGCCGGCCATCGATCCGCCGGGCACGCCGTAAGGGGGCATGTGGAGGTACGGGGGAATACTTCCTCCGTCTTGCTGGCCTGATGCGGCCGGTGTTGCGCCCGCACGACACCCCCTCTGTCCTGCCGGACATCTCCCCCTCAAGGGGGAGATTGACTCGTGACACCGCCCCTGCCCTGTCTCAGCTATCTTCCTTGCTGCAAATGATACAGCAAATGTTGCGGGAAGGTCGCGCCACATCCGATCTCCCCCCNNGGCAGGACAGAGGGGGGTGCAGCACCCGAAACCACGGTTATGCGGGCAGCCACCCCGCACCGCTGCATCAATCCCGGTGATGGATTGATTGAGCAAAAGTTGTTTTAAGAACAGCAGCCTGCGCGGTATGGTTTGGCCCTCACGCTCGAGGAGGAATCGCATGCCTACATCCGCATCGCCATCCACGAAGAGGCCGGCTTCCATGCCCTGGCTGATCATCGTCGCCGGCGCGTTGATCGCCATGCTGACCTTCGGCCCGCGCTCGGCCATGGGTTTCTTCCAGCTTCCGATGCTCCACGATACCGGCTGGGACCGCTCCACCTTCGGGCTCGCCATGGCGATCCAGAACCTTGCCTGGGGGCTCGGCCAGCCCTTCTTCGGGGCGCTTGCCGACAAATACGGCACCGGCCGCGTGCTGACCGTGTCCGGCGTGCTTTATGCCACCGGCCTCATCGTCATGGCCAATGCCAATGCGCCGGTCTGGCTGCATATCGGCGGCGGCGTCCTGATCGGGCTGGCGATCGCCGCCGGATCCTTCAGCGTCATCCTTTCCGCCTTTGCCCGAAACGTGACGCCGGAACAGCGCTCGATGGCGTTCGGCATCGGCACGGCCGCGGGCTCGGCCGGCATGTTCCTGTTTGCGCCGCTGAGCCAGGCGCTGATCAGCAATTTCGGCTGGTCCGACAGCCTCGTCTATCTGTCGGTGCTGATGCTCGCCGTGCCGCTGCTCGCCTTTCCGCTGCGCGGCAATGCCAGCTCGGGAAGCCAGTCGCACAGCCAGTTCCAGCAATCGGTGAGTGCTGCGCTGAAGGAAGCCTTCGGCCACCAGAGCTACCTGCTGCTCACCGCCGGCTTTTTCGTCTGCGGCTTCCAGGTCGCCTTCATCACCGCGCATTTCCCGGCCTATCTCGGGGATATCGGCATCGATGCGCGGTATGCGGTGATCGCCATGGCGCTGATCGGCTTCTTCAACATCATCGGCTCGCTCGGCGCGGGCTTTATCGGCCAGCGGTACTCAAAACCCTATTTCCTCGCCTATATCTATATCGCCCGGTCGATCGCGGTGACGGCCTTCCTGCTTCTTCCGCAGACGCCGGTCTCGGTGATCGTGTTCGCGATCGTCATGGGGCTGCTCTGGCTTTCCACGGTGCCGCCGACCAACGGGCTTGTCGCCATCATGTTCGGCACGCGACATCTGGGGCTGCTGGGCGGCCTGGTTTTCCTGTCGCACCAGGTGGGTTCGTTCCTCGGCGTGTGGATGGGCGGTTATCTCTACGACCGTTTCGGCTCCTACGATCCCGTCTGGTGGCTCGGCGTGGCGCTCGGCATTTTTGCCGCGGTGGTGCACTGGCCGATCCAGGAAAAGCCGGTCGAGCGCGGGCTATTGCAGCCGCAACCGGCCGAATAACAGCGCCGGCCGAACCTCAGCCGGCCTGGCGTTCCACATCCTTCGAAAGCGCCTTCAGCGCCGCCTGGACGAAACCGTCGCGGGCGGCGTTTTCCGTCAGGCCGCGCGGTTCGTAGACATGGCGGTGCAGGAAATAGCCGGTGAGCCGGAAGGCTTCCGCCATGCTGTCGCGATCGGCGGCAGAAGCCGCCCCTTCGCTGAGGAAACCCGGCAAAGCCAGCATCCGGTCGGCATAGGGGGCGCCTGCCTCGCGGGAGACGGCGCGGCCGCTTTTCGGCGAGACGTAGACGAGGTCCCGCCGCCCGCCGGTGGCCGCGCATTCGGTGAGGTCGAGGCCGAAACCGAGGTCGTTCAGCACCGCGAGCTCGAAACGCACGAACAGCTCGCCGGCATCGGACGGGTCGTCGAAGGCATCGAGGATGATGTCCAGCGCATCGAAGAGATGCGGATGCGGGTCGCGCTCGGGAAGCAGGCGCAGCAGCGCGCCCATGGCCTGGACGCCGTAGACGGCGGTCGCGGTCTCCATCAGTTTTGCGGCGCGCAGGCGGACCGGCTCCAGCTTGAACTCGCCGAGATGTTCGTCGAGCCGCGCGCGCCAGACCGCCTCGACCCGGTTGCCGGCCTGCAGCACCGGCTGCATCGCCCGCGAGCGGCCGGAACGGACAAGGCCGAGATGCCTGCCGCGGTCACGGGTCATCAGCTCGGCGATGACGCTCGTCTCGCCGTGGCGCTTGACGCCTATGATGATCGCTTCGTCCTGCCACTGCATGTGTCGATTGAAGCTCCTTTCGAGCCGATTCAACAATAGAGCATAAGTCGTTCAGACTGAATCGGTTTCTGCTTTCGCCGGCCCACAGCAAAGATCGAGGCTTGGATGGGCTTGCCTGGAACAAATCGGCCTCCATTTGGATTCCTGTGCGAAAATTCGCGACGCCACATCAGACCCACATCATGCCATCCCTGGGGAGCCTTCATGAAACACGCCCTCTTCGCTACCGCCCTCCTCGCCGCCTTGCCCGCCGCTTTCCTGACGGCGCCGCCGGCCGCCGCGCAATCGCCGCAGCTCGAACAGGCCTGCATTACGGTCGCCAAAAATTTCCTGCTGGTGCCGTCGATCAAGACGGGCATCGTCCAGTCCTTCCCGGAACTGGATCCGCCCGGCGCGCGGCTAACCTATTCCACCCGCGAGGACGCCAAGCCGACCGATTTCACCAACGACGTCGAATGCGAGTTCGACAAGCCGACCCCGCCCTTCCGCCTGCAGCGCTTCTGCATTTCCAAGACCTGCTACGGACCCAACGAGCAGGACCAGGACAACCGCCGCCGTTACCTGGAGGTCAAGGCGCTGATGGACCGGCAGAAATGAGACGCTTGCCTATTTGCCGAGCACGTTGAGAGCGGAGGTGAGATAGCGCGCGGCGAGCATCTGGCGGCGTTTGGTGGCAAGCCCGAGCGCAGCGCGGCAGTGGTTCTCCAGGGGATCGTTCGCGGCAACCGCCGCGGACTGAATGGTGACCGTGCCGCTATAGATGTGCGGAACGCCTTCGGCATCGCGCAGGCACCGGCCGTTCGCCGCAACGTCGATCCGGCGGCCGTCGGGATGGGTGACGCCGTAATTCTCCTGGTAGGCGCAGCCGGTCACGATCGCATCGTGGATCGACTTCGCGACCCGCTGCCTGTCGCCCTCGTCGATATAGCGGATAACTTTTTCGATCGGGGCGCCGCTCGCCAATTCCTGCTCAGAAACACCGAATATGAATGCGATCACCTGATCGCCGTAAACCTTGTTTTCCGGCACG
Organism: Hyphomicrobiales bacterium; assembly: GCA_900471605.1. Taxonomy (GTDB): domain Bacteria; phylum Pseudomonadota; class Alphaproteobacteria; order Rhizobiales; family Rhizobiaceae; genus Neorhizobium. The sequence continues at coordinate 52,014 of UCEY01000045.1, read as the reverse complement.
ACCCAACTGTAGAAGCCGACAGAATTCACGTCATCCAAGCCTGTCTTGCCCTCTCCGAACCCAACGTCCGACATTCACGACTCTCCGCGCCATTTTGCCGCCAAATTGGATCTTCGGCGCTACGTTAGCAAGTCCTTATAATTATGGATAAAAATAGTTAACCCGAGCTATTCCGCCCGCAGGTCGCACTAAAGGAAGCGCCGCCGGCAGCGGCTTGGGCGGGTATGCAATCCGCTTGCGGGGGCATCTTGTGCCGCGTCAATGCGCGGCATCGATGGGGATTTATGGAGGGTCTCAACCCTTGGGGAATTCCAGTCCCATTTCGCGAAAACGTTCGGGATCGTCGCCCCAGTTCTCGCGGACCTTGACGAACAGGAAGAGGTGGACCGGCTGTTCGAGGATTTCGGAGAGTTCCTTGCGGGACGCGGTGGAGATCGCCTTGATGGCATCGCCGTTCTTGCCGAGCGCGATCTTCTTCTGGCTGTCGCGCTCCACGTAGATCACCTGTTCGATGCGCACCGAACCATCCTTGCGCTCCTCCCACTTCTCCGTCTCGACATGCGAAGCGTAGGGAAGCTCCTGGTGCAGGCGCAGGAAGAGTTTTTCGCGGGTGATCTCGGCGGCGAGCTGGCGCATCGGCAGGTCGGAGATCTGGTCCTCGGGATAATACCAGGGGCCTTCCGGCAGCGTCTCGGAGAGATAGTCCATCAGGTCGTCGCAGCCGGAACCGGTCGTCGCGGAGACCATGAAGGTGCGCTCGAACCGCACGGCTTCATTGGCGGCAGCAGCCAGTTTCAGCAGGTCCTCGTGGCGAACGCGGTCGATCTTGTTGAGCACCAGGATCTTCGGCTGCTGGACGTCCTTGAGACCTTCCAGGATCGCTTCGGCATCGCCGCGGATGCCGCGTTCGCTGTCGATCAGGAGCAGGATCAGGTCGGCATCCTTGGCGCCGCCCCAGGCGGACGTCACCATGGCGCGGTCGAGCCGGCGGCGCGGCTTGAAGATGCCGGGCGTATCCATGAAGACGATCTGGGCGTTGTTGTGGATGGCGATGCCGCGCACGATGGCGCGCGTCGTCTGCACCTTGTGGCTGACGATCGATACCTTGGCGCCGACGAGCCGGTTGAGCAGCGTCGATTTGCCGGCATTGGTCGGGCCGATCAGGGCGACGAAACCGGAATGGGTCGGGCCGGAAGGGCCGGTTTCGTTTTCGTCGCCGGTGCTGTGGTCGTTTTCGGTCATAGTGTCCAATTCATTGTTCGGCAGGGGGTTTCTGCCACACGCCTTCGCGTTCGAGCATCCTGGTGGCGGCCACCTGTTCGGCGGCGCGCTTGGAGCGGTCGAGGCCGGTCTCCGGCGCCACGCCGGTTACCTCGACCGTCACCGTGAAACGGGGATCATGATCCGGGCCGGAGCGTTCGTCCACCCGGTAGGCGGGCGTCAGGCCGAATTTCGCATGGGCCCATTCCTGCAGCTCGGTCTTGGCATCGCGGCGCGCGCCGTCGGCGCGGGTGGCGCGGCCTTCCCAGTACTTGAGGATGAAGCCGCGCGCGGCCTCGAGCCCGCCGTCGAGATAGAGGGCCGCGATCAGACTTTCCACCACGTCGGCGCGCACGTTCATCATCCGCTTGCCGGTCAGCTTCTTGACGTCGGCGCCGGTGCGGATGAAACGATGCAGTTCCAGTTCGTCGGCGACAAGAGCGCAGCTGTCGGCGCTGACGAGCTGGTTCAGGCGCACCGAAAGCTCGCCCTCGGCCGCTGTGCGGAACGTCTTGAACAGCAGTTCGGCAACGCAGAGGCCGAGCACGCGGTCGCCCAGGAATTCCAGCCGTTCGTAATTCGCATTCTTGGCCGAGCCGGTGCTCGCATGGGTGAGCGCCCGGTCGAGCCATTGCTTGTCGGCGAATTCATGGCCGATGGCTTTTTCAAGCTGGCCCCGTTCCTCCGCCGAAAGCGCCCTTGATTTCATCACCGAACGACCTTGAAAATCCGGTCCCAACGCATGTTCGTCGGCCACTTCCAGATCTCGCGGAACGAGGTGTCGTTGCCGAGCGAGAAGAAGATGACGCTGGCGCGGCCGACGAGGTTTTCGGCGGGCACGTAACCGACGTCGAAACGGCTATCGAGCGAGTTGTCGCGGTTATCGCCCATGAAGAAATAATGGCCGGCAGGAACGACGAATTCCTGCGTGTTGTCGCCGCGCGAGACCGGCGAATGGTCGAGCGTGTCGTAGGTGACGCCGTTATCGAGCGTTTCGCGGAACACCGGCACGTCGGTGCCCGGATCGAGGCTGTAATCGGAGGTGAAGGTGCCGTCGCCCTGCTTGGGAACCGGCTTGCCGTTGACGAACAGGACGCCGTTGGTGACCTGGACGCGGTCGCCCGGCAGGCCGATCAGGCGCTTGATATAGTCGATATCCGGATGGCTCGGCAGGCGGAAGACGATGACGTCGCCGCGCTTCGGCTCGTTGAATTCCAGGATACGGCCGGAGAACAGGTCGGGCGAGAACGGCAGCGAATATTTGGAATAGCCGTAGGCGAACTTGTTGACGAAGATATAGTCGCCGACGAGCAGGGTCGGCATCATCGAGCCGGACGGGATGGTGAAGGGCTGGAAAAGCACCGTGCGGATCACCATCGCCAACAGCAAGGCCTGAATGATGACCTTGATGTTTTCCCAAAGGCTGTTCTGCGACTTCGTCTCGGCTTTATCGGACACGTTTGACGTCTTTCTGTTCTGCTCGGCTGTTGCCAGCGGTTTTGCGTTCTCTAAACCCTTCGCAAAGCCGCGGCAATGGTCGATTAGCCCGCCGGGCGGGCTTCGATCACCACAAAGGCCTGCGCATAAGGGTATTCGTCGGTGATGGTGATGTGAATAACCGCTTCGTGACCCGCCGGCATCATGCCTGCCAGACGTTCGGCAGCGCCGTTGGTCAGCACCATGGTCGGCCTGCCGCCGGGCAGGTTGACGACGCCCATGTCCTTCCAGAACACGCCGTGGGCGATGCCGGTGCCGAGCGCCTTGGAACAGGCCTCCTTGGCGGCGAAACGCTTGGCGTAGGAGGCGGCGCGGTTCTGGCGGCGGTCGGATTTCGCCCGCTCGATCTCGGTGAAACAGCGATGGGTGAAACGCTCGCCGAACCGTTCGATGGATTTCTCCACGCGTCTAATATCGATGAGGTCGCTGCCCATGCCGATGATCATGAAATCTCCCTGCGGCACCAGGCCGGTTCTCGTCAGTCCTTATACTGACTTGAGGGCTCCGGCCCGCGCCGTCAAGCGCTCCAGCCTCCGGTTGCGGAAACTGCGCACGCCCAGATAGGTGACGGCGTAGAAAATAAGGCCGCAGACGATACCCGGCGGCAGGGAGCCGATCAGCATCGGCTCCAGGATCGGGCGCCAGAGCTGCGAGAAATCGAGATGATGGACCAGCCGGCCGAGATCGAGACTGTCATGGCCGATGGCTTCGTTGCCAAGCATCGTCTCGCCGATCTTCCAGGTCAGCGGCCAGATGATCGGGCAGGTGATCGGATTGGCAAACGTGGTGCCGAGTGCTGCGGCGATCATGCTGCCGCCAAAAAGATAGGCGAGCGGGATCGCAAACAGGATGTGGAGCCCGAGGAAGGGCGTCCAGGCGCTGACCACACCGATCGCAAGACCGGCCGCGACCGCATGCGGCGAACCGCCGATGCGCATCACCTTCAGGCGATAATAGTCGAAAACGCGGCGGAAGTCCTTGGGAGGCAGAACGGCCCGGCGCAGTCTTTCACGGAATGCAAGCGGTGTACGGCGGCGAAATGGCATCAGTGTGCATCTGGTTCGGCAGCGGGATCATCATCCGTCGGCTGCGGGAATCTTCGGTCCAACAGGCTCTAGCCCAAGCCGAAGATGATGGCGAAAATTGGCCCGTCTCCACCAAGAGAAGGTTTTCGCGGAGGTGATCGGGTCTTCGGTCGCGTCGATGCGACCCACGAAGACCTGCAACAGCCGCGCGGCGATTTCCGCGCGAACGGGTGGCTGGTGGAGCGTGTCGGTTAGAAACCAGACTTGCGGAACATGCCGCGATCGACCTGGCGCATGCGGTATTCGAGATCGATACGGTCGTTGGCTTCGTTCAGATAAGCGACTTCGCGGTCCTGGGTGGTGGGGACGCGGAAAGCGCGGGCAAACTTGCGGACTGAGTCAAACATGATGTCTTCCTTTCTTGTTCATATTGCACTGCAGCAATATAAGACGGGACACCGGCCTTTACCAACGCCGCGACCGCTGGTCAGCCTTGCGTGAGAAGCATGGCGGGTTAACCGCATGCGTAGGAAATGGGCGGACGAGATGAAACCGCAGGCACAATGCTTCCTCATCTAGCGTGAATCGAGAAAACTCTATCAGCGTATTGGTGTCTTTCTCAGCCCGCTTATCCTTGGCTAAATCACCTCCGGGCTCGTTGAGCGCAACGGGCTCCGAAAATCAGGGAGGGTGCCATGGACGATCAGAAGGTTTCGGTGAAGGAGATTCGGCAGAACGAAAACCGGTTTCTGAGTTCCGACATCTTTGAATCGGGGCAGTATGTCTTTCCCCGCCGCAACGGAGAGGGCGTTCTTCGCGAAGAAGCGCGCGACATTCCCGTCTATCACCGCTGCGACGTGTTGGTCGTGGGCGGCGGGCCATCCGGAACCGCCGCCGCGCTCGCTGCCGCACGAACCGGGGCTGAGGTCGTGGTGCTGGAGCGCTACAACCATCTCGGCGGGCTCTCCACCGGCGGCGTGGTGATCTGGATCGACCGCATGACCGACTGGGAGGGACGGCAGGTCATTCGCGGATTTGCCGAGGAGGTTCTCGGCCGCCTGCCGCCCGAAGCGGTCGCAGGCCCAGACCCCAGCCTCTGGGGCGTGCGCGATGCCGAGCTTGCAAAATACTGGCGGCTGCGCACCTCCGCCTTCCACGGTATCGTCACCTGGGCGCCGACCATCGATCCCGAGCGGCTGAAGCTGACCTCTCAGGAAATGCTGATCGAGGCGGGTGTCAGGATCGTTTTCCATTCCCTTGCCGCGACGCCGGTGGTGGAGGACGGCGCGGTCACGGGCGTCATCTTCGAAAGCAAGGAAGGCCGCCAGGGGATCATGGCCAAGGTCGTGGTGGACTGCACCGGCGACGGCGACGTTTTTGCCCGCGCGGGCGCGAGTTTCGAGGCGGATATCGAGGAAGGCGACGTGCATCACTCGATGAATACCGGCTTCATGCTGGGCGGCGTCGACATGGAGACATGGCTCGCCTTCCGGTCGGAACAGGAGCAGGCGTTCGCAGACTTCAACACGCTCGGTCGCGACACGCTCGGGTTCTTCCAGACGCCATACGTCTCGTGGCGCAACGACATCGCGCTTTTCCTCGGGCCGCGCCAGTCGGGACTTTCGGCGCTCAATGTCGACGACATGACGGAGGTCGAAATCCGCTCGCACCGGTTCATGCAGTCGCATTGCGAATTCTTCCGCAGCCACGCGCCGGGGTTCAAGGATGCCTACATGCTCTTGAGCGCCCCGCAGCTCGGCGTGCGGCACACGCGGCGGCTCGCCGGCGTCGACAGGGTCGAGCGCAGCCAATGGCCCGAGGGCAAGGTTCTGCCGGACGAAATCGGCGTCAGCCCCTCGGTCTCGCCGAAATTCCCGGTGATCTCGGTGCCCTACGGGGCGCTCGTCCCGGCCAGGCTGAACGGACTGCTCGCCGCCGGGCGGCATATTTCCTGCGACGCGAACAGCCACGGCTTCATGCGCGAGATTCCGCAATGCTGGCTGACGGGACAGGCCGCAGGCGCAGCAGCAGGCGTCGCGGCCAATCGCGGCGTGGCACCGCGGGATGTGGATATCGCGGAACTGCAGGCGGTGCTGCGGGCGCAGGGTGCATTCGTGCGGGATGCGAGCGAGGCTCGTTCCGTGGAGAACAAGGCCGAGACTGTTTCGGGCTAAGGGAAAACTCTCGTTCGGGTAAGCGGCGACTGCATATCGGAACGCCCCTCATCCGCCCTGCCGGGCACCTTCTCCCCGTTTTGACGGGGAGAAGGACATATGCCGCGCCGTCTACGTCCCTCTCCGACAACACGTGTGGCACGTCCCCTCGCCCCGTTTACGGGGAGAGGGTTAGGGTGAGGGGCAAATCCGCTCCGCCCGGCCCTCAGTCATACACCCGCTTCACATTCGCCACACAATCCAGATCCTTCATCTGGCTCAGCAGCTGGTTCAGCTGCCTCAGATCCCAGACCTCGACTTCCATGGTGATCTCGGAAAAATCGGCGGCGCGGTTGCTGCCCATGGTGAGCGTGCGGATGTTGATGTCGAGATGCGCGATCGTCTGGGTGACGGTCGCGAGCGTGCCGGGTTCGTTCAGCGTGTTGACCTCGATGCGGGCGAGGAAGCGCGACTTGTTGGCTTCGTCGAGATCCCAGCGCACGTCGATCCAGCGTTCGGGCTGGTCGTCGAAGCGCTGCAGAGCGGACGCCTGGATCGGGTAGATGGTGATGCCCGTGTCCTTTTCCATGATGCCGACGATGCGGTCGCCGGGGACGGCGCCGCTCGGCGCAAACCGCACCTGCAGATTGCCGGAGAGGCCGCGGATCGGCAGCGGATCGGGCCCTGCCTCCAGCTCCTCCGGCGAGACGCGCCGCTGGTTCGGCAGCTTGAAGATCATGCCGGAAGCGCTGCGCATGTTGAACCAGCCGTCGTCGGCAGCCGGCTTCACGGTGACACGCTCGTCCTTGAAATCGGGGAAGACGGCGCGCAGCACGTCCAGCGATGAGAGTTCGCCGCGCCCGACGGCGGCGATCGCATCCTCGACATCCTTGTGGGCGAGACGATGCAGCGCGGGCTTCAGCGTATCGCGGGCAAAAACCTTGCCGGCGCGCTCGAAGGTGCGCTCCAGAATGCGGTGGCCGAGGCCCGCATATTGCTTGCGGATCGCCATGCGGGTGGCGCGGCGGATTGCCGAGCGCGCCTTGCCGGTGACGACGATCTCTTCCCAGGCGGCCGGCGGCACCTGCACGCCGGAGCGGATGATCTCCACTTCGTCGCCGTTGTTGAGCCTCGTCACCAACGGCATGATGCGGCCGTTGATCTTGGCGCCGACCGTGGTGTTGCCGATATTGGTGTGGACGGCATAGGCGAAATCGATCGGGGTCGCTCCGCGCGGCAGCGCGATCAGCTTGCCCTTCGGCGTGAAGCAGAAGACCTGGTCCTGGAACAGTTCGAGCTTGGTATGCTCCAGGAACTCTTCCGGGTTGTCGCCTTCGGCAAGCGATTCGATCGTGTGGCGCAGCCAGGAATAGGCGTTGGATTCCTTCGGCAGCAGCTCCCCGCCCCTGCCATCCTTGTAGAGCGCGTGCGCGGCGATCCCGTATTCGGCGATTTCCTGCATCAGCTGGGTGCGGATCTGCAGCTCGATGCGCTGGCGGGACGGGCCGACGATCGTCGTGTGGATGGAGCGGTAGTCGTTCTGCTTCGGGTTCGAGATGTAGTCCTTGAAGCGGCCGGGCACGACGCGCCAGCGGGTGTGGACGATGCCGAGCGCCCGATAACACGACGGAATGTCGCCGACGATGATGCGAAAACCGTAAACATCCGAGAGCTGCTCGAAGGACAGCGACTTCGACTGCATCTTGCGGAACACCGAATAGGGCTTTTTCTGGCGTCCCTTGACGAAGGGCGCGGTCATGCCGTTGGCGATCAAGAGTTCGCGCAGCTCATCCTCGATCTTCTTGATCAGGCCTTCGTTGCGGGCTTCGAGATCCGCAAGCCTCTGGGTGACGGTGTCATGGGCTTCCGGGTTCATGTAGCGGAAGGACAGTTCCTCCAGCTCGTCGCGCATGTCCTGCATACCCATGCGGCCGGCAAGCGGCGCATAGATATCCATGGTCTCTTCGGAAATGCGTGCCTTCTGCTCGGCCTTCATGTGCTCCAGCGTGCGCATGTTGTGCAGGCGGTCGGCGAGCTTGACGAGGAGGACGCGCACGTCGTCGGAAATTGCGAGCAGCAGCTTGCGCAGGTTTTCCGCCTGCTTGGCCTTCTTGGAAACGAGGTCGAGGCGTTTCAGCTTGGTCAGCCCCTCGACCAGCCGCCCGATATCCTCGCCGAACAGTTCGTCGATCTCGGCGCGGGTGGCCGTCGTGTCCTCGATCGTGTCGTGCAGCAGGGCGACCGCGATGGTCGACTCGTCGAGATGCATGTCGGTGAGGATGGCGGCGACTTCGAGCGGGTGGGAAATATAGGGGTCGCCGCTGGCGCGCTTCTGCTGGCCATGCTTCTGCATGGCATAGACATAGGCCTTGTTGAGCAGAGCTTCGTTGGCTTCGGGCTTGTATTTTTGAACCCGCTCCACGAGCTCGTATTGCCGCATCATCCTGAAAAATGTCCTCGATACCGCTTCAGTGCCTGCGAATGGGCGCTGGACGAAAAGAAAATGGCGCGCCAACCGTGAAGATTGGCGCAGCCATCATAAAACATTCAAGCAGATTAGGGCGAGAGAATGAACGAAAACTTGCTGAGCGAATGTTTCGCTTAGTAATCGTCGCTCTTTTCCGGCGGTACCAGACCTTCGATACCGGCAAGCAGCTCCTCTTCCGACATCTGGTCGAAGGTAACGGTTTCCGGAGCGTCGTCTTCCTCGTCGCGATCCGACGCAACGGTTACGCCGCCGGCGGCGATCAGCGAAGCCGGATCGGGCTCGGGCTCGTCGACTTCGACATGCTTCTGCAGCGAGTGGATGAGGTCTTCCTTGAGGTCGTCCGGCGAAAGCGTCTCGTCGGCGATTTCGCGAAGGGCGACCACAGGATTCTTGTCATTGTCGCGGTCGATGGTGATCGAAGCGCCCTGCGAAATCTGGCGAGCGCGATGGCTCGCAAGCAGGACCAGTTCGAACCGGTTGTCGACTTTGTCAATGCAATCTTCTACTGTGACACGAGCCATTGCCTGTCCTTTGATCAGTGATTTTCGGAATTGATACGCCCGATACAGCCATTGTGCGGCAAATTCAAGTTTTTCCTGATAATTGACTTTTGACAGGTCGCGCCGAGTCTTCTGGGGGCGCCGGCGAAATTCAACCCCAAGCTGCTTGGATTATTGAGAATCGTGCCATAAATGACAGTTATATGAATAGTTCGTAATGTAGTGGATTATTCCGGAGATTTGGTTCAGCCTATATTGACCAGGTCTCCACCTGCAAAGCAGGTTGATAAGAAAAGGGGATGGAGACCATATGTTTGACCCAAGGGAGAAGATTGCTCTCTTCATAGACGGCGCAAATCTTTACGCTGCTTCGAAAAGCCTCGGTTTCGACATCGATTACCGGAAATTGCTGAAGGCCTTTCAGAAGCGCGGCTATCTTCTTCGCGCCTATTACTATACGGCGCTGATCGAAGATCAGGAATATTCTTCGATCCGTCCGCTGATCGACTGGCTCGACTACAACGGGTACAAGGTCGTCACCAAGCCCGCCAAGGAGTTCACCGACTCCATGGGCCGCCGCAAGATCAAGGGCAACATGGACATCGAGCTTGCGATCGATGCCATGGAACAGTCGGAAACCGTCGATCATCTCGTGCTGTTTTCCGGCGACGGCGATTTCACCACCCTCGTCGAGGCGCTGCAGCGCAAGGGCCGCAAGGTTTCCGTGGTTTCGACCATGGCGACCCAGCCGCCGATGATCGCCGACGACCTGCGCCGCCAGGCCGATCACTTCATCGATCTCGTTTCGCTGAAGGCCGAAGTCGGTCGCGACCCCTCCGAGCGCCCGGTCCGTCCGGCGGAACCGGCGGACGCTACCGATCCCTGATCCCTGGTCCGATCGGGGCGACAGCCGCTATATCAAAAGAAGAATAGGCGCCCGTTTTTCGGCGGCGCCTTTTTTCGTTCTGGGCTAGAAAAGATCCATGCTTTTCGAACGCCCTTCCGACGACGCTCTTTATGACGCCCTGGTCGCCCGCGACGCCTCCTATGAAGGCTTTGCCTGGGCGGCAGTGAAGACGACCGGCATTTTCTGCCGCCTCACCTGCCCGGCCCGCAAGCCGAAGCGCGAAAATACGAGTTTCTTCGAAACCGTCGCCGAATGCCTGGAGGCCGGTTTCCGGCCCTGCAGCCGCTGCCGGCCGATGCTGAAACTCGGCGAGGCCGACCCGATGGTGACGCGCCTGCTGACGGCGCTCGACGCCGAACCCTTCCGCCGCTGGAGCGAGGAGGATGTCGTTTCGTTCGGCATCGACCCTTCCACCGCACGGCGCGCCTTCAAACGGCAGTTCGGCATGAATTTTCTCGAAATTGCCAGATTGCGGCGGATGGGCAAGGCGGCCGAAACGCTGAAGGAAGGCGCGAGCGTTCTAGATGCGCAGCTCGATGCCGGTTACGAATCCGGCAGCGGTTTTCGCAGCGCGGTGACGAAGCTGTTCGGCGCAGCACCCGCCAACCTGCGGGACAAGACCCTGCTCAGGGCCGACTGGATCGAAACCCCGATCGGCCCGATGATGGCGATCGCCGACCAGCATTCCCTGCATCTGCTCGAATTTGCCGAACGCAAGGCGCTGCCGGCGGAAATCAAGAAGCTGCAAAAGTTCACCGGCAGCGGCATCGTCATGGGGCGCCATCCGCCGATCGACGAGATCGAGGTGGAGCTGAGGGCCTATTTCGCCGGCGAGGATCTGGGCTTCAGGACGCGGCTTGCGGGGCATGGATCGCCCTTCCAGCGGCAGGTATGGCAAGCGCTGCGGGCGATCCCGGCCGGGGTGTCCACCACCTATGGGGCGGTCGCCGCCGGGCTCAACCTCCCCTCCTCCACCCGCGCGGTGGCAAGCGCCAACGGCGCCAACCAGATCGCCATCGTCATCCCCTGCCACCGCCTGATCGGCGCCGACGGCAGCCTGACCGGGTATGGCGGAGGGCTGTGGCGCAAACGCTGGCTGCTGGAACATGAGCGGCGGATGACGGCGAGGAAGACGGGTTGACCGGTCCGGGCTGTGGGGCGTTGGAGGCGTTGTGCCCGCGATACCCCCCTCTGTCCTGCCGGACATCTCCCCCTCGAGGGGGGAGATCAGATGGGCGCCTGCCCACGGTCCCTTCTCTCAAGTCTCATCCCGCGAGGCGAAATTGGGGAACGGTGGTCATGCCACTTGTGATCTCCCCCCTTGAGGGGGAGATGCCCGGCAGGGCAGAGGGGGGTACCCCACCCACCACGCTCGTACAAAATCACGTCGAAGCCGGCGCCGTAAGCTCAAGCCCCGACTGCGATTGCCGCCGCGCCTTCCCGGCCCGAAAAATCGCTTCGACGATCAAGGCCAGCGGCAGGCCGATGAAGAACGGGATGAAGAAATAGATCACCCGGAAGGCGACCAGCGAGCCGATCGAGGCCTGGTCGCCCATGACATGCCGCACCGTCGCCTCCAGCACGCCGAGACCGCCCGGTGCGTGGGTGATCAGTATCGCGAGGTTGGCGAGCACGAAGGCCGTTGCCGCCTTGAGGTAACTGACATCCGCCGTGGCTGCCATGACCTCGCGCAGGCAGGCCGAGACCAGCGCGAAATTGATCGTGCCGATCACCACCTGGGCGATCGCGATTTTCAGCGTCGGCATTTCGAACGTCCAGGCGCGGATCTTCAGCGGCGTGCGCACGAAGGCGGCGAGCGCCAGGTACCCGGCTGTTGCGGCAAGGCAGGCAACGCCGATCCCGACGACCATGCCTTCGCCGAGGCCGAGAACGGCGGCGGCGTCCTTCGGGTTGATGACCAAAACGATGCCCGACAACACCGCCATGCCGATGCCGACGGTGACGCCGGAGAGCAGCACGATCTTCGCCACGTCCTCGGTGCTCATGCCCCAATGGGCGTAATAGCGATAACGCAAGGCGCCGCTGCTCAAGCCCGAAAGCCCGACGCTCTGGCCGATCGACAAGGCAATGAACGAGGCAAGACCGATCTTCGGATAGGCGAGATCGTTCTTCACATAACGTACCCCGGCCCAGTCGAAGCCCGACAGGCAGACATAGGAGCCGAAAGCGAAGAGGAGCGCCATCAGAAGGTTGAAGGTCGGGATGGCGCGGACCGATTCGACAATGTCGGAGACCGAGTATTCGCGGAAGGTGTGATAGAGCAGATAGGCGGCGGCACCGAAGCCGATCACCAGCGTGCCGTAAGTGAAGATTTTCTTTCGCGTCATTGTCCCGCTGCCCGCTCGCGCTCTCAAGATTTGACGCAACGGACTGATGCGGATTTTGTTCCTGGGGCGGGGATTTCACAGGCGGTCGATGATGCGCGAAAAGAGCGGATCGTTGCGATTATAGCCGCGCGAGGGACTACGGAAACCGTCCTCGGTCGGCGCGAGCTCGCTGATGCCATCGACGTGGAAGAGCCGCCAACCGACACCGGTGCCGGTCATCTGCCAGGCGCTGAGTGCCAGTTCCCCCTCCCCGACATAGCCCAGAATATGCGGCCGTACCCTGCGCCTTGTGTCCTTGTAGCGGAGCTCGATGATCCGCCGCCGCTCGATCGCATCGATGATGATGTCCGGATAGCTTTTCTTGCGCACGAAAACTCCCTGGTGTCTCCCTTAACGAACGGGAGTTCAGGAAGTTCACCGGCGCGGCGTGGCTAATGGCCGCCGATCCGGCGGCGGCGGTTGGATCAGGCGTGGATCAGTTCGACTTCAAGAGCCGCGACTTCTGGCGGTTCCAGTCGCGTTCCTTCTCCGTCTCGCGCTTGTCGTGCAGCTTCTTGCCCTTGGCGAGCGCCAGTTCGAGCTTGGCGCGGCCCTTTTCGTTGAAATAGATCTTCAACGGCACCAGCGTCATGCCTTCGCGGTTGATGCCGGCGCGCAGGCGGTTGATCTCGCGCTTCGACAGCAGCAGCTTGCGGCGGCGGCGCGGTTCGTGATTGAAGCGGTTGGCCTGCAGATATTCCGGCAGGTGCGAATTGATCAGCCAGATTTCCTCACCCTCATCGGATGCATAGGATTCGGCGATATTCGCCTTGCCGTCGCGCAACGACTTGACTTCGGTCCCCGTCAATACGAGGCCGGCCTCATAGGTATCGATGATCTCGTAGTTGAAGCGGGCCTTGCGGTTTTCCGCCACAACCTTGTTGACCGTGCGCTGGCTGCCTTTGGGGGCCATGGGACTGACTTCCGTTCCGCCCTTCTTCTTCTGAAAGCAAATCCCCGCCCATGGGCAATGAGCGGGGTTCTTTGTCTATGTAATGCGGCAGGAGCCGAAAGTGAAGCGGTGGGCGCGGAGCGCTCTCAGTTCAGCAGCCCCGCATGGCGCAGCGCCGCGTCGATCGCAGCTTCCGTTGCCGGTTCCAGCGTCGAAACCAGCGGCGAGCGGACCGTGCGGTTCATGCCGCGGATCCTGCTCAGGCCATATTTGGCGCCACAGAGGCCGGGTTCCATGAAGATCGCCTTGTGCAGCGGCATCAGCCGGTCCTGGTATTCGAGCGCCTTGGCATAATCGCCGGCAAGCGTCGCCGCCTGGAATTCCGCGCAGAGGCGCGGCGCGACATTGGCCGTTACCGAAATGCAGCCGACGCCGCCATGGGCGTTGAAGCCGAGCGCCGTCGCATCTTCGCCCGAGAGCTGGATGAAATCCTTGCCGCAGGTGATGCGCTGTTCCGAGACGCGTTCGATCTTGCCGGTCGCATCCTTGACGCCGACAATGTTGCGGTGCGCCTTGACGAGCGCGCCCATCGTTTCCGGCGACATGTCGATCACCGAACGCGGCGGGATATTGTAGATGATGATCGGCAGCTTCGTCGCCTGCGCGATCGCCGAGAAATGGGCGATCAGGCCCTTCTGGGTCGGCTTGTTGTAATAGGGCGTGACCACCAGGACGGCATCGGCGCCTGCCTTTTCCGCATGCACGGCAAGCTCGACGGCTTCGCGCGTATTGTTGGAGCCGGCGCCGGCGATGACGGGAACCCGCTTTTTGGCCACTTCGATACACAGTTCCACGACGCGCTTGTGCTCGTCATGGCTCAGCGTCGGCGATTCACCGGTGGTGCCGACCGGCACCAGGCCGCTGCTGCCTTCGCCGATCTGCCAATCCACGTGTGCGGCGAAAGCCTGCTCATCGACCGCACCATCGGTGGTGAACGGTGTGACGAGGGCGGGCATCGATCCCTTGAACATGCAAAACTCCCAATCGGCAGCGTTCATTCTGCTGCCGCAATCCGCGATTATGAGAGGCCCAGGACGTTTGGACGGGCCGCGGCGCAGCCGATCTTTTCCCGAAAGCCTTCAGGTCGCGCACCATAAAGCGGCGGGAAAGCGACGACAAGCGCAAGTGCCAGGGATTTCATATGGAATCTCATATAAGAAACCGCGCATTTTCATAAACGTGGTAAGCTTTCGTTAATCTGCCCGGCGGCTAATAAGGGGACGATCTATTTTCGCGAGTTACCGGATGTACAGGCCTGTTCTGATCCTCGCAGCACTGGGGCTCGGCGCTGCGAGCATGCATGCATTTGCCGCGTCGCTTCCCGAAAGCATGGCTCCCCTTCCCTATGTGAAGCCCGAAAATCCGGTCGCGATCACCATGCCCGCCGCCATGCCGGCACCCGCCGCAATTCCTGTGCCCGATGTGACCGGCACGATCCCGAGAACCGGACCGCTGGTGGTCGCGCCCGAGCTGAAGGCCGGGCTCGACGCGCTTGCCGACAACGACATCGCCGCCGCCCTTGCCGTCCGCAACAGCCTGGCCGAAGGCTCGCTCGACCGGCATATCCTCACCTGGGCAATCGCCACATCCGGCGCACCGGGCGTGCCGTCGGGCGAGATCGCCGCGGCCCAGACGGAGCTCAAGGGCTGGCCGGGCCTCAGGGGCCTGCGCGCCAATTCCGAGCGGGCGCTCTACCGGGAAAACCCGCCGGCCACGACGGTGCTTGCCGCCTTCGGCGCGACCCGGCCGGAAACCATCGAGGGCACGCTCATCCTCGCCCGCGCGCTCGTAGCGTCGGCAAGGCCGGCCGAGGCCATCCGTCCGCTGCGGCAGATCTGGATCACCGAGCTGCTCGACAAGCCGACAGAAGACAAGATCCTCGCCGAATTCTCAGGCCTGCTTTCCGCCGCCGACCACAAGGCGCGGATGGATTTCCTGATGTACAAGGGACGTGCGGCGCAAGCCAAGCGCTTCGGCGATCTCGGCAAGGCGCAATCGCTCTATAAGGCCTGGAGCGCCGTGATCAGCAATGCCAGGAATGCCGAGGCGCTGCTTGCCGGTGTCGATGCGGCACTCAAGGACGACGCGGGTTATCTTTTTGCGCGCGTCGAATATTTGCGCCGGCAGGACAAATACCGGGACGCGGCCGAGCTGCTGGAGAAGGCGCCGCGCGAGGCGGCAAAACTGGTCAACACCACGGAATGGTGGAACGAGCGGCGGATCGTGGCGCGCGGCCTTGCCGACCAGGGCGAGTTCAAGCTCGCCTACCGGACCGCGGCCGATTATGTCGCCGCCGCCTCCACCGATATCGTCGATGCGGAATTCCATGCCGGCTGGTATGCGCTGCAGGCCCTGCACGAGCCGGCGACAGCCGAAAAACATTTCCGCAAGATCCTCGAGACCTCGAACAAGCCGCTTTCCGCATCGCGCGCCCTCTACTGGCTCGGCCGCGCCGCCGAGGACGGCGGTCCGGGCAACGCCAAGGATTTCTTCGCCAAGGCGGCGCATTTCTCAAGCACGTTTTACGGCCAGCTTGCCGCCGCGCGCCTGGACCTCAAGACGCTGGACGTTGCCTATCCGAACCCGAGCGGGCCCGACCGGCAGAATTTCGAAAGCCGCGAGGCGGTGCGGGCGATCGCGCGACTGGAAGACGCCGGCCACGGCAAACGCGCCGCCGCGCTCTATCGCGCGCTGGCGGAGGAAATGACCAGCCCCGGGGAACTCGCGATCCTCGCGGCAAGGGCGGAATCGGAAGACAACCACGCCCTGTCGCTGCAGATCGGCAAGACCGCCTTCGGCCGCGGTATCGATGTGGCCGCGCTTGCCTTCCCGATCGGCGTCATCCCGGCAGGCGCCGACATCGCCGGCTCCGGCAAGGCGCTCGCCTATGCGATCGCCCGCCAGGAAAGCGCCTTCAACCCGGGCGCCGTTTCACCCGCCAACGCCCGCGGCCTGTTGCAGATCCTGCCGGGCACCGCGCAGGGCGTCGCCAAGCGCCACGGCCTCACCTATGCGGCAGCAAAGCTGACAACGGATGCGGGCTACAACGCCACGCTCGGCGCGCATTATCTCGGCGAGCAGATCGACACGTTCGGCGGCTCCTACATCCTCACCTTCATCGCCTACAATGCCGGCCCGAAACGCGTGCCCGAATGGATCACCCGCTACGGCGACCCGCGCGGCAAATCCCTCGACGAAGTCGTCGACTGGATCGAGCGCATCCCCTTCCCCGAAACCCGCAATTACGTGCAGCGGGTGATGGAGAATTATCAGGTCTACAAGGTGAGGCTTGGACAGAAGGCGGATATCGAGACGGATTTGCGGTTCGGACGGCGGTAGGTGCCGCTGCGGATTGAGCGGATCTGGCCTTCTCTTATTCTGCTTGGGCAATACGGCTACTGAGTGTTCGCTGCCGATGTAAGTATCCGCATCGCGTGCCCTCCTTCCCGATATTTGACTGAGCGCTGATTGCTGCTCTCGACTTCTGCGAAGGCCAGCTTCAGTTCAAACCGCCGTGCCATTGCAGCCCACATTTCCTCCAAATAAAAAAGCCCGGCACGAGGCCGGGCTTCTGAACTTGATCCGATCAGGTCGGATTAGAAGTCGCGCTGCAGGCGGACGATACCGCGAACGTCGTCGTCGCCGTCTTCAACCTTAACGTAGTCGACAGCAACCTTGGCTGCGAAGCCTTCAACGATCTGGTAGTTGACGGTTACGCCAGCGCCCCAGAGGTCAGCACCAGTAAAGTCGGTGCCAGAGAGTTCGGTGTTCCAGATGTACTGGGCTTCCGGAATGATTTCGAGCTTGTCGGTCGCCTTGAAGGAATAGGCAACAGCAACGCTTGCTTCACCAGCAGCGGTATCATTTACGCCGTAATAAGCGTTTTCACCCGACGACCAAACGCCAGCGAGGTAGAAGGTACCCGGGCCAACGGCAACGGAGCCGATCGCACGGATCGCGCCTTCTTCGGCATCGACGTCATAAGAACCGAGCAATTCAATCTTGGCCGGACCGATCGCCGCCTGAAGAACAGCTTCGATACCGACGTTCTGACCGCCGAGCCCGATCGGGCGCGAAAGTTCATCAACCTGGATACCAGCTGTGAACGCGCTTCCGGTGTAAACATACTGGATCGAATTGAGGCGGTTGGAACCGAGATTATCGAGTTCGCCCGGCAAGTCGTTTGCATCCCACCAGTTCAACCAGCGACCAACCCGGAAACCACCCAGCTGGATATAGGCTTCATTGATGTAAACGGTGTTTGCGTTCGATGAATAGAGCGTATCATTGCCGTATTCAAAGCGCAGCGAGGCAACGCTCGTCAGAGTGCCAAGTTCGGTATCCGACTTAGCGGTGACATCAAGCTGCGCACGGGTATACGCATCCCAGTCACCGCCGTCACCTACGGGAGTTCCAGCAGGGGCATAAACGTTATCGCCGAAACCGACTTCGAAACGGACGTAACCACCGATCTTGAGGCAGGTTTCAGTGCCGGGGATGTAGAAGTAGCCAGTGCCGAACGCGTCGCAGACGCGAACGTATTCCATGGGCTCTGGCTCAGCAGCGACGATAGCGTCGGCGGCCTGAGCGCCGGAAACTGCCGCGAGAGCCGCTGCAGAACCGAGAAGAAGGCTCTTGATGTTCATTCTTTTGACCTCCAGTCAATTTCTCTGAATGCTAGTCGCGCCCAATCAAAATTGATCAAACGCGTAAAGGCCGCATACGCGGCCCATCCCCCGGTCTTAGCTCCCCATACGGAGGCCTTATCTAGGCCAACCTTTATATAGAACTCCCCCGGCGAACCGGGGGAGTTCCTTTATTATTAGAACGTGCGGTCAAGACGCACGAAACCATCCCAGAACTTGTCGCCGGGGGTTTCGTTGTAGTTTGCAGTAACCTTAGCAACGAAGCCAGGAACGATCGTGTAATCGAGGGTCAGGCCTGCACGCCAGGAGGCATCGCCACCCCAATCACCGCTTCCATCAAATTCGCTGTTCCAAACGTAGGTACCGCCCGGAGTCAAGGTCAGCTTGTCGCTCAGCTTGATAGCGTACGATGCTGCGAGTGCCCATTCGCCACGATCATAGTAGGCGTTCGTAAGGTTATCGCCGAGACCGCTCGACCAGACAGCGAGAGCCTGGAGCGTACCAGGACCAACCGGCGCCGATACCAGTGCGCGGATTGCACCTTCTTCAGCGTCGACGTCATAAGATCCGAGCAGGTCGAAAGCAACCGAACCGAACTTCGTCGTAACGAGAGCTTCGATACCTACGTTCTGACCACCGACACCGATGTCACGGGACAGCTCGTCAACCTGAACACCAGCGCTGAAAGCAGAACCGGTATAGGTGTAGCTAGCGGAGGTCATACGGGTCGTGCCGAAACCAGAGTTCCAGTCAGATTCGCCGTTGATACCCTTATCCCACCAGTTCAGGTAACGGCCAATCTTGAAGCCGCCGAGCTGAATGTAAGCTTCGTTGATATAGGTCGTGTTGGCGTTAGACGAATAAAGCGTGTCAGCGCCGTATTCAAAACGAAGCGACATCAGCGAAGTCAGCGTGCCGAGCTCGGTGTCGCTCTTAGCCGTTACGTCGAGCTGAGTGCGGACAAAAGAGTCCCACTTTTCGCCGTTGCGAACAGAACCCGGAGCATAAACGCCGTTGGCGCGCGCCGTCGAGCTACCAACAGATTCGCCGAGATCAGTCTGGAAACGAACGTAACCGCCGATCTTGAGGCAGGTTTCGGTGCCCGGGATGTAGAAGTAGCCGGTGCCGAAAGCGTCGCAAACGCGAACGTATTCCATGGGCTCCGGTTCAGCAGCTACGATGGCGTCAGCTGCCTGAGCGCCGGAGACTGCTGCGAGGGCAGCAGCGGAGCCGAGAAGAAGGCTCTTGATGTTCATTTTTGACCTCCAGTCAAAGTTTCGTATGGGTCTGGGTTCTTTTTGCTGAAGGACAGCGTTCCCTGCCCCATCCCCGTCGATTGCCAGAAGAAGGACGATCCACCGCCTCGCTTCTGGATTTGAAAATACAAGACGAGAGTGACCATGCAATCTGGAACTTCAACCGGACGCCATTCCGGTACCCGCTTCCCAGAAGTCTGTTGCCGAAAGGACACAAAGCGAGGGACCGCATTAGGTTGTATTTTACGCTTTGTTAAGAAAGAGCTTATCCCGCAGTCACTTAGCGCCGCGATGACGGGTCTGAAGGACTCATGGCACCGCCCGGGATTCGCCAGCGAATCCTTGGCACCTGCAAGGCCGTATATGGGAGATCGTAGGGCAGGATTGGCGACCGTTCCGGGCCTGAAGTGGCGGAGAGGAAGGGATTCGAACCCTCGATACGCTTTTGACGTATACTCCCTTAGCAGGGGAGCGCCTTCGACCACTCGGCCACCTCTCCGGTCGGGCCTGATTATTGGGAAACGATATCGATGGCAAGGTCTTTTATGGAAATGTCATGCGATTCCACCGTCAAAAACACACGAATCGCAACACGTGATTCCATTTCTGCCACCTGCCTGATTCTCAATATCCCGAACGCGGCTTGCCGACGCCCGTGCCGCGGCCGTAGCGGCCGGCCAGAGACCTGAGCGCACCGGAAAACTCGGTGACGTCGGCGCCGACAGCGACAAAGCTCGCGCCGAGATCGAGATAATGGCGATTCAAGGATTCGCTGAAGGTGAGGATGCCGGCCGCCTTGCCCGACTTCAGGATCGTGCCGATCGCCTTGTCGATCACCTCCTGAACCTCCGGGGCCTCCATGCGCCCGAGATAGCCCATGTCGGCGGAAAGGTCGGCCGGGCCGATGAAGACGCCGTCGATGCCATCTACGGCCGCAATGTTCTCCAGGTCGCGAATCGAGGCCATGGTTTCGGCCTGGACGATCAGGCAGATCTCGTCGGCGGCGGTCTCGGCATAGTCGGGGATGGCGTTGAAGGCGGATGCACGGGCGACGGCCGCCCCGACTCCGCGCACGCCGCGCGGGGGGTAACGCACGGCGCGAACCAGTTCCTTCGCCTGCTCGGCCGAATCGACCATCGGCACCAGCAGCGTGCGGGCGCCGATATCGAGCAGCTGCTTGATGACCCAGGTCTCGCCGATCGGCGGCCGGACGACCACTTCCGAAGGCGAGGTGGACAGCGCCTGCAACTGCGCCATGATGCTGCGCAGATCGTTCGGTCCGTGCTCGCCGTCGATCACCAGCCAGTCGAAACCGGTATTGCCGGCGATCTCGGCGGTCAGCGCCTCGCCCATGTTCAGCCAGAGGCCGATCTGCGGCTGGCGGGCCTTCAGCGCCGCCTTGAAGTGATTCTTAGGAGCCGGCATGGGCGTTTTCCTTCAGGCGAGCAGCTGTTTCAGGTCGGCGGCGGGATCGGCAAGGATGGTGCGGTCAGGCTCGATGCCGCTATCGAGCAGCTTCTTGCCGCTCACATAGGCCTTGGCGTCATTGATCGCGTCGACCGCAATGAAGCGTCCCTCGCGAAAATACCAGATCGAGAGGCTGCCCTCGCGGGCGCCCTTGCGCGTCAGGGTCTCGTCGTAACCGAGGTTGAAGCCGGCGATCTGCAGCTTCACGTCGTACTGGTCGGACCAGAACCAGGGCTTTGCGTCATAGGGCGCAGTGCCGCCGGCAAGTACTGCGGCGGCAGCCTCCGCCTGGTCGACAGCGTTCTGTACCGATTCGAGACGGATGCGGTTGCCCCTCCAGGGCAGCATGGCGCAATCGCCCATGGCGAAGATCGAGGGGTCGGAGGTGCAGGCGAATTCATCGACGATGACGCCATTGCCGACTTCGAGGCCGCATTGCTGCGCGAGTTCGTCATTCGGTTTGACGCCGATGCCGACGATGACGAAATCGACCTCGATCGTGCTGCCATCGGAAAGTTCGGCGGCGCGCACCCGGCCGTTCTCGCCGATCAATTTATGCAGGCCGGTCTTTTCACGGATGACCACGCCATGGCTGTCGTGGATGGCGCGCATCACGTCGGCGGTTTCCTTTGCGGCAACGCGCTGAAGGATTCGATCCGCCATTTCGATCAGCGTCACTTCGAGACCGAGATGGCGGGCGACAGCGGCCGCCTCTAGGCCGATATAACCGCCGCCGATGATAAGCAGCCGGCGGCCCGGCTTCATCTCGCCGGCGAGCAGGTCTGCATCACGCTTGTCGCGCACGGTGAAGACGCCGTCGAGATCGCCGCCGACGCTTGCCGGCAGCGTGCGCGGCGTCGAGCCGGTGGCGAGCGCAAGGGTTTCGTATTCGAGGACCGCCCCGTCCTGCATGCGGACGGTCTTTGCCTTGCGGTCGATCTCCTCGACATAGGTGGAGAGGAGAAGCTCGACCTCATGTTCGGCAAACCAGCTTTCGGGCCGGAAGGTCAGCCGCTCGAAGTCCATCTCGCCGAGCAGATATTTCTTGGAAAGCGGCGGACGCTGGTAGGGGATCACATCCTCCGAACCGATGATCGTAATCGGCCGCGCATCCTTCAGGGCCCGCAGTTTCGCAGCGAGCGCAAAACCCGCCTGTCCGCCGCCGATGATAACCAACCTGCCCGTCACGTTTCACTCCCCTTGACCGATCATGGTTTCCATTGGGATAGCACCATTGATCCGGTCGAAAGGGGTATCCCCGCGACACGGGTCCGTCAACAACGCGACATCCCCGATTACACGCTTTGAGTTCGCAGCTGTTCCATACGGAAAGGAAAAGGCGCCTCGCCAGCAATCAAATGCCGGATTTTTCGGCGATATTCCGCCTTTCCGTCGCATTTTACCTTTCCGTTTCAGAATGTGTCAGCGGAGGAGGAATATAGTCACATCCAGGAGCGAAACAGGAGGGTGTCATGCCCTTGAACATGGACCAGGACCCAAGAACAAACGGCTCGCGCGACCAGGCTTTCGAGAAGTTTCCGATCGATCGTCCCGGCAAGATCATCTTCGTCGGACATCACCTCAGCACCAAGACGAGTTTCCGCTGCCTGATCCGCAGCATTTCGCTCTACGGCGCGGAACTCGAGGTCAGCCCGAACCTGCCGGTGCCCAACAATTTCTTCCTCGAGATCCTCGGCATCCATGACGATATCGGCTGCACGCTGATCCGCCGCGAGGAGGAAAGGGTCACCGTCGGTTTCAACATGCTGATCGATGCGGAATTCCTGCATCACGTGATCCGGCTGAGCTTCGAGACCAGCCACTGACCGGCAGATCGCGTCGCCGCCGGCGGGCCTTCTTCGCCCGCCACCGGTCACGACCGCCCGCCAGCCACGACAGAAGCGGCACGATCCACAGCAGCCCGCGCCATTCGGCGCCCTCCAGAGGATCGGCAAGGGGATCGGCCATCGGATCCCGCCGCCCGCTCCCGCAGCGCTCCTGCCCGTTCATCCGCTGCCGAAGGTTCACCCGGTTGAGAAACATGGCGGTCACTCCATCTATGATGCGATGCCATGGAGCTAGAGGTTTGCCGCGCAGGCTTGTAGATGCGCCGGCGAAAGCCGCTTTTCATCCATGAACGATGGATAGATCACCGGTGGATCCACAAGGTGCACGAGATGACGGATGCGGCCTGGGACGACCTGAAACTCTTTCTGCATGTGGCGAGCGAAGGCGGCCTGAGCGGTGCGGCCGCCCGCACCAAACTCAGCGCGCCGACGATCGGCCGGCGGATGCTGGCGCTCGAACGGACGACCGGCCGGACCCTTTTCGTGCGCAGCCAGCAAGGCTACCGGCTGGCACCGGACGGCGAGACGCTGCTCGAGCATGTCCGCGCCATGCAGAAGACCGCCGACGGCATCGCCGACTGGAAGACGCAGGCCTTCGCCATGCCGATCGTTTCGATCGGCGCCGATGCCTGGCTTGCCGGTTTCGTCGGCGAGCATACGTCCGAGATCAGGAGCAGGGACGACCGGTTCCGGCTCTGCTGCATGTCGCTGCAAAAGGGCGTGGATTTCACCTACCGCGAGGCGGATGTCGGGATGGTCTCCCGCAGGCCGGAATCCGGCAATGTGGCGGCCCGCCGGTCGGTCGCTGTCGCACACTCTATATATAGGGCAATTGATCTTGCCGAAGACGGGACCATGCCCTGGGTTTCGGTCGGCACCGAGAGCTCCCATTTGCCGGCCGAAAAATGGGTGTTCCAGCATCACGAGGCGCAAATCCGCACCTGGACCAATTCGCCGGAGATCCTGCCGAGGCTGATCGCGGCCGGCAACGGGCGTGGCGTGCTGCCCTGCTTCATCGGCGATGAGTTCCCGGGCCTGGCCCGTGAGGGCGGGATCATCCCGGAACTCACCCACACGATGTGGATCGTCGCCAACGACGACGACCGGCATCGGCCCGAAGTGCGCCAGGTGATCGAAAGGCTCGATGCGCTTTTCAAAGGGCAGGAGAAAAGATTTAGCGGCGACAGGGCGCAATCGGCCTCAAGCAGGCTTGCGTACCGGTGAATCGATCCTATTGTGTGCCGGTTTTAGAGAACCGGAATAAAATCCATGCCTGTATTCTCGCGCTTCACGCCGCTGATCAGCGCCCTTCCCGCCAGCGTCCCCTTTGTCGGCCCCGAGGCTATCGAGCGCAATCGCGGCCTGCGGGTGAAAGCCCGCATCGGCGCCAATGAAAACGGCTTCGGCCCGGCGCCCTCCGTCATAGAGGCAATCGGTGCTGCGGCAGCAGGCACGTGGAAATATGCGGATCCGGAAAATTTCGAGCTCAAGCAGGCGCTCGCCGCGCATCTGGGCTGTCAGGCCGAAAATATTGCAATCGGCGAAGGCATAGACAGCCTGCTCGGGATGATCGTCCGGATGGTGATCGAGCCGGGCATGCCGGTCGTCACGTCGTTCGGCGCCTATCCGACCTTCAACTTTCATGTGGCGGGCCATGGCGGCCGGCTGGTGACGGTGCCTTACGTCGACGACCGCGAAAACCTCGACGGGCTGCTGGAAGCCGTCCGCCGGGAAAACGCGCCGCTCGTCTATTTCGCCAATCCCGACAATCCGATGGGAAGCTGGTGGGATGCGGACAGCATCGTCACCTTTGCCAAGGCGCTGCCGGAAACCTGCCTGATGATTCTCGACGAAGCCTATTGCGAAACCGGACCGGCCGGCGCGACGCCCGATATCGCCGCCCTGATCGACCGGCCGAACATCATCCGCACCCGCACCTTCTCGAAGGCCTACGGCATGGCGGGCTCGCGGGTGGGTTATGCGATCTCGACGCCCGGTACGGCCGAGGCCTTCGACAAGATCCGCAACCATTTCGGCATGAACCGGATCGGCGTCGCCGCGGCGCTCGCGGCGCTGAAAGACCAGGCCTATCTCGGCCAGGTGATCGGGCAGATAAAGGCCTCGCGGGAACGGATCGCCGCGATCGCGACAGCCAACGGGCTGAAGCCGCTGGCCTCCGCCACCAATTTCGTGGCGATCGATTGCGGCCGCGACGGCGCCCATGCGCGTTCGATCGTCGATGGGCTGATGGAGCATGGGGTTTTCATCCGCATGCCGGGCGTGGCGCCGCTCAACCGCTGCATCCGCGTGAGCACGGGGCCGGAATCGGACATGGCGCTCCTCGAAGAAGCGCTGCCCAAGGTGCTGAAGGCTCTGTGAAGCCCTAAAGAAAATGACCGCGCCGGCCTTGTTCCTGCCGGTCGCGGTCTCAATGTCAGGCGTCGGCCCCCGTCCAGATCCGACCGCCCTGTCTCCCGATCCCCTTGGGGTGATGTCTTTTGGATTGTTCTCCTGCCGGCCCTCTTGCGGGACCGGTCAATTCATTGACCATCGCGCTCGTTGAGGAGCTCAGTGCATGGTCATCCATTCGCGAGCGGCGCGCAGTGCTGCGGCCAGCTGCATCTTGCTCATCGTCTGGGCAAGGTCGGCGCGCAGTTCGGCGGCGCGGTCGGAGCCCTTGATCGCAGCGATGTTGAGCCATTTGTGAGCGGAAACGAGATCGATGTCGCAACCACGGCCGGTCGCATACATCAGACCCATTTCGCAGAAAGTGTCGGCGCGGGTTTCGCCACCCATGGTGGCCATTCCGGAATTGTTCATTTCAAAGCGTGCCATCGGTTTGATCCCTGTTAAAGCCTGTTGTTCGTCGTCTGCCCTGTTTTTGCCCTTTCGGGCTCCGTCCGGATCACCGTCTTCAAGCGGCTGTTTCGATCCTTCCGGCCGGCGGTTTTTCCCGCTCGTTTGATGACTTCACTATGGGCCAAACCTTCCAAAAGACGCCTAAAAAGCATGATTAATTCAACGAAAACAAAGTTCAAACGCTTGGTAAACTTGAGTTTTTGTTAAACATGGGATGCCTTGCATTTTAAGGAATTTGCAGAGATTTTTACGGAAAATTCAGAAAACGATTTAAACCGACTGCTAACCACGAATCCGGGTCGCATCGATGGACCTGTGGAAAACGCGGCTTTTCCCGCCGCCGAAATTCCCGCCCCTTTCGCGGCGATCCGATATTTACCTTTACGTGTGGGTAAGATAAATTTCGAATGAGTTCGCGCAGAGGGGTGCGAATTGGAGGAAACCGCGCCGCCAGCGCTTCAGAAAGCGTGGCGGCGGAAGCGAAGGAGGAAAAATCATGATGCGCAGACTGATATTGGCTGCCGCGCTGACGCTTACAGCAGCCGGAGCCCATGCCGCCGAACCCATCGAAGGCAATTGGAAGACCGCCAGCGGCGAAACCGCCGCGATCGGCAAATGCGGTACCGCCTACTGCGTGACGTTGAAGACCGGAAAACATTCCGGCAAGCAGATCGGCAAGCTCTCCGGCAAGGACGGCGAATATAGCGGCGAGATCACCGATCCGGCAGACGACAAGACCTATAGCGGCTCCGGTTCGGTCAGTGGCAATTCGCTCAAGATGAAGGGCTGCGTGCTGGCCATCCTTTGCAAGTCGCAGACCTGGACGCGCCTCTAGGTCGATTCGTCGGATACCCCATATTTAAGAAGCGCAGAAATGGTCGCGCCGGCAACGGCACGGCCATTTTTCGTGGCTGAGCATCAAGGGCCGCCTGATTTTTTTGCTGCGTCGCACCAAGAAAAGGCAATTTGATCACGGAAACGGCATCGAGTTTGACCGCGAAATTTCGCGGAATTCTTCATGTCACAGTTTTGTGAAAAGCTTGCATACCCCTTGCACCTGATTTTTGCCGTAAAAAAGCCATAAGAAAGCCACGATCCGCAAAAATCCACACGCGGATGGTGCAAATTCTGTACACTCCGCATAAGCATTTGTTTTCATTAGATTTATATCTTACAAAACCGTAACTTAATCGGTTTATTTATGGCATTTCCAAAAAAATTAGCATGCTCAGCACTTTTTGCGTGTATTTCGGAGCCGCGATTTTGGTCGTCAACGTTTCGTTGACAGTAGTCGTCGAAATGGGGGGCTTTCGGATCGAACCGATCGGTCCGATATGAACATCGCAAACACAAATTCACTTCGGTTCGAACCCAAGACCGAACCGATCATAACCCGAGGATAAAGACAATGACCAAGATCACTTCCGCAATCGCCGCTGCCCTCATCGCTTCGGCTTCCTTCGCTTCCGTCGCTCTTGCTGAAGGTGACTATTACGAAGGCGCTTCCAAGGCTTCCGCAACTGTCGACCATGTTCAGACCGGCAGCATTGCTCAAGATCAACAGCACCAGGTCCCGGCTGAGATCGGCCGTGGCGACTACTACGAAGGTGCAGTTCGTCCGAACTAAACGCAGCTCATTCAAGACACCGAAACAATCTCCGCAGGCCAGGTCGCAAACTTAAAGCCGCGGAACACTCTGAAGGAACTACCACAATGACCAGGATCACTTCCGCTATCGCCGCAGCTCTCATCGCTTCGGCTTCTTTCGCCACCGCCGCTCTTGCTGAAGGCAACTATTACGAAGGCGCCACACCGCCATCGGCTGGCCAGCAGGTTCCGGCAACGCATCAGAAGGCCCAGGGCTCGGCCAGCTACGGCTACACGGGCTCGATCTCCAACGCCCAGGGTTCGAACCACTCCTTCGACGGCACGGTTACCCTGAACCGCGGCGATTACTACGAAGGTGCAGTTCGTCCGAACTAACCGCAGCTCATTCAACACACCGAAACAACGATCCGCAGGCCAGGTCGCAAACTAAGCGCCGCGGACAACTCTGAAGGGACTACCACAATGACCAAGATCACTTCCGCTATCGCCGCTGCCCTCATCGCTTCGGCTTCCTTCGCTTCCGTCGCTCTTGCTGAAGGCGACTATTACGAAGGCGCTTCCAAGGCTTCTGCTACCGTCGATCATGTTCAGACCGGCAGCATCGCCAAGAACCAGGACGCCAGCCAGGTTCCGGCTGCGCTCGGCCGTGGCGACTACTACGACGGCGCAAACCGCCCGAACTAACCGCAGTTCATCAAAACACCGAAACAATTTCCGCAGGCCAGGTCGCAAACTTTGAAGCCGCGGAACACTCTGAAAGGACTACCACAATGACCAGGATCACTTCCGCTATCGCCGCAGCCCTTATCGCTTCGGCTTCCTTCGCCTCCGTCGCTCTTGCCGAAGAAGGCGACTACTATGAAGGCGTACAGCCCACCGAGCAGGCACAGGCCGTCCATGGCGCCCGCGCAGACAGCTTCGGCTATACCGGTTCGATCGCCCGCGCCAAGGCTTCCACTTCCTCGAACCAGTCGTTCGACGGCACGGTTACCCTGAACCGCGGCGACTACTACGAAGGCGCAGTTCGCCCGAACTAATCGAAGTTCGCCCGAGCTGCTCCGCAACTCATCCAAGACAACCCACATCCGCCGGCCAGGTCGCAAACTTTGAAACCGCGGATCACTCTGAAAGGAATAGGACAATGTCCAAGATCACTTCGACGATCGCTGCTACGCTGATCGCTTCCGCCTCCTTCGCCACGGCCGCTCTTGCAAGCGGCGGCACCTACTACGAAGGCGCCGTCGAACCTGCTCCCAGCCAGCCGGTTGCCTCCAGCCATCAGGCTGCTGCTCCGAAGGTCCGCCATCCGGGCGTCAGCTACGGCTACACGGGCTCGGTCTCCAACGCCCAGGGTTCCAGCCACTCTTACGACGGCACCGTCACCCTGAACCGCGGCGACTACTACGAAGGTGCAGTTCGTCCGAACTAACCTCAATCGAAGATAACCGAATATCGCCCGCAGGCCAGGTCGCAAACCATGACGCCGCGGGAACTCTGAAAGGAATAAGACAATGACCAGGATTACTTCCGCAATCGCCGCAGCGCTTATCGCTTCGGTTTCGTTCGCCGGCGCAGCACTTGCCGAAGGCGACTATTACCAGGGCGTCCAGAAGACGAGCCCTGCCGCCACTTCCATCGACCGCACGAATACCGGCAGCATCCGCATCGATCGCCAGGACGGCCAGCTTCCGTTCAACAATGGCGGTGGCCGCGACAACCGCGCTTCCGATCTGAACAGCGGCGACTATTACAGCGGCGCAAACCGCCCGAACTAATTCTTGAGTTCGCTCGCGATCGATAGTCGCACAGAGGCGTGAGCCCCGTGCGGGATCGGACAGACTGAAAACATGTTGGGAAAAATGAAATACCAGCCGCTTGCGCGGCTGGTATTCGCAGTTCATTCAAGACACCGATTGGAAAGACGGGTCGCAATCGTCTTTCCGGTGCGTGACGGCCAGACTCTGAAACCAGCCATCGAGTTCAAGATTAAGTGAAGCTTTTCCACGAATCAATCACGATGACGCTCTTCCCCGTGAGATTCGTTATTTTCCACCCCAGGTGGCGCCCCCTTTCTTCACGAATCCCGCCGTTTCTCGACCCCGAAACCGGAGTTGCGGCACTGTCCTTTCATTTTTGCTGGAACGATCCGTCCTGCGGGGGATTTGTACCTTCGACGGAGCGAGGCTAGATCGCTCCGCGCCCAAGAGAACATTGGAAAGGACAGGAAAATGAAGACCTATCTGACTTCCGGTATTGCCGCTCTTATCGTTTCGGCAGGTTTCGCCGGTGCCGCCATGGCACAGAATGCCGTTTATCCGGATCCGGATGGCCTGCCGCAGTCCCCGCCGACCATCCAGCAGGATCGCGGCTATGATCGCGGCCCGGCCGTTGACACGATGCCGACCGGCAGCATTTATCCAAGCACCCGCGGTGCGAGCGGCAACGCCGATCTTGATGGCGCGCAGGACGAAGGCGACTATTACGACGGAACGATGCGTCCGCATAACTAGCAGTTGCTTCAAGATACCGCGTCCCGCGCGGTCGCGCCAATTCGCGGGATGATCTCTTCACCAACAGATCCATGAGAAGCCGGCCCTATCGGGCCGGCTTTTTCGACGGCTGGTTCGTCCTTCATCGATCGCAGCCCGGGCGTGCCATTTCGCAGACGCCGCTGCGATCCTCCCTCTCCCGCCGGCGTTAATCACCCTGAACCGGTGATGAACCCGACCCTCAGCACGCATTCAGGCCATCGCCTTTATTCTGCCGTCATTGGCTTTGGGGAGAGAAACATGACCGTCCTTGCACGCCGCCTGACAATCGTAACGCTGATCATGACCATTTTTGCCTTCGTCTTCAGCGCGCTCGCGTCCGCTCCGGCGCGCAACGATCTGCGGGTGCATCTGGGCACCGCGGCCCCCTGCTATCATCCCGCCTCGCTCGACTGCGTTGCGGCACTTTGAAAAGTTCATGTGGTCAATCGGCAGGAAGGTTCCAGCGTCGTTTGATTGTTATTGAGTTCTCTCTATAATAGCGCATGAACACACGAATCTTTTCCCTGACCCCGCTTTCCTTCATCAGCCCGAGCCCTTTCGAGCCGCGTGTCTTCGACAATCCGGCCGAGGCGGTCGATGGCCTGACAGAGCTCTATGAGCGCAACACGCGATTTCTGATCGACGCGTTCGGAGCGCTGGCCGACGGCGCTGCCGTAACCGGCCGTTACCGCGCCTGCTATCCCCAGGTCAGCATCGAGACGACCTCGTTCGGGCATGCGGACTCGCGTCTCTCCTATGGCCACGTGTCGTCGCCCGGCGTCTATACGACGACCATCACCCGGCCAAAACTGTTCCGGCATTACCTGAAGGAACAGCTCGGGCTGCTGATGCGCAACCACGGCGTCCCGGTGACGATTTCCGAATCGACGACGCCGATCCCGCTGCATTTCGCCTTCGGCGAAGGCGCGCATGTGGAAGCGTCGGCGACCAGTTCGCTCGCCGACATTTCGCTGCGCGACCTGTTCGACACGCCGGACCTCAACAATACCGACGACCTGATCGCCAACGGCGAATACGACCAGGTGCCCGGCGAACCGGCCCCGCTTGCGCCGTTCACCGCCCAGCGCATCGACTATTCGCTCGCCCGCCTCAGCCACTATACGGCGACCAGTGCCGATCACTTCCAGAACTTCGTGCTGTTCACCAACTACCAGTTCTATATCGACGAGTTCGCGAGCTGGGCCCGCGAGATGATGGCGAGGGGCGGCGACGGCTACACGGCCTTCGTGGAGCCCGGCAATGCGATCACGCTCGCCGGCAGCGACAAGCCGGAAACGCCTGCCTTGGTGCGCATGCCGCAGATGCCGGCCTACCACCTGAAGAAGAAGGGCCATGCCGGCATCACGCTCGTCAATATCGGCGTCGGCCCTTCCAACGCCAAGACGATCACCGACCATATCGCCGTGCTGCGCCCGCATGCCTGGCTGATGGTCGGCCACTGCGCCGGCCTGCGCAACAGCCAGCGGCTGGGCGACTATGTGCTGGCGCATGCCTATGTGCGCGAGGACCACGTGCTTGACGACGACCTGCCGGTGTGGATCCCGATCCCGGCGCTTGCCGAAGTGCAGCAGGCGCTGGAAAGCGCCGTCGAGGAAGTCACCGGCTACCAGGGTTTCGAGCTGAAGCGGATCATGCGCACCGGCACGGTCGCGACGATCGACAACCGCAACTGGGAACTGCGCGACCAGCGCGGGCCGGTCAAGCGCCTCTCCCAGTCGCGCGCCATCGCGCTCGACATGGAATCGGCGACGATCGCGGCGAACGGCTTCCGCTTCCGCGTGCCTTACGGGACGCTGCTCTGCGTTTCCGACCGGCCGCTGCATGGCGAGCTGAAACTGCCGGGCATGGCGACCGCCTTCTACCGCACCCAGGTCAGCCAGCACCTGCAGATCGGCATCCGCGCCGTGCAGAAGCTCGCGGCCATGCCGATCGAGACGCTGCACTCGCGGAAGCTCAGGAGCTTTTACGAGACGGCGTTTCAGTAATATTGTGACGCAGGACGCCTTGGTGTATGGTTTTCGAAATTCATACACACGAGGCTGCCATGCGTACTAATATCGATATCGATGACGCCTTGATCGCCGAGGCAATGGAATTGACCGGCTTGCCGACCAAGAAGGCCGCTGTGGAGAAGGCCTTGCAGGATTTGGTCGGCCACTACAGCCGGAAAAAGGCTTGGGAAGAACTGCGGGGCATGGGTTGGGAAGGTGATCTTGATGCCATGCGCGAGGGTCGAAGCTTCGATCTGGGCGACACCCAAGATGCGGCCGAATGATCGTCGTAGACAGTTCCGTCTGGATCTCCAGACTGCGCAATCTTTCAACCCCGCAAACTGCGAAATTTGATGACATTCAGGACTTTAGAGACGTTGTTCTCGGCGACATCGTTCTCATGGAGATTCTGCAAGGCACACAGAATGATCGCCAGGCGACAAATATCCAGAAACGCTTGGCTAAATTCGGCGTGGTATCAATGCTCACTCCATCGCTCGCGATAAAAGCGGCGACAAATTATCGTGCGCTTCGCAATCGCGGCATTACGATCAGGAAGGCAGCCGATATGATCATCGGCACCTACTGCATCGAACATGGACATAGCCTGCTGCACCAAGACAAGGACTATCTGCCGATGGTCGAGCACCTTGGTCTTCAACTGGCCTAGTTCACTGCCGCGTCGGCCTCGCCACCAGCAATGACAGCGCCGTCCCCACAAGCGACGAAACGATCACCAGGAGATGCGTGTTGACCGCCGCCTGGCCGAGCTCCTCCAGGGGCAACCCGGCCGTGTCGGCGCCGAAGGCGATGGCGCCGGCGGTGATGCCGGCGGGATAGGTGCCGACACCGGCGGGGGCGTGGACCGGAAGCACCGAGGAGAGCTCGCCGCCGAGGGCGCCCCCGAAGCTTGCGGCGACGGAGAGGCCGCCGAGCAGCCCGAGCACCCAGGCGAGCACGGCGATCTTGGTGAACCAGTTGATCAGGGTCGCGCCCCAGGCGCGGGCGAAGGCCTTGGCATCGACAGGCAGGCCGGCTTCGACCTCGTCGAGCAGTTTTTTCGCCTTGTTCGGCAGAGCCTTGGCCGCCAGGCGGAAAGCCGGCCTGCGCAGTGCAAAGGCGATGGCGGGCAGGATGAGGAAGGCGAGCCAGAACGCCCAGGCCCAGAGTTTTCCCGTCTGCAGCGCCAACCCCGTGCCGGCGGCGGCGAGCAGCGCATGCAGGTCGAAGAGCCGCATGACGAGGAGCGCGGCGGTGCCGCGGGCGAGACCGAGGCCGAATTCGCGCTTCATCAGCAGCGGAAAGCTTGCCTCGCCAGTGCGGAAGGGCAGCATGATGTTGAGGAGATTGTGGACCTGCACGAGCCTGAGCAGCGTTCCGAAACGGCCGCCGGTCTCGGCCGGGAAATAGTCGTAGATGCGCCAGGTGCGCAGGACATAGGTGCCGAGCAGCAGCGTCAGCGCCACCGCTGCAGAGCCCCAGCCGGCGCCGCTCCACAGGGAGACGACACTACCCCAGCCCCAGACCCATTGGATGAAGGCGGCATAGACGAGGATGATCGCCACCGTCCCGAGCGTCATCGCGTGGCGAATTATCCACGCCCGGCTGGCAACCGGAGAATTCTTCATATAGTAGGGTGCCCCATGTGATATTTCGGGTCTTGCCGCCATCACGGCGCGCCGTTTCAAGCCCGTGGTTTAGGAGAAACGCAAGGTGCGTACAACAGCAGAGTCGGTGACGGGCCTCATCGAAACGGCCGAGCCGATCGAACTGTCCCTCGTCGTGCCCCTCTTCAACGAAGAAGAAAGTGTGCGCCCGCTGATCGAGCGGATCTGCGCAGCGATGTCCGGTTACGCCGCGAGCTGGGAGCTCATTCTCGTCGACGACGGCAGCACCGATGCGACCATCGCCAATGCCCGCGAGGCGCTGAATCGCCCCGGCCTCGACCTCAAGATCGTCGCGCTGCAGCGCAATTTCGGCCAGACGGCCGCCATGCAGGCCGGCATCAACCAGGCGGAGGGCCGGCTGATCGCGACGCTCGACGGCGACCTGCAGAACGATCCCAAGGACATTCCCGGCATGGTCGCCGAGCTGGAGCGGCGCGAACTCGACCTCCTGGTCGGGTGGCGCAAGAACCGCCAGGACGGCCTGCTTCTGCGCAAGGTGCCCTCGTGGATCGCCAACCGGCTGATCGGCCGCATTACCGGCGTACGCCTGCACGATTACGGCTGTTCGCTGAAGATCTATCGCGGATCGGTCATCAAGCAGGTCAAGCTGATGGGCGAGATGCACCGCTTCATTCCGGCCTGGGTGGCCGGCGTGGTGCCGAGTTCGCGGATCGGCGAAATGCCGGTGACCCACCACGCGCGCCAGCACGGGGTCTCGAAATACGGCATTTCCCGCACCTTCCGGGTCATTCTCGACCTGTTGTCGGTGATGTTCTTCATGCGCTTCAAGGCCCGGCCGGGGCATTTCTTCGGCTCGCTCGGCCTCGGGCTCGGAGCGCTGTCAGGGATCATCCTCTTCTACCTGTTCATCGACAAGTTCATCATGGGCAACGACATCGGGACGCGACCGCTGTTCCTCATCGGTGTCATGCTGTTCCTGTCGGCCGTGCAGATGATCACCACCGGCATTATCGCCGAAATGATCGCCCGCACCTATTACCGGGAAGATACCGCCCTCAGCTACATCGTCAGGGAAGTCTATGAGGGCGATCAGGCGCATCAGTGACGCGCTCGCCCGCCGTCCCGAACTCGTCCTCTGGCTGATCACGGCTTATTACGTGCTTGCGATCATCCTCCGGGTGCTGAGGTCGGAGGCGCTGGAAAGCGACGAGGCGGAACAGCTCTACCAGTCGCAGTTCCTGCTGATGGGCTACGGCCGGCAGCCGCCGTTCTACAACTGGCTGCAATACGGTGTCATCCATCTGATCGGACCGTCGATCTTCGCGATCTCGCTGGTCAAGAACCTGCTGCTTTTCCTTACCTGCGCGGTCTACGGACTTGCGGCGCGGATTCTGCTCAAGGACCAACGCCTTGTGGCAATCGCGATGATCGGCGTGATCGCCATGCCGGCCGTCAGCGTCATGGCGCAGCGCGACCTGACGCATGCGATCGCCACCCTGTTTGCCGTCGCCCTGTTCTTCTACGGCTTTCTGAAAACGCTGACGCAGCCGCGCCTGTGGACCTACCTCCTGACCGGGATCGCGGTCGGGTTCGGGCTGATCGCCAAATATAATTTCGTCATCGTGCCGGTTGCGGCGATCCTCGCCATCCTGCCGGAGCCGGATCTGCGCAGGCGCATCCTCGACTGGCGGATGGTCCCGGCGCTCGCAGTCGTCGCGGTCATCTGCCTGCCGCACGGGCTATGGGTGCTCGGCAACCTCGGGGAAGCGACGGCGGGGACGATCAAGGCGATGCGGGAGGATGCCTCCGGCAACCCCGTCCTCGACCGGCTTTCCGGCATCGGCACGCTGTTCGTCGCTATATTGACCGGCGGGCTGCCGGTGCTCGCCTTTTTCCTGATCGCCTTCCGACGGTCACTCACCGATGCGTGGCGGGCGACGAACCAGTGGACGCGGGTGATCGGCCGGGCACTTCTCCTCTGCCTGATCGCTGTCGGCCTGATCGGGCTCGGTTTCGGCGCCACCAATATCAGCGAAAAATGGCTGTCGCCCTTCTTGGTTCTCTTGCCGCTCTATCTCTGCCTGAAGCTGGAAGCCGCCAAGGCGGATACCAGCCGGGGCATTCCGCGGCTGTTGTTTCCGGTCGCGATCCTGGCGCTCGGCTTCGTCGCCTATATCGCGCTCGGCAATGTCGTCGGCCCGCTCTTTGGCAATTATACCAAGGAAAATCTGCCGTCGGGACCGTTCATCGAACAGATCGCGTCGGAGCATCCCGGCCCACGACCGGCTTACGTGATCACCGACGATCCCTACCTTGCCGCCAGCGCCCGGCTGGAACTGCCGCAGGCGCGCGTGCTGCTGCCGAGCTTCGGGCAGACGCCACCGCTCGGCGAGGCCGAGCGACGCCAGCCTGGCTTGATCGTCTGGCGCGATAGCGCGCTGGCCGCTCTCAATCCCTATCTGCAGGCAAATGGAGTTGCGACGGAAGGGCTGGCGCCAGCGACCAAGGCCGTGCCTTATCTCTTCTCGGGCGGGCGGAAGAGCGTTACGTTTGGCTATGCGTGGGTGGAGCCGGGCAGATAGCTGCCGGCAGGCTCCTTCTCCCCCTCAAGGGAGGAGATTGACGCGCGGCGACCGCTCAGTCCCTTACGCTATCCCGCAGATGATCGAGCCCCGCGCGCAGCTTGTCGATCACCTCGTCCACCTCCGAGCGGCCGATCGTCAGCGCCGGCGAGGCGAGCATGCGGTCGCCGGTGGCGCGCATGATCAGGCCGTTTTCGACGCAATGATTGCGGACCAGGGTGCCGATATCGTCGGGCTTGGCGTAACGGCGGCGGGTGGCTTTATCGGCTGCGAGCTGCAGGCCGCCGATCAGGCCGAGGCTTTCGGCCTCACCGACCACCTCATGATCCTCAAGGCTCTTCCAGGCTTTCGCGAAATAGGGACCAATGTCGTCGCGCACACGTTCGACCAGTCCCTCCTCCTCGATGATGCGAAGGTTTTCCAGCGCGGCTGCGGCCGCGACCGGGTGACCGGAATAGGTGAAGCCGTGGTAGAAATCGCCGAGCTCCTCGACCATCACGTCGGCGACGCGATCTGAGACGAGAACGCCGCCGATCGGCAGATAGCCGGAGGACAAGCCCTTGGCGATCGGTGCCAGATCCGGCTCGAAACCGTAATATTGATGGCCGAACCACGTGCCCAGACGCCCGAAACCGCAGATCACCTCGTCGGAGACCAGCAGGATGTTGCGCGCCCTGCAGATGCGGGCGATTTCCGGCCAGTAGGTTTCGGGCGGAATGATCACGCCCCCTGCCCCCTGGATCGGCTCGGCGACGAAGGCGGCGACACGCTCCTCGCCGAGTTCGTCGATCTTTGCCTCCAGCTCGCGGGCGACCTTCAGGCCGAATTCGGCGGGCGAAAGATCGCCGCCCTCGGCATACCAATAGGGCTGGTTGATATGGTGGATGCCTTCGATCGGCAGGTTGCCCTGTTCGTGCATCAGCTTCATGCCGCCGAGCGAGGCGCCGGCGACGGTCGAGCCGTGATAGGCGTTTTTGCGGGCGATCACCTGCGTTTTCTCCGGCTTGCCCAGCGCCTTCCAGTAGACCCGTGCCATGCGGAACCAGGTGTCGGTCGCTTCCGAACCGGAATTGGTGAAGAAGACGCGTTTCAGTTTTTCGCCGGTATGCGAGGCGATCTTCTGGGCGAGCAGCGCGGCAGGTTCGGTCGTGGTGCCGAAGAAGGTATTGTAATAGGGCAGTTCCTGCATCTGCCTGTAGGCGGCTTCGGCGATCGACTTGCGGCCGTAACCGACATTGACGCACCAGAGGCCGGCGAAGGCGTCGAGATATTTCTTGCCGGTTGAATCGTAGATGAAGACGCCCTCTCCGCGCTCGATGATCCGGGCACCCCTGGCATTCAGCTGCTTCATATCCGAGAACGGATGCAGGTGATGGGCGGCGTCGATCGCGGCGAGATTGGAAAGCGGGGGCATATCGGTCATGTCTCTGCCTCAGATTGTGCCGTCAATTCTTATCGGTTACGAACGGAGTTCCGCAACACCCGTCAAAAGACAATCCGATGGCTTCAGAGACCGCCCCGCCCCGCATCGAAATCCTGCTCGTCGGCATGAACGGCGACCTCCGCGGCAAGCAGATCCCGCTGGAAGCCGAAAAGAAGGTCTGGGATGGCACCGTGCGCCTGCCCACCTCCACCCAGTCGCTCGACATCTGGGGCTACGACAATGACGAGATCACCGGGCTTTCCATGTCGATCGGCGATCCGGACGGCGTATGCACTCCCGATCGCCGTAGCCTTGTTCCGATGCCCTGGGCGCCGGAGGGCTCGAAACAGGTGCTTTCGACCATGCACGAATTCGACGGTTCGCCTTCCTTCATGGATCCGCGCGCCATCCTCGCGGCCCTTTTGAAACGCTTCGAGGAGCGGGGCCTGACGCCTGTGGTGGCGACCGAGCTCGAATTCTACGTGGTTGAGAACGACTGGCGCGAGACCGGCAGGCCGCGGCCGCCTGCAAAACTGATGTATCGCGACCAACCGAACGGATTCCAGCTCTACGACATGAGCGCCGTCGATGCGCTCGACGACTACCTGCAGACGGTCCGAACCTGGGCGAAGGCGCAAGGCCTGCCTGCCGACGCGACGACCGCCGAATTCGGCCCCGGCCAGTTCGAGATCAACCTTCTCCACCGCGCCGACGCGCTGGCGGCGGCCGACGACTGCATCTATCTCAAGCGGATCGCCGAACAGGCGGCTAGGAAGCATGGCCTCAAATCCACCTGCATGGCGAAACCCTATGCCGACCAGGCGGGTTCCGGCCTGCATGTGCATGCGAGCATCATCGACCGCGACGGCAACAACGTGCTGGACGCCAGGGGCGGTGATCCTGTGCGCCTCAAATCCGTCTGCGCCGGCATGCTGAAGACGATGCGCGATACGCAGCTCGTCTTCGCTCCGTTCGCCAATTCCTATCGCCGCTTCCAGCCGGGCTCCTTCGCGCCGGTCGATATCGACTGGGGTTTCGGGCATCGCGGGACTGCGGTGCGCATTCCGGACGCCCACGGGCCCGCCGCGCGCATCGAGCACCGGGTCGCCGGCGCGGACGTCAATCCCTACCTGCTGCTGACCGCCATCCTGGGCGGCATGCTGCTCGGCCTCGACGAAACGCTCGATCCCGGCCCCGCGACCGAGCCCGGCAAAGAGCCGCCGGCGGGCACAAAAAAGCTGACGCACGACTTCCTGACGGCGGTCGAGGATTTTTCCGCCTCGCCCTTCATCGCCGACGTTTTTGGCGCGCGATACCAGAAGCTCTACGGCGATACGAAGCGCAAGGAGGCGATCACCTACCTGCGCACGGTGAGCGATTTCGACTACCAGACCTATCTGCCAAGGATTTAGGGGGCGGGTTTCGGGATCCAGGGCGCTAAGAGGATGTCCTTCACGTCGACGAACATCGGTGAGGGCTCGTCCGGCTTGAAGCCGAATGCCTTGCTCCAGGCGCCGAGATAGGATCCGAGTTCGTTGTAGAGCTCGCTGACTGCCGTCCGGTCGCCGGTCTTGTCGGCGAGGATTTCTTCCCGCTCTATGGTTTCCTGCAGGTCGCGGTAAGTACTGTTGCCCTCGCTGTCGGGGATGAGCACGATGATGCCGCCAACGCTGCCGTTCTTGTTCTCGAACTTCACCGAAAGCTCGATCTCGTCTTCCGTGAACCGGTCGCGGTTCTTGACGATCATCTGCGGCAGCACGATCGCAAACAGGTTCTCGCGCGAAATGCCGCCATGAGCTTCCTGCTGCTGCTTGACGAGCTGCATGAATTCCCATCCCTTTTCGGAGATGAGCTGCTTCAGCGTGTCCTTGACGGTCGGGTCGGTGACCTTGAATCGGTCGGAATCGATGAAGGCCATCGCCTCGGCAGCCAGTTCGCCTTTGGCGTCCAGCTCCATGAAGGCGAGGCTGACCGCAAAGGCGGCCTTCAGCGTCTCTTCGGCAGGTTCGCCGGTAATACCGTTCGCCACCTGAACGAGATCGGCCTTCTTGTCCTTGTCTTCGTCAGTTTCGGCAGGTTGGGCATTCGCCTGCTGAAGGATCAGCAGGGCAGCGGGTTGGGTTACGGAGATGGAAGTCATACCGGTCCTCGTCCGCGACGTACCACCCCTGATGGGCATTGCCGCGATTTGCCGGGCGCTTCATGGCCAGATCAACCAATGATTCTATCAATGGTTGAGAAGCTAGGGGCATGGAGTTAACGAGGCATGTATGGCCATATGCGAAAGGTTGTATTGGCGGCCGCGAACTTGCTCTGATCCCGCTGCCGTCCCGTTCCTGCGGCTGGTTACTCAGTACGATGAGCTCGCCGCCGACAGCACTGCCTCACCGTAACAGCGACGATCCGCGGTGGCGGGAATAAGCATTGGCCGCACATGATCGATGTTTAGGCGAATGTTTCAACCTATCTTAAACTCATGAGGCCTAAAGGAGGATATTTGAAGTCTTGCGGCACATTCGATGCATATTGTTATCGCCAAGTCACTCCTTACCGGACTTTTGTCCCTCCTCGCATCCTTGGCCCTGTCGTTTACCTTCGTTCCGATACTGGGCGGGGAAGTAGCCGGTGCCGGCCTGGTGATGACCATCGTTTGCCCGCTTGCTATCTCCATTCCCGCCTCGGCGGTGCTTTTCAGCCAGTCAGAACGAGTTCGACGTGCGGAAGCCATGGCTTCTGACGCACTGACGAAGCTAGCCGCCGCCTACGAAGAACTCCACCGGCAGTCCCGTCAGGACGGGTTGACCGGCCTGTCAAACCGCAGCGCCTTCATGGAGGAACTGCAGGCCTTCAGCCGGGAGGGTGTCACCGGAGCCCTGATTTTTCTGGATCTCGACCATTTCAAATCGATCAACGATCGTCACGGTCATGCAACCGGTGACGAGGTGCTTCGCCGCACCGGGCAGATGCTCGCCACGTATCGCGGGCAATTCAATATAGCGGGCCGCCTCGGAGGCGAAGAGTTCGCTCTCTTTCAGGCTGGCCTGACCGTCGACGAGATGTTGAGATGGTGCGAGGATATTCGAGAACTCATCGAAGGCCTGGATGTGCGCTCCGCCTCACGGTCGAGCGTGCAGGTGTCGGCCAGCATAGGAGCTGTCCACTGCGTTTCGGGCTTCGATCCTCAGGAATGTCTCGGAGCCGCCGATGTAAATCTGTACGAGGCAAAATCGCTCGGGCGAAATCGGGTCGTTTCGTCCATCTGAAGAGGCGGCAGAACGGTTCGGATACTGCCCGCAACTTGCTCAAATCCCGCTGCCATCCAGCTCCTGCGAAACGTGCTTTTGCGGCTGGTTGACCAGGACGGTCAGTTCGCCCGCATGGATCTTCAAAAGCACGTCCCTGTCCATCGGCAGCAGTTCGCCGTCGATGACGCAGCGGATGTCGTGGCGCTCGCGGGGAAAATGCAGTTCCAGCTCGGTCGCCGTCATGGCGGTGACGGCGGCGTTTTCCTTGAGCCGGCCGCGCAGGATGTCGAAGGTCAGGCGCGCCACGCCGGCCGGGGTCAGCGGATCTGCGATGTAGAAGCCGAGATGGCCGCGCGTCAGGCTGTCGGCATACATCAGCGGATCGCGACCGAACTCGTTGTTGGAGACGGAGATCGCCGAGACCTTGCGATGCCCGACCTGGCCGCCCGCATTGAACTCGACTTCGAATTCCGGGGGATTGAACATCACGCCGATCGCCGCCCGGGTGCTGGCCCTTATCTTGCCCAGCCGCGAGGCGAAGGTCATCGAATTGCGATAACGCACCATGCGGGCGTGCAGGCCGGCGGAAAACTGATGGACGAAGCTGTGACCGTTGGCGCTGGCGATGTCGATGCGTTCGGGCGTCGCCTCCGCCAGCGCATCCAGAACCTGCCAGATATCCAGCGGCAGTTTCAGCGAGCGGGCAAACAAGTTCATGGTTCCGGCCGGAACGACGCCGAGCGCGATGCCGCTCTTCCAGGCGATGCCGGCGGCGGCCGAGATCGTCCCGTCGCCGCCGCCGGCGATCAGGCCCTCGACACCTTGCGTCGAGGCCGCCTTTTCCATGGTGGCGACCACATCCTTGCCGGAGACGACATGGCACTCGATCTCGTGCCCGGCCGCCTTGAACGTTTCGGCGGCGCGGGCGCAATAGGCGTCCATGTCGGTGGTTCGGAATGTACCGCCATCGCGGTTGAAGACGGCAAACAGGTTCATCTGATCTCGCTTGCAAGGGCGCGGATTTCGCGGCGGGACAACGGCCCATCAGAGAAATGGTTGCGACACCGGGTTTTATCAACGGGGGCTCGCCACTCCCGCGGAAACACACAATCCCGTGAGCCGGCCAGCGGGCGGAGCTAAATCTCGCGGGAGCACTACCGCAACGCACAATGGCGTGCTACCTTTCACCCAGGTCGTTTCGATGACCCGCTCACCTCCAGAGCGGGTGGATGTCTCCCACATCTCACCCGCGTCTTTTTTCCTGCAGAATCAACTCCATGACCAATACCGCCACCCGTTTCGAACCCGCTCGCGACCGTTCGGAACCCAAAAGCGTTGACACCGCGCCTGAAACCGCCCCGGAGCTTTCGCGGCTAGCCGTCATCCTGATCGAGATCGCGCTTGCGGTCGGGGGATTCGGCATCGGCACCGGCGAATTCGCGATCATGGGCCTTTTGCCGGATGTCGCCTCCACCTATCAGGTCAGTATTCCGATGGCCGGATACGTGATCAGCGCCTATGCGCTCGGCGTCGTCATCGGCGCGCCGATCATCGCGGTCGCCGCCGCCCGGATGACGCGGCGCTCGCTGCTGCTGATCCTGATGACCGTGTTTGCGCTCGGCAATATCCTGAGCGCCATGGCGCCGGACTTCTGGAGCTTCACGGCCCTGCGCTTCATCACCGGCCTGCCGCATGGCGCCTATTTCGGGGTCGCGGCGTTGGTCGCCGCTTCGATGGTGCCGCCCAACAAGCGCGCCCGCGCCGTCGGCCGGGTCATGCTGGGCCTGACCGTCGCGACGCTTGTCGGTACACCGATCGCGACCTTCATGGGCCAGGAGCTCCACTGGCGCGCAGCCTTCTTCCTGGTCGGCGGCATCGGCGCCGTGACGGTGGCGCTGCTCTGGTACTTCCAGCCGCGCGACACGGTGCATGAGGGCGCCAGCATCTGGCGCGAGCTCGGCGCCTTCGGCCGTGCCCAGGT
Organism: Hyphomicrobiales bacterium; assembly: GCA_900471605.1. Classification (GTDB taxonomy): domain Bacteria; phylum Pseudomonadota; class Alphaproteobacteria; order Rhizobiales; family Rhizobiaceae; genus Neorhizobium. The sequence goes on along the minus strand of UCEY01000045.1, from coordinate 9,760 downwards.
ATGGTTGACGCTCGGCATCGCCGCGGTTGGCTTCGGCGGCATGTTCTCGGTGTTCAGCTATATCGCCTCGACCACGACGGTGACGGCGGGCATGCCCGTCGGCATGGTGGCGATCGTGCTGACGCTGTTCGGCATCGGCATGAATGTCGGCAATATCGTCGGCTCGCGGCTGGCCGACTTATCGCTCAAGGGCACGATCGGCGGCGTGATGGTGTTCAACGTCATCGTCATGGGCGCCTTCGGTCTGTGGGCGCAATATCCGGTCGTGCTCTGCCTCTGCGTCTTCCTGATCGGCTGCGGCTTCGCGGCCGGCCCCGCCCTGCAGACGCGGCTGATGGATGTCGCCGCCGACGCGCAGACGCTTGCCGCCGCATCCAATCACTCGGCCTTCAACATCGCCAATGCGCTCGGCGCATGGCTCGGCGGCCTGGTGATTGCCTGGGGCTGGGGTTTTGCCGCGACAGGGTATGTCGGGGCGGTGCTGTCGCTATTGGGCTTTGGGGTGTTCGCGGTATCCGCGGCGCTCGACCGGAAGACTGCGGCAGGCTGAAAGCAAGCCGCTCCCTCACCACACCTCCGCCTTCGTCCGACGGACAGCCAGAGTCGAGCCAACGGTCTCGGCCCGTCCTTTGCACCCCGGATGCGAGGAACCGGCGCGGCAACCTCCCCTTCTCCCCTCAGGGAGAAGGTGGCCGAAGGTTCATGAAGGGAGCGCCCTCGTCCCGGTTTGCAGCCATGCCGAAATGCCCCGCTTTACCGGCTAAGCTGCCTTCGACGCGGCCTTTTCCTCCGGCATCATCATGTATCTTTTGCCGTTCTCGCAGACGAAATGGGTCTTGCCCCAGATGCGGAGCGCGGTGATGACCGGCTCGAGGCTCAGACCGATCGGGGTGAGCGTATAATCGACACGCGGCGGCACGACCGGGAATATGGTGCGCGTCAACAGCCCCGCTTCTTCCAGCTCCCTGAGCTGCTTGGTCAGCATGCGCTGCGTGACCGACGGAATGCGGCGGCGCAGCTCGTTGAAGCGCAGAGTGCCGTCCTCCAGGAGATGATAGAGGATGACGCCTTTCCATTTTCCGTCGAGGAAACTCAGCGTCGTTTCGACCGGGCATCCGGGGAAATTGTCGGTCAGCTTGGCACGGGGTTTCGACATCGGAAGCGTCCTTTCACGGTATACTTTTCGGTACTATAGGCCAAAAATGTGCATTCTTGCGCTCGATGAACATAGGCGCCATCTAGTTTCGCGACAACAGGACGCAAACCAAGGAGACTTCTCATGCGCGCCGTCGGCTTCAACACGCCCCAGCCAATCACCGCCGAAACCTCGCTGATCGACATCGAATTGCCCGTGCCGGAGGCGACCGGCCGCGACCTGCTGGTCGAAATCAAGGCGGTCTCTGTCAATCCCGTGGACACCAAGGTGCGCGCCTCGGCCCCGGTCGAACCCGGCCAGCACCGGATCCTCGGTTACGACGCGGCGGGCGTGGTCAAGGCGGTCGGGCCAGGCGTCAAACTCTTCAAGCCGGGCGACGAGGTCTATTATGCTGGCGTGATCAACCGGCCGGGCACCAATGCGGAATTCCATCTGGTCGACGAACGTATCGTCGGCTTCAAGCCGAAGACCCTGAGCTTCGAGGAAGCCGCCGCGCTGCCGCTGACGGCGATCACCGCCTATGAGGCGCTGTTCCATCGCATGAAGGTGCAGGACAAGGTGGCGGGCGCCTGGAACGCCGTGCTGGTCATCGGCGGCGCCGGCGGTGTGGGATCGATCGCCATCCAGCTGCTGCGCGAACTCTCCGACGTGACGGTGATCGGGACCGGCTCGCGGCCTGACACGCAGGGCTGGATCAAGGAACTCGGCGCCCATCATGTCCTCGACCACTCCAGGCCGATGGCGCCGCAGCTTGCCCAGATGGCGATCGGTGCGCCCGCCTTCGTGTTCTCGACCACCCATACGGAAGCGCATCTCAAGGACATCCTGGAGCTGATCGCGCCGCAGGGCCGTCTGGCGCTGATCGACGATCCGAAGGAGCCGATGGACCTGCGTGCCTTCAAGGGCAAGGCACTGTCGGTGCATTGGGAAATGATGTTCGCCCGGGCCGTCTTCCAGACCGCCGACATGATCGAGCAGCACAAGCTCTTGAACCACGTCGCCGAACTGGTCGATGCCGGAAAAATCCGCACGACGCTTGCCGAAACGCTGGGCCCGATCAATGCCGCCAACCTGAAGAAGGCGCATGCGATGATCGAGAGCAACCGCACCCGTGGCAAGCTCGTACTCTCGGGCTTCTGACGGACGCTCGGACGCTCGGACGCTGAAACAAAGAAAGCCCGCCGTGGCTGAAACGGCGGGCTTTCTTCGCGGCCTGGCGGTGGATCAGGCCTGAATGACGACGACCTTGGCGCCGACACTGACGCGGCTGTAGAGGTCGATCACGTCGTGGTTCATCATGCGGATGCAGCCGCTCGACATGGCAAGGCCGATCGATTCGGGCTGGTTGGTGCCGTGGATGCGGAAATGCGTGTCGTTGCCGCCGCGATAGAGATACATGGCGCGGGCACCGAGCGGATTGTTCGGACCGCCGGGCATGCCGCCCGCGAGCCTGCGATAGCGCTCCTCGCGGTTCTGCATGTTCTGGGTCGGGGTCCAGGTCGGCCACTCCGCCTTGCGGCCGACATAGGCATTGCCGGCGAGCGCCAGACCCTCGCGCCCGACGCCGACGCCGTAACGGATCGCCTTGCCGTTGCCGAGGATGTAATAGGCGCGCCGTGCCGGCGTATCGACGACCACCGAGCCGGCGGCATGCGGGGTGACATAGGCGACTTCCGTGCGGCGCAGTTCCGGCTTGATCTTGTCGACCGGCACCGTCTTCAGCGGGAACTGCTCGTTCGGCAGTGCTGCATAGTTCGTCTGATCGTTGATCGTGGAAGCGCAACCGGCCAGCAGCAGCGGCAGACCGGCAAGAAAGCCGCGACGGGAAATCGTCATGAATATGTCCTTGATGCGTCGAGAAGATGACGCCGAATTTAGGAATATTATGGTTAATGAAGTGCTAAAGCCGTCGGTATACTGACGTCATTGCCCGTCTAGGGTCGTGCGGAACAGTTCTGGTATTGTCCGCCGACAAGCGAGGCACCTGCGAGAGCATCGGGGTCGACGGTCTGGCCCGGCATTTTCGGGAGTTTTACCGTGACCTGGCAAAGGCGTTCGTCGCAATCAACGGAAATCACCTTCGTCAGTCCGCCGAAAACCTGGTTGTTGCGATCGCAGATCTGGACGTCGCTGTCCGCCTGGATTCCGGCCGTCTTGCTCGCCTGCAGGGGAATGGAGATAATCGCCGCCATGGTATTGCTCATCGGCGCCGGCAGGGACGTGTCTTGAAGCATGGCGGCGGTCACCTTTTCTCCAGCCGCAACGTCCTGCTTGAGATATTTGCCGACAAGCGCTGCAAAGGCCGGCGTCTGCAGATCGCCATGGCCGATCTGGTGATTGCGCTGCAAGGCGAGCCGCGCAACCGGTTCCGGCGTTTCGGAGCGGCCGGAGACCAGCGAGATAATCCAGATGACCAGGCCCAAATAGATGAGCAGCGGGATTGCCCTCGCGGCCGCGACGATGCAGAGCAGCGGGTCGATGTGACCGATCTTCATGAGCGATACTCGTAGGCGATGTCGCTGTCGGGTTCGTCCAGAGACAACATTTCCGCCACCGTCTCCCAGATGGCGTGTTCATCGCCCACGGTTTTCGGCAGAGGCCGGTGCAGGGCCTTGAGGAGATCGAAGCGGCCGATATCGATCGCGCCGCGCACGGTCTCTGCGAAGGCGGAAAAGCTTTCGTGGACGATCCACAGCCACAAGGCGACCATGACGGGACCGAAGACCACGACGATCAGCAGCGCCGTGAGCGAACTGCCCCAGATGCCAAGCACTGCCAGCCAGATCGCCGTGAACAGGCAGCTCAGCGAGAGGCTGAGGATCGAGAAGTCCAGCTGGATGCGGGCGTTCTCCAGCTTCGCCAGCAGGGCCTCGTCCTTGATCACCAATTGCAGGCGCGGCCACAGAAGATCGAAATCGAAGCCGTAGCGCGTGTGGCAATAGCTGCGCAGCGCCGCGAGATCATTTCCGAAACGGGTGGGTGCCACTTCGATTTTGGCAAAAAGCGTCTGGTAGGAATTAAATTCATGCGCTTCATGGGACTGGGCTATGTCCGCGGCATAGGTCACCAGTCCCGTATACTGATCGGTCATCTCCCGGTGCAAAGCCGCCAGCGTCGCGGCCTGCGCCTGTGCCCGGGGATCGACAGGAGGCCGCAGCCGCTGCGCTTCCGCGCAATTCGATTTCAACGCCGCCGAAAGAGCGTCGATGGCTTTTTCCAAAGCCCCGACCTCGATCGGCCGGTTCAGGTAGCGGGCGGTGCGCAACGGCCGGATGGCGGCCTCGGCCCTGTCTATGGCGCCGGGATCGGAAACGCCTCGCATGAAGGCACCCTCGTCGCGGTCACGCGCCAGTTCGCGGATGACGTCGCCACTTGCGGGCAATTTCGCCCGGCGCTGAAACAGGGCATTTCCCCGTGCGATCCGCCGGTCGCGTTTCAGCACATGGCCGAACGACAGCAGATCCGTGATCCACCACGGAAGGCTTCGTCCCTCCAAGAGCCGGGTGATGGGCTGGACCGCGGGCGACAGCGTGAAGGCGACGACCGCCACCGCGCTCAGCGCAATCGCAAAATTGACGAGTTTTTCCCCCGAACCGAGGTTGCGGTATTCCTCCAGAAGAAAGTCGCGAACCGGTTCGAACTCGATCGCTGCGATCAGGGCATTGGCGAGGCAGAAAAGAAGCCAGGGAAAATAACGCGCCAGAAGGAAAGAGCGCCCGAACCAGCCATCGATCTTTCCCAGTATCTCCGCGAACATCGCACCCGTCCCTCACGCCTTTTTGCTGAGCTTCCGGCCATGAATGGGACATGTGCCGTTGGTGCGGAAAAGTTCGCCGTCGATCGGGCATTCCCATATGCCGGTCACGATGCGGTAGACTTCATGCTTGTCGAACAGGCCGAGCAGCGACGACGATTGCGGTCCGAGCCTGCTGTCATAGCCAAAGATGGCGATCGAGCCTTCGCTTCCGAAAGGTTGCATCAGGCTTTCCGTGACGCTGACAATTCCCGGGCGCGAGACATGCCAATGAGCACTCTGCGACCTCAGATAGTCGGGAAGCCGGACACCGGATTGAAGATTGCCGATCTCTCGCAGGATTCCGGAACGGTCCTCGAGCAAGGGAGGAGGCGCCTGCTTGCCCAAGCCCTGCTGCGAAATCATGCGCAACCCGTCGGCACCTGCCGAGACGACGAAATCCGTCTTCTCCTTGCGGATGACCGACAACGTGTCCCTGACGGACAAGTCGTTCGGGACGAGGGGGAATTCCAGCAACGGAAGCTCAGCCATCCGACTTCTCCACCGTGGTCTTTTCGGCGATCTTCTCGTGGACGATGTGGAGTTTGCTGGCAACGAGGTCAGCCGGCTTCAGATCCGTCCACGCGAAACGCAGCGGCGGGGTGTCCAGCCGCAGCCGTCTGGCGACCTTCAGCAGAAATTCCTCCACATCCGCGGCATTGGCATACCCGGTGCCGCCGACGAGAGGATCGTTTGGGCCGATCGACTTGCCGTCCTCGCCAAGCTGCAGGCGAATTGCGGCGTCGATGGCTGCAATCTTGCTCATATCTACCCCCCAACCGGCCCCCGAGGCGCGCGGTCAAAGGTAACGCAACCCATGCCCCGCCGCAACCCTCGATTGACGGCCGGGAAACACCCCTGTTGGGGGTGCTTCAGGGAGAATTACATATTGGGATAGACCGGGCCTTCGCCGCCCTGGGGAGGTACCCAGTTGATGTTCTGGTTGGGGTCCTTGATGTCGCAGGTCTTGCAGTGGACGCAGTTCTGGGCGTTGATGACGTAAGTCTGCTGGCCGTCCTTCTCCACCCATTCGTAGACGCCGGCCGGACAGTAGCGGGTCGAAGGACCGGCATAGACGTCCAGTTCCGATTGCTTCTGCAGCGCCATGTCCTTGACCTGAAGGTGGACCGGCTGGTCTTCCTCATGGTTGGTGTTGGACAGGAAGACCGAGGACAGGCGGTCGAAAGTCAGGACGCCGTCCGGCCTCGGGTAATCGATCTTTTTGTGCCGGGCGGCCGGTTGCAGCGATTGCGCGTCGGTCTTGCCGTGGCCGAGCGTGCCGAAGACGGAGAAGCCGAACAGCGTGTTGGTCCACATGTCGAGACCGCCGAGCGCGACGCCCAAGCCCGTGCCAAGTTTCGACCACAACGGCTTGACGTTGCGCACCCGTTTGAGATCCTTGCCGATGGCGGTGCCGCGCCACTCGTTTTCGATCTCGATCACCTCGTCATTGGCGCGGCCGGCGGCAATCGCACCTGCAATGTTGTCGGCCGCGAGGATGCCGGAAAGGACCGCGTTATGGCTGCCCTTGATGCGCGGCACGTTGACGAGACCGGCCGAACAGCCGATCAGCGCCCCGCCGGGGAAGGTCAGCTTCGGCACCGACTGGTAACCGCCCTCGGTGATGGCGCGGGCGCCGTAGGACAGCCGCTTGGCGCCCTCGAACGTGCCGCGGATCGCGTCATGGGTCTTGAAGCGCTGGAATTCCTCGAAGGGATAGAGATAGGGGTTCTTGTAGTTCAGGTGCACGACGAAGCCGACGGCGACGAGATTGTCCTCCAGGTGATAGAGGAACGAACCGCCGCCGGTCGACATGCCGAGCGGCCAGCCGAACGAGTGCTGCACCAGGCCCGGACGGTGGTTCTCCGGCTTCACCTGCCAGAGTTCCTTCAACCCGATGCCGTATTTCTGGGGCTCGCGATCCTTCTGCAGATCGAACCGGTTGATCAGTTGCTTGGCGAGCGAACCGCGCACGCCCTCGCCGATCAGCACGTATTTGCCGTGAAGCTCCATGCCACGGGTGAAGTTCGGGCCGGGTTCGCCGTTCTTCTCGATACCCATGTCGCCGGTCGCCACACCCTTGACGGCGCCGTTACCGTCATAAAGCACTTCGGTCGCGGCAAAACCGGGATAGATCTCGACGCCGAGCGCTTCCGCCTTTTCGGCGAGCCAGCGACAGACGTTTCCGAGCGAGACGATATAGTTGCCGTGATTGTTCATCAGCGGCGGCATCATGAAGTTCGGCAGGCGGATCGAGCCGGCGGGGCCGAGGAAGAGGAAATGATCGGCGGTGACCGGCTGCTTGAAGGGATGGCCTGCCTCCTCGCGCCAGCCGGGCAACAGCGCGTCGATGCCCGACGGATCGACCACCGCGCCCGACAGGATATGAGCGCCGACTTCCGATCCCTTTTCGAGCACGACGACCGTCAGGTCCGGATTGACCTGTTTCAGGCGGATCGCCGCAGACAGCCCCGCAGGCCCCGCGCCAACGATCACAACGTCGAATTCCATCGCCTCGCGTTCCGGAAGTTCTTGCTCGCTCATATCCAACTCCGCTCACCGGCCCCTTCCGGCTTATTCAGGCAACCTGTTTGACAAAAGCGCTCCGGCTTGTCGAGGCGGGAAAACGTCCTCCGCCTTGTCATTCGCGCAAATGGCGTTTCGGTTTGCTCATATTACGTTTACGTTCACGTCATTTATAGAGACGGAACCGAAGAAAGCAAGATCGGCCTTTCGCCACTCTTTGCCGCTCCTTATAAAGATCCGACAACCGATGACAGGAATTGGGGAAGGAACAGCATCATGGATCTCGGACTTACCGGAAAACGCGCTCTCGTGCTCGCCTCGTCGCGCGGACTTGGCCTCGGCATTGCCAAGGCGCTTGCGAGCGAAGGCGCGCATGTTCTCCTCGTCGGCCGCTCCGGCGATCGGCTGACGGAAAACTGCAAGGCGATCAATGCCGAAGGCCAGGTAAAGGCCAATGGGGGCAAGGCGGACTGGGTCTGGGGCGATCTTTCCGACGAGAACTTCGTCGAAGCGATGAAGGCGGCCGTCAAGGAAAAGCTCGGCGGCATCGATATCCTGGTCAACAATACCGGCGGCCCGACGCCGGGCACGGCCGAAGAAATGACCGCCGACAAGCTCGATACTTTCTTCCAGTCCATGGTTCTGCGCGTCATCACGCTGACCAACGCCTTCCTGCCGCAGATGAAGGAACAGGGTTTCGGCCGCATCCTGACCTGCGCTTCGTCAGGCGTCTTCGAGCCGATCGCCAACCTCGCGCTCTCCAACACGCTGCGTTCGGCGCTGGTCGGCTGGAACAAGACGATCGCGACGGAGGTCGCGGGCTTCGGCATTACCGCCAACATGCTGCTTCCCGGCCGCATCCATACCGACCGCATCGACGAACTCGACGGCGCCAATGCCAAGCGCACCGGCAAGTCGGTGGAGGACATCCGCGCCGCTTCGCTGAAGACCATTCCCGCCGGCCGGCTCGGCCGAGTCGAGGAATTCGCCGCCGCCGGCGCCTTCCTCTGCTCGGTTCCGGCAAGCTACGTCACCGGCACGATGCTCAGGGTCGACGGCGGCGCGTCGCGGTCGATCTGAGGTTTCGGAACGGGCGTAAACCCCTGTCGTTAAACATTGAATCGAATTGAGATGCCGCTATTGGCGGTATCTCAATTCGCCTGAGTTAAGAGGCAAGCCGGCCCCCAAAATTAAAGGATCGCCGGCATGATCGAAAGTGTTTCGGGGGCGACCGATTCTCCCTCACCCAGTATACCCTCCTCGGTGCCTCACCCCCAGGCGCCTTCGGCTCTCTCCGCGGCGGCCTCGATCTCGGCGACGCTTGCAGCCGGACAGGTGGTGACGTCCTATGCCGGAAGCTGGGAAGCCGCGACCCGCCATGCGGCAGAAAGCTCGGCGATTTCCAGCCGGTCGGGCATCCAGCATGCCCGAAGCCTTGAGGCCGTGGACGACGTGGTGGTCCGCAACCTTCTCGACAGCCTGTCGCCCGCAAGCCGCATCGCCGGCAGCTTTTTCCTGGCCGATGGCGAGGAACCGGCGCCCAAATCGCTGATCGCCACCTATTACGAAGACGTCTGACCTGAGATCCTCCGCCAATGCGACATCACGCAAATGCGTATCGCGGCGGGATTTTCCCGAGCCTATGATCTCCATGTCCAAGCCTTGGAGGTTTTCCCATGACATTTGCTCGACTTGCACTCTCTGCGATCGGTGTGTTGATGGTGGCGGTCGGCCTCCTCTGGATCGGCCAGGGCACCGGTGCCTTCCCCTACCCCGCCAGCAGTTTCATGATCAACCAGACGCCCTGGATCATCAGGGGAGCCGGCGTCGCGATCATCGGTTTTGTCGTCATCTGGGGCGCCCGGCGGTTTCTCCGCTAGTTGCGGTGGGCGCACGCGCCTCGCGCATCCAAAAGGCGAAAAAGATTAACTCCAGTTCATCTAAGCCCTTCATTACAAACCTTTAATCCCTCTTCACCGGTTAGTGAGCCGGACGGGCAAAACTTGTCTTTTTTGCGCCGCAATATGGGCGGTTCGATGGAGCGATACCATTGGCACAACCATAGGCGAGCGGTTAAACCATGAAGAAGATCTGGATTTTTGCTGGCATTCTTGTCGCTGTCGGCGTTGCGGGCTGGGAGTTCCGCGATCGGCTTCCCTTTCTTTCATCCTTCGTTGAGCAGGCATCCGCCGATGCCGGCGACGGCCAGCCGCCAGGCACGCAGCGCCGGCGCGGCGCAGGCGGGCCGCCGCCGGCGGTCAAGACGGTCGCCGCCGCCCGTGCGG
>UCEY01000103.1 GCA_900471605.1 Hyphomicrobiales bacterium | reverse complement strand
CGAAAAGGATGATCAGGCCGGCATCGCGGATGAGGCAGACCCGCAGGTGGATACCATCCTTCGATCCATGCAGGCGGCCATCGGCAGACCCGGAACCGCCAACGGCATGGCCCCAGCGGCATCACACCGATAACAGAGCGCCCAGGCGAGCGGCCGACACAAGGCCGCTCGCCACTACCAAGTCTAGCTTCACGCACCGTTCCAACTCTCGCACCCGGAAATCCTCGATACGCTCGCAATCCAGTATCTTTCCATCCCAGACTGGTCGCTTCAGATTGCTTCTCGGACAGTTACATTCTGATCCGACAGCAAGTGCACGAAGTCCGGAACCACACGGATCACATGCATTGTGATGGTTGGTCGTAGTGACATCAGCATGGCCGGTGAGTCATCACCTACGGCTTGTTCTTGAACGTAACCTCTGATTGAAAATCTTTCGCGAAGTCTAAAAACATTCAAGCATATAAAGAGGGGGCGGTTGTGACGCATTTTTTCTATATCTTAGGGCGTGTTGTAAACCTTATACTAGTTTGCAGCATTGTGGCGGTTTCATTTTCTTTCTTTGATCCTGCAAACGCTCGATTTATCTCTCCAGATGATTGGGATCCTACGCAATCCGGGGTAGGGACGAACCGTTATGCCTATTCAAATAATGACCCGATCAATAAATCCGACCCAAATGGACACGCCGACGGCGGCGAGACTCAATACGATCCTTGGAGTGGAACGGAGCTATCCAATGGTGAAACTGCTAGCTCAGACTCACGAGCTGAGGGCGCCACGTATGGCATGGCGGCTCGCGAGGAGACCTACATCCATTCTGACGACCTATCACCAGAAGAAAAATTCAGCTTTAGCGGCTGGGCGACAGGCGTTGGTATGGGCATTTATAACACTGGCGCAAGTTTAGTTTCAACGGTCACCGGGGGAACTGTACAGCCTGGATTGTACACACCACAGAATGGTTCACAAAAAAGCGGCATGAGCACAGGAAAAGATGTCCTGAATGCGGCTTCTGTCGCGGCGACCATAGCTCCTATTGCTGCGACTGCTTCCAAGGCTACTTTGATTGGGGGGCCGGCGCCTGGCACTCAGGCCGCATGGAGCGGGCTTATATCCTCGGGAAGGGTTCCCAACGGAGGACTCAACGCTTATCGTGTCTGGGGAGGAGAGGCGAAACTACAAGGAGCGTGGCTGTCCCCGGTCGCGCCCCGATCCTCAGAAGCCGCTCGTGGTTTGCTGTCTTTGCCACCGCAAAACAGCGCCTCCTTTATATCCACAGTTCACGTTCCAGCAGGGACACAAATTCAATACGGTGTTGCAGCACCGGCGTTTGGTGCTCCAGGAGGCGGAATTCAAATTCAACTTCTCGAGAGGCTTCCCAATTCAAGCTGGGGGCCTGGTACTCCTTTAAGGTGAGAAATGGAAAAACCTTGGCACGACATGAGGGCTTCCAAGACGCTCTATTTAGAAAAGGAAGATATCACTATCTCTCTAATAGATCCTGACGAGAGCAAGTCACAAGTGTTCGCTAACTTAGTAGCTCACAGGGGGTCTTGTTTAGTCTGGAGAGCTTTGCCTCCCGGAAACCCAGATTATTTTGTTGATGTAAACACAAACGGTGAAGATCTATTTGCATATACTTTTAGCGGTTGCAAGATGAATATAAATGTTCGTAACGGGAATATCACCGGCACTACTTATACAAAATAGTCATTCATCTCAGCTGAGATCTTGGCGGTTGGCCTGCCCATCTCCCTCGCGTTGTGCGAGCGACTTCTAATATATGTGTCATCTTCTCATATTTTTGTTGTTGGCGTCACAAATTGGTTGCGCTGTGTGGGTTGTGCGACGTTAGGATGCGTCGTGTTTTGATGACGAATTGATTCGCTTCGAGGGGGCTCATGCGTCGCAGTCGGGTTGGTTTTGCGGCTTTTGCCGCCACGGTATCGCTTTGTGTTTTTTCGGGTGTGGTGACGGGAGCGGTGGTTGCCGACGGTCTGCTGGGGCGTGGAGCACAGGCGGCTGAGCAGGGTGTGAAGCCGGGTGGGTTTGGCAGTGGCACTGGTCTTGGCGGCGGCGCGATGGGCCGGACGGGATCTGGTCCATCCGGGCAGGCTGGTTCAGGCGGCGTTTTCGGGAGCGAGGCGCTTGAGCCGGGAGCAGGGACGGCAGCTGGCGCCTCCTCGAACGATCGTGCGGTTGACCGGACGCTTGGGCTCGGCAAGCCGCAGGGAAAAGGCCTGGGGGCAGGGGCTGCTGGTGGCAATGGCACAGGCAGCGGCGCCACGGGCAGCGGTACAGCAAGTGGCGAGGAGCAGACCGGCAAGACTAGCGCGACCGCGCTGGGCAAGCCGGCGGACAAGCCAGAGAGCGAGGACGGCCAATCGGGCACGGCGGCCAAGACCAAGGATGCCGATGGTGCGCTGGAGCCTGAGGCGATGTCGGCCATGGCGGCCACCTCTGGATCGTCAAGCAGTGGCTCCTCGTTGAATGCGCCGGAGAAACCGTCGATCCCGGAGATCACCGGCAATGGTTTCTTCACCCAGAAGATCGGCATCGACGTTCCCGGCTTCCGTGGACTGGAGCCGAAGCTTTCTCTGGCCTACAGTTCGGCGCGCAAGACGCGGCTGGGTGGCCTTTACCAGGGTTGGCTCGGTTATGCATGGGGGCTTGACGGTTTCGACGTGATCGAACGGGCGACACCGGGTTACGGTTACCCGGCCTTCGATGCGGGCGACGTCTATCTGCTAAACGGCGAGGAACTGGTGACCTGCGCCACCGGCATAGTGGCAGCTTCCTGTTCGGTGGGCGGCACGCATGTGACCGANNATCTCCGGCAGCACGCCGGCGTCGGGCACGCCGGAGTACAAGGTTCAGCATGACGGCCGCTTCCTGCTGTCGTCGGTGACCGATACCAATGGCAATGTCGTCAACTATTCCTATACCTGCCCGGACCTGCCGGTATGTTATCCGTCGGTGGTCAGTTATGGCGGAATGAGCGTCAATTTCTACTATGAGGCTCGGCCGGACTACCTGGTGATGGCCAACGGGCTTGGGCTTTCCTATACCAAGCAGCGG
>UCEY01000099.1 GCA_900471605.1 Hyphomicrobiales bacterium | reverse complement strand
CGTCAAGCGTCGCGGAACCGGACACGAAGGAGAGAACCGGCGTCGGCGTATCGTCGTTGACACGCACATTCAGCGTGCCCGTGGCCTGATCGCCATCGCCGTCCGTCACCGTGAAGCCGAACGACAGCGTCCTGTTTTCCTCGACCGCCGGCAGCGCCACATCATGGGCGACCGGGGCATTGATCGTAACCGTGTAGGAACCGTCGGCATTGATCGTCAGCACCGCGGCAGTCTGGCCGGACACGCTTCCCGTCGCCGTGAACGTCGTCGAACCGTTCTCGCCCACCACGCCCTCGGCACCCCAGGAGACTGCTTCCTTGTGCGCAAAGCCGTTTTCGTCCGTGTAGATCACACTGAAGGCCGGACCGGAGATCGCAACCGACTTCATGCCGTCTGCGCCGGCCGTGAACAGCGCACCCGCCGCACCCGTTGCAGTGTTTGTATTCGGGCTCACATCGCCAAGCCAGCTCGTGCCCGAATTGCCATTACCCTGCGCCTCGTCGTCGAGCACTGTCGCCGACGTCACGACACCCTTCGATACAGGCGTGTCGTCATCGACATTGATCGTCAGCGTGCCGGGCGTTGCCGCCGCGTCGCCGTCCTTGTCGGTGACCTGGTAGGAAACCGTGAACTGGACGTTGTCCTCCGTGCCCGGGATCGTGCCCTGCGGATGGTTGATCGGTGCGAGCTGGGTGACCTCATAGGCACCCGTCACCGTGTCGGTGATGGTGATCGAGACGACCGCGCGTTCGCCCTGGAAAATGGTCATCACCTTGCCGTCTTCGGACGGCGTCGCGGTGAAGCCTTCAGGCAGCGTCAGTCCGTTGGAAAGCCACAGCACCGAACCGGCACCATCGGCACCGTAGGCATGTGCAAGCACACCCGTGGCATTGACGGAGTCGGCATCATCGCCGTTGCCGTTCGGATTGCCGCCGGCCAGCGCGTCGTCGTCGAGCTGAACCAGCGCGTTCTCGCCGATCGTCGGAATGTCGTCATCGACATTGATCGTCAGCGTGCCCGGCGTTGCCGCCGCGTCGCCGTCCTTGTCGGTGACCTGGTAGGAAACCGTGAACTGGACGTTGTCTTCCGTGCCCGGGATCGTGCCCTGCGGATGGTTGATCGGTGCGAGCTGGGTGACCTGGTAGGCACCCGTCACCGTGTCGGTGATGGTGATCGACACGACCGCGCGCTCGCCCTGGAAGATGGTCATTACCTTGCCGTCTTC
>UCEY01000101.1 GCA_900471605.1 Hyphomicrobiales bacterium | reverse complement strand
GGGTGCCCCTCACCCGCCCCGCTCCGCCCTTTCAATCCGGCCCAGCCGGCCGGATCGGGGGCTGATCGGCAGAGCCAGTGTCGCGTTTCTAACTGGCTGGCGGCGCCGCACCTCTAACCGGCTTTGACATCACTTGTGGCCGGGCCGGAAACTCGCGAATTGGACTCGCGGCTTCAATGAAGCCGCGAGTTTGTCGGTTGTTCACTGCCCCCAGGTCATTTCGCCCTTGGCGACTTTCGCACCCAGTTCCAGCGAAATAGGCATTGCGTCGTTGGGATAGAGCTTCTTCATGGCGGCGATCAATGCCGTGGAGTCCGCGGCCTTGGCGGCCTCGACGTCGAATGCGATCAGGTAGTCGCGGGTGTAGCTGACCCCGGAGGCATCCTTAGGCCAGGCGGCGGTGGCGTGACCCGGCACGACGATCTTGGGCTTGCGAGCGAGGATCTGCTCGAGGGCTACGCGCCAAGCTTTCCGTTCCTCGACCGTCGGAAGATCGGCGACCCAGGGATACATCCCGCCGAATACCGTCACACCGCCAAACACGGCGCTGAGCGACGGAACCCAGATATAACGGCCGCGATCCTTGAGGCCGGGCGCGGTGACGATTTCCAGCTTCTCGCCGTCCACCGAAAGTTCGGTGATGTCGCTGACCTCCGGGAAAACGAGGTCCGAAACCGACGCAGGGCCGTTGTTGCCGAGGACCGGCGACCAAGTCTGGATCTTGCCTTCGGCTTTCTTGCGCATCAGTGCGACGGTGTCAGCCGCCGCAAGGATGCGGGCATCCGGAAAGGCCTGATGAACGGGAGCAAGACCGAAGTAGTAGTCCGGATCGTTGGTGGTGATGTAGATCGTGGTCAGGTGCTTGCCGCTGGCCTTGATGGCATCGGCGACGACCTTGCCGTCCGAAAAGCTGAAGCTTGAGTCGATGAGGACCGCCTCCGTTTTCCCGGTTACGAGAACCGGTGCACGCAGGAAGCCCGCTTCGGTGGAGTTGAATGCCGTCCATGACAGGGCGGGCTTCTCCTGAGCGACGCCGGATGTGGCCAGGGGAATCATGACGGCGGCTGTCGCAGCGATCGTCTTCAAGGTAGTGCGTCTGTTGATCATCTCAGGTTTCCAGGGTTTGGGGGACCGATCCGCCTTCGGGGCGAAGGGTCCGGTGGCAGCCGACATCCAGATGGTGCCGACCCGCTAAGGGGGGAATTCAGTTTGGAAGTTTGATTTAGTAGCCGACGGTGAACCGCTGCCTAACGTGGGCCGGAGTTTCGATTTCGTCGACGAGAGCAACCGCGAAGTCCTCGAAGGAAATACTGCTGCCGTTTTCTGTGGTCAGGAGCCGGTCCTTGCCCAGGCGGAAAGTGCCGGTCCGCTCGCCGGGTACGAATGCGTCGGATGGCGACAGAAAGGTCCAGTCGAGGTCGTTTTCCGTCTTGAGCTTGTTGAGGTATTCGACGCCGCCCTGTGCTTCGGCCTTGTAGATCGCCGGGAACTCGGGCGTGTTCACGAGGAGGACCCCGGGAGCTATTTCAAGGCTGCCTGCGCCGCCCACCACATAATAGCGGCCAACGCCGGAGGCCTTGACTGCACCAATCAGCTTTTGCGGATCGCTGGCGGAGAAATGCACGGAACTGATGATTGCGTCATGACCTCTCAGAACCTCTGCAAGAGCTTCCGGCGCGTCGATGTCGCCATGAGCCGCGGTGACGTTCGGCAGTGATGCGATCCGAGAGGGATCTCGGGCAATTGCCGTGACGATATGGCCGCGCGCCGACAATTCGGACAGGATGCGGGAACCGGCCTGGCCGGAAGCTCCGATAAGAGCAGTTTTCATAGTGATGACACTCCTGATTGGGATCGATGGTTCAGGCGGCTGCGGAGAGCTTGTCGAGCGTTGCAACGATCCGCGCCGGACCGTGATAGAGGTCCTCGCCATTGATGACATGGGGCTTGCCGTTGACGACGGCGACGAGTTGCGGGACACCGCGAATGCCGAGGACGCTCATCTGACGCTGGCTGTCTTCCATGCGCTTCAGCGTGCGCTCTCTCAGATCGGCGTCGCTGCGAAGCCTTTCGTCGAATGTTCCGGCGGTCAGTTCGATGCCGTGCTCTGCAGCTATCCGAACAGCGACCTTCGCGACCTCATGCGGATTGGACGTGTCACGCCCTTCGACATAGCGAGCAATCTGAATGGCATGCAGGAAACGAGGCTCGATCTTCATATCACTTTCGCCAAGCGCGGTGAGCGCAAGCGTGGCGGGCCCTGAATCGAAGATCCCGTCCGGGGCCAGCAGGACGTTCCGCAGGTATTCTTCGGAAAAACGCTGCCCCGTCAGGCTCTGGATCCGCTGATCGTTGCGCCAGGCGTGGTCGGCGATGGACGAGATCGGTCGGCCGCCGACGAACAATCCGGACGGGCGCATCTTGAGCTTGTCTGCGAACTTATCGGCGAGGCCAGCGAGTGCTGGTGCACTTGCGTAGCACCAGCCGCAGAAAGGGTCGAAAAAATACTGAAGTTCGATGTCGGTGGTCACTGCGATCTCCTTGTGTTGAGGAGAATGTAATGTTGCGTATCTCAAAGATAAACGTCATTATTGTCCACACAATGTTGCATAGATCGAGCAAATAGATGGACCGGATAGTTGCGGCAAAAGTTCTGTTGAAGACCATCGAGCGCGGAAGCGCTTCCGGCGCGGCCGAGGAGCTCGGCATGTCCCGAGCGATGGCGTCGCGTTATATAGCGTCCATGGAAGACTGGTCGGGAACCCGGCTTCTCCACCGCACCACGCGGCAGCTCAGCTTGACCTCCGCCGGAGAACGCGTTCTCGAGTTGTGTAAGGAAATCGTGCGTGTTGCCGACGCGGTGACGGAAGTCGCGAAGCATGCCGATACTCCGCACGGTCTTCTTCGGGTGACGGCGCCGGGCATCCTGGCGGAAGCGCAGCTCGTCCCGCTTCTTTCCGAATTTGCGGACGCCTATCCACGCATCAAGGTCGACTTGCAGATTTCCGATCGGGCGGTCGACCTGGTGCAGGATCGCATCGATGTGGCAATACGGATCGCCAACCACCTGGACCCATCATTGATCGCGAAAAGGCTGGGACAGTGCCCGTCGCGGCTCTACGCCTCGCCCCGTTATCTCAAGGAATTCGGAACTCCGTCAGGACCAGAGGATCTCGACGACCACAGGTGCCTCACCTACACCCGCCTTGGAGGAACGGAATGGTCGCTGAAGAATTTCGAAACGCAGGTCGTCGTTGCTGTGGGGGGCGCTTTCCAGACCAACGACGCCATCGCGCTGCGACGTGCCACGCTGTCCGGCCTGGGCATCGCGATGCTGCCGTGTTTTGCCGCCGATCAGGAGGTCGGTGCGGGCAGGCTGGCGGTTGTCTTGCCTGAGTGGGAGCCGAACACGCTTGGCATCTACGCTCTCTATGTTTCCCGAAGGCATCTTCCCATGGCGGCACGGGCGCTTATCGACTTCTTGGCAGCGCGGCTACCGGACGCATAGGACCTTCGAGCTCAGATTGCGCCTGCCAGGTCGCACGATGATCTCATCCGAACGCGAGCTGGACCTTCATTGATTTTGCTCTGTATGCCGCGGTTTCGAATGCGTTGACGGCGTCGTTGATGGGGAAGACGGCGGTGAGGAGCGGTTTGA
>UCEY01000102.1 GCA_900471605.1 Hyphomicrobiales bacterium | reverse complement strand
CGTCAAGCGTCGCGGAACCGAACACGATCGAAGCGACCGGAGCCGGCGTGTCGTCGTTGACGTCGACCTTCAGCGTCGCATTGGCCTTGTCGCCGTCGCCGTCCGTCACCGTCACGCCGAACGACAGCGTCTTGCTTTCTTCGATGCCCGGGAAGGTGAAGCCCTGTGCGACCGGCGCACCCAGCGTGAACGTGTAGGAACCGTCCGCCTTGATCACCAGCACCGCAGCCGGCGTACCGGCCGGATAGTTGAGGCTCGTCGCCGTGAACGTCGTCGCACCGTCGGAACCGACGACGCCCGCACCCCAGGAAACCGCTTCCGTCTGCGCAAAGCCCTGCGCGTCCTTGTAGATAACGTCGAAGGCCGGGCCCGAAAGCGCAACCGACTTCACACCGTCGGCGCCTGCCGTGAACAGTGCACCCGCCGCACCCGATACCGTGTTGTAGTTCGGGTTCGCATCGAACCCGCCGCCGTTGTTGGCCGGCGTGAACTCGCTCTGCGCCTCGTCGTCCAGTTCGCGCGACGCCGTCACCGTCCCCTTCGACACCGGCGTGTCGTCGTCCACTTCGACCTTCAGCGTACCGGTCGCCTTGTCGCCGTCGCCGTCCGTCACCGTGAAGTCGAACGACAGCGACTTGTTGTCTTCCGAAGTGCCGACCGTGTCATGCGCAACCGGCGCACCCAGCGTCAGCGAATAGGAACCGTCGGCCTTGATCACCAGCACCGCAGCCGGGGTACCGGCCGGATAGTTGGCGCTCGTCGCCGTGAACGTCGTCGCACCGTCGGCACCGACGACGCCCGCGCCCCAGGCAACCGTTTCCGTCTGCGCAAAGCCGTTNNCCGCCATTGTTGACCGGCGTGAACTCGCTCTGCGCTTCGTCGTCAAGCACCGTCGAAGACGTCACCACGCCCTTCGAGACCGGCGTGTCGTCGTCGACCTGGATGGTCAGGAAGCCGCCGGCCTGGTCGCCGTCACCGTCCGTTACCGCATAACCGAAGGTCAGCGACTTGTTCTCTTCGGACGTTCCCGCAGTCGAATGCGCAACCGGTGC
>UCEY01000104.1 GCA_900471605.1 Hyphomicrobiales bacterium | reverse complement strand
TGTTGGTTTCCACGCAGAACTGAGCCGGTTAGGCGCATAATTTCCATTGAGAATTGAGCCATGTGAACCTTCCCCCCAACGCGGTGAGCGACGGGGGCAACGGAGTGATCCACATGGGACTTTTAAACATCATCCGTCGGATGGCGCTGCGCGAGAAGCAGTCGATCCGGGAGATCAGCCGGCGCACCGGGCTGTCACGCAATACGATCGCGAAGTATCTGAGCGCTGGTACGATCGAGCCGACGTTCACGGTACCGGAACGACCGAGCAAGCTTGATCCCTATGCCGACAAACTTGCTGGCTGGCTGAAGACCGAGGCCGGGAGGTCGCGCAAGCAGCGCCGAACGCTGAAGCAGCTTCATGCCGATCTGATGGCTCTCGGGTTTACCGGCTCTTATGGTCGGGTCGCAGCCTTCGCCCGTGAGTGGCGGGTTGAGCAACAGACGGCGGGCCGTGGCATATTCGTTCCGCTGTCTTTCCGTGCAGGCGAAGCATTCCAATTCGATTGGAGTGAGGATTATGCCGTGATCGGCGGCGAGCGGACGAAGCTTCAGGTCGCACATATCAAGCTATCACACAGTCGCGCGTTTCTGGTCAGGGCCTACCTGCTGCAGACGCATGAGATGCTCTTCGACGCCCACCGGCACGGCTTCCGTATGTTCGGCGGCGTACCTGGCCGCGGCATCTACGATAACATGAAGACCGCGGTCGATCGCGTAGGCCGGGGCAAGGAGCGGCAGGTCAACATCCGTTTCCTGGCGATGACGAACCATTATGTCTTTGCGCCCGAGTTCTGCAATCCAGCGGCAGGTTGGGAGAAAGGTCAGGTCGAGAAGAACGTTCAGGATGCCCGACCACGCTTGTGGCAACAGATGCCGGACTTTCCCGATTTGGCGGCGTTGAATGACTGGCTGGAACAGCATTGCCAGGACCTATGGCGGGAGACGGCGCATGGGACCTTGTCCGGCACGATCGCGGATGTCTGGGCTGATGAGCGGGCAGCATTGATGTCGCTCCCCGCCATGTTTGACGGCTTCGTCGAGCAGAGCAAGCGCGTCTCGCCGACCTGCCTGATCACCTTTGAGCGTAATCGTTACAGCGTGCCAGCATCGTTTGCGAACCGGCCCGTCAGCCTACGGATATATCCCGAGAGACTGGTGGTTGCGGCCGAGGGCAATGTCCTATGCGAGCATGAGCGGATCATTGAGCGCAGCCACGACAAGCCGCCGCGAACGATTTACGACTGGCGACATTACCTTGCCGTCATCCAGCGCAAACCCGGTGCCCTGCGCAATGGTGCACCCTTCCTGGAATTGCCGCTGGCCTTCAGACAGTTGCAAGATCAGATGCTTCGCCGCCCCGGCGGTGATCGTGAGATGGCCGATATCCTTGCCCTTGTCCTTCATCACGACGAACAGGTCGTCCTCAGGGCTGTGGAACTGGCCTTGGATGCTGGGGTGGCGACCAAGACGCATGTGCTGAACCTGCTGCATCGGCTGATCGACGGCAAGACAATCGATGGTCCCGACATCGATACGCCACAGGCGCTGACCTTGCTGCGTGAACCCAAGGCCAATGTCGAACGCTATGATGGCCTACGCGCCCGGATCGCAGGGGGTCGC
>UCEY01000105.1 GCA_900471605.1 Hyphomicrobiales bacterium | reverse complement strand
ATGCATTTGTCTCCTGCTCACCCAGTGCTGTCAACAACACCGCAGCCTGCTTCTCTCCAGTAAAAGGCACCCCATTGCCGAATTTGTTATCCTGAGGGCTGTCGAGTAGGGACGGCATTGTCTCTTCCTGAAGATCCTGCGCCACCGATTTCAGATCGATGTTTCCCCAGATCGAGGTCGGACGGGAATTGACTTTTCGCCGAGCCGATTTGTACTCAACGGCAAAGCTGCGCTTGACTTTTTTCACTCTGGAAGCCTCGGGGTATCTGAGATGGTGTTCCTGCGACATTATCAGCATCGCAAAAAGCCCTGCAAATAACGACTATCGCGTTGGGGGTCCATGCCCATCGTGACCGGGCCCTGGTGCGCGACCTACCCGTCATCGGCACATGAGATTTTGCACCGGGTCCTCCCATGAGGAGCATTACCTCGACCACTTCTTGTTGCGGCGTGGGTCCCTATGTTCTCACCGCTCAACCTTTTCTGCTAGACGCGCGGCACGCCGCAATGAACGTCTAGCCGCGCGAACCGCATCCCCTATTCGAATTCCCTTGGGGGCGGGAAATCGAAACGACATGAAACCAGAAGCCGCCGCACATATAGTGTGTTGGGGGATCTCGCTTTCGGCCGGACCGATCAACCGGAAAGATGCTGTAGAACTTTCAACCCTGTGTTCGCTGCCGTGTTGCAGAGTGATATCACCGCCTTGCGAATCTGTGGCTCGCCCGAAAGAATGGCCATCCGACGATGCGGTTGTTCGGGGCTACCTACTCACGCCCGGCGCTTGAATGTATGTTCATCGGCGGGAAAAGTTCGGGAGCGCACCTCTTGGGCATAGGCCCCGGCCGCAACCCCGATCCTTTTTCCGAGCTCGTCATACCGTTTGACGAAGCGCGGCGTGAAGTCGTTAAACAGACCGAGCATGTCGTCGGACACCAGAATTTGCCCATTACAGGCGACCGAGGCGCCGATCCCGATCGTTGGAACCGGGATTGACATCGTCACCTCGCGCGCAAGTGCTTCGACAGTGCCTTCGATAACAACTGCAAAGGCCCCGGAGTTGCCGATGGCTTCCGCGTCACGTCGAATCTTCGCAACTTCTCCGTCGGAATGGCCGACGGAACGATATCCGCCTGCGGTATGGACCTGCTGCGGCATCAAGCCGATGTGGCCGAGAACCGGGATGCCACGAGCGGTAAGGAAGGCAATGGTCTCGACCATCTCTTCGCCACCCTCGAGCTTGACCGCATCGCAGCCGGTTTCCTGCAGAATGCGTACGGCGTTGCGATAGGCGGATTCCTTCGACTCCTGGTAACTTCCGAAGGGCATATCCACGACCACGCAGGATTTGGCGACACCCCTCATTACCGCCTTTCCGTGCGCGATCATCATATCAAGCGTCACGGCGATGGTACTCTCCAGACCGTAGAGGACCATGCCGAGCGAGTCGCCGACAAGCAGAAGATCGCAGTACTCGTCAAGGAGCCGCGCCATCGGCGTCGTATAAGCCGTCAAGCACACGATCGGCGTACCGCTCTTCATTGCCCGGATCTGCGTGGGGGACAGACGTTGAAAAGACCCCGCCGCGCTCATGGCGCCTCTCCCAATACCGGCAGGCACTTTTTCGCGATCACCCGATTATCGAGAAGCTTCGTCGTGCCGACCCGGACAAACAACGCCACAACAACGGGATCCTCAATCTTTGCAACCTGCTGCAAGGTCGAGGCATCCCTGACGGCAACCACTTCGACCTTGGCCAGAGGCTCCCGCGCGATGAAGCCGACAAGCTTCTCTTCTAGAACCCGAGGGTCCGCAAGCCCTTGGGACACAAGACGCTCCGCTTCGTTCAACGCGTTCGGGATGACGGCCGCAGCTCGTCTTTCCGTCTCACTGAGATATACGTTGCGGGAAGACAGGGCGAGACCATCCTTGTCCCTCACCGTCGGGACCGAAATCACCCGCACAGGCAAAGCGAGATCGTCCACCATCCGCCTGACGATCACGACCTGCTGATAGTCCTTCTCTCCGAAATAGGCTGCCTGGGGCTGCACAATGTTGAAGAGCTTGCAGACAACGGTTGCCACGCCTGCAAAATGCCCGGGCCGAACAGAGCCCTCGAGCTCGCATCCCAGATCAGGCACGTCAACGACGGTTTTCATGGGCTGCGGATACATATCCTCGACCCCAGGCGCGAAGAGGAATTCGACCCCCGCCTCGTCTAGCATGGCAATATCGCGCTCCAAGTCGCGTGGGTATCGAGCAAGGTCTTCGGCCGGGCCGAACTGAAGAGGGTTCACAAAGATCGAGGCAACGACAATCCCGTTATCGGCTCGCGCCCGCGAGACAAGCTCCATATGCCCCGCATGCAGATATCCCATTGTTGGAACGAAACCGACGCTCACCTGCTTGGCTCCTGCCTCGGCGAGCGCGGTTCGCATCGCATCAATGCTCGATAAGACCTGCATGCGTCCTCCCAAATCCGCCGTTCCGCGTCGGCGCAGATAAAAAGGCTACCGCGCCCCGTGGGTCAATGCATCCCATTCGATAAAAACGATTAGCTGGGATGATTAGTGTTCAGATCCGGCGCCGGTGTCGCGATCATGATCCATGCTCCTGCGCCCGTATAGATCGCCGGCAGCGGTGACGGCAGCCAGCCGGATTCTGGAGCCGCCGAGGAATAGGCCCGCGCGCCGACCTGTTTCAGGCCGAATTCCCGACCGGCCTCCAGCAGCGCTGCCTTCACCTTGGCACCGTCCTCGAACGGTCCCCAGAGCTCCAGACCCTGCGCGCCGCCCATGCCGTGCGAAAGCGTGCGCGCCTTGCAGCC
>UCEY01000106.1 GCA_900471605.1 Hyphomicrobiales bacterium | reverse complement strand
GGCCTTTTCTGCGATGCTGCCGGTCAGCTGGCGGCGCATGTTGCCGTCGATCAGGGCGAGCGTCACCAGCAGGGCAAGGCCCAGACCAAGCGACAGCACGACCGACGGCGTCAGCGCGCCGGGCCGGTGGATATTGCCGATCGCCAATCTCAGCGCCGGCGAGTTGACCCGCGGGCTTCTCCTGGCAAGGGCGGCGATCAGTGCCGCGACGAGGCGCAGCAGTACGAAGGCACCGGCGACGGCGGCGAGGAAGACGGAGGCGATGAAGCGCTCTTCCGCCGAGACGATCGCAAGCGCCGCAAGGGCCGCGAGCGCCACACCCGCGGCGAGGAGATAGGGCCAGGAGGGAAGGCGCGTGTTGTCGAAACTCTGTTCGCGGAAAAGGGCGGTCGCCGGGACTTCGCGGGCATGGCCGAGCGGCAGGACGGCGAAGGCGAAGGTGATGAGGATGCCGAACAGGGCGGCCAGCGCCAGCGCCGATGGATAGAAGGTCACTTCCTTCGGAACCGGCAGCACGCCTTCAAGGAATTGCAGCGCCACGAAGGGCGAGATGGCCCCGATGACGAGGCCGATCACGATGCCGACGACCGCGAGCAGCATGATCTGGATCAGATAGATCATCGTCACCACCGAGGCAGGCGCCCCGAGGCATTTGAAGGTGGCGATCGTGGTGCGCTTGGCGTCGAGGAAGGCACGCACGGCATTGGCGACGCCGACGCCGCCGACGATCAGGGCGGTGAGGCCGACAAGCGTCAGGAATTGCGAAAAGCGGTCGACGTTTTCAGTGAGCGAGGGTGCCGCGCGGTCGCTGGTGCGGATTGCCCAGCCGGCGCTCGGGAATTCGCGGTTGGCTCGGGCAGCGAGCGTCGAGCGGGTCGAAGGCTCGTCGAGCCGGATCTTGTAGGCATGTTCGACGAGGCTGCCGGTGGTGATCAGGCCGGATGCGGCAAGCGCCTCGCGGCTGACGATCAGGCGGGGTGCAAAACCGAAGCCTTCAGAGAGCGCGTCGGGCTCGGCGGTGATCGTGCCGCGCAATGTCAGCCGGGCGTTGCCGAGCAGAAGCTGGTCGCCGTCCTTGAGGCCGAGGCGTTCCAGCAGCAGCGGCGCCGCGAGCGCGCCGAAAGTGTCTCCCTGCCGGGCAAGAAGATCGGGCAGCGGCGCGGAAGGTTCGGCGCCGAAACTGCCATAGAGCGGATAGGCGTCGTCCACCGCCTTCACC
>UCEY01000107.1 GCA_900471605.1 Hyphomicrobiales bacterium | reverse complement strand
TGTCTGAATAGTGGACATATACGGGCCCGTCAAGCACAATTCGAACGTGCGCGGCTCGAAAAAAGAAAGTCTGCATCACCGGCGCGATTGATGGGCAGCGCGCCCGCAGCGAGCGGCATGAAATTGATTTGTCGGATGATTTTGAGGGATGTCGCGCGACGAAGCGCTGCCGTGAATGAGCCGCTACGGCGTGCGGATCATCCCTCGAACTCTCTCATCTGCCGCAGGCGATGTCAGTCGCCGTTTCGCTCATATCCCAGGCGGCGCGAGATCTTCTCCGCCTGCGCCACAACCAGGCTGGCATATTCCGGGATCGTGCTTTCGGTGAAGTTCTCTTTCTTGCCCGTCACGCTGATCGCCGCGAAAACCCGGCCGCTCGCATTGCGGATGGGGGCGGCGACACACCGGCGCCAGTCCTCGTATTCGGCGTCGTCGATCGAATATCCCCGCTCGCGGATCCTGGCGAGGTCGTCCATCAGCTGCCTGCCGCTGGTGATCGTGTTCGGAGTAAGCGCAGTGAAACCGTGGGAGATGATCCGATCGACGACCGATTGCGGCTGGAAGGCAAGCGCGGCCTTGCCGGTGGCGCTACAGTATGCCGCGGCGCTTTCCAGCGTTACGACCCGGTTCACCTGGCCGACCTTCGAATCCGCTCTTTCGACCATCACGATTTCGAAACCGTCGAACACGCCGAGATGGACGGATTGGCCGGTCTTGTTGACGAGCGTCGCGATGCTTTCGCTTGCCTCCCGCTGGACGTCCATGTTGGCCAGAACCGTATTGCCCAGCTCGAAGAGCTTCAGGCCAAGCCGGTATTTCTCGCGGTCGCGATCCTGGTCGATCAGGCCAAGCGCACGGAGCGACCCCACGATCCGATGCACCGTGGTGCGCGGCAGCTTGGTGCGCCTGGCGATCTCGAGGACGGAAAGAGAGCGGTCGTCACGCGAAAAACAGTCCAGAACGGCAAGCATCTTCGAAAAGGATAGCATCTGGCTGGAATTGCGTTCACCCTCCCCTTCAGATTTATCGATCTGCATTGACATTCCCGCTCCTGATCAAAATCGTCTTGAAGCCCTCGGTTACCATGGTTCATCGATGGTTGAAACGTTGCCGGTTGAAAGCCGTTATACGATTGCCTCGCAAAGTTTAGCGAATGCGAGCATGCCCGGATCGTCGAGGCCGATGGTCTGGTCGGCGAACATCCGGGCCCGCCCGATTTTGTTCGGCTTGCCACGAAACGCGACCAGAACATCAGCCGTCGCCTCGACCGACTTGGCTTTTGCCTCGGCGGTATCGCCGACCCCCTCCAGCGCCTGCGCGGCGGCATCGATCGCATCCAGAACCGTCTTGTCGCCGAGCTTCGCTCCGCCTCGCGCCATCATGGCGTCCCGCGCCTTGACGAGGAGTGGTGCGAGCTCGGAAACCGGCACGGCACTTTGCCCCTTAGTCTCCCTGGCGAAGGCCATCAGCGCCGTGGCGAACAACGTACCGAGGCTCGATCCCGTCGCAACGGCGGCCGCTTTCGCATAGGCGGAAAAGCAGGCGCCAATATCCTCGTCCGAGGGTATTGCGGCTTTGTCGATCGCGGAAATCACCCGAGCGAGCATTCCGCCTGTGTCACCGTCGCCAAGCTTGGCATCGGCGGCATTCAGTTCCTGTTCCAACCCGACCATGGCCGCGGCTGCCTTTCCGACAACCGCCTTGACGTCCTTAACGTCGAAAGTGCTCATCCGACCCTCCAGAACGGGCAATAGGCGGGAGCGGCCAGCATCGACTTCAGCTCCTCGTCAAGGAAGCATAGGCTGATCGAGACACCGGCCATTTCCATCGATGTCACGTAGTTGCCGACAAGCGGCTGCACGATGGAAAAACCGGCGGTCGAAAGCTTCTGCGATGCACGGCGATAAAGAATGAAAAGCTCTTCGAGCGGTGTCGCGCCCAAGCCATTCACCAGGATCGAGACCTCTGAACCGGCATTTTTCGGCGTTTCGGCCAGAAGACGCTGCAGCATCTCGTCAGCGATCTCGTCGGCCGAACGCAGCTTGTTGCGCCAGATGCCTGGCTCGCCATGGATACCCATGCCCATTTCGATCTCGTCGTCGCCGAGCGTGAAGGTCGGTTTGGCCGATCCCGGGACCTGGCATGGCGCCAGCGCGACGCCGATCGTGCGGGTCGCGGCGACCGCCTTTGCGGCCGTCGCCGTCACCTCGTCGAGGTCGGCGCCGGTTTCAGCCTTGGCTCCCGCAATCTTGTAGGCGTATATGATGCCGGCCACGCCGCGGCGCTTGGCGATTTCCTCGGGCGAAGCACTGGCGATGTCGTCCGTGCCCAGAACCGTCGTCGTACGGATCTCGTCCTCCAGCATTTCGCCGGCCATGTCGAAATTCATGCGGTCGCCGCCATAATTGCCGTAGAGGCGCAGCACCCCGCGGCCGCCATCGGCGAGCCTGATCGCGTCCATGCATGAGCCGACATTCGGCCCCTCGAAGACGTTTCCGATCGAGCAGGTATCGAGAAGCCCTCTGCCCACATAACCGGTGAAGAGAGGCAGATGGCCCGAACCGCCGCCGGAGGCGACGCCGACCTTGCCCTTGCGGGCGCCGTCCGCCCGCCGGATCACCCTGCCGTTCTCGCCATCGCGAATGAGGGAGGGATTGGCCAGGGTCAGTCCGTCCAATGCCTGGTCGACGAAATCGCCGGGCGCATTCATCAGTTTCTTCATCTCAGTGTTCTCCCGTGCCCGAAGGCAACATCTTGCCGGGATTCATGATCCCGTTGGGGTCGAGTGCGACCTTGATCGCACGCATGACGTCGAGCGCATCGCCGTGTTCGGTTTCCATGTAGCGTATCTTGCCGATGCCGATCCCGTGCTCGCCGGTACAGGTGCCGCCAAACTCGATGGCGCGCAGGCTGACGCGGCTCGCCAGCGCCTCGGCCTTCCTGCGCTCCTCGTGTTTGTCCGGATCGAAGAGTATCGCCAGATGGAAATTGCCATCGCCCACATGACCGACGAGCGGCGCCACCATGCCGCTTTCCTCGATATCCTTCTGGGTCGCCTCGATGCACGCAGCCAGTTCTGAAATCGGCACGCAGGCGTCCGTGCCGATGAGCTTGTAGCCTGGGATAAGCGCAACATTGGCGAAATAGGCGTTGTGCCTTGCGGTCCAGAGACGCGAACGCTCCTCCGGCTTGTTGGCGAACTGGAAACCGCTGCCGCCGAATTCCGAGGCAAGCGACTGCATGGTTTGCGTCTGTTCGGCCACCACTGCCGGCGTTCCGTGGAACTCGAAGAACAGTGTCGGCAGTTCCCGGAATTCGTCGAGTTTCGAATAGCGGATGCAGGCACGCATCTGTATCTGGTCGGCAAGCTCGATACGCGCCACGCCGATGCCGATCTGCAGGGCTGCGATGACGGTGCCGACCGCGCTTTCCATATCCGGAAACTGGCAGACCGCGGAGGCGATCGTCTCGGGGATGCCGCTCAGCTTCAGCGCAATCTCGGTAATGATGCCGAGCGTTCCCTCGCTGCCGACGTAAAGCCGGGTCAGGTCAAGCCCCGCCGAGGATTTTCGCGCGCGGCCGCCGGTGCGGATGATGCGTCCATCGGGCGTCACCACGGTGAGGCCGAGCGTTACCTCCCGCATGGTTCCGTAACGGACGGCATTGGTGCCGGAAGCGCGCGTCGCCGCCATGCCGCCGAGGGTCGCATGCGCGCCGGGATCGACAGGGAAAAACAGACCGCTGGACCGCAGTTCCGTATTCAACTGTTCCTTCGTCACACCGGCCTCGACGCGGCAGTCCATGCTTTCCGCATTGACCGCGATGATCTTCGTCATGCCGGACAGGTCGAGGGCCACGCCGCCATGAAGCGGGACGACGTGGCCCTCCAGGGAGGAGCCGGCTCCAAACGGGATGAGAGGGGTGCGGGTTTCGTTGCAGATCGCGGCGATCGCAGCGACCTCCCCGGTCGTCTGGGCAAACGCCACCGCATCCGGCATGGCACAGTCGGGAAGCCCCTCACCGTGACCGTGCTGTTCTCGCACGACGCGGGATGTAACGATCCGTTCGCCCAGGACGGCGGCCAGTCTCGGCAGGACGGTTGCGTCGAAATCAGTCGGTCGGGTCAATGGCTGCATGACATTACCTCAGCGCAGGTAGCGGAGCGGCACGGTGACGAGCTCCGGAAACAGGACCAGCAGGAAGAGCACGGCAATCTCGGCGATGAGGAATGGCATTACCCCCCGGATGACCGATCCCAGCGGCACCTTCGCGACACCTGCGGCCACATTGAGCACCGTGCCGACCGGCGGCGTGATCAGACCGATGGCGTTGTTCATGATGAAGAGCACACCGAAATAGACCGGATCGATGCCCGCCATCTTGATCACCGGCACAAGCACCGGTGTCAGGATGAGGATTGTCGGCACGAAATCCAGTGCCGTGCCGATAATCACGACGAGAACCATGATGACGAACATCAGCAGCATCTTGTTGTCCATGAACGGCTCAAGGAGACGGCTGACTTCAGCCGGCACGTTGGCGATCGTGATCAACCATGCAGAGACCACGGCGGTGGCCGCCAGAAACATCACCACCGACGTCGTTTTGGCGGCCGACAGGAACACGTGGTACATGTGGCTGATCTTCAGTTCGCGATAGACGAACAAGCCGACGATCAGGGCATAGACCGCGGCGACCACCGCCGCTTCCGTCGGGGTAAAGACGCCCATCTTCAGGCCGCCGATAATGACAACAGGCAGGAGGAAGGCCCAGAAACCATCGATGACGGTTTTTCGACGGTGTGCCCAGCTCGCTTTCGGCGTGATGGCAACGTTGTCGCGGCGCGCTACAAGCGACCACGTCATCATCAGTGCCACGCCCATCAGGATGCCCGGCACGATCCCCGCAAGGAAAAGCTGACGAATGGAGACATTGCCGGAAACCCCGTACAATACGAGGCCGATCGACGGCGGAATGATCGGCGCGATCACGCCACCGGCCGAGATCAGACCCGCCGAGCGCGGAATATTGTAGTTCGCCTTGCGCATCATCGGGATGAGCAGCGCTGCGATCGCAGCGGTATCGGCCACGGCCGAGCCCGAAAGCGACGCCATGATCACCGATGCGATGATTGCAACATAGCCAAGACCGCCGCGCCAATGGCCCACCCATGCCATGGCCGCCTCGACGATGCGTCGCGACAGGCCACCTGCATTCATCAGTTCGCCGGCGAGCATGAAGAAGGGAACCGCCATCAGGGGAAAGCTGTCGGCGCCGGTGAACAGGTTCTGCGCTATGATCTGGGCATCGAAATTGTTGAGATAGATCATCAACGCGATGCCGGTGACCAGCAGGGCGAATGCGATCGGCAGCCCGATCGCCATGGCGCCGAGCAGGGCAGATACGAAGACGACGACTGTCATTGTTTCTTCTCTTCGGATTTCGCGGCAGTTTTGGCTGGTCCGGCTCCTTCGATTGCCAGCGCCTCTTCCGGATCGACGGCTGAGAACAGGTCGTCATTGCTGATCCGGCCTCGCGCGAACTGGTAGAGGCGGGCAACCGTCAGGGCGATGATGCCGAGGCTCAGCACATAGGCCGAGGCATAGACATATTCCATCGGAACACCCATGACCGGCGAGTAGTTCTGCATGTTGATCGCGTGGCCGCGGAACGTGCCGAGGAAGATCAGCGAACAGCTCCAGATGATCAGCAGGGAACACAGCACGAAACAGATCTTCCGGCCCAATGGCGGCAGGGCGCTGACGAGAAAATCGGCCCCCAGATGCGCCCTGTCACGCACCCCCACGACCGTGCCGAGGAAGGCCAGCCAGATGAAGGCGAAACGCGAGAGTTCTTCAGAGAGGGTCAGGCCGGAGTTGAACCCGTATCGCAGCACGACATTGCCGAACACCATGACGACCATGCATGCCAAGAGGGCGACGAGGACAATTTCAAACAGGCGGAAAAGCCCGTCGACATAGCGCATCAGATTGATCTCCCGGATGCGGAGCCGGAGAGACGCTCCGGCTCCAAAGCTCCATCAATTCCCGGTACGCGATGTTTCGATCGCCTTGATGTAGCGGTCGGCAAAATCCTTGCCCGCCAGCTCGGAATGCTTGGCGATGACCGGTTTCATCTGCTCGGCCATCCGGGTGAGCTCTGCATTGTCGACCTTGTTGGCCTTCATGCCGCCGTCCTCGATCGTCTTCAAGAGGCCCGCCTCCATTTCGGCGAACTGCTTGCGCTTCCACTCGACGGCATCCCTGCCGGCCTGCACGAGGATCTTCTGATCTTCCGGTGACATGGCATCATAGGTCTTGCGGCTCATGACGATCACTTCCGAATTGACGGAATGACCGGTCATGCTGATGAACTTCTGCACTTCGTAAATGCGCATGGCGTTGATCTGCGCGAGCGGCGCTTCCTGCGCATCGACCGTGCCGGTTTCCAGCGCGGCATAGACTTCCGAAACCGGCATCGGCGTCGGATTGGCACCGAGCGCAGAGAACATGTCGATATACATGGCGTTCGGGATGACGCGAACCTTCAGGCCCTTGAAGTCCTCCCATTTCTGGATCGGCCGCTTGCTGTTCGTCGCCTGGCGGAAACCGTTATGGGAGAACCCGAGCGCCACCCAGCCCTTCTCGTAGAGCTTGGCGGCCAGTTCCTTGCCCATCTCGCCGCCCAGCACGCGATAAAACTCATCGGAATTGCGGTAGATGAACGGGAATTCGACAACGGCCATTTCCTTGACCTGCGCGGCAAGGCCGGCAGCATTGGCGGTCGAGATATCCTGCGTGCCCGACTGGACCTGCTGCTGCATCTGCCCATCATTACCGAGCGTGCCGTCGGTATAGACGTTGATGTTCAGCTTGCCGGCACTCCTTTCCTTCACGAGTTCGGAAAGCTTCTTGAGCACCATCGCCGATGGATGGCTCGCCGCCATGCTGGTGCCGGCACGAAGATCGGCCGCAATGGCGCCGCCCGCCAAGGCTGTGACGATGGCGGCAACTGAAGCGATGAGTTTGAGCTTGCGCAGGTGAAGCATTGTTTCCCTCCCAGAAACATGAGTTTTAACTAATCAAGAGAATTCCGTTGTCACCGCCATAACGGACGGGAACAGGACTGGAAAGCGGCCCTTGAGCTGGACTTTCGATGAGGCGACCGGTCAGGCCGCCATATTGAACG
>UCEY01000108.1 GCA_900471605.1 Hyphomicrobiales bacterium | reverse complement strand
GTGTGGACCTATACCTACGACCTTGTCGGCAACCGGCTCTCGGCAAGCGATCCGGATCTGGGCACCTGGACCTATATGTATGACGGAGCCAATCGGCTTTCGGTCCAGCGGGATGCTCGAGGCGTTCAGACGAACCTGGACTATGACCAGATGGGACGGCTCCTGACCAAGAAAGTCTGGGGTCCGGGTGAGGCATCACCCACAACGGTGGCAACCAATACCTACGATCAGGTGAGGGAGGGATATAATCACAATGTTGGTTTGCTGACCTCGTCGGAAAACGGCAATGCCAAGCTTGAATATTGGCGAAGCTATAACGGAGCGGGTGGCCATAGCGTTGTCGGAGCGACCATCAATGGTCAGCCCTACTGGAGGACCCAGGCAATGGGACGCCAGTGGAAGCCGGAGCGGACGATGTATGGTCCCGTGTCGGTGAATATTGGAACGACTGCTCCCTACTGGGTCTATAATTCCGCAGATCTTCTCTATTCGATCCCGGACTACATCACCTCGACCTTCTACGAGGCGGATGGCCAGACGAAGTCGATCGCCTATGCCAACGGGGTGACGACGGAGTTTNNACCACGGTGCTGATGGACAATCAGTACACCCGCGACAAGCTCGGACGTATCACTGCCATCTCCGGCCTGACACCGTCCGACAGCTGGACTTACGTCTATGACGATCTAGGCCGGCTTTATACCGCGACAAACCTGGGCAATAACGCGCTGACGGAAAGCTTTCGTTATTCCGACAACGGGAATCTCGTGTCTCGCAGCAAAATGGGCGTCTATACCTATCCGCTTGGATGGTACCCGCGCCCGCATGCGGCGACCCAGATCGGCACCAAGACGATCGGGTATGACGCCAACGGCAACATGGTCTCGGACGGCACCCGCAGTCTGGTGTGGGACCGGTCGAACCAGCTTGCCAGTGTCACCCAAGGGGGATCGGCGGTGACCTTCTCCTATGGCCCGGACGGATCGCGGGTGATGAAGAACTGGGCGTTCGGCAAGACGCTTTATGCCGGCGCCGATATAGAGGTCGACCG
>UCEY01000109.1 GCA_900471605.1 Hyphomicrobiales bacterium | reverse complement strand
AATGGCAAAGAGCAAGTTTGAGCGCAACAAGCCGCACGTCAACATTGGCACGATCGGTCACGTTGACCATGGCAAGACGTCGCTGACGGCCGCGATCACGAAGTACTTCGGCGAGTACAAGGCCTATGACCAGATCGACGCGGCTCCTGAAGAAAAGGCGCGCGGCATCACCATTTCGACGGCGCACGTCGAATACGAGACGCCGAACCGCCACTATGCGCATGTCGACTGCCCCGGCCACGCCGACTACGTCAAGAACATGATCACCGGCGCAGCCCAGATGGACGGCGCGATCCTGGTCTGCTCGGCTGCTGACGGCCCGATGCCGCAGACCCGCGAGCACATCCTGCTGGCCCGCCAGGTCGGCGTTCCGGCGATCGTGGTGTTCCTGAACAAGGTCGACCAGGTNNGACATTCCGATCGTCAAGGGTTCGGCGCTTGCCGCTCTGGAAGATTCGGACAAGAAGATCGGCGAAGACGCGATCCGCGAGCTGATGGCTCAGGTCGACGCCTACATCCCGACGCCTGAGCGTCCGATCGACCAGCCGTTCCTGATGCCGATCGAAGACGTGTTCTCGATCTCGGGCCGTGGTACGGTCGTGACCGGCCGCGTCGAGCGTGGCATCGTCAAGGTTGGCGAAGAAGTCGAGATCGTCGGCATCCGCCCGACCTCGAAGACGACGGTGACCGGCGTTGAAATGTTCCGCAAGCTGCTCGACCAGGGCCAGGCCGGCGACAACATCGGCGCACTGGTTCGCGGCGTGAACCGTGACGGCGTCGAGCGTGGCCAGATTCTCTGCAAGCCGGGTTCGGTCAAGCCGCACAAGAAGTTCATGGCCGAAGCCTACATCCTGACGAAGGAAGAAGGCGGCCGTCATACGCCGTTCTTCACCAACTACCGTCCGCAGTTCTACTTCCGCACGACGGACGTGACGGGCATCGTCACGCTTCCGGAAGGCACGGAAATGGTGATGCCGGGCGACAACGTCACGGTTGCCGTTGAGCTGATCGTGCCGATCGCGATGGAAGAAAAGCTGCGCTTCGCGATCCGCGAAGGCGGCCGCACCGTCGGCGCCGGCATCGTTGCCTCGATCGTCGAGTAA
>UCEY01000110.1 GCA_900471605.1 Hyphomicrobiales bacterium | reverse complement strand
GCAAACCCGGGACGGTTCATTTCGTAACCACGAGATACGGTAAAGCCAATCCTCGTACAACGATCAAAGATAGCTGAACGCAACATTCATTCGAAGGAATATTCCCGATGACTCGATGCACAGCGCCAGTTGAAGGGCATCGCTCAGCGAGTGCCGCAGCGAATTGTCCGGCATGCCGTGGACGCGGCCGTTATCGCGGCTACAGCAGTTATGACAGCGGCTACGGTTCGTCCCCCTCCTATGCGGCACCTTACCGTCCCTCATCAGTTGGCGGTGGATCCGGTCGTGTCCGTGCGAAATGGTCGAAGGCCGGTTCATCTGTATTGTACACCCCCACGGAAGTGCGAGCGCTCACACCAATACGTCAGACCGCAGAGGTCCGAGCGGAGCTTCCCGATCTCCGCGATGTTTTTCTATGTCATGCGTGGGACGACCGTCAGGGGGATGCCAAGACGCTACATGACCTGCTTGAAGCGCGCGGCGTATCAGTCTGGTTTAGCGAGAAGGACGTCGCTCTCGGTACATCGCTGCTTCGGGAAATTGACAAAGGATTGGCGAAATCACGCGTAGGGATCGTTCTTGTAACGCCCGCATTGCTGCGTCGCCTTCCAGCCGCAGGGGTTGCAGATAAAGAGCTTTCAGCCCTGTTGGCGACGGAACAGCTCGTGCCGATCGTGCATAACACGACATATGAAGCTCTGAGGAACGTCAGTCCTCTTTTGGCCTCGCGAAGCGGGTTAAGCACCGAAGAAGACACGATGTCCGTGGTAGCCGACAAGCTCGCCGAGCTTATGGCTACTTAGCGTCGAGGAGGATGTGCGGATGCTCAAAACGAATACCCGTCAAGCTCACTGGCGCCGAGCAAACCCGGTTAAGTACGATGCTCATCTTGCCGTGCAGCGAGCCGTCAAGGCAGGGAGTCTGGCGAAGCAGACATGCGAAGTCTGTGGGGCTGAAGCAGTTGACGCTCATCACGATCGTTATGATGAACCTCTCGTCGTTCGATGGTTATGCCGCCTGCATCATACCCGCCTGCACCATCGCGGCGAAGATATGTTTCCTGTCAGGTCTTAATACGAATAGAATCGGATTTTTTATACCCAAGTTGCTGCCGCTTTGGCCATCGCGGACTTAAATTCATTGAAGGCGGCATACGCCGATGCTGTCTTGGATTGAAAATCCGGTTACGCCTAAAACTTGAGTCGTTTGAAGTTCCATAGATGATGATACAGGTCGCTGAGCATCTGAGCCATTTCCGAGGAAAACCCTTTTTGAATTAGAAGAGGGCGAAGCGTGCCTTCAGGCAACTCTCTCCGGTTGTTGCGGACGAATAGGTAAAACCTCTCCCAATCCAGAGGGTGCAGTGTATGCGTGTTGGCCAAGATCGAAAACTGCTCGAACAAACGCTTCGATTGCGGAGGCAACTGATAGCCAGCGCGCGGACGCGAGACCCGCATCCTATAATGTGTGCCGAAAGCTTTGTTATAGGCACGTAAAAGCGGTCCAAATACCTCTTTGCAGAAAGCTGTATATTCGTTTCGGGTCGGATGGTCCGATTGCCAAGCGGCCGATCGCATTTCTGCGAAGACTCTAGCCTCTCCGGGTCGAACAATCAGTTGCCCGCCTGATCGTATATTCTCTGAAAATCCCGGCAGAAAGAAATTCGCGAAATGCAGTCCTTCTTTGCCGAACGTGTCTTGATGAAGTTCGACAGTCACGCCTGGCTCGGACTCTGCAATGGAGACCATTCTCTTTACGAACAGGAGTGGATCTTTACCTGCAGCGATATCAATGTCTGGAAGCGCTTCTCTGTCCTTCATGCCCTATCTTATTCTGGTAAGCATTGTTCACAAACAATCGGCCATGTGGCAGTTCACGACGCATGGCAGGCACAACCGAATAGCGGCGCGGATCCCACCTTAAGAGGGGATCAAGATCCTGCAAAGACTAGATAATCTGGCACTAAGCGAAAATCGGAATAGCGGGGTCGCAGGTTCACTTTCTTTCAAGAGCACGTAAGGGGGGCAATGCCGAAAATCGCCTTCTCCATATGGTATCGTCGGAACTGGCGGGCAATCGATGGCGCGCTGGATGCGAGACTATGCCGTTAGGGGATTCTTATCGGGAACGTTAAAACGGCTGGTATGCTGTTGGGGCACCAGCGATGAGGTCGAGTTCTGCCGCGTCTGATGGCAACAGAGCCCCTTGACCCCAGACGCGCTTGAGGCCATCCAATCCGACGCTTGCGACATTCACATCGATGTCGGTGAGAGTGCCTGGTATTCGATACGGGCACTTTTTCTTCGAGCAGTTCGTTGCCGACGAAAACTGCCAAAGGAAGTAGTTGGACCAGCTGCCGATTGGAAAGACTGCCGAAACATCGGGCCTGTATCGCGCATACCAAATAGGCAGGCGTGAGAGCAGTTCATACCGTCTGCGATTGGCAGCAATATATCTGGCGACACTGTGGTTAGTATAGAGAATGGGATACCGGCCCGTGCGCGACTTGATGTGGCGAACGAAGATTTCGGCATCTTCCAGCGACATGAATTTTTCGTCAAGATCTTCGAGATCCAGCACCATCAAATCACTGCCATCCGGTTCGGCGTAGTCGATAAAGTGGTTTGCCTGCTCTATCGGATTTCCGGGACGGGCAAGATGATAGGCCCCCCACAGCAGTCCGGCGCCGCGGGCCACCAGGCGGCGCGTCTGGTAAAGTTCCTTGCTGACCGCGTATTTCCGCCACTTGGTCCTGCAAAGGGCAATGGCGTCAGAATCTTCCTTCTCTGAACATGCAAAGGTTTCCGGCAAGCCGTCGGAGGCTTTGTGGATGAAGCCCGCGATGCGCTTGTCACCCAGAAGCTTCTGCCAGTCGATGGTGTTGAGCTCGTAGGCATCGACGATCAGCGGCAGGCCGGGATCGCGCCAGGGCTTGCTTTGTCCTGCATGGCTGCTTTGGGCAATCAGGCAGCTCGAGGCCAGAATTACTATAATGCCAGCAATGTTTCGGAACCGCTTCTTCATTTCAAAAGCGTAAAAATCATTGGTTAATCAAAAATTAAGTGGTGCCGGCGAGATACCATCTATGAAGGTTCGTTGTCCTCTCGGCGGATGAGGATGGAGATCCGCTCACACCCCGCCCGTGCGGCGTTCCGCGCTTCGGCTATTTCGTTTGTAAAGAACGAATTGCCGCGTCTTTCAGGCGCGGTCATCGTTATAGTTCGATACCACGCGTCGCCCGCTTCTCGGCTATCATACCGGCAAGGTTGCCGGAGCGTTTCCTGCGCAAGAGCTGTGGGGACTTTGCTCAGTATCCTCACGCGGCCATGGGCCAGGACGCCGCATCCTAGTGGGTCTAGACCGCGTGATCGGCAGTCGATATCAACGGGTTCCGTCGCGATGCCGATAATGTAGCCGAAACATCACCGCAAATACCGAAGGCCCCTCACAGTGAAAAAAGTCCAACGCAGCTTTGCCGTCGAGTACAAATCGGGTCGGCGAAGGCCCGATAACAAAGCGAAGTCGATCTGGGGAGACCTGGATCTCAAGTCCGTTGCGCGAAATCTGCAGGACGACGACATGCCATTCCTGCCGGCAAATGTCTCGGATAGCGAATCTGGCAACGAGACGTCTTTCGCTGGAGAAGAACAAGGCTCGGCATTGTTGACACTACCGATTGAGCAGGAGACAAATGCAT